>NZ_CP174386.1:220000-1672500 GCF_045801155.1 Leuconostoc falkenbergense | reverse complement strand
ATTAATTTCGACCAGATCCAAAATTTTTTCAAAATTAGCGGTTAATTTGGATGATATATCAATTAATACATTAATTGATTTAATTGTGGCATACCCTTCACTTTTGAAAAGACCAATAATTATGGATGACCGAAGGATACAAGTAGGCTATAATGAAGATGAGATTCGCCGTTTCTTGCCTCGAGACGTTCGTCAACGTGAACTTTTTCGTGCAACCTACAAAGCGGATTTTGAAGAAGCAGCAAAAGATTTAGTTGTTGAGGAGAGTTAATGTCTATTTTCCTTAAAACTATTATTTAAAATTTTAATTAGAAAGGTAGTGTGAATATGGAACGAGAGCGTATCAATGAAAACACAATTCGTGTAATGATCAATAATTCTGATCTTGAAGATCGTGGTATTTCTGTAATGGAATTGCTTGGCAATCATGATAAAATCGAGTCCTTCTTTTACAACATTCTTTCTGAAGTTGATACAGAGCATGATTTTGATGATGATGATCAAGTTTCATTTCAGATATTACCCAATCGTAATGGACTGGAACTATTTATTTCCAGATTAGATTCCGAAAATCAAGTTGGTGATATTCTCAATAACATTATGGATTTTGCAAATAAGAAAAATTCAGACATTGATGATATTTCAGATGAGCGTCGCACTGAATTACGTCAATCTGACGACGGAAGTGTTAAACACCCAGTGATACCCAAAAAATCGGTTACAAAAAGTTCTAACAGCTTTGAGAAAACAATTACGATTAAATTATTTAGTTTTGAATCGGCTATTGCAATTGCCAAAACTTTTGACGCTAAAAATTTCATATCGGATCTGTACCGATATGATAACATCTTTTTCTTACAATTAACGCCTAAAAATGATGACTTTAGCTGGGAAGAACTGAAAGATAAATTGGCAATTGTCTTTGAATATGGTAATTTAAGTGACGTTAATAATGACGTGCTTAAAGAACATGGTGAACCAGTCATGGTAAAGAATGCTGTAGATCAATTAAATCAGTTATTTTAATTAGGCGCTTGCGTCTTTTTTTGATACAATAGTATAAGATTGATTTAGAGGAAGTATTATGACGAATATTTTAATGATGATGGCAACCGTTGTTGTGTTATGGATTTTGTTTGCATTTGGTGGATGGTTTTGGGTATTTTTGTCAGCCAAACAAAATGGCAAACTTTTAAAGCCGGAAGACTTTGCTGCTAAAATTGATTCGGACAACGGTCAAATAATTGATGTTCGTGAGAGCGAGCCGTATAAGCGCTCTCATATTATGGGTGCGCGCAATATCAGTGCCATGAATTTTTTGCAGGGTAAATCCGGCTTACGGCAGGATCGTGATATTTTTCTTTACGATGATAATTTGCGAAATGTGGTTCGTGTTGCTAAGTCACTGAAAAAACAGGGCTATGATAAGGAAAAAATCTTCATACTACGTGGTGGCTTTAGCCGTTATGAGGGAAAAAAGACGAAATAAAAAGAACCGCTTGCTAAGCGCGGTTCTTTTTAGTAACGTGATTGATGCGCAGCAACGCTACGACGAATAGCAGCTTTTGACACTTGATTATATATCTCTTCCGCTTTTTCCTGTGGCTTAATCACAGTTTGACGATATCCCAATGCTGTACCTGCGGCAACGATGGCAGAACCAATTACGCCAACAATAACACCTAATCTAAATGATTTCATATTCTAAACACTTCCTTAAATTCTTAAGACTTCTTAAATACTATTATCGACTATTTTCTTTAATTTGTAAATAAAAAAGATTGGATAAATGATGACAGAAATTATTGCACATCGTGGCTATCGTCTAGTCGCACCCGAAAATACACTCCCTGCCTTTGAGGCAGCCTTAGCTTTTCACCCTGATATGCTTGAAATGGATGTTCATAGAACGCTGGATGGTAAATTAGTGGTTATTCATGATGAGAAGGTAGACAGAACAACTAATGGAACAGGTTATGTCAAGGATTTGACATTAGCCGAAATTAAGGCGCTAGATGCTGGTAGTTATAAAGAACCCAAAATCTCAAATGTAACTGTGCCAACTTTATTTGAGTTTTTGACTTTCTTGAAAGAACAACAATTTAATCAAACATTGTTACTAGAAGTTAAAACAGATCATGTGACGTATCCTGGCATTGAATCCGAAATTTTAGATATGGTCGAAATTTTCAAGCCGAATTATCCTATTATCTATCAGAGTTTTAATTTGGAATCATTGAAAATAATTAGAAAACTAAAACCTGATGCCGAAATAGCGGCACTTGTATTTTGGGTGACGCCTAAAGTTTTATGGTTAAAATTTCGTGGGGTTTTTGATTACATTCATCCTGACATTAGAATACTAAATAGGAAACCCGCTTTTTTTTGGCGAAAAAATGCGCACATCCGACCTTGGACTGTGGATAAAGAAAGTGATATGAGACGTGTTTTTGAGGCAAATATTCCGGGAATTATTACTAACCAAGTGGCCTTGGCAGTTAAAATGCGTAAGGAAATACAAGAGCATGAATAAAATAATAGTCATTACCGGCCCCACAGCTTCGGGCAAGACAGGCGTGGCAATTCAGATAGCAGAGCAATTTCATGGTGAAATAGTGTCAGCAGATTCAATGCAAATTTATCGTGGCTTGGATGTAGGAACTGCTAAACCAACTGTTCACGAACAAGAAAAAATGCCACATCATCTCATTGATGTCGTGAATATGACAGATAGCTTTTCCGTAGCTGAATTTGTTGCCCTAGCGGACGAAATCATAGAAGATATTAGCAATCGTGGTAAGTTACCAATCATCGTTGGTGGTACTGGTTTTTATTTGAAAGCTTTGCTTGGGTTACAAGCATTGGAATACAGTCCCAATGATCCTAATTTGTCATCTGAATTAGCCAACAAAACACTACCGCAATTAGTTGATGAATTAACAAAAATAGATGATGTTCTTGCTAAACGCGTTGATTTGAATAATAGGCAACGCGTGATTCGCGCAATTCAAATAGCACATCAAGGACATAAACAACAGACAACAGTAAAGCGGCCGACATATGATGCGCTGATTGTTGGATTAGATTGGCCACGCGAGACATTGTATCAGCGAATTAACCAACGTGTCATTAATATGGTAAGTGAAGGTATTTTAAATGAAGCACAAGCGATTTTAAACGCCGGTGGAGAGACTTTGCAGGCAGGGAAGGCCATTGGGTACAAGGAGTTTTTTGGTTACCTAAATGGTGAAGAAAAACTTGACGAAGCCGTAAAACAATTACAGCAAGATTCCAGACGGTATGCTAAAAGGCAATTAACCTATTTACGCCATCAATTACCGGGATTAATTTGGATAAAAGGTGAAAATGCCACACCTGACTTAAAAAAAATGATTCGCAACTGGTTATAGACAGCTGTGAATCATTTTTCATTGATAAACTAATAGCATTGAAAGCGCTAGTAGGAAAACGTAAATCATATTTTGCCAGTTGCCAATACGCGCTTTAACAAACTGTAAAACGAAAGCAAACATGCTAAGTATAAAAATAACAATCGTCGTAGCACCAACATGGTGACTTAACAAAGCGGCCCAAAAGAGGCCAATTGACAACAAACTAAGTTTTCTGCCATCTGGATTTGGCATAATGATTGGGGTGAAGTAAAAGAAAAAGGCAAAAAGCATCGGTAATAATTGAATAATAAACTTCTGCGTTAAATAATTATTTTCACTGTAAAAAATAGCAATTGGAATGGTAAAAGTAGCCAAGACACTCAGCAAAATTAATCCCAAAATATTTTGTAAACCCAGCCACAACTGTTGGACTGCAATAAAAAAAGCAACTAAGATGAGTAATAATAACCAAATTTCGTGACGTGCTTGAATAAGTGAGTTAAATGTGAATAAAATACTGAAAGCAAAAAATAAATAGCTTAACAAACTACGAAAATTTTGTGTCATCATGAGAGCTATGCCAATAGCTATCGTGATTGTGTAGCCAAATAAAGGTGCTAATGCCCACGTTAAGTCTCCCTCAAGGTCTTGCGTATGCATTAGCGGTAAGCGCCACCAAACGAGGTTGAGGGAGATAACAATCACAATCAGAGGGACCCAAAAACGCCAATCTTTCAATTTTGCCGGTGAAAAGTTTTCGAGGATTCTCTTGTCTCTGGCATCTGTGCTCAAACGTCGTGGTAAAATGGTGCCATCTGGCATTCGTTGAGATAGATTTTGTTGTTGGTAGTAGTCTTGATCCATAGCTAATATTGTACCGTAAAAATGGACAAATGACGTATCGTTTTTATGACAGAATTGTATCATTATCAGCCAACTAATCAGAAAGCACACGTAAATAACCTATAAGTCGGTTGAATTATACAAGGAAGTTTGTTACAATTATCAGTACAATTTAAAACAGCTATCAAGAGCAGGCGAGTGATACAGCACTTTGACCCTGCACCAACCGGCGGCAGACTTAACAATTTGCAGTGTACGGTGGTAATTCTGTACAGATAGTCGTCACGTTAGCGTGTTCGACGATGTCGAGCGCGCTTTTTAATTTCGGCTTTAGCTTTTTATTTTGCAAAACTGGTGGCGACCTTACGCAGGAGAATATCAATGACAAAATTTTTCACTTCAGAGTCTGTCTCAGCTGGACATCCTGATAAAATTGCAGATCAAATTGCGGATGCAATTTTGGACGCTGTTTTGGCGCAGGATCCTTATGCACGATCAGCTGTCGAGGTGACAACATCAACGGGAGATGTATCAATTTTTGGGGAACTATCTACTAACGCATATGTTAATATTCGCCAAATTGCCACAGACACAATTAGAGAAATCGGTTATGATAAAGCAGAATTAGGTTTTACAGCAGATTCTGTTAATGTTTCAAATAAGATTGTTGAGCAATCATCTGATATTGCGCAGGCAGTAGATAATGCTGATGATGATCCCGAGCAATTAGGCGCTGGCGATCAAGGCATGGTGTTTGGCTACGCAACTAATGAAACAGATAGTTATTTGCCATTGACTTTGGCATTATCACATCGTTTAATGCGTCGTATTCGTGATGTACGCGAATCTAATCAGCTAAGTTACCTCCGTCCAGATGCGAAAGGTGAAGTAACTGTTGAATTAAATGATGACAACCAAGTGCAACGGATTGCTGCAGTGGTTATATCGACACAACACGATGACGCAGTATCACTTGAGACGCTTCGTAAAGATGTCCGTGAGTTGGTAATCGATAAGGTTTTGCCACAAGAATTAGTTGATGATCAGACAAAATATTATATCAATCCATCAGGTCGATTTGTTTTGGGTGGACCGCAAGCTGATTCGGGGTTAACAGGTCGTAAAATTATTGTTGACACCTATGGTGGTGCGGCGCACCATGGTGGTGGTGCTTTTTCTGGAAAAGATGCGACAAAAGTGGATCGCTCGGCCGCTTATTTTGCCCGCTATGTGGCTAAAAACATGGTTGCCGCAGGTGTAGCTGATCGACTTGAATTGCAAGTTGCATATGCAATTGGTGTAGCTGAACCTGTTTCACTTAATGTTGAAACATTTGGCACTGCTAAAATTAGTGACAATAAAATTACTGAAATTATCACACAATTATTTGATTTCAGACCATTAGCAATTATTAATCACTTAGATTTACGTCGTCCTATTTATAAGCAAACTGCCGCTTTTGGTCATTTTGGTAGAACGGATATTGATTTACCTTGGGAAGCTTTGGATAAAGTTGAAGAAATTAAAAGCTTGCTCTAATTCATGTTAAAATGATTGTATGGGTAAAAAACAATCAACAATTCAATTTTTGATATTTGGCATGGCTATTGGTGAAAGTATCGCGTCTTTGCCTGCTAATGATCAAGATAAGGTGTTAGATCAACAATTTGATAAGCAATTGGAGTGGGGAACACAGGTCAGCTTATCATTAGCAACAACGGCCAGTTTAACAAGAGGCTATCAGTTGGCCGATGTTATGGCTCACTTACAGAACTGGTACCAAAGACGGCAGTATGCGCCTGTGGGGACACACCAAAGCGTTGATGACGTCACAAAAAAAGCATTAGATAATTATATAAAAAATCGTGATATGCTATCTGCCGGTGTATCAGATGATGCAGCAGATAGTGATAACATTTTGGCACGTATGTTGCCGGTGGCACTTTACTTGCATCACCAATATGGCACTTCTTTTGTTAATGATGAAACAGCGATGATGCTACTTCATCGTATTGCCGGTTTAACGCACAATGATGAGGGCGCCTTAGTGACAGTGGGTATGATGAGCCTAATCCTGAGCCAAATTTTAGACGGCAATAATTTATCAGATGCTGTTGAAAATGGGTTAGCTTTTGGGTTTGAGTATTACTCACGGCACCAAGTGTTTGTTGCTGAACTTTCTGCGTTTGATGAGCTTAATTTGCCGGATTTTAGAAATATTCCGGCCGAAAAAATAGTATTAGATGGCAAAGCCGCTTCTACCTTAGAGGCAGTCATTTGGAGTTTGCTGAATAGTCACAACTATACTGAAGCGATCAAAAACTCATTGGTTCATGGTCATGCTAATAGTGTAGTTCCAACTTTAGTTGCCGCCATGGCAGCTGTTTACTATCATGATGAAATGGTAATCAACCTCAGTCAAAAATTCGTGGCACGCCGTTTATTGGCGACGATTGTGTCACAAGCTGAGCGTTCCGCTCGTTTTAATTGATATTTAAAAATTCCAAGTCGTGAGATGACATCTCATTGACTTGGAATTTTTTTATTCAAATCCAAAATGGATAATGTTCAAATTTTAATTGAAAATCGTAGCTGCCATTGCCTAATTCTTCACCGTCAACTTGGCCGGGTTGAATGTCACGGACATGAATAGAAGCATTTTGTGACATTTTGATATGATGAACCTTTTTGAATTTGAGATGTCTGCCATTTCTTTTTAAAGCAATAAACATTGCTACAAACTCAGCAAAACTCATTTTCTCTGCGATAACCAAATCTAATCCAAAGGTTGTGAGCTTAGCTTCAGGCAAAATTGCGATACCACCACCAAAATAAGCGTGGTTAGTTAATGTCAGCAAAAAAACACGCGGAAAATTGAGGTAGTCATCTCCTGAATTAATCGTAACAGGAAAACTCTTTTGATTTGTAAATACCTTGAGAACAGAAAAAAGATAGCTCAATGAACCTAAACCAATTTTGTTGAGACGGGCTTTCCATTTATCATGATTGGTTTGTGAGACGACTGCTGCATCGAAACCAATGCCTAAATTATTGACAAAATACCTTGTTTGTTTTTTTGGTGCATCACCAACAATTTTGCCGACCGTCAGTAATTGCGAGGATCTAATTTTTGCTAGTCGTGACAAAGATTCATTGGCATCACCTAATTGTGCCGCACGAGCAAAGTCATTGCCAGATCCATTGGGTAGATAAGCAATGGGCAGTGGGTTTCGTCGTTTAAATTTGAGTAATCCGTTGAGAACTTCATTTAATGTACCGTCACCACCAATCGCCAATATGACATTGTCTGAAGGAATATCAGGTAAATCCTTAGCTAATTTTTTTGCAATACGGGTTGCCTGTCCTGCAAAAGTTGTGTCTTGCCATGAGACAAAGGTTAGTTGAGATTTAATTGTTGAGATTGTTTCTTGGTGGCGTCCACTGCCAGCAAGAGGATTGTTAATAACATAGAATTGTGGCATTGACACGCTCAAACTTTCAAACAAATTAATTTTATTGTAACAAAAAAAGCCCGTTAAGGCTATTTATCAAACGATAAGTACGGTTTTTAGGATGTTTTTTTAACCAAGAAAATGGCGTAATTGGGCCATGCGATTGATGAGTGCTGTTACGGCAATTGGTGCACCGTCCTTAATTTGCACAACTTGTAGCGCAATTTCTGCATGCTGTTTTTCTTCTCTAGTTAGCGGTTGGAGTTCGAAACCAAAGATATTTTGCAAAATCAAAATATCTTCTTCCACTTCAGCCCAAGCTGGACTCTGAGTTTTTAAGATTTGTAGGGCATCCATGTTGACATAACGAGCCAATTCTCGGAAGTCCTGCTTCATACTTGGATAATGTCTCACAAAAACACCAAGATGGTCAGCATTAAGTTGTTTCAGGGCACGCCCGAAACCAATAAATTCAGGGGGAACACCAACAGAATAGAACGCACCTGTGAAGTTAATTGCTCGAGGCAATTCGATGCCATCAACAGAACGCGAGTAGCCAAGAACGCCAACGTGTTGACGGCGATCGCGGCGCTTTGGGAACGCCTTGAAAATTGGTTGCATACTTGGCACTAAGTTATCTAGCGTATTTGAATAATATTTAGCTGAAATTTCAGCAACTTCGGCTAATATTTTTTGGTCTTCAGGGTTTATTTTGAGTGGTTCGGCAACTGGTAGTTCTGCTTTTAATTTGGCAATGGCGGATTGGACATCCTCCAATGGAAAATCATAACGGAAAGCTGATTGGACTGTCGCTGTTCTGACACCGGGAAATTCTTTGACATAACGATCAATACGACGTGGTGATAGACCACCTCTAAAAATAGCCGATCCTGTTCCAGAAATAGGATAGATTTCAATGTTTTCTTGCTCAGCAAACTCATGTAATCTTGCAATTGCTAATTTGTTACCTGTAATCGAACTCATAAATCCGGCAGTCAAGGCTGAATCAGATCCTGCCAAGAACACACGTAAATACTTTGGTCGGAAACCAAAATGTTCTTCATGGAGTGTTAAGTATTCTTTTAAAATTTCCGGTGCATGTAGTTGCGTATCAAAATCTTCAAATAACGGAATCATTTCGATATAAGGTGTGTTTTTATCTGAACGCGTGAACTCTGCTGTTTTGAAATTTGCTAATTTTTCAAATAAAAGTTGCATTTTTAAAATTTGGTCTGCACGTTGTGCCATTGGCAAGATGGCTTCAAATAAAGGCCGAGTGAAGCCAAGATCATGTGCAAAATCTTCGGAACTCAAAAAGGCGGTCATTGCTTGCATCAAGTTGTAACCTTTTTCTTCCCAAATATTTGGAAATCGGAATGTTAAAAACTTGTCTCGTCCAATTTGATTTTCCTTGAAATAGCCATACTCTGAGCTAAATAAGCGATCAATGACTGCGGCATCGGCATGTTTACCTTCCCAATCCCACATATATTCGTCAACATTTAATTCACTAAAGTTTTCAAATGCTTCGCTGGTCTCACGATAAGCGCTGATGAATGGTTGCTGAGAACTGTCCCAGAAAGGTGCATTAGCGTTATCGGGATGCTGTGTACCCATGATTGTAGGAATTTTACGTGTTGTCATGATAGCTCCTTAATGTTTTACTTACAGTATTGTAACATATTGCGTTCTAGGTGTTTTGAGAATATGCTAGTTTTTTTCCGAATAATTACGTATTTGTTTTTGTAATGTCTGTATTTTGTTATGATGGGACACATAATGTTTGGAGTTGGGTACAAAATAATAATAATAATATTCAAAAAGACAGTCAAAAACCACCAAATTATTAAAATTTAGTGGTTTTTATTACATCATAATTAACATAGGTAAAATCATTGGCTTTCGAGCAGTCTCTTTGTACAAAAAGCGTGACGCCTTTATATTAGGGTTTTGATAGGTTATTGTAGCAAATTTGTAGCAAATTTTTATAATCAAAGCAAATTAAGAAGCTTAATAGTATGCGTAATTTCTTTTTCACGTTTTACCTGTAGTAGGTGCAAATATGTTTTTTGAGTAATTGAAATATCTTTGTGTCCCAGACGTTCGCTGATGTATTCAACGGCGACTCCTTTAGTGATTAACATTGAAGCGTGGCTATGACGCAGACCATGAAAACTGATTTTCTTATCAATATCTAATCTTGTTAGGACTTTCCCAAGCTCACGGTTAACGCTACTCTGTTTACGATTGAATAGACGTTCATTGTCATTGTTTGGTAAATTAACCAGATAATCAGTCAACCAAATTGGAACATCAACAATCCGAACAGAATTAGGTGTTTTTGGCTCTTTCAATACATTTAGGCGCTCCTCGTATGACTTGTTAATGTCAATCATACCGTTGCTAATGTCAGCTTTAGTCAAACCTATTACCTCACCAAGTCTTGCACCAGATAGAGCAGATACTAGCATAATATCGTGAGTAGGTTCGTGGTTATCTTTCAAGTATTGGATAAGTCGTTTGAAGTCGTTATACTCCAAGAACTTTAACGAGCTGTCTTTAGAACTATATCCGTGTGGCTTTGTCCGCTCAAAGGGGTTTATAGTAATAACGCCATCAGCAACAGCGTCTTTCATAATTGCGTTCAAATGTCCTTTAAGTTTCTGACTTGAAGCTAAAGAGTGGGACAGGCCATATTCATTTAAGAATGTTTGTGCCTGCTGTCTTGTGATTTTATCAATAGATGTATCGCCAAAATACTTTTTAACCGCCTTACTTGATAAATCATAGCCAACCAAAGTAGAACGAGATACATCTGTTTTGTATGTACGTATCCAGACATCAACGAAATCACTAAATGATTGTGAGGGTTGAAAATTAATATCACCGTCGTATTTTTGACCTTCTGTTTTTGCAGACCAAGCATTAGCTTCAGTTTTGGTCTTAAATCCAGATCTAGTCTTTTTCTTATATCCACCTTGATAGGGAACGGAAACACTAGCCGTCCAAGTCTTACCACGTTTGTAAATTGAAGCCATGATAAAAACCTCCTTTATCAGGGGGCTTATATCTGTTATAATCTAATAGAACGCCCCGTGCGTTTATTCATGTTTTAGCACACCCTTTGACTTGCAGGTTAGGGGTGTGCTTTTTTATTTGTCTTTAAATTTTGACCATAATAGATATAAAACACCAGCCAAGATAAGTAAAGCTGCAAGGCTGTAAATGGCAATAAACACCCATTTTAGTTGTAGCTGACTATACTCGAGAAAGTAACGCACATTATTCATCTCCTCTCATCGCGCCTTTTTTTATGTACGCCCATAAGGGCATTGACTAGTTATCATTCAGGTGCTGGATAGCATAGTTTGCTTCATCTTGCGTGAACTTCTCGCCGGCTTCGGAAGTTAGTTGGTCACGAATAGCTTCAGCAGACATACTCATTTTTGATTGGTATTGCTTGGCTTTTTCCAAAGCGTTTTTATTCCAGTCAGCTTTCACATTGTCAACGGCGTATTGTGCTGCGTCAGCTGGAAACTGTTCTCCGGCATCGGATGTGAGCTGGTCATATATGCCAGCTTTTGACATGTTCATCATATTAGCATATTGCGTAGCTTTTGTCAGAGCCGATGTAAATTCAGCCGAAACCTTTGGCTTTTCTGAACTTGAAGAACTTACTGTCTCTTCGCTCGACGAACTTTCATCGTCTGTCGCTTTGGTTGATTGAGTTGAATTAGATGATTTTGATGAACTTTTATCAGAACCACCGCTCATTGCACTTGAAAAAATTGCTATAACTACTATCGCAAGAATCCAGAACCATACACGTTTGTAAATTGGTTTCTTTTGCACGTACGTCTTACCATCATCTCCAACGATTTTCTTACTCATGTCTCTAATCTCCAAAGCTTTTTAATGTGGACGCTCGGCACATAATATGTACACCGCATAGCGGTTTATAGAACAACAACACCGATAATTTGTGTCTCGTGTGTTTCATCAATAGGCATATCATCATAGCTCTTATTCAAAGAAACGAAACGTGCGCCTTTTTCATCATTGACGTACTTTTTTACGTATGCCTGATTATCATAGTAGGCGATAACGACTTGACCGCTGCGTGCTTCAAACGTTTTCTTAACAAAGATAATCTGTTTGTCTTCAAATAGTGGTCTCATAGAAACGCCGTTGACGATAATGGCATAATCATGTTCAGGAACAACGCCCTCATAGGGTACAAGTTCAGGTGTATTGTCTAAAAGATATTCACCTGTACCAGCTGATACAGCGCCATACAATTTAACTTCACTCTTTACAGGCATCTGGATAATGTTGTTTTGTTCATTATATTGTTGTTCTGTGTAGTTGTAAACATTAGTCTGACGTTCACCGTTCAACGAGTCGTACATTCGTATCAAATTAACTCGATTATCAACCACGTGACTTAAATCTTTATTCATTAAGTCTGTAATTGAAACTCCAAATATTTCGGCGATATCGTTAAGCACCCCTATTTTTGGAGTGTACTTGCCTTTTTCCCACTCGCTTACAGAAGAAGAACTTTTTCGACCAAGTTTCATCGCCAAGTCAATTTGATCCATTCCGTGTTTTTCGCGTAGGTATCTTAAATTATTTGCGAACATAATCTTATCTCCGTTTTCTATACCTTATATTATACACGACTTCGGAAAAAATGAAATACGTTTCTGAAAAAATAATTCAGAAAAACCGAAATTAGTTGTTGACTTCGGAAAAACCGAAGTATATACTAAAAGTATTGAAAGGAGGCGATTAAATGTTAGCTAATAAGCAAGCGTTATTCGATATACGAATGCAAAAGCGATTGACACAAAAAGATTTGGCACTTGCTTCTGGATTGTCTGAAAGAACTATCAACACATACGAATCCGACATTGACAATCTTAGAAACGCCCGTTACAAAAATGTTGAAAAAGTCGCGAATGCGCTCGGTGTATCAGTAGATGAAATTTTTTTGTCTACTGTTTCGGAAAAACCGAAATGAAAGCAACCAGCATAGGAAAAGCCCGACTAGTGAAGTAGCCGAGCCGTCAAGAAAGGAACAGTAACATGACATTTACAGAATTGAAGCAAGCAAACAGCAGTGAGATGTATCTATACATTGATGGAAACGAAGACTACAAGTTGTACAAACATGTATGGGAATTCAGATCAGAACGTTCGGTTACTTTGTATCTTGTCAACGTTAAAGACGATAGCTTCCAACAAGTGAATAATAGCCGTGTTAAGACAGTGGCTGGAGCTTTGAAAAATGTCTGATTTCTTTAAAAAAGATGGTCCGGCGCTTACTTCCAATAAAGATGATTGGGAGACGCCGGCGTTGCTTTTTCGAAAGTTGAACGAAGAATATTCGTTTGATTTAGATGCAGCGGCTTCAGATGAGAATCACAAAGTAGACAACTACTTTACCGCAAATGATGACGCGCTAAAGCAAAAATGGGGGGGTAATGTGTTTGTTAACCCACCATACGGTAGAAACATTCGTACTTGGGTAGAAAAGGCGTATCAGGAAAGTAATCGTGATCCAAACAGAAAAATAGTGATGTTGATTCCATCACGGACGGACACGAGTTACTGGCATGATTTCATATTTCCGCATGCTGATATTGAATTTATCAGAGGAAGATTGAAATTTGAAGTTAATGGTCAGGCTGGTAATCCAGCGCCATTTCCAAGCGCAATAGTTGTATTCGGAAAGGAGGCGAGATAGATGGAAATGATTGATGAAGGTAATTCATTAATAATCGATGACAAGAAGTTTGCTTATGATGAACAACACGTTATAGATGTTCAGCCAATTAAAAACTCCCACGGTTACATGGAAGTTCAAGTTACTTTCTTGGTTGAAACATTTATCAAGAAATAGTTTTGCAATAGTTCTCGTGAGGTTCGATCAAAGGTTAGACAGTTGCTAGACATTCAGGATATTTAGAAAGGAGGCAAGCTAATGGTAAAACAGCTACTTGAAAAGTTAGATGAACTGATCAGGATATTCAAACGAAGTGAATTGCCAGAGGTGATGGATAAAACGGAGTTGGCTCGGTTTCTAGGGGTCGGCATAAACAGTGTCAATAATTACATCTACGCTGACGGGTTTCCTTATATCAAACAGCCAAACATGAAGAATGGTTATCCAAAAAAGGCGGTCCAACAGTGGTTAGATGAACAAACGAAATTTTACGGAAGGTAAGCAATATGCAAGAAATTATCAAGATTAATCAAAACGAGCAAGGCGAAACACGGGTCAGTGCTCGAGAGTTGCACAAGGAATTAGGCGTTAAGAAACGTTTCAGCGCATGGTTTGAACAATATCGGGAAATGTACGTTGAAGGCACAGATTTTACAGGCGTACCCGGAGGTACACCTGTTATTGGTGGAAATGGTAACGTTCAATATCTTCAAGATTATTCTCTCACAGTCGACATGGCAAAGAACGTAGCTATGATGTCGAAGACTGAAAAGAGTCAACAAATCAGAGATTACTTTATCCAAGTCGAAGACCGTTACAAGAAGTTAGCCAATGATCCATCTTATCAAATGGCGCTCGGTTTGAAAGCGTCACAGTTACTGCTTGAGCAGAAAGACCAAATCATTGCCGAAATGAAACCGAAAGCATTGTTTGCTGACGCAGTAGCAACCAGCCATACAAGTGTTCTGGTTGGTGAACTAGCTAAGATACTCAAACAAAACGGTGTCGATACAGGGGCTACACGGTTGTTCAGTTGGCTACGTGATAACGGCTACTTAATCCGGCGCAGGGGTACAGACTACAACATGCCAACACAGAAAAGCATGGAATTGGGACTGTTTGAAATCAAGGAAACATCAATCGCACGTAGTAACGGTAGTGTCACGGTATCCAAGACACCTAAAGTTACCGGAAAAGGTCAGCAATACTTTATTAACAAGTTTTTGCAAGCAGCATAGGAGGTCAACATGTCAAAGAGTGCAGATTTAGAAGACATCAGGCAGTCGTTGCTTGATTACGCACAGGCAGCAATTAGTAAAGGTCGTGAAGCAATCGAGAATGATACGACATTGAATTTTAATCCAATAGCACAAGCAAACGGCGCTTTGGATTTATTTGAAAGGGTAAGTAAATAACATGTGGTTTTTACAAGTAATAGCAACAATCGTAATTTTAGTTTTAGTTTTCGCACTAGGCTTATCACAAGGTGAAGCACAAGAACGTGAACGAATCGAAAAGCAACGCAGACTTGAAGCAATGGGCGGTAAGAATAGCTCAAACAAGTATTTCTAACAAAAGAAAAACGCTTAGCACAATTGGAGTTGGCTAAGCGCAGTAGGTATAAATTGTCTCTCAAAATAATTTATACCTCGATTATATCAAGAAATGAGGTAAAAGCAAATGAACAGATTACGTGAGCTTCGTAAAGAGCGCAACGTGACGCAACAAGAATTAGCAGATGAAATGTTGGTAACACAACGAACATTGGCTAGATACGAATCAGGAGAACACGAACCACGATTGCCAATCGTATTCGATCTAGCTGATTATTTCGAAGTCTCAATTGATTATCTGGTCGGAAGGAGTGATGTTAGATGATTGAACCGATAGACGCATTACACTTCGGAAGACCAGACGTTGAAGACGAACGTTGGCGTTACAAGCAAGAGCTATTGGATAAGTTGCATAGCGAACGTGACGATTGGTACACGAAGCGTGATGACCTCGAAAATCAAATGTTAGAGGTTGACAACGAAATATCGGAGTTAGATGCAACGATTAACAAGATTAAAAACGGAGATTAAACATGGCAAACGAAATAACACAACCAGAAATTGGTGTAAAAGACGGTCAAATCAACTTTAAGAATGTTGAACAGTTCAAATCAGACTTTGAACAAATCATCAGCCGCAACAGCAATTTTGTTGTCACTGATGAGACATTAAGTGGCTCGAAAAAAGCACGTGCAGAACTACGGAACGCAGCTAAAGAGTCAGCAGCATGACGAAGCAAAGTCAAAGCTCAACTGTTGAGACCGTTTGAAGAGGTATCAGAAATGGCAGTTAGCTTTGAAAAGAAAGCAAAAGCAGCCGCTGATGAAATTGATACTGATGTCAAGGTGTTTGATGAGGAAGAAAAGCAAAAGCGCCGTGACGGATTGAATGAGTATTTAGCGCAACGCTCATCTGAACTTGATATTGAACCAGACATTGAAATTAATGATAAATGGTTTATCAAAGGTAATTTTAATGGCACAAAGCCCAAGCAAACATTTATTGAGGAACACATTGAACCACAACTGAACCATTTAGTTGAATCGAAGCAACAACGAGTAGCCGACACAATAGCCGTTCGCAATTATGCAGAGAGTAAAGAATTTGATCCAGAGGGATATACTCACAGTCTCGACTTCAAATCATTAGCACAAATTATGGCGGATATTGACGGAGATGTCATCAAACGCCAAAAACGCGAAGAAGCAGAAAAAGCAATCGCGGAAATGCAAGCAAAGCAAGAACAGGAAAAAACCGTTACACATGTTGGCGAAAAAACCGTCACCGAAGATGGTGAAATCGTTGAACCTGTTAAGCCGGTTGGACCAGAACAACCTAAGACTTATACCAGAAAGCTAGTTGTCACTGGTACGTTGAAACAACTTCAATCGGTCGCTGATTTTATGAGAAACAATGGTATTCAATTTGGAGGAGAGTGATGACTGAATTTAAAACTCTATACGAAGCCTTGGCTGAGACGCAAAACAACATTGAACAGCCCAAAAAAGAAGCCAGCAACCCGATGTTCAAATCAAGTTATGTAACACTCGACGCAGTTATCAATTCGATTGTTAAAGCACGTAAGGCGGCAGGGGCAAAGTTTTTCTTCACAAATATTGTTAATGACGGTCTGATGATAACTAGAGTGATTGGATATGGTGAAACGCTGGATTTAACAGGCTCAAAGGTTGCCAATGATTTAGGCAATCGCGGTACAAATTCAGCACAAGCGGAGGGA
This sequence comes from Leuconostoc falkenbergense, assembly GCF_045801155.1. NCBI lineage: Bacteria > Bacillati > Bacillota > Bacilli > Lactobacillales > Lactobacillaceae > Leuconostoc > Leuconostoc falkenbergense. The sequence goes on along the minus strand of NZ_CP174386.1, from coordinate 1,655,794 downwards.
TCAGCTCTCACATACGCGCGCAGATATAGTTTATCGATGGCGTTTGGAATTGCCAGTGATGTTGACGATGATGGTAACGCAGCAAATAATGAGCAGCACGCTCAAACAAATTCAACCGGTGGCAAGCCAAAAGACGCTTTGAATAGTGAGTTCGGTAAATTGTCAAAGCAAATTCAAACAAAAAGAAATATAGACGAAGTAGCTTTCTTTCAAGGATTGTCAGGTTCAGTTGGATTAAATCTAAAACAGTTTATGGACTTCGCAAAGCTTAATCAGACACAAAAACAAATGATAGTAGAAACCCTTAGGGGTTGGGTAGGAGACAAATAATGATTAACAGAGTAGTGCTCATTGGTCGATTGACCAAAGATGTTGAAGTTAGATACACACAATCAGGTGTGGCAGTTGGAACATTAAGTTTAGCGGTTAATCGTCCATTTACGAATGCTAGTGGCGAACGTGAAGCGGACTTTATCAACGGTGTTATCTGGCGCAAAGCAGCCGAAAACTTCGCTAACTTCACACACAAAGGTGCGCTAGTGGCGATTGAGGGACGGTTGCAAACACGCAACTACGAAGACGGAAACGGCAAGCGTGTTTATGTCACAGAGGTTGTAGCTGATAATTTCAGTTTGTTGGAAAAGAAGAGTGATGGTCAGCAATCAGCACCGAAGTCACAGGCACCTGATCCATTCGCAAATCAAGGCAATCAAAATAAATTTGCTGGTAGTGGCAACACTGAAATTGACATTTCAGATGACGATTTACCATTTTAGGAGAAAAAGACATGACAGTAGAACATAAAATTTATAGTCCTTGGGCGTTTAAAACAGATGAAGATGAAAAAGCACGAATGAATATTCAAATTTACAACGAACTGTTTGATAAGTTCAAAATTTATTCACCAAGTCGTAGTAATTGCGAAAAAGACGAAGCACAAGTAGTTATCGTTGCAAAAGCACCAACCTACAATGAAATTCATTTCAGCGTTGAAAAGAATGAGGTCGAATTAACGTCAGATGAACTAGCGTTAATTTACGATCATGGCAACCTATGTTTCGGACACATGGGAACGACGATATTTACAGATTAGTTGATGAGGTGAGCTATGGAAAAAGAACAAGACATCAAGTATTTTACACAGATACCCGCATGGGTTGATGAACTTGATAACATCAGCGACTTTCAAGCCAGACTAATCGGGTACATCTACACTTTTGAAAACATCACAGGTACCGTGTTCACGAGCAATCAACGTTTAGCAAAGAGGTTTCACAAAAGTTCTAAGACCGTGCAAACTGCTTTAAGCGATTTGTACAACAAAGGTATCGTTCACAGCACTCTAGTTTATAAAGAAGATTCAAAGTTAGTTGATAAGCGTTATTTGGAAGTAGTGAAACCAACTGGCATACCTACCCCCAAAAACGAGGGTACCCTATACCAGAAAACGAGCATACCCTACCCTCAAAAACGAGCATACCCTATACCCGAAAACGGCGTAGATAATAAATCAATTAATAAATCAGTTAATAGATTAGTTAATAATAACGTCGCTTTTGATGAAATTTGGAAGTTATATCCAAAAAAGTCTGGCAAGACAAATGCGATGAAAGATTTCAATAAAGCGTTAAAAGCTGGTGTTAGTCCTGAATTGATTAAGTCAAAGCTGGAAGAGTATTTGAAACAAATCAAAATCAAGGGCACACCAAAGCAGTATATCAAGAACGGTTCAACATGGTTTCATCAAAAAGGTTGGGAAGATGAGTACGACTTCACACCTGATGTACAGCGTGGCTATGGCAACAAGAAACAGATTGTCGAGCCACAGTTAGCGAGCGTTTCAGAACCGGTTGATGAGCCAGAAAGGGAGTTACCAGAATGGCTGACGGACGCGGCAAGGGACCTTTAGATTTTGTACTCCTAGCAATCAGATTAAAGTCAATGGGCATATCGACATCTAGTAATAGTAAATCATTCCCAGCGGTTAATTTTGAAGAGCTAGGCAGACGATTAAAAGAAAATGGATCACTCACAAAAATGGTTAAATGCGCTAGTGCTAATTACGTTTCGATTTTAGAGGTTTGGCAGAGTGCACCAGAAGCGATTGCGGTATTGCAAGAGATGAGAAAGGAAGCAACAAAATGAAAAAGCAACCATCTCAACTTTATTGGTTCAAAGTCTTTGATAATTGCTTAGTACAGCTGATGAAAGATTACTTCAATTCTCTCATCTGCCTAATTCCGTTGTCTCAAGTTGAAGTGATTCTTGTTAGATGCTCTGCGATAGGCACTCGCTGATTATATCTGGGCATCTATGATAAACGATTCATAAAAACGTTCCGAAAATTAATCCACATCCATTGAATTTTCCGAGTTCCAAGCTGCCAACTCACAACTCACCCAAATCTCTGGAAACAGATTAATCTTGGCTATCGTAATAGTAAAAATGTCTCAGTCAATCTTCAACGCAGAAAAGTTCAACATTTGGGTCAAAATACAGCCCCCCATTGTTGATTTATTTGTACCCGAAAGTACACAAATATTTTATAACCTTTCAAGGACATAATCAAGGAGTCTAATTTATGAATACAGAATTGGTCAAAGAAATAATCAGTAAAGAAAACCACACTTTATATTGGCTATCGAAGCAGTCGGGAATACCATACACAACACTTCATCCAATTGTGGCAGGAAAACGAAAACCGATGTTTGAAACGGTCATTAAGATAGCTGCGGCGCTTGATGTAACAACTGATAGTTTGAGGTAATTAATTGACAGAGCTATTCGCAAAACTGAATAAGGTTGACCCAAACAAAGGTCTAATCACGTTGCAGTTGAGCACTGATGATATTCACACGCTAGAAAAGTATCACGCCAACGGACAGCAACAGATGGTGTCATTGATAGCGAGTGATGAAAACGGTGTATCAGCACAACAGCGAAAGTTTGCGTTTGCATTGTTGCATGACATCTGGTGGTCACAGGTTGGTGGCCTATGGATTGAAACCCCTGAAACGGTGAAACAGCACTTCTATGCCATGTATGAGTATTACAACAGCTTAGACTTTGGAGAATTTAGTTTGAGTGCTGCTAAAGGTACTAAGACTGATACAAACCAGTTCATCAACATGTTGCTAGATTATGCAGCGATACATGACATTAGTTTGAGTGTGAAGCCGTTGAACGAGTTAGAGCCGCAGGAAATTGCACGGTGGGAGTACAGGTGTCTCATGGAAAAGATGTGTGTTGTTTGTGGCAAGAAGCCAAGCGATCTACACCATTTAGATACAGTTGGGTCAGGAATGAACCGCCAGCATACCAATCATTTGGGACACAGAGCGGTGCAACTATGTAGGGAACACCACAATTTGGCTCATTCACTTGGTATCGAAACATTCATGCAGCGTTTCAAGATTAACGGCATCAAGATTGACGAAAAAATAGCCATGGCACATGGACTGAATATGAGGTAATTATGGAAAAGTCACACGAAGAACGAGTGAAGGAAGCATGCGCAATTTACATGACGTATAGCTTAGCACTTTATTACGACACTATTTTTGACATTGAGAACTTTCAACTACATGATGATGTGTTTGCTTTCTTAGATGAGTTCCAAAAAGAATTCAATATTACGAGCGAAGAAATCAATAATGAAATTGAAAGCTCTAGCAAGTGATTTAAGCGTTTAAAAACAGTTTTTGTGTTAATTATACCAAACTGATGTTTGCACAGCAAAAACAGGCGTTTTGGTACGAATAAGAGCAAATTAGCAGAAAGGAAACGATATGGATTTAGTGGCAGGTTTGGTAGCACGAGAAAGACAGTATGGCTATATGTCCGACGAGGCGATTTCTTGGTTCAGGAAAGAAATGTCTAAAAGCACATACAATGACGGCAATGTTGAGTATGATTCAACAGGTCGTAGGCTACCAGCAATTGAACAGTTTCCCAAAGGCGTACAGGAAGATATTGTCGAGATGTATCGGTTGGGCTATACACAGACTGAGGTGGCTAACTATTTTGATTTATCAACTAGAAAACTATCGACGTTTTATAACAAGATGTTCAAGACTGGTGTTTTGGTTAAAAATACAGCAAAAGAGCGGTTTCAAATGCACGAAGAGTTGATACGTCAAGAAGACAGAGGACGTTTCAACAGCGCAAAGTTAAGTATCGCTCACGGTCGAAGAAAAGCATGACGATATTTAAATTTGACATTGAACCAGTGGCACAAGCCAGACCGAGAGCTGCACGTATTGGTAACAGCATCAGAATGTATGACCCGAAAAAGACAGCGAATTTCAAAACAGATCTACGCATGATGGCGCAAATAGCTGCAAGAGGAAAGCACTACAAATTATTAGATGGTGGATTAGATGTCAGCATTAACGTGTTCAGACCTATTCCAAAATCGTGGTCACTCAAAAAGCGCACAGAGGCGGCTAGTGGTTTGATTTTACCCACAACAAAGCCAGACATTAGCAATTACATCAAAAGTATCGAAGACGCATTGAACGGCGTTTTATGGCATGACGACAACGCCACTGTTGATATACACGGTAAAAAAAGATATGCAGAAACAGGTTATTTGACAGTTGAAATTAAAAAAATAGAGGTATCAAACAATGAAAACATATTACAACATTTATGTGAATGATGATTTCTGGAGAGCTTTTGATACAGAACGTGAAGCTAAGAAATATTTATATGAATTTAAAAAGACACATCATGTTAAGACAGAAATTATTGCAACAGGTGGCAAGAAAAGCAATGTCAGTAGGTGAATAAATGACAATCGAAGAATACAAAAGACAGTCAATTGACCGTGTCAATAAGCAAGCAGCAGTTTCAGGAGCGTTTACACATTGTTTTGACACACGCGCGCAATCAGAACGTCAACGAACGTCAGAACGCAAGCGCAGGTTAAAAGCGTTGGTAAGAAGTAACATCATTGATGTTGATGTGCTTGCACAGTATTTTATGATCAGCGCGAACACGATTATAAAGATAGCCTATTCTGCTGGTTATCATATCAGCAATGGTCGAGTTGTGGAAAGTGTGATGAGATGAAAATAGTTAGCTTTGATTGGTTAGTAGATTCAAATGGCAGGCAAGCAGGTATTTTGGTCAAAGAATACCCAGACGGCTATGAATTAAAAATGATTAGTGCAATGCACGCAGGACAAGTTGCAATATTTCTAAAAAACTGCATGAAAAATATTGAAGTCAAAGAATTGAAGTTTGTACTACCAGAGGTAAAAAAATGAAAATAGTTAGCTTACAGAGCGTTGGATTGGGAGCATTTTATGTTGAACGTACTATCGATGAGGCTGTATATGTACCCTACTATATTGGTGTTGGTGCAATGGTAGACGATTTGCGAGGCGGTTATGAAGGTGTAATTGGCGAAGACAAGATTACTGTTACTGAAATAAATTATCAACAGGGTGACTTTGATGCGTATGGTTTTGAAATATACACCGTCCACACATCAGACGGACACATCAGAGTGTTGCCGGCAGATAAGTACATTGCAGAATGGAGCGAATAGTTATGCGAGATATTAAGTTTAGAGTTTGGGATAACGATGAGAACAATTTTTGGGGAGAAGGTAGAAACCTATCAATGATTTCGCTTGTATCAGACAGTGTGGTTAATGACGATAGTACAGTCCTTGAACAGTACACAGGTCTCAAAGACAAAAACGGTGTTGATGTGTATGAAAATGATATTGTCAGATGTTCCAGAGGTTGTCCTCATAAAGTAGTTTGGGATGAAGAAAGAGGCGGTATGTTCGGCGGTGGTATGCCCGGTTGGTACTTGTCTGGATTGGACGAGGGATATGCTTGGACGAACAGTGAAGAAGTCGTTGGAAACATTCACGAGAACGCAGATTTATTGGAGGGACAGTCATGAAATACCAGAAAAAACCAGTAACAGTTGAGGCGTGGAAATCATATGATTTTAATTTAGATGACAAGTTGCCTGTCTGGGTTACTAATGCATTCATTAGTCGAGAAGTTGACGAATAGTTAAAGGAGCAAAGCGTGACTCAACTCAATAATGATTTATAAAGACAAGTATCAACACTTGTACAGTTATACCAAAAATAGAAATTACTTTCGTGCCACGGCTATGTATTAAAAAGCCGATTAGAAGAGTGATCAGCAATAGAAAAATCATAAAGTAAATTAAAGCGTGAAGTAGTAATAAGGTCATAATACCTCCTAACGTTTTTAATATTATAACATGTAGAAAGAAGAGCGGAAATTAGCGGATAGAGTTGATAAACTGTTGTACGATTATTATTCTGGTCGATTACAACGCAAGGTTAATGACAGGATAAGGGAAATTGAGACGCCAACCAATAATGATGAAAATATTGGAGGTGGTCGTGCTCAAAACAAACACACTCGACCTGTTGACGATATGATTATCAGAAAAGAGCAGGACGTTGTGCTCAATAAATGTCGTGCAGATCTAACCTATGCCACGAGATTAGTTACAAGAATTGAAAGGTCTTTCGAGGCGGAAATATGTAATGTCGTTAAATTACATTTTGATAAACGGTTAGGTCAAGACTGGTTGGCAATTGAGTCCGTGACTGGAATTAGCACGAGGCAGGGACAACGATATGTAAACTGGTTTAAAAGAGAAGTTGGCAACATATTCTGGTACGACAAAGGTAAGTAACAAACCACAAATTTTATCAAGAAAGAGGCAACGATAAATGATTTAGCTGAAATAACATCGCTCATCAAGCAAAGACTAGAAACTGTGGATAACTAAGAACATCAAAATGGTGTCGCTTTTATGTCGTAAAATGACTTAAAAACGGTGCTATATTTGTATCATCAGATAATTGATAAGTCAATGATGTGGTATCATCTTTCTTGTAAAAGGAGAGATGGTTTATGAGCGAAAAAGAAAAAATGTGGCCTAAAGTTGTAACGTGGATTTTATCAATTTTTTCGATAATTATATCTGTTGCCGTATTTTGATATCAATTGAATCAAAGCGACAGGTACAGTGATAACACAAAAATGATTCTGATTAATTCAGCAAAACTGGCTGAATATGATTTGAATTTGATGATTTATAAAATTGACAATGGTACAGATGAAACACTCGATTATGGACAATTTAGATTTCAACTTGATAGTCTTCAGCAAAACTTCAAAACTATTGAAGCTATAAATCCGACTAGTTTGCCTAAAAATCAAGCTATGAATTATCAAGTTTATCGTCAAAACCTTAACGCTGTGATTTACAAGGCAACGTCATATGTGAATGCGTTGAGGGTGAACCAAGCAGAAGCTCCAAAAGACATAGACAAGCTTCACGTAGATTTGGGAGTGAGACAAAATTTTTACCAAGGTGTTGGTAGTTCGTTGGATGTAATTAAAGGAGATTTAAGTGCGCTAGAAAATAATACATCATTGTATGATCAAGACTATAAGAAAAATTCTAAAATTTTGGAGGAACATAAATGAGTGAAATTTATATATATGGGCCAATAGTTCTATCTTTAATTACGTTGGTGATATCAACTTTTCAAATTGGCTATACAATTGGTAAAAACAAAAGAACTAAATAATTAACAAACAGGGTTATTGCTCATCCATTAAAAGAAACGTTGCACACGCTTTGGAAAAAGCCACTGTGTATGTAAAAATACGATAGGTTGGGATATCTATCATTATGACAGGTCGCGGAACAGACCGCTCCAGTACCTTACATGAGCAACTGGGTTAGAAATATCGTTTGTAAGGTGCAAATCCTTACCCTGTCAATTAGTTTGGTGGTATTATTTAGTTAGGCTATGTGCCAAAAAATAAGGACGGTAACTGACCATGAATAAAGATGAGATTGTTGAAAAAGTAAAGTCATTGCTGAGTGAAGGTAATCTCGACAAAGCTAAAGATTTTATAGAAGAACACAAAGAAGATTTGGGCGAAAACTTTGATAAGCTGAAAGACATGATTGGTGATAATGCTGAAGGTATAATTGGTAAAATCAAAGGGTTATTTGATAAGAAGTAACACGATGTGTTATAAAGCTGTTTGATGAAATAAACAGCTATGAAAAAATCCAACACGAAATTGTCAATGAAAATTATCTTACCTTTGCAATGAAAGCAGTCGCTTGCCTGTGATTGCGTACATAGTGTTGTATGGCGTTGTTATAGTGAATATGATAACATGTTACATGGTGGTTACATGAAAACCGTTTGCTCAGTTTTTCTTTACAAAACATCACAGTAGCCACTGTACATAAATTCTAAACTGGTCGAAATCGACCTGTTTTACATATGTGACATACACGCACCTTAACGGGTGCTTTTTTATTGAAAAGAGAAACTATGAAAATAGATCGCGATTATGGACTTGTCGCCAGTGATGATGAATTAAACATCTACCGCAGGCTAGACAGGCAACAAAAATATAACAAGAAGCACAGCAAGGCATCTAAACGTAAGTCGAATACAGACAAGCGCAAAGATGCCTTTTATGATGATAGGAAGTGGCGATAATGGGCTACACAAAATGGACTGATGAATTAAAGAAGCGTGTTCAAGAATTGAGTGAGCAAGGACTTGATTCAAGAAATATAGTTGAAAAACTTTATGAAGAAACAGGTGTTTACTATGCGCAACGCTCCGTTCAACGATATGCAAGTGTAAAAACGCCACAAAACCACAATAGTGAAAACGACCATTTTAGTATCGAGCCTAAATATAGCTATGGTAGTGACGGTAAGGTTGATGATATTAAAATCACAGCCAAGTATCTATTACTGAATGAGCAGACACAAAAGACACCAGAAGATATTCTTGAGTATCTTAATCTTGATGTCAACGAATGGCGCATCGTGTCAGCAATTCCAAACCAATGGACGACACCGACAGATAATGGGCCAAAGTGGAACTTCCAGTTAAAGGTCAATGTTAAGCCAAAGTCAGATGATGAATTAACGTTTGAAGATATTACCGAAATACTAAAGCAGGAAATTGAACCGTACACGGTGAAGCAAGTAGCGCACAGCGCTCACAATTTAGTGATTCCACTTCCCGATTTGCACTTTGGTGTGACTAAGAGGCAAGACGTTCAAAACCACTTAGACAGAATGCTAGATGTCATTAACAAGGGTTACAAAACGATTGTGATTGAACAGTTGGGCGATCTATTCCATTCTAGTCAGATGTGGTCGTCACAAACGCTTAAATCAACAATACTCCAAGATGTCGATATGGTAGCTGCTTGGAATGATGCCAAATGGTTGTTTGATGTGTTAGTTACAGCGACACTAAAAAACAGCACCAAAGTATACGTTAAGCAAATGGCAGGTAACCATTCCGGCAACATGGAGTTTGCGTTTATGGAGTACCTACAAGCTAAATATCCACAGGTAGTCGTTCATAACAATATCAAGTTCCGTGACGCCTATTTATTGGATAATGTTGGTATCATGTTGGCTCATGGTGACTTAGCACCTAAGAACTTGCCTATGCTATTTGCTAATGAGTTCGGTGGTGTCTGGTCACTATCGCACAGTCGTGAAATCCATAAAGGTCACTTCCACAAGGAAAAGATAGTTGATGAGGGTGGTGTGATTAGTCGACAGCTTGGAACAGTCAAACCAAATGACAATTATGAAATCATGAACGGTTGGACATTATCCAAGAAAGAACTATATGCACTTGAATATGATAGCGATAAGTTAGTTGCCGAGTGGCACGTTTAGGAGAAGGATTATGAAAACAGCAGTCTTCATTATTGTATATTCAATAGTAAATGCCCTTATTATTTCTAATGGCGGTGACAACTTCTGGGCTGGTTGGTACATGGGACTGTCAGTTATTTTTGTCTATCGAACCTTAGATATAATTTCTGAAAGAAAAGCCAAACACGATAAATACAAAGATTGGGCTGATAAGTTGAACCGAGGAGAAAAATTATGATTAACACATTATTGATTATTGGAATTATTTTTGGGTTGCTTTGGTTGTTTGCGCTCGTGTTCTTAATTACCTTTGTAATTAGATATATGATGAGAATGAATGATCGTCGCAAGAAGTTTGAAAAAGATTTCGACAAGGAATTTGATAAGATGTCTAAGCGTTTCAATAATTTCTAATCCAACCTACGTCTCTCTAGTAGTATAATTACTGCTATTGGAGGAGATAACATTGAAGGAAAAGACTAAGCAAGTAGGCATAGGTGTATGCTATGGATTAGTAGGCGGTGGAGTTGGATTAATAATCTTAGCCGTGGCATCAAAGAATCAAAATGTCTATGGTACAGTTGCGGATTGGGTTAGTGGAATTGGTACAATTGCAACTGTTGTAGCTGCAATAATTATAGCCAAGAAAACAACGCAGGATAATATGGCGCAGGCCATGTTAAACAAAAGCATTGAATTATATATAGAGGATTTGAGGGCAATTGTTGGATGTCTGTCTGAGTTAGAACACAATTCATTACTCGATACAATTTATAGAGGAGATGTTCTTGAGCTCACCGAAACTGAAAGGGAAGAGGCAGAAAAGGGCATAATTGAAAGAAACAAAAGTTATGTAGAAATAATTGGTTATCACAAAATGAGTACTATTATCTATCGTATGCCTGAAAAAAAGCAAGAATTATTCAAGCCGTTTATGGATGAAATTAGCAAAGACTTAAACGTTGTAATGAGAATGAATCTTGAAGATGAAAAATTCAACGTTAAAATGTTCTTGAATTTGCTGAAAAAATCAGTAGATAATTACAGTAAAATAAGGGACAAAGTTTCTAGTGAAATATCAGAGTATTCAGTTTTCGAGTAAGCGCATAGGCGCTTTTTATTTTGCAGTGAATGAGGAGAAAAAATATTTAAACTTGAGACTTTTTTGAGACTCATAATATTGAATATAGTGAGATAATAATATTATTATAAACTGATAGGAAAAATTAATTATGACAGAAAAGCTTCAAAATATAGGATTTGATATGGGACCTATGGAATTTGACACCTATCTATACCCAAAAGAATATTTAGTTAATCGAATTGAATGGTACATCAGCCAGGCAGACGAGTCTGACAAAATAGCTAATTCATCCGATAAGAAAAAGGCTTTACCATTCTTTAGACATTTCAACGATATTTTGAGAAAAGAATATCATGAATATTCATTAAAAAGAGTACAAACAATTTTTTCGAAACGTTCAAAAGATGAACAAATAATGGCGGAATACGAATACTACTTATGGGTGCGCGATGTCGTAGAAAACCAAACTCATAGGACTACGTTGGATAATTTGCACAGTCGTACGTTTGATTATCGCAATTATAGAATCTATAGAGATATTTAAAGTGTTTAATGTTTGAAAGGAGGTGACACAATGACATGAAGAAATACGAAGAAGCCGAGCAGGATTATTTGTCTGGTTTGAAGTATAAAGATATTGCTGATAAGTACGATGTTTCTTTGTCAACTGTTAAACAGTGGAAGAGACGCTATTGGAATACTGAAAATGTAACCACTGATAAAAAGGTTACAAAAAAAGTTACAAAAGTTACACAGCCAAAACCAATTCAAAAAGCTATTGATGAACTTAGCGATAGTGAATTAACAGATAAGCAAAAAGCCTTTGTACTGGAGTATCTTCGTATTTCTAATGCCACGCAAGCCTACATAAATGTTTATGATGTCACTTATGAAATTGCAAACAAAACAGGTCCACGATTGTTGGTAAATGTTGGTATTCAAAACGAAATAGAACGTCTGCGTAAAGCTAAATTACAAGAGCTTAGCGTGGGCGTTTTTGATTTGATGGAAGATATGGTTGTTGAGGCACGTGCTGATATTGGTGATTACATAGACTTTGGTAAATACGATATGTTACACGTTGATGCGGAAGGTGATGTGAAACTTGATACCGAAGATAATCCGGAAGTATTTAGAAAGTCTTGGGTGCAATTCAAGGATAAAGAAAAGGTTGATACACGACCTATCAAGTCGATAAAAATGGGTAAAGATGGTCCGGTGGTTGAACTGTATGACAGGAACAAGGCTCGTGACAAACTGATTGATATGTTGAAGAGCGAACAAAACAGCAACGTCAATGTGAATATTGTGATACCGCAGGAGGACAACAATGGCGAATGATTTAGTGATTGATGTTCCTGAAATGGTTGATAAGGCATATTACAAGCTGTACACATCAAAACAGCAATACATTGCATTGAAAGGCGCACGTGCCAGTGGTAAGTCCGTAGCGACTGCGTTCAAGGTTGTAATTGATATACTGCGTTATCCGTATGTTAATTGGTTAGTTGTTAGACAATTCCAGAATACACAGAAAGATAGTACGTTTGCCATTATCAAGTGGGCTGTTCATAACATGGGACTTGATGATTACTTCAAATTCACAGTCAGTCCGCTTGAAATAACCTACAAACCAACACAGCAAAAAGTGTTCTTTCGTTCAATGGACGACCCTTTGAAAATCACATCAATTACAACAACGGTTGGCAAGATATGCCGTAGCTGGTGGGAAGAAGCCTATGAGTTAAAAAGTGACGATTCATTCCAGACTGTGATTGAATCTATGCGTGGAGAATTGCCTATTGGTGGATTTTATCAGCATGTCATTACATTTAACCCATGGAGTGACAGACATTGGTTAAAGCGTGAGTTCTTTGATGTTGATACAAGGCGCAACAATACATTAGCGTTCACAACCACATATAAGAATAATCACCACCTGAACGACGACTTTATCGAAGCTATGAAAGAAATGGTGGTGCGCAACCCTAATCGTGCAAAAGTTGCTGTGTTTGGTGACTGGGGTATATCAGAGGGACTTGTGTTCGATGGTTTGTTTGAACAACGAGATTTCAGCATGGAAGAGATTGCTAAGTTTCCTAAGTCAATTGGACTAGACTTTGGATTTAAACACGATCCAACCGCTGGTGAGTTCATGGCAATAGACCAAACAAACAGAGTTGTGTATGTCTATGATGAGTTCTATCAACAAGGTATGCTCACACAAATGATTGCACAGGCATTAGCACAACACAAGGCTTATGGCTTGCCAATCATAGCAGATAGCGCAGAACAGCGTTTAACAACTGAATTAGCCAGTGTCTACGGTGTACCCAATCTACGTACGGCTGGTAAGGGTAAAGACAGTGTGATTCAAGGCGTGCAGTACATGCAGAGCTATCACTATGTTATCCACCCAAGAGTTAAAGGACTATTAAGTGAGATGAACACTTATGTGTATGACAAAGACAAGCTGGGTAACTGGTTGAACAAGCCGAAAGATGAAAATAACCACGCTATTGATGCCCTACGATACGCAATGGAACAATACATGTTCGTTGCAAATAATCACTACATGAGCTATCAAGAACGTGCGCAAGCAGTCAAGAATTTAGGACTATAAAGGAGTTACAATGCAAAAGATTTTTAGTGATAATCAAAAAGCTAATTTAATCTATCAAGACAGCTTGGATAATCTGACGCCACAACGTGTTATGCAGTTTGTCAAACATCATAATCAGTATCAGAGACCGCGACTTGAAAGGTTAGACGAGTATTACAAAGGGTTGAATGTTGGTATTTTAGAACAAGAGAGCCGCCGTGTTGATGAAGACAAGGCAGACCACAGAGCTGTACACTCATTTGGTAAATACATTGCTGATTTCCAAACCTCATTCAGCGTGGGTAATGCCATTTCTGTTCAACATGATGATGACGCGAGACTTGATACAGTTGAAAACATCAACAACTTTGATGAGATTAACAGTGATCTATTCCTAGATATGACACGTTTTGGACGTGCCTATGAGTATGTTTACCGAGGACATGATGACATTGAACATAGTGTGGCACTAAGCCCACTAGAAACGTTTATCATCTACTCACTAGACGTTGAGCCGCAACCAATCATGGCGGTGCGCTATCACTTGATTGATACCATTGATGATGATGTTATCTCAAACGAGTACCGTGTTGAGACGTGGACTTCAACAGAATACACAAGCTACCAACCAACCTCAATTAATGGCACACCTGTACAAGATGAGGCAAGTGAACTGTACGTGTTCCCAATGATTGAGTATAAGAACAATAAGTTTAGAATTGGTGACTTTGAAAACGTTATCCCACTAATTGATTTATATGACGCAGCACAATCAGATACAGCCAACTACATGACTGATTTGAATGACGCTATGCTTGTCATCAAGGGTGATATTGATACATTGTTGCAAGGTTCAAGCATGATGAGTGGTATTGACCCAACAGACGAGAGCGCAGCAATGCAGTTAGCTAAAGACAAGATGGAAATGTTGAAGTCTATGAAGTCAGCTAACATGTTGCTATTGAAGTCTGGCGTATCAATGACAGGACAACAGACGAACGTTGACGCAGGATATATCCACAAAGAATATGATGTAAATGGTACAGAAGCGTACAAGGATAGACTCGCACATGATATTCATAAGTTTTCACACACACCTGATTTAACAGATGAAAACTTTGCAGGTAACGCTAGTGGTGTAGCTATGAAGTATAAGGTTTTGGGAACCATTGAGTTGGCAAGTACCAAACGCAAGGCTTTTGAAGTCGGTTTGTATCAACGCTATAACATCATCAAAGCATTAGAAAATCTGTCAGCAAGTGGCATGAGTGTAGATCCTAACGAGATTAGCTTTGTGTTTACAGATAACATGCCGGTTGATGACGTCGCAACCATTGCACAAGTGGTTAGTGCAGGCGCTAGAGTGCCACAAGAGTATCTGTATCAGTTCCTACCAAACGTGACTGATCCTAGTGAAATTACTGATTTGTTAGCGCAAAAACAGGCTGATATGACTTATCAATCACGAAAAAATAGCGGTGTTTTGACTGATGAAGAATTAGCAAACGAGGCAACAAATGAGACCAAAACAAACTAATAAATATTGGGAAAAGCGTCTCAAACAAGAGCAAGCCTACATGAATAAGGCGACCAACACTGATGATATTGTCAGACGGTATGATTTAGTCATTGATGACATTACACGCAAGATTGAATCCGAATATGCAAGACTTGAATTACGTGGCTTTGAACGTAACATTGTTGAAACTGCCGATATTGAAGCTTATGAACGTGAAGCTAAGGAGTTAGTGGCATACGCTAACAAATTGCGTGATAAGCTAGGTAGAAATGCCGCTAAAACGGACTTTACAGCCGAAGTGAACAGACGAATGAAAATCTATAATGCTACAATGCGTATCAATAGACTGGAATATCTCAAATCACAGGTTGCATTATCGCTGATTAAGGCTGGTGTTGATACTGATGTTGACCTACAACAAGAATTATCAGACAAGTATGTATCTGAAAAGGCACGTCAGGCTGGTATTCTAGCTTCAACAGTCGTACCAATGTCACATACTAAGCTATTTAAGATAGTTGCTGCACAAGTTGATGGCGCTAACTTTAGTCAAAGAATATGGCAGAACACAGACAGTTTAAAAGCTGAATTAGACGTGTTACTGACTAACAATATCATTCAAGGACAGAACTCTAATGTAATTGCAAGGCGTTTGCGAAGTTTGTTAAACGGTCAATACAAAGATAACGCTAGGTATATCACCGAACGGCTAGCACGAACAGAGTTTACACGAGTAATAGGGCAAGCGCAGAAAGACAGCTACCGTGAAAATGACATTGAATATGTCAAGTGGATGGCTGAATCAGGTGCGTGTCGCTATTGTGTCGCTGCGTCAGAGGGTGGTTTACGAGGTGAAGGTATCTACAAAATAGATCATGAACCAAATTACCCAATGCACCCCAATTGCCGCTGCAGTTTAGCAGCTTATTATGAATAACTTGAACACTGACGAAAGTTGGTGTTTTTATTTTGTCCTAAGTATGACATTAAAAGGCTGTTACATAGCGTGTATGGGTTGTTAGCGTGTCGTGTGTGGGTTTAATCGTGCATGGGGCAATATAAGCGCTAATCAACGTGTATGGACTAATACAAAGGAGAAATTATCATGACAGAACCAATCGAATCAACGCAACCAGTTGAGCCAAATCAACCGGAAACTGAAGAGACTAAGACATTAACGCAGAGTGAACTCGACAGCTTGATGGATAAGCACACTGCAAAAGTCTTGGAAAAACAAAAGGCTGACTTTGAAAAACAGTTGGCTGACGCAATTCAACAAGGCAAGACAGAGGGTGAGAAGTTGGCTACAATGTCCGCTAAAGAAAAGGCGGAAGAAGAGGCAAAACAACGCCTTGCAGACCTTGAAGCACGTGAAAAAGAATTAAACCAACGTGAATTAACGGTCAACGTGTCAAGCCTGTTGAAAGAGCGTGAATTGCCTACTGATTTAGCTGAATCGTTGGTTAAACTTGGCAATGCTGATGAAATCTCAACCGTTGTTGACAGCTTACAACAAGCAATTCAACAGGGTATCAACGATGGTGTTAAAGACCGTCTACGTCAAGACCCACCAAAGAATGACGCAACAAAAATCAGCGGTGATATTGGCAATGTGGAATTTAACGCTATGACCGCAGCAGAACGTGTTGCTTTCTCAAAGAGCAACCCAGAACAATTTAAACAGATTACAGGAGAATAAATAAATGGTTAACACATTAACACAACTAGCAGATTTGGTAAACCCAGAAGTATTGGCACCAATCGTATCATACGAATTTAAGCAAGCGATGCGCTTCACACCATTGGCAAGTGTTGACTCAACACTGCAAGGACGTTCAGGTGACACATTGAAGTTCCCAGCATTCACTTACATTGGTGATGCACAAGACGTTGCAGAAGGTGCACCAATTCCATTGGACAAGCTTGGTACAACGACCAAGAGTGTGACTATCAAGAAAGCTGCCAAAGGTACAGAAATTACAGATGAAGCAGTATTGTCTGGATATGGTGACCCTGTTGGCGAATCTACAAAGCAATTAGGCTTGGCAATCGCTAACAAGGTTGATAATGACATCTTGGCGGCAGCATTGACTTCTACACAAACAGTTAACTTCGCTGCAACATCAGACGGTGTTCAAGCAGCGTTGACAGTATTTGCAACTAATAGTGATCAAGACGATTCACCTGTTGTTGGTTTGTTTAACCCAGCAGATGCAGCAGCATTGCGCAAGGCAGCACGTGCAGAGGGTACAGGTTCAGACGTTGCACTAAACGCCTTGGTAAACGGTACTAAGTTTGAAGTGCTTGGCGTGCAAATTATCGAATCTAACAAGGTTACAGCAGGACAAGCTATCTTCATCAAGGTGAACCCAAGTGTTCCAGCTTTGAAATTGGTTATGAAGCGTTCAGCGGAGGTGGAAAACCAACGCAACATCATCAACAAGACTACCGTTTTGACTGCTGATGAACATTACACAGCTTACTTGTACGACCCAACAAAGGTTGTTGTTGCAAAAGCGAGTAGTGGTGTCTAATGGTATTACATTAAGTCAAAAGACAGCAACAATTAAAGTTGGTGCAACTAAGCAAGTGACTGTTTCAGCAAACCCAACCAACGCATCAGACGCTAGTGCTGTGGTTTCAGCAACTACTTTCTCATCAAGCGATGAGGCTGTGGCAACCGTAACAAATGACGGTACTATTACTGGTGTCGCTATTGGTTCGGCAACTATTACAGCTACTAGCGGAACATTCACCGCAGGAGTTGCTGTTACGGTGACAGAATAGTCGCATGGTGTCGCTTAATAAATAAACAATACTGCAAAGGGCGGCTATTAAGGAGGTGATGATTTGGAACTTAGCGATTTAAAAACTATGCTACAAATCAAAGATAATAAGCGTGACGATATTCTCAATCTTATTATCAAAAACACAACGCAAGCATTGTCGTTTAAATTAGGTTTAAAGGCTGGTGTCTCTATCCCTGATGTCTTAGACTATATCGCACTTGAAGTGTCTGTAAAGCGCTACAATCGGCTTGCTAACGAGGGTATGAGTTCGTATACACAAGAGGGACAAAGCATTACATTTAGCGCAAATGATTTTGATGAGTTTGCAAATGATATTGATGCTTGGAAAGATGAAAACGGCGTGAAAGATAATAATTCAGGTCGTTTTTTGTTTTTGTAGGTGACGATATGAGATTTCCAGACAATATTCAATTTTATTCAGAGGTCAAAGAACACTATGACCCAAAGGTTGGTGATTATGTGGGCGGACCCGAATTGGTTGGTGAAGCAATAGCCAATGTTACTGAAACAGGCACAAACACAA
Source organism: Leuconostoc falkenbergense (assembly GCF_045801155.1). Taxonomy (NCBI): domain Bacteria; kingdom Bacillati; phylum Bacillota; class Bacilli; order Lactobacillales; family Lactobacillaceae; genus Leuconostoc; species Leuconostoc falkenbergense. The sequence goes on along the minus strand of NZ_CP174386.1, from coordinate 1,637,530 downwards.
GTGTGCAGGACTTTGGCGACATTACCACCAAAAACCTTGTTATACGGCTTGTAAATGATATTGACTATAAGTGGTCATATCTCACTGTAAACGGCTTAGAGCAGAAATATAAGCCTATTACAACGAGGAAACCATTGAAGAATAACACGTTGATTGTAGGTGAGATGAATGAGTAATATAAGTTTTTCTGTTACCGGAGTTGATAAGTTAAGTAAAGCGCTGTTGTCTCGTGCATCGGCTGGTGACATCAAGAGTGTTGTCAAACGTAACACCACACAAATGCAACAACAGGCGATGTCTAATGCTTCAAGCGTATTTACAAAGGGGTATTCTACCGGAGATACAAAGAAAAGCATTGGTGTTTCATTCAAGGATAGCGCCATGAGTGGTGTAACTGGTTTGGGTATGGATTATAACCAATATACCGAATTAGGAACTCGTTTCATGTCAGCTGAACCATTGCTAAAACCTGTTTTCAATAAACAAAAGACGGTATTTAAGTCAGATTTGGAGAAGTTACTCAAATGATTAGTCCGCAAAAAATACTGTTCGATACTTACTACGACTTGTTACAGAGTGACGGCTACAATGTCTATGATTATTTACCGCTTGAAAATGAACCGGTTGATTATCCAATTGTGGTGATAGGTAACATACAACAAACTAGTGCAACAACTAAGTATTCACGCAATGACCATGTGTTCTTAACAATCGACGTATGGGGCAGTAAGAAACAACGCAAAAAAGTTAGTGAAATAGCTGATTACATTTATAATCTGGCGATTGGATATATTCAAACAGACAGCTACACGTTTTATGGGCAAGCAAACCAACAAAACATGCAGATGTCTATTGATACATCAGTGCCAAACACAACGTATCAGCGCGCTAACATACAACTAGAATTTACAGTAGATTAAAGGAGATTATTTAATGGCATTATCAACATTAAAAGGTGTCAACGCAGTAGCGTTCGCACGCAAATTGAGTAACGCTTCAACAAAAGAAGCCGAACTTATCCCATGGCAAACATCATTGTCATTTGACCCATCACGAGACAGTGATTCAACCGTGACTAAAGACGGCAACGTCAATACACAATCAAGTGTTTCAACAGATCTTGAAATTGAGTTTATTAACAACACATCAGCGATTGCAGACGCATTCTATGACAGTTTGCTAGATGGCGACAAGATGGAATTTTGGATCGTACACAAAGACCGCAAGAATGCAGAGGGCAAGTATTTCTCGTGGTATGTACAAACATCTGTATCAGAAGACAGTAACGACAACGATGCTGATGATAACTCAACTCGTGATGTCACATTCTCTGTTGACGGCACACCAAAGCGTGGCTGGACTGCACTATCAGACCAACAGTCAAGTGACGTTGACTATGTATTCCGTGGTTTGGATAAAGTTACAGGAACAGGTAGTACAGAAACCAACGGCGGTACGGCTTGGAATAAAGCGACTGACGGTGGTGCGAATGGCGGCACTGCTCCAGCTGGCGAATAATTAAATAACACAAAGACAGAGACGATTGAAGTGAGACGATAAAAGGAGAAATCATGCAAGTTAAAATCAACAATAAAGAAGTAGAATTGAAGTTCGGTGTGAAGTTTGTTCGTGAATTGGATAAGGTGGCAGGTCTGGACGTGAATGGTGCTTCATTTGGTATGGGACTTACAAAGTCTATCCCAGCACTTAACACAGCAGACCCGGCCGTATTGGCAGATGTTATTTATTCAGCTGCTTCAACTAATAAAGCATTCCGTCCATCACAAGATGATGTCGATAACTTTATTGATGACTATGATGGTGACCTTGAGAAACTGTTTGATGATGTAACTAAAGAAATGTCAGCAGCCAATGCAATCAAGGTGGCTTTAAAAAACGCACAAGCCTAGATGATGAGGACACAGGAGGATACAAAACTAGTGAGCAAACATATCATGAAATTGTATTGAACAGCCTTACTCGTCTAGGCTTTTCTGTGTATCAAATGTACGAAATCGAGACTATGACGTTACCTGATTATCAACTAGCTATGGAAGCATACGCAATTAAACAGGCTTTGAGACGTGAAGACATAGCTTTACACGCTTGGTATAACCAAACTGTACAGGCTACCACAGGGGGCGACAAACACCCTAAACCACGTTATAAAAAGTTTAGTGATTTCTACAATACAGCAGAACAAGAAGATGAAATACGTGCAAGTTTTGAAAGTGATTATACTTCCGAATTGACACGTAAACGAGAAGAAGAGGCGCTTATTCAACAGCGTTTCGCAAAGCTGCAAGAATTAAAACAAAAGAGGAAAGGAGGACAATAAATGGAAAGTTATTCAGTGCAGGCTGTGTTGTCTGCGGTTGATAAGAATTTTAGCAAGACTTTTGAATCAGCGACTAAAGCAGCAGATTCATTTGGTAACAATACAACCAAGTCAACAGGTCTTGGCGGAAAGGGCATGATTAAATTTGGTGCTGTGGCTGGTGCTGCAACGGCCGTCGTTAGCAAAGCGCTGTCTGTGGTTACAAGCAATGTTGGTAATGCTGTAGATCGTTTCGATACCTTAAACAAATATCCTGTCGTGATGAAAGCGTTGGGATATTCGACACAAGATACTGGAAAATCAATGAAGTTGTTGAGTAACGGAATTGATGGACTGCCAACATCATTGAATGAAATTACAAGTGCTGCTCAACAGTTTGCACCATTAACAGGTAGCGCTACATCAGGCGCTAAAGCAGCATTAGCTTTAAATGACGCATTCCTTGCTTCAGGTGCAAGCGTTGCAGACACATCACGTGGAATGCAACAGTACACGCAGATGTTAGCTACTGGCAAGGTTGATATGCAATCATGGCGTACATTACAAGAAACAATGCCTATTGCGCTTAGAAAAACAGCCAACGCATTTGGTTTCACAGGTAAAGCAGCCGAGCAAGACCTATATAAAGCTTTGCAAAGCGGCAGTATCACAATTGATGACTTGAATAAGAAATTTGTTGAGTTGGATAAAGGACAAAATGGGTTCGCAACACTAGCAAGAAAAAACAGTGTTGGAATTAAAACCTCATTCACTAACTTAGGAACGGCTGTCACAAAAGGTTTAGCTGGAACGTTAACAGCTATTGATAACGGGCTAAAAAACGCCAAGCTAGGTGGGATTGCTGATTTAGTCAATAGTATGAAAGGTGGTATCAACACAGCGTTTGACACTATAAACAGCACGATAACTACGTATATACCAATCATTGTAAATGCAATTAAGTCAATGGTCGACTTCGTTAAAAAGAATAAAGGGTGGATTATGCCGCTTACAGCTGGTATATCTGGTTTTGTCGCCTCATTCGTAGCGATGAATAAGGTTATATCAATTGTCAAATCGGTCGGAAGCGCAATGTCTGGTCTGTTTAGTATTCTGACAGCAAACCCATTCGTATTGGTGATTGCTTTAATTGCGGCGTTGGTTGCTGGTTTATATTACTTTTTTACACAAACTAAAACCGGAAAGAAACTTTGGGAAAGTTTTTCAAAGGCTGTTGGTGGTTCTGGCAATGCTATAAAAATCGCAGGACTGGCTGTGGTAGCTTTAGGAACTGGATTGCTTGGATTAGTGTTAGCATTTAAGAAACCATTGGGAATGGTAAAACAATTCACAGGATCAGCTATGGCTGCAGGTAAGTACGCTGGCATATCGGGCGGACAGCTTGCTGGTATGGGTGTTAAAGCAGCGGGAATTGGTATCGGAATAGGTGCCGCCGCTGCTGGTATTGGTGTACTAGCATTTGGTATTGCTGCATTAGCTAAAACAGGCACTCAAGGAATTATTACATTGGTTGCAATTACCGTTGCTGTTGGCGCACTTGCAGGAGTATTTGCATTGTTAGCACCCGCATTGACTGCTGGTTCTGTTGGAATTGGTGTCTTTGGGGCGGCTGTACTCGCAATTGGAATTGCTATCGGAATTGCTTCTGCGGGATTAGCATTATTAGCCACTCAATTGCCAGTGATTTCACAATACGGAACAAGCGCTGCAGTAGGAATATTAGCATTAGCAGGTGCGATAACGGTATTCGGAGGGGCTTCTATATTAGCTAGTGTTGGAGTTATAGCCCTGTCCGCAAGTGTGTTGTAGCATTAGGTATTGCAGTAGGCGTATCAGCTGTAGCTGCTGGTTTGTTAGCAATTAGCATTGGAGCGCTTGGATTAGCAATGGGACTAGTCGCTGTATCAACAACAGCATTTGGAGTTGCGTTAAATATAGTTGCACTGGCTTTGCCCACTATTTCATCTTATGGTCTATCGGCATCAGTTTCGATATTGGCTCTTTCTGGTTCAGCTATTGCTGCCGGTGCTTCGCTAGTTGTCCTAGCTGCTGGATTAACTGCTGCTGGAATTGGAGCCGTAGCTTTTGGAATTGGTGCAACAGGTGCTGCATTGGGATTAGGTCTTCTTTCGGCTGCCGGTTTATTAGCGGGAGTTGCTATTAATTCTATAGCAATTGGGATTGTTATAGCGGCTACCGGTATATCATTGTTTGGTACCGCAGCTACTGGGGCTTCTAAACCAACAGGCACATTAGCTGCTAACTTAGCTAAACTAGCTGCAGCTGGGGTGGCAATGGTCGCCGGTGCGGTTGGTATTGCAGCTGGTACTGTGGCTTTAACGGCATTGGGTATAGCAGTAGCGTTAGTAGGCGGAAAAATTAAATCTTTGTCATCAGCTGTTGTTGCGATGGATAACAATTTTGCAACTATGAGTGGTCATGCTAATTCAGCCAAGAGTTCTGTTTCAAGTTTTGCTTCAACAGCAAGTTCAGCTAGAAGTACAATATCTAGTTTTACATCTAGTGCAAATGCTAGTTTCTCTAGTTTGCAAACCAGAGTATCTTCATCAATGAGCGGCATAAAGTCATCAATTTCTAGTGGCTTCAATAATGTCGGTTCATCTATTAGAAGTTCAATATCCTCTGCGAAATCATCTGTTACAAGTGGCTTTAATAGTATGAAATCTGCAGCATCATCTGCAGCCAGTGGTATGGTTTCGGCTGTTCGTTCAAGAATGGCCAGTTTGCGTTCTGCTGTTAGTTCTGCAATGAGGAGTGCTGCAAGTTCAGCTAGAAGTGCTAGAGGTGAATTTTCATCAGCTGGTGGTTATGCAGCAGCTGGAATGATTAACGGTATCTTGGCACAACGTGGTTCAGTAATGGCTGCCGCTGCATCTGTAGCTGCATCTGCCGCTGCCGCTGTACGTAGAAATTTGAAGATACATTCACCATCACGAGTGTTCTTTGGAATAGGTGGTTATGTAACAGAAGGGTTTGTCAATGGTATTGGATCTATGAATAGGTCTGTTATAAGCGCTGCAAACGGAATTGGTAATTTGGCTACCGATGCAATTAGTGCACCTATTAATTCGTTAAATAGTAATTTATCAGGTTCATACAGCGGTGTAATGACACTAGATCAAACTAACAACACACAACCAGCTAATATCACAATCGCCTTTGATAAGCACGGTTACACTGCTTATGTTGATGACATTAACAATCAACAGGGCAAGACAGCGCTATTAAAGAGAAATAATAGTGTTCAACTATAACAGAAAGGAGGGCACGCATTGAGCTTATATGAATTTACAGACCTGACCGTTGGAACATCTGCTGTTTCATTGCCAAGCGAATCTATCACGTTCAACGGTCATAAATTGGATAGTGAGCTAGTGGGCTACCAAACTCTAAACGTTGAGGGGCGGTCAAGCTTCACAAGGTCATTATCCACAGCTACTGGACTAGCAGACGGTGACTTATTTTTATCGTCAAGGATAGAATCAAACAAAATCAGTGTGAAGTATATGGTTTCAGCTAAAACAAATAGCGATTTCAATACCTTAAACGATACCTTAAACAAGTATCTACAAGGCAATGAAGTCGCTTTTAATTTTGCTGATGAACCTAATTACACGAGATACGGCACGGTAACTGCCAACAATTTGGATAATGCTGGTCAATTATCAACAACTGGCGTGTTTGAGCTAAAAATGTCAGACCCATACAAGTACGGCGCTGCAAAGAATGCGTCTGGTACAACGTCTATAAACGTTTCTGACGCGTCTTTAAGCTTTGCACAAGGCTTTGACACGATTGTCTTAACCAATAGCGCAGATGTCTCTAAAATCGTTCTAACGGTTGATAGTTACACGTTGACATTGGTTGGCTCGTTTAAGGCAGCTAATGTATACACAATCGACTACACAAAAAAGACGGTCACAGAATTTACACCAAGTACTAATGTTAAAAAGTCAGTTAATGCAACAATCGACATCAACAACAGTAATATTTTTGAAGCCAAGATTAAAAATGGTACGAAAATTGCTAGTACACAGGCAAGTTCAATTGTGTTGTCTTATCGGGTGAAAGCACTATGATTTATATTTTTGATAAAAAACAAGCAATTATAAAGGCGCTGACCAATGATGATTTCACGGCAGCACATCTAAACTTTAAAATTAACACGGCAACAACGTTTGAGTTCTCGCTACCTGCAAGCAAGGCGTTGCCAAGCGGTTCAAAGTATGTGGCGACACCTCACCCATTAAACGACAGCAAGTTTATTATGTTGCGTTTGACCGAACGTGTTGATAACACAGAAACAATCGACTATTCAGCCTACGAGTTGGCTTATCAAGAGCTGGCTACTGATGGTTATATTGAAGATAAGCGACCACAAAATCAGAGTGCATTGAATCTGATGAAAATTGCACTTGATGGTTCAAATTGGGGGCTCAACAACGTCAATGTTTCTGGCGCAGCGACAACTAATTTCTATTACGTTGACCGATTAAGCGCAATCAGCAGAGTTGTAGACCTGCTAGGCGGTGAGATTGTATTTTATATTGAGATACAAGGAAACGCCATCAGCGGTCGTTATATGGACTATCTAGCACGTCAGGGGGCAGATACATCAAAGGTATTTGCAAGTGGTTCAAACTTGCTAACAGTTGAACGTCAAAGCGATACATCAAACATTTACACAGCTATATTGCCACGTGGTAAAGGTGAAGAGATTGACAACGGAGAAGCTGATACACCTGATGGCTATGGTCGCAGAATTAACATTGCTGACGTTGAATGGAAAAAGTCCGCAGGTAAACCATTAGATAAGCCAAAAGGCTCAATCGTTCTATCAGACCCAGACGCTACGGCCGAATGGGGACAGATTAACGGAAACGCTAGGCTGTTGCTACAAACGTATGATGATATTGATGATGTCAATGTTTTAATCAATTCAGCATATAAAACTCTGCAATCTGTTAATCACCCACAAATTCAGTATTCGGCTACGGTTGCTGATGTTGGTGGGCTATCACTTGGCGACACGGCCTTAATCATGCACGGTGATAGAGATTTGAGCTATAAGACACGTGTGTTTGAAGTGAAGTATGATCTGTTATCGCCAGACCAAACAGAATTGTCACTTGGTGATGATTTAAGTTCAAACAGTATCACTTCGCAACTCAACAGCTTGAATGCTGTTGCAGACACTACTAGTAGTCAAACACAGTGGACGATTAACCAGATTGGCAGACCGGGAACAACCTATGGCGCAACAGCTCCCAATAGTCCAAAAGTTGGTGACATCTGGTTTAAATACTTAGCAGATGGCGGTACTGAAATATACCGCTGGAATGGTGATATATGGGAGTTGCTCGCTTCACCAACCACCGCTGATGACATAGCCGCCGCTGTCACTGACGCAGTCACACAAGCCAACTCACACACTGACGAAGTGAAGCAAGGCCTTTCAAGTGATATTGCAACAGCAAAGTCACAGGCGGCTTCACAAGCTAGTACAGCAGAGGCGAACGCTAAGAGTGCGGCAACGTCTCAATTCAATCAAGCACAGAGCGCTTTGTCTGCTGCTAAAACAGACTTAACGAACAGCATTGCCAGTGAAGCGTCAGCACGTAACGCTGCGGTAGCTGCTGCTAATTCACAAGCGCAAACTTATGCTAATCAAGCTAAGGCTGACGCACTAAACACAATAGCCAAAGAGGTTACAGACCGACAGAATGCAGTTAGTGCATTAGATACTAAAGCCACTAATGCAGTTAATCAAGCTAAGAGTGATATTAATGATACCATCAAAGCACTTAGCGTTGGTGGCAGAAACCTTTATATAACCGAAACACAAGTAACTGGTTACATCAACGGCTCAAATGGTACTTTAGCTGCCCCAAACAGTATCAACAATGAAATGGCATCTGATTATATTGCTGTGCTACCTAATACGGAATACACGTTCCAAGCATGGGGCTCCTTATTATCAGGGCAAAATTACTGGGCAGGTATAGGACAGTACGATTCAAATAAATCGTTTTTAGATCGATCAGCTAGTATATATGGTCCAATAGCAACCACTGACATACCAAATGACTATGAAAAAAGAACTTTTACAACTTCCGCTAATACTTACTTTGTTCGTGTGTCTAGTAGAACGTACGGTAACTATAGGGTTAAATTTGAACAAGGCAACCTGCCTACTGATTGGACTAATGCACCAGAAGATGTTGTACTAGACTACACAACCAAAGATAACCAAATTAAAGCAACCATTACACAGTATCAAACGACTAACGATGGTAAGGTAAGCAAGGCACAAACGGACGCTACAACTGCTTTGGGGCAAGTTGCAACAAAGGTATCACAGACTGATTATGATACTAAGACAGGTGACTTGACAACAAAATATACAGAGGTTAAACAAACTGCTGATTCACAGGCTGCGGATATTGTTGACATTAAGAAAACAGCCACGAGCCAAGCCTCTAAGATTAACAGTATATCAAGTGATGTTGATGGAACTAAGCAAAGCATAAGTGACATCGAGACAACGCAAGATAGTCAATCTGATAAGATTAACCAAATTACAACTGATGTGAATGGTACAAAACAGTCAATCACTGATATTCAAACTAGAGATGACAAGCAAGACACTAGAATGGGGACTATTGAAACATCTGTGTCTGGAGTAAAGTCTGACTTTAGTAGTTATAAGACCACTAATGATGGTGTTGTTAAAACAGCTCAAGCAACTGCACAAACTGCAGTAGATGGTTTGAAGACTAAAGTTAGCCAAACCGATTATAATACTAAGACTGGTCAACTTCAGACAGACTTAACAACTACAACGCAGACAGCAAATCAAGCGAAGACAGATATTGCATCTATCAAGCAAAAAGATGGTGACCAAGACGCAAAAATGAACACGATTGTGTTTGACGCTAATGGAACTAAACAGACCATCAGTGATTTGCAAACTGCACAAGGCAAGCAGTCTGGGTACATTAGCACACTACAACAGAGGGCTGATGGCTTTGATGCAACAGTTACTAAGGTTGATAGCCTAGGACAAATTAACCAATTGTTCAACACAGAGTTTAGTCCTGATTTTCAGGGTTGGTATGACAGAGGTCTTTATGGAAAAGGCATTACCACTAGCTTAGGAGCTCCTGTGAATGGATCAAATGTATTTATGAAAGTTGATGGTGGACCAACCAGACTTCAATCAGCACCAATTGCAGTCATACCAGGAACTAAAATGTCATATTCTATTCAAAAACTAGCTTCATCTAGTGTATGGTCGTATATCAATAATGTGGACGCTAATGGAAATATGGTTAATGTTCCAGGAACATCATCACCAGAATTTGGTGCCAAAAATTCTGTTGGCTACACAAAAGTAGAAAATATTACAATTCCAAGTGGCGTTGTGTATATATCTTTTGGAATTTTATTAAGCGGTATATCTAACGGAAATGTATTTTCACAGCCTATGCTAGTATTTTCAGACCACGTTGGCACATACGTTCAGGGGAACTACAACAACAACGGTTCCACAGCAAAAGCACAACTAACAGCTGATAATGCAGCATTGGCAATTAGTGATTATAAAACCAATGCAGACGGACGAATCAGTCAAGCGCAGGCTGACATAAAAGCCAATGCTACTGCTATCACTACAAGGGTTAGTCAAACCGACTATGATAAGAAAACCGGTGATTTAACCACAGCTGTTTCAAAAGCCCAAACAACAGCCGATGGTGTAGTTACTACGGTTGGTAATTATCAGACAAGCAATGATAAACGAGTTAAAGCAGCAGAATCAGCAATCTCACAAAATGCTGACGCTATTGCATTAAAAGTTGCGAAGACTGATTATGATAGCAATAACTCACAACTAAATACAAGGTTTACTAAGGTAGAGGCAACGGCTAATGGAACTGCTACGACAGTTAGTGAGTTAAAGTCAACAGTAAATAGTTTGGGACAAATTAACCAGTTGTTCAACACAGAGTTTAGTCCTGATTTTGCTGGTTGGATAAACGGGAATTACGCTCCATTTGTAGTAGATGGTTCTTATAACGGGTCTACTCGCATTAGGAACACCGCAACAGTTTCTGGTAACAGGTTATACTCGGGACTAATATCTGTGCAAGGTGTATCAGTGGTATCAACTTCTGTTTATAATGATGATTGGTCATTTGTTAGAGGGTATGACGAGAACAAGAAGCTGATAGGTGAATTAAAATCACACATCATATCCAGTCAAGGACTAAATGTTATGAATGGTATATCAATACCATCAACTGTTTACTATATCAACTTTGGAGTACAGTCTGGCGTCAACTCTTATGTTTCACAACCAATGTTGGTATTTGCCTCAACCATTGGCACATACGTTCAAGGTAACTACAATAACAACGCAGCACTTGCGCAAGTAAAAATAACCGCAGACAGCATTTCTAACTTCGTACGTGATTCAAGTGGTAACATCTCATCTGAATTCCAAACAGCGTTGAGCAGAACGTCTATCATCACAGGTAGCACATTAGCCACAAGTATTCAGACACAGACGGCGACACAGATAAGTTCAGCTATCACAGACAACAACGGCAAGATTATTAGTTTAATCAATCAGGATAGTTCTGGTATTCAAATTGCTGGTAAGAATATTGTGCTTAACGGTGACACAACGGTCACTGGTGCATTTAAAGTCAGCCAAGCTAATATCGCTAATGGTGCGATTGGAACGGCGCAGATTGGTGATGCATCGATTACCTCTGCAAAGATAGCAACAATTGATGCCGGCAAAATAACCACCGGTGTTTTAAATTCTATCACTGCTAATTCGATGACATTAAACGCTGGGACAATTAACGGTGCTGCTATTTACGTCACGAGTATGCAGAATCAAATCGACGGCACGACGCAGAACGTTCGCTTGGGTATTAACCCAAATTGGCAACATCAGTTGCATATCGAGCCAGTCAACCAATCATCTGGTTGGCATCACTATCTATATGCTGGAAATGACCATCTGTTTTTAGGTGCATGGGACGGAAGTAACTCTAACACATACGATAACAGGGTTGCGTTATTCACCGAGGGCGGTTCATCCGAAATAGATGTCGGTACTATAAGACTACGCTCAAGCGGTTCAGCTATTTATGATAACGGCTGGGGCTCTATTGATGGTGTTACTAGTATATCCATGAAAGGTAGTGACCCGTCATATACAAGTATGTATGTAGGTGTAGGAAATAATGGTACTGGTGAGTTGCGTGTGGTAACGAATGCCACTATTGGAACTTCCAATTTGAACTATGCAGATGCACGAGCAGCACACTGGTATACATCTTCGTTAGCAAAGTATAAGACTAATATTTCAGAGATGGAAGACGGTTCAGCTTTAGAAATGATTAATCGAGCTGGAATTTATAGGTATCAATTCAAGACGGACGCGGAAGCTGGCAACGATAAGTATACATTCGGTCCTGTTATTGGTGCTGATTACCTAAATAATCCAATCGATTTTTTGGATTCTTTGCAAGAGGGAACAGATGACCACTCTGCTTCATGGATAACTATGAAAGCCTTGCAGGAAGAAGATTCTAAGGTCGAAGCACTAATTGCACGCATTGAAGAACTAGAAGAAAAATTAGAAAGTGTAGGTAAATAAAATGAAACCAGATATTAATTCAGTAGTACAAACGTTATTGCAAGAAAATGCTAACTTGACTTTGCAAGTAGCACAGTACAAGTCACTTGTTGAGCAATACGAGAAGCAAGCAAAAGAAGAGGAGAAATAATCATGAATATGACAGTTGGAGATTTACAATTTAGTTTCGTTGATGGTAAGTTGACATTGAAGTACGCGTCGGTTTCATTTAACGCCGGCACGTTCCCAAATAGCCTGAACGGTAATTTGCAGGTGACGCCAGAAGACGGCGTTAGTTTTACATCATCAGAAGATGACATCAAAGCAGCAGCTAAGAAGAAAATTCAAGCGCTTATCGCAGAAGCTCCGGCAGAAACAACGGAGGGATAAGATAGTGGAAGACATCTTAAAATATTTGTTTGCTAATTTAAACGGGGCTACCGAAACGGCAGTCCTATTTATTTTGGTCTTTTTTGACACATTTCTAGGTGCATTATGGCGTAAACGTCAAGGTGTTGCGCGTACGAGCGGTGGCGGATTAGGTGGGTTAATCACATCAATTCCACTAGCTTTAATGCCTGTGGTGATATGGGGCTTCACAATCCTAATTTCAGTTGTGCCTACACATTTAGGAGGACGTGATTTCTATTTTGACCCACTAATCTTTGATGTCATTTCATTTATTGTAACGGTGATTATTGGGGCTTATATGCTCAAGTCTATCTACGCCAACATGCAGTTAGCAGGTATTGAAATTCCGGACTTTCTATCTAAATGGGTTGAAGATGAATACCATGTCAAATTGAAAAAGATTGAAACAGAGCCAGAAGCCGCTAATATAAAGGAGACACAAGAATGACAAAGAACATCAACGGTGATTTATATAGTGATTTAATTACCAGCGCAGACAGTCGTACGATGGCAAGTGGTGTGATTCCGCGAGCAAAAATTGACCGAATCGTGATCCACCACAACGCCACAACAAATAAAGATGTGGCAATCAACACATGGTTAGCCAATGGCAGCGCACAAACATCAGCACATTATGAAGTGGCTGGCAAGCAGATTATTGGGATTGTTGGTGAAGGCACCACAGCTTGGCATGCTGGAAATGGTGATATGAACGCCCGCTCAATCGGGATTGAAAACGTGAACGCCACAGGTGCGCCCAACTGGACGATTAGCAATGATACGTTTGAAAGCTTGTCAAAACTGGTAGCTGATATTGCAAAACGGTATGGCTTTCCAATTGACGCGACACATGTTATCCCACATAAGGCCGTTGTATCAACAGCTTGCCCGGGTGGTATTGATGTCGCAAGGGTGATTAATCGCGCTAATGAAATTGCGGTCGGAAAAGTGACTAATACGTCATCGAAAGCTAGCTCAACATCAAAACTAGCAACTAGTTCATCAGCTATCCAACAATTCAAGAACGCAGGCAATCACTTTACAAATACCAAGACTTTCAAGGTTGATAAAATTGCAAAAGTTAACGGTATCTGGCAGATGATTAACTACGCATTAGCAGGTGGAACTGATGCAAATTGGACGAACAATGGTATTCCATTGGATATTGTCGATAATGTCACACGTGGTATGTCGCCAACACAGGTAGGTGATGTGATGAAATTTAGCCGTGGTTATGACAACGGCACGATTGATAAATACGACACAGCGACCAATGGTGTTGGTATTGTATTTGGTAAGTACGGTATAATCTGGTTCAACGCAGACGCGTTTATCAAATTGTAGGAGCGTAATATGAAAGACAAAATAATTTCATGTGCTAGAACAGGTAGTGATGAGGACAAAATCACCACAGCTAAAATAAATGACTGTCAGATTGAAAGTGGTGTACTTGAGGCTAGTCAAATACCCATGGGAAATCTTACGTCATTAAAGATAACAACTAAATAATAAAAAGCCGCTCAACTAGATTAAATTCCGGTTGAGCCTTTTTTATTTTCCCTCAACCAGCACAAGTGATACCATTAAATAGCCCAACAAACACGGTAGTAAGTAAACATTACCGTTTGTTGGGTTTTTATTTGCTATTCTGAGTGAATGATGTTAGTGTTAAGGAGTAATAAAGTTTTTGATTTTGATTTGTTTTTCTCGGAGGACTCTCAGTACCAATTATTTAAAATTACAAATAAATTGGTGATTGCACCAAAGGAGAAACATATAATGGAAACAGGAACGGTAAAGTGGTTTAATGGCGATAAGGGTTTCGGATTCATCACACGTGAAAGCGGTGAAGATGTATTCGCACACTTCTCAGCTATTCAAGGTGATGGCTTTAAGACACTTGATGAAGGTCAGTCAGTGACTTTCGGTGTTGAAAAGGGCGATCGTGGATTGCAAGCGGTTAATATCGTTAAAGCTTAATAAGATATAAACGCTCACTCGTGTGGGCTTTTTATTTGCTATAAATTAGTAAGTACGTTACACTTGGTGTGTAGTTTTGAGTGAACGAGACTACAGCTATGATGATTAGTGCACACTCCGTGATGATGGTGTGCACTTTTGTTTGCATTAGTATGTGAATAATTGTACAATGTAGATAAATGCAATAGCATTTTCCCCAACAGCACACCAGTGCATTTATATTCTGTAACCTTTGAAGACAAATATACCTGTTGGGGTTTTTATTTGCATTCAAAAAGTAAGAGTGATACCATTAAATAGCCCAACAACATCATGATGAGTTACTCCCAATTTCGAATCTGATATGGTTGTTGGGTTTTAATTTGTGATAAAATAGAGTTGTAGTTCTTTCAAGGGTGGACTACATGCTCGACAGGATAATTCATGTTACACTGTTGAGCTTTTAATTTGCTTTCAAAAAGTAAGAGTGATAACATGTAGTCAGCCCAACAATCGCTATCAGAGTTTAACGTCCATCCTTCTGATATCAGCGCAGATTGTTGGGTTTTTGTTTGCTATTCTAAAGTAAGTGATATACAATAAATACGTGATTAGGTACCCAAATTATACTCACCCCCCAAGTGTACGTCTCCCCAAGATGTGCACTTTTAATTTGCTTTATTTTAGTAAGTGCGTTATGCTTGCACCAAACACGGAATGTGTTTTACCCCAAAGGATCACAATTATTCTTCTCTCACTGTTCATAAGGCAGCAGTTAATCCCTATAATCAAAATCAATCCCTTTGGGGGTTTTTATATTTATAGATAAAAACGCCGACTAGAAATTAATCTGGTCGGCGTTTTTTTGTGTAGCAAATTTGTAGCAAATGTAGCAAATTTTAAGTGAATTTCAGTGAAAAATAGTGAATAATCGTAATTTTCAAAATATTAAAACCGCTAATCAACAATCGTTAAACGTTGATATAAAGCGGTTTTTATTACATCATAATTAACATAGGTAAAATCATTGGCTTTCGAGAAGTCTCTTTGTACAAAAAGCGTGATAATTCATCAATAACAGCTTGACGAATATCTGATTCACTTGCGTTGGCATTGTTCATTACACGACGAATTGTACCGAAAATAACACGACGGCCTTCATTGATTAAGTCGCCAGATTCACGCATATAAACGAACCCACGTGATAAAATATCTGGACCGGAAAGGATTTCCTTTTTGCTGAGATTGATGGTTGCAGTGACGACGACTAACCCATCTTGTGATAGTTTCTGACGATCATGCAAAACAACCGACCCAATATCACCAATTCCAGACCCATCAATATAAGTATCTTCACCTGGAAAATGACCTGCAACACGGGCATTTTCACCATCTAATGCCAGAACGTCACCGTTTTCAAGGATGAAAGTGTGATCATCAGGAATATCTAATTCATGCGCTAAAGAAGCGTGAACTTTTAACATACGATATTCACCGTGAACAGGCATGAAAAACTTGGGCTTCATTAGTGCTAGCATCAGCTTTTCTTCTTCTTGACCACCGTGACCAGAAGTGTGAATGTTATTGACTTTACCATAAATAACATTTGCGCCACCTTCTTCTAATTTATTAATAACAGCGTTGACAGAAGCGGTATTACCAGGAATGGGTGACGATGAAAATATGACATTATCTTTAGGCTTCAGGCGAATTTGTTTATGAGTACCTTCAGCAATTCGCGCTAATGCAGCCATTGGTTCACCTTGAGAACCAGTTGATAAAATCAAAAGCTCGTCATCAGGAATATGTTTAATGTCTGATTGCTCAACGAGCATGTCATCAGGAATATTGAGATAACCCAGTGCACGGCCGTTTGTCACGGCAGATTCCATAGAACGACCAAATACTGCAATTTTGCGACCACGCGCAATAGCGGCATCTGTTGCCATTCGTACACGATTCATATTTGAGGCAAAAGTAGCAAAGATAATACGACCATGTTCAATTTTGTCAAAAATACGATTAACAGACTTTGCTACCCAAGCTTCTGATTTGGTCCATTCTGGACGCTCAGCATTGGTTGAGTCACTCATCATGAGCAAAACACCATTTTCACCAATGCGTGCCATTGACCAAAGGTTAGGTGGCTGCTTAGTAGTTGGGGTGAGATCAAATTTAAAATCACCAGTTTCCACAATTGTGCCAACTGGTGTGTGAACCGCAACACCAAACACATCGGGAATTGAGTGGGTTGTTCGGAAAAATTCGACACTCATTTTATCAAATTCTAATACGGAACCATCGGTAATTTCGTGTAACTCGACACGGTTAAGTAGTTGTTTCTCTTCGAGTTTGTTTTTGATGAGTGCCATGGCTAATGGGCCAGCATAAACTGGTACATTAACAGCTTGTAAAAAGTAGGCGATAGCACCGATATGGTCTTCGTGTCCGTGAGTGATTACCAGTGCCTTAACGCGATCGATATTATCCACTAGGTAAGTATAGTCTGGGATAACATAGTCGATACCAAGTAATTCGTCTTCGGGGAACTTAATGCCTGCGTCGACGACAACGATTTCATCTTGATACTCAATACCGTACGTATTTTTACCGATTTCGCCTAAACCGCCTAGCGCATAAACTGCGACTTCATTAGGTTTAATATCTACTGAATATGTCATTAGAATGTTGTGATTTCGAAGTGAGGGTAGGCCTTTTCGTATGTTACAGCCTTATCTGACAATTCTTCGATATACTCCACGTTGTATTGCGTGTTTTCCTCAATTAACTCACGCGCTTGAGGTAAACTTTCAGCCTCTAAATACAGTGACTGTGTTGTTTCGCGCTTTGGATTGCGCTCAGGGTGTTCTTGATAGTAAACTTTAAAAATCATAAATGCCTCCAAAAAATAGTATTTTAATTTGTCACGAACGAAAACCTTAACTACTAGTTTACCACATGGACTGATTTTAAGATACTTCACTTGATTATTAATACTATAATTGGTAAATTGGTGTAAGGGATAAACAAATGACGATAAAGACAATTGGCGTTTTTTTGGGATCACAATTCGGTAGCAATCCCAAATTTAAGATGCAAACACAAGCGCTTGGTAAACAAATAGCCGATCGTGGGCTGCACCTTGTATATGGTGGCGGAAAAGATGGGCTAATGGGGACCTTGGCGACGAGTGTTATGGCTAATCATGGTGAGGTTTTAGGTATTTCACCACGAAATTTGGCTGAGGATGCCATTGATGCAGATAAAATAACGCAATTGATTGAAGTAGAATCAATGACAGAGCGGAAACAGCTACTAATTGATTATTCAGATGTATTTGTTGTTTTACCAGGTGGTCTTGGTACATTAGAAGAATTAGCGCAAGTTATTAGCTGGGGCAAGTTAGGATTGCACCACAAGCCACTTATTTTGTACAGCATCAACGGTTTTTATGATTATTTTGAAAAGTGGTTGAATCAAATGGTTGACGATCATTTTGTTAACACTAGCGACATGAAATGGGTGCATGTTTACGATAATCTCGAAGAAGTGATGGCCATGATTGACAGCATGTGAGGAAATAAAATGAAAAATTCAGATCTATTGAGTGAGTTTGTAAGTGTTTATATGTCAGCACTTAAAAATCTAGAAAAATTAATTTCACAACCAGCTAATCCGTATGGTGCATCATTTGAACAATGGTTAATCATGGCAGCTGTTTCCCAAAGTGAGGAACCCTTGACTATGACCGAAATCGCTAAAGATCGTGGTGTAACTAAGGGAGCAATTGCCCGGCAACTCAAACCATTGTTTGACCGAGGTTATTTAAACCAAGAAAAAGATCCAGATGACCGGCGCCGTGTGCTGTTAGTCTTAACGCCTAAAGGCGTCGAAGTTGAAGCAATTATTGCACAAAGTGTTCGCCAACGTTTCAATAAGTGGTTAGATATTTTTGGTATATCTGAAGGAAAAGAATTCTTAAAAACGCTTCGTCGCCTAGACGCATTGATTGTGCAGCCGGAGCTAAATAGCAAAAAAGATTGAAAATAACATGTAAATGTGGTAAAATTTTTACCTGTTTGAAATCCCTACTATTAAGAGGGGATTTCTGTTATAATAATCATATTACTGAATAAAGAGGATACTAATCATGGCAATCGGCATGAATGACTTAAAGACGGGTTTGACAATCGAATATTCAAACTCAATTTGGCGCGTTTTGGATTTTCAACACGTTAAGCCTGGAAAAGGTGGTGCCTTTGTACGTTCAAAGTTAAAGAATTTGCGTACTGGTGCAGTTAACGAAGTGACATTCCGACCAGGTGATAAGTTTGAACAAGCAGACATCACGACACGTCCAATGTCATATTTGTACGCTGAAAATGACGGTCGTGTGTTCATGGATGTTGAATCTTACGAACAAGTGAACATTCCTGATGAACATTTGACTAATGCTTTGAAGTTTTTGCTTGAAGGTATGGAAGTTAAGATCACAATGTACGGTAACGAAATTTTGGGAGCTGAATTACCATCAACTGTTCAATTGAAAGTTACTGAAACACAACCAGGTATCAAAGGTGCAACTGCTACCGGTTCAGGTAAGCCTGCAACAGTTGAAACTGGTGCTACAATCACAGTTCCTGACTTCGTTAACGAAGGTGAAACAATTATTGTTAATACTGAAGACGGTTCATATAAGGGCCGCGCGTGATTACAGTTTAGTTCGAATGAATTGTCTTTTGATAGCATTAAGCAAGTGATTAAAGTCAAAACACAG
This sequence comes from Leuconostoc falkenbergense, assembly GCF_045801155.1. Lineage (NCBI taxonomy): Bacteria > Bacillati > Bacillota > Bacilli > Lactobacillales > Lactobacillaceae > Leuconostoc > Leuconostoc falkenbergense. Next base: position 1,618,372 of record NZ_CP174386.1, on the reverse strand, counting down.
TCATTACGATTAAATGCAACTGTACACGGTAACCCTGAAAGTTCCCTTGTGGAACTTTTTATTTTAAATAGCTTGTCGAGGAGTAACTATGGCCAGAGAAATCAAGCAAGGCAAAACGGCAAATAAAAATTTATTGTTAGCAACTAAAAGTGAGGTGTCAGGTACGACACAAGTAACACCTGAAGTTGTTGAAATTATCGCGCAAATTGCTGCTCAGGAAGTTAGCGGTGTTTATTCGATGCGTGGTAAATTATCTGATCGCTTTACAAGCGTTTTTGGTTCTAATGCGCGTGGTAAAGGTGTTGAATTACAACAAACGACTGATGGATTGGTGATTGATGCCTATGTTTTCGTACAATATGGCGTGGCGGTGCCAAAAGTTGCTTTGAATATTCAGAACGCCATCAAATCACAAATTGCATCTATGACGGATTTGCATGTTGAAAGAATCAATGTTCACGTCAGCGGTATTGTACCAGAAAAAGCGGACAGTGCAATTGATCCCAATAATTTATTTGGTGACGAGGTAACTAATTAATGGCAAGTTTAACGCGACATGAGTCTCGCCAAGCTGCATTTCAAATTCTTTTTGCACTTGAAAAGGATCCGCAAGACAGCAAAATTGATGATTTATACGACATTGTTTTGAATGGTAAAACATTTGATGATTACTTGCCAAGATTAATTAATGGTGTGTTGGGATCAAAAAATGACTTGGATGAGCAAATTTCGGCTCATTTAGCTGATGGTTGGGCAATAAACCGAATCAACAAAGCTGATCTCGTTATACTACGTTTAGCCATTTATGAACTAGTTTCAATCAAAGCAACACCTTATAAGGTTGCCATCGATGAGGCAGTGGAATTAACTAAGACGTTTGCTGATGATGATGATCGTAAGTTTGTTAATGGTGTACTAAAAAACTTTGCACCAACTAATTAAACCGCAAAAAGCGGTTTTTTTATTGACGTAGAACCATGATATACTTAGTATTAGCTTAAATAATAATTTGGAGGCCAAAATGGCAATTTATGATCCAACCAAGACACCGGCAGATAGTTACGATACACATACACATTTAAATGATGACAAATTATATCATGATGTAGACGCCTATATTGGGCGAGCAAACGAATTTCGAGTAATGGAAATGAATATTGTTGGTTATGATGCAGTTGCTAATCAACGTGCTTTGTCAATTGCGCAGTCGCATGAAAATGTATACGCCGTTTTAGGATTTCAACCAGAAGATACAGATGGCTTTGACGAGACAGCAGCCACTACGTTGGCGGAGCAGTTGCAACAGGACAAAGTCGTGGGTGTTGGTGAGACAGGCTTAGATTATTATTGGGAAAGTACTTCTCATGAAACTCAGAAAGAAGCTTTTTTGACGCATTTGGCATTAGCAAAAAAATATGATTTACCTGTTATCATTCATAATCGAGATGCGTTTGAGGATGTTTATCAAATTCTAAAAGCGTCTGGTGTCACAAAAGGTGTGATGCATAGCTTTTCCGGCACACCAGAACAGGCGCTAGCTTTTGTTGATCTGGGGATGTCAATTTCGTTTAGTGGTGTTGTTAGCTTTAAAAAAGCTCAAGAAGTACGAGACGCCGCAAAGGTTGTACCATTAGACCGTATTTTAGTTGAAACTGACGCGCCTTATTTGGCACCTACGCCTTATCGTGGCAAAACTAACGAGCCGGCTTTTGTTAAGTATGTCATTGATAGTTTAGCAGAAACGTTAGACATGTCTCCAAAGGCGTTATCTGATTTAACACGTCAAAATGCGCATCGCTTGTTTTTAAATCATGATTAATAGACAACGCATCAATGAAGTTATTATTGTTGAAGGTCGTTCAGATACGCAAAGCATTGCTCGGGCGGTGATTGCTGATACGATTGAAACTGGCGGGAGTGCCGTTAATCAAGATGCAATTGATAGGGCAAAATTAGCTGCCAAACAGCGAGGCGTCATTATTTTTACCGATCCTGATTTTAATGGACAGCGGATTCGCCATATTATGTCAGAAGCTATTCCAACGGCTAAACAAGCATACATCACACAAGATCAAGCTCGTGCGAGTCATGATAATCCTCACAAATCATTAGGAATTGAACATGCTAGTCCTGACGACATTATAAATGCTTTGCGACATATCATAACACCACGCTTGACTGTATCAAGTGACATCGATCAATCATTTTTATTGCAACAAGGCCTTTTAAGTGGGCCAAATGCGCGTGAACGTCGGGTTGTGGTAGGTGAAAAGCTACACATTGGTTATACAAATGGCAAACAGTTGATTAAACGTTTAAATGCCTTTGGTATCAAACGTACACAGGTCGAAGAAGCGTTGAAAGGACAAATGCAAAGTGGGAAAAACAATTGATATTGCCAATCCAACAAGAACACAAGCAATTTTAAATGAATATGGATTAAGGGCTAAGAAAAAATTTGGGCAAAATTTTTTGACTGATCTAAATGTATTGCATGGTATTGTGGCAGCCTCTGACATTACAGCTGAGGACAATGTGATTGAAATTGGGCCCGGTATCGGGGCCCTAACAGAACAACTAGCTAAATCAGCAAAAAAAGTGGTTGCATTTGAAATTGATCCTCAAATGGTCGCAGTTCTTTCGGATACGTTGTCGCCATATCAGAATATTCACGTCATTGAAAATGACATTTTAAAGGTAGATTTAAAACGTGTAATCGCAGAAGAATTTGGTGAAAATGCCGATGTGAAAATTGTTGCCAATTTACCTTACTATATTACAACACCAATTTTGATGCAGTTATTGCGGGCGGATATTTCTTGGGATAACATCGTGGTCATGATGCAACGTGAGGTGGCAGATCGTTTAAATGCTCAGGTAGGTACAAAAGAATATGGCGTTTTAACTTTGACCATACAGTATTTTGCGACTGCACAGTTAGCAATTAAAGTGCCAGCAACATCGTTCAATCCTGCGCCAAATGTTGATAGTGCGGTTGTTAAATTAACACCCTCGATTCCTGACACACCTGTTGAACAGCCAAATCAACTCTTTGGGGTCATTAAAGGTACTTTTTCGCATAGACGCAAGAGTTTGTGGAACAATTTATTGCAAACTTATGGCAAAGAAGCTGAAACAAAAACCAAATTAGAACAGGCTTTGCTAGAAGCCAATATTGAACCTTCAATCAGAGCGGAACGACTGGATTTAGCTAATTTTACTGAACTATACTTGGCATTACGCACCCAAAAATTAGTGAAATAGCCGAATATTTATACTAAAAAAAGCTGAAATATTCAGTTATCCTTGCAAAAAAGGGTTATTTGTAGTATAATAAAATAAGCTTTTACACGAAAGGTGGTATAAAAATGCCAAGTAGTTTGCAAGAGATTAAGGTTCAACTCGATTCACATGTTGGACAAGAAGTAACCGTAGTTGCCCAAGCTGGTCGAAAAAAAATTACGGAACGGTCAGGCATTTTAAGATCAACATTTCCATCACTATTCGTTGTTGAATTAGATGAAGATGCTAATTTTGAGCGTGCTTCTTATAGCTATACTGACATATTAACAAAAAATATCGACATTACATTTGCTGATTAATTGCCCGATTGTGGGCTTTTTTTGTATCAACAAATGGTTTTTGTCTGTTTTAAATCGTGTTATTATAGTATAGTACGTCCTAAAAAATACAGATTGTCAGCAGATGATAGGCATCTGCAATATGAAATAAATCACTATGAACAAACAAGTAATTTATGCTATTTTAACGATTCTTTTAATTCCAATCGGGATTTTTTTAGTGTTCGCTAATATGGCTGGTGAAACAAGCGTGCCTGATAGTAAGCCGGTTGTAATCACTACTGATAATATCGCATACCAGCAGATTGCAAAGGCTATTGCTGGTAAGCATGGCAAAACCGAGCTGATTTCGAATGTCACTGACACAGCGCAAAAAGCAAAATTCAAAAAGTCCGAATTGATTATCACTGATACTCATGAAAGTCAGTTATTAACACGGGCCAAGCAATGGCGCTTATCTGCGAGATTAGTGATTGCCAGCGACTATATTACTGATGGTAAAAGCTACCGCAATATTTATTTGAGCCCTCAAACGACTTTGAACATGGCGACCAAGATCACGGATCAACTGAGTGATATGGACCCACGTAATCGCAATAGTTATGTTGCCAATAAGCAAAATCTTTTGACAAAAACGGCTAAATTAGCAACAATATTTCAGAATTTGAAGAAAAATAAAAATGTAACCTATTTAGCTACTAATCAATCGCAAGAATTAATGATGACGCAGTTGGGTTATCAATCTGCAAGTAATGATGTTGACAAGCTTGACGATGCTGCCATGACGTCATTAGAGAAAAAAATGAGCGACAAAAAAATTGATTTTGTATTGACGGCGACACAGGATCAGACAAGTCATGATAAACAACTAATCACAGCAGCAAAAAAAGATAATATACCCGTTGTGACATTTAATCAGGTTTTACCGCAAGACACTTATATTTGGTCTTGGCAATTATTACAATTACGACTAATACAAAAGGCGCTTGCACAATGAATGCAATGATAGATACACACCAACTAACAATCCGTTATGGCGATAAGGCCATTGCGTCTGAAATAAACGTTGATGTGCCAGCAGGCAGTTTTTACGCCATTTTGGGCGAAAACGGTGCTGGTAAAACAACGTTTGTGAAAACTCTGATTGGAAAACATCATAATTATGTTGGTAATTTGAAAGTTAATACACAGGCTATTGGCTTCGTACCACAGTTTAGAGATATTTCGAGAGATTATCCACTCAGTATTGCTGAATTTGTTGGTCTGGCTTTTAACCGTGGCTGGCATTTATTTAACAATCAATTAGAAAAATCGGCCATTCATGACGCACTGGAAAAGATGGACTTAGTCGATATTGCTGATCAACGATTGGGTTTGGTATCCGGTGGGCAAAGGCAAAGAGCATTTGTCGCACAAGCCTTAGTTAAGCGGCCAGAACTACTGATATTAGATGAATCAACAGCCAGTTTAGACCATGAACACAAGATACAATTGTTGACAACAATTGTACGGCTACAAAAAGAAACTGGATTAACTGTTTTATTCATCACACATGAGTTGAACTTAGTTGCTGACTTTGCTGATGGCTTTTTACTTTTTGCTAATGGTAGCGTAACGCAAGGAAATGCTCAAGCGTTAAAAAAACTAACTGTTGATATGACAGTTACACATCCTGAGAATGAGGTTCATCATGTTTGAGTATAGTTTTATGCAGAATGCTTTTGTCGCTGGTACAATTGTCAGTATTGTTGCTGGTGTTATTGGCACATTTGTGGTTGCCCGAAATTACGCTTTTTTAACCCATTCTCTCAGTGAAATTGGATTTGCTGGTGCTGCTTTTGGTCTGTGGATTGGATGGCCGGCTTTATTAGGCATGATGTTAACAACAGTTGTCTCGTCAGTTGCTATTGGTGCATTGGAGTCAACATATACTAAACGTGACAATGTGACAAGTGCCATTTCTGCATTAGCGATTGGCTTAGGTATTTTATTTCTAGCATTGGGGCACACGTCATCGAGCGCTGCAACAGGCATTTTATTTGGTTCAGTTTTAGGAATTAGTCATCGTGATTTGTATCTATTGTTGATGCTGGCTGCGGTTGTCTTAGTAACACTGTTATTTAATTACCGAACACTACGTCAGTTGTCTTTTGATGAACAGGGGATGTTCATGCAAACACAACGACAACAAGGGGTACGTTATGTATTTCTTGTCATGATTGCTTTGTCTGTTAGTATTTCATCTCAATTGGTAGGTTCGCTGTTAATATTTGTTTTGGTCACTTTACCAGCCGCCAGTGCAAAATACTATGCCACCACTACCGTACAACTGATGGGAATGGCAATCATTTTTGCATTGTTTGGAACTTGGGTGGGTTTGAGTATCGCCTATCTAACAGAACTGCCCACAAGTTTTTTTATCGCAATTATTGAGGTCTTGATCTATTTAGAATCTGTATGGCAGTTTAAAGGGAAGGCTTAATTTCCGAACTATTACTGGAAAACAATGCTATAATTATAGGTAATTATTAATAAAATTCAAGGAGGAAACGGACTAGTCTAGTACTTGAGTCCGTCACATATTATGAAAACACGTCGCTCAGATCGTTTGGTCGATATGGCGCGCTACATGCTTGAGCGCCCACGCAAGCTAATCTCACTATCTTATTTTGCTAAACGCTATGAATCTGCTAAGTCATCTATTTCTGAGGATTTATCCATCCTTAAAAGGACTTTTCAAGAGCGAGGCACTGGTTTGCTTGAAACAGTGCCTGGTGCTGCCGGAGGAGCACGTTTTGTGCCTTCAATGTCTGAAGCAGAAGCTAAAACATTTATTGAAGAAATAAGACAATTGGTCAACGATGAAACACGTGTTTTGCCTGGTGGGTATGTGTATTTGTCTGATTTGTTGGGAAGACCAGACATTCTACGTCAAGCTGGTCGTTTGATTGCGACACAGTATCTTCGCGATGATATTGATGCTGTTATGACAGCAGCCACAAAGGGTGTGCCACTAGCCCAAGCGGTTGCTGAACAGCTTAATGTACCATTTGTGATTGTGCGTGATGATGCCAAAGTCACGGAAGGACCAACAGTTTCTGTTAATTATTTGACTGGTTCTTCAAAGCGGGTTGAAAAAATGGAATTATCCCGTCGCTCGCTCAGAACTGGTTCGCGTGTTTTGGTGGTTGATGACTTCATGAAAGCCGGTGGAACAATTCAAGGGATGCAGACATTGGTCGGAGAATTCGACGGCACAGTTGTTGGTACAGCTGTTTTTGCTGAAGGTCGCTCAACTACAAGATTGTTAGATCATTTTACGTCACTATTGCATGTTGATACTAATCTAAAAAATGGCGACCCAATTCTAGTAACGGCGGGCAATTATTTAGAAGAAATCTATAGTCATAAGGATTAATTTGAACATGAGTAAAGATGAAATTAACGTACTGATACTAGCTGCTGGACAAGGTTCACGTATGAAATCTACCACGCCCAAAGTATTGCATCAGGTGGCAGGACAGACGATGATTGATTGGGTACTTGAGTCTGTCTCAGGACTGCATGCTAGTCAATTAATAACAGTAATTGGTGTCGGTGCGCAGCGCGTGCAAGAACATGTTGGTAATCGTAGTAAATTTGTTTTGCAAACGGAGCAACTGGGTACGGGTCACGCAGTGCAACAAGCACAAACGGAATTAAAAGATAGTGACGGTGTGACATTAATTATGTCAGGTGATACACCACTGTTTCGTCGCGAAACGCTCTCAGAATTGGTCGTTGAGCATCAGCATAGCAATAATGCCGTGACCGTATTGACGGCAATTGCAGATGATCCAACTGGCTACGGCCGAATCGTGCGTGGTGATGACAATACTGTTGTTAAAATTGTTGAACAAAAAGATGCCAGTGTAACAGAACGACATATTAAAGAAATTAACACTGGTGTTTATGTTTTTAACAATCAATTATTGTTTGATGCTTTGTCAAAAGTAAAAAATAATAACGCCCAGGGGGAATATTATTTACCAGACACATTAGACATTTTGCGACATGATGGTCAGCAAATCGGCGCACACACTTTACATGATTTTACAGAGTCATTGGGTGTGAATGATCGTGTCGCTTTAGCTTCTGCTAATCAAATTATGCATGACCGTATTAATCATGATTTAATGGTTACAGGTGTTGAATTAATTGATCCTACGAGTACTTACATTGATAAAACAGTGAAAATTGCTGCAGATACAGTGATAGAGGGTGGCGTGACAATTCTAGGAGACACAGTTATTGGAACGCGGAACCTAATTACCCAAGGGTCACGAATTGAAAATAGCATTATTGGTGACAGTAATGTCATTACTGCTTCTCATTTGGAATCAGCGCGATTGGCAAATGGTGTTACTATTGGGCCATACGCTCATTTAAGACCACAAGCTGATTTGGCTGACAATGTTCATGTCGGTAACTTCGTTGAAGTGAAAGATGCTAAATTAGGACGCGGTACAAAGTCCGGTCATTTAACGTATATTGGCAATGCCACAGTTGGCGAAGATGTCAACATTGGTGCAGGAACAGTTTTTGTCAACTATGATGGTGTCAATAAGTTCTACACGTCAGTGGGGAATCATGCATTTATTGGATCAAACACAAAAATAGTAGCGCCTGTAACGATAGCCGATGAGGCGATTACTGCAGCGGGTTCAACAATTACAGAAGATGTCCCAAAACATGCAATGGCTATTGCGCGTGAAAGGCAGACGAATAAAGCTGATTTTTGGGCACGCATGCCACACAAACAATAAAAAAGAGCTCATGAGCTCTTTTTTATTTGAAATACTCCCTCAAAATATAAACTTTTGTGATTCTGAGGTAATACATGAAGATAATTAAAGTATCTCGTTTTGACAGAAAATGAATTTTAATCAGTAAATTGAGTAGATATGTTAATATTATACATGAGGAAATTTTATGCAAATAACAGGTGAGCGTGCGTTGGCTAACATTGCTGATGCAACATTTTATAACAAATCAATAACTGTCGAAGATGGACAAACTGTGCCAATTGATGAGCTTATGAGCGAGTTAGCTCAGCATGTAGCTGATGAAAACTTTATGCAAATTACACTTAACATTAATGGCGGGATCGAAGCAGATGGGACAACACTAAGTGTTGAGACAAATGTTATCAACTTACCTTTGCGTTATCAAAATCAGTTACGAAAAATGATTTTGCCAGACAGTGAAGCACTAGGTGTTAATCTATACATGATTGCTGAAAATCCATTTGTTAGTCAATCAAAACTGAAAATTACGTTAGTGAGTTCGGTTTCAACTTATGAGGATGATACTGACAGTGCACAGGCAAAGATTGCAAGTTGGTTTGATGAACAGTTGGCACATATTGTCTCAGAGCAAGCATCTGCAGAAGCCCAAGCTGATGTTGAAATATAAACGGTGTCAGTCCACTATGGCGACTTCAGCCACAACTCGTCCAGTTTGCTCATTGTGACGATAAGTAAAGTCGAGAATGTGATCGGCAACATTAAATTTTACACTGATAAGTTGCCCAAGGCTGTATGTCTCAATCACATAAGCAGCTAATGCTTTTTTGTCTTTCAAATCAGTATTTGAAACGAACAAATCATCTAAACTAGTGTTTTTAGGTGCAATGTGATGGTGGATGAAATGTTGCGTTATTTTAGTTATTTTTATCATGCCTATAAGTATAATGATTTCATAACTAACTGTAAATATTGCAGCATTAAGGACGTAAGATGATCATCTTAAGTTGACTATCATGAACATATTTGGTATCATTAAATTATGCGATGAGTCGAAGCGCTTGAAAAATTAGCGCCGAAGGCGGTCTGCCGTGTTAAGTCACAAATCTCGTATAGATGCAGATGATGAGTGTGTTGTGGAACTATCTCATCTCACCATGACTAACAGTGTTAACACTGAGGTGACGCGACTTTATTATTAGTGTGACAACTAGTAATCGCCCGTCAGAGCGCATCTGGCATGCCAAACTAAACAACTAGCCTTCAGGTTAGTTGTTTTTTTATGCATTTTTTCAGGTATAATTATTATATATAATCACTATGCACAATCGAGAGGTACCATGTCAGAAACAAATAATAAATATTTAACAGTAGCAGCGCTTTCTGCGTATTTAAAACGCAAGTTTGATGCGGATCCTTATCTCGCAAAAGTCTATGTTACAGGTGAGATTTCCAACATGGGACGACGACGTGGCCCGCATCTGTATTTCTCAATCAAAGATTCTGAGGGGAAGGCGGTCATTAGTGCTTCCATGTTTGGCTATCAGAAGCGAATCAAATTTCAACCTGAAGAGGGCATGAAAATTAACGCTGTGGGTCGTGTGGAACTTTATGAACCACGTGGTTCATACTCCTTAATTTTGGAGTCAATGTCGCCAGATGGTGTGGGAGAATTATTTTTAGCCTATGAACAATTGAAAAAGCGGCTGCAGTTAGAGGGATTATTTGATTTACAAAAAAAGAGTATTCCATTATTTCCTAAAAAAATAGCAGTCGTTACATCACCGACTGGTGCAGTTATTGAAGACATTGCCCGTACTGTACAACGTCGATTTCCCACAGCACAAGTTATTTTATTTCCAGCAGTAGTGCAGGGAGATAAAGCTGCGCCAACAATTATTCGGCAGCTTAACAGAATTGATGATATGGCATTTGACACTATTATTGTGGGTCGTGGTGGTGGTTCCATTGAGGATTTGTGGGCCTTTAATGATGAACAGCTAGCACGTACTATTGCCGCACTTAAAACACCGGTTATTAGTTCTGTTGGACACGAGACAGATAATACGCTGGCTGACTTTGTGGCGGATCGCCGTGCGGCAACACCGACAGCGGCGGCTGAACTATCAACGCCCATTACACTTGCACAAATACAATCTCGATTACAAGAATTACAAGTACGCCAGTTGACAAGAATACAGCAAATCATCAACACCCAAAAGCAACGTTTAACTAGAATGACTGATCATGTCATTTTCAAACAACCAGATCGATTATATACAGGACATAATCAACGTGTCGATCAAGCTGCTAGGTCATTAGTGCAACTCACGCATCAACGACTAACTAATGCACAACACGACTACACCACGATTGTGCAAAGACAGCAACAACTTCAAAAACATTTATTGCAACCGGCCCAAGAAAGGTTGCAGCTATTGAGTGCCAAGTTAGATCTTGTAAGCCCATTGAAAATTTTGACGCGTGGCTATACGATTGTGACTCAAAATGAAAAAGTAGTTCGGAGTGTAACGTTATTAGATAAAAACGATGAAATCAATGTACGCTTTGCTGACGGTAGTGTAGTTGCAAATATAACAGGAGTAAAACATGAGTGAACAATTGACATTTGAAGAAAAATTACAACAATTAGAAACAATCGTAAGTCAACTAGAAAAAGGTGATCGACCATTAGAAACTGCCTTGGTTGATTTTCAAACTGGTGTTGGTTTGGTTAAAGATTTGCAAAAAACGCTAAAAAATGCTGAAGAAACATTAGCTAAAGTAATGGATGATAATGGGGAATTATCGGATTTGGAATTAACAAATGACTAATTTAAAGGGATTTCAAAATGAATGGTTGCCAAAAATTAATGCGCAACTGGAAAATGACTTATCTCAAGCTAGCTCAGATGATGATTTAGTTGCGATGATGAAATATGCTGTGTTGAATGGTGGCAAACGTTTGAGACCATTAATAACCTTGATTGTTATAGATAGCTTTGAACAATTGATAACACCTAGCCAACTCAAAATTGCGACGGCAGTGGAATGGGTTCACTCATATTCATTAGTGCATGATGATCTACCGGCAATGGATAATGATTTGATAAGACGAGGTAAACCTAGTGTGCATGCCTTGTATGGCGAGGCAAATGCTATTTTGGTAGGGGATGCTTTGTTAACAGGTGCATTCAGCGTCATTCCGCGGGCGTTGACAGTGTCTGACGCACCCACGATGGCGTCAATTGTGTCAATTACGCAGTATTTATCGGAAGCGGCAGGGGCAGATGGTATGGTGCTTGGCCAAATACATGATATGCAAAATCATGATGGTGCTGAGAGTGATTTTGACCAAGAAAGTCTATTATCATTAATTTATCAACCTAAAACCGCGGCTTTATTGCGTTACGCTGCGCAAGCAGGCGCGCTTTTGGTTAAAGGTAGCGCAAATGATGAGACTTTTAATCCTGACTTGGTAACGAAAATAGCTGACTTTGGAGAAAAGCTTGGATTGGCCTTTCAAATTCAGGATGATCTGGATGATTTTCAGCAAGATACAACTGAATCAGTCAATGCGTTACCACATCTAGTAGGTGTTAACGCAGCTGAGAGAATACGCGATAATTATCTGAATGATGCCCAGACGATTTTGAATGACATTGCACGGGAGAATCATCGTTTTCACCCAGAGTTGTTATCAGAATTAATCACTTTTATTGGAGATAAATCATGAGTGTTGATAAAGAACGTGTCGATGTATTATTAGTCCAACAAGGCCTTTTTGAGTCGCGCGAACAGGCAAAGCGTGCTGTTATGGCTGGCGAAATTCTTGGCGAAAATGAAGAACGTTTAGATAAAGCTGGACAAAAAATACCAGTGACAACTGAATTACATTTTAAGGGTGAGAAACTCAAGTATGTATCCCGAGGTGGTCTAAAATTAGAAAAAGCTTTGAACACCTATGAATTATCTGTAAAAGATAAGATTGTATTGGATATCGGTTCATCAACTGGTGGTTTCACGGATGTTGCGTTGCAAAATGGCGCTAAATTAGTTTATGCTTTGGACGTTGGTACAAATCAGTTGGTGTGGAAATTACGTCGTGATGCGCGTGTTAAAGTAATGGAGAATACCAACTTTCGTTATGCCAAACTAACTGATTTTACATTTGGGCAACCAACTTTTGCTACAATTGACGTTTCCTTTATTTCATTGGGACTCATTTTACCACCTCTTGCTGACATTATTGCGAAGAACGGGCATGTTGTCGCACTCATTAAACCACAATTTGAGGCTGGCCGTGAACATGTGGGCAAAAATGGTATTATCAAGGACCCAGCAGTTCATCGCGAAGTGTTAAACCAGACAATTAACATGATGGTGCGTGAAGGATTTGCAGTTGAACAATTGACTTTTTCACCAATTAAGGGTGGTCAGGGAAATATCGAGTTTTTAGCTGTATTACAACGGGTAGAAGACCCAAAGATAGCTGATGATATTGATGTTGATCAACTGTTGACATCAACCTACCAACAGCTAAATCACACAGGAGATGCCAATGAATAAAAAAGCTCGCCAAAAAGCATTGGTTCAACTCATTCAAGAACATGCTATCGGTCGTCAAGAGGATATTGTTGCTCACTTTGAAACGTTAGGAGAAATGGTCACACAAGCGACTATTTCGCGTGATATTAATGAATTAGGGTTGATTAAGGTGCCAAATTCACATGGTGGTTTTTTATATCACTTGCCGAAACAAGATGATCGTCCTCATTTGCAACGATTACGTCGTATACTACAACAAGCTTTTTTAAGCCAAAGTGCGCAGCGTGGCATGGTCATGATAAAAGTACAACCCGGAAATGGCCAGTTGGTAGCCAATTTATTTGAACAGGTTCAGTTTCCAGAAATATTTGGAACTTTAAGCGATGATGGTTCTGTCCTCGTATTATTAAAGGACGGGGTGCCATCAATCCAAGTTACCAGCATGGTTCAAAAATTATTAGAAAAATAGTAGAAAGGAAATGTATCATCGATACAAATTAACTTATGCTAGAAGATCTTATTATTGAAAATTTTGCCATTATAGAAAAAATTGAATTACAGTTTGAGACTGGTATGAGTGTTTTGACCGGCGAAACAGGCGCCGGAAAATCAATTATTATTGATGCGCTGTCAATGCTAACCGGTGGCCGAGCAAGCTCTGAGATGGTGAGACATGGGAGTAAAAAAGCCACCTTACAAGCTGTATTTAGCTTGCCAAATAACGAACAGCTATACAAACTATTGACTGAAGCGGGCATTGATTTTGATGATAATGAATTAATTATTTATCGAGAATTAACGCAAAATGGTCGTAGCACGATTCGCGTTAACAGTGTTCTTGTCAACTTAAAAACATTGGCAATGATTGGTAGCTTTTTAGTTGATATTCAAGGTCAAAATGATACACAACAGTTGCTCAATCAAGATGAACATTTGCCATTATTGGATGCATTTGGCGGCGAAAAATTGTCTCAAGTACGATCAGATTATCGCCACACTTTTCAGGAGTTCAGAGTAATTACGTCGCGTATTCGAAAAATACAATCATCACAGCGTGAAATTACACAACGACTCGATTTATTAAAATTTCAACAAGATGAACTCCATGAAGCAAATCTACAACCTGATGAAGAAAATCAATTACTTGATTCACGAGGTAAATTGAACAATTTCAAAAAAATAGCCGATCATTTACAAAATGTTCAAACTGCACTTAATGACGAACAAGGTGGTGCAGTTGATTTATTGGCGGAAGCAATGCAACAGTTACAGGCTATTTCAGCGTATGATGCTGTCTATGCAGAGCTATCTGAAACTATTTCAGATGCTTATTATACTGCACAAGAAGTTGCACGAGATGTGACAGAACAATTTAATGATTTAACTTATGATGAGTCTGAATTGATTCGGATAGATGATCGTTTGCAACTCATTCATACACTTGAGCGTAAATATGGTGCTACTGTCAGTGATGTGTTAGCATTTCAAGCTAAAATTGAACAAGAACTAAGTGTTGTGAATGATGACGGTTACAATGTGGAAGAATTGCAGATTAAACAAAATGATTTGCGCCAGGTCTTAAGACAGAAGGCAATAAAGCTTCACGAAGTTCGTCAGCAAACAGCTCGTCGATTAGAGCATGATGTCAACCAACAGTTACAAGATTTATTAATGAATGGGGCAGAATTTGCGGTTCATTTTGAGCCGATTGAAGGTTTTATTGCCTCTGGGAGTGACAAGGTTGCTTTTTATGTTCAAACCAATAAAGGCGAAGGCATGGCACCACTGGTCAAAATTGCATCTGGTGGTGAAGCTGCGCGGTTAATGCTAGCGTTGAAAACAACATTTACAAAACAACAGCGAATTGTTTCGATTGTATTTGACGAAGCTGATACCGGTGTTTCTGGTCGTGTTGCACAAGCCATTGCCAAGAAAATGCAAACAATTGCTCAAGGTTCACAAGTGTTAGCAATTACCCATTTGCCACAGGTAGCAGCGGCTGCAACTCACCATTTTTTGATTGCAAAAACAACAGAACAAGATCGCACGATTACACAGGTGACACCGCTCGATGAAGAGGGACGTATACATGCCATCGCAATGATGCTATCGGGAGATAACGTGACTGATACTGCCTTGGCTAATGCGCGCGACTTACGAGAGAAAATCTCAAATTAATTTTGGTAGCTGTCACATGAATTGAAAATAAAATATGAAAAAAGACCACCCTGTTAGATCTATTCATCTAACAGGGTGGTCTTTTAAATCGTTGTTAACTAGCAATAATAAGTAGGAAAGCAATGAAAATGACTGCTAAAATGTACATTAGTGGGTGAACTTTCTTAGCACGACCAGTTGCGATCATTGTAATAGGGTATAAGATAAATCCTAGTGCAATACCATCTGAAATCGAGTAAGTCAGTGGCATACCAATGACAATCAGAAATGCTGGTGCAGCAATCGCTAAGTCTTCCCAATCAATTTCTCTCAAATTTTCAGCCATTAACACACCGACAACAACCAAGGCTGGCGCAGTGACTTGTGAAGTGACCACAGAAAGCAATGGCGAAAATAGCAATGCAAACAAGAAAAATATGCCTGTAAATACAGATGTCAAACCTGATCGACCGCCTACGGCAATTCCGGCAGACGATTCAACATATGCTGAGGTAGGTGAGGTCCCAATGACTGCACCCACAGTCATACCAACGGCATCCGCCATTAAAGCGCGACCAACGCGAGGCATTTTGTTATTTTCCATAAAACCGGCTTGCGTTGCTAAACCAATCATTGTGCCGGCTGTGTCGAAAAATGTCACGAGTAGAAAAGTGATGACGACAGTAATTAACTGAATTGAATTGATATCACCAATATGCATGACACCTTCACCAAAAGTTGGTGCCAAAGATGGTGCTGGTGAGATAATAGCTGACGGTAATTTGATTAAGCCAGTTAAAATACCTGCAATTGAAGTTATAATCATACCAAAGAAAATTGCCGCAGGTGTTTTGCGACTCATTAAGACAAAAGTGACAATGATGCCAAAAATTGATAGCAATGATGTAGGTGCGGTCAAATGGCCTAAAGCAACCATAGTATCTTTATTGGCAACGATTAATCCAGCGTCATGTAAACCAATAAAGGCAATGAACAGTCCAATACCAGAGGCAATGGCTAATTTTAGGTTTTTGGGAATAATATTAATAATTTTCTCGCGAATCTTGAATAATGTCAAAATAACAAAGATGATTGCTGCAACAAAGACACCTGCCATTGCAGTTTGCCATTTAATGCCCATACCAATTACAACTGAATAAGCAAAGAAGGCATTGACACCTAACCCCGGTGCTATTGCAATTGGATAAAGTGCAACAACACCCATGAAAATAGTTGCCACGGCTGAAGCAATAGCAGTAGCTGTGAAAACTGCGCCTTTATCCATACCTGCAGCCCCCAAAACAGTGGGGTTGACGAATAAAATATATGCCATGGACGCAAAAGTAGTGAGACCTGCGATGAATTCAGTACGGAAACTCGTATTGAGTTCATCAAACTTGAAATAATGTGCAATCGTTGACATGATTGCCTCCCAAATAATTAGTTACGTAAAACGTACTGTCTTATTCTAGCAGTCATTAGCGCACAATTAAAGTGTAAAAGACTATGAAATAATAAAAAAAAGCGAACATTCTAAATAGAAAACGAATGAAAGCGCTTTGAAAACGAATGTTGTCAATTTATTGTTCGGAAATGATGATTTTTGTTTGTTGCTTTAAATTTTTAACGATTTTGCGATAGGCTGGAATCATAACGACCAGTGAACCCACCCAAGCCAAAACGTTTGCGAGACTAGCACCAAAGAAGCCAAATGGTCCTACTAGAACAACGGCGGCTACGGTGCGCATAATTAATTCTGCAATACCAGCGTAGGTGGGGGTTTTTGCATCGTTCAGGCCTTGCAATACATAGCGGATAATAAACAAAGCCGAGAGGATGTAATAAAAGGCACCATTTGCCCAGAAATATTGTTGCGCTAAGTTCAAAACTTCATGCTGCCCTGAACCAACAAACAACATTACTGCGAGATCACCAAATAGAATTTCAATGATACCCATGAACAGACCAAATCCCATACTCATGACTAAAGCTTGTTTAACACCAATTAAAATACGGTCAAACTGTCTAGCGCCGTAATTTTGAGCTGCAAAAGTTGCCATTGTAATACCAAAAGACATGAGCGGCAGCGTGGCTACTTGATCAATGCGCTGTGCGGCAGTTGTTGCGGCAACAGCATCTGTTCCCAAAGTATTGAGAGCACCTTGTAGTACGAGCGCGCCAATTGCAATGATGGAACTTTGAAAGCCCATGGGCAATCCTGCATGAAGATGAATACGAATATCTTTACTGTCCCACTTGAGATCAGAGCGCGTAACTTGTAGTAGTGGTGAGTACTTATAGATATGCCAAAAGCTAAATACCGTAGAAATTAATTGTGCTAAAACGGTTGCTAGTGCTGCGCCACCGACACCTAATTTAAGCCCCAAAATAAACCACAATTCTAAAATAATGTTAGCAACCATGCCAATAATTAGATAGATGAGAGGAGAACGCGAGTCGCCGACAGCGCGCAATGCGTTGGCAGTAACGTTATAGCCCATTGTGGCAAAAATACCTGCCAAAATAATAGCAATAAAAACAAAAGCTTGGTTCAAAATTTCTGCAGGCGTTTGCATTAACTTGAGTAAGGGATAAACAATCACCAAACTAGTAATAGTGACTACCACAGTTGTAATACCTGAAACTAGTAAAGTTGATGCCATGCTTTTTCGTACGCCAGCAATATCACGAGCCCCATAGCGTTGTGCTGTAATAATTGATAAACCAGCTGTGAATCCTTGTACGAATCCTAATATTAAAAACATGATTGAGCCAGTGGCACCAACGGCGGCTAAGGCTTTAACACCAAGTGTTTGACCAACAATTAGTGTGTCAGAAAAATTATAGAGTTGTTGAAACAGATTTCCAATAACCAAAGGAATTGTAAAAAATAAAATTTGTTTAGCTGGTGAGCCCTGTGTTAGATCTCTCATTCTAAATTACTCCAAAAAATTGATATATGTTCTGAATATCTATTCTAACGGAATCATTGTTTATTAGCTAGCATTTTGCACGTTGTTTTTTAATTTTTAACAGTGTTTATTTTGCATTAAAAATAGATATAATATCAAAGGTTGAGCTTGGTAATATGGATAGCTGTGTAGCGACGTCAACTTAAAAACGTTATAATATAGAAAGCGCATAAAAAGGAGTTCAGGATGGTAGCTAAATTAGTGCTGGTACGCCACGGAGAATCAACGGCTAATCGTGATAATGAATTTACCGGTTGGACGGATGTACCACTAACTGAAAAAGGGAAACGTCAGGCACATCAAGTGGGGCATGTTCTGTCTCGTTATGATTTGACATTTGATAGTGTCTATACTTCTTATTTACAGCGAGCAATTATTACAGCTTATATTATCATGGATGAAATGCAGCAGGCGTGGGTACCAATTAACAAAACTTGGCGTTTGAATGAACGCCATTATGGTGCCTTACGTGGACTTAACAAAGACGCTGCGCGTGAAAAGTACGGTGTTAATCAGGTTGCTCTATGGCGGCGAAGTTATACGGCTGTTCCGCCACTATTAGAAAAAGTTAGTCCGAATCGCCGTTATCCAATAAATATCGAACCTCGCGGTGAAAGTTTGAAAATGGCTAGTGACCGCTTAATTCCTTACTGGACTTCCGAAATGTTGCCACAACTTAAAAATGGTGAAAATGTTTTGATGGTAGCGCATGGTAGTACTTTACGAGCGCTGATTAAATATATTGAGCACATTAGTGACGACGATATTGATGGCTTAGAAATTGGTAATGGTGAGCCGATATTATATGAATATGAAACGAATTTTAGTGAAAGGCATTATCTCAAATGAAAACAGCAACATGGGAACGAATTAAAAAGTATACAGAATTACAAGGCACGTCTGGGCAAGAACACGCAATTAGAAAAGCGTTTCGAGCAGAATTGGCACCATTGGTTGACGAAATAGCGCAAGAAGGATTGGGCGGCATATTCGGTGTTAAAAAAGGTGAAGGACCACGAGTTATGTTTGCGGCTCATTTAGATGAAGTCGGATTCATTGTAACTGAAATCCTGCCATCTGGTGCTCTAAAAGTTGCTGCAGTTGGTGGCTGGAATCCAGCAGTGATTAGTTCTCAACGTTTTACGCTGTTTACCATCAAGGGACAATATCCGGTTGTTTCTAGTTCAGTATCGCCACATTTATTGCGTGGCAGTGCCAATGGTCCACAGTTACCAACGATTGATGATATTTTGTTTGATGCTGGGTTTGTTGACGACAATGAAGCATTAGCGTTTGGTGTCCGTCCAGGTGATTTTATCGTACCACGTGTTGAGACAGTTATGGCTGCGAATCATAAACGAGTGATGTCAAAGTCATGGGATAATCGGTTTGGTGTGGTAACAGTTTTGGAGGCCTTGGAAGACTTAAGAAGTGTTCAGACACCAAACACATTAATTATGGGCGCAGATGTACAAGAAGAAGTTGGCCTGCGAGGCGCCCACGGTGCCGTTAATTTGATGAAGCCAGACATTTTCTTTGCAGTTGATTCTAGTGCTGCTGACGATGTAGCAGGTTCATTGGGACATCAGGGTGTATTGGATCAAGGGACTTTGTTACGGGTGTTTGATCCAACA
Organism: Leuconostoc falkenbergense; assembly: GCF_045801155.1. Classification (NCBI taxonomy): domain Bacteria; kingdom Bacillati; phylum Bacillota; class Bacilli; order Lactobacillales; family Lactobacillaceae; genus Leuconostoc; species Leuconostoc falkenbergense. The sequence continues at coordinate 1,598,696 of NZ_CP174386.1, read as the reverse complement.
GTTGTTATGCCACTGCGGTTAAAAGAGTTTTTGCTCTCTACTGCTGAAGACAATCACATTCCATATCAGTATTTTGTTTCTAAAGGTGGGACAGATGCAGCAGCTGCACAAAGCGAATTAAGCGGTATACCATCAGTTGCCTTGGGTGTCGCCTCACGATATATTCACACACATCAAACAGTATGGTCAATTAAAGATTTTGAAGCAGCTAAAGCGTTTGTTGTTGCAATAGCTCAAAATCTAGATGCAACTAACATGAAGACAATTATGGGCGATTGATGTTTAAAAAATTAAGACAATTAGATTATTGGATTGCTGTCCCATTTGGTATTTTAAGTGCGTTAGGTGTCGTGATGGTTTTTTCAGCGAGCTTAACTAATTCAGCAATGCTTAATTTTTATAAGCAATTAGTTTTTGTTATTATTGGCTGGATTGGTGCGTTTACATTATTTCATCTTAATCTTAATAATTGGCGTAGACCACAGTGGCTTAAAATACTGATGTATGGCATTATTGCGTTACTTGTCGTAGCTCGTATCATGCCAGCAGTCAATGGTGCGCACGGTTGGATTCCTTTAGGTTTTATGACATTACAACCGGCTGAATTTCTGAAACTGATTTTAATTTTATATTGTGCCCATATTCTGACACGAGTGCCTTGGCAAGCAGGGGTGAAAATTTCACGTCAGCCGTTAGCTCAGCTGAAAATATGGGGGCCACCTGTGCTATCTTTGATTTTGTTATTTTTTATGCCGGATAATGGTAATATGCTCATTGCGATTGCAATCGTTTTTGTAATGGTCTTAGCGTCCGGTGTTTCTCGGAAAATAATGGTTGTCTGGTTCATTGCTATCAGCGCGCTATTTGCACTGTTGCAACCAATTATTAATCTTGTTAATAAAGTATTTCATCTTACTGGTAGCACGCATTACAGTATTTTGCGTTTAATTAATTTCGTAAATCCTTGGGCAGACCCAGATCAGAGTCGACAACTTTTGTATGGTTATTATGCTATTGCTCATGGGGGACTATTTGGCGTAGGATTGGGTAATTCACTCATTAAACCTTACTTACCTGAGTCAAACACCGACTTTATTATGGCTGTGATGACAGAAGAATTAGGGGCTGTTGTTACCGTTATTGTATTGATGTTAATTCTGATATTGGTAACGCGACTGATTCTCTTGGGTATTCGCCAAAAAAATCAGTATCAACGTTTGATTCTTTACGGTGTGGCAATGCTGTTATTTGTACAAGCATTCGTTAATTTAGGTGGTGTGATTGGTGTTTTGCCAATTACCGGAGTGGTTTTTCCTTTCATTTCTGGTGGTGGATCATCTTATATTGCCTTTAGTGCAGCTATCGGACTCACACTTAATATTGCTGCCCATCAGAAAAAGGCAATCGACATTCATCCAAATGATATGGTTGCTAGAAAGGATTATCAATGACATTTCAAATACAAGCTCGACGTGCTGTTTATGTTTATTTAAGCCATGTACGTCACGCACAACAACTTAAAAAGTTTGGCCAAATTACCTATGTTTCGAGAAAGATGTCTTTTGTCGGACTATATTTGAATGAAGAAAATGTTACTGAAGTTGTCAGTAAGTTACAACAATACAAATTTGTGAAGCATGTTGTTACGTCACCACGGCCAGATATTGATCCTGAACTAGGTGATATGCATGATGATATTTTCTTTGAAAATTATGATGAGGGAGGAATCACGGATGACGCACAACCAGTCCGTGACTGATAAATTATGCGAGTAATTTCAGGTAATTTTCGTGGCACACGACTAGATGCGGTTAGTGGTGATAAAACAAGACCCACAACAGATAAAGTCAAAGAGGCGATGTTTAGCATGTTGATGCCTTACCTAAATGAAGGGGAAGTTTTAGATCTGTATGCTGGTACTGGTGGATTAAGTATTGAAGCAGTATCACGTGGGATGACACATGCCACATTAGTTGACCGTCAGTATCAGGCTATCAAGATTATGACTGACAATGTCAAAAAAACACACCATGAAAATCAATTCACAATCTTAAAATTGCCAGCTCAACAAGCGCTGTCAAAATTTGATACTGAAAATAAACAATTTGATTTAGTTTTTTTGGATCCACCTTATGCCAAAGAAACGATTGCGTCTGATATGGCAAAAATGGTTGAGATGGGATTACTTAATACGGGTGCTGTTATTTTAGCTGAAAGCAATGATGCGGCCAACTTGCCAGAAGCAGATAAAAAGTTTAGAATTATTCAACAAAAGCATTATGGTATTACCGTCGTGACAATCTATCAATATGAGGGATAAGATATGAGTATCGCACTGTTTCCAGGTAGTTTTGATCCATTAACGAATGGACATTTGAACATCATTACACGAGCAAGTTATTTATTTGAAAAAGTTGTCGTAGGGGTTGGCAACAATACTAGTAAGTCAGCATTGTTCACACCAGCAGAAAAAAAAGCCTTGATTACCGAGGCGGTCAAAGATTTACCCAATGTTGAAGTGGCTATTATGTCTGGATTAACGGTACAATTTATGGCTGAAATTGGTGCTAAATATATTGTTCGTGGTCTGCGTAATGGTAAGGATTTTGAGTATGAGCGTGACATTGCAGGTGTGAATAGTGCTTTAGCCGATGTTGAAACAGTGCTATTGTTAGCTAAGCCAGAAAACCAAAATATATCCAGCTCAATGGTCAAAGAGATTGGGAGTATGGGTGCCGAAAATATGGCAAAATTTGTGCCACCTGTTGTTGTGGCAGCTTTGAAGGAGCGACTGAATGCGCAAAAAGAATAAAATAATTGTTGCCGTCGTTTCTGTTCTAGTTTTAGCTGGTATTGTTGCTGGTGTGTGGCCATTGAATGGTTATATAGAGTCACCAGGTGAAGCAGATGATTTGTCTCGTTTTGTGACCATTGATGGCAAGAAAGATACAGCCAAAGGACAATATAGAATTACGTCGGTCTTCTTGACTCAAGCTAATGGTTTTAAGTTTTTACAAACCAAAATTAATCCGCATCTGTCATATGCAAGTGAAGCGGATGTGACAGGTGGTGAATCTTCTGCTACTTTCAGTAAAGTTCAGGATTTTTACATGCAAAGTGCGATAGCAAATGCTGAGCAAGTTGCTTTCAATAAAGCAAATAAGCCAATTACTACGCAATACCGTGGTATATATGTTTTGAGTGTATCAGACACATCACATTTCAAAAAAACGATCAAAGTTGGTGACACGATTACGGCAATTGATGGTCACCATTATGAAAATTCAGATGGTTTTATTAAGTATTTGGCTAATAAGAAAAAAGGCACAACCGTCACGGTTTCATATACGCGTGATGATAAAAGTGGTCAGGCAAAAGGCACCACAATCAAGCTTCCAGGTACCAAGACACCAGAATATCCTAACGGACGAGCTGGTATTGGCATTGTCCTAACGGACAACGTAGCTGTCACAACTACACCTAAAGTGAGTGTTGATCCTGGTCAAATCGGTGGACCATCTGGCGGCCTTATGTTCACGCTACAAATTTATGATCAGCTGACAGGTGATAAGTTGGCGAACGGTCGTAATATTTCTGGTACAGGTACAATGAACGCTAATGGTTATGTTGGCGAAATTGGTGGTATTGATAAGAAGATTATGGCTGCTAAGGCAGCAGGCTCAACTGTTTTCTTTGCACCATACGTTAAACCCACTAAAGAATTGCTGAAATATGAAGAACAGCACAAAACCAATTATATGTTAGCACGTGATACAGCGAAAAAGTATGCACCAAAGTTGAAAGTTATTCCGGTTCAAACATTTGATGATGCTGTCAACTATCTTAAATCAGGTACAATTATCAAAACAACAGACAGTACTAATTAAAAGCTTAGTGTTCTTGGATGTTTACCAAGTTCATTAAGCTTTTTTATTTTGATTTCGTACTATAAAGTACGAGGTGAAAAATGTTAGATATATTCGACTTGATTAAGGGAAAAAGCACACTTGTTAAACAAATAGGTGCGGCCATTCTTATTATTATGATAGGAGCAGTTTATTTACTGTGGCCACGGCATGAACAGTCTGAAAAGGGAATTCAGAGCATTCCTAGCACTCAGACATCTCAGTCAATTCTGCACTCTGAGAGTCGAGAAAAATCGACGAGCAAACAAACATCAGCAGTTATTATGGTAGATGTCAAAGGTGCGGTTAATAAACCAGGTGTTTATCAGGTAGACACATCGGAAAGGGTACAAACTGCTATTTTGAAGGCTGGTGGTCAGCGGGCAGAAGCAGATATGAACCAGGTTAATTTGGCACAAAGATTGACTGATGGGCAGGTTTTGTATGTACCTGTTAAAGGAGAGCAAGTGCCGACAAACTATGGTACTGAGGCTTTGAGTTCAGGTCAAACTAAAATAGCTATTAATCTTAACACTGCAACTAAAGAAGAACTTCAAAACTTAGAAGGAATTGGCGAAAAGAAGGCTGATCAGATTCTTGATTATCGTCAGGAACATGGTGGGTTTAAATCGATTGAAGAGCTTAAATCAATTTCTGGTATTGGTGTAAAGCGTTTTGAAGCTATTAAAGATCAGCTGGCGATTTAATGAAAAATGCGAAGCTATTATTATTCTCGCTGATAGTGGCGGCTCTATCTGGGGTTATCTATCGACCATGTTTGGCAAGTTGGTCATTGTTTTTTGGTATTTTGATTATAATATTGTGGCAACGTCATGTACGTTTTTTTCTGATAGGCATTATTTTGATACTGCCTTTTATGATTTACTTTTTCAGTGATGTTACAGATTTGAAAAAGCAAGCAGCAATAGTCGACCAAAAAAACGTGCAATTAACAGGTATGATATTACCGGATAATGTTAGCATTGACGGTGATGGCTTAAGTGCGATTGCTACTTTAGATAGTGGTATTATCGTTAAGTTGTATTGGACACTTCCTACTCAACAAATTAAGTGCGAGTGGCTCAAGCGTGATAATGTTTTTAAGTTTAACGCGACAGGTGACCTTACACGTATTCGCTCAGCAACGAATTTTAATCAATTTGATTCGCAACAATTCTATGCAACAAAAAACATCACACACCAATTTAGTGTGACGTCTTGGCAGGTTGAAAAAATAGTATCACCTGATATATTCAGTTGTATACGATATCAGCTTCACTCTTGGCACAGTCGGGCAATACATAACACTGATTTGTTGCCCAAGCCACTTCGTGAATATTCACAGGCATTGATTTTAGGCGTGACTCCACAAGCATTATATGATGATAACCCTGGTGTACAGACATTGGGATTAATTCATCTATTTAGTGTTTCTGGGTTTCATGTATCATTTTTAATTATGATGATCATAGGTTTAGCAAAGCGGTTATGGATTCCACAAGAAGTTACGATTGTTTCCTTGTCAGGCATTTTAATTATTTATTTTATTTTTGCTGGCGAGCCATCTGTTTTGATACGCGCCATTGTTGCTGGTGAACTAATATTATGGCAAAAAATTCATCATAGTAAATTTAAATCGTATGATATTTGGGCGATTAGTTTATTAATTAGTTTGATTTTTTCACCGCAAATATTATTAACTTTGGGCGGACAACTTTCGTTTTTGCTCACTTTTTGTTTAGCTTTTGCAAAAAAATTATCTTTTTGGCAAACTAATCTTTTGATGAGCATCGTTAGTTTTCCTTTGATTATTCAGCAACAATTTACTTGGCATATATTGCAAACAGTTGTTAACATTTTGGCTATTCCTGTTTTTGGAACCATTATTGTACCATTAGTCATGTTAGGATATTTTGGACAGAGTTTCTCAATAATTGTAGATAGTGCCAATGCAATAATTCATTTTTTTGCAATGTTGATTGATTGGCTGGCAATTTTACCTGGTAATATTGTCATTGGAAAAATGCCAGAATGGATCGCAACATTATTAGTTGTGTTAGGCTTTTGCATGTTTTGTCGAGAGAAAATAATTGTTTCGTATGTGCGAATATTGTGGCTGCTATTATTAATATTGACGATTGTTAGCATCAGGAGACCGTTCACGGGTGAATTTACGACGTTTGATATCGGTCAAGGTGACGCAGCTTTAATTCGAACACCATTTAACCATACGGTGACGATTATTGATACTGGGGGTCAGGTGACATTTGGTTCGAAACAATCTTGGCAAATCAAGCAATATGAAAGAACAAAAGGAGAAACTGTTATTGTTAATTATCTGCATAGCTTAGGAATTAATACGATTGATCATTTAGTATTAACACATCACGATCAAGACCACATTGGTGATGCTAAAGACATTTTACGTCTCATGCATGTCAAAAAAGTTTTGATGCCCGCAGGTATGCAATCGCAGCAAAGTTTTAAAACCCAAATTTTGCCATATCTAAAAAAAGCAGAGGTGATTGAGGTTACTGAAAATAATCAAGTTAATGATTTGCCGTTGAAAATATATCATCCTCTAACAGCAGGACAAGCTGCTAATGAAGATTCAGTTGCACTATACGGCGTTTTAGGTGGTATGAGCGTTCTAACTGCGGGAGATTTGGACAGGGCAGGTGAGCGATTACTTGCAGAAAGACATCCTGAAATGAAGGTTGATTTGATAAAACTAGGACATCATGGTTCCAAAACAGCGACCGATCCAATAACATTTTCCAAATGGCAACCAAGCATTGGCATTATTTCTGCTGGTAGAAATAATCGTTATCATCACCCACATCAGGAAACGTTAGATACATTGCAAAAAAACCAAATGTCAGTTTTTAATACCCAAATACATGGTATGATTAAGTATATTTATAAAGGTGAAAAAGGATATTTTAAGGTGAAATTACCGCATGAATTTTAAGCAGCTGCAACAACAAATTGACAATAACGCTATGGCAAATTTCTATGTTGTCACAGGAGAAGAAGAAATTCTGTTACGCAGGACGGCTTTTGCTTTTAAACAATTGGTAGTACCTGAAGATCGCGATATGAATTATTCACAATTTGATTTATCTGATCAACCACTCGATATGGTTATCAATGACGCGATGTCGGCGCCTTTTTTTGGTGAACGTCGTGTTATTATTGTGAGTAAACCATTGTTTTTAACAGCAACAGGAAAAATATCTGATCATGACAGTGACCTATTATTGCAACTCCTTGAGAAGCCTTTGTCGGAGAACATTGTTGTTTTTTTTGCAAATAACATTAAGTTGGATAAACGAAAAAAAATAACAAAATCATTACTGAAAACGTCTGAATTGGTTGAATTACCTGTCCTAGATGAGCGGCAATCAAAACAAGCAGTCGTGGCTGAATTAACTCAGCGTGATTATCAAATTATGCCAGATGCACTTAATGAACTTGTCATGCGAACCAATGCCCATTATTCTGATATGCAAAATGAATTACCTAAGCTAATAGCGTATGCCAATAAGACTAAAAAAATAGATTTACAGGCGGTTAGCAGTCTTGTGCCAAATACGTTAACTGCAACGGCTTTTACATTAGTCGAGGCAGTCATAAAAAATCAACAAAAAGCAGCGGTTACAATATATCGGGAGCTGTTACAAAATAATGAAATACCTTTACGTATCAACGCTGTATTAATTGGTCAATTTCGATTATTATTGCAGGTCGCTGGTTTGTCTGGCAATGAGGCAACGATTGCCTCACAACTCAAAGTACACCCTTACCGTGTTAAATTAGCAAAGCAAATCTTAAAAAATCACCAATTAACAAATATACGCTCGGGTTATTTAGGTATGCTAAATATGGAAAGACTCTTGAAATCGACACAACAAGACCCAGAAATTTTGTTTGAACGTTTTGTGTTGAACTAAGCATAAAGATTGTACTAAATAAGCTGCAAGAACAAGCGTTCCCATGATAAAATATAGTCATGGTAGAGTTCTTGACAACAATTGATAAACGCAAAATATTGCATGTTGATTTGGATGCATTCTATGCACAAATTGAAATGAGAGATCAGCCAGAATTGCGTTCAAAACCCTTAATCATTGCAAGAGATCCGACTCAAAATAACGGGCATGGTGTTGTTGCTACTGCCAACTATGCTGCACGCCAATTGGGAATCCACTCTGCAATGAGTGCTTTTGAAGCCAAGCGTTTAGCGCCCAATGGTATATTCCTCTCACCAAATTTTACAAAATATAAAGTCGTTTCCGCACAAATCCATGACATCTTTCGTCGTTTTACCAATAAGGTTGAACCTGTTGCCTTTGATGAAGCTTATTTGGATGTAACGGCAAATGTTTTAAGCGGTGCAACTTTGGCTGCTGAAATAAGGCACCAGATCTTAAAAGAAACACATTTAACAAGTTCTATTGGAGTTTCTCATAATAAGTTATTAGCTAAATTAGGGTCAGAATACAATAAACCTAATGGTGTCACCGTGATTAATCATGAAAATCAATTGCAATTTTTAGACTGTTTATCCATAAGTGCTTTCCGTGGCGTTGGTAGAAAAACGAAAGAGAAGTTCGACAAATTAGGCATTACAAATGGTTTGGAGTTACGTCAGATGTCACGCGAAGAACTCAAAACTGAATTTGGTAAAATGGGCGAACATTTATATTGGCAGGCACGCGGCGTGCATTTTGGTGCAGTTGAATGGCAAAGACAGCGACAATCGGTTGGTAAAGAAGAAACTTTTGACCGTGCATTGCGTGAAACTAATGCCGTTCAAATTGAATTTAAAAGGTTAGTAAATAGCTTAGTTATGAGCATGAATCGTCAAAAAATTGTTGGCCGTACTTTGAATATCAAAATTAGAGATGAGCAGTTTAACACGATAACACGTGCCATTACGCAAGATGATCCTTGGACACTGAATGAAGCAACACTTGTCATGGCTGCACAAACAATGTTTGACGACAATATTGGTCCCGACTTTTCAGTTCGATTGCTGGGGGTTTCAATGAGTAATTTACAATCTGCGACTTTTGAGGAAATGTCGCTATTTTAATGATACAATTGTAGGAAATAGTATTTGAGAAAGAATAGACATGGCAAGTATTGAAGAGCAAATATTAGAACAAATTAAACGTTACGAAACCATTATTATTCATCGGCATCAACGACCAGATCCCGATGCCTTTGGTTCACAATTAGGCCTGAAAGCTATATTACAAGCCAGTTTTCCTGAAAAAAAGATATATGCTGTTGGAAAATCTGTGCCAGGATTGGCTTGGATGAGTGAAACTGAGCCTTTTATGGATACAATTCCTGATGCCGCTTATAATAAAGCTTTGGTGATTGTTACGGATACAGCAAATGCGCCGCGTGTTGATGATCAACGTTGGCCCAATGGTTTGGAAATTATCAAAATTGATCATCATCCAAATGATGATCAGTATGGTGATTGGCAATGGGTTAAGGAAGGTCATTCTGCTACAAGCACGATGATTTATGAGTTCTACGAGTTGCTAAAGGACCAAGGACTTGTAATGACAAAAGAAGCGGCCAGATTATTATATATTGGCATTGTTGGTGATACTGGTCGCTTTATGTACGGCATGGATTCTGAAACGTTCCGCGTTGTATCCGAGTTATTTAAATATCATTTTGACTATGAGACTGTTCATCATCACATGGAGACGATTTCCGAAAATGCGGCAAAGTTGTCTGGTTATGTGTTACAAAATTTGACCATTTTGCCTTCAGGTTTTGCTTATATTGTCATGACTAAAGAATTGGTTAAAAAATTTAATTTGCAAGAGTCAGGAACAGCTTTTGTCGTACCACTACCTTCAAAAATTGACCGCGTGAGGGCTTGGGCAATTTTTGAGGAACAAGATGAAGGCAATTTCCGAGTACGTTTAAGATCAAAAACGATTGTAATTAATCAAATCGCTAATCAATTTGATGGTGGTGGACATCCAATGGCCTCTGGTGCATGGGCTCAGGATAAAAATGATATTACGCGATTAGTAAAAATTTTAGATAATGCGCTTATAGAAAAATATGGTGTAGAAAAGGAAGATTGATGGCTGAAAAAGCAAACCAATTTGGACAATTTAATTTAAAACCCGAAATTATTACAGCATTAAGTGCGATTGGGTTTTACGAACCAACGCCAGTTCAGGCAAAGTTAATACCTGACGTGTTGCAAGGACGTGATGTTGTTGGACAATCACAAACAGGTTCTGGTAAAACACATACATTTTTGATTCCAATTCTCAACGCATTGGAACAGAAACAAAAATATGTTCAAGCTGTGATTACGACACCTTCGCGTGAATTAGCAGCTCAAATTACACAAGCAACAAAAATATTTGCTGAACAGTTTGATCCGGATATTACCATTTCTGAATTTGTGGGTGGTACTGATAAACAACGGCAAATTAAGCATTTAGAACATCAACAGCCACAAATTGTGATTGGGACACCCGGCCGTATTAAAGATTTGGTTGAATCAGGTGCATTAAAGTTACACGCGGTTCATACTTTAGTTGTCGATGAAGCAGACATGACGCTTGATATGGGTTTTTTGAGTGAGGTTGATTATATTGCGGGTGCAATGCCAGAATCATTGCAAACACTCGTTTTTAGTGCGACAATGCCAGAAAAACTAAAACCATTTTTAAAAAAGTATCTCGACAATCCACATTTTGAAGCTATTCCGGTTTCGACAGTAATTGCTGATACAATAGATAATTGGTTATTAGCGACAAAATCAAAAGATAAAAATGATGTATTGTTACAAGTTCTCACGGTAGGTAATCCATATTTGGCATTAGTGTTTGCAAACACGAAAGAGCGCGCAAAGGAAATTGCAAGTTATTTGCGTGGACACGGTTTGAAAATAGCTGAAATTCATGGTGATATCGAACCACGTGAACGTCGCCGTGTAATGAAAGCCATTCAAAATTTAGAGTATCAGTATGTTGTAGCTACTGATTTGGCAGCTCGTGGCATTGATATCGAAGGTGTGTCGCATGTCATTAATGATGATATTCCAGATGAACTAGAATTTTTCGTCCATCGCGTTGGTCGTACTGGTCGAAATGGGTTGCCTGGTTTGGCAATCACATTATATGGTCCAGATGAAGAAGATGAAGTAGCGGAGTTGGAGTCACTTGGCATCGACTTTAAAGCAAAACAAATTAAAGACAATGAAATTGTTGACGTGAAAGACCGTCGTGCCCGTACGCAACGTGTTGCAACCACAAAGAAATTAGATCCAACTCTGGTTGGTATGGTTAAGAAAAAGAAAAAAGTAGTTAAGCCTGGTTATAAAAGACGTATTAAAAATGCAATCAAGCGTCAAGATCAAATGGATCGGCGTATTGCACAACGTCAGGAAATGCGTGCAACACGCAAAGCCAATAAAAAGCGTGGGGATGCACGTTAACCAAAGTAAAAAAGACATGACATTATTCAATGTCATGTCTTTTTTGACTGGTTGTTAATTACTTAACGTACTTAGCTAGACGTGACTTTTCACGTGAAGCCTTGTTCTTCTTAATCAAACCTTTTGAGTAGGCGTGATCAATTGCTGAAGAAGCAGCCTTATATAGTTCTGCCAAATTATCTGCTCCGGCAACTGAAGCTTTTTCAAACTTTTTAACAGCTGTACGGTAAGCACTGATTTGGGGTTCGTTACGATCATGTTGCTTTTTCGTAAGACGAACACGTTGAATTGCTGATTCAATAACAGGCATATGTCTTTTCTCCTTAAATTTGATACGAGGCTTTCAAGTAATCCGAAGATTAACGACGCAAGCCTAAGCGTTGGATTAATTCACGATAACGTTGAATATCAGTATTGCGGAGGTAACGTAATAAGTTACGACGGCTACCAATTTTCTTCATCAAACCACGTTGTGAGTGGAAATCATGTTTGTGAGCTGCCATGTGTACGTTCAACTCGTTAATATCAGCAGTCAAAACTGCGATTTGTACTTCTGCTGAACCTGTATCGCCTTCGTGGCGGGCATATTCCTTAATGATTTCGTTCTTACGTTCTTGTGTAAGGGCCATAATCATATCCACCTTTCTAAAATGTCACCAAAAACTGTGTAAAACGACGGTGAGACGTCAAACAAAGTATTTGGTCGTGTTGTTTATACAACGTATTCAATTATACATGAAATGTCTTGAAATGCAAGGGCAATGACCTGATAGAGTGTGGTAAAATAATACAGTATATAAATTTGGAAGGAACTATCTCACACATGGCTGAAACAACAATAACACGTGACGAAGTTGCTCATGTTGCCGGTCTAGCAAAATTAGCGTTTAACGACGCAGAACTAGATCAATTTACAACACAATTGAGTGACATTTTAAATATTTTTGATACCTTGAGCGAAGTTGATACGGATAATGTCGATCCAACTTATTCTGTAACCGAGACAGTCAATCATTTGCGAGATGATGTCGCAGATAATTGGGGACAAAAGCAAGAACTATTGGATAATGCGCCTTTGGCAGCAGCTGGATTAATTAAAGTTCCAGCAATTCTAGATGGTGAGGGTGAGTAAATATGACATTTAATTATTTTGAGCATGATTTAGCATCATTGCATGATCAGTTGGTTAATAAAGAAATCACGGCAACGGAACTGACTGAAGCCACGATTGACAATATTGCCAACACGGACGAACAATTACAAGCGTTTATTTCAACTAACCCTGATGAGGCGTTAGCACAAGCAAAATTAATTGACGAAAAAGGTAATTTTGACAATGTGTTGACCGGCATTCCAGTTGGGCTAAAAGATAACTTAGCTACAAAAGGCATTCAAACAACGGGCGCTTCACATATTTTAGAAGGCTTTAGACCAATCTATAATGCCACAGTGGTTGAAAAGTTATCCAATAGTGGTGCGGTTTCAGTTGGTAAAACCAATATGGATGAGTTTGCGATGGGTGGCTCAACAGAAACTTCTTATTACAAAAAAACGACGAACGCATGGGACCACAGTAAGGTGCCTGGTGGTTCATCAGGTGGTTCTGCATCTGCTGTTGCGGGTGGACAAGTACCATTTGCTTTAGGCTCTGACACTGGTGGTTCAATTCGCCAGCCAGCTGCCTTTAATGGTATTGTTGGCATGAAACCAACTTATGGTCGTGTATCACGTTGGGGATTGTTTGCAATGGCATCATCGTTGGACCAAATTGGTCCTTTCACACGGACGGTTAAGGACAATGCTACTGTTTTGAGTGCAATTGCTGGTTTTGATGCGCACGATTCAACAGCATCTCAACGTGAAGTACCTGACTTTTCGGCGAAATTAACGGGTGATGTTAAGGGCTTGAAAATTGCTGTACCAAAAGAATATTTTGGAGAAGGTATTGATCCTAAAGTGGCAAAGCAAGTTAAAGCTGCCATCGCTCAATTGGAAGTTTTAGGTGCTACGGTGGATGAAGTCAGCCTGCCACACACAAAATATGGTGTTGCAGCCTATTATATTATTATGTCTTCAGAAGCTTCGTCTAACTTACAGCGCTATGATGGTGTACGTTATGGTTTCCGAGCTGATGATGTCAAAAATTTGGAAGATTTATATGTTAAAACACGTTCAGAAGGATTTGGGGACGAGGTGAAGCGCCGTATCATGTTAGGAACTTTCTCTCTGTCAGCTGGTGCTTATGACGCCTTCTTCAAAAAAGCTGCCAAGATTAGAACGTTATTAATTGAAGACTTTAACAAAGTCTTTGAAAAATATGATGTTATCGTTGGACCAACTGCGCCCACTGTTGCCTATGGATTGGGTGAAGAAGTCGATGATCCAACAGCTATGTATTTGGCAGATGTGTTAACAATTCCGGTTAATTTGGCAGGATTACCAGGATTGTCAGTTAATGCAGGTTTTGTTGATGGACTCCCAGTTGGTTTGCAAATCATTGGTAAGCCGTTTGACGAAGAGACTGTTTACCAAACAGGATATGCTTACGAGCAAGCAAGCCACTTGTTTGCTCAGCATCCAGACATTGCAAAAAAGTATTAAAAAGGAGGGGCACACAAATGGGAACTGGAAATTTTGAAACAACAATTGGACTTGAAGTCCACGTTGAAATGCAAACAAACTCTAAGCTGTTGTCACCTTCGCCGGTGCATTATGGCGACGAGCCTAACGAAAATACAAATGTGATTGATTTTGGTTATCCCGGCGTTTTACCGGTCGCCAATAAAGGCGCACTTGAATATGGAATGCGCGTGGCATTGGCTTTGCACGCAACTGTTTCACCCTTTATTCGTTGGGACCGTAAGAACTATTTTTACCCTGATAATCCTAAGGCCTATCAGACAACACAATCACAAACGCCAATTGGTACGAATGGCTATTTGGATGTGACATTGGAAGATGGTACAGTGAAACGTGTTCGTATTAAAGAAATGCACGTTGAAGAAGATGCTGGTAAAAACACGCACGGTAGCGACGGTTATTCGTATGTCGATTTGAATCGTCAAGGCACACCGTTGATTGAAATTGTGTCTGAACCGGACATTGCCTCACCAGAAGAGGCATATGCTTACCTTGAACAATTACGTCAAGCCGTTTTGTTCACAGGGGTGTCTGAAGCCAAAATGCAAGAAGGGCAAATGCGTGCTGATGTCAATATCTCAATTCGACCATACGGATCAGATACTTTCGGAACCAAGGTTGAAATGAAAAATATCAACTCGTTTAACTATGTTCGCAACGCGTTGATATTTGAAGAAAAACGTCAAGCTGAAGTACTTCGCGCTGGTGGTGAAATTCGTCAAGAAACACGACGCTACGATGAACCTACGAAGTCAACGATTTTAATGCGTGTCAAAGAAGGCGCTGATGATTACCGTTATTTTCCAGAACCTGATTTGTCACCAGTTGTTATCGATCAAACATGGATTGATGAAGTTGCAGCGAGTCTACCTAAATCAGCTGGGGATCGTCGTAATCATTACGTTAACGACCTTGGTATCGAACCATATGATGCTGAAGTATTGACACAGACACTAGCAATGGCTAATTTTTACGATGATACAATTGCTGCCGGTGCCGATCCTAAGCGTGCAGCAAATTATTTGATTGGTGATGTCAATGCGTATATGAACAAACACCAAGTAGAATTGCAAGATACAGAGCTGACGCCTGAACATTTGGCAGGCATGGTGAAATTGATTGAAGATGGTACAATTTCAACCAAACAAGCTAAACAAGTTTTTGAAGCAATTATGACAGGGGAGGAACCTGAAACGTTCGCAAAAGCACATGGCCTCGTGCAGCTTAGCGACCCCGATGTATTGCTAGCGTGGATTACTGAAGTATTGGATAACAATCCACAATCAATTGAAGACTTTAAGGGTGGAAAAGATCGTGCTACTGGTTATTTGATTGGTCAATTGATGAAAATGTCAAAAGGTCAAGCAAACCCTAGTGTTTTGAACAAATTGTTGTTAGCAGAGTTAAACAAACGCTAAACCAATTGTTAATTTAGTGAAGCAAATTCATTGCTTCATGTACATATATTTCTCAGAAAGGAAACATGCGACTGACGTTACTATGTCAGTTAACATGCTTAACTATGAAACGAGCAAGAATTATCTATAATCCAACTTCTGGTCGAGAAGCAATTAAACGTGAAATGCTTGATATTTTATCTGTCTACGAAAAGGCTGGTTACGAAACATCTGCTTTTGCGACAACACCTGAGCCAATGAGTGCTGCTAAAGAAGCTAAGCGGGCTGCCGAAGAAGGTTTTGATTTAATTGTTGCAGCTGGTGGTGACGGCACGATTAACGAGGTTGTTAATGGATTGTCACCTTTGAAGGAACGCCCTATGATGGCTGTCATTCCAGCGGGAACAACTAATGATTATGCACGTGCTTTAAAATTACCTCGTGACGAACCTCTAGAAGCCGCCAAGGTGATTTTACAAAATGAGACCATTAAAATGGATATTGGTCAAATTGATAAAGATGACAAAACCAAATATTTCATGAATATTGCCGCATTGGGGACCATTAGTGAAGTGACTTATGCAGTGCCATCATTGATGAAGTCTTTGTATGGTTATCTTGCTTATTTGGTCAAAGGTGCAGAATTGTTGACTCGCATCAAGCCGGTCAATGCGACGGTTCAATATGACGACGGTGAATATTCTGGTAGTATTTCCATGATTTTTTTGGCATTAACCAATTCGGTCGGTGGATTTGAATCAATTGTACCTGATGCACAACTCGACGATGGTCGGTTCACATTACTCATTATTAAAGAGTCCAATTTGGGACAAATACTACAAATGGTTGCCCAAATGATCAATGGTGGCAAGCATATTAACAACCCAAATTTGATTTATAAAAAGACCAATAAAGTTGAAATTTTGCCATTAAATAATGCACAAATGAAGGTCAATATTGATGGTGAATATGGTGGCGATGCACCAATGGTATTTACTGATTTGCAGCAACATATCGAGTTTGTGGCTAATCGTTCAGGCATGTCTGAGACAGTTGTTAGTGATGCTAAACGCAAGTTTGTTGAAGCTGCAGAAAAATTAGAAAATTGATTATTTAGCAAACGTGTTCCTGTTGCAATTTTTATTTAAGTGCGTATCAAAAGACGCGAGAAAGTAGTTATTATCATGGCGAAAGCTAATCGAGTTTATCCAACAAAAGCACCAGTTAGTAAGAACCAAGAAGTTGAAGCGGAAGTGATTGATATCACCTATCAAGGAATGGGTGTCATCAAAATTGATAATTTTCCAATTTTTGTTGTTGACGCAATTCCTGGTGAAATTGTTCGTGTTATCATTACAAAAGTTTTAAAAAGTTATGCATTTGGACGTGTTACCAAACGTGTGACTATCTCACCTGATCGCATGTCCGATGTTGATCAAGTTGCGATTACCACAGGGATTGCACCATTAGCCAATTTAAAATATGACGCGCAACTTAAGTTTAAACAACATCAAATTGAACAATTATTCAAAAAGGTTAACGTACCAGTTACTGTTGCACCAACCATTGGAATGACCAATCCTACGGCTTATCGTAATAAGGCGCAGGTTCCGGTGCAAATGATTAATGGTCAACTGACAACCGGATTTTATCGTCGAGGGTCACATAAGCTTGTACCAGTCGACAATTTTTATATCCAAGATCCAAAAGTTGATGAAGCAGTTCGTGTCACACGAGATATTTTGCGAGACTACAATTTGTCTGCTTATGATGAACATACCAAAAAAGGTGTCGTCCGGCACATTATGGCTCGCCGTGGTTATTACTCACACGAATTGATGGTCGTTATTGTTACTAATACCAAACGTTTGCCTGAAGCCGAAGAAATTGCCGACAAATTACGAGCAAAGTTACCAGAACTAAAGAGTTTTATTCACAATATTAATAACCATGATACTAATGTGATTATGGGTGATTGGAATGAAACAATCTGGGGCGCGGATGATATTCACGATCAGTTAATGGGTAAAGATTTTGTGATTGGACCAAATTCATTTTATCAAGTGAACCCACAGACAACATCTGTACTTTATACATTAGCTGCAAAAAAAGCTGGATTGAAACCCACAGATACAGTAGTTGATGCTTACTCTGGTATTGGAACCATTACTTTGTCAGTTGCTGATCAGGTGAAAAAAGTTTATGGTGTTGAAGTGATTGAAGGTGCTGTTGCTGACGCAGAAAAGAATGCACATAATAATCACATTGATAATGTTGAGTTTGTGTTAGCCGATGCACCAGAGCAAATGGAGAAGTGGGCAGATGAGGGATTAAAACCCAACGTTGTGTTTGTTGATCCACCACGAAAAGGGCTAACTTCTGAGTTGATTGAAGCAGTTAGTACCATGGCACCTGAAACGTTTGTTTACATCAGTTGCAATCCAGCTACGTTGGCGCGTGATGCTGTCGAAATTTTAGCAAATGGTTACGTGATTGATGGTGACATTCAACCACTCGACCAATTTCCACAGACCACGCATATTGAGAGTGTTACTGTCTTTAAGCGCGGTGAAAAATCATAATTTGGCAAGATAGGTTAATCGTTCACGTGACATCATTTGGTGTATGTGAACGTTTTTATTAGCAAGTTGTAAAATAGCGTATGGTAAAATGATAAGTATGAAAAGAGGCATTGATTATGGGCAAAACCGCTGACACACCAATGATGGTACAGTATCACGAAATCAAAAAGCAATATCCCGACGCGTTCGTGTTTTATCGTTTGGGAGATTTTTACGAGTTGTTTGAAGATGATGCCATTTTAGGTGCAAAATTATTAGAATTAACATTGACGGCACGTAATAAAAATGCTGAAAATCCAGTGCCGATGGCTGGCATTCCCCATCATGCCGCACAAAATTATATTGATATTTTAGTAGACCAAGGCTATAAAGTTGCTATTGTTGAGCAAATGGAAGACCCAGCGGTTGCACAAGGCATGGTAAAACGTGATGTTGTCCAACTGATAACACCCGGTACTAAAATGCTTGGAGGTGCTGGAAATGACAAGCAAAATAATTATTTAGCAGCAATTTTGCCAGATGACAAACGCTTCAGTCTCAGCTATATTGATTTATCAACTGGTGAATTAAAAGTAACAACGATTAAGCGTTTTAGTGATGTAATTGATGAATTACGTTCTCTTGAAGTTAAAGAAGTGGTGCTGTTAAAAAATGATGAACAAACAATCACCTTACAGCTGGCTAATCAATTAGGTGAAGAAGGGTTGGTAGTATCAACTCAAGAATCGGCTGAAGCGAATGCTACTGTGAGCTTTTTAACTCAGGGATTAGCCAATGCAAGTGAGGCAAGCGTTACAGCACTTTTGTTGAACTACTTATTTGATACACAACGTCGTAATCTCGAACACATTGTTCCGGCTGAAAGTTACGAGCGTCTTGCTTACCTTAAATTCAATCAAGACACACGTACTAATCTTGATTTAGTCGAAAATTCTCGAACACATAAAAAATCTGGCTCACTATTAGGGTTGATTGATGAAACCAAAACGGCAATGGGCGGGCGATTGTTAAAACAATGGTTACTGAAGCCATTGCGTGATGTTGATGACATTAACCATCGATTAGATGTTGTTGCGGCCTTTCAATCTGCCTTTTTTGTTCGTGGTGCACTACAAGACCATTTAAAATCAGTTTATGATTTGGAACGGTTGGCGGCACGTGCGGCAATGGGAACAATGAATCCCCGTGAATTGGTGCAGTTGAAGCGATCGTTATCTGCTATTCCGGGGATGAAATCAGTTTTGGCTGAGGGTGATCGTATTTTGAGCGCAGCCGGTGGTGAATTAGATGCAATGGCTGACTTAGCAGGGTTAATTGATGAAGCGATCGTTGATGATCCGCCAGTTAGTGTTCGCGAGGGTGATCTGATTAACACAGGCTTTGACCAGAAGATTGATGAATATCGTCGTGTTTTAACAGAAAACCAACAATGGTTAGCACAGTTAGAAACTGATGAACGTGCTGCAACGGGTATTAACACACTAAAAGTGAAATACAATAAAAATTTTGGTTTCTTCATTGAAGTGTCGCGAGCCAACGTTGCCAAGCTACCTGAAGGGCGCTACGAACGGCGGCAAACATTGACAAATGCAGAACGCTTTGTCACACCTGAATTAAAAGAACATGAAAGCCTGATTAATGAGGCTCAGCTCAAGCGAACGGAGCGCGAATACGAGTTGTTTGTCACGGTACGAGAACGGGTCAAGGCTAACATCAATCGCCTTCAGACCTTAGCGCGACACGTAGCGCGTTTAGATGTATTAGCAAGCTTAGCAGATGTGGCGGATAGTCATCGTTTTGTGCGGCCGACGTTTACGAATAACAATATCATTGATATCAAACAAGGCCGTCATCCTGTCGTCGAATCGTTATTAGCTACTGGTGAATTTGTTGCTAACGATGTTTTTCTGGATCAAGATACCAGTATGCAGTTAATTACAGGACCAAATATGGCCGGAAAATCAACGTACATGAGAGAATTAGCGTTAATTGTGATGTTAGCACAAATGGGGAGTTTCGTACCCGCAGATAGCGCGATATTGCCGGTGTTTGATCAAATCTTTACCCGAATTGGGGCCAACGATGATATGGCAATGGGGCAATCAACATTCATGGTGGAAATGGCAGAAGCAAATTTGGCGTTGCAAGAAGCCACTGCACATTCCTTGATTTTATTTGACGAGTTAGGTCGTGGAACTGCTACTTATGATGGTATGGCACTTGCGCAAGCAATTATTGAATATTTGGATGCTCATGTCCATGCCAAGACGCTTTTTTCTACTCATTATCATGAACTAACAGCATTAGCAAATCAACACGAAAGCATTGATAATGTTCATGTTGGTGCGGTTGAAGATGAAACAGGTAATCTTCATTTTCTACATCAAATTCAAGCAGGACCAGCCGACAAATCCTACGGAATTCACGTGGCAGCTTTGGCTGGGTTACCCGAAACATTGATTGCAAATGCGACCAACATTTTGGCTGATTTGGAGCAAGAAGGTAAAACTAAACAAGCAATTGAAGAACCCACGAGTCAACAGGTGGCACTATTTAATGTGGACGCGGTAGATCAGAACACTGAAAAGTTGTTAGCAAAATTAGATCAGATTACAATTGCCACAGTGACGCCACTAGACGCATTGAATTTGTTAGCAGATTTGAAGAAATTGAGGTCATAAATAATGGCACGAATACATGAATTATCTAATCTTTTAGCCAACCAAATTGCAGCGGGTGAAGTGATTGAGAGACCAGCTAGTGTTGTCAAAGAGCTGGTTGAAAATGCCATAGATGCGGGTGCCACTCAAATTGAAATTTTAGTGGCAGATGCTGGTGAATCAATGATTCGCGTCGTTGATAACGGTGATGGCATTGACCCTGAAGATGTGCCGTTGGCATTTACCAGACATGCAACGAGCAAAATTAATGATCGCCATGATTTATTTAATATTATGTCTTTGGGATTTCGAGGTGAAGCCTTACCATCAATTGCTGCAATTGCAGACGTTACATTGAATACAACCACTGCGACTTCAAACACTGGTCTGATGTATCATATCAAGGGCGGGAAGCAAGTATCAGCGACACCCGCTAATGGTCGTCGAGGAACTGTGGTAACGGTTAGAGATTTATTTTACAACACACCAGCTCGTTTAAAATATCTCAAGCGCCCGCAAACAGAAATGTCGCGGATTGCAGATATTATGAATCGTATTGCCTTGTCTTATGCCAATATTGCGTTCACTGTGACAGCTGATGGTCGGAATTTATTGCAAACGACTGGCAATGGTAACCAGCAACAGGTGGTTGCTGCTATTTATGGTCGTGATGTTGCGCAAAAAATGATAGAAATCAGTGGTGAAGATGATGATTTCAACGTGATTGGCTTCATTTCACTACCAGAATTGACACGAGGCTCACGAGATTATTTAACCATTTTAATAAATGGTCGATTCATTAAAAATTTTGCTGTTTCAAACGCTGTGATTCGCGGCTACGGTTCTAAATTAATGGTTGGTCGTTTTCCAATGGGTGTGGTTAATGTTAGTACTAGTCCGTTATTAATCGATGTTAACGTTCACCCGCAAAAATCCGAAGTACGATTATCAAAAGAGACCGAACTGGCTGATTTAATCATCAAAACGATTAAAGATCGACTGGCCGATGAAAATTTAATTCCCGATGCCTATGAAAATTTGTATGGTAAACCCCAAGAGACTCATCAGCCGGCGCCCAAAGCTAAACAATTAGCACCGTGGACGTCAAGTGAAAAGCCACCAGTAGTTGCACCAACAACAATAGATGAAGACGCGGTTGTGTCGCTAACGGATAAAGGTCAATTAGCTGATTCAGCAGTAAAGTCTTTTGCTAATAAGTATCAACATGAAGACGCGATATCGGCCTTTGACGATGAACAACCAGTCAATCAGGTTGCCGAAGAGATACCGAATTATCATGCCAAAATGATTGCTGACCAACAAATCCTAGATGTCGCGCCCAAAAACCAAAGTGGATTTCCAGAATTAGATTATATTGGACAAATGCACGGTACATTTCTATTTGCTCAAAGTAGTGAAGGGTTGTATCTTATTGATCAACATGCTGCTCAAGAGCGTGTTAAATATGAATATTATCGAGAAGAAATTGGGCTTGTGGGGCAGGATAAGCAACGTTTGTTAGTACCAATTACGATTACATATTCGGCAGCAGATATGTTGAAAATTGCTGATCATGAAGCCGATTTAGAACAGGTTGGATTACATCTAGAACCTTTTGGGGCGACAACAGTGATTATTCGTGAACATCCAACGTGGTTTGTCAAAGGTCAAGAAGAAGATACGATTAAAGAGATGGTAGACTGGATTTTAAGGGATGGTCATTTAACCGTTGCAGAATTTCGTGAACGAACAGCCATTATGATGAGTTGCAAACGTTCAATTCGGGCCAATATGCATCTGAGTGATTTGCAGGCACGTACACTTTTGCAATCATTGACGCAGACAGAGAACCCTTATAATTGCCCGCACGGACGTCCAGTATTGACAAGTTTCACATTAAATGAAATGGAAAAAATGTTTAAGCGCATTCAAGACGCGCATGAGGCTTGGGAAGAATATGATAATCATCCCTACTAATTTGGAGAAATAATGAATAACAACGATATTATTATTCGATTGCGGTACGCACTTAATATCAAAAATGCTGATATGATCACGATTTTTGATTTGGGCGGTGTCACAATTGATGAGCAACAATTACATGATTTGTTAACTAAACAGACACCAGAAGCTAAGCGAGATGAAAAAGTTTCAATCATAATGTTGGAATCTTTTATGAATGGTTTAATCATTTCGCAGCGCGGTCATAAAACTGGTGCTGATTTGAAGCCAATTCCACCGACATTTGATATGACCAATGATGATCGTATTAATAATGTGGTCATTAAAAAACTGAAAATTGCAATGGGTTACACTAGCGATGATTTAATGAGCTTTATGAAGACAGCTGGCATTACTATTTCTAAAAGTGAATTAAGTGCCATATTACGACGACCAGACCACCGTAATTACAAGGTCGCTGGTGATCGTTACTTGCGTAATTTGTTGAAAGGCATGGCAATGACATATCGCCCAGAAGATGTCAAGCGAACTGCCCGAAAGCATTAACTTGTAACCGCTTTCTTTATTAGGTAAAATAGAAGTACAAGCTAATCAAAGGAGCTCACGATGACTGAACGAACATTTATGATGATTAAACCAGATGGTGTGAAACGCGCTAAAATCGGCGAAATTATTCGGCGAATTGAGAATAAAGGTTACCATATTACCAAAATGAAAATGGTATTGCCAGATGAAACGTTGTTAGCACAACATTATGCCGAACATGTTGGCAAGTCATTTTATCCATCTTTGTTACGCTATATGACCTCTGGACCGGTTATTGCAATGGTGAGTGAAGGCACGAACATCGTCGCTGGTTGGCGCACGCTGATGGGAACGACTAACCCAACAAAGGCCGCACCGGGAACGATTCGTTGTGATTTGGGTCGTGAATGGGATGTTGAAGCGATGATGAACATTGTCCATGGTTCTGACTCAGTTGAAGCTGCCGAGCGTGAAATTGCGCTATGGTTTGATGAAGATTAGCTAAAGTATTGTCAATAAAGGAGAAAAAGCATGGCAGAAGACAACAAATTACAAAACGCTACTGATAAATTGATTGGTAAAGCAAAAGAACTTGAAGGTCGGTTGACAGGTGATAAAGAGCGTGAAGTTGAAGGAAAGACCCAGTCACTAAAAGGTCAAGCAAAAGATGATGTGCAAAAAGTACGTGATACGGCACATGACGCTGTTGATGCTGCCAAAGGTTTTGTCAAAGGCCTCAAGGGTGACAGTGACGACAAAGACGCCCAGTAATTAAGAGAAAATCACTTCTAACAAGTGATTTTTTTTATGAATTAAATAATTAATGTTATCAATTTCGTAAAAATGATTGAAAAATATGGTAAACAAATTCCGTCTACCATCGAAGAATGTCTTAAAGTTTGGTAAAATGGTATATATGGCCTTTGGAGACGAAAAAAACATGCATTTTGAGCAAATAGAAATACTAGAACAACAATCGCTGGCGCCTTATGCTTATACGCAAGCCGGAGGTGTTGTTGATTACCTCGCAGTACCAAAATCACAAAGTGATTTAAAAAAATTACTCGTTTGGGCAAAAAATAAATCAATTCCGGTGCAAGTGTTTGGTCGACTATCAAATTTAGTGGTTCGAGATGGTGGCCTACGTGGATTAACTATTTTATTGCACGATCTGCATGACGTTGAGGTTAGTCATAATGTGATTATTGCGGATGCCGGTGCAGATCTTATTTGGGTCGCTGAACAGGCTTTTGAACATGGGCTGACTGGTCTCGAGTGGGGAGCAGGAATACCGGGTACTGTTGGTGGTGCAGTATTTATGAACGCTGGTGCGTATGGTGGGCAAACTGATATGGTCGTAAGTTCAGTAGATGCTTTGTTACCTAGTGGCGAAATAAAGACATTTAGTAATGAAGCAATTGACTTTGATTACCGCCACTCGATTTTTCAAGATAATCATGGCATTATCTTACGAGCAACATTTACCCTGCAATCAGGGAAACCTGAAATGATTAAAGCTCGTATGGATGAGAATAATTTTAAGCGTGCGAACAAGCAACCCCTAAATTATCCATCCAATGGTTCGGTGTTCAAACGACCAACTGGATACTTTGCTGGGAAGCTAATCATGGATTCCGGTTTGCAAGGTGTCAGAGTTGGTGGTGTTGAAGTGTCGCAGAAACATGCGGGATTTATGGTCAATGTGGCGCATGGTACAGGCAACGACTACGAAGATTTGATCAAGCTTGTCCAGCAAACAGTGCGAGATAAATATGGTGTGACATTGGAAGCAGAAGTTAGAATTATGGGAGAAAGATAACACATGGCAATATTAGAATTAATCGTTATATTAATTATTGCTGTTACGGTTTCAAATGTTATCTCTCATTTTATTCCCGAAATCCCAGTTAGTTTGTTCCAAATTGTGATTGGGTTATTTTTGGCTTTTACATTTGGTATTTATGTTGATGTCGATTCGCATTGGTTTATGTTGTTATTTATTGCGCCATTGCTGTTTAATGATGCTTGGCGCTTCCCAAAACGGGAATTATGGGAATTACGTGGTCCAATTTTAGGCAATGCTATCATATTAGTTCTATTGACTACGTTAGTGGGTGGTTTCTTCATTCATTTATTAATTCCACAGTTTCCTAGATCGGTTGCCTTGGCATTAGCGGCAGTTGTATCACCAACTGATCCAGTTGCTGTGCAAGCTATTGCTAGACGTGTCAAATTACCAGCTAACGTGATGCATGTTGTTTCTGGGGAAAGTCTAATCAACGATGCCAGTGGTTTGGTGAGCTTCAATACTGCCATTAAAGCCACTGTTGCAGGTACTTTTTTGATTGGTAGTGCGATTGGTAACTTTTTCTGGATGACCATCGTTGGTTTGATTGTTGGTTTGGTGATTGGTAGTTTTGTAAGTTGGTTACGAGATTCATTTGATCGTGCTGGTTTAAATGATGTGGTTTTTCACACTGTTGTGACATTAGTAATGCCTTTTATTATTTATTGGATTGCAGAAGGTGTGTTTCATTCATCTGGGGTTATTGCTGTTGTAGCTGGTGGTGTCTTGTCCAAAATTTTAAGCGACCAGCATATTAATGCGCGGTCCCCAGAAATTAGCGTGGTAGCCGTTCGAACATGGGAAATTTTTGTTTATTTACTTAATGGCACAATCTTTGTGTTACTAGGAATTGAGTTACCAGCTGCTATGACTAGTATTTTTCGTAGTACCCAAATACATACTGGCATGGCAATTTTCTACGGTGTTACTGTCTGGTTCATTGTATTTGCTATCAGGACGGTTTGGGCGTACGGAACGCAAATTACTTACCATTTACAACATAGAGAACGACGTGTTTCATTTCGAACAGCTGTCACGTCTGGTTTGACGGGCGTGCGTGGCGCCGTTACGATGGCAGCGGTGTTGACAGTGCCGTCCGTTATTGATGACGGTAGTGCATTTCCACAGCGTAATTTGCTCATTTTTGTGGCAGCAGTTGTTGTGATTATGAGTTTGTTAGTCGCCACTGTGATGCTTCCGATTGTGACTAAAGAGCGGGCAACTCATGATTTTACGCAACCTGAAATTGCTGAAGTTGAGCCAACTGCACAAAAAAAGAGTAAAGTTGATTTAACAGAAGCACAGGCTCGTATTTTTGCGATTCAAATTGGGATACAAGTGTTACGCGAACAACAAAATGATGATAATCGTACTATCGTTTACGAGCTGATTAGTCGCAAACAACAAACTATGGCACAAATCAGACGGCAACTTGATAAGAAAAATCCATCCCACAATGTTGAAAATGACCGAGAACTACGTTTTGTGGCTTTAGAGGCACAGCGTGATCGTTTGCGGCAGTTATTGGCAGATGAAATGATTTCCGTGCTTACTTATTCTGCACAAACGAGGCGATTAGATCGTCTGGAAAATTTAATTAATTCTGACCAACATTATCATATTTCAACGCAATGGTTATTGATTCTGATTAGACGTGGACTACGAAGCATTAGAATTTGGCTTTCAGATGAGTCAACAGACAAATTTAGACAAGAAACATCGCTAGCCATCACAGAAACTTCTAAAGCAGCAATTAAGGCGTTATCTGAATACATGGAAAAGTATAACGGTGATACTGTTTCACATCGAATGGAACGGCAAGCTGCTTATAATTTAATTGTTGGTTATCGCAATCGGATTGAAAATGAAAAGCATGATGATACACCTGAGCAGCGCGATTTGGACGATAAAAATCGTATGGAACTTGAAGTTAAAGCGTTGAATGTTCAGCGTGAAACAATCCAGCAACTTTATGAACAAGGTAGAATTACCCGTCAGGCGGGTATTAACATTCGTCAATTTATTAACTATGCTGAAACAGCAGCTTTAGCAGGAAGGGATGAAGAGTAACAACCATGGATATTTTATCTTATTTTACTTTGAATAATCTGATGCATCTTGTGGATATTGCCATCATTTGGTTTCTGCTCTATAAAGTAATTCAATTTGTTGAAGGCACGCGTGCGCTACAAATTTTATTTGGTGTCGGTGTCGTTATTTTAATTAAAGTTGTGAGTTGGTATATTGGCTTGACGACTTTGTCTTGGTTGATGGATCAACTCATTACGTGGGCACCAATTGCGTTGGTCGTTATTTTCCAGCAAGAAATTCGACGAGGTCTTGAGACTTTGGGACGACGTTTAACATGGCGTCGTCAGCATATTGATAATGCCAAGGAACAGCAGCTTATCAAGAGCCTTGACGAAGCCTTACAGTATATGTCAAAGCGTCGAATTGGTGCACTAATCACGATTAAACGCGACACGAGTTTAGATGAATATATTAAAACTGGTATTAAGTTAGATGCTTATATTACCAGCCAACTCTTGATTAATACATTTATTCCTAACACTCCGTTGCATGATGGAGCGGTCATCATTGATGATGATCGTGTTGCCGTAGCAGCGGCCTATTTGCCACTTTCAGAAAGCACGCGTATTCCAAAAGAATTGGGAACGCGTCACCGTGCTGCCGTCGGTATTAGTGAGGCAAGTGATGCGATTACGGTAGTTGTTTCTGAAGAGACTGGTGAAATTTCCATTACACAAGATGGTGATTTATTGCGACACATGGCACGTGATGCCTACATGAATTTCTTTGAGCGCCAGTTCATTGCACCGGTTAATGAGGCTGCTGCAAAACATTGGTGGCAAAGGAGTGGTAGGGGGTTAGCAAAATGAAAATGATTGGTCATTCAAAAACTGTTAACTTAGTGGTCTCTTTGGTCATGGCAATTCTTTTGTCAGCCTACGTCTTAAGCACCCGTTCCGCAACAACGAATGGTAGTGGCTCAGGTAATTTTTCAACGCTCGTCCCTGAAAAAAGAGCAACCTTGAGTGTTCCCCTTAATTTACAATTTAATTCCGATAAATATGTTGTGGTCGGCGCGCCATCAACAGTGAAGGTTGGTATTGAAGGTTCCATAGCGTTGGTGGCAGCTGCCCAAAATCGTAACGATATCCAAGCTAGCGCTGATTTAAGAGGGCTAGGTGTTGGTAAACACACTGTTAAACTAGCACTTCGCGGTGTTAACGCTTCTCTAACATCAACTGTGACACCCCAAACAATTACTGTCACAATTGCGCGACGGAAAACCGCCACCGTGCCAGTCAAAGTAACTTATGATCATACTAAAATTGCTACGGGTTATGCTGTTAGTGGGACATCAGTAGACCCCAAATCGGTCAAAATTTCAGGACCTAAAGCTAATGTTGAGGCGGTGACATCGCTTGAAGCTGCTGTCTCGTTAGATAATAATACTAAAAGTACGATTACTAAGTCTGCCAAACTTGTTGCACGCGATAAAAATGGTGCAGTAGTTGAAGTTAACATTGATGTTAGTTCTGCCAGTGTTACTTTAAATGTTGGACCTGAAGACAGTAAAAAATTGTCTCTTTCAGCTACTCTTGAAAATGCCAATGGGGCTAACTATACAGTCACTTTTGATCCAAAAACTGTGACAGCGTATGGGGCATCTGATATACTGAATTCGATTAGCACGTTATCTGTTCCGGTTGATGTGACTAATATTACGAGCAAAACAACTGTGTCGGTTGACTTACCTGATCAAACAGGAATTGATCATTATAGTGTGACCAAAGTACAGGCGACGGTGACACCTGCAACTGATAGCAGCACATCATCAAGTAGTAGTTCAAGCTCTTCTTCCGATTCCGCCAGCACTTCCTCATCAAGCAGTAGTTCTAGTGCCAGTAGCAGTCAAAGTAGCTCATCATCATAAAAGTAAAGGACGATAATTATGTCAGATATTAAATTAAAATATTTTGGAACAGACGGTGTTCGTGGCGTTGCTAATCAAAGCTTGACACCAGAATTAGCTTTTCGATTGGGTCGAACCGGCGGTGCAATTTTAACAAAACATGCACAAAACTCTGATAAGCGACCGGTAGTTATTGTCGGTCGTGACACACGTATTTCAGGTGAAATGTTGCAGCAAGCGATTGTAGCAGGATTTTTATCAGTGGGTATTGACGTCCTACGTTTGGGTGTTATTACAACGCCAGCGGTTGCCTTTTTAGTTGAAAACTTGGAAGCGGACGCGGGTGTTCAAATTACTGCTTCGCATAATCCGGCGGCTGATAATGGAATTAAATTTTTTGGTAATGATGGTTTTAAATTGTCCGATGAACTGGAATATGAGATTGAGCAACTACTTGATGATCCTGAAGATAATTTACCTCGCCCTAGCGCTGCAGGTATCGGAATTGCTAACAATTATCCTGAAGGCGTACAAAAGTACTTGGAGTTTTTACAAAAGACAATTCCAAGTAATTTAGAAGGTATGCGCGTTGCATTGGATGGCGCTAATGGTGCAACTAGTGGCCTGTTGGCCAGATTATTTGCTGACTTAGGAACTGATTTTATTACACTGGGCACTGAGCCAAATGGCATTAATATTAATGATGGCGTTGGGTCAACACATCCAGAAGCATTAGCTGAACTGGTGAAAGCTAGTGAAGTTGATGCAGGATTGGCTTTTGATGGTGATGGTGATCGCTTGATTGCCGTAACAGAAGATGGTGAAATTGTGGATGGTGATAAAATCATGTTTATCACAGGAAAGTTTTTAAATGAACAAGGCCGGCTTAAGCATAATACTGTTGTGTCAACTGTAATGAGCAATATTGGTTTTTATAAAGCATTAGCTGAAAATGATATGCAAAGTGTTAAAACAGCAGTTGGTGATCGTTATGTTATGGCTGAAATGCTGGCAAATGATTATAATCTTGGCGGCGAGCAATCAGGTCATATTATTTTCAGAGACTGGGCTACCACCGGTGATGGCTTGCTGACTGCTTTGCAGTTGCTCTACGTGATGCACGAAACTGGTAAAAAGCTGTCTGAATTAGCTGCTGAGGTTTCAATTTATCCGCAGAAATTAGTGAATGTCAAAGTTGCTGATAAATTTGCGTTGCAACATGATGCTGATGTTGTCGCAAAAATTGCTGAAGTAGAAACACAAATGTCTGGCGATGGTCGTGTATTGGTGAGACCTTCTGGCACTGAACCATTACTACGTGTGATGGTTGAAGCGGCGACACCAGAGTTGGTCGAACAATATACATCAGAAATTGTTGACGTTGTTCGTGAAAAAGCTGAGATTTAAAGTGAGTAGCGTTTTTATCGCATTATATTTTTTGACGACTGTAATTTATCAAATTATACAGTCGTTTTTTGATATAATAGACTGTATACTATGCTTTAAAAGGACGAGAACGTGTCACAAGACAGTTTTAAAAAACACATATTAACACAATATGGTATTCGTTTTAATGACGAATCACTATTAACCGAAGCGCTAACTCAGCGCAATTATCTCAATGAACATCCAGAAGATAAAGGACATGACTATCAACGATTAGAATTTTTAGGTGATTCTGTTATGCAAGTGACAGTGGCAGAATATTTATTCAAACGCTATCCTAATTGGCATGAAGGCCAATTAACTGAAATGCGGATTGCAATGGTGCAAACACGATCTTTTGCACACTTTGCGCGCTTGGTTCATTTGAACGAAGGTATTCGGTTAGGTAAAGGCGAAGAAATGAGTGGCGCCCGCGATCGTGATTCATTACTGGAAGATATTTGGGAAGCATTTATCGGTGCCTTATACTTAGATCAAGGACCAAAAGAAGTGAACCAATTTCTTGATAAAACATTGTTTGCAGCGATTGATACGGATTTCTTTGACAGATTCATTGACTTTAAAAGTCGATTGCAAGAACGTTTGCAAGTAAAAGGAACGGTCGATATTGCTTATCGCACTGAAAGGGAAGAACAGTTAGCAGACAATACACAATTATTTGAGGCGAGTGTATCTGTTGATGATAAAGAACTGGCGCGTGGAACTGGTAAGTCAATTAAAGATGCTGAAAAAGCAGCAGCGCGAACTGCCTTAAAATTATTGGAAGATAATGTCAGCCTATGAAATTAAAATCACTTGAGATTAGCGGATTTAAGTCATTCGCCGACAAAACAATGATTGAATTTATGCCAGGGATGACTGGTATTGTTGGTCCAAATGGATCGGGAAAATCAAACATTATTGAAGCAATTCGCTGGGTAATGGGAGAACAAAGTGCTAAAGATTTGCGTGGGACAAAAATGTCCGACGTTATTTTTGGTGGCACTAATAAGCGGGGGGCTCTCAACCGTGCCGAAGTAGCTATCACATTTGATAACAGTGATCATTACATTAATTCAGATTTTAACGAAATTCGTGTAGCTCGCAAATTATATAGAACTGGCGAAAGTGTATACCAAATTAATGGTGTTGAAAGCCGCTTACGAGATATTCATGATTTGTTTATGGATACTGGGTTAGGACGAGAGAGTTTCTCCATTATTTCTCAAGGTCGTGTGGAAAGCATTTTTAATGCCAAGCCAGAGGATCGTCGCGGCATCATTGAAGAAGTAGCTGGTGTATATAAATATAAACAAAATAAAGAAAAAGCCCAGAAAGAATTATCACAAACGAGTGATAATTTGTCACGCGTTGCTGATATTATCCACGAAATTGAGGATAGAATTGAGCCTTTAGCTGAACAATCTGCCCAAGCCACTGATTATTTATCTCAAAAAGAGCGGTTTGATACTTTAGATAAGGCGCGTTTAGCTTTAACGATTCACGATGTTGAAATGCAAGCTGAGCAGGTCAAAGCAAAATTTACAGATCAGCAGAAACAAGTGACAACTGAAAAATCAACGCTATCACACATCAACGAAGCATTATCACAGAAAAGGCAGGAACGTGTTAGTCAGCAGTTAAAACGCGATCAACTGCAAGCCGACATTTTGGCATTAACTCAAACACATGAGCGCATGGTTGGTGCTCAAAACTTGAGTCAACAACAAACTGCTACTTTGGAGCGCGATATTGACGAGACGACAAGATCGACTGCTGAGGTAAATGAGAAAATATCAGCATTAACATCACAAATTGCACCGCTACAACAGCAAGAATCAGAACTTAAACAACAAAAATCAACACTAAAAAAGCAATTGACACAGTTTGATGATTTGACACAATCAGAACTCAAATCCAAACTGCAAGCCGATATCGAAAAAAATCGTCACGCTTATATTCAAACAATGCAAGATATTGCGGCTTTGCACAATGCGAAAGTTAATGACGATAAGCAATTGGCTCAAATAACAAGTCGTTATCAGACATTATCTGAACGGTTAAAAAATGAGACAAAGATTATGTCGCAAGCCCAGCAAGAATTGGCGAATTACCAGCCCAATGTTTCGGCGCAACACGATGTCTCAGCATTGAAAACAGCAGTTGATAAAAGACAAGAACAGTTTGATCATGCTGCAAGAGCATATAAACAATCTGAAACGAATTGGTATAATACCTTAAATGACCTCAACAAAATTCGTAGTCAACATGATGCCTTAGCGGCGATGGATGACTATGCAGGCTTTTACCAAGGTGTTCGTGCCTTAATGAAACCGCAAGTTAGAAACCAATTTGTTGGTATTAAAGGTGTTGTGGCAGAATTACTGACAGTGCCAGCAGATTACACTTTAGCTATTGAGACGGTATTAGGCGGTATTTTGCAGCAAATTGTGGTTGATAATACCAGTACGGCGAAGGCAGTAATTGCTTACCTGACAAAAAATCGGGCTGGCCGCGTGACAATTTTACCGGTTGATACAATTAAGCCTCGTCATTTAAATGGTTTAGAACAAGCACGCAGAATGGCTGGATTTGTTGGCATTGCTGCCGATTTAGTGACCATGCCTGAAGAAATGACAGCCATTAAAGCAAACATTTTGGGACACATTGTTGTGGCTAAAGATTTGAGCAGTGCCACGGAAATTGCAAAGGCTAATCAGTATCGTTTCCGAATTGTGACGCTTGATGGGCAACTAGTCAATGCCGGCGGTTCAATGACAGGTGGTGCGACACAAAAAAGAGGCACAACAATTTTGAGCCGCCAAACGGAAATTGCAACACTGACGCAGAAAATCACTGATTTAACAGAATTATCAAAATCTCAAGAACTTGAGTTGCAATCACAACGACGTGATGGCGAAGTAATTAGAGAGTCTCTGGTTGAAGCGCAAACGAAACTAAAATCAGCTAACGATGAGACGCAAAAGGTTGACTATGAATTGCAACGCAAGCAAGATACATTGCAACAACAAAAACGCGTTGTTCAGGCACTTGAATTTGAGTTAAAAGATATTGTGACGCAACAAGAGGAATTAACAACACAACTAGAAAGTTGTGAGTCACAATTAAATGACAAGCAAGCACAAAAAAATGCGCAAGAACTTGAGTCTCAAGAATTGTCACGAGCGCTGGAATCGGCATCTAACAAAGCGCAAAGTCATAATGATGACAAAGTTGCCATTCAAACAGAATATGTGACACTAACTGGTAAGTTAGAAACAGTGACAAGTCAACTTGCTATTCTGAGACAACAGCAAAAAGAGTTGGAATCTCAAGCTGCAGGTCTGACTGTTAAACGCAATGATTTACAAGCAAAATTAACGGCAACGCAAAATGACATTGCGACGCAACAGCAGGTTTCAGATATTGTTGAAAAACTTACGAGCGTGCAAAAAGAACATGATAATATTAGTCAAGATTTAACAACTATCAGCGATGATTTATCTGTTTTGGAAACACAGTTTGCAGCACAACAAGAAACCCTGCGCTCAGTTATGGCTTTAGAAAGCGACCTTGCGGCACAACAAGCTAGACTAACAACACAAAATGAGAACTTACTGGCACAACTAGCATCACAATATGATATTAGTGACAGTCAAGACCTTTATCAGAAACTGACCGATTTAAACTTAGAAACAGTCACTGATCAATTGAAACTTATCAAACGTAGCTTGGATGAAATTGGTAATGTTAATATTGGTGCCATTGAAGAATATGAAGCGGTTAAGCAACGTTTTGATTTTTTAACACAGCAGCGTGATGATTTATTATCTGCAAAAGATAATCTGCTACAAACAATTGATGAAATGGATGAGGAAGTTCAAATTCGCTTCAAAC
The DNA here is from genome assembly GCF_045801155.1 of Leuconostoc falkenbergense. NCBI lineage: Bacteria > Bacillati > Bacillota > Bacilli > Lactobacillales > Lactobacillaceae > Leuconostoc > Leuconostoc falkenbergense. Next base: position 1,564,431 of record NZ_CP174386.1, on the reverse strand, counting down.
ATACATTTGACGCTGTTGTGGAGCATTTTGGACGCATTTTCACACAAATGTTTGGAGGTGGTCGGGCAGAAATTAAACTAACGGATCCAGACCACCTCTTAACGACGGGAATTGACATTACAGCGCAACCACCAGGCAAAAAATTCCAACAAATGAGTTTACTGTCTGGTGGCGAAAAGGCGTTGACAGCTATTACGTTATTGTTTGCCATTTTGCAAGTACGTCCAGTGCCGTTTGTAGTACTTGACGAGGCCGAAGCAGCGCTAGATGAAGCAAACGTGGCGAGATTTGCACGTTATTTGCACGAATTTTCTGGTGAAACACAATTTATTGTGATTACACATCGAAAAGGTACGATGATGAATGCCAACTTATTATATGGTGTGACCATGCAAGAAGCTGGCGTATCAAAAATGGTGGCTGTTGATTTGGATAATATGGCTGAAACGGCGTCCTAAATATGTCGTGCTAATTTAATTACCAGTAATGAATAAAGGAGAAACAAATGGGATTATTTGATATTTTCCGTAAAAAGAAGAATAACGTTGAACCGGAATCAACGACTACTTCAGAGAGTTTGTCTGAATTGCAATCTGAAAGTTTATCACAATCAAACAGCGAAACAACGACGAGTAGTGCTTTAACACAACCGGTTATGGAACAAGTTGGTTTAGTTGATGAACATGAAGCTGATGAATGGTCAAAAGCGCTTGACAAAAAGAGTGAAGCGATTCATGATCTGCCAGAATCAGAATCAGAATCAGAATCAGAATCAGAATCAGAATCAGAGATTGAAGTTGAACGAAACGAGCAGCAGGTTTATGACGAAGGCTTGAAAAAATCACGAACAGGTTTTGCTGAAAGATTTAATCGCTTTTTAGCTAATTTTCGTACCGTAGATGAGGATTTTTTCGAAGATTTGGAAGAAACTTTAGTCGGAGCTGATGTTGGTTTTGATATGGCGATTAAAATCAGTGACGAATTACGGGAAGAAGTTAAATTAGCCAATGCTAAACGCAAAGAAGATGTGCGTGATGTGATTATCAAAAAAATGGTTGATTTATACGAAGCAGATGGTGTGAATGAAGATACACAAATGCATTTTGCACCAAATGGTAGTACTACCGTGATTTTGTTTGTTGGTGTTAATGGTGTTGGTAAAACAACAACAATTGGTAAGCTTGCCAGCAAGTACCAACAAGCAGGGAAATCTGTTTTGCTGGCGGCTGCGGACACATTCCGAGCTGGCGCTACCAAGCAATTACAAGAGTGGGGCGAGCGAGCAAATGTGCCTGTGGTTGCTGGTAAAGAAAAAGCTGATCCGGCTTCTGTTGTCTTTGAAGCTGTTGCTAAAGCCCGTGATGAACATTATGACATTTTATTTGTCGACACGGCTGGCCGTTTGCAGAATAATGTCAATTTAATGCAAGAACTAGAAAAAATGAAGCGTATTATTCAACGCGAAATTCCTGACGCACCACATGAAGTTTTGTTAGTGCTTGACGCGACAACTGGTCAAAACGCATTACAACAAGCTAAATTATTCAAAGATTCGTCTGATGTGACTGGCATCGTTTTGACTAAAATGGATGGCACAGCAAAGGGTGGTATCGTCTTTGCCATTCGGAATGAAATGCATTTGCCAGTCAAATGGATTGGATTTGGTGAAAAAGCCAGTGACCTGCGCGAGTTTAAGCCAGACGAGTTTGTCTACGGATTGTTTAAAGAGTTGGTATCGTGATGGATTTAACCAAAAAAAATCATATTAATGCGCTATTTGGCTTTTATGATCAGTTGCTGACTGAAAAACAACAACAATATTTACAATATTATTTTGAAGATGATTTTTCAATTGTAGAAATTGCAAATGCAGAAGCTGTTAGTCGACAAGCGGTGTCCGATAACATCAATCGGGCAATTGAATTATTAGAAAAATATGAAAGTATTTTGCATCTACAAGCTAATTTTGAATCACGACAAGTGATTGAAAATGAAGTGCAACAATACATTAACACCCATTATCAAAGTGATGATGTGTTAAAATTATTGGTGCAGAAGCTTTTAAATACAGAAATGGATAACTAGAAGGGAAACGTGTCGCCTGTGAATATATCGCAGAAAGGACATACTCTAAAATTATGGCATTTGAAAATCTAACTGAACGCCTCTCAAAGGCGATGAAAAATTTAACCGGTCGCGGCCGTGTTAGTGAAGAAGATCTTCGTGCGACGATGCGCGAAATTCGTTTGGCATTACTGGAAGCCGATGTCAACTACGACACAGTGAAAAAGTTTGTCGCTAATGTACGTGAAAAAGCCAGCGGTGCTGATATTATGTCAGGATTGGATTCAGCGCAACAAGTCGTTAAGATTGTTAATGATGAGTTGACCGCAACGATGGGTGATGAGGCGGTACCACTTAATAAGTCGCCTAAAATTCCAACCATCATCATGATGGCTGGCCTGCAAGGTGCTGGTAAAACAACCACAGTTGCTAAGTTAGCTTATAAATTAAAGAATGAAGAAAAAGCCCGTCCACTTTTGATTGCAGCCGATATTTATCGACCAGCTGCCATTGATCAATTGGAAATTTTGGGGCGCGATCTTGAAATTCCCGTATTTTCAATGGGGACGGATGTTAATCCTCGCGATATTGTCCGCGCTGGTTTGGCTAAGGCGGCTGAGAATAAAAATGACTATGTCTTTATTGATACAGCTGGTCGTTTACAAATTGATGAAGAATTGATGCAAGAGTTGAAAGACATTGCAGAGATTGCTCAGCCAGATGAGATTTTGTTGACAGTTGATGCAATGACTGGACAAAATGCTGCTGAAACAGCTAAGGGATTTTCAGCGTCACTTGACTTAACTGGTGTTGTCCTGACTAAACTTGATGGTGACACACGTGGCGGTGCTGCCTTGTCAATTCGTGACGTAACTGGTAAGCCAATTAAGTTTGTTGGTCAAGGTGAAAAGCCAACTGATTTGGATGTTTTCTATCCCGACCGTATGGCATCTCGTATTTTGGGCATGGGTGATGTGCTGACGCTGATTGAAAAAGCACAGCGTGACTTTGATGCTGAAGCCCAAGAAAAGCAACTTGAAAAAATGCGACAAAATACATTTGATTTCAACGATTTTGTGGCGCAGCTCAAGCAAGTTCAAAGTATGGGACCAATGGAAGATTTGTTAAAAATGATTCCGGGAATGGCGAACAATCCGGCATTGGCGAATGTTAACATTGATGCAAAACAATTTGCCCATTTAGAGGCTATTGTTGGTTCAATGACACCTCAAGAACGTGAAAATCCTGATTTAATCAATCCTTCGCGCCGTCGTCGTTTGGCCGCTGGTGCAGGACGACCAATTGTGGAAGTCAACCGCATGATTAAGCAATTTGATCAAATGCGTAAAATGATGAATCAAGCCACAAATGGTAATTTTGGTGGTATTGATAAAATGATGGGTGGTTCTGGTATGGACATGTCATCTATGATGGGTGGCATGGGCGGTGGCATGCCAAAAGGTAACTTTGGTCAGAAAGTTCAAAATTTTGCAATTAAGCAAGCGGCGCGCCGATTACAAAAAGCTAAGAAGAAGCGCGGTCGTAAGTAATGAAAAGTTTAGAGCGTATTTTACCAATTTTTGTGTTTGTAGTCATGTTGAGCGCTAACTTGCTTAATATGCCAGACAACCACTGGCAGTCAATCATCATGGCTGTCATTTTGGCAGCGTTTTCTGGTTTGATTGTGTTTGGGCTCATCAGATTTTTGTGGTGGTGGGTACAACGATAAATTCGAAGTTAAAGCGATAGTCGACATTTTAAGGAGAAAAGTGAACATGACGTTAAAATTAATTGCATCCGACCTTGACGCAACATTCTTGCGTGCCGATAAAACCTTCAATGAGCCACTTTTTCAGCAAGTGCTAGATATTATGGCTGAAAAAGACATGCAATTCGTTGTGGCAACAGGGAATCATATGCAAAAAGTACTGGCTTATTTCAAAAACTTTGCTGGTCAATATCAAACCATTGCTAACAATGGCGCTGAAGTCATGCTTAATGGTCGTGTTCAAAATGAAAAATCTGTGTCACCGGCAGCTTTAGAAACTATCGTGAGAATTGCTGAGGGATATCATGATCATATCTTTGTTGGTTTGGCTTTCACCGGTCAATCTCAAACATTTATGTTAAAATCTCAAGCAGCAATCGCTGATACGTTTAAATTAGCATCAGCGTATTTTCAAGATATCCATCTAATTGACACGCTAGCGGAAATTGATGCGCCAATTTTAAAAGTGTCAACAGTTATTTCTGATGTGGAAGATCAATTCATGCGTGAAGTCAAACAGGTTTTGGGTAACCAAGTGCATGTGACAACATCGGGCTATGGTGCTGTCGATATTGTTAATCCTGAGGTTAACAAAGCAAACGCACTCACATTTATAGCGGACAGTTTGGATGTGTTGCCTGAAGAAATCATGGCCTTTGGTGATGGCTTAAACGACTTAGAAATGTTAGAATACGTTGGTCATCCAGTGGCAATGAAGAATAGTGACACAGAATTGTTCAAACATGATTTTGATGTCACAGAAGATGACAATGATCATGATGGCGTGTTGAAAAAAATATTATCTGTTATTGCTTAAAGCACGCTTTAGCGTGTTTTTTTATTGTCGTTTATGTTAAGATGAATGGCAAAAAGGAGTCCTGATAATGCAGAAAAAAGATGGTCACACGCACACGATGTATTCACATCATGGTAGCCAAGAGGTACTCGATGCGTATATTGAACGCGCAATTGCTTTAGGTTTTGACACTTATGTTGTCACAGAACATGCGCCTTTACCTGAGAAGTTTTTAGCTAATTTTGTGGGGCCCCAAGAATCGCGTGATAGTTCAGCTATGGCACTATCTGAACTAGAGGATTATCAAGCTCAGGTGGCACATGTACAAGAAAAATATGGCAACCAAATAAACATTAAACGTGGTTTTGAAGTAGATTATTTGCTTGGATATGAACCGGAAACAAAACAATTTTTGCAGCAACATAATGATTGGATTGATGAAATTGTACTGTCGGTTCATTTTTTACCAGATCGCCATGGCAATCTTATACCAATTGACTACGATCCAGAGACTCTGTCGCAATATTATGCAACTGAATTACTGACGCCGCAAGTATTGTTTGCAAAATATTTTGACGCGGTTAAACAGAGTGTTAATTTTGAGACGGGATTAGATGTACCGGTGCGAATCGGGCATATCACATTGATTCGCAAGTATCAAAAATATTTTGATTTGCCACCATTTGATGATAGTGTTCACCGTCAAATTACTGAGCTGTTGACATTGATTTTAGAAAAAGGCTTTGAATTAGATTTTAATGCCGCTGGTTTTAGTAAACCTTTTAATGGCGAAAGTTATCCTACATTTGATATTGTAGCGGAAGCATATCAACTTGGATTGCCCTTGGTTTATGGCTCTGATGCCCACAGTGTTGATGCTTTGGGTTTGCATTTTCCTGAAATGGCAGAATTTCTAGAAAATATAAGTGTTGACAAATAAAAAGATGGCGTTATAATTAAACTAATCTAATAAATAATTCGCTGAAGTTGGAAAAGTAATTAAATTTTCGCAGTACAGGAAGCGCTTAAGCTAACGCATTGAGATGAGCGCCTGTGACCTTAATGAAAACACACCAACGAGCTGAACAATCAAAAATTGTTCCGGATATTTCCGATACCAAGTACGCCTGTGATTGCAGGTGAATGAGTTCTTTTGTGCAAACAAAAGGAGAATCAAGGTGGGAACACGTGAAAGCGTCCTTGCAAACTAAAAATTTTTAGTTTGTAAGGACGCTTTTTTAGCGAAGTGGTAGGAGTAAGAAATGAATAAAGTATTAGCTGGCGGTTCACGTGACGAATTTGGTGAACGACTTAAGCAAAAACAGAAAATTACATCATTGATCAGTAATGTGCTAAATGAGAAAGGCTTTATGCCAATTAATACGCCGTTCATTGAAAAAGAAAGCACTTTTGAACAATATCGTGATCAAAACATTTTTCATTTGTACGATCAAGCCGGCGATAATTTAATCCTAAGACCAGATTTGACCTTGCCGGTCGCACGATTTTTGTCTTCTCACCACCAAGAAAATGATATGTCGCAATTATATTATATTGGTGACGTGTTTCGACGTACCGATTACCTATCGGGTGAGTACAATCAAGAAACGCAGGCAGGGATTGAATTAATTGGTGATGATAGCTTTGAAGCAGAAATTCAAGCACTAGATATTATGTTGAATTTTGCCAAAAAGTTCAATATTACTGATGTTCAAGTGGTGTTGAGTGATGCGCGCTTAATTGATATTATTTTGGACACGTTGCAGCTAGACGGTGAATTACATCAAGCACTTAAACGGGCCATTGAACAAAAAAATATTTCCGAGTTTGAAAAGTTGAGAGCTGAGATTGTTGACTTTCCAGAATTTCTGAATGAGTGGCCGTTATCTTATGGCGAAGATGGCGAAAATGTGATGTGGCAATTACAACACATGACAGCGGTGGCAACGATTACGCAAGGCTGGTTACGCCTAGCTAATCATGCACATCAATATTATCCAAATGTCAAAGTCACCGTTGATTTAGCGGCGGCTTCACCACAACCATACTATACGGGAACAATCATACGTGGTTTTATCCCAACATTGGGTCGCTATTTGTTTAGTGGTGGCCGTTATGATCGTTTACTAGAAAACTTTCAAAAAAAATTATTACCAGCTGTCGGTATTGGTCTAAATATAGAAACCATTCAAGCTGATTGGGAGCAGAATGCGTACGATTTAGCTACAACACAACCAATTGTGATGGTACTTGGCAAAGGACGGGTTGAAAAAGGTGTACGACCATTATTGAAAGCTGCAGGTATTGATACAACCCCGTTAGATAACCCTGAACGAAAGCTCATCTTTGACACCGCTGATGGTCGATACCGTTTTATTTTAGTGAAACCCAATGATGTCGTTAAGTATTTGGATCGTGGGATTGGCGATGTTGGCATTGTTGGTTCAGACACCATTGCTGAACAACGACAAAATCATTATGATGTATTAGATTTGAAAACAGGACGCGCACAATTTGTCGTTGCAGCGCCGGCAAATTTTCAACTTAATTTACAGCGTCGACAACGTATCGCGACGAAATATCCCAAAGTTGCCACTAAGTATTTCACCGATCGCGGCGAAGACGTTGCCTTGATTAAACTAGAAGGCTCAGTCGAACTGGGACCATTAACAGGGTTAGCTGATGCCATTATTGATATTACGCAAACAGGTAATACGTTACGAGAAAACCATTTGCAAGTTCATGACGTTGTTGGCGATGTCTCAACACACATGCTAGTCAGAGCCGGTGCCTTGTTACGTTATCAAACAGAACTCACCCAAGTCATTCAAAATTTGACCAAACTATTGAAAGAAGCGACTAACAAATGAAAATTATTAAAAATGAATCTTTGTCAGCAATCAAAACACAAATTCGTCAACAAACGGCACAAACCACTAATCCGCAAGTGGCAATTAGTGTGGCAAACATTATATCTGACGTTCGCCAGCGGGGTGATGCGGCTTTAAGAGATTATAGTGTCCGTTTTGATGGGGTGGCATTGAATAATTTGAAAGTTTCTGAATTAGATATTGATTCTGCAATTGCTCAAGTTCCAGATGAAGTCATTGCAGCGCTTAAAAAAGCAGCTGCCAATATTACATCATTTCATCAGTTAGAAGTAGCGCAGTCTTTTGAAGATACGACACGTTCTGGCGTGATTCGTGGTACTAAGGTCACGCCACTCTCAGCTGTGGGGATTTATGTGCCGGGTGGGACAGCTGCCTATCCATCTTCAGTCTTAATGAATGCCATTCCTGCTAAAATTGCCGGCGTTGCCAATATTGTCATGGTCACACCACCACAACCAGATGGCTTAAATCCTGCCGTTTTGGCGGCAGCTAAAATTGCTGGTGTTGATAATATTTACCAAATTGGTGGTGCACAAGCAATTGCTGCTTTAGCTTATGGTACTGAAACAGTACCACAAGTGGATAAAATTACCGGACCCGGCAATGCTTATGTTGCCGCAGCCAAACGAGCCGTTTATGGACAAGTTGACATAGATATGATTGCCGGTCCATCTGAAATTGGTATTTTGGCTGATGATACGGCACGAGCAGAAGACGTGGCCGCTGACTTATTGTCCCAAGCGGAACACGATGTGAATGCGAGAGCAATTTTGATTACAGACTCATCCAATTTGGCGACGGCAGTGTCGGCGGCTGTTGAACAGCAACTTGAAACTTTGCCACGTGAAGCGATTGCTAGAAGTGCCATTGACAAAAACGGATACATTTATCTTGTTGACACGATTGATGACATGATTGAATTGATGAATGCTGTCGCACCAGAACATTTGGAAATCCAATTGGCGAATGCTTATGATTATATGGCCAAAATACAAAACGCTGGTTCTGTCTTTTTAGGCAAATACGCATCAGAACCGCTTGGTGATTACCTTGCGGGACCAAATCATATTTTACCAACTGGCGGTACAGCTCGCTTCAGTTCTGCACTAGGTGTTTGGGATTTTCAAAAGCGAATTCAGTATCTACAATACAATGCTGCTGCATTGGCAGAGGACGCCAATGATGTGACTGCATTAGCACGAATCGAGGGACTGGAAGGTCACGCTAGAGCGATTGAAAGTCGAGGAAAATAACATGACAAGACAGGCTATGATAAAACGCGAAACATTTGAAACACAAATCGCTGTTAACCTTAATTTAGATGATCAATCAGTCATCAATATTGACACAGGTATTGGTTATCTTGATCACATGCTGACCTTATTTGCTAAACATGGTCGCTTCGGGTTGTCTGTCGACGCTAAAGGCGATTTAAATGTTGACAGTCATCATACAACCGAAGATATCGGTATTGTATTAGGTGAGGCTTTCGTCAAGGCACTTGGTGACAAAATTGGCATTGAACGTTATGGCGCCCAGTTTGTGCCGATGGATGAAACCTTATCTCGGGTTGTGATTGATTTATCCGGTCGTGCTTATCTTGTTTTTCAAGCAGAGTTAACAGCACCACGTCTAGGTGACTTTGAAACGGAAGTCGTCGAGGACTTTTGGCAGGGCTTTGCCAATGCGGCGCAAGCAAATGTGCATATTTCAGTTTTGTATGGTCGTAATACCCATCATAAAATCGAAAGTATTTTTAAAGCGGCTGGTCGGGCAATGCGACAAGCAGTGACAGTTAATCCTGACATTCAGGGCGTTAATTCGACTAAAGGTCGTATCTGAAAATTAAGACGACAAATAACGTCGTTAGGAGATGACAAATGACAATTATTATTATTGATTATGGCGCGGGTAACATTGCCAATGTGATGAAAGCAATTGCCAGCACAGGATTATCTGCTAAATTATCACATGACCCAGCTGAAATTTTATCAGCTGACGGGGTAGTCTTACCGGGGGTCGGTGCGTATGGTGCTGCTATGTCGGCTTTAAACGAACGGCAGTTAATTGGACCACTGCAAGCATACGCAAAATCAGGCAAACCGTTTCTAGGTGTTTGTTTGGGGATGCAACTATTATTTGAACGATCAACTGAATTTGGTGAAACAGCAGGACTTGGCATTATTCCGGGAGATGTCGTCACTTTACCCCAACAACAAGGTTATAAAGTCCCACAAATGGGTTGGAATCAAAACCAAGTTCGTCAGTTAAATCCGATCACGTCGACTTTAAACGATACTTACACTTACTTTGTTCATAGTTTCTATGTCCGAACAGCGCCCCAATATATTGCGGCAACGGTTGATTACGGTCAGATTGAAATTCCAAGTGTCGTTGTTAATGATTCGGGTAACGTTATTGGCGCGCAATTTCATCCAGAAAAATCGGGTAAAGACGGCCTGCTAGTGTGGCAGAGTTTTAAAGAAATGGTGGACGATAAATGATTTTTCCAGCAATTGATCTTAGAAATGGACAATCAGTGCGGCTTTATCAAGGAGATTACAATAAAGAGACAGTAATTAATTCAGATCCTATTTCACAAGCGCAACAAATTCAAGCAGCCGGCTTAACGCATTTACATTTGGTAGATTTGGATGGTGCTAAGTCAGGCAAACCTATTAATCTCGACATCATTACCGCCTTGCGACAAAATACCCAACTATTTATTGAACTCGGTGGTGGTATTCGAAGTTTGGCACAAATTAAACAATATTTATCATTAGGCATTAATCGTGTGATTATTGGTTCAGCGGCTTTGACTCATCCTGAATTAGTGACAGAAGCAGTGGCGCAATTCGGAGCGGAAAGCATTGTCGTTGGTGTTGATGGTCGTCAGGAACAAGTAGCAACAGACGGCTGGTTGACAGCATCAAGTACGACATTTTCTGAAATCATTCAGGCAATGCAAGCAGTTGGTGTGATTAATTTTATCGTGACAGACATTGAACGTGATGGCACGCTTAGTGGTCCCAACATTGCATTATTGTCACGATTACAACAAAAATTTCCTGAAACAAATATTATTGCTAGTGGCGGCATTAGTACGATAACGGACATAGAGGATTTGCAAACAGCCGGTATCAAAGATATTATTGTTGGTCGTGCGCTATATGACGGCAACGTGACACTCTCAGCACTCAAGGAGGTGATGAAATGACTTTAGCCAAACGAATTGTCCCAGCTTTAGACATTAAAAATGGACAAGTTGTTAAGGGTGTTCAATTTGAAAATCTACGCAGTGTTGGTGATCCAGTGACAGTTGCTAAAGCTTATGAACAAGCGGGTGCTGATGAACTGGTTTTGCTAGATATCACGGCTACTTTGGAAGAACGAGATACGATGATGACCATCGTCAATGCGATTTCGTCAGTAGTATTTATCCCCCTAACAGTAGGCGGTGGTATTCGTTCCACGCAAGATATGACGCGTCTCATCAAAGCAGGCGCTGATAAAATATTTGTCAATTCAGCAGCGGTTAAGCAACCTGAACTCATTACGAAGGGAGCAGCTATTTTTGGGTCACAGGCCATTGTAGGTGCCATTGACGTGAAATGGGAGCCTAAATCAAAATTTTATCAAGTTTACGTTGCAGGTGGAACACAACCTACTGGGTTAAATGCCATTTCATGGGCCAAAGAGATGGTGGCGCTAGGTGCCGGCGAACTATTAGTTACTAGCATGGATGCTGATGGTACAAAAAATGGTCATGATATTGATTTGTATCAACAATTAACTGAGGCTGTGTCAGTGCCAATTGTTGCTTCAGGTGGTGCTGGAAAAATTGAAGATTTTACGGCACTTTTAAAACAAACCACGGTTGATGCAGCCTTAGCGGCTTCAGTTTTTCATCTCGGTGAAATTGCGTTACCGCAACTCAAGCAAACGTTAAAAAAAGAGGGAGTGGCAATACGTATATGACAATGATTGCACCAGATTTTAAGAAACAAGGGCAAGACGGTCTCATTCCGGCAGTGGTGGTTGACATCAAAACTAAGGCTGTATTAATGTTGGCTTACATGAACGAAACGAGTTACCAATTAACTAAAACAACAATGGAAACATGGTTTTGGTCGCGTGAGCGCCAAACCCTGTGGCACAAAGGTGCGACGAGTGGCAATACACAGCGCGTTATCAGTATGTCATTGGATTGCGACAGAGATACACTATTAGTCGAGGTGGAACCAAACGGTCCAGCCTGTCATACTGGCGCGTATTCATGTTTTTTCAATCCGGTTGCAGATGTTAGCGTATAGTTGGAAAGGAATAGATTATGGCACAACAATCAATTGAAGCGCTCTACGCAGCAGCCTTGGCGCGTAAAAATAACCCACAAGAAGGTTCTTACACAGATTATTTATACCAAAAAGGACTCGATAAAATTTTAAAAAAAGTTGGTGAAGAATCAACAGAGGTCATTCTAGGCGCTAAAAATAACAACGATGAACTAATTTATGAAACGGCGGATTTATTTTTTCATCTAATGGTTCTCTTAGTTGAAAAAAATGTTACACTTGATGATATTAAGAACGAACTGGGGTCGCGCATTGGCCAACAATCTCAGTTGCATGAACGCCAAGATTGGCGAGGAGATGAGCAAAAATGAAGGAAACAGTTAAAAAGTTAGCGGCTTATCAAGCGGAACTACCAGAAGAAGTGGTTAAAGCCAAGTATGGATTACAACATTTAGCACGTCTGTCGGCTAATGAATCAGTTTATGGACCATCACCAAAAGTCGGAGAGGCTGTGCGCGCGGTGTCTGATGATGTGTTAGGCTATTACCCTGATGGTCAAGCAACGCCTTTGCGTGAAGCAGTAGCAGACTTAACACAAGTTAATCCTGAAAACTTAGTATTTGGTGTAGGTGCTGACGAACTCATTCAACTGTTGACACGTACCATTTTGACGCCAGAATCTGAAATGATTGTGCCTGACCCAACATTTGGTGAGTATGCACTTCACGCCGAAATTGAACAAGCGACAACAGTTAAAGTCCCAGTTAACCCAGCCGATGGGCATGTTGATTTTGAGGCCATGTTAGCTGCTATCACTGATCAAACAACGATGATTTGGTTGGCCAATCCTAATAATCCAACAGGTGTTTTTGAAAAAACTGCCGATATTGAAGCATTTTTGACAAAATTACCAAGCACGGTGACGCTAGTTGTTGATGAAGCTTATTATGATTTTGTGGATGAACCAGATGCCGCAGTGGCACCACTTGTCTCACAATATAAAAATTTAGTTGTACTACGCACGTTGTCTAAAGCCTATGGATTAGCTAATTTGCGCATTGGCTATGGTATCATGCAGGATCCCCTATATACAGCGATGCAAGCTGTGCGTTTGCCATATAATTTGTCAACTTACCAAATTGTTGGTGGTACGGCTGCAATTTTGGATCAAGATTATTTGGCAAAAAACGTGGCGGCGTTTCAATCAGAACGTACCAAATTCCAAAACTTTTTACGTGATGAGGGGCTCACATTTTATGAGTCACAGGCCAATTTCATTTGGATTAAAGTGGGTGAGACTAAGAAAGTCGGTCAAGCGTTGTTGCAATCGGGCTATCAAGTCAACGATCGCTTAAATTCCGAGTGGATTCGTATTGCTTTAGGAACCCCGGATGATAATGAAGGGTTAAAAGAAGCCTTTCTAGCAGCATTAAAGGACTAACACAGGTTAGTTCTTTTTTAGTGCAAAAAGTAACGACTTTTAGGACATTCTTGTGTTTTGTAATGTAAACGCTTACAATTATAGTTAAATAGTGACTAAACATAGGAGAATTAAACATGACAGGATTAAAAATGCCAAAAGATTTTCTCTGGGGCGGTGCGATTGCTGCTCACCAAGCTGAGGGTGCTTGGGACGTTGATGGTAAAGGCGTTTCGATTGCCGATGTATTGACTGCCGGCAATGCCACGACGCCACGAACCATAACTGATGGCGTGATTGCAGGGGAAAATTACCCCAATCATCACGGCATTTATTTTCATGACACTTACAAAGAAGATTTGGCATTGATGGCAGAAATGGGGTTCATGGCTTTCCGAACATCTATTGCATGGACAAGAATCTTTCCAAATGGTGATGATGCAGAGCCCAATGAAGCTGGACTTCAGTTTTACGATGACATGTTTGATGAGATGAATCGTCTTGGTATTGAACCGGTCATTACACTCAACCACTTTGAAATGCCGTACCATTTGGTAACGGAATATGGCGGTTGGCGCAATCGTCGTTTGATCGACTTTTTCGTGAAATACTCAGAGACGGTTCTTAAGCGTTATCGCAATAAGGTTAAATATTGGATTACGCATAATGAAATATCCAACCAAGCTAATATTAGTGAAGCATCAACGGTACAAGATTTTCTTGTTTGGACAAATTCTGGTTTGCGGTATGACGAAACGGCTACAATCGCAGAACGTATGGCAGATATGTACCAAGCTGGCCATTATGAATTAGTAGCTAGTGCCAAAGTGGTACAACTTGCGCACAAAATTAATCCGGACTTCCAAATTGGTGCGATGCTAAATGTGTCACCAATTTATCCAGCTACGCCATTACCAGCAGATATGTTAGCAGCTCAGAAAGCTGAACAATTGCGCAAGTGGTTTAGTGATGTGCATATTCGTGGAGCATATCCATCAGAGTTGGAAGCTTTATTTGAGCGAACGGGTTATCGTCCAGATATTACAGATGAGGATCGACAAATTTTAAAAGAGGGTACTGTCGATTATTTGAGTATTTCATATTATGCAACGTTTGCGGTTAAAGCAGCTGATGGTAAAACACCGGCTTTAGATGATCCAAGTAGCATTGAAAGTGTCAAAAACACGCTGATTCCTGCGTCTGATTGGGGCTGGACAATTGATCCTGAGGGATTGCGCTACACATTAAATCAACTGAATAATTTGTATCCAAATTTGCCTATTATGATCGTGGAAAATGGTTTTGGTGCCTATGATACCGTGACAGCAGACGGCAGTATTCATGATGATTATCGTATTGCTTATCTGAGTGCACATATCGCTGAAGCGGAAAAGGCTACCATTATTGATGGTGTGAACCTGATTGGCTACTTGTCATGGGGACCAATTGATATTGTCTCAGCTGGTACGGGTGAGATGAGTAAGCGCTATGGCTACATTTACGTCGATCTAGATGATGAGGGGCATGGCAGCGGTAAGCGCTTAAAGAAAGATAGTTTCAACTGGTATCAAAATGTAATTAAAACACAAGGGGAAAATTTATGACAACAATGCCGACCGGCTTTTTCTGGGGAAACTCGACATCTAGTATGCAAACTGAGGGTTTTCAAGGTGTGCGTGGTAAATCCACATATGACTTGAAAAAAGAGGCTACTTGGGAAAAGACGATTGACGAGTACCATCGTTATCCTGAAGACTTTGATCTTATGGCTGAAATGGGCGTCAATATGTATCGCTTTGAAATTTCTTGGGCGCGCGTCGTTCCAGATGGTGATGGTGAATTCAACGAGGCAGGCATTCAGTTTTATTCAGATATGATTGATGCCTTGCTGGCACGTGGGATTCAGCCAATGATAGCGCTGTACCATTTTGATATGCCACTGGCGCTCGCAGAGAAATATAATGGTTTTTTGAGTCGCCACGTTGTCGACGCTTATGTGCGTTATGCCAAGGAAATCATTAGCCGTTTTGCTGATCGGGTGACGTATTGGCTGACATTTAATGAACACAATCTATATTTTACAAATATGGCTTATGATATTGGTGGTGCCATCGATGTAGAACATTCGTTAGACAATCTTTATCAAATTTTTCATCATACGATGTTGGCGCATGCGCATGTTGCAAATTTCGTGCATGAACAGTTTGATCAATTACAAATTGGTGGTATGTTGGCGTATCAAGTGACGTATCCAGCCACATCTAAACCGACTGACGTTTTTGCAGCTCGTCGAGTTGACACATTTTTGAATGATAACTTGCTAACGATGTTTACTGCTGGCCACTATTTGCCGGAAGTGTTAGCCTTTGTGGCAACGCACAATATTGATATGGACTATCAACCTAAGGATGACGCAGTATTATCAAAGCAAACCAGTGATTTTATAGCGTTTAGTTATTATCGGACAGACATGTTGAATGCGGATAAAATTCCAGATGGCACAGCACCAAATCGCTATTTAGATATTGCCAATGAAACAAACCCTTATTTAACAGCAAATGAATGGTCATGGACGATTGATCCTTTGGGCTTTAGAAACGCCTTAACATCAATTTATTCTCGCTATCAGTTACCGGTCTTTCCTGTTGAAAATGGTTTGGGTTGGCGTGAAGAAATGACTGGCGATCAAATGATTCAAGATGATTACCGTATTCAATATCACCGTGATCATATTGACGCAATGAAGCAAGCTATGATTGAAGATGGAACCGACGTTATCGGCTATCTTGGCTGGGGATTGATTGATATTCCTAGCTCGAGTGGTGATATGAACAAGCGTTATGGTGCCGTTTACGTTAATCGAACTAATGAAGAGGAACGTGATATGCGCCGTTCAAAGAAAGCATCGTTTGAGTATTTGCGTGACGTATTTAAGTCTAATGGTCTCAACAGTTAACTAATCACACACCATGGTCAATCACTTGCATTGTCAAATGAGGATCATGGTGTTATACTTACCTTAAAATGTAAGCGCTTACAAATTTTAAACGAGGAGAATCATTATGAATGATTTTATTAACAAAAAGTTGCTGCCACCAGTGATGAAGTTTGTTAATCTAAAACCAATGGTTGCCATCAAAAACGGTATGCTTTATCCAATTCCATTTATTGTGATTGGTGCCATATTCCTGATTTTAGGTAATTTTCCTTATACACCAATTGCTGATGCCATTTCAAAATCTGGTTTGGCTGCTATCTTTATGCAGGCCTATAATGGATCAATGGCTTTGATGGCGGTATTTGCTGTATTTGGTATTGCATATTCTTGGGTGCATGATGCTGGTTACGAAGGTGTTCCGGCAGGATTATTAGCAATTG
The DNA here is from genome assembly GCF_045801155.1 of Leuconostoc falkenbergense. Lineage (NCBI taxonomy): Bacteria > Bacillati > Bacillota > Bacilli > Lactobacillales > Lactobacillaceae > Leuconostoc > Leuconostoc falkenbergense. The sequence continues at coordinate 1,547,822 of NZ_CP174386.1, read as the reverse complement.
TGGTTGATGTTATTTTGCAACCAGACACGGTGACCAATGTTACCAATTCAGCCGGCAAAACGTCTACGGCATGGGTTGCTAGTAATGTGATTGACAAAAACTGGCTCGGTGGTAAGGGCATGATTGTTGCCATTATTGTTGGTTTGTTAGTCGGTTGGATATACACTTGGTTTATGAAAAAAGGATTTACCATCAAGTTACCAGAACAAGTACCAGCCAACGTTGCGGCTTCATTTACGGCCTTAGTACCCGGTGCTGTGATTGTGTCAGGGGCCACAGCTGTTTATGCTTTCTTTAAATTGGGACTGAGCACAACATTTGTTGAGTGGATTTATAAAGTGATTCAAACGCCACTTCAACATGCCACTGACGGTCCAATGGGCGTTTTCATCGTTGCCTTTTTGCCAGTGTTCCTTTGGTTCTTCGGTGTACATGGCGCAACAATTATTGGTGGTATTATGACACCACTTTTGCTAGCCAATAATGCTGATAATAATGCTTTGTATAAAGCTGGTAAATTAACGATTGATAATGGCCCCACATTGTGACGCAATCATTTATGGATCAATATATTACTGTGACAGGTTCTGGATTGACGATTGGTTTAGTTGTGTTCATGCTCTGGCGTGCCAAGTCAACTCAGATGAAGACACTTGGTAAATTGGAAATTGTGCCTGCGCTATTTAACATCAATGAGCCAATTTTATTTGGTGTTCCATTGGTGCTTAATCCATTGCTTGCAGTACCATTTATTTTGACACCGTTGCTTTCAGGAATTTTGACTTATTTGGTGATTAAATTTGGCATTATTCCGCCGTTTAATGGAATTTATGTTCCTTGGACAACCCCGCCTATTATTTCAGGATTGATTATTGGTGGCTGGCAAGGTGCTGTTTGGCAGGCTATCATGCTATTGATGACCATTGCAAGTTATTGGCCATTTGCTAAGAAGTATGATCAAATATTGCTGAAGCAAGAAAATAGTGACAGCACTGCAAAAGTTTTGCAATAACGTTTATTTATAATCGGCAGCTTCGGCTGCTTTTTCATTCGGAGGAAGACAACATGATTTTAACAATAGATATTGGTGGGACTAGTGTGAAATATGCCACAGTCATAGATGATAATTTGGGTGAAATTTCATCATTTGAGACACCCAAAACTTGGGATGAAATGGTTAATAAATTGCGTGATGTCGCGCAAAATTTCACTAATATTGATGGCGTGGCAATTAGTGCTCCGGGGGTTGTGAAATTCAAAGATGGGTTCATTAGTGGCAACTCAGCAGTACCCTATATTCATCATTTTCCCATTGTCGACAGCTTGGAAAAGCTATTTAAAGCGCCTGTCACAATTGAAAATGATGCTAACGCCGCGGGCTTAGCAGAAGTCAAACAAGGTGTTGCTGTTGGGGCAAATTCAGCAATATTTGTGGTCGTTGGTACAGGTGTGGGTGGTGCTGTTTACCTTAATGGACAACTCGTGCGCGGCGCACATGGCTATGGTGGTGAGTTTGGTTATAGCTTTTTTGATGGCGTTAACTCTCAGTGGAGTGTCAAAGCATCGGCGGTTGAAATGGCTAGACGTTACAACGTGAAGCACGACACCTCACTGTCTGGTAAAGATTTGTATGATTTGGCTAAGAAGGGTGATGGCGTGGCAAAAATAAACGTGTCGCGTCAATTGGATAGTTTGGCTCGTGGTATTTTTAATCTGATGTTCATCGTTGATCCAGAAATCATTGTGATTGGTGGTGGTCTCTCACAAAATGACGATATTTTAAATGAATTGAATCAACGCGTTTCAATTTTGATTGCTGATGTCAAAGGACATATTACTGATATGCCTGTCAACATCAAAGCAGCCCAATTTGGCAATTCAGCAAATTTGATTGGCGCCTATGAAGTTTTCAAATCTTATTATCCTAATGTAAATGAAATGAAAACGAATCAATAACAACAAAATTATAACATTTAATTACGATAATAATATTAAGTTGGAATAGTCAAACAACAAACACATTTACACCAAACAATTCACAATTAAATCCTTGTTAATTCACTGTTTTGCCACATTTATACTGCATACTAAAAAAGTACATTAAGTCATTTCTTTCATAAGTTGTAACCGTTTACAAAAAAGTGTTGACATTTTCAAATAATGGGTTATGATATTAGTGTAACCGCTTACAAAAAGCGGAATTACGTAAACAGGGAGTTTACAAAAGGAGAAATACTTATGCAGAATAGTGCAAAGAGTAGTTGGGTAACCGACAAATTGATGCCACCTATCATGAAGTTTATCAACACTAAAGCAGTTACAGCGTTGAAAAATGGTATGGTGTATAGTTTGCCATTTATCATTATTGGATCTGTCTTTCTGATTTTGGCTAACGTACCGTATGTACCAGTTGCCACATGGCTGGCGGATCATGGTTGGTCGGCGGTGTTTGCTCAGGCTAACAATGCTAGCTTTGGTATGATTTCAATTTTCACAGTCGTTGGTATTGCGTATGTTTATGTACGTGATGAAGGGCAAGAGGCCTTGCCTGCTGGGTTCACCGCATTAGTAGCATTCCTATTGCTACAAACCATGTCGGTGCCGAACCCTGTCAATGAAGCAGCCTACAAGAATATTGATAAGTTGCCACATGCTGTACAAGAATTGTTGAGCAGTCCAGTGGCCGGCGTTTTGAACACAGCCAACATGGGCGGACAAGGTATGATTGCTGCTATTATTGTTGGTTTGCTAGTTGGTTGGTCTTACTCAGCAATGATTAAGGCAGGTTGGAAGGTAACTTTACCTGAACAAGTACCTGCAAACGTTGCTGGACAGTTCACAGCCATGATTCCAGCTTTTGTAGTCGTGACAGTATCTACTGCAATCTTTGCCATCTTCAAGTATGTATTCCATACAGATGCACTAGATTGGATTTATCAAGTTATTCAAACACCACTTCAAGGGATGTCAGATTCATTCCCGGCAGTTCTTTTGCTGGCATTCTTGGTCACATTCTTCTGGTTCTTTGGTGTCCATGGCGGTATTATCGTTGGTGCTATCTCAGGTGCTTTCTTAATTCCTAACTCATTTGACAACATGGTAGCACGTAAGGCTGGTGAATTGACATTGTCAAACCCATCAGTTCATATTGTTACGAACGAGTTCTTGAATAATTTTATCAACATGACTGGATCTGGAATGACGATCGGTTTGGTGGTCTTCACACTGGTGCGTGCTCGTTCAGTGCAATTGAAGACACTTGGAAAAATCGAATTAATTCCTGGATTATTCAATATTAACGAACCATTCTTGTTTGGTATTCCAATGGTCTTAAATCCATTCTTGGCTATTCCATTCTTCCTCACGCCAGTTATTGCTGCCGTTGGAACTTACGCAATTATCTACTTTGGTATTGTGCCACCGCTAAATGGTGTCGGTGTACCTTGGACAACACCACCAATTATTTCTGGACTTTTGGCTGGTGGTTGGCAATTTGCCATCTGGCAAGCAATCTTAATTGCAATGTCAACAGCAATGTACTTCCCATTTGCTATAAAGTATGACAAGATGTTACAAAAGCAAGAGACGGAAAATGCTGCCGCTGCTGAAAAAGCTGCTACAAATTAAAAAAGTAAAGAATACCAAGCGCTAAGCTTGGTATTTTTTGTTGGTCGTGCGTGGTAAACTAGCACTATGACATTACAAACAGCTGATTTACTATTCATTCCAAACAATCATGAAGCACTTGATGAGGCAATAGCGACATCAACAGGCAACTATGTTCATGTCGCTATTGTGATTAATACGCACCAAATCATTGATGCCTCCCCAAAACATGGCGTAGCAATTCAACGAATACGTGATTTCTTCGAAGAAGTTAACGTTGCAGATATTTATCGAGCTAGCTTGACGGAAACGCAACAGTCACAAGTGATTTCACAGGCAATGTCCTATCAAAATCGACCCTATAATTTTTCGTTTTATCCTAATGATGATGGCTTATATTGTTCACAATTGGTGCAGTTAGCATTTGCAAATGTGTTGACGATACCGCAACAACCGATGCAATTTGGTGATGATCAGCAGCCAATCTCAAATTATTGGCTAAACTATTACCAAAAATTAGGTGTTGCAGTGCCCCTTAATCAACCTGGTACTAATCCACATGATCTATCAAAAACACCGCAACTCAATTACGTTGGGCAATTGCGTTACGGTGATCTATTAGTTGATTAATAAAACCATGTGTCGTAAATTGTGATTGGCTCATGGCGTTTTTGTTGACTCGCCAAGTAAAGTGACTCAATTTGAGTAGCGTCTTTTTCAGAGACGTCTCGACCCTCCAAATAATTATCGATAGCCTGATAGCTGACACCTAATGCAACTTCATCTGGTAATTGTGGTCGGTCATCTTCCAAATCAGCGGTTGGCACTTTATCATATAGATGCGCTGGTGCGTTGAGGGCTACTAATAATTGGCGACCTTGTCGTTTGTTGAGACGCCAGAGAGGGTTGATATCTGTGCCGCCATCACCATATTTGGTGAAAAAACCTGCAAAGGCTTCAGCGGCGTGATCAGTTCCCACAACAATACCGTTGTGCTCACGAGCAACAGCATACTGTGCAATCATGCGCATTTTTGGCTTAATGGAACCTCGACTCATATCATCAACGGTCAGTCCACCAGCACGTAAAGCGGTAGTCATAGCGTCTGTTGCGGGTTGAATGTCAGTGGTGACAATGACGTCAGGTTGGATAAATGTTAGGGCAGCTTGAGCATCATCTTCATCACGTTGCTTGCCATAAGGCTGGCGAATGGCGACAAATTTATAATCATCACCAGTTGTGTCACGCAGTTCTTGCACTGCCATTTGGGCTAATTTACCAGCAAGGGTTGAATCTTGACCACCGCTAATTGCCAATACAAGGCTTGTGTATATTGAATGGGTTAAATATTGTTTCAAAAAATCAACTGATCGACGAATCTCAGCGTCGGCGTCAATCATAGGTTGTACGTGCAATTCGGCAATGATTTTTGCTTGCAAAGGTCTCATTTTGACATCTCCTTAATGTGTTGGCGAGTTTTGTTGATTAAGTCAATTTTGGCGTCATATAAGCTCTGTGACAAATCAACTGGATATGTTTGTGGATTAAGGACACGCTTATATTCATCCCACAAATTGTCCAGCGACTGCTTCGCATAGGTTTTAACGGTCTTAATGTCTGGCAAATCATAAATTAATTGGCCATTAACAAAAATATCATGAAGCATAGGTTCAGCGTTGAAATCATGGACGTCTTTTGAAATAACAGGGTGATTAGGATCAAACATATATAAATCCGTTTGCTGACGCGGATCTTCATTTGAGAAAGTGAGATAATCGCCTTCGGATTTACCGTCTTGCCGATCGGTGATGCGCCAAACTTGTTTTTTGCCAGGGGTCGATACTTTTTCAACGTTGTTGGAAATTTTGATCGTATTTTTGCCGTTGAAGCTAACCATTTTGTAAACAGCGCCTAAAGCTGGTTGGTCAAAAGCAGTGATGAGTTTGGTGCCGACACCCCAAACATCTATTTTGGCACCTTGCATTTTCAAGTTTAAGATTGTATTTTCGTCCAAGTCATTGGACGCATATATTTTAGCTGATGTGAAACCAGCTTCGTCTAGCATTTTCCGAATGATTTTAGACAAATAAGCCATGTCACCTGAATCAATTCTGACACCTTGAAAATTGATTTGGTCGCCAAATTCTTGTGCTACTTTGATCGCGCTAGGGACACCGGACTTGAGCGTGTCAAAAGTGTCTACTAAGAAAACGACGTCTTTATGAGTTGATGCGTAAGCTTTAAACGCGTCGTAATCATTTTGATAGGCTTGCACTAAAGCGTGCGCATGTGTGCCAGAAATTGGGATATTGAATAATTTGCCAGCGCGAACATTAGATGTTGCGTCAAATCCACCAATGTAGGCTGCACGTGTGCCCCACAGCGCAGCATCAATTTCTTGGGCACGTCGTGTGCCAAATTCCAGCAAGGGTTGACCATCAGTGACAGTAGCAATACGAGCGGCTTTGGTGGCAATCAATGTTTGAAAATTGACCACATTGAGCAAAAGCGTCTCTAATAACTGCGCGTCGACAAGTGGACCTTCAACTTGGAAAAGTGGCTCGTTGTTAAACATCACTTCACCTTCGTAGGCTGAACGCAAAGTTGCTGTGAAATGCCAATTTTGCAAATAATCTAGGAAAGCATCATCATATAAATCTAGGCTACGAAGATAGTTAATGTCACTCTGACTGAAAGTGAGTTGCTTTAGAATAGTCACAATTCGCTCTAAACCGGCAAAAATAACGTAACCATTGTCAAACGGCATTTTTCTAAAGTACGCTTCAAAGACAACAGGTGTTTGATCAATACTTTGCTGCCAATAGGTATAAATCATATTAATTTGATAGGCGTCTGTGTGTAATGTTAATGAATCATCTCGATACATGATAGCGGTCCTTTTAGTTGTTAAGTACCATTATACCAATTATCTCGTGCTATAATGAAAGAATGAAAGAATTTCTCACAAACAATTCACAGCAAACACAAGAATTGGCTCAAAAAGTAGCCCAACTGGTACGTCGCGGTATGGTATTAACTTTAAATGGCGACCTTGGTGCTGGCAAAACAACTTTCACACAAGGATTCGCTCGTGCTTTAGGTGTCACTGGTCGTGTTAAGAGTCCGACATTTAATATCATGAATACGTATATGGCCGGTGAAACACCGATTTATCATTTTGATGCCTATACTTTGGAAACAATGGGCGCTGAAAATCAAGGGTTTGAAGATTTTATCGGGACAGACGGTATTACTTTGATTGAATGGCCGCAATATATGGTTGATATTTTGCCCAACGATCGTATTGATTTTAACTTTCAACGAACCAATGAAGATGATCAACGTCAAATTACCATTCATGGTATTGGGCAACTGGCTAATTTTGAGGACGCATTATGAACTTTGATATGAGTCAATCGATTGCATTTAGTTTGGAAGTGGCAGGGTTAGAAAACGCAGCACAATGGCAGGCACTCATTCAACAATTGATGACTGAAACGGATACGTTTTTGATAGCTAGTATGCGAGATGGAGAAGTAGTGCCGGAGGAAAACGTTGGGCCAGCTATCACTTTGTTACTGATGGCTGAACAAGGGGCGTTACGTTTGCCAGTAGGTATTGGCTCGATTGAAAATGGGGAAGTAGGTATGGCCATTTTATCTCAATTTCAAGGCGCTGGTTTAGGACAATCATTGATGACAGCATTACTGGATTGGGCACAAGCAAATGGTTTACAGCAGGTATGGTTAGATGTGCAAGTAGACAATTTGCCAGCTAGACACATTTACGAGAAGTTTGGTTTTATAATGGTAGGGAAGCAAGTGAATTTGACGTTGCCAAATGGGCGTCAGACGCAGTTGCAAAAAATGGTTTTGGAGTTAGAAATATGAATTTTGTTGCAATGGATTTTGAAACAGCCAATCATGAAAAGCACTCAGCAGTATCGATTGCATTAGCAGTTGTGAGAGATAATCAAATTGTTGACCAATTCTACTCATTAATAAAACCAGAAACGTCATTTAGTCACTATAATACGAAAATTCATGGTATTCACCAAATTGATGTGGCAAAAGCACCACAATTTCCTGATATTTGGCCAACGATTGCACCACTATTTACGGCGGATAAATTAGTGGTTGCGCACAATGCACCGTTTGATAACGGCGTATTGAAGGGAACGTTAGACTATTACGGACTACCGGAACCACATTATATGCTATTGGACACAGTTCAAACGAGCCGCAAGCTATTTCCAAATTTTCAAAATCATAAATTGAATACAGTGGCGGAAAACTTGGGTATTACGCTTGAACATCACCATAACGCCTTAGATGATGCGGTGGCTGCGGCAAATATTTTAATATATGAATCCCAGCAATTTGGTGATTCAGCACTAAAATCATTTGTGAAAAATAAATAAGCTATCCCAGATTGGATAGCTTAGAAAAAAATTGTGATGAGTGTATGACACCCGATTGCCAACGATAATCCCAGAATAACAGCGAGACTAAATCTAGAAACTGAAGCGGCTCTGCTGTTTTTTTTGTGACGACGGCATCGTAAGTATAGTAAGCATGAATGTAGATATCGTCAACACGACTCACGTTTGGTCTCTTATCCATATTAACACCTCCACCAATAACTTAATTATATGTTAATAATGTGGCGATATTGGCACTAAATCATGAAGAAACCATGTTGTTTTTAAAGTAAATCAATTTCCAATTGAATTGGTGCGTGATCTTGTCTTTTACCAGTGTCTAGTACAGTTGACTGGGTGACTTTATCAGCAATTCTGTTGCTGACGAGATAATAATCAATGCGCCAACCCGAGTTGTTAATTTTGCTGGTCTTGCTAATTTGTGCCCACCAAGTGTAGATACTTGGGACATTTGGGTTGAGCGCTCTCAGCGTATCTGTGAAACCGGCACCCAATAATGCAGTAAACTTTTCCCGTTCCTGATCGGTAAATCCGGCTGAATGGCGATTAGTTTTAGGATTTTTCAGGTCAATTTCTTCATGGGCAACGTTCATGTCACCACTGAAAATCACTGGCTTCTTTTGGTCTAATGAACTGATATAGCGTCGGTATTGATCATCCCATAAACCACGATCATCTAAGCGCGCTAGTTCGCTGCCGGAATTGGGTGTATAAACAGTTGAAACATAAAAATTGGCGAATTCGAGTGTGATCACACGCCCCTCCATATCCATGTCGCCGGGCGCATCTATTTTTGGAAAATCAACTGATAGAGGTTCTTGACGGGACAATACCATGGTACCGGAATAGCCTGAACGTGCTAAACTCGGGTTGACAAAAACGTGATAGTCGGGGAATAGTTCAGCAATGGCATTAGCCTGCTTTTTGGTTAACCCGGTCGCTTTTAATTTGGTTTCTTGAATAGCAAACACATCAGGTGTGGCTTCAGCAATATTATTAAGAACTGACCAAGTCATTTCACCACGCGCACTTTTATGTTCAACAGCGGCGTTAATTGAGTCAATGTTCCATGAAATTAGTTTCAAAATGAATTCCTCCAAAAATCGTTAATTTCATTCTAACATATTCAATCATTTTTCTTGAAATCGTCTGTGGAATTAACCGTTATTTTTGGGTTCTAAAATTATTTGGCATAACGCGACATAAATTCTGGTAATGCTGCGCTGATTTTAGTTGGTAGTGTGACATATTGATTTTTTGATAGTTCATCAGCAATGGCGGAATGGGCATAAACCGCTGCCATGATTGCCTCTGGAAAGCACAACATGAATTGCGCAGTAAAGCCAGCTATCATACCAGCCAGCGTGTCACCCATACCACCGGTAGCTTGATAAGGACCACCATTTGGTATTTCGAAAACTTGGTTAAGCGTATAAATTTGGGTATGGTGTTGTTTCAAAACAAGGATTGGCTGAACATTCATACGTTGCTGTGCTAACATATTGAAAGCCTCAAATGCCTGTTCATTGATTGTGACACCGCTTAATCGTTGCCATTCCATTTGATGTGGTGTAATAATAAGCTGCGATTGTGGCCAAGAAAGTTTATTTTCCGCAACTAAAGTTAATGCTGAACCATCCACAATCAAAATTTGGCGTGCCATGATGGCGTCAAAAGTGGCTTCAACGATATCAAGACGATTTCCCAGTCCAGAACCAATTAACACGACATCAGCATGTTGAATATCATCAGTTAAATCGTCATTAAAATCAATCACCATTGCTTCGGGTAAATGAGCGTGCAATGCAGTGAAGTTACTGGGATCTGTTGCAACAGAAACTAAGCCGGCCCCAGCATTGACAGCAGCTAGTGCGTTCATGATTACAGCACCACCAAATTGCTGTGTGCCACCAATAATTAAAACGCGACCATAAGTGCCTTTATGAGATTGTTCAGGTCTTTTTTTGATAACTTGGTAAAGGATATCTTCTGTCAGCTTTTTCATGTTTACTTCCTCACACTTATTCTAACTGATAAGGACAAATATTGCACGCCAAATCCTTGTGTTATCAGCGTTTATGACGGTGCATTTATATTATGTCATTTATATTTTTTCTGTTTTGAGGACGCATGATGTTACAATATGGCTATGATTAAAAATAGTTTCGTATTGGCTGACGGTGAACAATTTTCAGATGAACAAAATGATGTGATTCACCAAGCAGTAGCGTTCGCCAATCACAATTTAACCCAGTCGCAAACACGTGCTTTTGTGATAGAAGGTGGCGCTGGTGCTGGTAAGAGCGTTGTGCTATTTGAAATTTTCAAACAACTACAAGCCACGAAGCCACAATGGCGTAATTTTTTACTTGTTAATCACGCTGAGATGTGGAAAAGTTACCGTGAATTAGCCAGTTATCAGCCTGACCTCAAAAAGAATCAATTTCTTAAACCAACGACATTCATTAATCAAATGACTCTTCACAATCAAACAGCTGATGTTGTTTTAATTGATGAAGCCCATCTTTTACTAACAGCACCAGACCGGTACAATAAATTTCAGCAAGAAAATCAACTGGTTGAGATACTGAAACATGCGCGTGTGGTTATTCTAGTCTTTGATGCTCATCAGGTTTTGAAGTTAAAAAGTATGTGGCATCGCGAGCAGTTGCAGACTATTCTAGCACCGTTTAAACCTGAGGCAGTTCAATTAAGCGAGCAATATCGAATGGTTGATCAAAGCCAGTCAGTCGTTGAGTGGATTGATCAGCTAACTCAGCACAAAAAAATAATTGATGTGGCAACATCTCTATCATTTGATTTGCGCATTTATAATGATGCTAACCAGTTATATGCGGCGATTTGTCAAGAAAATCAGCGTGTCGGCATGTCGAGAATCTTGTCAACTACCGATTATCCCTACACGGTTAATCGTGGCAAATGGTATGTTACGTTGGACGATTTCAAATTACCCTGGGATCAGCTTGATACAGGTGCCACACCTTGGGCCTTACGCCCTGAAACGATCGATGAAGTGGGGTCTGTTTATACGATTCAGGGCTTTGACTTGAATTATGCAGGCGTGATTATTGGGCCTGGTATTCGTTATGATAATCAAAAAGATCAGTTAATCATCGATCCAACTCATTATGAGGATAAGGCAGCATTTAGAAGCGTGGGTGGCAAAAATTTGTCATTAGAGGATAAGCAATCAATCATGCTTAATGCTTTGAACATCCTACTAAAAAGGGGACGTCATGGTTTATTTATCGCAGTGGCTGATCCAGCTTTGCGTCAAAAATTGTTAGCTAGTGTACCAAAGCAATCACGATATTGAGCAAGACAAGTCATTAGGAAAAAAATCATCAAAAGCGTATAATCAAAGTATTAGATACAAGAAAGGTTAAAAAAACATGACAATTGATTGGAAACAAGAAACAGAAACGCGTAAAGAGGCGTTTATTGAGGATTTGAAGTCAATGCTAGCAGTTGAATCTGTACGTGATGACTCAAAAGCCACAGCAGATGCACCACTTGGTCCTGGGCCCAAAGATGCATTAGTTAAAGTACTGTCGATTGCAGAACGAGATGGTTTTACCACTAAAAACCTTGATAACTTGGCTGGTTATATTGAAATTGGTCCAAAGGATGCTGAGGAATACGTTGCTATCTTGGCCCACGTTGATGTCATGCCAGCAGGTGAAGGTTGGGAAACAGCACCATTTGAACCTGTTGTGACTGAAGACAAAATCATTGCCCGCGGGGCGTCTGATGATAAGGGACCGGGGATGGCTGCTTATTACGCTTTCAAAATTTTGTCTGATTTGAAAGTACCTTTGAAGCGTCGTGTACGATTGATTTTTGGTACCGATGAAGAAAACGACTGGACAGGCATGACACGTTATTTTGAAGTGGAACCTGAACCAGCATTTGGCTTCTCACCTGATGCTGAATATCCAATTATCAATGGTGAAAAGGGTAATGTCCAAATTTTGATTGACGGTGAAGCTACTAACGGTGGTTCTGCTAAGTTGGTATCGTTTGAATCTGGATTACGGACTAATATGGTACCTGGAATTGCCCGTGCTACTGTGCAGTCAGCACAAGCAGAAAAAATTGTCACTGAATTCCAAGAATATTTGGTGGATAATCCACAGATTTCTGGTTCAACAGAAACAGATGGTGAAGTTGTCAACTTTGTTTTGAATGGTAAACAGGTTCACGGCGCAATGCCTGAAACTGGTGAGAACGCTGGTACGTACCTAGCTAACTTCTTGCAAGACTTTGATTTCGGTGGTACTGCTAAGTCATTCTTGACTTATCTTGGCACACCAGCACATGATGATACTATTGGTAAGAAGTTTGGTGTTAATTACACTGACCAAGTCATGGGACCTTTGTCAATGAACGTTGGTATTCAAAAGTTTGTTGACGGCGGCAAAGCCTTTATTAACTTCAACTTCCGTTATCCAAAAGGCATTACACCGGAAGAAATTGAAGCTGGTTTGGCCTCACAATTGAATGGTTGGGATGTCAAGCCAACCATTGGCGGACACGCGCAAGTGCCACATTACGTTGCACCAAGCGATCCTATTGTGGAAACATTGTTGCGTGTTTATCACGAACAAACTGGTTTGCCAGCACATGATCAAGTCATTGGTGGTGGTACTTATGGTCGTTTGATGAAGCGTGGTGTCGCCTTTGGGGCATTATTCCCAGATTCACCAGACACTATGCACCAAGTTAATGAATTTGCTTTGTTAGATGACTTGTATCGCTCAATCTCAATCTATGCACAAGCAATCGCTGAAATTACTAATTTAGATTAAATATTGGTTTAATCTTTGGTCTGTATGATAGCAATAATCAAACAAATCAAAGGAGAAACATTATGGCATTAGTAATTGTAGCTGGTATTGTAATTATTGGATTCTCGTTCACTAAGGTGTTGCGTGTGACGCAACCGGTGAAACAAAAAAACAGCCGATGAGCTGTTTTTTTGTGATCAAAAATTTAATGTGTTATGAGCGATATTTGTGATCTAATTGAAGCAATGACGTAATAAGAATAGGAGAAAAAATAATGTCAATTGCTAATCCAGAAACAAAATCGATACATGCTTTACTTTCTGAAAATGAAGCACTTTTTCATATTCCGGCATATCAACGTGAATATTCATGGCAGAATATTCAGCTTGAGGACTTGTGGGATGACTTAGAGGAAGTCTTGTCAGATGATTCAGAAGAGCACTTCTTTGGCCAAATTGTCACCAATACTTCGGAAAATGGTTATGAAGTCATTGATGGGCAACAGCGGTTAATAACTTCCACTTTATTGTTGGCAGCTATAAGAGATGTTGCGAAAAAATTTACAAGTGATCAAAAATTCAGCTCGCAATTAAGTGAAGATGAAAGATACTCCGCTCGTCGTAAGGTAGATGATATTCAGGAAAATTATTTATTAGCTAGCAATCTTAAGACACCCATATTAACATTGCCAGATGAAAATGACGTTGCTTCTTTTTTTACTGATCTACTTATAAAGGGTCGAATTGTAGAAAGTGACAATCAAACAGAAAAAAACCTAAGAAACGCATATTTGTTTTTAAAAAAACATGTTTCGCAATATATTGCAAAAAAGGAATCAGAGAATTTAGGGGTGCCTCAACAATTAAAGAGACTAGAAAATTTAATACAAGTGTTTACGAAGCGATTCAAGGTTATATTAATAAATACAGCTTCAACAAAAGATGGGTTTGTTATTTTCGAAACTTTAAATGCTCGTGGTAAAAGTCTAGAAGAAGCTGATCTCTTGAAAAACCTGCTTCTCGGTTTTTTGTCTGATGATGAAGAAAGTGCTAATAGTAAGTGGGAAAGAATTTTCACTACTTTAAATCGAGATTCCAACGAAACTTCGCGCTACATACGAGCCTATTGGGCGTTTAATGTCGGCTTGGTAAACAAAGATAAATTATTCCGAGCAATGAGAAAGAGTAATCAATTACAAAATTCTAGTGATGCACAAAAAGTGTTAGAAGAGTTGGCTAAATATGTTGGAATTTATTACGGACTTTTAAAAGGTTTAAAGTCACGATTTAAAGATCAAGAACTTGCTGATTTGGTAGATACTGCTTCGGTTTTAGTTAAGACATTTCATCCAGTGGTGCTAGCTATGTATGATCGTTCTTTTAAGGAAAGCGATGTCAGAAAGGTTTTAAAAAAAATTTTAAGTGTCTACGCAGTCAATATATTTATATTAGGTGAAGTTGCTAATGATTTGGAAAAAGACTTGGTAAAGGTTTCTAGAGGTATTAAAACTGGCATAATAGCCAATGTTGAAGAAATAAATAAAAAATTAGATGAAATTGAGAAAAAAGAGCAAGCGATATTAACGTTACCAGTATGGAATAGAGATAAATGGACACAAAATCAATCTCGCAATACAAATCAAGGTCACGTATTCTTGTTAGCAGAATTATTGGCGGCACAGCCTGATGAAACAATATCGTCATACGAGCTGTTTAAGGGAAATGGAAATCCAAAATATCGTCTAATTAGATTGGCAAACTTGGATCAACTGGCTAGTGATGCTGCATATATAAATAAGTTTGGGAATTATACGTTGTTAGAGAAAAAAATAAATTGGAATGAAGAATGGTCATTAGAAGAAAAGGCTGACCATCTGATGAGATCAAAAATTATAAATAATAGGTTAATGGCTCCAAAATTTTCACAATGGAATGCTGATATAATCAACAATAGAACAAAGCAATTTGTTGGCAATATGAGAGCGATTTGGTGAAAGACTTGATCCAAAATCAATTTTGATCAACAATTAAGATCCTAACTCTTGACAAAGTAGAGGATCACGCCCATGCTTAGCAACAAGCAACAAGCAACAAGCAACAAGCAACAAGCAACAAGCAACAAGCAACAAGCAACAAGCAACAAGCAACAAGCAACAAGCAACAAGCAACAAGCAACAAGCAACAAGCAACAAGCAACAAGCAACAATTAGCAAATTTAAAACCATTTATTAAATGGGTTGGTGGAAAAAGGCAGTTACTACCAGAATTGGCGAGGTATGTTCCAAAGAAATTTGGAACATATTTTGAGCCTTTTTTAGGTGGTGGTGCCTTTTTATTAATGCTGCAACCAGAAAAAGCAATTTTGAATGATTTCAATCCTGAACTAGTGGTGACATGGGAAACTGTTTGTGATAATCCTGAACAATTAACACAATTGCTACAAGAATATCAAAGAAATCACAGTAAAGAATTTTATTTAGATTTACGTGCTGCTGATCGTGATGGCAGGCTTGAAAATATGTCCTCAATTGAACGTTCGGCGCGCTTCATTTATATGAACAAAACTGGGTATAACGGGTTATGGCGCGTAAACCGTAAAGGTCAAAACAATGTCCCTTTTGGTAGCTACAAAAACCCAAAAATCTCTGACGCTAATACGATTTTTGCTGTTGCGAATTACTTAAATTCCGCGCAAGTCGCATTTATGAACGGCGATTTTGAAAAAGCAGTTAGCAAAGCTAAAACAGGTGATTTTGTATACTTTGATCCGCCATATATACCATTATCTGCGACTAGTAATTTTACCGGATATAGTGCTGAGTTTGGATACGAACAGCAGGTTAGATTGCGAGATGTATTTAAGCGTTTGCATGAAAATGGTGTTCATGTGATGTTATCAAATTCGGATGTTCCCCTTATTGAGGAACTATATGGTGATATTAAGGGTGTCCAAATTGAACACGTTAGTGTTAAACGTTCGGTTGGGGCAAGGGCCACTTCTAGGACAACTGTTGGTGAGGTAATTGTTCATGGTTAACGGTGCCAAAAATAGAGTCTGGGAAGAAGTCTTGTCAAAGCGTAGCGATGCTATACAATCACTTAACCATCAGGGATTTTTTGAAATTACTTCGCAAGAAGTGAACCGGATTTCAAAAAAAATATCTGGACCAGATTTTCGAAATTTGTCAAAATTTGATAAACGTGAAGACTTACCAGATGTATTTGTGGAAAATGAGCTTAATATACTGCCAATATCACGTAAAAAATACCTTGTGGGACATTTTGATGAGTATGCTAACCTTTCTAGTGCTGAGGCGACCAGTGTAGAAAAATATCAAGTGCCTAACTTAGCTTCCTTACTGGGAAACTCAGCGACGTGGAATGAAAATAGCTGGATAAGTGCAGGATTAGCGGCAAATGTTTTTGACCAAGCATTTGAAGATTCTGATTTTATTCGTACAATCACTGGAAGAATGGGTGGCGGCAATTGGCAATTTAATATTTCTAATTTTCAAGGTAATCATCATTTTACATTACAGTTAGAAAACCCACAAATTGAAATCGATACAGTTTTAGAATCGCCTAAAGCAATTTATATTATCGAAGCAAAGCAGGTAAAAGAAGACAATTTTTTGATACGACAACTATATTTTCCTTATCGTAAGCTTTTGTCAGATCTAAAAATTGATAACAAACCAATTATTCCAGTTTTCTTTGAAATTAATGCAGCAAGTCAGTATGCCAGAGTAAGAATTTTTTCGTTTGATAATGATACACATTACAATAGTATTCGAGAAATTAGACGGTTCGAATTCCAATTGATTGATCGCAACGAAACTGAAACAGCAGCTTCTTTATTACAATACGCACAAAGTGTCATAACTCATGACACGGTAGGAAAATTATTTCCACAAGCTAATGATATGTCAAAAGTTTTGGAGTTGATGATGATATTAAAAAGGCGACCGCTGACTAAAACAGAGATTGCTGAAAATTTCAATTTCGATCCACGTCAATCTGATTATTATGTTAAAAATATTTTAATGTATTTTGGATTGGCAGAACAAATTGATTCTCGATTTAAGTTAACCGTACGTGGTAAACATATTGCGCAACAAGCAGTTGGACAGCGGAATATTTTGCTTGCGCGTGAGATTATTTCATATTCTCTGTTCAATCATCTTATTCAAAGAAGAATTATCCATGGCCGTTTGAATAAGAAGGATATTATTCATGAAATGTTGATCGAAGATCTAGGATTAAGCATCTCAACCGTAGAGCGCAGAGCAAGTACAGTTAACGCAATAATTGAATGGATTATGTTACAAATATTAGACTAAAACACCCGAACGAACGTTTGCCTTGGCGGGCGTTTTTTGTTATGATAATTCTAATTGTATTATCATTAAAACGGAGGCAAATATGGAGAGTCAGGGGATAAAAGTCGATAATGACCGGCATATCGCGCAGATGGGTTTCTGGGACCAATTGGCAACATGGATTGGTGCGAATGCAAACAATGGTACGTGGTATATTGGCGGTGTTATTGCGGCGCTTGGATTGAGTGGTGCTTTGGGTGTCATTTTAATTAGTGGACCGCTCGCTTATGTATTTTTGGCACTAGTTGGCTACATGGGCTACAAGGTGCGCGCCTCAACAATGAACTTGATGCGACCAGCATTTGGAGTTCGCGGTTCAATCGGACCATCGTTGATTAACGTGGTGCAATTTATGGGCTGGGCAGCGGTTAATACCTATATTGCAGCAATATCTGTTAGTTACTTATTGGCTGATATTTTTGGTTCGACCAACTTTAAGCCCGGTGGTATCAAAGGTATGGTCGTTGGTGTTGTGATTATGGGCATTTTACATTTGATTTCAATTTCTCTCGGTCAAAAATCCATTCGATTAATTGAACGAATTGGTATCATTTTGGTGATTGCCTTGGTCATCTGGGAGACTATCGTGGTCTTACGAGAAGTATCATTACAACAAATTTTAGCTTGGCATGCACCAACTGCAGCACATCTATCATTTGGAACTGCTATTGACGTTTTTGCGGCTTTTAATTTGGCATGGGTGACGGCGACAGCGGACTTTACGCGTTTTTCAAAAAATAAATCATCTGCAACCAAGGCGCCATTTATTGGTGCAACGTTAGGTCTGTATTGGTTTGCTATTGTCGGCTCATTAACTACGATTGCCGCTGCTGTCAGTACAAATGCGTTTAATCCAGATAGTTCTGATCCCTCAACTGTTGCGTCAAAGTTGGGACTGGGTGTCTTAGCATTGATTGTGATTATGCTGACATCAACCACAGCAAATGCGGTTAATTTAATGGCAGCGGGGTCAGCGTTTAATAATATTTTGCCAAAAATTAAGCTGACACCATCGCTCTGGATTGTTACCATCATTGCCACGTTGATGAGCTTTATTCCATTTATTTTTGGTGGGTTTATCAACACGTTTATTTGGTTTTTAGATATGGTGGGGATGATTTTAGGACCTGAAATTGCTATTCTACTGGTTGATTTTTTCTTTGTCCGTAGTAAAAATTATGACACCAATCAATTTAGTAAAATAGATGGGAAATACTGGTATCAAGCTGGTTTCAACGTTCGGGCCTACATCACTTGGGTGATTAGTATTGCCGTGTATTTTGGTTTGCAACAAGTAACACTGGTCACAGACACAGTTGGTTCAACTTGGCTAACCATGCTATTTGCAGCTGGATTGTATGCTGTATTATCGTTAAAAAAAGCAATGTAACCTTAAATGGTAAAATTTAGATGCTTATTCACGACAAAATAGTTGTGATATTCGTAAATTTAGTCTAAAATTAGATAGTATTGAAAACTCGGAGGAAATAACATGTCTAAGTGGACACCAGCCGCGGATGAAAAAAACCAAGGCACATTAGAATTTGAAATCTCACGCGCAACAGTTGAAGAAGGTTTGGATAAAGCTTTCCAACGTAATAAAAATCAGGTTTCAATCCCTGGATTCCGTAAAGGAAAAGTGACAAAGCAACTCTTTTTCCAAAAGTTTGGTGAAGAAGCTTTGTATCAAGAAGCAATGGATATTGTTTTGCCAGCCGCTTATGAAGCAGCTGTTGACGAAGCTGGTGTGACACCAGTTGGTCGTCCAAATATCGAACCAGTCTCAATGAACAAGGGTGAAGCTTGGACTTTGAAAGCTGAAATTACAACTGCACCTGAAGTGAAGTTGGGTGACTATTTGAACCTTGAAGTTGCTGCTCAAGATGAAGAAGTGACTGACGCTGACGTTGATGCCGAAATCAAGCGTTTGCAAGAAGGACAAGCAGAACTTGTTTTGCAAGAAGAATCAGTTAAGGCAGAAAACGGCGATACTGTTGTTATTGACTTTGATGGTTCTGTTGATGGCGAACATTTTGATGGCGGTCAAGCCAACGACTTTTCATTGGCATTGGGCTCAGGTCAATTCATTCCTGGCTTTGAAGAACAATTGGTAGGTCACACAGCAGGTGAAGATGTGAACGTTAATGTTACGTTCCCTGAAGACTATCAAGCTGCTGATTTGGCTGGCAAAGAAGCCTTGTTTGAAGTTAAGATTCATGAATTGAAGCGCAAGGAATTGCCTGAATTGGACGACGAGTTTGCCAAGGATGTCGATGAAGAAGTTGAAACATTGGCAGAATTGAAAGAAAAGACTGCTAAGAAGTTAGCTGAAACTAAAGCTGAAAGTGCTAAAGAAGCATTTGAAGACGCAGTCATCACTAAGGCAGTTGACAATGCTTCAATCGACGGTGACAAGATTCCAGATGCTATGATTGATGAAGATGTTCATCGTCAAATCGATCAATATTTGGGACAATTGCAACAACAAGGCATTTCTCGTGAAATGTTCTTCCAAATTTCAGGCCAAACTGAAGATGATTTGCACAAGCAATTCGAAGACGGCGCAGCAACTCGCGTTAAGACTAACCTTGTACTTGAAGCAATTGTTAAAGCAGAAGGTATTGAACCATCAGAAGAACAAGTTACTGAAGAAATCAACAACTTGGCTTCACAATACAACATGGACGCTGCACAAGTACGTGCAACTTTGTCAGATTCATTGTTGAAGCATGACATTGCTATGCGCGAAGTCATTAAGAAAGTGACTGACTCTGCTAAAGCAGTATAAATGAGTTTGATTTTAAGAGCACTTCAGGTTGAGGTGCTTTTTTATTTTAGTAGAATTAAAGTTAGTATGGTTTGTAAGAAGACTATAAAATAGTATAATAGTATCATACTGTTTAACTAAAATATTATTGATATTAAAAGATCAATCAAAAAGGGAAAATAATGGCGAATACACCAAATTTTGAAGAAGAAGTACATTGCAGTTTTTGTGGTAAATCTGCCAGTGAAGTCAAAAATATTGTTGCGGGACCAAATGGTGTCTATATTTGTAACGAATGTGTTGCTTTGGCGCAAAACATTATTCAAGAAGAATTAACCACCTCGCAAGCGGCCCAAGTCTTATCATTGCCAACGCCACATGAAATCGTCGCTGAACTAAACGATTATGTCATCGGTCAAGAAGACGCTAAGAAGACGTTGGCTGTCGCCGTTTATAATCATTACAAGCGTATCAATGAAAATGTTGCGCCAACCACGGACGTTGAATTACAAAAATCAAACATTGCCTTAATCGGACCAACTGGTTCAGGAAAAACATATTTGGCGCAGAGTTTGGCGCGTATTTTGAATGTGCCATTTGCCATTGCTGATGCCACCACTTTGACTGAGGCAGGGTATGTTGGTGAAGACGTTGAAAACATTATTTTGAAGTTGTTGCAAGCAGCTGATTTCAATGTCGAGGCAGCCGAACACGGCATCATTTACGTCGATGAAATTGACAAAATTGCCAAGAAATCTGAGAATGTTTCAATCACGCGTGACGTTTCTGGTGAAGGTGTCCAACAAGCGTTGCTTAAAATGCTAGAAGGAACCATTGCCAGCGTGCCACCCCAAGGTGGTCGTAAGCATCCGCAACAAGAGTTAATTCAGGTTGACACGACCAACATTTTATTTATCGTCGGTGGTGCTTTCGCAGGTATCGACACGATTATCAAGGAACGTTTGGGTGAACGAGTCATCGGCTTCGGTTCAGACGCTAATGAAAACGCAGTTGCCCTCAATGACGAAAATATTCTTCGCCATGTGCAACCAGAAGATATGACCAAGTTTGGCTTAATTCCAGAATTTATTGGTCGTTTGCCAATTGTGACCGTGTTAGATGAATTAAAAGTGGCTGACTTGGCACGCATTTTGACAGAACCTAAAAACGCGCTCATTAAGCAATACACAGCACTTTTGGGCTTAGATGATGTTGAACTTGAGTTCCAACCAGATGCATTAGAAGCAATGGCCGAACTAGCCATCAAACGCCATACTGGCGCGCGTGGCCTACGCTCAATCATTGAAAACGTCATGAAGGATGTCATGTATGATATACCAAGTCGTGATGATGTGGCGAAAGTCATTATTACCGAAGCAAGTGTTGAAAAAGGTGAGCAACCAGAGCTACAACTTAAAAGGGAGGGTTAACTCATGGACGTGCATAATGTTGAAATGGTGATGAGCGCCGTCTCAGCCACCCAATATCCAACTGATGGCAAACCTGAAATTGCCCTTGTTGGTCGCTCAAATGTCGGTAAATCGTCATTGACCAACACATTGATTAACCGCAAAAACTTTGCCAGAACATCATCACAACCGGGGAAAACGCAAACGTTGAACTTCTATAATGTGGAAGACCAATTATATTTCGTTGACGTGCCTGGTTATGGTTACGCGAAAGTATCCAAGAAGCAGCGCGAAGCGTTTGGTCATATGATTGAAGAGTACATCACATCACGCAAGCAATTACGCGGTGTAATCAGCTTAGTTGACGCCCGCCATGATCCTAGTGATGATGACATTTCAATGTACGAGTGGTTGCATTACTACAATATTCCAATCTTGGTTGTTGCGACCAAGTCAGACAAAATATCACGCAGTCGTTTTAATAAATATGAATCAAATATCAAGCGCACACTTGGTTTTGACGAAGAAGACAGTGATTTTCAATTTTTCTCATCGGAAACGAAATACGGTAAAGATGAAGTGTGGCAATGGATTGAGGCACATCTCAATCAAATGTAATTTTAAAGACGCAAAAGGCCTAAAGTATATGACTTTAGGCCTTTTGTTACGTATTATAATATAATCGGTATTTTAGCCATTATTTTCAAGCGTCAAAATGACATCGTCTTTATCGACTAAGCTTCCGAGTGGTTTCTTTAATGTCAATGTGTCATCGGCACTAGAATTAGTGATGGTAACAATAACTGTATCATCATATCCAGCATCTTTAATAGCTTTATCCCAGAACTCAATGAGTAAATCACCACGCTTGACGTGTTGGCCACGTTCAAAGTAAGTCACGAAACCAGTACCTTGCATAGCTACCGTCCCAATACCAATGTGGATTAATGTTACGACACCAGTATCAGAGACCAGTCCAACAGCGTGTCGAGTAGAAAAGGCAATTCTGACCGTACCATCAAATGGTGCATATACGCGACCATCAGAAGGCTTAATAGCAAATCCTTGACCAAGCGCGCCATTGGCAAATATAGGATCATTTACTGATGCTAAATCAACAAGCTCACCGGCGATTGGTGCGTTGTAGTCATGCGCACCAGCTTCAATTTTAGTTGATGTCGTGACAGGGCTAGCAGAATCATCAGCTAATTGCTTGCCCCAAGTACGTTCCAACTGATCAACAATTTCAGCGTGCTTCTTTTCTGTTAATGTGACCTTGCGATAGAATACATACGTACCAATTAAAATAATAACAATTGGCAAACCAAACATAATGAGTTTAAAAGTAACTTGACCTGAAGCGCTAACAGAAGCAGCAGTGGCACCAGTTGTCATACCAGCAGCAACAGCTGTTAAGCCGACGACACCGTTTGAAATGGCACCAGCTAGCTTGTCTAGCAATGGTCGAACTGACAATGTTAGTGATTCATCACGGTGGCCCAACTTAAGTTGACCATATTCAACAGAATCGGAAATGGTCATCAAGACAACCAAGAAGACTAGGGGTTGTGGAATAGCGAACAGTACAGCAGCGATTAAGACCATTGGCAATGATTGACCAGCAAATACAAACAAAACCAAGGCGATGATCATTGTCAAAATGCACCAGAAGAAGAGATTACGACGGTTAAGCTTATCAGCTAACTTTGGGAATAGTGAGACAGACAGCAAGCCAGTTACAATATTGAGACTAGCAAAAATTGAGAAAGCAGATGAATTACCCAAAATAAAAGTAAAGTAATACAGTTCCAGCGAGTTGACGAGTGTAACCCCAGTTGTGTAGAGTCCATAAGAGAGGGCAATCCACATCAATTGATCGTTATGAGTTAAAATGTGAATAACTTTTTTGAAAGTTGTTTTTTCTTTATTTTTACGAAGATCTGAATCGACTTCTTTGGTACCGATACCAACAGCTACGGCACTTAACCAAGCGATAGTTGCAACAATCACAGCAAACCAGAACCAGCCACGAGTATCACCCGTGCCACCATTTGAATTCAAAGAAAAGAAAAGAACAAGTGGCATGACGACTACACCAACTAAATTACCACCGATAGTTGACCCGATTCGAGCAAATGTGGCTGTTTTTTCACGTTCACGAGAATCAAATGTTAACGCAGGAATCATTGACCAAAATCCAATATCTTTGAATGAATAGAAAATATCCATAATGATGTATATAAAACCAAAGATGATTAAGTAAAGCAGTGGATTTGATTTGTTCAAACCGCCCATATTTGTGAACAAAATAATTAAGGCAATAGAACCGACAGTACCGCCAACAACCACCCAAGGCTTGAATTTACCCCAACGAGTGCTTGTATTATCAATTGCGTTACCAATAAATGGATCAATTGCCAATTCAACGAAACGCAATAGGAAGATAATCAACGTGATGTAACTAATCATTTTGTCATTCTGTGCAGCGTTACCACTATTAAACAAGTGTGTTGTCACAAACATAATGAAATAAGTTGACAATGTAGCGAAAAACATATCGTTACCGAATGCACCAAACGCATAGGAAACGCGAGAGGTCATCGATTGATTGTTAGACTTCATAATTGTATTCTCCTTTTCGATATCAGCTAACACAGTTAATAGTAAGCGCTTTCAAAAGAAAAAGCAATACTTTTTACTAAATATTTAGTAAAAAGTATTTTATCGCAATTTGTTGTAAAATAATAAAAGAACATTTACTGTGATAAAGACTGATATCACAACATTGACGAGTTGAGGAAGAATATATGGTTACAATAAAAGACATCGCGGCAGCAACAGATGTTTCGGCAAGTACGGTATCACGTGTCTTAAATCAAGATATGACGTTATCTGTATCAGACGAAACACGACGCAAGGTTATTGATACAGCACAGCGTCTTAATTATGTTAAGAAACCGAAAAAAGAAGTGACTGCTCAAACACTCCATATTGCAGTTTTGACGGTCTTTTCTGAAACGCGCGAAGCAAATGATTCTTATTGGCGCCAAATTTATTTAAGCATTGTCCAAGGTGCTCATGAGCGTGGTATTGTGGTTGATGAAGTTATCCGTATCAATCAAGGACTGAAATTGGCTGAATTCGCCCATTACGATGCCATTATTGTACTTGGGGATATGACCCCCAGCGCAGTGAATCAACTAAAACAAATCAATAGCAGTATCGTTTTAGTTGATGCAAAAGACCACTACCAAGATATTGATGCGGTTAATCCTGAATTGCGGTTGATGACAGTTAGAATTTTGAACGAGTTATATGAAGCGGGTCGACAAAAAATTGGCTTCATCGGTGGCATCAATGATTTGACAGCTCTTGACGGTACTACAACAACTAATCTGGAAGACGTACGTAGCGAGATATATGAGGAATGGTCCAAGAATCATGGTATTACCCCTCATTTTCATACTGGAACATGGCATGCAGAAACTGGCAGCTTGGGTGCAACAAAATTATTGGAAGAGGAGTCTCAATTGGATGCTTTGTTGGTGGCGTCAGATCCAATTGCATTAGGCGCTATTAATGCATTGAAGCTACAAGGCATTGAGCCCGGGAAAGACATTGATGTGGTGAGCTTTGATAATTTGGAGTTAGCTTCATATCTGGTGCCAGCGCTGACTACGGTTGAATTACATCCCAGCGCAATCGGCAAAACTGCTATAAGTCAAGCATGTGAACTGGCTAGAGGAGAGAGAACTTGGCCAATTTGGGCAACAATTCCCAGTCAACTACATTATCGAGAAACGTTCAAAAAAAATAAGTAACCGTTTACATTTTAGTAAACAGGTGGTAAACTATGTTTGTAATTTAGTAAATATTTTCTTGGAGGAAGCAAATGTCTAATGCAAACATTTTTTTTGATGAACAACAACAAGTTTTTCATCTATCAAATCAGCAGGTGTCTTACTTGATTCAAATCGAAGATGGTGGGGTGTTGAGCCACTTGTACTTTGGCAAAAAGGTATCAGGCTATCATGGTTCTCGTCTTTATCAACGATTAGATCGCGGTTTTTCACCTAACTTAGCTGGAGAACCTCATCAAACAGACCGTCGTTTTTCAAAAGATACGTTGTTACAAGAGTATAGTGGTTATGATACAGGCGATTTTAGACAAGCTGCCATCAAATTACGGGGCGTAGATGGTGCCGAAGCTACTGATTTTCGCTTTAAATCGTACGCAATTGAAAAAGGTAAAATAAATTTAAGCGATTTACCACATGCTTACGTATTATCTGATGACGAGGCGCAAACTTTAGCAATTGTGTTGGAAGATGTTACTTTAAATGTCGAACTTACTTTATACTACACAATTTATGCGGACAGGCCAGTTGTAACACGCTGGAGCAACATCAAAAACTTATCTAGCGAAAATGTGAAAATTGAAAAAATCGCGTCGCTCCAATTGGATTTACCTGCCAATGATTTGGAAGTTATCTCTTTGCCGGGTGCTCATGTTCGTGAGCGAAGCATTGAAAGGCAGGCATTGCGTCAAGGGTTAACGACGTTTGCAAGTCATCGTGGTACCAGTTCACACCACATGAACCCATTTATTGCTTTGGTTGCACCGACCACGACAGAAAATCAAGGCGAGGCAGTCGGCATTCAGTTAGTTTACTCTGGCAATCATCAATTTACTTTAGAAAAAGATTATGTTGATCAGTTGCGCATTTTAGCTGGTATTAATGAAGAAGGCTTTTCTTGGGAACTGACACCAGAAGATAGTTTTCAAACACCAGAGACGCTGATGGTGTACTCGGATGAGGGCCTTAATGGTATGTCACAAGCTTATCATCACCTTTTGCGGGAACGTGTGGCTCGCGGACAATACCAGTACGCACAACGTCCCATTGTTATCAACAACTGGGAAGCAACTTATTTTGATTTCAATGCCGAAAAAATTGAAGAAATTTTAGATGAGGCTGCGCCGCTAGGTGTTGAAATGTTTGTCTTAGATGACGGTTGGTTTGGTCATCGTGATGACGATGATAGTTCACTAGGTGATTGGTTTGAGTACACAGCCAAATTAAAAGATGGTGGTGGATTAAATGGTTTGTCACAAAAAGTGCATGACAAAGGAATGAAGTTTGGACTGTGGTTTGAACCAGAAATGATTTCTAAAAATTCTGACCTGTATCGCGCCCATCCAGAATACGTACTACATATTCCAGAGCGTGTCATGACACCCAGTCGAGATCAATATGTACTGGATTTTTCAAGGCCAGAAGTCGTGGACAATATTTTTGATCAAATGGTGGCTATTTTGGACAATGTGCCAATTGATTACATTAAATGGGATATGAATCGTCATCTGACGGAAGTTTATTCGACTGCTTTGCCAGCTGATCGTCAAGGTGAAGTAGCACATCGCTATATGTTAGGTGTATATGATTTGGCTAATCGTTTGACCAGCCGATATTCTCAAATTTTGTTTGAAGGTTGCTCAGGTGGTGGCGGTCGTTTTGATGCCGGTATGCTGTATTATTTCCCACAGTCATGGACATCTGATAATACAGACCCTATTGAGCGTTTGAAAATTCAATATGGTACAACATTGAGTTATCCAGTTTCAAGCATGACCGCTCACGTTTCTGCATCTCCTAATCATCAAACTGGTCGCAAGACGAGTTTGAAAGTGCGTGGCGATGTTGCGACTGCGGGTGTGTTCGGATATGAATTAAACTTAGCTAAGTTATCTAATGAAGAAAAAAGTGAGATTAAAGATCAAATTTCATTTTATAAGCAACAACGGCAGTTGATTCAATATGGTGATTTTTATCGCATTAAAAGTCCGTTTGAGGGCAACGAAACTGCTTGGGAATTTGTGAATGAAGATAAAACAGAGGCGCTTTTGTTTAATTATCGTGTGTTATCAACGGCGCAACCAACGTTTAGCATTACAAAGATGGGCTACTTGCTGCCCGAAGCACTCTATGTTGATCAAACCACAAAAGAAAGTTTTTCTGGGGATGAGTTGATGTCAATTGGTTTATATAATGCGCCGATTGAGCAAGCAGATTTTACCTCATCAATTAGATATTTTAAAGTCCAAGAAAACGAATTAAAGTAAGAAAGGTAGATTGAAATGTCTGATACTTACACAAAATTAACGCAGGTTTTTGAAAGTCAATTTCACCATTTGCCAAGTGATAAATTTTTTTCACCGGGTCGCATCAACTTAATCGGTGAACATACAGATTACAATGGCGGTCATGTCTTTCCAGCATCAATTACGCTAGGAACTTATGGCGTAGCGGCATTACGATCAGATCGTGATGTCAAAATTTATTCAACTAATTTTCCAGAACAAGGTGTGATTACCTTTGATATTGATAATGAAGACAAATTACCTCACGCATCTTGGGGTAACTTTGTTAAAGGTGTATTACAGGCTCTTAGAGGGTATGGTAATCAGTTTGAAAATGGTTTTGAACTAGTCATCGAAGGTAATATTCCAAATGGTTCAGGTTTGTCATCGTCATCATCATTGGAATTATTGATTGGCGTTGTCGCTCAAAAATTGTACCAACTTAAGATTCCAAGGTTGCAATTGGTTGCCAGTGGTCAACGAGCAGAAAACGACTTTGTTGGCGTTAACACAGGCATTATGGATCAGTTTGCAATTGGCTTTGGTGAAAAGGATCGGGCAATTTACCTTGACACTAATACGATGATTTATGAGATGGTGCCTATTCATTTGGGGGATTATGTAGTTGTCATCATGAATACGAATAAACGACGTGAATTAGCGGACTCAAAGTACAACGAGCGTGTTCGTGAAACGCAAGAAGCTGTATATCAATTGCAAAAATATGTACCTATTCAATATTTAGGTGAACTCGATAGTGATACATTTGATAAATATGCTGATAATTTATCCTCCGAAACCTTGCGTAAGCGTGCACGGCATGCAGTTTATGAAAATGAACGCACCAAGGTGGCTGTAAAGGCACTAAAAAATGATGATCTTAAGGAATTTGGTGAATTGATGAATGCTTCGCACCAATCGTTAAAAGATGACTATGAAGTTACTGGTATCGAACTAGATACTTTAGCCGAAACAGCGCAACAGGTTGATGGTGTACTTGGCGCGCGCATGACTGGAGCAGGTTTTGGTGGCTGTGCGATTGCATTAGTTCATCGCGATGCTGTTGCGCAGCTGGAAGAAACAGTGGGACGCCAATATGAATTAGTTGTTGGCTATGCACCATCATTTTATGTCGCTAATATTGGCAATGGGGCACACTGGGTAGGTGAAGTAGCGGGAGAAGCATAATGGCGGAAATTGATTTATTCACAGCATTCGCAAAAAAAATCATTGCAGAATCTGATTATACAACTGATGATGAAATTTATTTGGTCAATCAAATTATGGGATTAGTTGGTGAAACAAATCATAATACGGCGTCTCGCTTGGTAGATGATGACAGTGTAACGACCCTAGCGTTACTAGATCAGCTGACAGCTGTTGCCGAAAAAAATGGGACATTAGCGTTGCGTCAAATGAACACTGATATGCTAGGTGCGCAACTCATGAATTTTATTGTACCAAGGCCATCACAGGTTCGCAAAATGTTTTGGGAGCATTATCAGCAATCTCCGCGACAGGCAACTGATTATTTCTTTGATTTATCCCAACGCAGTAATTACATTAAAACACGTGAAATCAGTCAAAATATTTCTTATCCGGTAGACACACAATATGGTACACTGCAAATTACCATTAACTTATCCAAACCAGAAAAGGATCCTAAAGCGATTGCGGCTGCTTTGAAAAATAAAAACCAACAACAATCACAATATCCCGTGTCACAATTGGCAAAAGAAAATGAAGGATATTGGGGACGACTGGATTATGCAGCGCGCACCAATCATCGTGTTATTCCGATAACATTGGGACACGAAAAATGGTATTTTCAGTATTCGCCTTATGCTTATTTCAATGAACATGCTATTGTGCTCTCTGAACATCTTCGCCCGATGCATGTTGATCGCGAAAATTTATCACGATTGTTAGAGTTTGTGTCTAAATTTCCAGATTATTTCATTGGATCGAATGCGGATTTACCAATTGTCGGTGGCTCAATTTTATCACACGACCATTTTCAAGCTGGTCGTTATGAACTACCAATGGCAAAAGCAGTTATGAAAGAAAAAATTACCATTGCAGGTTGTGATTTACATGAAGCGGGTATTTTAAATTGGCCGATGACAACCATCCGCTTGATTGACGATGATCGTGAAAAGTTACTAAATGCCGCTGATAGAATTATGATGGCTTGGCAAAATTATGATGATGCCTCTCTTTCAATTCGTGCGTATGGTGATGATGGTGAACGGCACCACACGGTAACACCAATTGTTAGATTTCGAAGTGGCCATTATGAAGTGGATCTTGTATTACGTGATAATAACACATCTGATACTTTTCCAGACGGTATTTTTCATCCACATCCAGACGTCCAACATATTAAAAAAGAAAATATTGGCTTGATTGAGGTGATGGGGTTAGCGATTTTACCGCCACGTTTGAAAACAGAATTAGCTGAAGTTGCGCAATATTTATTAGGTAATGATAATAACATTGCAGAAAAACATCAAGCATGGGCAGATACTTTGAAGCAATCTGAAGTGATTAACGCGAATAATGTGACCCATATCGTGCAACAAAGTGTGGGACAGATTTTCAGTCGGGTACTTGAGGATGCAGGCGTCTTCAAAAATGATCAATCTGGGCAAGATGGTCTGGAAAAGTTTATTAAGCAAATCGAAGTAGGGGAATAAATCAAAATGGCAGTATTAGTACTTGGTGGTGCAGGATATATTGGCTCACACATGGTGAAACGGTTGGTTGAAGCAGGACGCGACGTGGTGGTTGTGGACGCCTTGTTCACTGGACACCGCGCAGCAGTTAATCCGGCAGCGACATTTTATCAAGTGGACATTCGTGATAAGGCAGCTTTGTCGGCAGTGTTTGATAAAGAAAATATTGAACAAGTGGTTCATTTTGCAGCCTTCTCAATCGTGCCAGAGTCAGTGGCAAACCCGCTGAAATATTTTGACAACAATACTAGTGGCATGATTACGTTACTAGAAGTGATGAAAGCACATGACGTCAAGCAAATCGTCTTTTCATCAACCGCCGCAACTTATGGTAATCCGGTTCATATTCCGATTAAGGAAACTGATCCGCAAAATCCGATTAACCCTTATGGTGAATCAAAGTTGATGATGGAAAAAATCATGAACTGGTCCGATCAAGCTGACGGGGTTAAATGGGTCGCGTTGCGCTATTTCAATGTGGCTGGTGCAGCAGAAGATGGCACGATTGGCGAAGACCACAATCCAGAAACACACTTGGTACCAATCATTTTGCAAGCTGGTTTGGGACAACGTGATTATATTGAAATGTTTGGTGATGACTATAATACACCAGACGGCTTTAATGTACGGGATTATGTGCATGTCTTAGACTTGGCAGACGCGCATATTTTGGCATTACAGTATTTAGCTGATGGGCATGAGTCAAATCAGTTTAACTTGGGGTCAGCAACTGGATTTTCAGTGAAAGAGATGGTTGAGGCGGCACGGGAAGCAACAGGGGTTGATATTCCGGCTAAGATTGGGCCACGTCGAGCGGGTGATCCTGATATTTTGATTGCGAATTCAGATAAGGCACGAGAGGTGCTTGGCTGGGCACCCAAGTACGATAATGTGCAAGACATCATCAAGACAGCTTGGCAGTGGCATCAGAGTCATCCTAAGGGTTATGATGATCGTCATAATGACTAGCCGATTAGTGATAAAAATATAAATAATTAAAGAAAACATCAACGAACGTGTGACGCATTTGGTTGATGTTTTTATTTTGAATACATATGCATTATTACAGTTATAATTAGTAAGTGGTATTACTTGCGATTATAATGTAATAGTGTATAGTATTAACTATACACTAACAAAAAGTAAGAGGAATAAAAGGCTATGGGGACAAACATTCGTGGTATTCACCACTTAACAACGATTACTTCCGATTCACCTAAGATTTGGGACTTTCTTACGAATAAATTGGGATTGCATTTAATTAAAAAAACGGTTAATCAAGATGATGTTCGTACGTACCATCTTTATTTTTCCGATGACCAAGGCGAGGGTGGCTCTGTTTTGACATTTTTTGACTTTCCAGGGATCCAAAAAGCGGTTTTTGGTACTGATGAAATTTCAAGAACGTCTTTTAGAGTACCTTCTCAAGACTCATTTGGTTATTGGCAAGCACGTTTTGATGAATTTGGTATTCGTTATGATTCAAAAACATACGAATTATTTGGTGCCACATACTTAAATTTTTATGATTTTGATGATCAACGATATGCTTTGATTGCCGACGATACCAATCCACGTCACAATGAATTAACGGGGCCACATACGCCATGGCAGCATTCTTCGGTGGATCCACAACATGCGATTGTGGGGCTAGGACCAGAATTGCTGACAATTAACAACCATGATGCAATGGATATGGTGCTGACCAAAGTAATGGGTGCTGAAAAAGTTGACACCAAAGACGATTATGCGTTATATGAATTTGATCATGGGGGTTATGGTGCGCAGGTCATCACATTGTTATCTCGCATAATACCGCGTGGCGTGCAAGGATTCGGTGGGCCACATCATTTGGCATTTATTGTTGACGATGAAGAAGCATTAAACTTTTGGATTAAGCGTCTACAAGAATTAGGTTTCCAAGATTCGGGATTTGTTGATCGTTTTTATTTCAAATCGGAATATTTCCGACCAACGCCGGGCATTTTGTTTGAATTAGCGACCAATGGGCCAGGCTTCTTAGTAGATGAAACTTATGAAGAAGCTGGTGTTCATCTTGAGTTGCCACCTTTTCTAGAGGATATGCGAACACAAATTGAGGCTAATTTGGTTGATTTTAATAGCCCTAAAAATTAATATGACAGAAAAACGGCTCATCAATGAATGGGTCGTTTTCTAGCATAAAGGAGTTAAGACATGGTTGATACGAACGATAGTATGATTAAGCAGAAATTGGATGATGTGCACCATTTGTTTATTGCTGGTAATCCAGATTTACCGACGGTTGTGTTGTTACATGGCACAGGTGGTGATGAAAATGACTTAGTACCTATTGCTAAATATTTGGCACCAAATCATCCAATTTTAGCTATTCGAGGTCGTGTTTTGGAAAATGGCTATCATCGTTTTTTTGAACGATACGCTGAAGGACAATTTAATTTAGTATCTCTTAATGAACAGACAGCTTGGTTGGTGAAATCAGTAACTGAATTATTAACAAAATATGATTTGAACACATCGTCAGCGTTAGCAATTGGATTTTCTAATGGTGCCAATATTGCTTTACATGCGCTGTTAACACATCGAGAAACACCATTCAAAAATGTCATGGCACTACATGCGATGCAATTAACGCCCATTACAGAGCCAGCCAAATTGCAAGGTAATCATGTTTTTTTATCGCACGGTAATTTTGACCCTATTGTGCCGCGTGACAGTTTGGATGCGTTAGTTGACAATTTGGCTCAGGCAAAAGCATTAGTGACTGTCTTCCGTCTTAATCAATCTCATGTTATTTCCAGTGAAGAATTGCAAGCTGCTAAAATTTGGCTTCAAGCTAATGATATTGATGAGGCGTGACATTTGACGGGATGACTTTGCTGTGTACAATTAAGGAGTATGAACCTCAGGATTTTTGTAGATTTATTGAATTAAAGGAGGATACAAATGGTGAAAGAATCTGATGAAGCGTTGCGCGCGCGTTTAACGCCGGAGCAGTACGAAGTGACACAACATGCTGCGACTGAGCGTGCCTTTACTGGTAAATATGATCAGTGGTGGGACGACGGCATTTTTGTTGATGTTGTGAGTGGTGAACCATTGTTTAGCTCTACTGATAAATATGATGCCGGCTGTGGTTGGCCTGCTTTTACTAAAGGCATTGACGAACATCACATTAAGCGGCACGTTGATTACTCGTTTGGTATGACACGAACGGAGGTAACGTCCAAAGAAGCCGGATCGCATTTAGGGCATGTCTTCACTGATGGGCCAATTGAAAAAGGTGGTTTGCGATATTGCATTAATTCAGCCAGCTTACGATTTGTGCCTAAAGCAGATTTGCAAAAAGAGGGCTACGGTCAATATCTGTCATTGTTTGAAAATTAAATTACGTTCTGATTACTTGACGATACTTTCTCTGCTCTAACTGTTATAATGGTAGAAAATAACATAGAATGTGGGAGAAATCACATGACTGAGGAGACAGTCTCACGGCGTTTTTGGCGTTATTTCAATCCAAAAAATATCGTTCGCGAACTATTATTTGGCTGGACATTAGCTGAAGGCACGCTGTTTATCGTTTTGGTAGCGCTACAAGGACTCGTATGGGGGCTGGGTGTTGCGCATAGTCATACGTTTGATTGGTTTGGTTTGACGACAGGGTTGATGAATATTATTACGGTAATATTAGTAGCCAAAGGTCGTATCACGAACTATTTTTGGGGTTTAATTTATTCTGTGATGTATATGCCACTAGCTTTTCAGTCGCAGTTATTTGGTGAAGTGGCATTGAGTGCTTTCTGGGTCGTCATGCAATTTGTTGGTATTGCGGCGTGGTTAGGATTTATGAAGCGTGATCAGATTACCCAAAAAGACAAGCAAGACGTTGTTGCAACAAAATATATGACACCTAAACAATGGCTATTTGTCATTCCAGTTTTTCTAGTTATTCTCGGAATTGTTGGACTAATTTTACAACAAGCAGGCTCACGTCAACCGTATATGGATGGTTTGACAACCACGATTTCTATGGGAGCGCAGATTTTACAGACCGCTAAATTTGCGGAATCTTGGTATGCGTGGCTGTTATTTGATATCGTGGAAATCGTACTTTGGGCGCGTGCATGGACTGGACATGCTGATCCCAGTGCTTTTGCCATGTTGGGTATGAATTTAGCATTGACTGTTAATGCTATTTACGGTATTATTCAGTGGCGCAAATTAACTAAAAAGGAATAGCAACATTTTCAATTAAATGCTGCAAAATTTAATAACATCATGATTACAATTGCAGGTAATTTATATAAAGATGATTTAGAAGGTCACAAAATCGGCGTGTTTTTTGGCACATTGGCCCCAATGCATGTTGGCCATCAAGCTGAAATTTATAAAGCAGCGGCTTTAAACGATGGTGTGGTTGTTATCGCATCAGGCTATACAGGAGATCGTGGCTATCAAATGGGACTACCCGTTGAAAAACGTTTCCGTTATTTGCGAGAAGCGTTCAGTGATGAAACGGACATTAAAGTAGACTATATCAATGAAGATGATATTCCACAAATGCCGAATGGCTGGGATGAATGGACTAATCGGTTAGTTGAAACCGTCAAACGCAATATTGTTGATGAACAAGCACAAATCACTTTTTATACTGGTGAAGCAGATTATAAAATGGAGTTAGAAAAGCGATTACCACAAACCGGTCAATTCAAAGTCAGTTTGATGGATCGCACTGTTTTAAAAATTTCAGGAACAGAGATTCGTCAGGATCCGATTGGTAACTGGGATTATATTAACCGAGTCTTTCGACGCCATTTTACAAAGAAAGTCACGGTCATGGGATCGGCTTCTACTGGGAAGTCAACGCTTGTTAGGCGTTTGGCAAGAACGAGTAATTCACCATTTTCTGAGGAATATGCTCGTGAATATCAAGAGCGCTCTAATGTGAGTGATGATGAACTAGTTGTGAAGGACTACATTCGTCTGATTCAAGGTCAATATGATGCTAATTCAAAAGAAATCAATTCACCCGCTAACAACGGGTTAACAATTTTTGATACAGATGCCATGGTCACCAAAGTGTACGCGGATATGTGGTTAAGCAAGGAAGATAATGCGCAATTACAACCATTGTTTGATAATACAATTGGTGAGGAATTAATTGATTTAATTTTAGTAATTCCACCAGTGACACCGTATGTAGATGATGGATTCCGTAATATGGATAGTGCTGATGATGATACACGTTGGCAATTCCATAATCAACTCATGCAAGTCATTGAAGATTATGGCTTTATGGATAAAGTTGTGATGTTAGATGCAAAAGGTGGTAGTGAGGATCCTTACGGCTATTATGCGCGTTATTTGCAGGCGTTAAATGCCATTCAAGAACGTACAGGATTTAACATCAAGCATATTTAAAAGATAGCAGACAAATGTTTTGTCTGTTTTTTATTTTGTTGGATGAAGTGATTTGCCAGCTCTGTTAAAATAGAGATATGAAGAAACAATATGCACAAATCATTGTTGATGTGCCAACAATGCAAACAGATCAACCTTATACATATGTCATTCCTGAAGAAATGATTGATCAAATTTTACCCGGCATGCGTGTCACGGTACCTTTTGGGCGTCGAGAAGTGATGGGGTATGTGGTTGGTATTCGTGCGACGACTGATTTGTCAGAAGATCAATTACGACCATTGACAACAATTTTAGATTTGTCCCCGGTTTTAAACACAGAATTGTTATCGTTGTCTGATTATTTAGCTGATGAAACCTTTGCATTTAGAATTTCGATTTTACAAACCATGTTGCCAAATGCCCTAAAAGCAGACTATCAACATTTTATAAAAATAGTCGGTAAAGTCAGTGATGACGTCGTTAATCGACTATTTATGGGATTGACCGAAATTGCATTTCATGCTAATCAATATAGCGACAAGGATTTGGCTACGTTAGCCAAACTCCGACGTCAACACAGCATCGAAGTTAGAATTGAAGTCAATGATCGGGCAAAAGTTAAAACACAATTAGCTTATCAATTTAGTCAAAATGTCGCGATGTTAAAGACGGCGCAACAATCATTGCGACCAACAGCTAAAAAGCAGGCGCAACTGATAGCATTCATTTTGCAGCATGTCGGTGAGACATGGCTAAAAAAAGAATTGCAAGAAATGCTACCGGTTAGTGATGAAACATTGGCACATGCTGTGACACATGAATGGCTTGTCAAAAAACAAGTTGAGGCATTACGCGATCCGTTTAAAGCAATGGTACAAAAAAGTGATCCGTTAGACTTAAACGATGAACAACAGCAAGCTTTTGATCGTATTTCATCCTCAGCTGATTTACATCGTTTTGCGCCTTTTTTGCTAGAAGGTATCACTGGTTCAGGCAAAACTGAAGTATACTTGCAAGTGGCACAACACGTCTTAAAGCAGGGCAAAACCGTGCTATTTTTGGTACCTGAAATTGCCTTAACACCACAAATGGTGCGACGTGTTAAAAGTCGTTTTGGAGAACAAACAGCCGTCCTTCATTCAGGTTTAAGTGATGGCGAGCGTTATGATGAGTGGCGACGAATTGAACGGGGTGATGTTCAAATTGTCGTAGGGGCAAGGTCTGCGGTGTTTGCACCATTAGACAATCTTGGGCTAATTATTGTTGACGAAGAACATGAAACGACATATAAGCAGTCTGATAATCCTCGCTACAATGCCCGCGATGTGGCCTTGTGGCGTGGTGAATATTATCAAATCCCAGTTATTCTCGGCTCAGCAACGCCATCATTAGAGACACGTGCGCGCGCACAACGTGGCGTTTATGAACGTTTGACTTTAACACAAAGAGCCGGCGGAGCCAAACTGCCTAAGGTTGATGTCATTGACATGAAAGATACCTTGGCTGATGGCCCTGAAACAAATTTTTCTGCTGAATTGAAAGACAAAATTGCTGATCGGTTAAATAAAAAAGAGCAAATTGTTCTGATGCTTAATCGCCGTGGTTTTTCAAGTTTTGTCATGTGTCGTGATTGCGGTTTTGTACCACGTGATCCTAATTGTAATTTAGCAATGACATTGCACATGGATTCGCACACGTTAAAGTGTCACTATTGTGGGCATGAGGAACCCATTCCGACAGTTTGTCCTAATTGTGGGTCAAAACGCATTCGCTATTACGGTACTGGTACGGAAAAGGTGGCCGTTGAACTAGCTGAGCTTTTCCCAACAGCACGTGTGATTCGAATGGATCAAGATACAACCCGAAAAAAAGGCAGTATGGACAAGTTACTGGAAAAATTTGGACGTCATGAAGCTGATATTTTACTAGGTACGCAAATGATTGCCAAAGGATTAGATTTTCCAGATGTCACCTTGGTCGGTGTTTTAAATGCAGACACGGCGTTGGGATTACCTGATTTTCACGCCAGTGAACGCACCTTTCAACTTTTAACGCAAGTCAGCGGGCGAGCAGGTCGCGCTCAAAAAAGTGGTGAAGTTGTTGTCCAAACTTTTAACCCGCAACATTATGCAATTGTTTTTGCTCAGCAGCATGATTATGAAGGGTTTTATCATCAAGAAATGCGCGCACGACATGCCGGTAATTACTCACCGTATTACTACACTGTTCAAATTCAAGCCAGTCATTCTGATGAAAATCAAGCGGCTTTGCAAATGCTACAAGTTGCACGTTGGCTACGTGCACATGTCAATCAAGAAGTCATCGTCTTAGGACCATCGCCAAAACCGATTGCCAAAATGCGCAATCGTTATTATTTCCAAATCATTCTCAAGTTTAAACAGCGAGATATGGTCGATAATCTATTGAAGACTTTACAGAATCGTTCACAAAATGCAAAAGGCGATTTGCGACTCAGTATTGACCGTGAACCAGTCTCATTTATGTGATGTGATATAATAAAGAAAAACAAATACCCGCAGTTAAACGGGTATTTTTGTTAGGTGAACAATTTAATTTTTTAAATCGAGGTAAATTAATGAGCTATACGGTTGTTTTTATGGGCACTCCCAAGTTTGCAGTGCCAATATTGGAAGCATTATTGGCCGATAATCAATATGAAGTGAAGGGTGTTGTCACTCAGCCAGATCGACCAAAAGGTCGGCGCCATGAGTTGGCCCCTAGCCCTGTTAAAGAAGCAGCAATGGCACATGGTGTTCGCGTTTTGCAGCCTGAAAAAATTAGTGGTTCTCCTGAAATGCAGCAAGTCATTGATTGGCAACCTGATTTCATTGTGACAGCAGCTTTTGGA
Source organism: Leuconostoc falkenbergense (assembly GCF_045801155.1). Taxonomy (NCBI): domain Bacteria; kingdom Bacillati; phylum Bacillota; class Bacilli; order Lactobacillales; family Lactobacillaceae; genus Leuconostoc; species Leuconostoc falkenbergense. The sequence goes on along the minus strand of NZ_CP174386.1, from coordinate 1,509,264 downwards.
CAATTTTTACCAGAACAATTGTTGTCAGCCGCTCGAATTGCTGCAGTGAATACCCATGCCTCATTATTACCAAAATATCGTGGCGGAGCACCTGTCCATTATGCAATCATGAATGGCGATCAAGAAACTGGGGTTTCCATAATGTACATGGTCAAAAAAATGGACGCTGGGGACGTGATTGATGTTGTGAAAGTGCCGATTACTGCTAATGACAATGTGGGCACAATGTTTGAAAAGTTGAGTTTAGCCGGTCGTGATTTGTTAATGGCGACACTGCCTAAAATCGCCACTGGTGATATTCAACCAGTGGTGCAAGATGAAGTAGATGTGAGTTTTGCGCCAAATATTCCGCATGATTTGCAAAACTTGCATTTTGAAAACGAAACGGCACAACAACTTGACTGGCATATTCGCGGCCTTTATCCAACGCACCCTGCTTATATTCAAGTTGGTGGACAACGTGTGAAATTAATTGATGTCACACCACAACCTGATACAACAACGCAAGCACCAGGTACTATTGTGACCAAAACTAAAAAATCATTATCTATCGCAGCAGCAAAGGGTACTGTGATTACAATTAATCAATTGCAACCAGCAGGTAAATCAAAAATGGCAGTGAGTGATTATTTAAATGGTGCTGGTAAAAACCTTGAAGTAGGTCAACAATGGGTGACAAAACATGAGTGATAAACGGGTATACAGCGACAATCCTCGGGTTTTAGCGGTGCAAACATTAGCTAAAATCAAAAACGGTGCTTATTCTAATTTGCAACTGAATCAAGTCATCAAACAACATCATTTAGGTGAAGCAGACACGCGACTACTAACGACATTAGTTTATGGTGTGATTCAGCATCGCTTGACTTTTGAATACTGGTTGGCATCTTTTGTCAAAGGCAAAAAAATTGATGCATGGGTTACAGAATTGCTTTACACCGCGTTATTTCAAATGGTTTATTTGGATAAAATTCCGCAACACGCTATTTTTAATGAGTCAATTGAAGTGGCTAAAGTCATGGGGCATGTTGGGACTGCAAAATTTGTCACGGCAATATTGCATAATATTGATCGCCAAGGGTTACCGTCCACAACTGATATTTCAGATACAGTGACACGTCTTTCGGTTGAAGCAAGCCTACCCATCTGGTTAATTGAGACGTTGATAAATCAAAATGGTGAAACTAAAACACGGCAAATGATTGCCACAATTAATGATGCACCATCACAATCTGTGCGCGTTAATACTGCTTTGGCTAGTGATGATGAGGTTAAGGCTGCGTTGGAAGCAGAGAATTTTACAGCAATAGCATCAAAAGTTGCTGCTCACGCTTTTGTCGTAAATGGTGGTCATGTTGCAAGTTCAAAGGCTTATCATGATGGTCTATTGACGATTCAAGACGAAAGTGCAATGTTGCCGGTGGAAAGTTTGCAACTGACAGAAAACGTCAAAAATATTTTAGATGCTGCTGCAGCACCAGGCGGTAAAACTACACAAATTGCACAATATATCGCTGATGATGCTAAAGTATTAGCGCTTGATATTCATGAACACAAAATCAAGCTGATCCAACATAATGCTGAGCGCATGCATTTGTCCGATAAAATTAAAACACGTGTGCTTGACGCTCGCAAAGTGCCTGAACAAATTGATCAACAATTCGATCGGATTTTAGTTGATGCACCATGTTCTGGCTTTGGTTTATTACGCCGAAAACCTGAAATTAGATATGATAAAACACTAGCTGATGTTGAAAGTTTATCACGCTTGCAACTCGCAATTTTGAATTCAGTTAGCAAAAACCTTGCAAAAGATGGTATCATGGTTTACAGTACTTGTACAATTTTGCGTCAAGAAAATGACGATGTTGTGACAAGCTTTTTGAATGAAAATCCAAATTTTGAATTGATACCAACAGAAACGTCACAAAATCTTAAAGAAGATAGACATGAGAAAGTATTACATGTTTATCCCGATGATTATCACACTGACGGTTTCTTTGTTGCAGTACTAAGGAAAAAATAATCTATGGCAATTGCCTATCATACTGATCCTGGGGCAAAACGTCCGGACAATCAAGATTATGTTGGTGTCTTCACCAATAGTTTTGGTCGAACGATGGTTATTGTAGCTGACGGGGTCACCTCCAATGAAGGTGGCGAAGTCGCTAGTGCGATGACCGTGGAACATTTTGGACATGCATGGGAAAGTAGCCAACTTGAAACAATTGTACCAACAATTGAATGGCTTAAAAATCAAACAATAATTGAAAATCAAACCATCCTAGAAGCGGGACAACGCTTTGAGGAACTATCAGAAATGGCAACAACCCTTGTATTAGCTGTACTATTTGATGACCAAATTGTCGTTGCTAATTTAGGTGATTCGAAAGCCTTTTTGCTACACGGAGATGAGCTCACACAATTATCTTTTGATCATACACTTAAAAATGAGATGATTCGTAGTGGCGCTTTATCAGCAGAAGGTGCCAGTAATTTACCTAATGCACGGAGCGTGACGCGATTTTTAGGTGTTGATCAACATGCCATGTTAGAGGTTATTCAGCATGAGTTTGTTGATGATGACATGTTGTTTTTGACAACAGACGGTATTACAAAAGTATTAACACACGATGAAATAAAAGCAACAATGCGTCTAGAAGCACCATTGGATATTAGAGTGTTTGATATGATTCAACAAGCAAATAGTCTTGGTGCGCCAGATAACGTGACGGCGGTGCTCGTTACACATGAAAAGGATTAAAAATGTTACCTGATACATTAGTTGACAATCGATATCTTATTATTAAATCACTTGGCGGTGGTGGCATGGCCAACGTTTATTTGGCGCATGATGAATTTTTAGATCGTGACGTGACGTTTAAAATGATGCGTCTTGACATGCAAGCTGATGCTGATTTGGCAAAACGTTTTCAACATGAGGCTTTGGCAGCTACTGAATTAGTTAATGACAATATTGTTCAAGTGTATGATGTTGGTGAGTATGAAGGCTCTCAATATATCGTTATGGAATATGTTGAAGGGACTGATTTGAAATCATATATCCAGGCACATTTTCCCATTCCTTATCAACAAGTTGTTGATATTATGTTGCAGGTTTTAAATGCGGTGCAAGCAGCTCATGATGCAGATATTATTCATCGCGACCTCAAGCCTCAAAATATTCTGATTGACGCACAAAACAAAGTCAAAATCACTGATTTTGGAATTGCCATTGCCAAATCAGAACAGGACTTAACCCAAACAAATACGGTAATCGGATCGGTTCATTATTTGTCACCAGAGCAGACACGAGGTGGCATGGCTTCAACAAAGTCCGACATCTATGCGTTAGGAGTTATGCTATACGAAATGCTGACACAGCATGTGCCGTACGAAGGTGACACACCCGTAGCAGTAGCGCTCAAACATGCTGCGGCTGATATGCCATCTGTTCGTGATTTTGACCCACGCATTCCGCAGGCTTTAGAAAATGTTATTTTGAAAGCAACAGCGAAAAAGCCGCAAGATCGCTATCTTAATGCAGCAGCTATGGCAGAAGACATTAAAACATCATTATCGCCAAGGAGAACGCATGAGTCACGTTTTGCGCCAATGACAGATGCTGATGATGAGACTAGAATTATTCCCATGGCTCAAATTCAGGATCAACTGAAAACAGGTGTTTCATCTGTCAATGTGCTTCCAGACGAAGCGCCAGAAGAACCATCCATCAAAGATCGTATTATTGAATATGGCAAAAAAGGTTACACAGTTAAAGAAATTGCCAAGGTTGTGGATCGTACGCCTGCCTATGTGAGGTCAGTATTACGAGGCAATGGTATTAAGTATCGCGAAAGCAAGACGGGCAAGATATTATTCGCAATTGCTATTGTGGCAGCTGCTCTAATCAGTCTGTTTGTTATTTTACAAATTCAAGCCAATAAAACAACTGTTCCTGATTTGGTGAATTTAACTCAAAGTCAGGCCGAAAGTAAGATTAAAAAGGCTGGCTTAAATGTCGGCACAGTGACGTCCACAACTTCCAAATCAATCAAAAAAGGTAATGTTGTCCGCTCAACGCCAACTGATGGTGCTGATGCCAAAAAGGGTGATACTGTTAATTTGATTGTTTCTTCTGGTCGTGCAAAAGTCCGTTTTGGTGATTATGTCGGTTCTGATTATGATATGACAGCCGCTCAGTTACGGGCACAAGGTTACGAAGTACAAAAAACATCTCAAGCGTCAGATACTATCGCTTCAGGATCAATCATTGCACAGTCAATCTCTGCTAATGACAAAGTTGACCCAACTGAAACGACAGTTAAATTCACAATTTCAACTGGACCGGAAAAAATTACGGTACCCGATTTTACCAAATCAAGTACACAAGATGATGTTCAGAATTGGGCAGCTCAAAACGGCATTACGGTTAACGTTAATACCACCTACTCAAATTCTGTCAAAAAAGATCATGTTATTAGTCAATCAATCCGTGGCGGTTCAAAAATTACACGTGATAATACACTATTAGTGACAATTTCACAAGGGCCAGAACAATCTAGTTCAAGCAGTAGTTCATCCAGCTCAAGCTCCTCTTCTAGTGATGAATCGAGTGATGAGAGTAGCAAATCCTCCTCATCTAGTAGCTCAGGTAATTCTTAAACAAACTAATTAGCAAGTAAAAGTCGATTATATCGACTTTTTTTGTTATGATTAGCTTATGAAAACAGGACGCATTATACGCTCTTTGAGCGGTTACTATGATATACAATTAGATGGTACCGAAGAAATTCAACGAACGCGTGCTCGCGGCGAATTTCGTAAGTCAAAACAAAAACCGTTGGTTGGTGATTTTGTGGATTTTGAAAGTGATCGTGACGAAGGCTTGATTTGGGCGATTCATGATCGACGAAACGTTCTGGTAAGACCGCCAGTTGCCAACATTGATATTGCTGTGATTGTCACAGCCGTAAAGGAACCCAATTTTACAGCTAATTTGCTTGATCGGCAGTTAGTTGCATTGGAAGCCGCTGGTGTTTCGCCACTAATTTATTTTTCGAAATTCGATTTACTCTCATCTGAAGAATATCAAATCATGAGAAAAGTTGTTCACGAATACCGTCAGATTGGTTATCCGGTTATTGAGTCGACAGCACCCAATGCGTTTGACCAATTGCAAGCTGAGTTGCAAGGCAAAGTTTCAGTTTTCATGGGTCAAACCGGTGCAGGTAAATCAACGTTGTTGAATCATTTATCTCCAAACCTTGGCCTTGAAACAGGAGAGGTCTCAAAGGCATTAAGCCGTGGTAAACACACAACGCGTCAAGTCACTCTCATTCGGGTTGATGACGCATTGATCGCTGATACACCAGGATTTTCGTCGTACGAAGTATTTGACTTTTCTGCTGAGACTTTAGACGATTTTTTCCCGGAATTTGTGGCAGTTCGTTCGAATTGTCGCTTTCGTGGCTGTTTGCATCTAAATGAGCCAGCTTGTGCCGTAAAAGAAGCTGTGACAGTTGGCACAATTTCTCAGTCAAGGTATAATAGTTATAAAGCGTTTTACCAATTGATAAAAGCGCAAAAACCAAAATATAAAACAGATAACTAAAAGGGGACATGATTATGTCAGGAATTATTTCACCATCGATTTTAAGTGCCGATTATACTAACTTAGAGCGCGACGTTAAACTCGTCGAAGCAGCAGGCGCAGAATATTTACATATTGACGTTATGGATGGTAGTTTTGTGCCAGCTATTTCTTATGGCCCAAACTGGGTTAAACAGTTACGTCCAGAAACAGATTTAGTATTGGATGTTCATTTGATGGTTGTTAATCCAGAACGGTTTGTTGATGAATTTGCCGATGCGGGAGCCGACATAATTGGTGTTCATGTTGAAGCAACGGCACATATTCATCGTGCTCTACAAATGATCAAAAATAAAGGTGTTAAAGCTGAGGTTGTGATTAACCCAGGCACACCTGTTTCAGCAATTGAATCAGTTCTTGATATGGTCGATCAAGTATTGGTCATGACTGTTAATCCCGGATTTGGTGGTCAAAAGTTTTTGCCATCTACAATTGAAAAAATTGCACAGTTAAAAGTTTTCCGTGATGCTCGCGGTCTCGATTTTGATATAGAAATCGATGGTGGTGTCAATAATGAAACGATTTCTGCGGCTTACGAAGCTGGTGCCAATGTGTTTGTCGCCGGATCTTACGTGTATGATAAAGTTGATCCCGCTGCAAAAATTGCTATTTTGAAAGAATTGACTAAATAATGCAAATTAATATTTTAGCAGGTGGGCCGGTGGATCTGTGGCCAAAAAATTTATTTAGTGAGCCTGGCGCTTGGATTGGCGCAGATCGTGGTGCTTGGTATTTATATCAACATCATGTTGCGATGATGCTGGCTGTTGGTGATTTTGATTCTTTGACATCAGTGGAATTTGAGGCGCTACAAGAACATATTGCCACCGAAAACATTGTCCATGTGCGCGCCGAAAAAGATGAAACAGATACTGAGTTAGCGGTTATGTTTGCCCAAAAACAACCTGTGTCTTGTATTAAAGTTTTTGGTGCAACAGGTGGTAGACTGGATCACCTATTAAGTAATTTATGGCTAATGGCCGATCCAAAATTTGATAGTATCATTGAAAAACTTGAAATCATTGATCAAACTAATACTGTTACTTTTTTGAAAGCTGGCGAACATACTGTTTTAAAGCAGGAAAACAGTCATTATTTGGGCTTCATGCCAATTAATGATGTTAAAAATTTTAAAATTATTGACGCTAAATATCCGTTGACACTAACAGAAAATAAGTATAAAATGTGGTCATCAAATGAATTCTTAAATGATAGGGTCCACGTCAGCTTTGATACAGGTATTATCATGGTGACGCAATCCATAGATAGGAGTTAACATGGCAGTTAAGACAGTAGAAGATGCGACTTTTGAAGCAGCAACGAATCAAGGTGTTAGTATTACAGATTTTTGGGCGACGTGGTGTGGTCCATGTCGGATGCAATCACCTGTTTTGGAGGCACTATCAGATGAAGTTGACAATGTTGAATTTGTGAAGATGGATGTGGATCAGAATCCTCAAACACCTGCTGAATTTGGTATTCGGGCAATTCCAACACTTCTTGTTAAAAAAGACGGTGAAGTTGTGGAACGACTAACAGGTTTTCATAATAAGAAACAGTTAGCAGATATTTTGTCAAAATATGCGAATTAACTTGTCAAAAGTTTAAAATTCTGGTAAAATTTAATATTGTTGTAGAAAGAGCTTAAAAAATAAATGGCTCGAAAAGGAGGGTCGAACATGGCAAAAGATGCTATTACTGGTGCACGCACACGCTTCGGTAACCAACGTTCACACGCGTTGAATTCAAGCCGTCGCAGCTGGAAGCCAAACTTGCAAAAAGTTACGGTAAAAATCAACGGTGCCGCACCAAAGAAGGTTTACTTGACGGCGCGTACTTTGAAGGCCGGATTAAAGAACGGTTCAATCGAACGCGTTTAAAACACGATTTGTTGGTTTGCCAATATCGTGAGACCACCGTATGGTGGTTTTTTTTATTCACGATTCAGCGTCAATCAAGTTGATCCTTGTTAATCAGAGACCGTGTAGGCGTAATATCAGTTAACTATGGTAAAATAGTATTTAACAAACCTTTGGTAAGGAGGAGAAATGTTTTATTGTAAGCGACAGCAGAAAAAATCGTTTCACAAATAATTCATTAAATAGACTATGGCAATTAAGATGAAAACAAAAAACGGCGATATTACGCTAGAAAATGATGTCATTGCGACGATTGTCGGTGGTTCAGCGATTGAAAACCCTGGCGTTGTCGGCATGGCTTCAAAAGCTACCTTTCGAGATGGTGTTAATCAAATATTGAACCGCGAAAATTATGGTAAGGGCGTTGTTGTACATCAGGAAAATAGTGGTGTTGGTGTTGATGTCTATTTAGTTGCCCAATATGGCACTAAACTATCAGAAATATCAAAGTCGGTTCAAGGTAAAGTCAAATATAATCTCGACGCATTGTTGGGCATCCATGTCACTGAAGTTAATGTGATAGTTCAGGGTGTTCGCGTCAGTGACTAGGAGAGGTCATGTCAGTCAATTCACTCACAGTTATTACCAATGTTGAATTTGGTAAAATGATAAATGCTGCATCAGCAGCGCTTGCCGCGAATGCGGATAAAATCAATAAATTAAATGTATTTCCAGTACCCGATGGTGACACTGGTACAAATATGAGCTTGTCGATGGCGAGTGGCGCACAATATGAGAGAGACGCGTTAGATACCAATATTGGTGCACTCGCTAAGGCAACGTCAAAAGGCTTGCTAATGGGCGCTAGAGGTAACTCAGGCGTTATCTTGTCTCAAATTTTTCGTGGTTTTGCCAATAGTATGGCGGACAAAGAGACACTTTCAGCACGTGATTTAGCCGATGCTTTGATGGCTGGGGCTCAAATTGCGTATAAATCTGTCATGAAGCCAACAGAAGGTACAATTCTGACAGTTATTCGGGAAGCAGCTTCAAAAGCAAATAAGGTAGCCAACCAAACTGATGATGTTGTTGAGTTGATGGCTGCCGTTGAAGACGCAGCTCAGAAAGCTTTAAATAGCACACCTGATTTGCTACCTGTGCTAAAAGAAGTTGGCGTTGTTGATTCAGGTGGTCAAGGACTTGTGTTTGTTTTGCAGGCATTCTATCAAGTACTGAGCGGCGATTTTAATGAAGAAGATATGAAAGCGCCAGATAATGCGGAACTTGATCAAATGGTCAAAGAATTGCACGCTGGTGCCCAAGCTAACAGTAACCTTGATCCAGCAGATATCAAGTATGGATACTGCACGGAAGTCATGGTTCAAATCGGTAAAGGAACGACTTATGATCATGAATTTGATTATGATGAATTTTACAAACATTTAGCGCAATTGGGTGATTCGTTGTTGGTCATTAATGACGATGAAATTGTTAAGGTGCATGTCCATACAGAAAATCCTGGTGAAGTCATTACTTGGGGCACTCATTTTGGCTCATTAGTTAAAGTAAAAGTTGATAATATGCGTGATCAACAACAAGCTGTTATTGACGCACAGCGTGAAGACGAAGCACAAACGGCTAAAATATCTGAAATGACAATGCCTGCACCTGAAACAGCAGTTATTGCTATCGCAGCTGGAGAGGGTGTGGCTAAGTTATTTAAAAGCTTAGGCGTTCATACAGTTATTTCTGGTGGACAAACAATGAACCCTTCAACAGCGGATATTGTTGACGCGATTAAAGCAAGTGGTGCTAATCAAGCTGTTGTCTTGCCCAATAATAGTAATATTTTTATGGCAGCTGAACAAGCAGTTGACTTAGCTGATGTACCGGTACAAGTTGTTAAAACACGTACGGTTCAGCAAGGATTGACAGCAATGATGGGATATAATCCGGAGGCTGAAGCGTCAGAAAATGCTAGTGCCATGTCGGATATGATTGCTGATGTTAAATCAGCTCAGATTACGCAGGCAGTGCGAGATACGACGCTAAATGGTGTTGAGATTCATAATGGCGATTGGATGGGAATCATTGATGGTGACATTCAAATTGTGGCGGACACCAGTGAAGCTGCAGCGGAACAATCAGTCGAAAAAATGTTGGATGATGATTCTGAAATTGTTACGATTATTTTTGGTGCAGATACAAAAGAAAAAGCGGCTAATAAGTTAGCAAAAAGCGTTTCTGCTATTGATGAAGACCTTGAAATTGAAATTCATGATGGTGGACAACCATTATATCCATTTTTGATTTCAGTAGAATAAAAAAACATGGGTGAGAAATCACTCATGTTTTTTACATCCAACCTAATGCACTTACAGCTGCGTATACAACCGATCCAACCATTAAAATGACCATTAACCATGACATAACTAAAATCATTTTTTCAATGCGCGTGCGTGATTTTTTTTCGATTTTAGGGACGCGGTGTTGATTGAGTTGTGCATCAATCTCTGCTTGTAATTTTGCGTTTACCGGTCGTTTATTTTGGTCATCTGCCATTGATTTCACCTCTAATTTATTCTTATTTAGTGTATCATAAGTCACAAAAGATTTGAAATTTTTTATAAAATTAGTTAGAGTTAAAACACGAGGTAATTAAAAATGCAATGGTGGTATTGGCCATTAGGTGGCTTACTTTTTTGTTTGATATTAATAGGTGCTAATCAGTGGACAGCGATGAAAAAACTACGCTTGCATGTTTTGGACATTATTACGTTACCTGTCTGGGTAATTGCACATTACACGATGGGATATGCGCTAGGCGTTAGCTATATTGAGTGGATTTTGCTTTTCTGGTTTGCTTTTGGGGCTATTTTAGCTTGGTTCTTATTACAAAAAAATTGGGATTGGCGCCATTTTTGGCATCGATATTGGCAATGGAGTGGCCTTTTTGGCATTGCGGTCATAATAGTTGTCATGATTTTGGGCTTTATTAACCACTGACCCCCACTTTTATAACAGCAGTACTGTCATTGATGGTACTGCTTTTTTTACGTGAAAATTTACTGATTGATGACAAATTTCAAAATAAGGTGGAGAGAAGTGGTGGAATGTGGTAAATTAATAGTATAGAATTTTAATGGAGGTGGTCCTATGTTTATGGGCGAATATTCACATACGCTCGATACGAAAGGACGCCTAATTATTCCGGCAAAATTCCGTAATCAACTTGGTGAAAAATTTATTGTTACTAAATGGATGGAAAAGTCTTTGCGGGCTATGCCATTATCCGTTTGGGAAAAGTTAGAAAATCAGTTGAATCAATTACCAACTGGAAAAAAAGACGCGCGCTCGTTTAGACGTTTTGTCATGGCCGGCGCATTAGAAGCTGAGTTTGATAAGCAAGGTCGAATTATTGTACCAAGTAACTTACGAGAGTACGCATCACTAGAAAAAGATGTTATTGTAACTGGCGTTGGTGATTCTTTTGAAATTTGGAGTGCTGATACATGGGCTGCGTACACAGCTGAGACAGCCGAAAACTTTGATGATATTGCTGAGGGATTAGTCGATTTTGATTTTTAATGTAACCAAATAGGTTGCCAGAAGGAAAGTGAGCTGAAATGACATTTGAACACGTTACGGTGCTATTGCATGAGGCCATTGAATTATTAGATATCAAGCCTGACGGTATTTATGTGGACGCAACGCTTGGAGGCGGCGGGCACACGGGTGAGATTTTAAAGCAATTAACAACTGGCAAGCTGTATAGTTTTGATCAGGATGATACAGCAATTCAATACAATATGACCCGCTATGCAGATGACATTGCACAAGGAAAATTAGTTCTGATTCATCAAAATTTTAGGACATTAACTTCGGCGCTAGCAACACGTAATATTCAGAATGTTGATGGCATTGTTTATGATTTGGGTGTTAGTTCAGTTCAATTTGATGATGGACAACGCGGTTTTAGCTATAACTACGATGCTGAATTAGACATGAGAATGGATCAAAGACAAACTTTGACTGCTAAAACAATTGTCAATGAATGGTCGTTTAATGAGCTGTTAAGAGTGTTGAGTCGCTACGGTGAAGACCGTTTTCCAAAACAAATTGCCCGTAAGATAGAGCAACATCGAGAAAACGGCCCTATTAACACAACGTTTGAATTGGTTGACATCATTAAAGAAGCAATTCCAGCGCCTGCCCGCCGTAAGGGAGGACATCCTGCTAAAAGAACATTTCAAGCGTTAAGAATTGCGGTTAATGATGAATTGGGTGCATTAGAAGACTCTTTAACGCAGGCATTGGACCTAATTGATCATAACGGTCGCATTAGTGTTATTACATTTCAATCATTAGAAGATCGTCTTGTAAAGCAAATGTTTCGTGAAAAAACTAGCGCACCTGAATTACCTGCCGGTTTACCTGTATTACCCGGACAATTTGAAGCTGAGTATGACGCACTGACCAGAAAACCTATTTTACCAAGTGCTGCCGAAATGAGTACTAATCATCGATCGGAATCAGCTAAACTACGCGGTATTCGACGCAAATAACTTAATTTAAGTTTTAAAACTAATTGTTACATCATCAGATTTTTGGAGAAAAAGCTATGGCACAAAATGCATACGAATACTCATCAGCTGCTGCACAACAAGCACCACTCACGCAACCACGCTATCGCCAACGCAAAGCAATTAAATATAAAGCAGCAGTTTGGACCAAAAAGGAACGTGGGCTAGTTATCTTTGTGGCTGCAGTTGTCTTGTCATTGATGGTTGGTGCTGTTTTTACTAGTATGCAAATTACCAAAGCGACTAATAGTACGACGGCTATTGAAACAAAAATAAGCAATACGAAACAAAACAATGATGATTTACAAAATAAGATTCAAGATGTCACTAGTAAATCAAATCTAGATAAGGTTGCAAAAAAATACGGCATGACACTGTCAGATGATAGTGTCCGCAATATTAATCAATAATTATGAAAAATAAAGTGAGACGGATACCAAATAAAAGAATCACGAAGAATGCCAAAATTTTTGGTGGGTTGTTGCTGTGTGGCACAACAGTGGTGATTTTAATGCTTGGTATTCGTCTTTTTGTTATTGCAGGGAATAAAGCCGTTGATGGGCATAACCTAACAAAAGCGACACGAGAAGCTTTTATGGGGAAACAAAACATTATTGCTAATCGTGGTAAAATTTTTGACGCCAATGGACAAGTATTAGCCGAGAACACAACGGTTTACAATGTCTACGCAGTCTTGGACAAAAATCAAAAAGACGCTGACGGCAAACCAGATTATGTGACGGATGCGAGTGAAACAGCTCAGAAATTAAGCACGGTCATTAACCTAAAAGAAAAAGCGATTTACAAACGATTGAAAGCTAAGCAATTTCAAGTAGAGTTTGGATCAGCTGGTAAAAGTCTGACAATTGCACAACATAAGAAAATATTGGCTATGAAGCTTCCAGGCATAAAATTCACATCACAAGCAGCGCGTGTTTACCCCAATGATCAAATGGCATCTCATCTGATTGGAAACATTAAGTATAGTGAAAATGTCAGTGGTCAGTCAACAATGACTGGCATGATGGGAATTGAAGCCGCCGAAAACTCGGTATTAACTGGTAAAAATGGTATTAAAAGTTACGAAGGTCAAAAAGAGAATAACAAAAATAGTCGAACCGTAAAAAATGGGGATGACGTGTATCTTACTTTAGATGACAGTTTGCAAAACACATTAGAAACCCGTATGGATACATTGATTAAAGATACGGAGGCAAAAACAGCAGTTGCAGTATTGATGGAAGCAAAAACAGGGCGAATTGTTGCAGCAACACAAAGGCCAAATTTTAATGCTAATGACAAATCTTCGAATCCGGAAACTTGGCAAAACCTACTTGATCAAGGTGCCTTTGAGCCTGGTTCAACTATGAAAGCTATCACGTTGTCGGCTGCTATTGATACAGGAGAGTGGCGACCCAATGATACCTATCAATCGGGAACATTTTTAATTGATGGCAAGAAAGTTGTTGATGCTTTTGGCCAAGATGCTGGTATGTTGACCTATCGGGAAGGATTTTGGCGATCGTCTAACGTCGCTTTTGCCCGCACTGAACAAAAGTTGGGTGCGGTAACATGGCGTAAGTATTTGACTCGGTTCCGTTTTTTACAGTCTACTAAATCAGGTCTCAATGGTGAAGAAGCTGGTTCTATTTCATTTACTTATCCGATTGAACAGGCCAATACAGCTTATGGTCAAGCCATCAACGTGACACCATTACAACTGATTCAGGCGTTTTCAGCGATTGCCAACAATGGTAAGGAAATTAAACCTTATTTTGTCGATAAAGTAGTTAACTCTGCGACTGGTGCAATTGTCAAGGAAGGAAAAACAACAACTGTTGCCCACCCAATTAAAGCAAGTACGGCTGAAAAAGTTCGTGAATATATGATTGATGTTGTAAATCAGTCTACTGGAACTGCTAAGGAATTTGATTTGCGAGATGCTGGATATCAGATTGCTGCTAAAACTGGAACTGCTCAAGTGGCAGAAAAAGGTCAATACCTAGATGGTCTGAAAAATGCAATTCATTCAGTCGTTGTATTAGCACCGGAAAAAGATCCAAAATATATTTTTTACATGGCTGTTAAACAACCAAAAGTTTTCCCGGATGCAACAATTCAAACCACAATGAACAAAGTATTTAGGCCGTTAATGCTTCAAGCTTTGAATAATAGCAGTAGTGCTGTAAAATCTAAGACAACGAAACAGACGGTGCCTAATGTTGTGGGCCAATCAATCACTGCTGCCAAAACAACATTAACTAAAGCAGGTTTCCGAGTGGCTGTTGTTGGGACAACTGGAAAAATCAAATCACAATCGTTGTTACCGGAACAAAAAGCATTAACCAATCAATTAGTCATATTGAAAGCACAAGGTACTACGAATATGCCTGATATGACAGGGTGGAGTTTAACAGATGCACAGTCGTTTGCGAAGCAAATTGGCTTCTCGTTGACTTGGAAAGGGTCTGGCTACATTACGAGTCAAAGTGTTGGTGCTAATCAGTTGGTTGTCAAAAGCAGTCAAGTAGCGATTGTATTGAAAGAGAAGGAGTAACAGGGAGAAATGACAGAAAATCTATGGACTTTCGCACGATCGTTTATCGTGACAGTTATGTTTATGCCAGCATTGATTAACTTTTTGAGGCATTCTAAGGAGCAGGCAGTAATCCGTAAACTGGGTCCTGATCATCAGGCCAAAGCAGGGACACCAAGTATGGGCGGTGTATTATTTGTATTAGCTGCTGTGATCAGTGCTGTTGTTGGTGGCGTAGCAAGTGAGGGGTGGCATGGCTTCATGTTACAATTGATGCCGATTTTGGCATTTGTGGCGTTTGCCATTATTGGAGGTGTGGATGACACACTGAAAATATTGAAACATGCAGATGATGGTTTTAGGTTTAAGCCGAAATTGTTAGCACAAACACTTAGCGCTTTGGTAGTCATGATTGTTATGTGGTTTATGAATGTGCCGTTTGTACTTAATGTACCGTTTGTTGGTCATATTTATTTGGGTGGCTTTTATTTCATTTTCATGTGGTTCTGGCTGGTAGGGTGGTCAAATGCCACTAACTTAACAGATGGGCTTGATGGGTTACTAACTGGTATTAGCATTATTGTTTATGGCACCTATACATGGATTGCAATGGCAATGCATAGTCAGTCGATTGTGATTTTTAATATCGCAATTATTGGTGCGTTGGTTGGCTTCTTGATTTATAACAAACCTAAGGCCAAAATTTTCATGGGAGATACAGGATCGCTAGCTTTAGGCGCTGGATTGGCAATTGAGTCAATCTTGTTGGGTATTCCATTTTCTCTAGTTTGGTTTGGTATTGTCTTTGTAATCGAAACGTTATCGGTCATTATTCAAACCATAGGTTATCACTTTTGGCACAAACGAATTTTCCCAATGGCACCAATTCACCACTCATTTGAAAAATTTGGTTGGCGTGAATGGCAAATTGATATACTATTTTGGATTGTAACCCTCCTAGTAAGTATTGTAGGGATTTTATACATGAGTTGAGACGGTGATAGCCGTGTACATAAATAAAGAAATCAGGTTAAATCATGCAGGCACTGGATTTTAAAAATGAAAAAATTATGGTTTATGGTTGGGCACGTTCTGGCAAAGCAGTGACTAAGCTTTTATTAGCACTTGGTGCTGATGTTACTGTTGCAAATGACGGCGATTTTCAAGAAGACGATGATTTTCTGACTTTGCAATCTCAAAGAGTTACTTTTATATCGCAAGCTCAAGATGCGCATCTTGATAACAGTTTCAAATATCTGGTGAAAAATCCAGGTATTAATTACGACCAGCCATTGGTACAAAAGGCGCTTGCCTTGAAAATTCCAATTTTAACAGAGGTTGCCGTGGCGTTGAGTACATTCAATGGCCGATTAATTGCGGTGACAGGATCCAATGGTAAAACGACAACGACTTCCTTGATTCGTGATATGCTCAAGTCGGATGAACAGCCGGTCACGACAGCCGGCAATATTGGCACGCCGGTCAGTGAAGTCGTTGCTAATTTAACTGAAAAAGATACATTATTGTTAGAATTGTCCAGTTTCCAACTAATGGGTATACCAGATATTCGACCAGATATTGCTGTTGTGACCAATATTTTTTCTAATCACTTGGATTATCACAAAACTAGAGATAATTACGTAGCTGCCAAATTTCAGATTACACGCCATCAAACTAAAAATCAGTATTTAATTTTAAATGCTGATGGCCCAGATACCCCAAATTTTGCTGCTAAAACGCACGCGAAAGTGCTAACGTTTTCTCGTCAACAAAGTGGTTTACAGGCAGAAATTAAAAATGATCAACTATTGATTAATGGCGATGCAATAATGCCTGTAACTGACATAAAGCTAGTGGGACCCCACAATTTGGAAAATGTTTTAGCAGCAGCAACAGCTGCCAAACTAGCTGGGGTGAGTGACCGCGCGATTAAAGATGTGTTGAAGACTTTTGGAGGGGTTGAACATCGTTTGCAGTATTTATTTACTGTGAATGGTGTAAAGTACTATAATGATTCAAAAGCCACCGACATTGAGGCAACACAGACAGCATTAAATAGCTTTGATCAACCAACAATATGGATTGGTGGTGGGTTAGACCGCGGTGATGATTTGTCACGCATGGTACCTAATTTAAAACATGTGAAAACCGTAATCGCTGTTGGACAAACGCAACAAAAAATTGTTGATTTGGCAAACCAAGCCGATAAAACAGTCATTACTGTTAAGGATGTTATGGCAGCGGCGCCAGAAGCAGTGAAGTTAGCACGTCCGGGCGACGTGGTATTACTATCACCAGCTCATGCCAGTTGGGATCAATTTAAGACATTTGAAGAACGCGGTGAAAAGTTTGTCGCTGCACTAAAAGAAGCACTTAAAATTTGAAAGGAGTCGTTATGAAAATTATTTTATCTGGTGGTGGAACAGGTGGTCATATTTATCCGGCGCTTGCTTTAGCTGAAGTGATTCAAAAGCATGAACCCGATACAAAATTTTTGTATGTGGGATCAGAGCGAGGTGTTGAATCTAATATTGTTCCTGCAACAGGAATGGCATTTGAGCGCCTAACTGTTCAGGGGTTCAAGCGGTCACTATCTTTAGATAATGTTAAAACGATTTCTCTGTTTTTAAAAGCCGTTCGTGAGGCAAAAAAAATTCTTAAAGAATTTCAGCCAGATGTTGTCGTTGGCACTGGCGGATATGTCAGTGGGGCAGTTGTTTATGCAGCCCAACGATTACATATTCCAACGGTCATTCATGAACAAAATTCAGTTGCTGGTGTTACAAATAAATTTTTGTCTCGTGGTGCGACGCGTATCGGTGTTGCTTTCGATGTTGCGTTATCACAATTTCCCAAAGGAAAAGCAACGGTGGTTGGAAACCCAAGAGCACAGCAAGTTGCTTCACTCAAGTCAAATTTCTCATGGCAACAGATTGGCTTGCGTGATGACAAACAGACTTTGCTAATATTTGGTGGGTCTCAAGGTGCGCCAGCTATTAATTTAGCAGTTATTGATGCTTTAGAAACATTTAATCAACGAAGCTATCAAGTTGTGTTTGTCACTGGTCCCAAACGTTATGATAATGTCCTTGCAAGAATGACTACACAACCAGCTGAAAATGTCAGAATATTACCTTATATTGACAACATGCCAGAAGTTATGGCACAAACTGATGCGATAGTGGCAAGGGCTGGCGCGACATCAATAGCAGAAATTACAGCGCTGGGTATTCCGTCTATTTTAATTCCGAGCCCCTTTGTGACAGGTGATCATCAAACTAAAAATGCGCAAAGTTTGGTTGATGCTGGTGCTGCATTGATGATTTCCGAGCCATCTTTGTCAGCAGTTACGCTAACTCAAGCTGCCGATACATTGTTATTAAATGATAAGGTGAGTGAGGCTATGGCAGCTCAGGCAACTAAAATTGGTGTGCGTGATGCTGGCGAAAGACTTTATGCACTGATTCTTGATGCAATTGGAGAATGATGAAAGAAGATGTACCACAATTAAAACATATTGTAAACAAGAGACGACCGTTACAACTTTGGCTGAGTTTAGCGGTTTTTGCTGTTTTGATTGGCGGTTTAATATTGATTTTACAACCTTGGCGTACGATTAAAAATGTGTCAGTTGCGTCAACGGTCGTTTCTAAAGAGCAAATAAAAAAATATGTTAATGTTGATCAAACGACACCGTATTGGCGTTTGGTTGGACAACAAGCTTTTATTGAAAATCGACTGCAATCACAAAACAATAAAATAGACTCGGTAAAAGTGACTTTAAATGATGGCGATGTGTTGTTTACTGTTGTTGAAAGAGTCAATGCTGGATTTGTTCAACAAAAAGGACAGTGGTATGCTATCAATCAGCAAGGAAATCGTCATTCAGTCAGTCAACCAGATGGTGATGCACCAGTTTATACAGGCTTTAAGAGCGATGACACATTGGCTAAAACGGCTGTCACATTTTCCAATTTTGAAGCATCTTTGCGACAAAATATTAGTCAAATAATATTTTCGCCTACAAAAGAGAACCCGAAACGCCTAAAAATTATCATGGCTGATGGTAATACTGTGCTGGCAACGACAACAACATTTGGTCAAAAGATTGTTTATTATCCTGGTATTGCAGCACAAATGAAAGCAAAAGGTGTGGTTGACCTACAATTTGGCGCTTTCTCATATAACTATAAATCTTAAATATGAAACGTACTGAAAAACTAGAATTGGGTCGCAAAATATTGCGATTTTATGTTATTATTAATATTAGGTATATTTTGTAAAAATAATTAACAAAGGGGCACAACGCATGAATAATTCAGGCGTGACGGTTGGATTGGATATTGGAACCACTTCAATTAAAGTTGTCATTGCACAAACTGCTGGGAATCAATTTAATGTGATTGGTGCGGGAAGCGCCCCTTCACGTGGCTTACGCCGTGGCGTGATTGTCGATATCGATACGACTGCCGCTGCGATTCGTGAGGCGATTGATCAGGCACAAGAAAAAGCAAATATTAAAATTACCGATGTTGTGGTTGGTGTTCCAGCTAATCAAGTTGAAATTATCAATGTTAATGGTCTGGTATCTATTGCCAACCAAAATAAGCGCATTACTTATCAGGATGTTCAAAATGTAGCGCAACAAGCATTATCAAATGGCTTGCCCGCAGACCGTGATGTGATTGAATTAGTCGTTGAAGAGTTCGTTGTTGACGGATTTGATGGCATTAAAGATCCTCATGAAATGATAGGTGTAAGGCTTGAAATGCATGGGGTGGCCTATGTTGGACCTAGCAAGATTCTTGATAATACGCGAATGGCAATTCAAAAGGCCGGACTAAATTTGCAAGAATTTATTCTGTCACCATTGGCTCTTGGTACAACTATCTTGAATGACGGCGAGCAAGACTTTGGTACTGTTTTGATTGATTTAGGTGGCGGACAGACTAGTGCTGCTGTTATCCATGATCGTAAATTGAAGTACACGTTTGTCGATATTGAAGGTGGTGATAGTGTCACCAAGGATATTTCAACTGTGCTTGGCACTTCTTACATCAATGCTGAAAGAATAAAACGTGATTACGGCTTTGCTGATCCATTGCAAACCGACCAAGACAACGATTTTCCAGTCGAAGTTATTGGTGAGGTTGTACCAAAACAATTTGACGAGAAGTATTTATCGGAAATCATTGCGGCTCGCTTAGAGCAAATGTTTACGCGAATATTTGATCATTTACAACAGGTTAATGCTTTGAATATGCCAGGAGGCTTTGTTTTAACTGGTGGCAATGCAGCGCTGCCAAAAATGGTTGATTTTACCAAACAATTATTGGGCGATAATGTTCGTTTGTTTGTACCAGATCAAATTGGTTTGCGACATCCTTCGTACACGCGTGCTTTGGCATACTCAGTGTTTGCATCTAGAGAAAACATGGTGCAACAGGTGATTAAACAAACGATTATGAACCGTCGTGAGGTTACACCTAATCCTGAACCAACACCAAGTGAGGCACCACAACAAGAATCATATGACAGTTATCAATACGTCGATGATGCCACTGTGGCACCTCGTGAAGGCTGGTTTGGAAAAATTCGCCAAAAGATAAACAATTTATTTAACGAAGATTAAAAAGACACTTAAGGAGACAACTCATGGATTTTTCAATTGATGATACCCAAGAAGCGGGTGCAATCATAAAAGTTATCGGTGTTGGTGGTGGTGGCTCAAATGCTGTTAACCATATGATTGAAGAAGGCGTCAGTGGCGTTGAATTTATCGTAGCCAATACTGATGTACAAGCACTAGATAAGTCAAAAGCCGATACAAAAATTCAAATCGGTCCTAAATTAACCGGTGGCTTGGGAGCAGGCTCGAATCCAGAGCGTGGTACTAAAGCTGCTGAAGAATCAACTGAAGATATTGCTAATGCCTTAGCTGGTGCCGATATGGTTGTGATTACTGCAGGTATGGGTGGTGGAACTGGTAATGGTGCAGCTCCTGTCGTTGCACGTATTGCTAAAGAACAAGGCGCATTGACCGTTGCGGTCGTTACACGACCATTTAAATGGGAAGGCCCAAAGCGCGGACGTTTTGCTGCTGAAGGATTACAGGCTTTGTCAGAGTCTGTTGACTCATTAATCGTGATTACTAACGAACGTTTGAAAGATCGTATTGACCTTCGTACACCACTATCTGAAGCATTTAAAGTAGTTGATGAAGTTGTGGCACAAGGTGTTCGAGGCATTTCTGAGCTGATTACTAATCCTGGTTTCATCAACTTGGACTTTGCTGATGTGAAAACTGTCATGCAAGATGCCGGACCTGCTTTGATGGGTGTTGGTCAAGCAAGTGGCGAAACCCGTGCAGCTGACGCAACAAAACAAGCTATTTCGTCACCGTTGCTTGAAGTCGACATGTCAGGTGCGGAAGACGTTTTGCTTAATATCACCGGTGGTCTAGATATGTCATTGTTTGAAGCACAAACGGCTTCAGAAGTTATTAGCCAAGAAGCAGGACGTGACGTGAACGTTATATTTGGAACATCAATTGATGAAGATCTTGGTGATTCAATTCGCGTGACAGTTATTGCGACTGGTCTTCAAAATACTAACGATAAATCCAAACAATCTGCAGCCAAGAATGTAGCACCAGCTGCTTCAGTTTTTGGAACAACAACGTCGACTGAGTCGGCAGCACCTTCGTCTGCTTCATCAGTTTTTGAAAAACCAGCGACAGCATCACCAGCCCCCAAAGTGACACCAACACAAAACGATCCGTTTGCTGATTGGAATATTGGTGGCACAACCAAAGACGCATTTGCTGAAGATGATCGTTTTGATGGTGTTCAGAAGCAATCATTTGATGTCTTTAATACACCGAGCTCAAGTGCTGCGGTTGATTTGGGCAATGATGACGACACTGACCAACCACCATTTTTCAAGAAACGTTAAGGAGAACTCATGGCATTAGGGGACACAATTAAACGTCTATTTAGTAATGAGGAAGATTATTACGAGGATGAAGGGTATGATCAACAATCATACCAAGAACAGCCACAACCACAGCCTGTTCAGCAACAAGCAAATACTTCCCAACAACAACGATTTACACGACCATCAACTACTACACAACAAGCCAATTCAGACTTTAATAGTGCGAATAGTAAAATTGCATTGTTTGAACCAAAAGTATATTCTGATTCTCGAGCGATTGCTTCACAAATTTTGGGTGGTGAAGCAGTGATTGTCAATTTCACGCAGATTGATGAAGCACAAGCTAAACGAATTCTTGATTTTCTGGGTGGTGCTGTTTATGCTGTTAACGGTGAAATTGAACGTATTGGACAATCAATTTTTTTGGTCACACCAAATACGTTTGAAATTTCTGGAACTTTGACAGATAATCTTGAGCCCAACAGTAGGTACTAATTCATGATTGCAGAAATTGTCATATGGTTGTTTCGATTAGTGCAATATTATGAATATGCAATTGTTATTTATATTTTAATGTCTTGGCTACCAGGTGCTCGTGAGTCTGGCTTGGGCCGATTCTTGGGTCGTATTGTCGAGCCATATCTACGAATTTTTAGGTTTATTCCACCAATTGGGATGCTTGATTTTTCACCGATTGTCGCAATTTTGGCTTTGAATTTTGCACGTAGTGGTTTGCTACATTTAGTTTCGATATTCCTATGAGTAATGACGTGCTAAGTATTTCACAACATTTTCGTGAGTACGAACAACCTTTCATACAACAAGTTCTGGATTGGGTAAAACAGGCTGATGATGACTATCGCTTAATTCTGACGCGATTTTTAAATCCGAGAGAACAATACATTCTACAAACATTGATTAACCGTCAGTCTGGATTGTGAAGTTATTTGTATGGTGGTGTGGATGGCGCTGAAAGTCAAAGGGCAATCATTGCGCCAGAAGTATTTGAAGTAAAACAAGAAGATTTTGAAATTGGTTTACTAACTGTACAATATCCAAAAAAGTTTGCCACGCTACATCATTCGACAATTTTGGGCACCTTAATGCACTTGGGTATTAGTCGGGATGTACTTGGCGATATCCTATTTGATAATGAAGAAACGAATTGGCAAATCATTGTCGATCAGAAAATGTTAGCTTATATCCAGCAAACCGTTACAAAAGTTGGACGAGTTGCTGTTAATCTGAAAGCGCAATCGTTAAGTGAAGCCCTGCCTGTTTTAACTAATTGGCAAGAGCAATTTGCTTTAATGTCATCTTTGCGACTTGATGTTGTCATATCATCTATTTTTCAACTGTCACGTAGTGATACTAAGACACTTATTGAAAGTGGTCAAGTTCATGTGAATTGGATGCTTGCGCAAAAGGCCAATTTGGAAATTTCTGTAAATGATTTGATATCAGTTAGAAAGCATGGTCGTGCACAAATCAAGTCACTAGATGGTCGGAGTAAAAAAGATAAGTTGAAAGCAATTGTCAATGTTGTACAAAGATAGTAATGTCAGGCTTCTATCTAATTTAGACTAGGCATGATAAAATTATGAAGTACAATTATGTTAAAGGAGAAAGTTATGGCATTATCACCAGATGAAATTTTAAATCACGAATTTACAAAAAAAGGCAGTAAGGCTTATGTTGCGACTGAAGTTGATGCTTTTTTGGATCAAGTCAATAGTGATTATGAAGCGCTAATTGCTGAGCGAGATGCGCTTAAAGTACAACTTGAGCAGTCGCAATCGCAAGTCGAGGCGCTAGAAGCCAAGCGTGAGCAAGTTAATCAGTCTATTTTTGTCGCACAAGAAGCAGCTGACCGATTGAAAAAAGACGCTGATGTTGAAGTGAAAAAGCAATTGACGCATGCACAAGAAGCAGCTACTAAAATCATCAGTGATTCTCGTGTTAAGGCGGAAGCGGAAGCAGAACGTCTAGCACAAGAAAACGCAGAATTAACCAATGAGCAAAACCAATTACGTACAGAAGTTGAAAGTTTTAAAAATTCCTTCTTGCAATTATTAACAGCACAGCGTACACTATTAGAAAATGATGAGTTAGCAGAAGCTGTTCATCGTTTACCAATTGGTCAAGTAACAGCCAATCGTATTGGTAAAGTTGCTGAAGCAGCACCAGTTGAAGTTTCAAGCCAGTCAGAGCAAGAGTCAGATGAACAGGAAACAGCAGAAGCCCAAGGGCCGGTTGTAGTGTTTCCAGAATCAGAAGACCAAGCGGACAATCATTAATAATTATAAAAAGCGTAACACAGCAAAATTGGCATATATACGTGCAGCGAGTCATGGTGGTGGAAGATGACCGTCCCTGATGCCAATCAGATCAGTTACTAGTTTTGTTTAGCTGAAATTTTAGTAAGCTAGAACGGCGCAGGCCGTTAATACTGATTTGAGAGTAATAATGAAGATTAGTTATTACTAAACATTGGGTGGTACCACGTGAAAACGTCCCTATGCAGATGATGCATAGGGACGTTTTTTATCATTATTTTAAATGATTGTTGTCGATTAACTTTTTTAGGAGAATGAAATATGAAGTATAAAGATACGTTGAATCTTGGTAAAACGGCTTTTCCAATGAGAGGGTCGTTGCCTAAGACGGAACCAGAACGTCAGGCAAAATGGTATGAGGAAGACTTGTATCAGCAACGTTTGGCCCAAAATGAGAAGAAACCTCATTTTAACCTACATGATGGACCACCATACGCAAATGGTAATATTCACATTGGTCACGCCATGAATAAAATTACCAAGGACATTATTGTACGTTATAAGAACATGACTGGCTTTTATGCACCTTATGTTCCCGGTTGGGATACTCATGGTTTGCCAATTGAACAGCAATTGACAAAAGCAGGTCATGATAGAAAAAGTATGCCTAAATCAGAATGGCGTAATTTAGCTAAAGAATTTGCTTTGCAACAAGTTAATAAGCAACGTTCGGATTTCAAACGTTTGGGGGTTCTGGGCGATTGGGAAAATCCATATATTACATTGAAGCCAGAATTTGAGGCAGCGCAAATTAGAGTTTTTGGTGCAATGGCTGGGAAAGGCTACATCTTTAGAGGTGCGAAGCCAGTGTATTGGTCATGGTCGTCTGAGTCAGCTCTTGCTGAAGCTGAAATTGAATATCATGACATTGATTCAACCTCATTGTTCTATGCCAATAAAGTAAAAGATGGCAAAGGTATTTTGGATGATAATACTTACTTTGTGGTCTGGACAACAACGCCGTTTACTGTTACAGCATCTCGTGGTATTACGTTAGGGCCTGATTTCGAATACTCAGTTGTGATACCAGCTGGTGATACGAGACAATTTGTTGTTGCGACTGAACTACTCGATTCAGTCGCACCTAAGTTTGGTTGGGAATCATATGAAACGGTCGCAACCTATAAAGGTCAAGAGCTTGATCGCATTACAGCTTATCATCCTTGGGATAGTGAGCATGAAGAATTAGTGATGAATGCTGATCATGTTACGCTTGATTCAGGAACTGGCTTAGTTCATACAGCACCCGGATTTGGTGAAGATGATTACAACGTTGGAAAAAAGTATGGCTTACCCGCTGACGTAACAGTAGATTCAAAGGGTTATATGACAGCCAACGCGGGTGCTGACTTTGAAGGCAAATTCTATGATGATGTTGTTGGCATTGTCATCAACAAATTAACGGATGCTGGGTTGTTCTTGGCAAAAGAAAAGATTACCCATTCTTACCCATTTGATTGGCGTACCAAAAAACCAATTATTTGGCGGGCAGTGCCCCAATGGTTTGCTTCTGTGGCCAAGTTCCGATCAGAGATTTTAGCCGAACTTGATAAGGTTACATATTTCCCAGATTGGGGTAAAGTTCGATTGCACAATATGATTCGCGATCGCGGTGATTGGGTTATTTCACGACAACGTGTTTGGGGTGTACCATTACCAATATTTTACGCAGAAGATGGTACAGCTATTTTAGACGAAAAGTTGATCAACCACGTCGCTGATTTATTTGCTGAGTATGGTTCGAATTATTGGTTTGAACATGATGCTAAAGAACTTTTGCCAGAAGGTTACACTAATGAACATTCACCAAACGGTGAATTTACTAAAGAAGAGGATATCATGGATGTCTGGTTCGATTCTGGTTCATCGTGGAATGGGGTTTTGAATACACGACCTGAATTAGATTATCCTGCTGATATGTATTTGGAGGGGTCTGATCAGTTCCGTGGTTGGTTTAATTCTTCTTTGATCACATCTGTGGCCGTAAATGGCATTGCGCCATACAAATCTATTTTGCACCAAGGCTTTACATTAGATGGTAAAGGCAACAAGATGTCCAAATCTCTGGGAAATACAATTTCGCCACTTGAAGTAGCTGACAAAATGGGAATTGAAATTCTGCGTCTTTGGGTGACATCGGTCGACACGTCACAAGACATGCGTGTTTCAAATGAAATTTTGAAACAAGTGTCAGAGAGTTATCGAAAGTTGCGCAATACGTTACGTTTCTTGCTGGCAAATACCTCTGATTTTGATCCAAAAGAAGATGGTGTGTCATATCAATCATTGGCAGCACATGATCAATATTTCTATGCCTTAGAAAATAATTTTGTTAAAGATGTGCGCAATGCTTATGATAATTACCAATTCAACGATGTCTTTAAGCGTGTGATTAACTTTGTCAACGTTGATCTATCAGCCTTTTATCTTGATGTGGCTAAGGATGTTGTTTATGTTGAGGCACCTACTGGGCAAGCTCGTCGCTCAATGCAAACAGTCTTCTATAAGATTTTGACTGATTTGACGCGATTGTTGCTACCAATCTTACCTCACACAGCTGAAGAAGTATGGGAATATCTTCCTTATGAAACAGCACAATTTGCTTATTTGACTGATATGCCTGATGTTCAAGATCTAGGTGATACGACAGTTTTGTTTGAACAGTGGTCAACCTTTATGAGTCTTCGTGACGCTGTCAACAAGGCACTTGAAGAAGCACGTGAAACCGACTTAATTGGTAAAAATGCTGAGGCTTCTTTGACGCTTTATCTGACGACTGAACAACAGTTATGGTTAAAAGATTTGAATGCGGATGTCCGTTTGTTGTTAATGGTGTCACAACTTCATTTGGAATCATTGGAAAGTGCGCAAAATGTACAAGACTTTGCAGGTTGGCACATTACTGTTGCTCACGCCACAGGTCAAGTATCGCCACGAGATCGCCTGTATCATGACGATATTGGTTCTGACACTGATTTTCCAGAATTGTCAAAGCATGAAGCAGATATTGTCCGTGAGTTTTATCCAGAAGCCCTAACTGAGGGACTAGAATAGTATCAAAAAACATCACAATTCACAATTGTGATGTTTTTTTGATCGTTTTGGAAAAGTATGAACAAACTGTGAAAGCGTTTACATTTGATTGAAAACATGCTATGATAAGGCTATAAACGAAATGATTTTTTAAAGGAGAAACATATTATGGCAACTAAAACAATTATGCTAGCTTGTGCAGCTGGTATGTCAACATCATTATTGGTAGCAAACATGCAAAAGGCCGCCGCGGCTCAAGGAAAGGATTACGATATTTTTGCAACTTCAACGTCTGATGTTGACGCTAAGCTAAAAGAAAAGCATCCTGATGTTGTGATGCTTGGACCTCAAGTTGCTTATATGAAAAATGAGGTTAAGGGACACACAGATGCCGCTGGTGTGCCAATGGATGTCATCAATATGATGGATTATGGCATGATGAAGGGCGACAATGTTTTGAAGTCTGCCGAAACATTGATGGGAGTTTAAGATGGCCGATTTGATGCAAGACGAAGCACGAATGCAAGTTGTGATGGGTCTGATTATGCATGGTGGCAATGCCAAGTCGCAAGCTTTTCAGGCAATTCAGTTGGCTAAATCAGGTGATTTTGAGGGTGCACAAGCAGCAATTGATGAAGCTGATAAATCACTTAAAGAAGCACATGATGTTCAAACGGACATGCTAACACAAGAAGCACAAGGTAATCATACTGAAGTTGACTTGTATATGGTTCATGCCCAAGATCATTTGATGAATGGTATTACTTTTCGTGATTTAGCAGTTGAAATCATTGCACTTCATCGCAAATTGGCAGAGAACTGATTGAAAGCTCGCTTTTGCGGGCTTTTCTTTTACAAAATAATCGCTAAATGAACCTAAGAACTGGAGAAGATAACAAATGACAACAGGTTATAAAATGCCACAAGACTTTTTATGGGGCGGTGCAGTAGCAGCACATCAACTAGAAGGTGCTTGGAATGTTGACGGCAAGGGTGTCTCAATTGCTGATGTGATGCTGGCGGGAAAAAACGGTGTTAAACGCGTTGTAACAGACACTGTTTTACCAGATGGTAATTATCCTAATCATAGAGGCATTGATTTTTATCACTCGTTTCCGCAAGATTTTGCATTGATGAAAGAATTGGGGATGAAAGCGTTTAGAACATCTATTGCTTGGACGCGAATTTTTCCAAACGGTGATGAGGAAACACCTAACGAGGCTGGCTTGGCATTTTATGATAATATGATCGATACGATGATTGATAATGGCTTAGAGCCAGTCATCACGTTATCTCATTTTGAAATGCCATATCATTTAGTGACTGAGTATGGTGGATGGCGTAATCGTAAAATGATCGACTTTTTCACTAAATTTGCACGTGTGGTATTCGAACGTTATGGTGATCGTGTCAAGTACTGGATGACTTTCAATGAAATTAATAATCAAACCTCTTGGATGGATTCACATCCAATGCTACAAAACTCTGGGTTAAAAGATTATCCAGCAGAACAGGCACAAGAATTGATGTATCAAGCCTCACACCATGAGTTAGTTGCCTCAGCCTTAGCAACTAAAATTGCCCATGAAATCAACCCAAACATCATGGTAGGTGATATGATTGCGATGAACCCTGTTTATCCTGCAACATCAAACCCAGAAGATATTTTGATGGCACAGAGAGCGATGCAAACACGTTATTATTGGGGTGATGTCCATGCGTTGGGAGAATATCCTAACTGGCTGTTGAAATTCTGGTCACACAAAGGGTTCGATATTAAAATGGCACCTGAAGATGCTAAAATCTTAAAAGAAAACACCGTCGACTATGTGGCGTTTTCTTACTACATGAGTTGGACTGTTTCTGCAACTGGCGATGACTATTTAGAATATGATGAAGAAGCTAACCACGGCGACAATCCTTACCTTAAACAATCAGATTGGGGTTGGCAAATTGATCCAACAGGTGTTCGTTATGCGATGAATTGGATGTGGGATCGTTGGCATAAAAAAATGATGATTGTTGAAAATGGTTTTGGTGCTTATGATAAATTGACCAGTTCAGGTGAAATACATGATCAGTACCGGATTGATTACTTCAAAGGACATATCAAGTCCATGGAGCAAGCAGTTGCTTTAGATGGTATTCCTCTAATCGGGTATATGCCGTGGTCTGGTATTGATATTGTTTCCGCTTCAACTGGCGAAATGGCCAAACGTTATGGTTTCATTTATGTTGATTTAGATGATATGGGCCAAGGTACGGGAAAGCGCTACAAAAAGGATTCATTTGATTGGTACCAGAATGTCATTGCAACCAATGGTGAAGTATTATAAATCTTTAAAAGCTAGTGAAATGCTAGCTTTTTTGCATTCGATACATTGCTTTGATACACTGAATATTATAAATGTCTAGTATTTTTGGGGGAGAAAAATATGATTCCAGAAAAAGCCACGCAGCTGCCTAAAACGGCTAAAATTGTTTGGTTAATTCATGATGTCATCGCTTTGTTGTTTTTAGTAGTCGTGGAAATAATTATTTACATGCTTTTTTTGCGCGGTAATTTTCATCAACTAGCAATGATGATTTTAATCATTATGGTTTTGATAGCTACTTTGCCTGTTATACACATGACGCTAATTCCTTATTTTTATCGATTTAGACGTTACGTGATTGATGATCAGGCGGTTTACATTTATCGTGGTTTTATTTTCAGAAAGTCTGAATCAATTCCACTGAATCGTATTCAAAATGTTGATACCAAGCAGGGACCGATTTTACGTTATTTTAAATTAATGGATTTATCTATTGAAACAGCGGCACATGGGTTCCAAATTGAGGCTATTGGTGAAGTAACAGCTAAAAAGTTGAGAGGTCAATTAGTCAAAGCAGCTTTACACGCCCGTGAGGTAGCTTCAGATGACTAAACAGCATCAAAGTTGGTTTGCCATTGTTGTTAATTTTTTTAGTCATATCAAAATAATGATTTGGCCAATTATATTAGGCTTGTTCAATATTAAAAACGATGGCGTGATTTTTTTGCCTTTGATAGTATTAGGTATATTTGTCGTATTTATTGGTAGCGCTTGGATTCAGTGGTTATTTTTTACCTTCGAATTTGATGACAATGAGCTATCAGTAAAACAGGGTATTTTTAATAAAAAGCAAGTTCATGTGCCTTTTGAGCGTATTCAAACTATTTCTAGAACGATGCCATTTTATTATCAACCATTTCAATCCGTGCGTTTACAAATTGACACTTCAGGGCAAGGAAAACCAGAAGTGGTCTTTGATGCTCTGAGTTTGACACAAGCTGATATTATCGAACAAAAAAGACGCAGTGCCCAAAATAAAAAAACCAGTGTTGAAGAAATTAGGCCAAAGCAATCTATATCAGAGCTAAGATATCATGTGACAAATAGGGACTTAATGTTATACGCTGTTACCTCACTGAGTGGTCTTGGTGGCTTTTTAGCTTTATTCACATTATGGACGCAAATTGACGATATTTTACCAAAACATCTCAAAGCGACAGTCACGGACTTTGTGAATCATCAATCTATGATAGTATTGAGTTCTTTGATTGTAATTGGTCTATTTATAGGTATTGTCGTTGGATTTTTCAGGATTTATAATCAATATTTTGATTTTAAAGTTTTACATGAAGAAAATCATCTTGTGATTTCGCGCGGTTTACTAGCACGTAAAAGTGTCCAACTTAAGTTTAGTAGAATTCAGGCTGTTCAATTGCGACAAACTTTGCTGAGAAGAATGGTTAAGTTGATGAGTGCCAACGTTTTGCTTTCCGCAAGTCGAGATGAAGATGATAAGAAAACTGTACTGATTCCAGTAGTCAGTAGTCAAAAGGCAACAACTACGTTGCAAAAAGTTTTGGGAGTTGATGACTTTGATATCAAGCAGTGGCAACCTAGCGCTATTAAGACAGCTGCATGGTATCAGGTTAGATTTAGTTTATTGCGGTTGGCAACTATGATTGTTGTTTTGAGTGGTATTGTGATGATCTGGCTACCAAAATATTGGGATTGGCATAATATATTGCTCGGTATTTTGATTGCTTTAGTCGTGGTAGGGTTTTTGATTTTAAAAAACATAATGACAATCAAAGATCAAAAAATCGGATATTGTGAGTCTGCTATTTACTTGCAACGTAGCAATGGCTTAACTAAAGAGGGTTATTTTATCACGCGTGATAAAATACAAGGACTTAATACGCATGGTTTATATACATTAGCAGCAAAAAAAGCAACACATCTTGACATTATTGTTCGTGATGATAATGGTGGGCACACCATACGGTTACGATATGTACCTGAACAGACAATAACAGTCCTTAACAAATGGCTATTTTTGTAACCAACAACTCATTTTTTAAAATTTTGATTGTAATAATTTAATCTTATGAAGATTTTTTGTTATTTTCTTGTTAATTTGGTAGAATAAATGATATATCAACTGGAGGATTTTTTATGACGGAGAATGAGCAACTCACTAGTTGGCAGAATCAGCTTGTAAAAATTATTAATGATTTAAATACACCACACACGCTTGGTGGGATTACTAATGAGGCAAATCGCAAACATGATTCTTTTTTGGCGCGCCGTGCTTTAGATAATTTGATTATTTTGAGTGAAGAAATCAATATTGCACGTGAACAGCAAAATGATGTCAAGTAAAAACCCTTGACATAACTTACAAGTAGTGGCATAATTATCTAGTAGAATAAATGTGTATAAACACAAAGATAATTGGAGGACTACCACATGGCAGTTAAAATTCGTTTGAAGCGTATGGGTGCAAAAAAGCGTCCGTTCTATCGTGTTGTTATTGCTGATTCACGTTCACCTCGTGACGGTCGTTTTATTGAAACAGTTGGTACTTATAACCCAATCGCACAACCTGCTGAAATCAAGTTGGATGAAGACAAGATTTTGTCATGGTTAGGCAATGGTGCGCAACCATCTGACACAGTTCGCAACTTGTTGAGCAACGCTGGTATTTTGGCAAAGTTTAATGACTCAAAGTCAGGTAAGAAGCCAGCTGCAAAGTCAGCAAAAAAGGCCACTGCTAAGCCTGCTACTGACAAGCCAACAGAAAAGAATACAGTTGCTGAAATCAAAGCATATTTGGATGCACAAGGTACTGAATACGCATCTTCTGCAAAGAAGGCTGATTTGTTAGCACTTGTTTAATTCAAAAAGTTAAAAAATGTTGCCATTAATTTGGCACATTTTTTTTTGCCAAAAAATAGATTTTGATTTGTGATAATAGCTAAAAAACTACTGTTTCCAACCACAATTGCAGGTTATTTCTGTTAAAATAGCAGTAAATACTAAAAGGGGATAACAACGCATGGCATTTTTACAAGTTAATTATTATTCGCAGGTTTTGGGAATGGATCGACACATGAATGTGATTTTACCTGAATTATCTGATCACAATCCGAATTGGACACCCGAAATGTTGCAAGATATACCAGTATTGTATTTGTTACATGGCATGTCTGGCGATCAAGATATTTGGCAGCGTCGCACGTCAATTGAACGATTAGTTCGTCAAACAATTGTGGCTGTTGTGATGCCTTCCACTGATTTGGCATGGTATACGAACACAACATATGGCTTGAATTATTTTGATGCGTTGGCAGATGAGTTGCCCAAAAAAGTAGCCTCATTATTCCCACAACTATCAACAAAACGCGAAAAAAACTTTGTTGCTGGCTTATCAATGGGTGGTTATGGTGCCTTCAAACTTGGATTAGGAACCAATCACTTCAGTTATGCAGCTTCATTGTCAGGCGCGTTAGTAGGAGAACCACAATTTGGCGCTATACCTGATGAGACGACGCAAGATTATTGGACAGGTATTTTTGGTGATTTGGATAAATTTGTCGGTTCGGACAATGACTTGCTTGCGTTAGCTAAAAAAAATACCCAAAAACCACAGTTGTATGCTTGGATTGGTGAACAAGATTATCTAAAACCAACTAATGATGATTTCATTCCAAAGTTGCGCGATTTAGACTATGATATCACTTTTGAAACGGCACCCGGTAAGCACGAATGGTATTATTGGGATAAAAAAATTGAGCGTGTCTTAGAGTGGCTACCAATTAATTATGTACCTGAAGAAAGGCTAAGTTAATGACGCTCAATATTTTAATGGGGCGTGCTGAGCATGACATGCGTGGTGACATGTTGGTTGATATTCAAAAACATCTCCAAAAAAATGCTAGTTTAACCATATATTATATTGTCCCTAATCACGTTAAATTTGACAGTGAAGTTGATGTGCTTCAACGTTTTTCTGTAATCAATGGTCATAGTCAGGCGCAACGTTATTCGCAGAGTCGGCTGCAGGTATATTCTTTGACACGGCTGGCTTGGGCCCTCATGAAAAATACACCGACAAAGCAGCCGGAAACAGTTTCGACAGCCGGATTATTTATGATGGTGACTGATATTTTGCGAGAGAAAGCAAGCCAATTACCAGTTTTTGCACGTCTACAAGCCAAGAGTGGTTTTGTAACAGCTTTAGTAGCGCAACTGATTGAGCTACGTGTCAGTCGTATATCACCTCAAGATTTGCTTGATATTGTTGCCAAATCTGCGGATAATATTTTTTTACGACAAACTTTAAACGCTAAACTTCGTGATTTGGCGATTGTCGCTGAGGCATTCGAACAAAAATTAGGGCAACAACGAATAACTGCACAAGAATCTTTGTTGCATTTTGTCGGGGAATTGAATGACTTAGAACTGTCAAATACGATGTTTTATTTTGATGGTTTCAATGGTTTTACAAGTGCGGAACAAGCTGTTGTGAATGCTTTGATTGCTCGTTATCCGGTGACAATAGCACTTCTGGGTGACATATCAAAATTAGGGACACAGCAAGCTGGAGATGTTTTTTTTAAGCCGATGACAACTGCCCAACAGTTGATTGCATGGGCATCAAGCAACCAACAATCAGTGAATACTCGTAGTGCAAGCACTTTACGAAAACTATCTTCCGCTAATTATCAAGTCTTATCAGCATGGGAGAAGTTAGGGGAATATCGTTCATTTCAAGTGACCGATGATAAAACTGCATTCAAGGCTTTTGCAGCTGAAACGCCGATTGTGGAAATTCAGGAGGTAGCCAGACGCATCAGGCGCGCTTTACAACAGGATCCGTCGTTACATTTAAGGGATATTTTGATTTTAGCCCGCGATTTGGGCCCCTATCAATCACATATTCCAGCCGTGATGGCTGCATTTGAGCTGCCTTTTTTTCTGGATACTGATGTCACAATGATGAATCATCCGTTGGTAGAGCTGATTCTAACACTTTTGTCACCACAAAAATTTAATTATCAAAATGTATTAGCAATTTTAAAGACAGGTTTGTTGCGCCCAACTATCGATGGCAAGTCTGTTGCTAGTGATGAATTTTTTGATATTGTAGGTTATTTGGACAATTATTTATATGCTTATCGACCCTATGAGTCCACTTGGCGTCAGTTTGATCGGCCTTTTCAACTATTCCAAGTGACTCGTGATAATGATGAAACAGAAATTTCACAAGATCAAAAAATTAATCAACGGCTTGAGTTTTTGCGTCGCTTTGTGGTTAAATCGTTTGATCAGTTAGATGATGGCCTTAAAAAAGTAACGACATTCCGTCAAGCAGCTACTGCGCTGATTGAATGGCTACAAAAAAATCATGTTGTTGATGTTTTGATTAATCAACGCGATAATTTAATGGCGCAAGGGGATTTAGTACACGCCCAACAACACGACGAAGTCTGGCAGATGTTTAGCCAGACATTAGATGATATGGTTAGTTTTAAAGGCGATGATGATTTCGTTTTGACGGACATGGTAGATATTTTGGTTGCTGGCTTTTCCGGTGCTAAATTTTCAGGCATTCCAAACAGCCTAGACCAATTAACCATATCTGAAGCTGGAATTGTGCAAAGTACGAGCTATCGGGAATTATTTTTTATTGGCGGTACGCGCCAAAACCTGCCGGCACAAACTAAAACAACAGCTTTAATTAATGATGCCGAACGAACAATGGTTATGCCAGACTTACAGTCAGGCGACCAGCCACGTTACCTACAAAATACAGCGCAGCAGCAGATGGCCGAAGAAAACTTGTTATTTTATGGTAGCCTGATGTCAGCGACTGACCATATCACGTTATCTTACCCAATCTTGGATAGCAGTGGACAAATAGCAGAAATGTCGCCATTTTTCAAACGTTTGGTAGATACCTTTAGCATTGAAGTGATAACCGTCAGTGGACAGCCAGTTTCTAGTTCAGCCTTAATTAAACACTATATTGGAACGCCGCAAACAACGTTATCTGAATTAGTGAAAATTTTACCAGTTGCTAGGCAAACTTCTGCGTTTAAATCATTGAAATCCTTGCTTGAAACCACGGTAAAATCACGACTCACTCGTGTTTTTTCTGCACCAAATTATCAAAATAAGCCAGTCCAATTGCGCCCAGAATTTGTGGCAGCACTATTTGGCGAACAGTTAAATGTCTCAATTTCTCAATTAGAAAGTTACTATCATAATCCGTATGCTTACTTTTTGCAGTATGGGCTGCATTTAAAAGAACGCACAACAAACACACTAGACGTCGCGCAAACAGGCACACTCTATCATGCTATTTTTGAAAAGGTGTTAGCGCACCTCATTCAAAATAATTTAAGTTTGCGTGATTTGACCAGCGATGATATCAAACATTTGGTGTCCGAAAAAATGGGGCATTTAATGACGTCGCCAGTTTTCGAAATACTCACCGAAAATGGTAAAATGCGTGCTACCAGTGAGTATTTGACACGTGTTAGTGACATTCTATTATTGAATTTGCAAGCAGCGGCACGTGAAAACACGAGTCGGCCATTAGCGGTTGAACAATTATTTGGTTTTCCAAAAGCTTCTTTGCCAGCATTACAGTTGCCAAAAATACATGTCCGTGGTAAGTTGGATCGTTTAGATTTGCAAGATAGTGCGGGTGAATTTGGGACAATTATTGACTATAAATCAAATGGCAAACTATTTAGCTGGGCACAAGCTTATGATGGTTTACAAATGCAATTGTTGACTTATTGGGATGCTGCGCAACAGAGTGCTAGTCAACTCGGTTTTGATAAAGTGGGTGGTGCTTTCTTTGCAAAAATTGTACCTGATAAGACATCATTAACGAGTAGCACGGACATTGATGCGCTGTTAGAAGGTAGAATTTTACCAGAGAACTTCAAATACCGCGGTTTATTCATTTCAGATTCAGCTTATGTTGATGCGCTTGCTGACATTGAAGCATCAGAAAAGTCGCCACATTATCCACTGGCGCGTCTCAAAAATGGTGATT
This sequence comes from Leuconostoc falkenbergense, assembly GCF_045801155.1. NCBI lineage: Bacteria > Bacillati > Bacillota > Bacilli > Lactobacillales > Lactobacillaceae > Leuconostoc > Leuconostoc falkenbergense. The sequence goes on along the minus strand of NZ_CP174386.1, from coordinate 1,472,944 downwards.
TAGGAAAATCGGGTGTTGACGCTGTATCACCTGAAGAATTTGAAGCACTCTTAAAACGGAATCGACAAAACATTGTGACAGCAGGACAACAAATATTAGCTGGTCACTTTCCACTTTCGCCAGTTGAGGGTGGTTTAACCTACTCACCATATCTTGATATTATGCGTTTTGATCGCGCGCTTGGTGACCGTTATCGTGAGCAAACCACGGGTGATAAGAATCGTATTTTAGAATTATTGAAAGATGAGGATGAATAATGGCGACCACATTTACAGCTAATCAACAACGCGCTATTGATGAAACAGACCATAATATTCTGGTGGCTGCCTCAGCCGGTTCTGGTAAAACAACAGTTTTAATTGAACGCATTATTCAAAAAATTTTGGCCGGGACGAGCGTTGACAATTTTTTAATTGTGACATTTACTAACGCCGCTGCTCATGAAATGCGACAAAGACTAGAGGTAGCCATTGAGAAGCGTTTAAAGACGGCAACTGGGAAACAAAAACGATTTTTACAAGAGCAGTTGTTGTTGTTGCCCGCAGCTAATATTTTCACTATTGATGCGTATGCTTTACGACTTATTGAAATGTACTATCACGTGATAGGCTTAGATCCACAATTCCGTCTTTTATCTGACACAGCCGAGCGTGAGCTGATGCGTCAAGATGTTTTAATAGAAGTGTTTGCTGAATTTTATGCGGAAGAAAATGACAACCACCAAGATTTTTTAGCCTTGGTCAACAATTTTGGTAATCCAAATCATGATGATGCGTTGCAAAATATTGTCCTAAAATTAGCGGATTTTGCGGAAGCACGAGCTGATGGGACGCAGTGGCTAGAAAATTTACGTAATCCGTACCGTATTACTGGTGAACCGTTGGCGAAAACTGATTTATTCACCAAACACATCAAACCATTTTTGAAGGCGGATATCGCTGATTTAACGCAAAAAGTGCAGCAGATTCAGATCGGTGTTGATGGTGTTGACGAATTACAAAAAACACAAGATGCTTTTGAAGAAATAGCGACATACCTGTCGTCAGTTGCTCAGCAGATTGAAACTGGGTCTTGGGACACATTGCAATCTGCTATTTTAGCGGTGCCAGCTGCTAAAATGAACACGCAAACCAAAGCAATTAAAGAAGATCCTGATCTGTCTGCATTGGTGGCCGCCGCGCGGCAAGTACGAACACAAGTCATTGGGTCAAAATCACAATTAAAGCCATGGTTGGAAGACTACTTCATATTAAACGAGTCGGCGTGGTTACGTGTTCAAGGGCTGGCCTTTCAATTAATTGACACGTTAGTTATTGTGACGCAATCTTTCCGGAAGGCTTTTGAGCAAGCAAAACGAGACGCGAAGTTACTCGATTTTCCAGATTTGGGGACATTAGCCTTACAAATTTTATCTGATGACGTTACCAAACAAACGATACAAGGCCAATTCCAAGAAATTTTAGTTGATGAGTATCAAGATATTAACCAGCTCCAAGAAACTTTACTAACCAGTGTTTCCAACGGACACAACATGTACATGGTTGGCGATGTGAAGCAAAGCATTTATGGTTTTCGTCAAGCAGAACCATCATTATTTACTGCCAAGTACAAAAAGTTTGCACAATCGGGAAATAATGACAGTCGGATAGATTTGGCTGATAATTTCCGTTCACAAAACAATGTCACGCGTGTGACGAATTTAATTTTTACCCAACTGATGGATGAAACGTTAGGCGATATTGCTTACGTCGGGGATGCCAAATTAGTTTCCAAAGCTTCATATCCGGAGGGAGTCGCACCTGTCTTTCATCTTGATATCATAACCCAAGATAATGATGACGAAACGAGCGAAGAAGATACATTTGAAAAACGTCAAGCACAATATGCCTTGCTGGCCAACAAAATATTAGCGTTACGCGGTACAACTATTTATGATCGTAAAGCTGAGCCAGCGGGCATGCGACCGGTTGCCTATGGTGATATTGCAATTTTAACGCGTTCTAAAACAGGGTATATTGATTTGGTCGCGACGTTGCGACAAGCAGGTATTCCAGTCCAAGTGGATGGTGTTGGCAATTATTTTCAGGCTATGGAAATATACTTGATGTTGGATGTACTACGTGTCATTGATAATCCACATCAAGATATTCCGTTAGTAGCAATATTGCGTTCGCCAATGTTTGGATTTAATGAGAATGATTTGGCAGCCATTCGGACGGCGGATCAGCAACATGATTTTTGGACAGCATTCAATCGCTATGCCAAATCAAACGAACAAGCTGAAAAAGTTATTGCATTGATTAACAAATGGCACGATATTGCGATTCAAAATGACCTCGTGACACTTATTTGGACCATTTATGACGAGACAGCTTGGTTGGATTATGTTGGTGGGATGGCGGGTGGCTCCCAGCGTCAAGCTAATCTACATGCTTTGTACACGTATGCGCAAAGCTACCAAAATAACACACATGCTGGGTTATTTCGATTTATTCGTTACATTGAACAATTGCAAAGTTCTGATGGTGACTTGGGTGAGGCACCACAAGAAGCTGATGCACAAGCGGTTCGTTTGATGACGATTCACGCGTCAAAAGGATTGGAATTTCCGATTGTCATGTTACCGGAAGCGGATAAAGCTTTTAACACCAAAGACTTGAATGGGGGACTATTAATTCAAAAAAATGCGGGTGTTGGTCTGGAATATTTGCAACCCGATGCATTGGTTACGATGCCGACCTTGCAGAAATTAGTTGTCAAACAAGCCTTAAAACGGCAAAGCTGGTCCGAAGAAATGCGTTTGCTATATGTCGCATTAACTCGCGCTGAGCAACAACTTTATATTGTTGGGACGGCCAAAATTAAAGGCGAAGAGGGCAACGAAGCAATTAAAGCATTATGGCAATCAGCGAAGCAAACTAGCGGTCAATTTTTGTCAGAAAACTTACGATTACAAGCAAATTCATATTTGCAATGGTTGCTGATTAGTTTTGCACGAACTGAGAATCAAGTATTGGACGCGTGGTTAGGTGACGATAGTCTACCGCGTTTGATGGGAAATGAAACACCAACCAACGCAACAACATCGGTTGCCATCATACCGCAAACAGATATTGTTGCGCCGAATATATCGTCAGAAAGCTTGTCTAATGAAACAGAGCAACAAGATGATTACACAGCTGAAGACTATACTCAAGCTAAAGCATTGCTATCGTACCGATATCCCAATATGACAGCAACAAAAACGGCAGCTTATCAATCTGTTAGTGAAATTAAGCGTTTATTTGAAGATCCCGATCGCTTGAATATGAGCACGCTAATACTTGATGAGCAGGGCAATACACAAGCTGCTAATGCCTACGTGTCAGAGACCTTGCCGTTACCTAATTTTTTGAGTGATGGTCTGCAAAAGCCTTCAAGCGCCGCCATTGGCACAGCCACACACTTGTTGCTGCAACTGATTGATATAACGCAACCCATTGGTTCTAAAAATATTGACGATTTATTGACAAAATTAGTGGCTAGTGAACAAATTTTGCCTAGCGTGGCAGCGCTGATACAAGTTGATGATATCTTACGTTTTGTACACACGCCATTTGCTCAAGAAATTGCAGCACATCAGCGTACGTTGCAACGAGAAGCCACATTTGCCATGATTGTACCGGCTAATCAAATTTATCAAGAAGTCAATGACGATGCGCCCGTACTCATACATGGTATCATTGATGGTTATTTTGTTGACGAAGCGACTAAAAGCGTGACGCTATTTGATTACAAAACAGATTTTGTGCAACCAACGCGCCTTGCAGAAGGATTAGCACAACTAAAGCTACGCTATAAAGGGCAGCTTAATTTATATCAAGAAGCACTACGACAAGAATATCCAGAATATAAAATAAATCCACCTAAACTGATTGCTTTGAGCGTGGGTGAGGTGATGGATATTGGGTGACTGTAAAAGTTCACAATTTAAGTTAATGAATTGTGATATTCTGAAGTGAGAAGGGATTAAAAATATGAAATATAGTGTTGGATTAGATATTGGAACGGGCTCTGTTGGTTGGGCTGTCATTGGTGAAGACTATCGACTGAAGCGCACAAAAGGCAAGAATTTGATTGGGGTACGCCTGTTTGAAGGAGCTGATACTGCTGCTGAACGACGTGGTTATCGTACTACACGCCGTCGTTTATCACGTCGTCGGTGGCGTTTGCGATTGCTGAATGATATTTTTGCATCGGAGTTATCTAAAATTGATGAAAACTTTTTGCCACGCTTAAAATATAGTTGGGTTAATAAAAATGATACTGATAATGTACACTTTGGTGTAGGGGTTTTTGATAATTCTGAACAAGAAAAGGCTTTTTATCAAGATTATCCAACAATTTATCATTTGCGCCAAAAGCTGATGACAGACAATCGACAACATGACTTGCGTGAAGTTTACTTAGCGATTCACCATATTGTTAAATATCGTGGCCATTTTTTGAATTCAGGTGAAATTAGTGCAAATAGTAGTTTTGATGCGCAAAAATTTCTGGCATTATTGCGTGAATTTCATAATACTTTTTATCCCGATGCTGTTAAGTTTTTAAACTTAGATCAATTGGATTTACCAGATAAAATTTCTTCTGAAATCAGTTATTCGAAAATAAGTAAAAGTGAACGAGTTGACAGGGTTTTGCAACATGTACAATTAGCGAACTCTGGTGCGAAGAAGATACTGAAAGCCATATTAAATGCTGTTGTTGGTAACTCAGTTGACAGTGTTGCTATGTTTTCGCTTAGTGATTTGGATAAGGAAGAAAAGAAAAAAATCAATCACCCTGTAACTGATAGTAAACCCTTTAAGTATTCTGATGAAGAGGTTGAGGCTAAGTTGGATGAGCTCTCTAATTTATTACAAGATGAGCAGAAAATTGAATTCTTGTCGTTGTTGAAATTATCTTTTGATGGATTAACTTTAAAAATGTTACTTGGTAACGCTAAATCTGTGTCTGAAGCGATGGTTGAACGTTATAAAGTGCACAAGGACGATTTAAAATTCATTAAGGAAAATATTTTAAATTCATTTAGTAAGGATAAGAAGAAAGAATTTGATAAATACTATGAGGCTCATTTAGCGGAAAAAGACGTTGATAATGTTGATAAGTATTTTAAGAAAATAATTGACGACTCGATAATTTCAAAGGATAAGAAAATTGAGTTATTGCAGAAAATTGATGATCATGATTTTTTGCCGTCACAACGAAGCAAAATTAATGGGGCTATTCCGCATCAACTACACCGTAATGAATTAGATAAAATTATTTCGCAACAAAGCAAATATTATCCATTTTTAGCCGATTCGTATACACAAAATGGTAAAACTGAAACAAAGCTCGCCGGATTGGTTAATTTTAGAGTGCCATATTATGTTGGTCCACTCGTTTCTAAAGAAAATGCTGATCGTAATAATCCTGACGGTGGGCAAAATCACTGGGTAGAATTTAAAGAAAATACTAGTTTATCTAATCTAACACCATGGAATTTTAATGAAATTGTTGATAAAGATAAGTCAGCAGCGAAGTTTATCGAGCGGTTGACAGGAATGGATACTTACTTAATTGGTGAACCGACTTTGCCGCAAAACTCGTTGCTATATCAAAAGTATAATGTTTTGCAGGAACTTAATAACATCCGTGTAGATAATCACAAATTAGATGTGAAAATTAAGCAAGATGTTTTTGAACATTTATTTAAAACCCAAAATAGTGTTTCTGCTAAGGATGTTAAGAATTATTTAATTGCCAATGGTTACGCTGCGCCAAGTATACAAATCACAGGCTTATCAGATACGAATGAAAAAACTTTTAATAGTAAATTGTCTAGCTACAATTATTTGGTTGATAAGCTGGGTAGAACTTTTGTTGAGTCAGTCAAATCAGATGTCTTGGAAAAAATCATTGAATTGCAAACTGTTTTTGAAGATAAGACTGTACTGTTAAGACAATTATCAATGATTTCAGAATTAACATTGGCGCAAGCAAATCAATTAGCTGAAAAACACTGGACCGGCTGGGGACGGCTATCTCGCAAGTTGTTATCTTCAAAAGTAGTTGATGTTAATAAAATCACAAATTCGACATTTTATCCTGCAACAAGTAGACAAACTATCATCGACACACTGTATCATACACAACTTAACTTAATGGAAATCATTAATAATGCAGAGGACTTATATGGTGTTCGTCAGTGGATTAGTGAACAAAATAAAAGTGATAGTTCAGATACTAATGATGTCTATGATCAAATTCAAGAACTAGCTGGAGATAAAAAGATTAAGCGTGGTATTACGCAAAGTTTTCGAATACTTGATGATATTGTTAAAGCGATGGGTGGGGAACCTGAACGGGTTTATTTAGAATTTGCCAGAGAAAATCAACAATCTGGTGTATCTTTTTCTAGGAAAAATTTACTGTCAAAATTATACGAAAATGATTCTCTAAAACAAACATTCAAAGAACTTAAATCTCAACTTGAGAGTGAAACCAAAGAAAATCTACAAAATGATCGCCTATATTTGTATTATTTGCAACAGGGACGAGACATGTATTCCAATGATGAGTTAAATATTGATCAGTTATCTAGCTATGATATTGATCACATTATTCCTCAAGCTTACACCAAAGACAATTCGTTTGATAATCGTGTTTTAGTTTCATCAAAAGCAAATCGCCTAAAAACGAATGCTTCTGTGGTACCCAGTGAAGTTGTCGAAAAAATGAAACCACTATGGTTACGAATGAAAGATCAAGGCTTTATTAGTAAGCGCAAATTTGAAAATTTGACACGTCGAGGTGATTTTTCAGAACAACAAAAAGAACGTTTTATTGCTCGAGCACTGGTTGAAACGAGACAAATCATTGTTAACGTATCTTCATTGATTGATTCTCACTTTAATCATACAAAGGCAGTTGCAGTCAAATCAAATATGACGACAGATATGCGCCATTATACGAAAGTGCCAAAAAATCGTGATATTAATGATTATCACCATGCCCATGATGCATTGTTCGTGGCAACAGTTGGTCAGTATATTGAAAATAAAGGCTTTATGAAAGCCGGAAAGTTATCAGATAGCGTCGGGAATGAGTATAATCGTTATACGAAAAAATGGATTGAAACAGCTCGTAAAAACACCAACTATGGTCGTGTTAATCCGTTTGGGTTTGTGGTCGGTTCTATGCAAACGGCAACCCGAGGCAAACTTGACTATGAAACTGGTGAACTGAAAGTTGTTAAAAATAACTATTGGTCAAAAGATGATTTAGATTACTTACTAAAAGTGGTGAGTTATAAGAAAATTTTAGTGACAACAAAGCTTCAAGATAATAAAGGTGCAATGTATGATGCGAATTTAATTAGTGCTAAAGGATCTGGAAAAAAGAAAGCACAATTACAAATTTCAAAGAGCAAAAATATCGACTTATATGGTGGATTTAATAAACTGCAGAATGAATATTCAGTTTTGATTTTAAACCACGATGAATACAGGTGGGTTTCTATACCAATGTATGCTCGCAATAGCAGTGAACAATATCTTCACGATAAATATCCTGATGCAAAAGTGATTTTGAACCATATTCCTGTGGGACAGCCAATATTATTAAGTAATAGTTCAGATCCACAAAAATCAAAGTTTGCTAGCTTGAGAATCGCAACAGGTGGAGATTATCATAATAATTTTGAATTTGTACCTAGTGTAGATGTCAAAAAAATATTGGATAATATTTATCTTAATCACTCAGTGACTGATGATGAATATAAGAAAGTTTTTGAGTCTTTGCTGGCAACATTACACGATAAGTTTGTGTTTGGCATTCATCAGGTTATGTACAACAAAATATTTGATAATAAGTATCTATTTGACAAAATGCCTGATGAAGCAAAGAGAAATGTTATAAATTCCTTACTAAAATTTATGAACATATCAAAAAATCAATTAGGTGCAGTAGGAAAAATTGGCGGTAAAGTTAACGGCGTGCTGTATGGATTCAAAACTGAAACAGAAAAAGGAACGAGTGCTGGTCAGTTAATAAGTAATGGTAAAATGCAGCCACATGACATATTCATTTTCAGTCGCCAACGGGCATATTTGAAAGAAGAGTCACTGTAGCTGAGTTAGCTAATGTAATAAAGGATGAATAAAGATAAATCCCGTGTTGCAAAGGCAACACGGGATTTTATGTACGGCCATAGGGCCACTCGTAAAAAGTCAATAAGCTTGGCTGACGCCTTGCGTTACTTCAACTTTGTATGTCAGATCAATGGGTTCTATACCCTGAGAGATGACTAATCTCTCTACGACTATTAAAGCATATTTTAGGAGCGAAAACAAGATGGCATGGCGAAATATCGTTATTACACAACATTGTAAGATTAAGTATAAGCTGAATCAGTTAGTTGTTCAAACTGACTCAGATGTTTATCAAATACCACTTGAAGACATTCAAGCAATTGTGATTACAACAACGCGCGCAGTCATTACAACATATGCGATTGCTGAAATTATTAAGAGTGGTATTAAAATTGTGTTTTCAGATCTTAACGGGGCCCCGATTGGTGAAATTAATGCTTATCATCTTAACAGTAATCGTAATCAGAATATTCATAAACAAATTGAATGGGGAACAAATGATAAAGCATTATTATGGTCAAAAATTGTGAAATGTAAAATTCAAAATCAAGTCGCATTACTTAATGAATATCGAGTGACAGATATTGAAAGTATCAATGCACTTTTGGCAACAATTGAAGTAGGTGATACTAGCAATCGTGAAGCAGTTGCAGCCAGATTATATTTCCCAAGATTATTTGGGAATGATTTTGTTCGTTCAGGAGAAAATATTGGCATCAACGATATGCTTGATTACGGTTATTCTATATTGGCGGCCGCGGTAGCAAGAGAAATTTCTGCTGCTGGGTATCTTACTGAGTTAGCAATTCACCATGAGGGTCCACATAACCACTATAATTTAGCTTCTGACTTTATGGAACCCTTTCGGCCAATTATTGACCGTACTGTTAAACGCTATGCAATGGAGGCACAATTAACAAATGACATAAAATTTGAGCTAATTGATGTACTAAATCAAAGTCTAAACATTAACGGAAAAGAAATGTTGTTAACTCAGGCCATTGGTGATATTGTACGTACATCTGTTGGTTATTTAAATCATGAATCTGCTTTTCCAGATTGGAATTTTGAAATATGAGGTATCGTATCATGCGATTGATGGTAATGTTTGATTTGCCAGTTGAGACAAGTGAAAATCGGCGAAATTATCGTCAATTTAGAAAATTATTGTTATCAGAAGGTTTTTTAATGATTCAAGAGTCAGTGTATGTACGTGTCACGACAAATAAACAATCTGCAGCTTTACTAGAAAAACGTTTAGCAAAATCAGCACCGTCCGATGGGTTAGTTCAAACACTCATTATCACTGAGAAACAGTATGCTAGCATGAAATTTCTGACCGGTGAATCAAAACAAGATGTACGTAACACGAACGATAGATTGGTGATTATATGAAAATGACACTTTATCCCAATGAACCTATTATAGTTAATGAAGGCGTTACTTTTGTCAATTTCCAGACCGCCAGATATTATTGGCAATGGATACAGGAGCTACAAGTGGGAGATCAATTGATATTTAGTGAAAATGGTCAATTAATTTCCCTTAATAAAGCAGTACAGTACATTGGTGGCATTGAAAATAAAATTGATTTGAGTAAAATTTATGCTAAATCCATTTTGAGTCTTATTGCATGTCATGCTGATGAAGATAATTTAATGCAGCTAGCACGATATGATATGGCGATTAAAACGATTTTCCAACAAATACTTTTTGATAATGATTTACCTTTACGTATTGAACGAGAATGGGATTTTAATGAGTTGATCAAATCACAAAAGGTGCTAATTGATACTATCAATAGTGGGTCGGCATATGATAAAATAGTAGACGTGGTACGTATTATGTCTGACTTTTCAGAGCAGCGCATTTTAGTCTTTAATAATATACATCTCTATTTAAAGCCACTGGAAATTTTGAGTTTACATGATTTTAGCATGACTCACGGCATGAAAGTATTATCCCTTGGAATGGCTGCGTCACCCATCAAAAAAAATGGCGAGGCATACCACGAAGTCTTCTTTGATGAAGATTTTGTTCAATTTGGAAGTGACTAGCCAATGCGAACAGGTGGTCTGCTTCAGATGTATGTCAGATCAATGGGGCTTTATACTACCTGACAAGTGGCTAGAGCGTGCAGGACGCTTCAGATGTATGTCAGATCAATGGGGCTTTATACAATAAAGATTAAAGTACAACGAGCTCGAGAGCTTCAGATGTATGTCAGATCAATGGGGCTTTATACTGAGGGTTGTGACATCTCGCCAGACCTCCTGCTTCAGATGTATGTCAGATCAATGGGGCTTTATACTAAGAAAATTACTCATGAACGTATAACATCGCTTCAGATGTATGTCAGATCAATGGGGCTTTATACGGCATAATATGGATAAAGTTCTAATGAGTTGCTTCAGATGTATGTCAGATCAATGGGGCTTTATACTCAAACTTTATATAACCGTTTTAAAATGAGCTTCAGTGGGGCAGGCCAATAATATATTATCCGAATACTTAAAAACCCGCAATCATTTCAAATCGCAATCAAGTTTCAGTGGGAAGCATCGCCCAAAATAATTTTTATTTTAATCCTAAAAAAAGGATTTAAATGAGATAACTATTACAGAAATTTAATGGTATTATAAATGGTAACTAAACAGCAGTTTAGCAATTAATATTATCGCAGAATGGAGAAATATTATGCCTGCATTTATATTTGCTATATTTTTAACAACTGTTATTGTCATTTTAATTCCCGATATACTTATTATTGAAGTTTTTGGCGGTTTTTTGTTGATCTTGGGTATTGCTTATCTGCTATGGAAAATCTTCGGTACTGATTTTAATGAAACAGAATCTGATACATGCAATTCACGAATACGTAAATTATTAAGCCAACTCACATCGCTTAAAGTTGAAAAAAATAAGTAAAACTATTTTGGCAAATAGGGTTAACTTTTAATGCAACAAAATTGTTGAATCATTACCATCATGATAAACTAAACATATGATTAAGTATGAAACAATTACATTTTTGGATGGTCATTTAACTCTTTTTGAGCGTGATGGACATTTAGTTTTTATCAGTTTGGCAAACGATGGGGTAGCTGAGTTTCTGTCTGAATATCAGGGATATGAGTTAGAACAAGATACACTGCCGGTTGCGCAACTGTTCCACGAATATGAAAACGGTTTGCCAGTTGACTGGACGCGTGTGCCAATTGATTTTCTTTCGGGTACTGAATTTCAAAAATCAGTCTGGCGAATGCTTAATCAGTTCAAAGGCACATTGACTTATAGTCAATTAGCAGCAAAAGTCGGTCGTCCTAGGGCGATTCGTGCTGTTGCAAGCGCTGTTGGTAAAAATCCACTGCCAATTATTAATGCTTGTCATCGTATTTTGCCTAAAAGTGGTGGCGCTGGCAAATTTCGATATGGTACTTTAGTCAAAACGCAACTATTAACCCTAGAAGGCATTAAAATTGATTAACATGGAGTATAGGTTGTTACTTAAAAACCTGATACAATAGAGTCATGACTAATACAGATAATTTTTTTAAAGTTGGCACAATTGTTAATACGCATGGTATCCGTGGCGAAGTCAAAATTATGGCTATCACCGATTTTGCAGAAGAACGCTTCCAAAAAGGAGCGTCTCTTTTTATTGATACAAAACAAGGTCGCGTACCGGTAACAGTTAAATCCTCACGTTTACACAAAAATGCGTGGTTGGTACTCTTCGACGGTGTCAGCAATATTAACGAGATCGAAAAATACAAAGGTGATGACGTTTATGTAGAGGGTAATTCACGTCCAGAACTTGGCGATGATGAATATTATTATGATGAAATCATTGATAGTGAGGTTGTTGACTTATCAGGCAATCATATCGGTATCGTTAAAGAGATTATGACCACGGGCGCTAATGATGTTTGGATTGTTAAACGTGAAGGTCAATCTGATGCGCTCATTCCGCTGATTGATGATGTTGTAAAGGAAATAAACGTCGACGACAAATTGATTACCATTGATGTTTTAGAAGGGTTGTTAGATTAATGCGAATTGATGTTTTAAGCCTTTTTCCAGATATGTTTGCGCCAATGCGCCAATCAATTATCGGAAAAGCGATTGACAAACAAGCACTTGATTTTAATGTGACTGATTTCCGAGATTTTACGGACAACAAGCATAATAATGTTGATGATTATCCATTCGGCGGTGGTGCGGGCATGTTATTGATGCCGCAACCAATTTTTGATGCGATGGCCGACGTTGAAAAAAAAGCCGGTGATAAGGGACATGTGATTCTACTGGATCCTGCTGGACGACAGTTTAATCACGCTGTTGCACAAGAACTGGCGCAATATGATCATTTGACATTTATTGCGGGTCATTATGAAGGCTATGATGATCGTATTCGTGAATTAGTGGATGATGAAATTTCACTTGGAGATTATGTTTTGACTGGTGGTGAACTGGGCGCGATGGTTATCATTGATGCCACAGTGCGCTTCTTACCAGAAATTCTTGGTAACGCTTCAAGTGCTAACGATGATTCCTTTCAAAATGGACTACTTGAATTTCCGCAATACACTAGACCGGCAGACTTTAGAGGACGACAAGTGCCGGAAGTTTTGACTAGCGGTAATCATGCTAAAATTGCAGAGTGGCGTCTGAAAGAATCGCTACGACGAACCTACTTACGGCGACCTGATTTGCTTAAAAATCGGCAATTAACTTCACAAGAACGTGATCTACTCGATGACATTCGAACTGAAGAAATGACGGAAGGCTAAGAAAAATCTTAGCCTTTTATTTTACTTATTAGTGAGAAAATATGGTACGGTACTAATAAGTAAAGTGGAGGAAGTGTATCACAATCGCTACTGATTGGGTGATATGCGACAATAAATCATGAAAATTGCAATTGCGGGTTTTGGTGCATTGGGTGCGCGAGTTGGTGTAATGTTGCAAAGCGCTGGTCATGATGTAACTGGTATAGATGGCTGGGCAGCACACATTTCAGCAATCAACACTAAGGGATTGACTGTGACAGAGGATGACGGGTCATCTAAAAAGTTTTTTATTCCAGTCATGACGCCCAAAGAAGTTACTGGTGAATTTGATTTGGTGATTTTATTGACGAAAACGCCACAATTGGATCGTATGTTAACTGACATTCAACCGCTTATCACAAAACAAACGCAGTTATTAGTCTTGTCAAATGGACTAGGTAATGTTGAAGTAATGGCAAAGCATGTGTCATCACAACAAATTATTGCTGGGGTAACTTTGTGGACATCTGATTTGGTTCAACCTGGTGAAATTCATGTGACCGGTACAGGCTCCATCAAGTTGCAAGCGATTGATCACGCAGATATTACCGCTGTTGTCACTGCTTTGAATGAAGCAGGGCTTAATGCTGAGGTATCCGATAATGTTGTAGAAGCTATTTGGCATAAAGCGGGCATTAATTCTGTCCTTAACCCATTGACAGTCTTACTTGATGCTAATATTGCTGAATTTGGCACAGCAGGGAATGGTATGGATCTTGCATTGAACATTTTAGATGAGATTAAGCAAGTTGGTGACGTGGCTGGCGTTAATGTTGATGTGAATAGTATTTTAAGCGATTTGTCGAATTTGCTAAAACCAGAAAACGCGGGTAATCACTACCCATCAATGTACCAAGATATTCAAGCTGGTAAACGAACTGAAATCGACTTTTTGAATGGCTATTTTTCTAAATTGGGACGTGAAAATCATATCGCCACACCTTTTAATGCACTTGTAACACGATTAATTCATGCAAAAGAAGATATTGAACGTGTTAAATTGGCCAAGCAACAAGAAACCTTTGAAATTTGATGACAATTAAAGTAAAATTAGAATCAAATCATTTTACTTTTAATTTGTAAGGAGAAAATAATGGCAATTGAAACAGCAGTATTTGCAGGCGGTTGCTTTTGGTGCATGGTGCAACCTTTTGATTCGTTACCGGGAATTGAAAAGGTCCGTTCTGGGTATACAGGCGGACACACGGTTAATCCAACTTATGAGGAAGTATCATCACACACCACTGGTCATACAGAAGCAGTTAAAATTTGGTTTGATCCCGAAAAAATAACTTATGCAGAATTAGTTGAGATCTATTGGGAACAAACAGATCCAACTGACGCAATGGGGCAATTTCAAGATCGTGGTGATAACTATCGACCTGTTATCTTTGTTGCTGATGAAAAGCAGCGCCAAATTGCCGAACAATCTAAAGCAAAATTAGCCGCGTCTGGCCGATTTACCGATCCAATTGTCACAACGATTGAAGATGTTAAACCATTTTATGAAGCTGAAGAGTATCATCAAGAATTTTACAAGAAAGATCCGACTCGCGAAGCGCTTGAGATGGAGCAACGATTAGCTTTCAAACTAGCTAATTGGCAACAAGATTAACAGATTGTTAGGATATTGAAAAACAGTGAAAATGAGCGGAGACGCTTTTTTTTTGTTATAATTGATTTCGTTATGAACGTTAAAAGGAAAGCACGCCGTAGGTAAAAAAACATGCAACTTGAATTTCTTGGAACTGGGTCTGGCCAGCCATCTAAATTTAGAAATGTGACTAGTATTGCTTTACGGTTACTGGATGAACGAAATGCTGTCTGGCTTTTTGATGTTGGGGAAGCCACACAACACCAAATTTTAAAAACGACAATTCGACCACGCAAAGTTGAAAAAATTTTCATCTCTCACTTACATGGGGATCATATTTTTGGCCTTCCTGGTTTTTTGAGCTCTCGCTCTTTTCAAGGTGCTGATAAAAATGAACCATTAACGATCTATGGCCCTAAGGGCATTAAAGATTTTGTCCAGACTGCTTTGCGTGTTTCTGAAACACGTTTGTCTTATCCTATCAATTATGTGGCTTTGCAGGAAGGGATTATTTTTGATGATCCGACTTTTCAAGTGATTGCCGCACCTATGCGTCACCGCATTGAAACTTGGGGATTCCGCGTCGTTGAAAAAGATCATCCAGGAGAACTCTTGGTTGACAAGTTACGTGCTGAAAATATACCTTCTGGACCCATATATGGGCGATTAAAAGCTGGTAAAACCGTGACATTAGCTGACGGACGCACGATCAACGGGTTAGATTTCATTGGGGAAACACAAAAAGGGCGTGTCGTGACATTGATTTTAGACACGCGGCCCAATGATAATATTGCTTTATTGGCCCATCATGCTGATGTATTAGTTCATGAAAGCACTTATGGTGCCAGTGATGAAGAATCAAAGATGGCGAGAGCACACGCTCATTCAACTAGTATTAACGCAGCTAATGTGGCGAAAAAAGCCCAAGTTGGCAAGCTAGTGCTAACACATTTATCAGCACGATATGTTGGTCCATTGGTCAAAAATCTCATTCAAGACGTGCGAAAAGTATTTCCAAACACATACGTTGCGCGAGATTTGGATGTGATCGAAATTCCATTTAAGAAAGAAATTCATGAGTCAAAGTAACTGGCATATGTTGCCAAAACCAAATGACAAAGTTGTTAAGCAACTGGTGTCACAATTAAATATTAGCCAACTTTCCGCGATGATTGTTGCGCAAAAAGGTTATGATTCGCCTGAGGCTGCTTTTCAGTATTTAAAGCCTAGTATGTCTACGCTCCATGATCCGATGGCGCTCCATGATATGGCGATCACAATTGAACGTTTGCAGGAAGCCGCGTTTGGCGGAGAAAAAATTGTTGTATATGGCGATTACGATATGGATGGCGTTACTAGTTCAGCCATCATGGTCGAGGCACTAGAGGTTTTAGGCGCTGATGTGACGGCCTATATTCCAAACCGCTTTTCTGATGGTTATGGCCCTAACCTAGCGGCGTACCAAAAACTAATTGCAGACGGTGCGCAGCTAATTGTGACAGTTGATAATGGTGTTAGTGGTCATGAAGCTGTTGAATATGCAATGGCGCAAGGGATTGATGTCATTATTACTGATCATCATGAATTACCCACAAAACTGCCAAACGCTTTTGCAATTGTACATCCAAGACATCCTGAAGGGAACTATCCATTTGGTGATTTGTCAGGAGCTGGTGTGGCATTCAAAGTGGCGCAGGCGTTACTCAGTGATGGTCAAACTGCCACTGATATTTCTGAGTTACCCACAGAACTTTTAGATTTGGTGGCATTAGGCGAATTAGCAGATATGGTGTCACTAACCGACGAAAATCGTGTCCTTGTTGCGCTTGGTTTGCAACAAATCAATCAAGCGCCACGTCCAGGCTTGAGTGCCGTTTTAAAGAACGCTGGGCAAAAAGATAATGAACCAGTGATTTCAGAAACAGTCGGCTTCAAGATTGCACCACGCATAAATGCGGTGGGACGACTTGGAGATGCTGATTTATCATTAAAACTGTTGATGAGTCAAGATCCAGATGAAGCCACTACCTTAGCTTCTGAGGTTGAAGCATTGAATGCTCAGCGACAAGAAATTGTTGAGGAAGTTTTGGGCGCAGCGAAACAAGTTGCTTTGTCAGATAAATATCAGCAAGATAAAGTGATTATTGTAGCAGGGGATAATTGGCACCAAGGTATTTTGGGAATTGTTGCTAGTCGATTGGTTGATATGCTCCAAAAACCTGTGATTGTTTTGAGTTTAGTTGATGGTATTTATAAAGGATCGGGCCGAACATTTGGTGATTTTGACTTGTATCAATTGATGAATAACTATCGCCATTTATACGAAACGTTCGGTGGGCACAAAAGTGCTTTGGGTTTGGCAATAAAGCCAGATAACTTAACAAAGTTAATTGAACAAATACGATCACAAAATAATCAAATTATTGTGAAACCTGAGCCAATTGATGTCAATTTGGTTTTGCCACCTGAAGCGATGACAACTGAAATTTATCATGATTTGCAAATGATGGAACCATTTGGAACAGATAATCCACAGCCTGTCTTTGCTTTGAAATCACCAAGTGTTGTTAGTGCTGTCACAATGGGCAATGCTAAACAACATATCAAGTTAAAATTACAAAATAATGTTGAGGTGCTTGGTTTTAATCATCCTGATTGGTTGCCGGTAGTCGCACAGCCTAATGGTCATGCCATGGTTGGTACGTTAGGTTTGAATTATTTTCGAGGCAAAAAAACATTACAATTATTATTGCTTGATGTTGATTTACCGGTTCAAAAAGATGATAATGAAGAACATAAAAGGTTTTTTGCGAGTTTATATAAATTTATTTATCACAATCAAACCTTGAATTTTGCCGAAAATTTGGATAAAATTGCCAAACAATTCAATATTAGCAAAACGGACCTAAATATTATGGTGCAAGTGTTTATCGAGTTAAATTTTGTGTCGGTACATGACGGTTTTGTCAAAATTAACCCAAATGCCGCACAAAAATCGTTAACGACTTCCAAAACATATCAAAAATATTTAGCTGGTCGATAATTTAGAAAGTATGAGCTTTGGCTCAGAGAAAAAGAATGACAGTAGATTTACATGATTACGTTGCAACAGTAGAAAACTTTCCTGAACAAGGCGTTAATTTTCGTGACATTTCACCACTGATGGGGGATGGCGTTGCTTACAAACAAGCGGTTGACGCGATAGCAGATTTTGCCAAGCAATTGGATGTTGCTTTAATTGCAGGTCCTGAGTCTCGTGGCTTCATTGTCGGGTCACCATTAGCCTACACTTTGGGAATTGGTTTTGTTCCAGCGCGCAAAGGTGGCAAACTTCCGCGTAAAGCTGTCAGTGCATCCTATACACTTGAGTATGGTGGCGTTAATGAACTTGAAATTCATGAGGATGCTATCAAACCAGGTCAGCGTGTTTTGATTGTTGATGACTTACTCGCTACTGGTGGCACAATTAATGCGACACGAGAAATCATTGAAAAATTAGGTGGTATAGTTGCTGGTGTTGCTTTCATTATTGAGCTAGAAGATTTACATGGTCGTGAGAAGATCATGGAAGCAGGTGAAGTACCATTTTTAGCGTTGATGGAATATTAAAAGTTTCAAAAATGGGATAGTGGCAGAGCTTGACACCTTCTCATTTATCCTTTAATCTTAATGCTATGGAAAAAAAACAAATTACGAATTGGTTTATTCGCTTTATAAAAGGTGTTTTTATTGCCTTAGGTTTTATTTTACCAGGCGTTTCAGGCGGCGTTCTTGCTGCTATATTAGGGCTTTACGAGCGAATGCTCAATTTTATGGCCCATATTCGTCAAAATTTCAAACGAGATTTTGCGTTTTTTTTGCCAGTCGGTTTGGGTGGAATTGCTGGCATTATTTTACTCAGTCGACCACTTGAGTTTTTGCTGGTCTCTTATAAAGCAATGGTGCTTTGGGGATTTGCTGGTGCAATTGTTGGGACATTGCCTGCACTATTCAAGGAAAGTGCAAAAAAAGGGCGTAGTTATCGTGATTGGATCATGTTTGGTGTAACAGCAGTTGTTGGCGGGTTATTTTTGTATAACATGACTGCTATTTTTGGACAAATGCCAATTAATTTCTTCTCTTGGTTGTTGGCAGGGGCTCTCATTGCGCTCGGTGTGATAGTGCCAGGCTTAAGTCCGTCGAATTTTTTGTTATATCTTGGCCTTTTCGATCCAATGTTAGCTGGCTTCAAGCGCGCGGATATGGGTGTCTTCATACCAATTGCTGTGGGGGCAATCGTGACTTTAGTTTCTTTTTCTAAAGTCATGAGTTATCTGTTACAACATTTTTATTCACTTGTTTACCACTTTATTTTGGCGATTGTTGTGGTTTCAACAATCTTAATTGTCATCCCACCAGTTGCTGATTATAGTGGTTTCAACATGACCAGTGTCATAGTTAGTGCGATTTTGTTTGCTTTAGGTATCGTATTAGGCTACTGGATGAGCGGTTTAGAAAAAAAATACAAATAAAAACGATTACGTGAGAATTCGTAATCGTTTTTATTTGACTAACCAAACAGCGTCTTTGATAGTATCAAAGGGTTGATGGTTCTGATTGAGAATTTCTGGTTCCGATAAAATTGCATTTTGCCAAAAGTCAGGAGAATTTGTGACACCATTTTGTTCGCCGATGACAATAAAATCCCCTGTAAATCCTTTGCTACGCAAAGCAGTCAGAACTTGCCAGTCAATGTTTTGAGTGTCAGGAGCCCAACTTAAAATTAAAACATCAAAGGTTCTCTGTTTGACGCTTTTAAGTGCATCTTCTTGTTCAACATAAGTCCATGGTTCTGGTGCCAAAATATCCTGACCGCGCCAATCAAAATTGTCTGTACTGGCAACTTGATCATTGAGTTGGCGAAGCCCAGCAGAAATGACTGCATTGCCAGCCATGATTTCTAATACTGAACGGCCACTGATAAAATGATGTAAATCCATCAACCATTGTTGATTAGGAATATGCCAAAGCCCGAATGTTGTAATAATTTCTTGTCGAAACATGGCTAAATCATCATCAAGTGGCATTAAAGCAAAATTACTAAAAATGTCTCTTTCTGAAAATGATAATAGGGGTAAGTTGCTTTTAGGTAATTGATGTTGATTCAAGCATATTATGGCTTCTTGAGCTGCTTGAATTTTAAAAAGAACATCAGAAGTTGTTTCAAACTTTTTGGCCCATTGATTGAGCAGCTCAAGATAGGCTATCATTCTTCAGTCACGTCGCGTCGATTTTTAAAGCTTGCGCCTTTTTTATCAATGTGGACGTTATAATGTTTACCATGATGTTCAAAGTCAAAATCGTTGTTTTTGATATCACGTCTAAAGCGCCACATTGTGAGCATAGCGATAATACCACCAATAGCAGCGACAATGAGAGCAAATAATAGTGCAATACCAATGATACTCAAAACAACTGGCACAGCGACACCGATAACGACCAGTAGAATAGGGATGAGAATCAGTAATACAACAATGATTGTGACAACAGCACCAATGAATTGAAATAATTTTTTCATAGATAAACCCTCCAATCATTCAATTATACTACACTTTTATTAGAATTTAGAAAAAGTATTGACATGTAAATATTAGTAGTGTATATTAATATTCATAAAGTAATAGCGCATTCGTCGCTCAAATTTAAGGAGTCGTATCATGACAAAGCACATGACCATCAAATTCAATAACGCCCTCCTCCTCAACCTCCAACTCATTTGAGTCTAGTAGGTTGTTATTTGAGCAACATCAGCTACTAGACTATCATCATTGATAAGTTTGGTGGCTGGTTAGGTAGGAATGTCCTAACGAGCAATCGTTGGGACATTTTTATTTTTCTCAACGATTGTGGGCTCACATTGGAGAACACACATTTAAGGAGAAAGAATTATGGCACAAAATGCAATTACAGCAAAACAGGTAAAATCAGCAAGTAACAAAAAGTCAGCCGCGGTCGACAAAGAATCAATTCGCGATACAGTTTACAAAGTCAGCGCCGCTGTCTCTAATGCAATATTGGTGACGTTGGGTATGGGCCTATTGTTGCAAACAATTGCAGGATTTATTCACTGGGCACCAATGGTACAAATGGGTGCCATCACAAAAGTAATGTTGCCAGCAGCTTTTGGCGCAGCGATTGCTTCACAAATGAAGACCAATACAATGGTTATGTTTAGTGCTATGGCTGCATCAGCGGTTGGTGCTAACGCTGTATTTTTCACTGATAAAGCTGTGCAAGGTGTTACCGCAACTGGTTATGCCGGTGCACAAGCTGCTGGGTCAGCAATTATTACAACTGGACAACCGATTTCGGCTGTATTGGCTGGTTTGATTGCCGTGTTGTTTGGTAAATGGTTGAGTGGAAAAACACCATTGGATATGGTGATTGTCCCTGCTGCAACAACGATTGTTGGAACAGTTGCGGGTTACTATTTGGCCGCTGTAACAACACCAATTTTGGTTGCTATTGGTGCTTTCATTGCTTCAAGTGTTGCAGTTAACCCAATTATTGGAACAGCTGTTGTTGCGATGGTATTCGGTGCTTTGACAATGACACCAGCCTCAGCCGCTGCATTGGCAGTTGCTATTGGTGCCACGGGTGTAACGTCGCCGGAAGCAGCCGGTGCTATCTTGATTGGTACAACCGCAGTATTCGTTGGTTTCCCTGCAATGTCATTCCATGAAAACAAGATTGGGGCAACCATTGCACAAGGTATTGTAACACCAAAAATTCAATTCCCTAATTTGACAGAAAATCCAGCTTTGATTATCCCACCAATGATTGGCGCCGCAATTGCTGCGCCAATTGCAACAATGGTCTTCCATGTGACGGCACCATTCGCGATGGCAGGTATCGGATTTAACTCATTCATTGTGCCATTGGCATTGGCAGGATCTAACCCAGTTGCATTTGCTGCTTATATGGGTGTCGGCGTTGCCGTACCAGTCGTTGTTTCATTTATTGGCTATCGCATTATGCGTAAAATTGGTTGGGCTAAGCCACAACAGTTGCACTTGGAAATGATCTAATTTAACCAAGCTCTAAAATAATAAAAACCACCAAATTTCATTATTCAATGAAAAAATTGGTGGTTTTTTTAGTGTACTCTGGTTGTTAATTTGTAGGTACGATTTTGGCCTGGTAGCCATTTGATAGCCGTTAGCGGGTTAGATTTTACACCCCAAATGTCCAATAGAGCAGCAATAGCGATATGAACTGGTGCTTGTGAGTCGAAAGTGACGGTTAACTGATTATAGATACCATCAGGACGACTTTCGGGTTTGACACTGAGTAATTTTTTGGTATTGTGGTAGATGAGGTAGCGATTGGCAATAAAATTACCTGAAATTAACCAACCAAGATGACGAACATACACAATATCACCGAGATGCCCAAAAGTAAAACTGATGGAGCCAACAATATGACCACGGTAGTTAAGGGTGAAGCGTGGTAAAATGCCATAAGATGTTTGACGAATACGTACTAGCACATTGCCTGACATGTCTTGAACGTGAAGTTCATCAGACTTTTTACCGGATCGACCTGAAACAAGGTAAGATGCCTTGAAGTCGGAATCAAAAACGATATTGACACCATCATCAATACTATGTCGCTGTCTCAAATAATATTTTGTCATCTGCTAAGCACCTCTCATTCACCTATTATTTTATCATGAAAGAAGAAAAAAATGCCGTTAACTCATACAACTTGGGCATCAGCCGTCAAAGCAAAACTTACTTCGGATTATTTAGATCGTGTGGCAATGTTTATTAATCAAACCTATCAGTTCGAAGAAAATATTTTTCCGCCTAGAGAGAAAATTTTTGCCGCACTGGAAACAACACCACTTCCTGAGACTAAAGTCGTGATAATGGGGCAAGATCCATATCATGAAATTGGTCAAGCACAAGGTCTGAGTTTTTCAGTTCCTGATGACGTTCCTGCGCCGCCGTCTTTGCAAAATATTTTAAAAGAACTGTCAACAGATATCGGGCAGCGTCAGTCTCATGATTTAACCAGTTGGGCAGAGCAGGGCGTTTTATTGCTCAACGCTGTACTAACTGTTCCGGAAGGGCGTGCTAATGCACATCAAGGTTTAATTTGGGAACCATTAACTGATGCTTTGATTCAAATTGCTTCAGAAGATAGTGCACCGAAAGTCTTTATTTTGTGGGGAAAATTCGCCCAATCGAAGCGGCGCTTTGTTGATGAATCAAAGCATTTAGTTATCACGAGTGCTCATCCTAGTCCGTTATCGGCATATCGTGGCTTTTTTGGTAGCCAACCCTTTTCAAAAGCCAATGCTTATTTAAGCACACACAATCGGACGGCCATTGATTGGCTGAAATAGTTAAGACATTCACAAAATAACAACAAAATCGCAGACAATTATGAATTGGTCTGTTACAATTAAGGTGTAAATGAAAATTTAGTGATTCACAGTGGTGAATTTGGAGGAATTATGGAACTATTTGAGCAGCTTAAAACTAAAATTAGTGGTCAAAATAAAACAATTGTGTTTCCTGAAGGAGAAGATGTCCGTATTCAAGGCGCCGCAGTAAGATTGGCAGCGGATGGCCTTTTGAAGCCAATTTTGTTGGGAGATAGCAAAGCCATAGCAGCTACTGCAACCGCTAATAATTTTGATTTGTCCGGTGTAGAAGTAATTGATCCTGCCAACTATAACGAAACCGCACTATCTCAATTAAATGCTGCGCTGGTTGAGCGTCGTAAGGGTAAGACAGATGCCGAGACGGCTGCCAAGTGGCTAAAAGATGTTAATTATTTTGGCACAATGCTTGTTTACACAGGCAAGGCTGATGGCATGGTTTCTGGCGCAACACATCCAACAGGCGATACGGTTCGTCCGGCGTTGCAAATTATCAAAACTGCACCCGGCTCAAGCCGGATTTCTGGTGCTTTCATTATGCAAAAGGGTGATGAACGCTACGTTTTCTCCGACGCTGCTATCAATATTGATATTGACGCGCCAACCATGGCGGAAATTGCTGTTCAATCAGCCAAGACTGCCAAAGTCTTTGAAATTGACCCAAGAGTGGCTATGTTGTCATTTTCAACAAAGGGTTCAGCTAAGTCACCATTGGTAGATAAAGTTGCAGAAGCGACCAAACTAGCTAAAGAGTTGGCGCCAGAATTTGCTGACGTGATTGATGGCGAGTTGCAATTTGATGCTGCATTTGTGCCAACAGTTGGTGCAGCTAAGGCACCTGATTCAAAGGTTGCTGGGCACGCCAATACGTTTATTTTCCCAAGTCTAGAAGCCGGAAATATTGGCTACAAAATTGCCCAACGCCTAGGTGGATATGAAGCAATTGGTCCCATTCTTCAAGGTTTGGCAAAACCTGTTTCTGATTTATCACGTGGCGCCAATGAAGAAGATGTCTATAAGGTTGCTATTATTACTGCAGCACAAGCATTGGCCTAAATCGTTTAATTGATAAAAAAGGAATCCAAAAATTATTTTGGATTCTTTTTTTGTGTCACTAGGAGCGACGGTCGTTGGTTAAACGTTGAAAATGTGGCTTGTTCATCATCTTTAAAAATTGAAAATAGTTCGGTAGCATTGCTTTCAGAAAGTGACATCGACCAATCACCAATCGTTAAAAAAAACTGATCAGCCATGTCGTAAAATTGCAGTTTCGCTATTTTACCTTGATGATCAACCATCAAATCGTATAAAGTCTTTTTTGTCATAAAATTATTCAAATTGGGCATCGTATAGTCGTTTATATATACCTTTCTGCTGCAAGAGAGTGTCATGTGTACCAGCTTCAGCAACTCGACCATCATTCATCACAATAATTTGATCGGCCTTATGAACAGTGCTTAGTCGGTGAGCGATGACGATTGCCGTCTTTGCAATCATTAAATTGTCAAGCGCATGTTGAATCGTTTTTTCAGATTCATTGCCGATTTAAAACGGATCCAAACACGAACCGTAACATTTCAACGGCTGTTGTGTCAGAATGGGCGAGTTGCTTTTTAATTTCTGTGGGACTCATACGTCCATTTGGATTTCTCATAATGAAGCCATTATACGCTATTCCATGGGAAATTAGCTACCAATCCATAATTGAACGGCCAATGACGATAAGCGCAAATAATAATAAAGCACATAAATAACTAATGCCAGCCATTAACCACCAAGTAATTCGCATATTATCGCCTCCTCAAAAAGTATTCTCTCACTTAAATATAATGCTAAATTGTGAAAAATCAAAGAAAGCGCACTGCCGTTAAGGAAGTGATAACTTTTTTTAGAGATTCTTTATGAATTGAATGACCAACATCAATGACGGGTCACAACAGTGAATTTTTTTGAGGTAATATTAAAAGGCTATTTATTTGACAAGAAAGCGCTTTCATGATAATTTCTAATTAATCTATTACTAGAATTTTAATGAGCGTAGGAGAGTAAAATGGGAATAAACAATGTTTTGCATCGTCGGCAATATAAAATTGTAATTGATGACACAATTAACGGGTTAAACCTAGATACATTAGGCGATTTAGGTATCTGGAGTAATCCTAAAAACAAACATTATCTTGTCACTTTAAGATCAAATGAAGATCCGAATACGGATATTGGTACATTTATCAAAGCTTTTGAAAAAAAGACCGGATTAACATCGGACAATTTTACAATTCAGTCCCAAACCGGTCCATTAACTTTGCAAAGAGCAGTTGATGATGAGTGGTTCTAAATCATCGAAAAAAACGACTCAACCATGTTTGTGGTAAGGTCGTTTTTTGTTTGAAAAGCAGGGTTTCAGTGATGATAGATGAGATCAAATGGTCCGACAACATATGATCGATAAGTTGTTAAATCAACATTTATGCAAATAAAAACCGTTCCCTCAACATTTGTGAGAAAACGGGGAATATGCCGATGACAGGAATCGAACCTGCACGATGTTGCCATCATACCGACCTGAACGGTACGCGTCTGCCAGTTCCGCCACATCGGCAAATCAACTCTTTCATTATACCCGAAAAAAAGAGGGTTGACAAATTTTCTAAATAAGGTATTCTAGTGTTACGTAAAAAAAGGAAATTGTAATGACAGAATTCAAAGTCAACTTAGCTTCTTCCTCCACTCAATCACTCGTGTGATTGGGATTCTTTGCGTATGATAACGTGGAATTGCTGACGACATGAGTTTAATAACTGATGTCGTCTTTTTGTATACTGAAAGGAATGGTCATGGTAACGTATAATTTTTCGGCGGGTCCGGGTGTACTTCCGACCCCAGTTATTTCCCAAATAAAGGCAGATTTGGCACAAAATGAATTCACACATCTGTCCATTTTGGAAATTTCACATCGTTCGGCACAATTTGAAAAAATAATGGCCAGCGCGCAGCAACGCCTGCGTGATTTGATGTCTATTCCCGACGAATATGGTGTTGTTTTTGTTCAAGGTGGTGGTTCGTTACAATTCGAAATGTTACCGTTGAATTTGGCAACGAACAAACAAAGCATTGCGGTACTTGACTCGGGCAATTTTGCTGCCAAAGCGGCGCAAGCTGCTCAAATGCTGGGCAAAGAAGTGACAATTGTTGGTTCAAGTAAATCACAGCATTATCGTTATTTACCACAATTGACGGGTGATTTTGATGCGAATGCTTATGATTACTTGCATATCACTACCAACAACACAATTGAGGGCACAACCTATCATCAAGATATGTTGCCTCAGACAACTGGTCGTTTAACGGCTGATATGAGTTCGAACATTTTGGCAGAACCCTATGATATCACACAATTTGATGCTGTTTTTGCAGGTGCTCAAAAGAATCTCGGCCCTGCTGGCGTCACACTCGCCATTGTCAAAAAAGATTGGTTAGCTTCGCAATCGATTGAGCATGTTGGCCCAATGATGCGTTATCAAAATTATTTAGATAAAGATTCAATGTATAACACACCGCCAGTATTTTCTATTTATGCCCTTGACCTGGTCTTGTCTTGGGTACAAGCAGAGGGTGGCGTTGATGAAATGACGCGTCGTAATCAATTAAAAGCAGCTAAGTTGTATGATTTCTTGGACGAATCTCGTTTGTTTGAGGCACCAGTAAAGACCTCAGATCGTTCATTGACCAATATTGTTTTCACGACAAATGACGCAAAGCGTGATGCACAAATAGTTGCTCAAGCAAAAGAAAATGGTTTATTTAATCTTGGTGGTCATCGTTCTGTTGGCGGTTTTAGAGCTTCACTTTATAACGCTCAGCCAATGGCAGCCGTTGATGCACTGATTGAATTTTTAAACAAAGTAGAAAAAGGATAAGCAATGACTAACATAAAAACGTATAATGCAATTAGCCACAAAGGATTGGATTATTTAGCGCAACATGGCTACGATATTAATTCAACAGAACAGCCTAAGGCAATTTTATTACGTTCACAAAATTTATTTGATGAAGTGATTCCAGATACAGTCCGAGCTGTTGTCCGTTCGGGGGCTGGTTTTAATAATATTCCGATTGAAAATTTGTCAAAGCGGGGCATTGTTGTCTTTAATACACCGGGTGGTAACGCAAATGCGGTCAAGGAATTAACAATTGCTTCATTGATTTTAGCAGCTCGTCCGGTGGTTGGTGCGATTAGATTTGCTAACCAAACACGTGGTGGTGATGTGTCATTGCGGACTGAATCAAATAAAGGCGGCTACCGAGGCACAGAGTTAGCTGGTAAAACGCTTGGTGTGATTGGATTGGGAAATGTGGGATCTAAGGTCGCCAACACAGCTTTGGCTTTGGATATGGATGTGATTGGCTACGATCCGGGTCTAAATGCTAATACAGCATGGCGAATAGACCGACACATTGTTCATGCGCGTAATGTTGAAGAGGTTTTGCGCCGAGCCGACTATGTCACCGTCCATATTCCAATGGAAGAAAAGAACGACCACTTTATTGATGCTGGCAAATTGCAATTAATGAAGCCAGAAGCAGCACTATTGAATTTGTCACGTGGTGGCATTGTTGACGATCACGCGGCTAAAGCCGCATTAGATAGTGATCAACTTCGTATGTATATCACTGATTTTGCCGATGATGTTTTGTTTGATAATCCTAAAGTTATTATTACACCACATATTGGGGGCTCAACAATTGAAGCCGAAGATACTAGCGCCTTGATGGCAGCCAAGGAGCTAGATGAATATTTGACTACTGGAAATATTATTAATTCTGTGAATTATCCTGATGTTAATGAACCATTTACAACCAACTATCGCGTCGGTATAATTCATGAAAATGTACCAAACATGATTGGGCAAATCTCTGCCTTTTTTGGAGATAATGGCATTAACATTGAACAATTGAGCAACCGTGCTGTTGGACAATACGCTTATACTTTGGTGGCAATCAATGATTTTACAGCAGCACAACAGGAACATGTAAAAACAGCTTTGGATGAAATTCCACATGTGATTTTGACAAGACGCTATCAAAATCCAAATATGACAGTTGGTGATTAAAGGAGATATCATGACACAAGAATTACAAGAGCAAGCCATTGCGCAGTTAGCAAAGCGTGGCGTTAAAGTTGAAGATATTGCAGAAGGCACTCGTACATTTTTAACTGATAAATATCATGATGAACTTGATGAACAGACATTGGCACAAGCTATTTCACGTGTGTTACACAAAGATGAAGTCGCAGATATTATTTTGACAGCGCTTTATTTGGATGAACAAGCGGAAACAATGTCAGATGATCAACCATTAAAACCTCGCTTGCAACGAGATGCTAATGGGCACAATGTTGATGAAATTTTAGCGATTGCAATTACCCAGCAATTTTCTGCGGCAGCGACGGTTCATTACGGTTTGTTAGATGATTTAAAGCCAGGTTTGATTGGTGTCATCAACGATAAAACAGATAGTATTAATGTTTATCTTGACGATATTTTAGCAGCATTGATTGCCAGTGCTGCTATGATGTATTTGGAGTTACTTGGTGGTAATAACTATTAAACGCAGTAATGCGTTTTTTTTTGGACGCAATTTCTTCATAATACTTAAAATTCTTACTTATCTCAACATGATTAGTTCAATAATTATTCACTTTCATTTTTTAAAATAGAAATATAGTATGACTGGTCAAAAAATGAAGGGGAGAAAGAAGAATGGATAAGGCACCTCAAAAACATTATGTTTGGGTCAATCAACGACGAACAATTGCATCGCTAATGTTAGGAAAAGAAAAAGATTGGGAAGAAAAGATTGATAAAGTTTCTGACAGAAATGCCGCTGAATTTACGAATCAATTCGATTTTGATTTAATTTTTCATCCTGATGAAAATGTCCGAGATGAAGTGCTTGAGTCAACGCGAAGATTGCAAGTGCCACCACATCTAGTCAAGAATATTGACGTTCAAATTGCTCTGGAAAAATTAAAAAAATGTTTAAGTACAGCAAAATCCAATGATGAATTAATAACAGCTCGCCGATACTTACACGACACAATGCTTGCAGCAGAAAAAGTATATCAGAAGACACTCCGGCAAGCTAAAATGACACTTTATGATGTTACACCAGTTGGTAATGAGACAAAAGTTAGGCAAACAGTATTGGCGTTATCACAGTTATTGCTCCGCCCTGAATCTCATGTTGATGAATTAAAAGCAGCGATTTCTAAATTGACAAGTACAACTGTTTTGGCACGAATTGATAGAAAAATAGCTTTAACAGACTTGAATGCTGGGCCAAGTGTTGGGTTATTTAAAAAAATGTCTGATGCACAGTTATTGCAAACAAACCAAATTAGTGATTTAACAAATTTAGCACCCAAATATCGTCGTGATTTAGGCGCATTGTTAAAGCGTTATAAGCTTTTATCTTCCGAAAATGTATACCAACAGTTAAATACTAGGTTACTTCAAGCAGCCAAAAAATGTCATGAAAATTGGAATGAATTGTATCAAAATGCTGAAAAAGAACTTGCTGTATTATTGCAACAACGTGAAAAATTTGATCTTCATTTAGAAGAGACAGTGGCAAATATGATGACAAGCAGTGTGGCAATGGAACCTGAAGTGAAAATTGTCATTGAATTTATTCAGGCGATGTATAAGGGCGCCATGGCAGATGAACAATTTGTTCTTAAGTTATTATCTGATCGTGTGACACAAGCAACAGTTGAACGTGAAAAAGCTGTTAAATTTGCTGAAACATACCTCAATGGTCTAAACATGAGTCGTTGGTCGGAAGATAATGATGTCCAAATTGATGCACTCGTACTAGACAATACATTGTACGACAGCAAGGCGACAATTGCTTCAATCTATTCTTTAACCAATCGATTAAGAGCATCTGTAAGACGGAAACAAGCAGAATTGGATGAGGCGTTGAAGCTGGCACGGCAATTGCTCATGACAATCCATGGATCTCATCAAGATAAAGAAATTATTAGCGAGATCAATTATCTCAAGCACACTATGAAGTCGGTTAATTCAAAAGCCATCATGGCTGCCTATCAGCAATTGCAAGCCACTCAAAAAATGATTAATGCATCAACTAAAACTGAGAAAAGTCAGTTAGATATTCTTTTGGAGGAAGTTTATCAGAGTAGTGTGGCCAATGAACCCACGTTACAAAAACTAATTGGTCGCATTCATACCTGTGAGGGATTCGCCGCCATGAAAAAGACACACCGTGATTTGTCAGAGACATTTATTGATTTGCAAACGGCTAGGCAAGGCGTGACTGCGATGGCGACGATGCTATTGAAACAATCAAATCGGCGTGTATTTAAGAAAGAATTAATTGTGCAAGAAGCAAAGAAACAGTTGCTGTCTACCTTGGATGATTCATCAACAACTGCTGAAATTTTAGCTGCTGTTCAACGGTTACGTGGTGCCCTTGATCAAGTAAAACTGAGGTTACAACGGTTAGCTCGATAACTATCATATCGGTCAAGCTGGTAAATCGTTTGTTTTTTTGATAAAATAGATTGAATATTCATATTTCAAGGAGATGACACAATGTCAGGACATAGTAAATGGCATAACATCCAAGGTCGTAAAAACGCCCAAGATGCTAAGCGTGGTAAGATTTTTCAAAAGCTGGCACACGACTTATATGTTGCTGCAAAGGCTGGCGGTGCAGATCCAGAGATGAACGCATCATTGCGTTTGGTTGTTGAAAAAGCTAAGGCAGCTAACATGCCAAAAGATAACATTCAACGTGCACTTGATAAAGCATCTGGTGCTGGTGGTGCAAAGTTTGAAGAAGTGACCTATGAAGGTTATGGCACAGCCGGTGTCGCTGTGTTAGTTGAAGCATCAACGGATAACATTAATCGTACAGTTTCTACCGTTCGTAATTCATTCAAACATGCTGGCGGTGCTTTGGGCACATCTGGTTCAGTTGCTTTCCAGTTCGACCGAAAAGGTTACTTAGCAATTGATCGTGAAGCATATCCTGATTTGGATGAAGACACTGTTTTGGAGGCGGCGCTGGAAGCCGGTGCTGAAGATGTTCAAACAGCTGATGAAGTATTTGAAATTTACACTGATCCAGCGGACTTTCAGGCAGTTGAAGGTGCTTTGACTGAAGCGGGTTTCGTTTTTGAAGATGCTGAAATTACGATGATTGCGCAAAATCCAATGACAATTACTGATGAAGATCGCGAAAAATTAGATCATTTAGTCGATGAACTTGAAGAAAACGAAGACGTTTTGGCTGTTTATACGACGGCAGATTGATTAAAAAGGACATTATATGTCCTTTTTTATTTCTATAAATTCGATGAGGCAAACGTTTTAACCGATAATATTAGAAATTAACATCACTTTTCTCAAAAATAAATTTAGGATTATGGTAAAATAAATAGGTAAAAGGCGTTTATCACATTTAATGTTCGTGTTTTACATAAAAATGAACGATGATAGAGGGACACTCACGGATAGGCGCAAACAGGTTAGTTATTCTGAATGTAGAATACTGGCTTTCTCCGACAAACCTATCCCGTCTGAAAGCAGCTATCGGCGTAACAGGAGAAAAATATGTCTGGTGTAATTGTTGTTGGTTCCCAATGGGGCGATGAAGGTAAAGGAAAAATCGTTGATTTTTTCGCTGAACATGCGGATGCTGTTGTCCGTTACCAAGGTGGTAACAATGCGGGACACACGATTTGGCATGGCCAAACAAAATTTGAATTGTCTGCACTACCATCTGGAATCATCACGAAAGGTCAACTAGCAGTACTTGGCAACGGCGTTGTTGTCAATCCCGAAGCACTTTTAGCTGAAATTAAAGAAGTTGAAAGCCAAGGAATTACGATTGAGAATTTGCGTATTTCAAACCGTGCACATGTTATTATGCCGTACCACATTGCGTTGGATAAGGCCTCTGAATCTGCTTCAAATAATCGAATTGGTACGACCAAAAAAGGTATCGGTCCTGCCTACACGGATAAAATCTCACGTGTTGGTATTCGCGTGGCTGATTTAATTGATCCAGAAGTATTTGGTAAGTTGCTAAAAGAATATTTGCCATTTAAAAATGCCCAATTGACTAAATTGTATGGTGAAGAGGCGTTAGATTACGATGATATTTACCAAACTTATGTTGAATATGGTCGTCAGTTGGCACCTTATGTGACAGATACGTCTTATTTGCTGGGACAATTGATGAAAGCTGGCAAACGTGTTGTATTTGAAGGTGCACAAGGTGTAATGCTTGACGTTGATCACGGTACGTATCCCTATGTGACAAGCTCTAACCCAACAGCAGGTGGTGTGATGAATGGTGCTGGAGTAGGCCCAAAGCAAATCCAAGACGTTGTTGGTGTCATTAAAGCTTATACGTCTCGAGTTGGTGAGGGACCTTTCCCAACTGAATTGTTTAATGACATTGCAGATCATATTCGCGAAGTGGGTCACGAGTACGGTGTGATTACTAAGCGTCCTCGCCGTATTGGATGGCTAGACGCGGTTGCTTTGCGACATGCGGTACAAGTTTCTGGTTTGACCAAGTTAGCCATTAACTCATTGGATGTTTTGTCAGGCTTGAAAGAAATAAAAATTGCGACCTCGTATACTTATAAAGGCGAAGAAATTCACCATTTCCCAGCTTCAGATACTTGGTTTAATGGGTTGGATGTCAACTGCGAGACCTTGCCCGGGTGGGATGAAGACATTACGGGTGTGACAACATTTGAAGAACTACCAGTCAATGCCCAACATTATCTCCAACGTATTTCTGAATTGTTGGAAGTTGATTTGTTGAGCTTCGCCGTAGGGCCAACGCCAGAACAAACCCATTTGTTGGAACCTGTTTGGCATGAATAAGATATATCAATAGAACCGAAAGGTTCTTTTTTATTGCAAAAATATACACTTAAAATCAGTTTATACAACTTTTAAGTGTATATAATCGTTATTTTATTGCATATTTAAACAAGGCGCGCTAATATAGAATCAACAAATAACTAAAACAAAAAACAGCGAGGACATTATCATGACAGAAAAATTAGTATTAGCATATTCCGGTGGGTTGGATACCTCAGTAGCCATTCCTTGGTTGAACGAAAAGGGTTATGACGTTATCGCTGTCGTTTTAGACGTTGGTCAACATGGCAAAGATATGGACATGATCCAAGCCAAAGCCTTGCAAGTTGGGGCGACACAGTCAATTGTTATTGACGCAAAATCAGAATTTGCTGAGCAATACGTTGCACCAGTCATCAAAGCAAACATGATGTATGAAGGCGAATATCCAATGGTTTCTGCTTTGTCACGTCCTTTGATTATCAAAAAATTGGTTGACATTGCGCATGAAAATGATGCCGTTGCCATTGCTCATGGTTCAACAGGGCACGGTAATGATCAAGTACGGTTTGAAGCAGCTATCCATGCCCTTGATCCTGAAATGAAAATTGAAGCACCAATTCGTGATTTCCAATGGTCGCGTGAAGAAGAAATTGAATACGCCCATGCACATGACGTGCCAGTGCCTATTGATTTGGACTCACCTTATTCAATTGATGAAAACTTGTGGGGACGTGCCAATGAAGCCGGTATCCTAGAAAATCCATGGAACCAAGCACCTGAAGATGCATACGCCTTAACACAGGCTATTGAAAACACACCTGATGTACCAGAATTTATCGATGTGACATTTGAACAAGGTGTGCCGGTAGCGTTAAATGGTGAGCAATTACCACTTGCTGAACTAATTGTTGCCGTCAATGAAATTGCTGGTCAACATGGTATTGGTCGAATTGATCATATTGAGAACCGTCTGGTAGGCATCAAGTCTCGTGAAATTTATGAAGCGCCTGCTGCTGCAGTGTTGATGACAGCGCACAAGGATCTCGAAGATTTGACGCTCGAACGTGATGTGGCCCATTTCAAGCCATTAATTGAGCAACAATTAGCTAATCTCGTTTATGAAGCTAAGTGGGTATCACCTTTGTTTGACAGTTTGATGGCTTTCGTTGATGATACACAAAAAAATGTGAACGGTGTTGTTAAAATGAAGCTTTATAAAGGTAATGCCATTGCTGTTGCGCGTCAATCAGAGCAAAATTCATTATATAACGAAGATTTGGCAACTTACACGGCTGCATCATCCTTTGACCAAGAAGCTGCTGTTGGCTTCATCAAGTTGTGGACATTGAGTAACACGGTGTATGAACAAGTGAACCATGTTCATTCACAACCAAAGAAAGATACAGTGAAATAAACAAGCGCTTCGGCGCGTACATAGCTTTGATGAAGGGAAAGCACTGTGGCATTGCGCAGTGCAAAAAAGTGATATGAGTGATAAATTATGGGGTGGTCGTTTTACTGCCAAAGCATCTGAATGGGTTGATGAGTTTGGGGCGTCGATTCATTTTGATCAAAAAATGGCGGCTGAAGATTTAGAAGGGTCAATTGCCCACGCAAAAATGTTGGGCAAACAAGCTATTATATCAAGTGACGAATCAGCACAAATTGTGGCTGGCTTAGAAAGTTTGCAACAAGAATTAACAGCGGGTAATTTGACATTTGATGTTAAAAATGAAGACATCCATATGAATATGGAAGCTTTATTGACAGAAAAAATTGGCGCTGTTGCTGGCAAACTTCATACTGCGCGTTCTCGAAATGATCAGGTGGCAACTGATTTCCATCTTTGGGTAAAACACCGTTTGCCACATGTGATGTCAGCCTTGACCGACTTGCAGAGTGAGCTATTATCATTGGCAGACAAACACGCCGGCACGATTATGTCTGGCTATACTCACTTACAACATGCCCAACCTATCACTTATGGTCATTATTTGTTAGCTTATTTCAACATGTTCCAACGTGATTACGAACGTTTTGAATTTAACCAAAAGCATACAGACATTCTGCCACTAGGAGCTGCAGCTTTGGCGGGTACCACATTTCCCATTGACCGTGAATTTGTTGCGGATGAGCTAGGCTTTAGTGATATTTATCATAATTCGTTAGATGCTGTGTCAGATCGTGACTTCGCATTGGAATTTCTCGGCAATGCTTCGATTTTAATGATGCATTTATCACGTATGGCTGAAGAGTTAATTTTATGGTCGAGCTATGAATTTAATTATATTGAATTGTCAGATGATTTTTCAACAGGCTCTTCAATCATGCCTCAAAAAAAGAATGCTGATTTTGCGGAATTGGTGCGGGGTAAAACTGGCCGTACCTATGGCTCATTATTGGCGCTATTGACGACAATGAAATCTTTACCACTTGCTTATAACAAAGATATGCAAGAGGATAAGGAACAAGTTTTTGATGTGATGGACACAGTGATTGCCTCGGTGAAAATATTTACTGGCATGTTAAATGGCTTAACGGTTCATGAGGGTCAAATGTTAGCTGCAACGCAAGATGACTTTTCAAATGCAACAGAACTCGCTGACTATTTAGCCACCAAAGGGGTACCTTTCCGTAAAGCACATGCGATTGTTGGTCAGTTGGTATTGAAGGGCATTCAGACACATACACCGTTACAGAAAATGACTTTGACTGACTTACAAGCTGCTGCACCTCAAATTGAAGCTGATATTTATCAAATTTTGGCTTCAGAAACGGCTGTTAATCGTCGTACATCACTTGGTGGTACGGCTGTGACCAACGTCAAAAAAGAAGTAACGCGCAATTATAAAATTTTGGAGGAGCGCCAATGAATTCACATTTCCAAGGTAAATCATTTTTGAAAGAGATTGATTTTACTAAAGCAGAGCTAGAAACATTGATTGATTTGGCAGCGCATTTAAAGTCACTCAAACAACAA
The DNA here is from genome assembly GCF_045801155.1 of Leuconostoc falkenbergense. Taxonomy (NCBI): domain Bacteria; kingdom Bacillati; phylum Bacillota; class Bacilli; order Lactobacillales; family Lactobacillaceae; genus Leuconostoc; species Leuconostoc falkenbergense. Next base: position 1,437,022 of record NZ_CP174386.1, on the reverse strand, counting down.
AATATTCCCCATCAGTATTTGGCGGGTAAAAATATTGCCCTATTATTTGAAAAAACGTCAACGCGGACACGTTCGGCATTCACAGTTGCGGCCAATGATTTGGGTGCACATCCAGAATTTTTGGGTCACAATGACATTCAATTTGGCAAAAAAGAATCGCTACAAGATACAGCAAAAGTCTTGGGCAGCATGTATGATGGTATTGAATACCGTGGTTTTTCTCAGAAAATTGTTGAAGAGTTGGCAAGCACCAGTGGCGTGCCAGTGTGGAATGGTCTGACAGATGAGTGGCATCCGACACAAATGTTGGCTGATTTTTTGACCATCAAAGAACACTTTGGTCATTTGTCAGGCATTACGTTGGCTTATTTAGGGGATGGCCGTAATAATGTTGCCCATTCCTTGTTGGTGACAGGCGCTATTTTGGGTGTTAATGTTCATATTGTGGCGCCTAAAAGTTTGCAGCCAACTGATGATGTGCAACAGTTGGCAAAGCAAAAGGCTGCCGTATCTGGTTCAAAAATTACTATTACCGATGATGTTGATTTAGGTGTTTCAGGCGCAGATGTTTTGTATACAGATGTCTGGGCGTCAATGGGTGAGGAAGACCAGTTCGCACAACGAATCGAACTATTGCTACCTTATCAAATCAATCATGAATTGGTAGCAAAAACGCAAAATAATCAAGTCATTGTTCTGCATGATCTGCCAGCATTTCATGATGTGAAAACGACAATGGCACAAGATATTTATGACAAGTACGGTTTGACAGAAATGGAAATCACTGACGATGTCTTTAATGCACCGTATGCACATCAATTTGAACAGGCAGAAAATCGTTTGCACACAATTAAAGCAGTGTTAGCTGCCACATTAGGGAATCTTTATTTACCAAATCCCAACTAACAAAAAAACAGCCGTCAGGCTGTTATTTTTTTATTTTCAATTGTGAAACAAGTGCAGCATCAGGGGTCACATAGAGTGTTTGCTGACCTTCAAAAATGACAAAGCCAGGTTTTGCACCGTTCGGTTTTCGCAATTTACCAGCAGGTAAATAGTCAACAGGAACATTAGCCGAATCTCTAGCTTTACTATAATAAGCAGCTAATTTGGCTGCCTCGATAAGCGTTGCTTCTGAGGGATTCGCGTCATGAATGATGACGTGCGATCCCGGAATTTTCTGAACGTGTAACCAAATATCGCGACGATCAGCTTGCTTAAGCGAGAGACGTTCATTCTGCAAATTATTCTTTCCGACTTCAATGAGCGTGCCATCGCTACTTTCGAATCTGTCGGGGTGTGACACTTTAGGTCGCTGTTTACTTTTCTTTTTGGTTCGAATATAGCCTTCCGTCGTTAATTCAATGCGAATATCTTCAACATCTTTAGGTGAAGCCACATCTAATTGCGCCATGATGTTATTGAAATAGGAAATTTCAGCGTCAGTGAGTGCCAACTGTTCATTGACAAAGTCGACTGCTGTCCGCAACTTTCGATATTTTGTGAAATATTTTTCCGCATTTTTGAGCCCATTTAGTTTAGGATCAAGTGTGATTGACAGTAAGTTGTTGTTATCGTAGTAGTTTTCGATTTGTACGCTTGTCATACCTTTTTCTACAAGATGCGGATAGGTGATGAGCAAGTCGCCTTTAACTTTCAAATCATCGGCATTTTCAGCGTCTGATAGCGTATTTAAAAGCTTTTTACGTTTTGTGATATTTTTTTTGAGCTCGTTTTTAACAACACGGACTAATGATCCGGCTTGTTGATTAACACGTTCACGCTCGGCTTTACCAACGTAATAAGCATCTAGCATTTCACCAATTGTGTTAAATGATTGCGCGCTTGCAGATTCTTGTTGCCAATTAAATGCTGCATAACTGAACCCACCGTTGGCTGAGGTAAACAAGGTTGGTTGCAGATTATCAAATTGTGCCAACCAATGACGCGCATTTGCCAAATGATCCCCATCCTGATTGATAGCGCGTGCTAAAGCTAATGCACTGTCGCGACTAAATCCCTGAAAGGTACTTTGAATTTGCTTTGCCCAATTGTCGAACGGCTCATCCAAAATCATAGATGCTAAGCCGTCTAAACCACTTTCAAAGGGATTTAACAAATTTTGCGCTGGCGGCAAAATATAGGTTGCGCCTGGGAACAATGAGCGCACACGATTTTGGTCAGCAGGTACATGCTTGATGAGTTCCAGAATGCGATTATCATGCTCGCGTACGAGAAAAAGGTTAGAGTGGCGTCCCATCATTTCAAGCGTGACTCGAATTTCTTGTACATCACCTAATTCATCACGTGCGTTGACATAAAAATTGATAATACGATCATTGTCAACTTGTTCAATTCGTTGTATTTTAGTGCCTTCTAAATAGCGTCGCAAAAACATCACAAAATTAGGCGCGGTTTGTGGATTCTCATACGGAATATAGGTAATTTGTGCGCGGGCATAACTTGGATGTGCGCTCAAAAGCAGTGGATAGTTCTGCCCGTTGTTACGTACAACAAGGACGATTTCGTTTGAATAGGGTTGATGTACCTTGGTGATACGGCCACCCGTTATCAATGTATTAAGCTCATGAACGATGGCATGAGTAAAGAGTCCATCTAATGGCATTTGATTAGCTCCTTGTGCTGTTGGTATATGTTAGTGTTTGAAGTTCTGCTTTCGTAGGCTTAGATGTTTCAAAATATGAATGGATTTTTGAGCCAAATAGCCCGACAATATAGACCCAATTAGTAACAAAAATGGCAACATCATATATACATAATGTTCTTGTACTTCCCATAAGAGTATATAAAAAAGCGATAATGACTCAAAAACACCTAATATCAAAACAAAAATCATTTTTTTAGGTTGGGTATATATGGTTATGTTAGCTTTGTTCTTTAAAAATAAGATAGCATAGAAGAATAAAAGACAAATACATGTAAAAACTGAAATTAAGCTTATTTGAATCATTTTTGGTGTTAAAAAGTCATATAAATTTTTGTATCTGATTTTAAGTTGGCGACTATCCCAGTCACGGAATGAATTAAAATATTGCATCCCAAAATCTGATTTTATACCAAATAACACGTTACATTTGTTTTTCCAAGTGGCAATTATTCCAATTGGACCTAAAGAGCGTAGTTTAGTAAATAATTTAGAACGTATATATGATTTTCTTTTATCATAATCTTTGTATTTGTCTGTTATCTGATTTATTTTAGCCCCAGAACGACCACCGTTATAATATGCTGTTAAGAACCAAGATTCAATTGGCATTTTATTGTTTTTGGAAATATTAGTTTCATAATTGGTTTGAGCTAATGTTTTGTTCGAAGTAAATGTAATAATTTCTGAAAAAAACACAAGCGATACCAAGAAAAGTAAAATAGTTCGTCGATTTTTAGTCATCAAAAGTAAAGACAGTATAATTATTGCTACTAGTGCAATAATTGAATTTGGACGTAAATAGAGAGCCAGGCTCATAAACAATCCAGAACAAATTATGAAATACCAGTTTTTTAAGTGTTTTATAAAAATTTTAAAATTTACGTCTTCTACAGTGATTAGTAATTGAGTGACATATCGGAAAGAAGCCACTAAGAATGGCAATGAGTAGGTATCAGAGTATGCAACTTGTGTAAATTGCATTAAGTATGTGGGCGAAAGTATGTAAAAAAACAATAATACATTCCCAAACTTTTTATCAAAAATTAAATCTAATAATCTCATAGATTGATAAATGGAAAACAACATTAACCCTTGACCAATGCAGGCATTGATAAAAAAGAGATCTTCAGGTGTGTTTATAATGCCCTTGAATGGTGTATCTAACCAAAACAACAAATTAGTTATTGCTACGTTATTGGGAAATATACTAAAATATTGTTGCCAACTACACTTTGGAAAATCTTTAACTAAATGAAAAGCTTGTAAATTAACTGCAAAATTATCAAAAACAGGCTTATATGGTTGAAAAAAAATAGCACCAACAACTAAAAATATTATGATATACCAAAATATAAAGCGGACGGAACTTTCTTTTTTAGTAGACAGCCACCAAACTATTGTAATGCTACAAAGTAATAACAGTGAAAATAGTATATTTTTCCACAATGGAAATAATTTAAAAGTGTCATGAAACGAACTATTATTTGAAAAAATATGACCAGAAAGTAAAATAGATATCCCAAAAAAGATAGCTATTACAGCCATAGTCGTCATTACAAATCTTTGTAGTGTAGTAGTATGCATAAATTTTCCACCCCTCTAAGCCATTCCCCCAAGAATGATAGCTTCAGTATAATTCTTTAAAACTTGTAGTCAAGCATTCATACTATTTTAGTACCGTGTACCTCAGAAATACCAAGCACATCAGCAATTTCGTCAGCGTTATCGTGTGTCACACCACCACCAGGTAAAATGGTCATGCCAACTGGTGCGCGATCTACAAGAAATTCTAATTGTGGCATTAGTTCAGTGATGGCCGTTGTTAGCACACCACCGTGGGTCAAAATACGCGTAACGCCATGTGTGAATAACCATTGCATAGCTGCTTGTTGTTGGTCTTTTGTAATCTCATCAAATGCCATGTGCATAACGACATGTAAATTCAGGGTATCTGCAGTCTCGATTAACGTCGACATCATGTCTGTGTCCAGTGATCCGCTTCGCACAACACCGAAAGTAACATGCTGACCACCTAAATCTGCAACAATTTGTAAGGTTTCTAGCATTTGGTTTAATTCAGTATTATCATATGCAAAATCGCCACCACGAGGGCGAACCATAATGACAACTGGTATATTACCAGCAATAGTTAGCGTGTCGATTACAGTTCGTGTGTCAGGGGTAATGCCGCCTAAGTCAAGGCGAGCGTTTAATTCAATTCGGTTAGCACCACGTGCAATCATTTCTTGGGCGCGGTCAGCAGAGTCAACCGCGGCTTCTTTGATTTTTATAGTCATAGATCCTAAATTAAAGTTATTTCGCAAACAAAAAAACCTGTTCTACAAATAGAACAGGCATCATTGTTACTTCTTATCAACAACTTGCTTGCCGTTATAAACACCAGAAGGTGAGACGCGGTGAGCAACACGGTATTCACCAGTTGTCTGATCCAACAAAATGTTTGGAACATTCAAACCAATGTGTCCGCGGCGATTGCGCTTGTGAGACTTTGAATTCTTGTTTGATGGGGTAGCCATGATAGCACCTCCTTTCGTTTCAATTTATCAACTAGTCAAGTTTACCGAAATTTACAGCGTTTGTCAACAGTTAAACTCTATTTAATGTCAAGGGTATTTACTTGACATAAGGTTACTATAAATTTTAGGTTTTGATAAAGCTTTATTATCGTTATTGTACCATAGAATGATACTGAATACTGTTACAGCCAGTGAGACCAACTTTTTATCACGATAAAGACAATTATAGTCCTTATAAATACAGGAAACGGCAGCGCATTGACGTGCTAAAATATAAGATGTAGCAAATTAAGGAGGTGCTCGGATGAGAAAACAAAATTTAATTAGTATAGGTGCTATTCATCTAATTGTGGTTCTTTTCTTTTTGTTTGTCTACTTGACCCCCACACATTTTACATTTTTAAACTGGAATGTATTTTTGGCATTGTTACCCTTAGATTTTGCCTTAGTAGTGGCATTTACTAAACGTGTCACAGTGGGGACAATTTTTAGTATTTTATGGTTGCTATTCTATCCAAATACGATGTATATGATTACAGATTATATTCATTTACAATATATCGGTATTGGTTTGACAGTCCGTATGCAATATTTCAATTATGCGGTTTTGTCGGCAGGTATCTTTATCGGTGTTGTGTTAGGTATTTTAAGTTTAGAGCTTATTTTTAAACATTATTTTGACAAACGCCACGATCTGTTAGAATTATTCCTTATGGCTGTTTTGTCGATATTATCAGGTGTTGGCATATATATCGGTCGTTTTCTTCGCTTGAATTCTTGGGATGTTTTCACAAGATTACAACATGTTTTAAGTTTAATAGCTGAATCGTTCAGCATGCATATGATTGTTTTTGTCACGTTGTTTGCTGGCGTTCAATTTGCGATTTTAGTTATTAGTCACTATGGCGTTCGTTTAATCCAGAACACAGTTGACAAATGATCTATGAGGTAGTAAACTAGTATCTGTTGAACAAGTAGAAGCACCCGCTTCTCGCCAAGTGATATCGTTGCTTGGCAGATACAGTTGTACGTTAAGTACTGCAAGTGTTGAAGTGGGTAAAGATTAAGTTCTTGCCCACTTTTCTTCTTGATTCACAAAATAAATTTGGAGGTGCCAGACAATAGCACGTCAACCACGACAAGTTGATCTAGTCAACGAAAATATCCGCGCACCACGTGTTTTGCTTATCCATGATGGTAAGCAAGAGGAAATGTCAACACGTGATGCCCAACAATTAGCGAATGATGCAGACCTTGATTTGGTATTGGTACAGGCTAACGCTGAAGTACCAGTTGCCAAAATCATGGACTGGGGTAAAGCGAAGTTCGAAGCGCAAAAGAAGCAAAAAGAACAACGTAAGAACCAAAAAATTGTTCAAGTTAAAGAAGTTCGTATGTCACCAGTGATTGATTCAGGCGATTTCGAAACACGTAAAAAGGCAGCAATCAAGTTTTTGTCGCAAGGCAACAAAGTTAAGCTGAATTTGCGTTTCCGTGGTCGTATGATTACTCACCAAGACATTGGACGTGGGGTCTTAGACCGCATGGCTGAAGAACTTGATGACATCGCCAAGGTGGAACAACGTGCCAAAATGGATGGCCGCCAAATGTTTTTGGTCTTGGCACCACGCGATGCCAAGTAAGTAAGGGTTTAGTCGCTTGTTTAATCAAGCATAAACAAAAATCGTAAAGTAGGAGAATTGGTCACATGCCAAAGATGAAGACACACCGCGCATCAGCAAAGCGCTTTAAGAAGACAGCTAACGGTGGCTTGAAGTCAGCTTCAGCTTATACTTCACACCGTTTCCACGGTAAGACAAAGAAGCAACGTCGTCAATTGCGTGGCACACGCATGATGGATTCAACGACTGTTAAGACATACGCTAAGATGTTGAGCACGCTCTAATTTCAAGGTAAGTCTAATTATTTAATTTCTAGGAGGAAATACCCATGCGAGTTAAGGGTGGTACAGTATCACGCGCACGTCGTAAAAAGTTTGTTAAGTTGGCCAAGGGTTACCGTGGACAACGTCGTATTAATTTTAAGGTTGCTAAGCAACAAGTTTACAAGTCATACTTGTATGCATACCGTGATCGTAAGAACACAAAGCGTAACTTCCGTAAGCTATGGATTGCTCGTATCAACGCAGCAGCCCGTATGAACGGTTTGTCATACTCAAAGTTGATGCATGGTTTGACATTGGCCGGTGTTGAATTGAACCGTAAGATGTTAGCTGATCTTGCTGTTTCTGATTTTGACACATTCTCAAAGTTGGCTGAGCAAGCAAAGTCTGCATTGTCATCAGAAAATGTTTTGGTACAAGAACGTACTGCAGCAACAACTGAAACGACAGTAGCCGTACAACGCTAATTTAAAAAAACGCGATAAGCGTTTTTTTTTGACTAAAATTAGAGGTTGACAAAACAAATGATATTTGGTTTAATATTGTTAATAAATAAATGAGAAAATAATATGACAAATCAATTCGCAACAACAAAACAAATTATTATCAGCATTATTATCATTAGTTAGTGATAAGTGCTGAAATTTTTTGCGCCTATCAGATAAAACATGATAGGTAGCTGATTTGATATGTTGAAAGACTAGCTGCTAAAAAATTGTAGCTAGTCTTTTTTATTTTCATCATACAGAGGGAAGAGGAATTGGTATGAATATTCAAATGATTTAGTGAGTAAATTGAAGCAATAACGTATACTACTAGGGAGAAAAGAAATGGACGAAAAAAAATTAACGTGGCAAAAGTTAGTATTAGTGGCGTCACTAATATTTGGAATGTTTTTTGGAGCAGGAAACTTAATTTTTCCTGTCCAGTTAGGTCAATTATCAGGTGGTAATTGGTTACCAGCGACGGTTGGATTTTTGATTACTGGTACTATCGTGCCATTTTTGGCAATGATGGCGGTGAGTGTCACCAATAGTCAAAGTGTTTACGACATTGCCAGACCAGTCGCACCTTGGTTTGGAACAGTATTTTTAGTTGCAATTCACATGACAATCGGACCTTTTTTTGGAACACCGCGTACAGCAGCAACGGCGTTTTCAATGGGCGTATCACCATTTGTGCCTGTTAAATATCAAGGATTAGCAATGTTAGTTTTCTCGGCTGTCTTCTTTGGATTGGCTTACTTCCTAACAGTTAAAGAATCAGGCTTATTGAAATGGGTGGGACGATATCTTAATCCGCTATTCTTGGGACTATTGTTATTAGTGTTGGTATTATCGTTAGTTATGCCAATGGGTAACACGCATCAAACGGTATCTGCGGCGTATCAAAGTAATGCCGCTTTTCAGGGAATTTTAGATGGGTATAATACAATGGATGGCATAGCCTTGTTGGCATTAGCCGTTTCAGTTGTATATGCTGTCAAAGGCTTAGGATTCCACAAAAAGCAAGTATCGACTGTATTAGCAAAGGCTGGTTTGTTAAGTATTGTCGCGGAAGCGGTGATTTACGCAGCACTAGTTCTGGTTGGCACTAGTAGTTTGGGATTGTTCAAACCATCAGCAAATGGTGGTGATGCCTTTGCTCAAATTGTTGGTCATTATATGGGTAACTTTGGGACGGCGTTGACTGGTGTTATCGTGACCTTAGCGGTTTTCACAACAGCTATGGGACTGTTCGTCTCATTCTCACAAGATATGCACCGTGTTTTTCCAAAAGTGAGTTATCTTTGGTGGTTGCGTGTCATTGCGTTTGGATCATTTGTCACAGCTAACGCAGGTTTGACCAATATCGTAGCTTGGTCAGTACCGATTTTGATGCTATTGTATCCATTTGCTTTGGTACTTATCTTATTGTCGCTATTCAGCAAATATTTCAAGCAATCAGCGCTAGTTTATCGTTTTGTTGTGGCTGCTGTCACTTTACCTGCTGTTTTAGATGCCCTTGCTAGCTCACCTTTAGTGTCGTTGGCTAGCGTACAGCGTGTTGTGAATGGATATCATCAATTTGTGCCATTTGCCTCACTTGGCTTTGGATGGGTTGTACCAGCTGCTCTTGGTGCACTTGTAGGTTTAGGAGCCTATCTTGTTACTAATCATCAAAACGCAACTGTGCTTGATTAATTGTCCAATCTTCTTGTGAATGATATTTTTATCCGGATAACGTTATTTTTTGGTATAATTTAAGATAGTAAATTGAATTGGAAGGAAATAATGAATACGGCGTTTTCAGTCGATTCGTTTGTGTTCATTCAAAACTATCATGGGAAAATTTGTTGAAATGGATCATCCGTTGATCCAACATAAGCTCACAATGATTCGTAACAAGAATGTCGGCACTAAGGACTTTCGAGCACTAGTGGACGAAATCGCGATGTTGATGACTTATGAAGCCAGCCGCGATTTGCAATTGGAAGATGTTGTTGTTGAGACACCAGTAGCAACAACAACTAAAAAGCAATTAGCAGGTAAAAAATTAGCTGTCGTCCCAATCCTACGTGCTGGATTGGGAATGGTCGATGGTATTGTACAATTAATTCCAGCAGCCAAAATTGGTCATATTGGTATGTATCGTGATGAAACAACCCTCGAGCCAGTTGAATATTTCATTAAATTGCCTGAAGATATTGATCAACGTGACGTATTGTTGGTTGACCCTATGTTGGCAACTGGTGGATCAGCTAAGGATGCTATTTCTGCTTTAAAGAAGCGTGGTGCTAAGCATATTAAGTTAATTACACTGGTGTCAGCTCCAGAGGGTGTTAAAGCAGTTCAAGATGCACATCCAGATGTTGATATCTATACAGGATCATTAGATGAAGGACTGAATGAACATGGCTATATCGTTCCGGGTCTAGGGGATGCGGGTGACCGTTTATTTGGTACAATGTAGTATTTATACCTAATGAAGAGTTCATGTGTTGTGGACTTTTTTGTATGGATTGATTATTAAGATTCATTTTGTGTTATACTATTTTACAATTATGTAACAAACAACAAAGGGGAATTGCTCATGCAAAGGCGTTCAAAAATGCGTCCAAAAAAGCGACACACAGTACGAAATATTATTTTAACGATTATTGGACTACTCGTAGTTGGGGGAATTGCAACAGGTTCATACGCGTACTATAAAGTTAATAGCACAATTACGAAAATGCAGAAATCGTCCAAAACGACAAAATCTGCTGACAAACTTACCAGTAGCAAAAAACCAGTTTCTTATTTATTGCTTGGAACAGATACTGGCGAACTTGGTCGTAACTACAAAGGTCGTACAGATACAATGATCGTCATGACTATTAATCCCAAAACTAATGTCACGACAATGACATCAATCCCACGCGATACGTTGGTAACAGTCAGCGGTCAACAAATGAAGATTAATGCTGCATATGCCTATGGATCAGCTGATTCAGCGGTGTCAGCTGTTGAAAATCTGTTAAATATTGATATTAACGGTGGTTATATCTTGATTAACATGGGTGGTTTGGTTAAAATGGTTGACGCCGTTGGTGGTGTTGATGTCACATCACCTTTGACGTTCACCACGACAGGTGACACAACACAAGCTGATTCTGAGAGTCAATATTCATTTGTTTCCGGTAAGACTTATCACATGGATGGCAATGAAGCATTGGCGTTCTCACGTATGCGACATGAAGACCCCAATGGTGATTATGGTCGTCAAATGAGACAGCAACTCGTTATCAAGGCTGTCTTGAAAAACTCAGCTAAAGTTGGCACATTGTTTAATGATTCACTGCTAACGACAATTTCTAACAATGTTCAAACAGATGTTTCAACAACTTCTATGAAAAATCTTGCCCTCAGCTATCGTAAAGCATTCGGAACGGTTAAGCAGGATCAACTAAAAGGAACCACCCAAAGTATTAGTGGGTTAGGGTCAACTGAAGTGATGAGCCAAACAGAGATTGAACGTGTTCACACATCAATAACACAACAAATGGCACAGTAGTAGACAGCACTCAATTGCGTGCTTTTTATTTTGGGGTGAAATGCTATAATAAAATGGAGTATTAAAAATGGAAAGAAGTCAAAAATGATTCAGTTAAAATCACCACGAGAAATTGAAGCAATGCGTCAATCAGGCGCTATTATTGCCGGCATGCACCTCATGTTGCGCGACTTAATTAAGCCAGGTATCGATACTTGGGAAATTGAAACAAAATCGCGCGAGTATATTGAAAGTCATGGTGGCGTGCCACTTCAAATCGGTTTTGAAGGATTCAAATATGCCACGACAATTAGTATCAACAACGAAGTTGCCCATGGATTGCCTCGCAAGGGCTTGAAGCTCAAGAATGGTGACTTGGTGAAGGTGGATACAGTTGTCGGTTTGAATGGTGCCGTGTCAGATTCAGCTTGGTCTTATGCAGTCGGTGAGGTCACACCAGAGATTAAAGACTTGATGGCTGTTACTAAAAAAGCAATGTACTTAGGCATTGACCAAGCCGTTGTTGGTAATCGCATTGGTGACATCGGGAATGCAATTCAACAATATACAGAAGTTGAACATCATTATGGTGATGTGCGTGAGTATATTGGTCATGGCGTTGGTCCAACAATGCATGAAGAGCCAAATGTGCCACATTATGGCACGCCAGGTCATGGCGTTCGCTTACGTGAAGGCATGGTAATTACAATTGAGCCAATGATTAACATTGGTGGCTGGAAAGTTAACACAGATCATACCGAAGAAGATGGTTGGACTGTTACGACGGCTGATGGTTCATGGTCAGCACAATATGAACATACTTTGGCGATTACTAAAGCTGGCCCAAAAATTTTGACTAGTCAAGATCCTGAATTTGATACAAAATACCTTTAAAATTATAAAAGTAATATATATATATATATATATATATTACGACAATAATGTGAATTTTATGATAGAATAATAAGGAATTAGTATATCCTCTGGGGAGAGGGAAAATTTAGGATTTTAGGAGATTGAGAGAAGTTTGTATAGAGAACATGTAAAGCCAATTTTAGACATTTTCTTTGCCTGCTTTTTAGTGATTCTTTTTTTACCTACATTTATTATTATTGCGTTTTTGTTGAAAATCACGACGCAAGACAGCGTAATCTATCAACAGCAACGTATTGGTAAAAATGGGCAGGAATTCAATATATACAAATTTCGTTCGATGACAGGTGATGCACCAATATTAGTAGGTGCAGAGAGAGCAGCTATTCGCAAAAAAGTGACCAAAGTTGGACGCTTTTTGCGTAATACGTCATTGGATGAATTGCCACAATTATTCAACGTGTTACAAGGTGACATGAGTTTAATTGGACCGCGACCAGTGGTGGCAGATGAGCAAAAACTCTTGGATTTGCGACGTGAATCAGGAGTGGATAGCTTAATGCCTGGAATTACAGGTTTGGCACAAATAAACGGCAGAAAAAAGTTAACAGATGAACAAAAAGCGGAGTTCGACGCAGAATATGCACGAGAAGTCTCGCTATTTTGCGACCTGTCAATTATTTTCAGAACAATACCTGTCATTATTGTGAGAGAAGGTGTTCAAAAATTATTCAAAAAGCACTAATTATGGCCTCAACGGCCTCTTTCATCGCACAATTTAATCATCGTAACATCAAAATATTGCAGAGTATGGGTTATGAAGTGCACGTCGCAGCTAACTTTACCCATTATGGCACCTTGTCTGCTAAGAGTAATCAACAATTCATGGATTGGTTGGCATCCAAAAAATTTGTTATACATAATATTCCAGTTGAACGTGGTTTGGGGAAGTTTCGCCAAAATGTTGCAGTGTTGTTTCTCTTGAATCGTTTAATGAAAGAAAATCAATTTAAAATTATTCATGTTCATACACCGATTGCTTCGGTATTAGGACGATTGGCAGCTTTGAAAAATCATGTGCCAGTCGTTTATACAGCACACGGATTTCATTTTTCTAAAACGAGTGCTTGGATAAATTGGTTGATTTTTCCTATTGAATGGTTATTCTCATTTTGTACGTCTGAGTTGTTACTGATTAATCAGGAAGACTTTTTATTAGCTAAACGTTGGTTACACGCTAAAAATACGCAATATGTGCCAGGGGTGGGAATTAATTTCAGACTACTGGATCAATACAACCTCTCAGATCATCTGTCGGCCAAGCAAGAATTGTTAGCAACATATCACTTACCTGAAAAAAGTCGGATTTTAATTTCTGTTGGTGAACTATCAAAACGGAAAAATCATCGTATTGTGATTGAAGCGCTAGCAATGCTTGATTTGCCAGATATTCATTTCGTGATTGCCGGTCGTGGTTCACAAAAAAAGAATTTAACCGATTTAGCCAAACATTTGGGTATTGAGAACCAAATTCATTTTTTAAATTATACAAAAAATATTCGACATCTACATTTGGCAGCTGACCTAGCTGTGCTACCGTCACTGAGAGAGGGCTTATCGCGTGCCGGTTTGGAAGCAATCAGAGATGGTGTCTATCTACTCGGAGCCGATATTAGAGGCATCAAAGATTACATTCTAAATGAGGAAATTGGACGTGTATTTGATCCCCTTGATGCTAAAGCATTATCAATATTGATTAAGAACAATATTCAGCGGCCAAGACAGAATCTGACTAATACGACCGTACAAACGTACAAAGGCTTATGATGTTTGATAGGGCAGCGGTTGATAAACAAATGAGAGAGATATACCAAAGCATAGGAGAATAATATGCCGATTGACTTTGTGTTGTTATGGGTAGACGGTCAGGACGAAACTTGGCTGAAAGAAAAAAATAAATACGCTATTCATGATGACACATTGAATGGGGATGAACGATACCGAGATTATGGGACGTTAAAATATTGGTTCCAAATGGTCGCGACAAATGCACCGTGGGTAAATCACATCTTTTTGGTGACTGACAATCAAATTCCAGAGTGGTTAAACCAGACACATCCCAAATTAACCATTGTCAGACACGCAGACTTCATGCCTGCTGATACATTGCCAACGTTTAATTCCAACGCGATTCAAATGTATATACATAAAATTAAAGGTTTGTCAGAACATTTTGTATTGTTCGATGACGATATGTTTATCAATCGACCCATTAAACCTTCTGTTTTTTTCACACAAGCAGGTACACCACGTGACATCTTAGGCTTTAATGTCATCAATCCGGTAGACCAATTTGCACATTTGTTTGTAAATAATTTAGCCTTAGTCAATCAAAATCATCAAAAAAAGGACCTCCTAAGGCAACATTTTTTCAAATTATTTAATTGGCGTTATGGTGTTCTTAACGTTCTCAACTTATACTTATTACCTTGGCGGTCGTTTACCCGATTCTTTGATCCACATCTGCCGTATGCCTACTTGAAGTCAGAATATCAAATGGTGATGGCAACTTATAGTCAGCAGCAAGTTGAAACAGGGCAGCATCGTTTTCGTGAAATTAGCGATATTAGTCACTGGTTAGTGAGATACGAGCGATTAGTGACAGGTAATTTTAGTCCGATGAGTCGTAAAATTGGTGCGTTGGTTTACTTAGGTGACCCTATTCCTGAGCAAAAAGCGTTGATTACGATTGGTGATAAATCACTTTCACGGTCACAATTTGAACTTAGAATACGGCAGATTGCAAGAATCATCCGAACACCGCATGTTTCTGAAAGACTTTTCGTGGTGATTGCCAGTTGAGCGTTTTCATTGGCCTGGCATTAATCCAATGATTAATTTGATCTAATTCTTTCTGACTGATGGTTTCAATTTTGCGTTCTTTTGGGATAAAACGACGGACATATCGATTTAGCACTTCATTACTACCACGTTCTTCTGGTGAATATGGGTGTGCAAAATACATCGGTATGCCTAGCTGTTCTTCTATTTCATCATATTTTGCAAACTCTCGACCGTGATCAACTGTAATTGATTTAGCATTTTTTATACCCTTGAAAAACCTAATAATAGCTGGTGTCACTGCCTGACTATTGCGCCCACTGACATGTCTCATGATATGTTGTCGACTCAATCGTTCTGTGATGGTCACTAAAACATCGCCACGTGTTTTACCAGATTGCATCGTATCAACTTCAAAATGACCAAATTCTTGTCTTAATTGGACAGCTTTTGGTCGTTTTTCAATTGAACGGCCATGAGCAAAAACACGTCTACGGCCGTCAGATTGACGTTTACGTCGAATACCTTTATCAGGTAAATCTGATAACTTAATTTTAAGCAAACCATGATGAATCCAGTTGTAGATGGTCTTGAAAGCAATACCCAATACATGAGCAGCCGTTTCTGGTGACCACTTCAAGATACCAATGTGATGGTTCAAAAAAGCTGATATTTCAGGTGTTAGGGTCGGATGGCGACCGTGTTTGTGCCGATTACACTGGGCTAAATGATGAGCCTGTTGTGCATTGTATGGTTTAATTCGATTTAACTCGTAGGTAATAGTTGCAGGAGAACGCTTTAAGAAACGGGCTATTTCTCGAGTTGAATGATTAAGTTTGATCATTGTTTCAATGACAGAACGTTCGTGAGCTGATAAACTAGAAGACATAAGCTGCAGATCCTTTATGGTTGATTTTAGTCAATTACCATTAAAGTCTCTGCAGTTTTTTTATGCAAGGTGTTCGGTTTAATTTTACAATCTGCCATACTCAAAATCAGGCAATATTTTCAGAATAAATATTCAAAGTCTGATTTTGAAAAATAGTTGTAACACGTTTATGGCATAATAAAACTACAATTATTCATTCGTCATGGTATACCGCCGGTAGGAAACACGAGGCGGTTGTGCCCACGAATCACAACAACTATTGGGAGTTAAGCACCAAACCCGAATATCATTTTTTTCACTGTACAGGAAAATAATACTACGTTAGCAGTTTAACAGCCGGCAGTTAATCTCAAAACATACAACGATCAATTCCGTGTTATTGTTGATTATCGGTCGATGAGTGGTAAGCGTGACAAATTCGCTTGGACTCGTGAGTCGACAGATTATTATCAAGATAACAGTGATTTTACTTAAATAATGTAAAGAATTGGCAGCTCGCAAGTTTGATACTTGCGGGTTTTTTTGGTGATATCACAGATATGTACAAAATATAGTATTTATATACGATATAAATACGCTATAATATTAAACGTATATAGTTTGTAACTAAAAAGCATGAAAAGGAATTACAACATGAAAGGCATTATCCTAGCCGGAGGGTCCGGCACAAGACTTTATCCAATTACCAAAGCAACTAGTAAGCAATTGGTGCCAATTTATGACAAGCCAATGATTTATTATCCGTTGTCTGTTTTGATGTTAGCGGGTATTACGGATATTTTGTTAATTTCGACGCCAGAATATGTTGGACAATTTGAAGAATTATTCGGTAATGGTCATGATCTTGGGTTAAAGATTGACTATGCCATTCAAGAAGAACCTCGTGGCTTGGCCGATGCATTTATCGTTGGTGCTGACTTTATTGGCAATGATTCGGTAGCGTTGGTACTGGGCGATAACATTTTCTACGGTGCTGGGCTATCAGAGAAGTTACAAGCAGCCGCTTTGAAAACAACTGGTGCGACAGTGTTTGGTTATCAAGTGAAAGATCCAGAACGTTTTGGTGTGGTTGACTTTGATCAAGCTGGTAAGGCAATATCGATTGTCGAAAAGCCTGCACAGCCGCAATCAAATTATGCGGTGACTGGTCTTTATTTCTATGACAATGACGTGGTCGAGATAGCTGCCAATGTGAAACCATCAGCGCGTGGTGAAATTGAAATTTCTGATATTAACCAAGCTTACTTAGAGCGTGGTGATTTGGATGTTCAGGTCATGGGTCGTGGTTATGCTTGGCTAGATACTGGCACACATGATTCTTTGTTGGAAGCTTCCTCATTCATTGCCACAATCCAAAAGCAACAGAACTTAAAAGTGGCTTCCTTAGAAGAAATTGCTTACCGGATGGGGTATATCGACATCGCGCAATTAGAGAAGCTGGCGCAACCATTGAAAAAGAATGATTATGGCCAATATTTGTTAAGAATTGTGGCGGAAGAAGGATAAATTTGATGAGTGATAATTTTTTTGAAAAAGCGCTAGCCGGCCGAATGACTGACGCGATTCCCGGTATGATAGAATTTGACATTCCAGTTCATGGTGACAATCGTGGCTGGTTTAAGGAAAACTTCCAGAAAGAGAAAATGTTGCCTTTAGGCTTTCCGGAGTCTTTCTTTAAAGAGAATAAGTTACAAAACAATGTGTCCTTATCAAGAAAAGGTGTGCTACGTGGTCTACACGCCGAACCTTGGGATAAATATATTTCTGTCGCTGACAACGGTCGTGTTTTGGGGTCGTGGGTTGATTTACGCGAAGGCGCTTCCTTTGGTCACGTTTACCAAACTGTTATTGATGCTAGTAAAGGCATTTATGTCCCACGTGGTGTTGCTAATGGTTTCCAAGTATTGAGTGACACCGTGTCATACTCATACTTAGTTAATGACTACTGGGCACTAGATTTAAAGCCTAAGTATGCTTTTGTAAATTACGCCGATCCTGCTTTGGGTATTGAATGGGATGATGTTGAAAATGCTGAGGTGAGTGAAGCAGACAAAAATCATCCTTTGCTCAAAGATGTCGTGCCACTAACAAAAGCACAATTGTAATTGGGAGAAACAAAATGACTGAATACAAAAATATTTTAGTAACCGGTGGCGCCGGCTTCATTGGTGCTAACTTTGTGCGCTATATTGTAGCGGAACACCCAGACGTGTTTGTCACGGTGCTTGATAAGTTAACTTATGCCGGTAATAAAGAGAACTTGGCTGGATTACCAGCAGACCGTGTCAAGCTGGTGGTTGGCGACATCGCTGATGCGCCATTAGTTGATCAATTGGTCTCTGAAACCGATGCGGTGATCCATTATGCTGCCGAAAGTCATAACGATAATTCACTGAAAGATCCATCACCATTCGTGCAAACGAACATCATTGGAACTTATACATTAATTGAAGCAGCACGCAAGTACAACAAGCGCTTCCATCATGTTTCAACTGATGAAGTGTATGGTGATTTGCCCTTACGAGAAGATTTGCCCGGACATGGTGAAGGTGTCGGCGAAAAGTTTACGCCTGAATCACAGTATCGACCATCAAGTCCCTATTCATCAACCAAGGCTAGTTCTGATTTGTTAGTCCGTGCTTGGGTGCGTTCGTTTGGTTTGCAAGCCACGATTTCTAACACTTCTAACAATTATGGTCCTTACCAACATATTGAGAAGTTTATTCCGCGACAAGTTACCAATATTATTTCTGGCATTAAGCCTAAATTATATGGTTCTGGGAAGAACGTCCGCGATTGGATTCACACCTATGATCATGCCACAGCTGTTTGGGCAATTTTGACTAAGGGTACAATTGGCGAGACTTATTTGGTTGGCGCCGACGGTGAAAAGGATAATATCACGGTCCTCCATGCGATTTTGAAAGACATGGGTAAGGACGAAAATGACTTTGAGTTTGTTCAGGATCGCTCAGGTCATGACTTGCGTTACGCCATTGATGCTACAAAGATTCGTGAAGAATTAGGTTGGGAACCAAAGTATACGGACTTTGCGACTGGCTTAGCAGATACGATCAAGTGGTATGAAGACCATCAATCATGGTGGCAAGCGGAAAAAGCTGCAGTAGAAGCGAAATACGCGCAGAATAATCAGTAACTAAAGGTCAGCGGAAGCGGCCTTTTTTTCGGAGGGAATATGAAATACTTAATAACAGGCGCGCATGGACAGTTAGGTCAAGAATTGCAAAAGTTGTTACGCGAGCGTGGGTTAACATTTGTTGCCTATGATTCAAAGGCGTTAGATATTACAAATCGTGAAGCAGTGATGGCAACTTTTAAAGCAGAACAACCGGACGTTGTGCTCCATGCGGCTGCGTATACAAAAGTGGACTTGGCCGAAGATGAAGGACGCGCCATGAATTGGCAGGTTAACGTAACAGGCACCAAGAATATCGCCGACGCTACCAAACAATATGGCGCCAAACTAGTGGCAGTGTCGACAGACTATGTTTTTGATGGGCTGAATGTTGGAGAATATCGCGAGACAGATCCAGTTAATCCAAGAAACGCTTATGGGCGTGCCAAATTAGCTGGTGAATTAGCTGTCATAGAGAGTGGGGCAGCAGCGTATATTGTTAGAACGAGTTGGGTGTTTGGCGAATTTGGAAATAACTTTGTCTATACGATGCAACGATTGGCAGAAAGCCATCCTAAACTGACGGTAGTTAATGATCAATTGGGCCGACCAACGTGGACCAGAACATTAGCCGAGTTCATGTTGCATTTGATAGCGGTCGAGGCGACATACGGAATATATCATTTGTCGAATGATGAGACTGCGACATGGTTTGACTTTGCAAAAGAGATCTTAAAAGATACCACAGTGGTGGTCGAACCAGTGACTAGTGCAGAATTTCCACAAAAAGCGTATCGGCCAAAGCATTCAGTGATGAATTTAGAGAAGGCAAAGGCAACAGGATTTGAGATAGCAAGTTGGCGCGAGACATTGGCGTTGTTTTTGAAGCGATAGAGGTGAAGAATAAGCTTTTCAGTGAGAGTGTGAGAGTTAACGGACTTAGTTAGACGATTGCATGATAAGGCTTTATCAAAAGTAAATGTTGTAACGGAGAAAGTAAATAGTGAAGAGAAAAGTCAGAACTTTTATAATAATATTTTTGGCCAGTTTTTGCGTTGGCATAAATCATATTAGTGCAGATAGTGCGGTGAATAACTACATTTTAAACAATAATATCGCACCTGCAAAAGAACAAATTAACTATAGAATCAACATGCAAGACGCTTCGAAAAATGGTGGTATTAACATGAATTTTTCTAACGGTAAGCCACAGTTAGTTATTATTCATGATGTAGGAGTCGAAAATAGTAAGATTGACAATGAAATCAATTATATGGTCAGAAATCAAACTAGTGCTTTTGT
The DNA here is from genome assembly GCF_045801155.1 of Leuconostoc falkenbergense. Classification (NCBI taxonomy): domain Bacteria; kingdom Bacillati; phylum Bacillota; class Bacilli; order Lactobacillales; family Lactobacillaceae; genus Leuconostoc; species Leuconostoc falkenbergense. The sequence continues at coordinate 1,416,859 of NZ_CP174386.1, read as the reverse complement.
GCATAGTTTTGTTGATGGCAGCCAATTAAAAACAATCGCTGATACTAGTAAGATTGCGTGGGGGGCCGGGCCATTTGGTAATCGCTATGCGGATCAAATTGAGCAAGTGCGGGTCAATAGCAAAACTGAGTTTGCTCACCAAATCTCCTCTCTTGCTAATTGGACGGCACAACAAATGATAAAATATCAAATGGGTGCGCCTAAGCTAATTTCAACAAAAAGTAAAAGCTTGGATGGGAACTTAGCAAGTCACGAAAATATTAGTTATAAGTGGGGAGGAACAGACCATGTTGATCCAGTCGAGTATTGGAATAAACGTGGCAGAAACTATTTTGGTCAAGCCTACGATATGGCACAATTTAGGGATTTAGTAGCAGTTTATTATGCGAGAAGTCAAGCACCGAAAATTACCAGTGCAACGATTGTAGGTAATCCAAGTACTGGACGATTTGATGTCAATGTTAAAACGACTGGTCTAGCTGGTGAAACAGTAAAAGTACCTATTTGGTCGGATGCAAATGGGCAGGACGATATCATTTGGTATTCTGCTGAAAAAATAAAAAATGGTCAATATATTGCCCATTTTAATGTGAACGAACACCACAATGAAATGGGTCGATATCATGTAAGAGTCTACGCTTATGCAAACAGTCAGACATCTGAAGTAGCAATAGCAAATGATAATTTGAATGTTAATGTTTCAACGAATCCAAATGTTAACTATAATACACAAGTTCAAAATATTGGATGGCAAACGTATGTTCAAAATGGGCAACAATCAGGTACTACCGGCCAACAAAAACGACTGGAAGCTATCAAAATGTATATTACAGGAGGTGTGTCAGGCGGCATAACTTATCAAACACACGTACAAGACATAGGTTGGCAGTCCCCAACTTCGAATGATAATGTTTCAGGTACAGTTGGACAATCAAAAAGACTGGAGGCAATCCGAATCTCATTAACAGGTAGTTTGGCGCAACAATATGATGTTTATTATCGTGTTCATGCGCAAAATTACGGTTGGCTTGATTGGGCCAAAAATGGGGATTCAGCAGGTACTGCAGGTATGGGTCTTCGGCTAGAAGCTATCAATATTAAATTAGTTAAAAAAGGAGATTCAGCTCCTGGATCTACCTCACGTCCATATGTTGAAGCTGCACCCATTATTCAATATAATTCACATGTTGAAAATTCTGGATGGCAATCTCCAGTTGACAATGGGCAACAATCAGGTACTACCGGCAGTGGCTTGAGGTTGGAAGGTATTAAAGCGGCTATTAAGTCTTCTGCAATATCGGGTGGTGTTTCATACCAAACGCATGTACAAAATATTGGTTGGCAAAATACAGTCAAGGATGGTCAGTTAAGTGGCACAACTGGTAAATCCTTAAGATTAGAAGCAATAAAAATGAGTCTCACTGGTCAGTTAGCTCAAGAATATGATATATATTACCAAGTTCATGCACAAAATTATGGTTGGCTAGGATGGGCAAAAAATGGTGAAGTGGCTGGCACAACTGGATTAGGCTATCGACTAGAAGCTATTAAAATACAACTTGTCAAGAAGGGTACTGCGTTTAATGCTGGTGGGCCGAGTTCAGTAACAGAAGTGACACCACAAATTTTAAAAACTTCAATCACTGGTACACCGGAACGCGGTAAATTCAAAGTCCTCGTTGAGACAAATGTGTCGGATGTAATCACTGTTAAAATACCGGTTTGGACGACAAAAGGTGGTCAAGACGATATCAAATGGTACAATGCAACTAAAACAGGACCTGGGCAGTACGCTAGTGATATTGATATTGTGAATCACAACAATCAAACTGGTCAATATCAGATTCATGCTTACGCTTATAGCCTTACCAAACAAACTTGTCAGGTGGTTAATAATAATTTGATGGTTGCGACCAAGCCAATACTAAATGGTGTTAATACAAATCAACTTACTTGGTTTAATAGTATTAAGAGTTCATTAGTTGATTTGGCAAATAAGAACGACATATTTCCTTCAGTAATGCTTGCTCAAGCAATTACTGAAAGTTCTTGGGGGCAAAGTGAACTAGCACAGAAAGCAAATAATTTGTTTGGAATCAAGGCTACTAGTGACTGGAAAGGAGATATATACAAAGTAAAAACGCAAGAGTTTTCTGATAAAGATCAATATGTAATTGATTACACTGGGCAAAAAATATTTGTTAAAAAAGGGCAAGGCTACTATGTATATGCTAACTTTAGAAAATATGCATCCCAGTTAGATAGTCTAAATGACTATGTAAGAAAAATTAGAAATAATTACGCTGCTTCGTTACGTAGTAATTCTCATACTTATCAAAATGCTATCTTTTTGCTGCAAAAGAATGGATATGCAACCGATCCTAACTATGCCAAAAGTATGATTGCTAGAGTTCAGAATTACGTCTTAGAATCACTTGACTAGGAGAGATACACATGAAAAAATACCTCAAAATATTTTCAACGCTACTAATATTACTAATAATAGTAGGTTCAGTTTATTGGTTATGGTCAAGTGATTCTACTTCAAATAAAGATGGTGTTGCCATTTCGTCTAAAAAAATAAAAAGTAGTACAACGTCAATGACTTCTGAAAAGTCCTCAAGTAGTGACAATGCATCTTCAAAAGAGGAAGAGGCAATGTCAAGTAGTTCTTCTTCAATAAGTTCCAATAACGGACATCAAAGTGAAGAATCAGCAATTAATAGTACTGCGAGTGAAGCGGCCAAAATTATGTCAGTTGATCAAGCACGAAATTTAATGAGAGATTCAGGAATTAGCGATGGTGCGTTTTCAAACAACGACATTAACAAATATATAATTGAGGCTAACAAAAAGCATAAAGACTTTATTGAATATTTAAAAAGTCTTGGATTTTAAAAACGTAGAAATTTTCTACGTTTTTTTTTTGTGATTTACTATAAGTCGTAATCGGACTTTTATGAGAGAATATGGTAATATAGTACTATGTGGTTTTCACTCTCACCACAATTAGGATAATTATGGATAATACAAAAAAACAATATATGGTTAGCGCCAAATCAATTACTAAAAATTTTCAATTATATGCTAACCAATCAGAAAAGCTTAAATCAACTTTTTTAGGAAACACTGCAGATGCTAATTTCTGGGCATTACGTGGACTGTCATTTGATGTTGAGCCAGGTGACGTTGTGGGTATTGTTGGCACCAATGGTTCCGGTAAATCTACTTTGCTAAATATTTTAAGTGGTGTCATTCCACAGACATCTGGTACTTTGGAACTAAACGGTAGCATTGGTGTTGTAGCTATCAATGAAGGCCTGAATTGGGATCTTACTGGGCGTGAGAATATTCGTTTGAAACAACTGATGATGGGGAAAACGAATAAAGAAATCGATGAGGCAATGCCTGATATTATTGAATTTTCAGAGCTTGGTGAATTTATTGATCAACCAGTTAAAGACTATTCCAACGGTATGCGAGCCAAATTGGGATTTTCGATTGTAACACATAACGATCCTGATATTTTGATCGTTGATGAGGCTTTGTCAGTTGGTGACTCTAACTTCTCAAACAAAGCACTTAGTAAAATACGCGAGTTTATTGCCGAAAAAAAGACAATTTTTTTTGTGTCTCATGACTTAGAGCAGGTTCGTGAATTTACTAATAAAGTCATGTGGATTCAGTATGGTGAATTGCGTGATTTTGGCCCAATGCAACAAGTTACGGATGAATATGAAGCGTTTGTCAAAAAGTTAAACGCGATGTCAGATGAGGAACGTGATAGTTTTGTGTCTGATCAAAAGCATAACCAACAAATTTTTACGTTAGCGCAATTGCAAGATAAATTGTCATTGAATGGTCATAACAAAGAAGATGTTGAAGCAAGAACTGCAATCAGAAGTTTTCAAGGGTTTAAGGCGCTACCGCTCTATTCTGCTTTAGTAGTTTTGTTTGGTTTAATGGCAGTAGTTGTATATAACTATTTGTTGAAGGGATGATAGCTCGATGTGGATAATGATCAAATCAATATTTAGTTTAGTTGTTGAGCAGGTTAACTACTTAGGTATGGCCATTAGGTTAGCAATTTATGACACCAAGGCTAACAATGCGCACAAATACCTGGGTAATTTTTGGGAAATTTTGGACCCTTTATTTCAAGTTTTAACTTATGCGATTATTTTTGGTGGCGGATTTCGGCAATCAGCGCCTGTTGAAGGGACACCCTATTTTGTGTGGATGTCAGTTGGATTTTCTGCTTGGTATTTAGTCAACCAAGGATTTAGTGACACTATCCGTTCTATTCAGACACAAATTTTTATGGTGAAAAATGTTAAATTTCCGGTTTCTGTGTTGCCAACAATTCGTGTTTTACAGGTCTTTCCTGCAGTTTGTTCAATTTCAATTGTTGCATTTATTAGTATGGCTTTGACAGGACATTTTCATGTCTCTATCTACTGGATTCAAATCATCTATTATATGTTTGCTGCGCTGGTGATGTTGTTTTTCTTGGGAATTTTTAGTGCAACAATTAATATCTTAATTCCGGACTATGATTTAGCAATTCGACAAGTGCTGCGTTTGCTTTTCTTCGTTTCAGGAATTTTATTCGAACCTGCAAAAGGTAATGCATTTAATTCATTAATTTATTACATTTCTCGTGTTAATCCGTTCTATTATATTGTTAATGGTTGGCGTGATACATTTCTGTTCGATCGATGGTTTTGGAATTCACCACTGCAATTAACAATGTTTTGGTTAGAAATTGGTATATTTGCTATAATAGGTACCCATCTGTACTTGAAGTTCAAAGATCAATTGATTGATTTTATTTAAAATGGAGATATTATGACTGGTAAAAAAGTGTCGGCAGCGGTTGTTACATACAATCGACTAGATTTGCTGAAAGAATCTTTGGGTGCCGTATTAGGACAAACAAAGTATTTAAATCATGTTATTGTAATTAATAACAAATCTAATGACGGGACAAAAGAGTATTTATCATCTTTAACAGATGAACGACTCGTTGTTTTCAATTCGGAAGACAATTTAGGTGGCGCTGGTGGATTTAATCAAGCTGTACGCCTTTTCGCTGAAAAAACAGACGATGATTACGTTTGGCTGATGGATGATGATACAATTGTGCAACCTGATGCGCTTGAACACTTGGTGGATTTTGCTGAAGAACATGATCATGTTGGATTCGTGAACTCCCAGGTTCGTTGGGGTAGTCTCGAGGGAAATCCCTCATGGATGAATGTACCAGCACCACGTGGCTTTACATGGCAAATGTATATGACGCAGAAAAATCCCGCTGTCGAGGTTGTAAATTCAACATTCGTTTCGGTAATGTTTTCTCGCAAAATGGTAGCAATGATTGGATTGCCACAAAAGGAATACTTTATTTGGGGCGATGATATGGAATATACTAATCGTATCGCTGATGTTGATCGTGGTTACACAGTTTTAAACTCAATTGCCGTTCACAAATCAAAAGAAAACTCAATGCCTGGTGATATTGTGAAAGAAAAAGATGAATCACGTCTTTGGCGTTACGACTTTGAATTTAGAAATCGTGTGCTGACTGCAAAACGTATTTCAAAACATGAATACATGCGAACTATCATCAATGCCTTTATATTTGATTTAAGATTTGTGTTGTTTAATAAGAATGTTAAGTTCCGATTTACTAAAGCAAAAATGATTATTCGCGGTATTTTCAAGGGAATGCTCTTTAATCCAGAAGTTGAGTACGCAGACGGCCTTTCGAGAGTACCAAAACGATCAATTAATGCGCTATTTAAAGCGCGTCATCTTGCAATGCCAACAGATATATTTACTTTAGATGATGACATAAAAGTTATTCATGAATCGAAATTGACTGATTTCAAAGGACACACAGTTGCTGCAGATAGATTTATTGAACAGCAGATGGGTGATTTTCGACAATAAGTTGAGGATTTTATGGCAACACACTATTTAATTTCCACTGCTGGATTTCCAAATTATGGTGATGAGCAGATAGTGAGAACATGGCTTGCTTTTTTTAAAAAGGTGCATGCACATGACCGAATTATACTTGATGTTCCATTTCCATCACGGGCGCAGTTTCTTTTTAAAGATGAATTTCCAGATTTACTAATAGTAGATACTATTTGGAATTTGATTTATTTGGCTGAATCAAAGGGTATCACTTTGGACGATACTAATTCATTGTTTGAACTATTGCATGGTGGTGATCCGCGCAATGCTGTTCCTATAAAAGCAATGTGCGATGCTGATTCGCTGCACTTACTAGGTGGAGGCTATTTTTCTGTTGATCATATTGAGTTTAAAAGAACTTTTTATTTTTTTGCCTTATTGTCAATTATCAAAGATAAAAATCCTAAAACCAAAATTTTTGCAACAGGTTTAGGCTTGACGCCAATTAATTCGGATATAGTTTCTGCCATTAAAGAATATGTAGCGAATTTCGATTATTTTGGGGTGCGAGATCGAGTTAGTGATCTTTTTCCAAATGCTACATTGGAAGTCGACGATGTATTCTTGTCAAAATCTTTAAGGGCGATTAAAATAAACAAAGCTGATGACAATCCCGATATCCTAGTATCAATACAACCAATTTTTGATGATAAGATTCGAAAAGTAGTTATTGAAAACTTAATATTTTTCTTGAAACAGCATAAAAATGCTAAAATAGGTATACTGGAAGCTATGGTTCCGGACGATAATTGGCTATATTTCGGAGATGTCTTTAATCAAGAGCCTGACATAAAAGAAAGATTGATATTTTATGATTTTTGGACCCTTTGGACGGATGGTATTCCTTTCAAAAAAAATCAACTTTGGATTAGCACTCGTTTTCATTTTCATTTAATTGGTGCATTATTGGGTGCTAAGGGAACTGCCATTTCTATAGGGACACAATACTACGATGTTAAACATCAATCCTTAATTGATTGGGGTACAGGATGGCAATTTCAAAACTTTACAAAAAAGTATTCGGTAATTGAACCAAAAATCAATTGCTTTTTCCAAGTGAAGTCCAAACACTTGGCAGAACAAAAGATAAAACGAGTTGAACGGATGTTGTATCCGTAATTTAGAGAAGGAGGGGCATACTGTGGCTAATAGAAGTATGGGTTACACTATTTCTAAAAAAATATTAGATTTGTCAGTGTCTTCATTTGCTTTGGTGTTTTTGTCACCACTTTTTCTGATTATTGCGGTTGTCATTAAATTTGATAAAAAAACGAGTCGTGTTCTTTATCAGCAAGAGCGCGTTGGTAAATTTGGAAAAAAGTTTAAAATTTATAAATTTCAAACGATGGTTGATAATGCTGAATTAATTCTAGAGCAAGACGCAAAGTTACATGCGGAATTTATTAGCAATGGTTATAAATTAGCGACTCGTGAGGATCCTAGAATCACAAAGTTTGGCGTCTTTTTGAGAAAAACATCACTTGATGAATTACCTCAGTTTTGGAATGTGCTAATCGGTGAGATGAGTATTATTGGACCACGGCCTGTCGTTGAAGACGAATTGCAAGAATATGGTGATCAGGTTGACAAGTTTTTGTCGGTGACTCCGGGAATTTTTGGTCTCTGGCAGGCAAGTGGACGAAGTAATATAGTGTACCCAGAACGGGCGCATATAGAATTAGAGTATGTGGATAAGGCCAACTTGAAGTTTGACTTTTACGTTTTGTTTAAGAATGTTATTGCAGTGTTTAAGCAGGATGGTGCGTTTTAATGATATATATCGCAACACACAAAAAATATGTGATGCCACCATTTGATGGCTATCAACCCATTCTTGTTGGCGCGGCACGTCACTCTGAATTGCCAAGTGGCTATATGTCTGATGCAACTGGTAAAAATATATCTCTGAAAAATAGTAATTTTAGTGAAGTAACAGCTATCTACTGGATCCGATATAATACTGATGATGAAGTTGTTGGTTTAATGCATTATAGAAGGTATCTGGGGTTAAAAAAAAGTCATAGACTTGAAGATATTCTTCAGAATCAGCAAATAAATCATTTGTTAAGCAAATATGATATTATTTTGCCTAAGAAAAGAAATTATATCATTGAAAATCAAAAAGACCATTATTTGCATGCCCATTCGACAGAACCGTATGTTATCATGAAACAGGTGATTACAACGAAATATGTTGAATATTTACCAGCATTTGAGCAGATGGAAAGTTCTACGTCGGCACACTTATTCAATATGTTTATTATGCCAAGGAATTTGTTTGATGATTATGCTGATTTTTTGTTCGGTGTCCTTGAAGAAGTTGAGAAAAACATCGATATTGAAAAGCTTGAAGGACAAGAAGTAAGGGTCTATGGTTTCTTGTCAGAGCGACTGATGGATACTTGGGTAAATACAAAAAGACTATCCGTGGCTGAATGTCCTGTGATAGGACTTGAGCGGACAAATTGGTTGGATAAAGGGTATAATTTTCTTAAGCGGAAGTTTTTTCCAAAATCAAAAAAAAAGGTACATTTCTAATGACAAAAAAATACAATACAAAGAATTATGATTATCTTGTAGTCGGTGCTGGGCCATTTGGTATGATTTTTGCATACGAGGCAGCCAAACGGGGTAAAAAATCTCTGATTGTGGAGAAACGTCCATATATTGGTGGTAATATGCATACGCATACTGAACATGGTATCACAGTGCATGATTTTGGCGCACACATTTTCCACACTGATAACAAGGAAGTATGGGATTATATTCGTCAATTTGCTTCTTTCAATGGTTATCAAAACCAAGTTGTCGCAAATTACAAAGGCACATTGTATAATCTTCCCTTCAATATGAATACTTTCTACCAGATGTGGGGAACGAAAACACCTGACGAAGCACATGCAAAAATTGAAGAACAAAAGAATGCGGCCTTGAAAGATCTGGGTGATCGACAACCTCGTAACTTAGAAGAACAAGCAATTAGCTTAATTGGTACAGATATTTATAATAAGTTGATTAAAGGTTATACGGAAAAACAATGGGGTCGTAAAGCAACAGAATTACCCGCTTTCATTATTAAGCGATTGCCAGTGCGCTTTATCTATGATAACAATTATTTCAACCACCGTTATCAAGGAATTCCAGTCGGCGGTTATACACAGATTTTTGAGCGCATGTTGGAGCAGTCAAATGGACTGGTCGACGTTTTAACCGACACAGATTTCTTTGATGACAAAGAAACATTACTATCAGAATTTCCTCGTGTGTTATACACGGGTATGATTGATCAGTTCTTTGATTATAAGTTTGGTGAATTAGAATATAGATCTTTGCGATTTGAGCATGAGGTGATTGATTCAGACAACTATCAAGGTAATTCAGTAATCAATTATACTGACGCTGAGACGCCATATACACGTGTTATGGAATGGAAACATTTTGATGGATTAGCCGATGAGGGTAAGACAATTATCACTAAAGAATACCCACAAGAGTGGGATCGCTCAAAAGAGGCATATTATCCTGTCAATAATGATGAGAACACACGAATTTACAAGGCTTACGCCAAAGAAGCACGTGACAATCATCCAGAAATTATTTTTGGTGGCCGCCTAGGCAAATATCGTTACTTCGATATGGATCAAGTATTTAATGATGCTTTTAATACTGTCCGCCAAGAATTTGATATCAATCAAAATTTTAATTTTGCTCACGATGAAGTTAAATAAACATGCCCGTTAGGGCGTACATAATATTATTTATAGGGAGTCACAGCAGTTTTGGAATTGCATAAAAACAATTTAAAAAATACGTCATTATCTATTGTGGTACCAGCGCACAATGAAGAAGACTCTATTCAACCTTTTTATGATGCAGTGACAGAACAAATACAAAATATAGATGCAATCGTATACTTTCACTTTATCGATGATGGATCAACAGATCATACGTTAGATAAAATCAAATATATATCTGACAAAGATAGTAATGTTCATTATGTTAGTTTTTCTAGGAAGTTTGGTAAAGAAGCTGCAATGTATGCCGGGATGCAACAGGCATCTGGCGATTATGTTGCAATAATGGATGTGGATTTACAAGATCCTCCTGAATTATTGCCCAAAATGTTTGACATGGTGTCTGGCGAGGATTGGGAAGTCATTGGCACTAGAAGAATTAATAGGGGTAGTCGGTACAAATTGCGGTCCTTTTTTGCTAAATTATTTTATAAACTGATTAACAAAGTAAGCGAAAGTCGCCTTGTTGCTGGAGAAAGAGATTATCGTATAATGAAACGCAATGTTGTCAGCGCAATTTTATTACTGGGTGAAAGCCAAAGATTTAGTCGGGGTATATTTTCTTGGGTGGGATTTCGTACTAAGTATCTGGCGTTTGATAATATTGAAAGATATAAAGGCAAGACCTCATGGACATTTTGGGGATTAATCAAATATGCGATAGATGGTATTGTCTCTTTTTCGACACTACCGCTAGCATTTGTGACGGGATTGGGGTTGTTTTCTTTCACCTTATCACTACTAGGTGCGTTGGTGATTATTGTGAGAGCTATTGTGGATAAAAGTACCAGTGTAGCTGGTTGGCCATCAATGGTCACAATTATGCTGTTTATTAGTGGCATTCAGTTGCTAAGCTTAGGGGTGATAGGCAGATATATTTCTGCAGTATTTTTGGAAGTAAAGCATCGCCCTATTTATATAAAGAAAGAAGAAAAGTGATGTCGAAAAAATTAGTTATTGTTATTCCAGCTTATAATGAAGAACCTGTCATCGAAAAAACGACAGCAATTTTATTGTCTATTTTGTATAAATTAATTAACGATGATAAAATTAATGCAGAAAGTAAAATATTGTATGTTGATGATGGTAGCAAAGATAACACTTGGTCAATGATTGAGAAATTGCATGAACAAGATGGTCACGTGGTTGGTGCTAAATTAGCACATAATGCCGGTCATCAAAACGCATTGATTGCTGGGGTCGAAATTGCAAGGGATTCAGATTATATTGTTTCAATTGATGCTGATTTACAAGATGATCCCAATGCTATCATAGAAATGGTAAACCAAGCAAATAACGGTAAAAATGTGGTGTTTGGCATACGCAATAATCGTGATTCAGATACGTGGTTTAAGAAAACAACGGCTGGTGCATTTTATAAAGTTATGAACTTGCTAGGGGTAGAATCCATACCCAATCATGCAGATTTTAGACTAATTGATCAGCGCTTGATACAAGCTTTTCTTTCGTATCCAGAGCGTGAAATGTTTTTGAGAGGAATTTTTCCACAAATTGGTTTTCAGCAGGGAAAGGTCTTTTATGCTCGAGCTGAGCGGGAAGCTGGTGAAACTAAATATCCTTTGCGAAAAATGCTTTCTTTTGCCATGGATGGCATTACCAGCTTTTCAATTGTACCAATCAAGATGATCAGAAATTCTGGTTTGATTATTGCGTTTATTTCATTCTTGTTCATGATATGGGCTGTCGTTGGTCGATTGTTCGGACATACGACATTGGGTTGGCCATCTATTATTATCTCAATTTGGCTTTTTGGTGGTTTACAGTTAGTGGCACTGGGCGTAATAGGTGAGTACATTGGCCGAATATTTATGGAAGTGAAACATCGTCCAAGGTATGTTTTAGATGTTACTAATTATTCACAAGAGGGCGAAGATGTTTAAAAAGTTGATGGACTATCAAAAGTTTAGATTTATGGTTGTTGGCGTATTAAATACTGGCCTCGGATATATTATTTATCTTGGTATGAATCACCTTTTGCATAATATCAGATTTGGATATATGATAGCTTATACAGCGTCCTATATTTTATCATTAGCGTTCGCCTTCGTGTTACATAGAAGCTATGTGTTTAAAGATAGTGGTAACATTCTAATTGCGTTTTTAAGGTTTGCATTAGTTAATGGTATGAATTATGGCATTAACTTGATTTTATTGCCTTTTCTAGTCGAAATTGTAAAAATAAATTCAGATTTAGCACAACTCCTCATAACTTTTTTGACGTTGTTTGTGAGTTATTTTGGCAATAAATATTTTACATTTAGGAGACAACAAAATGGGAAGTGAAGTACTTGTATCAATAGTTATTCCGACATATAAAGGGGAAAAATTTATAAAACAGACAGTTGAGTCGGTTATGAACCAAACTTATAGTAATTTTGAATTGATTATTGGTGACCAAAATCCAGATGACGAGACAAAAAAAATTCTGAAACCATTTGAACATGATAGTCGAGTAAAAATTGTTAATGTGCCCAAGGGAGATGGTGCCAGTACAAACTGGAATTATGTTTCTGAGTTGGCTACTGGCGAATATTTTAAATTACTACCACATGATGACATACTTAAAAGTGATATGATACAGCGTCAGGTAGAATTGTTAAATGTTAATCCTAAAGTTGGAATGACATCTTCGAAGAGAGAAATAATTTCTGATCATGGCGAGATACTGAAGAGCAATTGGGGCTTAGACGGTATTAAACATTTAACTGACGGTCGAGAGGTTGTCAGAGAAACAATTAAAAAAGGTAGAAATGTAGTTGGCGAACCAGGATCAGTCTTAATGCGTAAGAGCATATTTGACAAGATTGGAGGTTGGGATTTTTCACATCCTTATGTTGTTGATTTGTCTACATTTTTTCATATTTTAATGGTATCGGATTTTATTGCTGATGATTATAATGGCGTCCAGTTTAGGGTTAGTCAAACGCAATGGAGTAGCGTATTACGTGATTCACAAAGCGAGGATGTAATTGCATTGAATCATCAAATTGCGGAAAAACATCCTAAGTTTCTGAGCAAAAAAGAGTTGTTTATAGGTGATAATAAGGCAAAATTGATGGCATCAGTAAGAAAAGTATTTTTTATTGTCGATTCTTTGAAACAAAGAAGCAATTTGAAATTACGCTATAAGTAATAATTTAAATAAGGACATGATTAATGCAAAAAAGTAATAGAATAAATCATTTTATTGGCATACTTATTGTTACTTTAATAGTTTTGATTACCGCTGTTATTCCACTTTTCTTTAATGAACATTATTATTTTATTGATGATACCCAGAATGGCGCAATTGGACAATGGTTCGAGTTAGGAAAAAGTTTGGTTCATGGTAAATTTCCTATTCTTAATTTGTCAGCTCAATCAGCGGGGAACTACATCATGGAGGGACAGTGGGGAGTTGTAAATCCTCTCACTTGGGTTGTAGCAATTTTTGTTTACTTGACGCCAAACTTCCTAATTTCTGCAACAATCATCAAAATCTTTTTTTTGTTGCTATTAGGAGTGGGGACGTTCGAACTAACAAGAACTTTTACTAAAGACGTTAAGTTGCAAATTTTAGCTGGTGCGATACTACCAACCGTTGCTTTCACGGCATACATTGATGCAAGCTCTTGGGTCACGGGATTAATTGTATTTGCATTATTACCGTGGTTTTGGTGGTCTTTCAGGATGTTTTTAAAGTACCAAAAGGCCTATATTTTTGTCGTGTTTGTGGTTGGATATTCTCTAATCGCAACAGGATATGTCTACGGGACTATTTATGTTGTTTCGATACTAGTTGGATCCTTTATACAAAATCTGTTAGAAAAAAATTGGTCAGTGTTTTTACGGGTTACTTTGATATCTATAGTATTAGCGGGAGTTACTTTCGCAATATATTTACCAGGTATATTAACCAGTGCTGCTGGCATTACAGCGCGTGATTCTGGATTAAGCAATAATGATTTCATGTCACCAAATATGTCGAGTTTGTTCAACTCATTTATCCCAAACGCGCTCGGTGATGTGACAAACTATTGGGGTGGGGATATATGGGGAGCTCCGGTACTGTATATATCTTGGATTTTACCAATTGTTGCGTTTATCGACTTTAAACGTAATCCGTTTACTAATATTAAAAATTCATTTACAGGTGAATTGATTGCAATGGCTGTTGTTTCAATATTTTTGACTTTTGCTCCCTCAGAAATGGGACCAATTAGATTTCCAATTAGAAATTATAGCTATGTGGGATTTACCGTTATCATCTTAATTATTTTCCTACTTAGTAAAGGCAAAATAAAATTCAATAAAACACGAATTATTCTTTCTGGAACTATTATTCTTTTTGGGGTATACCTTTCATGGTCTCAAGTCCCTGGAAATGGATTATCGTTTCTGAAATATGGTATTTTTATTTTTCTATTAATAAATATGTTGGTTTTTGTTGCCGTAAAACGCAGTGAAAGGCGAATGCTATTTGTTGCTTTAATTGTGATGGGACAGATTTTTATAACAATTCAACAACATAAGCAATTATCAGTTTCCACAATGGGGGATCAACAGAGTTTACAAACATATACTGCTGTGAAAAAAACAACTTCAGTATTTGGCAAAAATCCCGGAAATGTTTGGATTGCTGGCAGTATGAATCCCAGCAGTTCGTGGAAGTATACACTGTACTCAAATTATTGGTATATTGGTAGCATAAAAACCGGTGCCGTTTACACACCAATTGGTTACGCAAAATACAACACGGATTTAAAGCGTCAATGGGCTCAAGGAACGTTTGCAATTCAATCTGTTGATCGCTTGTTCACTGTGGATAAAACTACTCACATGCGTATTGTGGATTTGCTTTCTATTGATACGATTCAAATTATCAAGAGTGGTGATAAACAGGATATAAAGGACTATAATAGAATAACTAAAACTACCCCGACTGGTTGGCATCTGTATAAAAAGGAAAGCCAATATGTTATATGGAAGAAAGATAAGATTACAAAAAAAGTAGGGTCAGTTGTTTGGCACAGCAATAATATTTCAGTTCGTCAAGTAGTAAATACTTCACGAACGATTAAATTGAAAATTGAGAAGCTGCGTGGGAAGAGTGGTAAAGTAGTATTGTCTCGGCTTTCATGGCCAGGATATGAGATTAAAAATAGTGGTGCAAAGAGTCGTATATCTACTCCTTTGAGAGGATACTTACTGAAAACTATTATAAACAAAAATGATGTTGGAAAAACAATCACGATACATTTTACGCCACCATTTTTTAATATAGGAATAATGTTGATTTTCATCGATATTGTTATTATTACTGTTTGGACAATTTTTAGCTTTAGAAGAAAGTTTATGTGAATGTAAAGTTTATATTGTTATTCTTTACATTTAGCATAAAATTTATGCTAAAATATTGTTTATGAATAAATACGGAGAGGGAACACTTTTTAGTGTCCCTTTTTATGTTGGAATAGCTGGTGTCATATGAAAAAAATAAAATGGAACAAGCCTTTAAATTTTTTAAAAATAAATTTTTTATTTCTTTGGTTTGCAATAATAGGCGTTATTGTGATTCAACTTGGTATTTACTTAGCTGAATACATGGGTTACGGTCAAACCCCAACTGCTAATTTGTTGGCGTTTATCAATAATACATCAGCCGCAGGAATTAATGTATTGTTCATGATGTTAATTATGTGGTTCATAACTATTGTAAGCAATCGACTTCCAGTCACTTTAATTTTGACGACTGTGCTATCGTTGGTGTGGTCAGTTGCCGAGTATCAAGTAATAGTCGATCGACAAGAAGCTATTACTGAAGCAAGCTTGCAAGAAGTCACCGCTATTGGTTCACTATTAAAAATGATAGACACTAAAGTGCAGGTGTTTGCTTTTGTATTGATAGTATTAACAATATCTTTTTTGTTTGTGATTTATCGGCGTTCGCGGTGGAGTGTTTTTAAATCTATACGTTTCCGATCACTGGCGTTGATAATTAATATACTTCTGCTAGTTCCATTTTTGGAGGTGAATTCTGATAGTTATAGTACGTCATTTCAAAAACTTGGAAATTCTCCAAAATTATGGGATTCATTATTTGATGCTAGCTCTAACGGTGGTATTTTAGCTGTTTTGAACTCGAGGACAACCGATGCAATGGTTGAGCCCAAAAATTATAATGAAAAAGCCATTAAAAATTTGGTTATAAAGTATAAAAAACAGGCTTCAGCTATTAATCAGACACGTCAAAATAGCAACTTTAAAAAGCAAACCGTTATTTACACATTAAGTGAATCGTTGACTAAACCTAGTTATGTTCCTGGCTTAACAATTAGCGATGATCCACTTTCTAATATCGGTAGTATTATGGATAATACAAGTTCTGGTCATATGGTATCATCTGGCTATGGGGGCGGAACAGCGGGAATTGAATATTCAACGCTTACGGGTTTTAATATTACTGCCTATAAACCAACTATTACAATGCCTTATTCACAAATGAGTAGCAGTATCAACAAAAAAGCAACGGTTATGGGACAATTTGATAGTAAAATTGTGCTGCATCCATATGTGGGGTCGTTTTACAATAGAAGAGCAGTGTACAATAATATGGGAGTTAATTATTTTTACACAACGGATAGTAAAGTTCCAATTAGATATCAAAGATCGGTTGATAGTGGATCTTATATCAGTGATGAATCTGCCTATAAAAATGTTCTAAGTAAAATTAGTAAAAAGAATAATAGTCAGTTTATTCAACTGCTAACAATGCAAAATCACACGCCCTGGACTTTTAAAGGGCGAGATTATAATATGATTGAACCAACTAATTCTAATGCTGATGAAAATACAATTGAATCCTACTTGCAAGGGCTTCATTATACTGATGAGGCAACTCAAACGTTTTTGGATAAGTTGAATGATTTAAGCCGTCCGATTACATTGGTTTGGTATGGGGATCATTGGCCAGGAATATTTAACTTTGTCAATACCACTACGGATGCCTTATCAGCACACTCAACACCTTACTTTATGTGGCAAAATGACGCTGCGAAGAAGGCGAATGGGACCGTCAATGTCTCGGCCAACTATGCTGACCCATCTGACTTCACGGCCATGATGATGAAAATGAATGGTATGAAAGTTGATGCTTATTGGGCACTGAAAACAGAGATGTTAGAAAAAGTGCCAACAATCAACAACTACACACGCGACGATAAAGGAAAATTGACATTTCTTGATCAACGGGGTAATAAAATTGACGAAAAGTCGTTAACCAAAGAGCAACGAGAAATTGTTAACGACTTTAAATTAGTACAATATGACATTACAACGGGTAAAAGTTATCTGCTCAAAACTAATTTTTTTCAGAAAGTGAAATAACATGGCGACAAAGAAATATTTAAGTGCATTTTTGATGTCACTAGTAGCACTTGTGGGTGTGCTTTATTTGACTAAAGTGCAAGGCGATTTGCATGCACATTTTGGTGCCGGAAAACTTGTTATCTATTTTGCATGGCCATTACTTTTGGTTGGAGTCAACAAATTGCTGAAAATTGAAAAGCGTAAAACGGGGACACTATTTGAAGTTTATTTAATGATATCGACATTTTTTGCCTTTTTAGGTTTTATAACTGTGTTAGAAGTTATAAAAATCTCGGCACCATTTCAATTTTCAATGGGAAATTGGTGGGACGCCATTACAGCAGGAGCAATAGGTAATGAAGGAAATATGAAGACACCATTAGGTGATATTTGGACGAATTACCGAGTTGGCTGGTTTTTGATGATGGCGCCGATCGCCATTAAACTTTCTGATTATATTGATCACAAAATTACAACGAAATGTGTACGGATTTTAGTTGCAATTATTTTGATGATTTTACCACAATATATTAGTCGCATTATTGATTTACCATTTAGTCTTAATGCTGCCATGCTTGGTGCAGGGCTAGTATCAATCACCAGTTTAATTACCATAGATTCAAAAAAGTGGCGTCTATTATGGATTGGCTTTGGTGCCGCTGTTGTGATTATTGCTGCTAAAATTAGTGGTGTGTACTTTAGTTACGGTAACGCAGAAAATATATTTGTTACAATCATTGGTTTGATCATTGCAATAAAACTCATAGAATTTTTATTAGATTTTGTATTAGTTCGTGTACAATGGAAACAATCGAAATTTTCATTACTTGCAATTATATTGTTTTTATTGTCAGTAGTCATATTATTAGCAAACTTAACTGTTGTATTAAACTAAGAGGAATATATGAATCAAAAGGTCAGTGCGGTAATTGTAACCTTCAATCGGCTTACATTGTTGAAAGAAGTAATTGAAAGTTTGAAGCAGCAAGAAACCACGATATCACATCTTATTGTAGTGGATAACGCCAGTGAATCAGATACACAATCTTATTTGGAATCATTGGGCAGTCAAATTGAGTACGTTCGTTTACCAAATAATATTGGTGGTGCGGGGGGGTTCAATGCAGGAATACGTTACTTTATGGCGCATACTAATGACGACTTTGTATGGTTAATGGATGATGACACAGTGCCACAAAGTGATACATTATCTCAATTACTTGCGTTTTCTAACGTTAAAAAACATTTTGGATTTTTGGCTAGTGATGTACGATGGACTGATGGTCATCGCGCCCTTATGAATCGGCCAGCTCCAATGAATCGGCTTAAAAAAGTACCTGAAGATTTAACTGAACCGATACAAGTCCAGAATGCAACTTTTGTTTCCTTATTGATGAGAAGGTCTGTTGTTAAACAAATTGGTTTACCAATTACCGATTTTTTTATTTGGGGTGATGATATTGAGTATACTGAGAGGGCTGCCCGTGTAGCACCGGGATATTTTGTACCCAGCGCGAAAGTGGTTCATAAAATGGCTACAAATGTTGGTAGTAGTTTATTAAATGATGTGTCGGAACGAACCCCTAGATATTTTTATTCTTATAGAAACAAAGTTTATTATGCTAGGAAAAGAGACAGTTATCGCAAATATCGCGCGTTTTTGCGTATATTTTTGGAATATTTACAAATCAAGTTTTCTAGAACTGAAAGAAAGCAAGAAAAATTATCAACTCTTAAACGTGGTGTATCAGCAGGATGCCGATTTAATCCGAATATAGAGTTTGCAGACGATTTTAATGACAATACTACTAATAGCGAGGAACTTTCATGGAAAAAATAAAAAAACTACTCATTCAGTATCAAGCAGCCATTTTATATTTGATTTTTGGTGGTTTGACGACCATCGTAAACATTATTATTTTTGCAATATGTTACAAAGTTTTGCATGCTGATTATTCGTTTTCTTATGCTGCTTCGTGGTTTTGGGCTGTATTATTTGCTTATTTGACGAACCGTAAATGGGTGTTTCACTCGACAGCTACTAATGTCAAATCAGTGATAAATGAGATTTGGCAATTTATTGTTGCGAGAATTTTGACAGCATTACTCGGTTATGCTATTTTGTCTCTTGGCGTTGTGATCCTAAAACAAGATGCGCAAATTTGGAATTTAATTCAAAATGTATTTGTTATTGTGACCAATTTTATTTTAAGCAAATTAGTGGTATTTAAAAAGAAGGCTTACGCCTTCTTTTTAATGTCTTTCATTAGCAACCTGAATTAGATCAGATACAAACTTATTTAAGGTAACGACATCATCAGCATCAGGACTAAGGTTGATCTTAACGCCCTCAGCTCCTTTAATACCGCCTGTCTTCGCAAATTGTGCTTCAAATTTTGGTACTGCCAAGCCAAAATCGCTGAGATAATAAGTGTCACCAGAGCCAGCCACGCCATATACAACACCTGTTAAATCGTCATGAGCAAGGTCTTCAAAAAAGTCTAGACCTTCATCTGGAAGTGAACCCTTATCATACGTGTACGGGACAACGATGGCGATGTCAACATTTTCTAATTCATCAGCCTCGGTTTGGCTAATTTCTGTTTTTTTGACTGATACGTTTGCTGCGACTAAGGCGTCAACAATGACGTCAGCGACTTGTTCATTGTTACCCGTGATAGTTGCATACACAACTTGTGCATTCATTTAAAAATCCTCAATTCATTATCTTCAATACTATTATAACGATTTATTGACACATTGCACAGCATTCGTTTGTGCAAAATGTAACGAATTGTGACGGTTTCTTGACAAAACAACAAAAACGCTTTACTTAGTGGGTTAGTGGCCTTATTATATTAAGAGTATTCGAAATAAAAACCGCAATACAATGCAAATTTTCAACTGCCACTTGCGTGAATTAGTTGTTTTATCACAAGCATAATAACTAGCACGCCAATAGGAGATTAAAAATGATACATCAGTTGTTGGCTGAATTCATGGGTACAGCACTCATGATAATTTTTGGGGTTGGCGTTCACGCCGACGAAGTGTTGAACCGTACAAAATATCACGGTTCTGGGCATATTTTTTCGATTACAACTTGGGGATTCGGTATTGCCATGGTGTTGTTCATCTTTGGGGATGTCTATATCAATCCGGCGATGGCTTTGGCACAGTATGTTTTGGGGAACATTGATTTACCTTATTTTATAATTGTCAGCTTTGTAGAAATTTTTGGGGCTATTATAGGGTCATTGATTGTATACGTTATGTATGCTGATCAATTCAAATTATCAGAAAAAGATATTGATCCAGTTATTGTCCGTAATATCTTTTCGACGGCACCAGCCATTCGTAATTTGCCACGTAATTTTTTTGTTGAAGCATTTGCCACGTTTATCTTTCTAACCGGTATTTTGTCTATTTCTGCTCATGCGGGTGATGTGCCAGGAATGGTGCCATTAGGTGTTGGTTTTCTTGTTTGGGCAGTCGGTATGGGATTAGGTGGTACAACCGGATTTGCAATGAATCAAGCACGAGATATGGGACCAAGAATCGCATATACAATTATTCCATGGCAAAAACGGACTACGAGTGATTTTAAATATGGTTTGCTCGTTCCAGGTATTGCACCATTTATTGGCGCCATTTTTGCGGCGCTATTTGCTAAATTCTATCTCGGAATTTAAACGCTTAAAATCCTAACGTTCGTTTTTGTTTCTCATAAATCAGCTTTTGTTCGGAATAACCGAACTTTTTTTTGTTTTGTGAGAGAAGGTTAATATGATTACGAACGCATTGACTGCAATAACTGGTAAACTAGATATTGGAAACAGTTATTCATTTTCCATCAGGACAATCGCGGGTATTGTCTAAATTCACTTTAAAAGGACAGAAATTATGCTTGAACGATATTCACGACCAGAGTTGCGCACAATATGGTCATTGCAAAATCAATACCAAACATGGCTTGATGTAGAAATTGCGGTTGATGCTGGTTGGGTTGCAGAAGGGCACATACCAGCCGATGATTTGGCTAAGATACGCGCTAATGCGACTTTTGATGTTGACCGTATTGCCGAAATCGAATTATCTACACGTCATGATGTGGTTGCTTTTACACGTAATGTGTCTGAATCCTTAGGTGATGAACGGAAATGGATTCATTACGGTTTGACTTCAACAGACGTCGTTGATACTGCGCAAGCCTTACGTTTGCGTCAGGCAAATGACATTATTAAACAAGATTTACATGATTGGCGCGAAGCCATTAAAGTTCTAGCATTAAAATATAAAGATACAGTCATGATGGGACGTACTCATGGTGTTCATGCCGAACCCACAACATTTGGTTTGAAAATGGCTCGTTTTTACGCTTCAGCAACACGGGCAATCGAGCGTTTTGAGCGTGTGGCAAAAGAAGTTGAAACTGGTAAATTATCTGGCGCAGTTGGTACTTTTGCTAATGTACCACCACGAGTTGAAGAAGTGGCAATGGCTGAATTAGGGTTAACACCACAACCAATCGGTTCACAAGTCCTGCCAAGAGACTTGCATGCCGATTATATCCAGACCATTGCTTTGATTGGTACGCAAATGGAAGAGCTTGCTACCGAAATCCGTTCATTACAACGTTCAGAAATTCATGAAGTCGAAGAAGGCTTTGCTAAGGGTCAAAAAGGATCCTCGGCTATGCCACATAAACGTAATCCAATCGGGGATGAAAATATTACCGGATTAGCTCGCGTATTGCGTGGTTACGCAGTAACAGCGCTGGAAAATGTGACATTGTGGCATGAGCGTGATATTTCACATTCATCTGCGGAACGTATTATTTTGGCTGACGCAACTGCTCTCATTGATTATATGCTGCACCGCCACACTGGTATCTTAACTAATCTTGGTGTTTTCCCAGATACAATGCGTAAGAATATGGACCGGACGTACGGCTTAATTTATTCGCAAAGATTGCTATTGAGCTTAATTGATGCGGGGCTTTCACGTGAGCAAGCCTATGATACTGTACAGCCATTAACAGCACGTTCATGGGATGAGCAACTCATGTTCCGTGATCTGGTTGATGCTGATTCGACGATTCAGGCTAATTTAACGCCTGCACAAATTGATGATGCGTTCGATTATCACTATCATTTGCGTCATGTGGACGAGATTTTTAAGAGAGTAGGCTTAGCATGAACAACTTGATTAGTCATCCAGCGATAAAAAAAGTGCTTTTAACTGAAACGGACATACAGGCACAAGTTCAGCGTGTTGCCAATGAATTAACAGAAAAGTTTCAAGATAATGAACAACGCCCAGTATTTATAGCTGCTTTGAAAGGTGGGGTTATTTTCGCCACAGACTTGTTGCGGAAAATGCCCCTTGATGTGGACTTTGACTTTATTGATGTTAAAAGTTATAGTGGCTCTGCTTCCACTGGTCAAGTTAAAGTCGTGCATGATGTGAATATGGATTTAGCCGGACGTGACGTGGTTGTCATAGACGACATTATTGACACAGGTCGTACGATGCAATGGCTTAGTGATTATTTCGCTCTTAAAGGTGCCAAATCAGTCACCACTGTTGCCTTAGCTGATAAACGTGAAGCCCGAGTAGTTGATTTTGATGTTGACAACTACGGTCTCATTGTACCCAATGAATTCGTTGTCGGCTACGGTATGGATTATAATAATTATTTCAGAAATTTGCCAGTCATTGCCGTTATTGATTTTGACAAATTGAATTTAATTGGTTGATAAAAAAATTATAAAGTAAGTGTTGTTATTATTTTATCATTTGTTTATAATATAAATAAGATTTCAGTGAAAGAAAGAGTACATTACTTTTTAATGATATAGAAAGCGCTAGTTGATGAGAAAGCGTCATTAAAAGTATTGGAAAGTAGTTCTGGAGAGAATCAGTGTTTTGGATAATGAAGCATTGATCGGTCACGACCGTTATATCGTATGGCTATCGGCATTGCGCCCGTAGTTAAGATAGAGATAGCTAGTTTAGTTTTGCTAGTTAAACGACGGTGGTACCGCGAGAATTCGCCCGTTAATTGTTATGATAACAATTAGCGGTTTTTTTATTGGAAAAATTAGTGAGGATGACAATATGGAAAATTCAGTTGGTGGCTTGTATCGAGTCAGGCACAATAGCACATAATCACAAATAGCATTTAAACGTAATGGAGAGAACAGTATGACAACAAAATTAGATATTAAAAAGACTTTATTATTAGCATCATTGATTTTCGGCATGTTTTTTGGCGCAGGTAACTTAATTTTCCCTGTTCATTTGGGCCAGTTAGCTGGTCTGAATTGGGGCCCCGCCACGATTGGTTTCTTACTTAGCGCAACTGTTATTCCGCTAATGGCACTCATCTCGCTATCACAAACGCGGGCGTCAGGTATTTATGACTTGGCTAAGCCGTTGGGACGTGGCTTTGCGATATTTTTCCTGATTGCTGTCCATGTTTCGTTGGGGCCAATGATTGCCACACCTCGTACAGCAACGGTTGCGTATTCATTAAGTTTCGCTAACTGGATTCCGAGTAGTTGGCAGTCAATTGCGCAGTTAATATTTTCAGCAATTTTCTTTGGCATTGTTTATTTTTTGGGATCGCGTGAACAAAATTTGACGAAATATATTGGTCAATATTTAAATCCCATTTTCGTTATTTTGTTGGTTTTGATTTTTTTGTTAGCGATTTTCAATCCCATGGGCACTCTAAATCATACGGCTGAAGCTGCTTATCAAACAAAAGCATTCTCATCGTCATTTATTGAAGGTTATAATACGCTTGATGCCATTGCAGCTCTAGCATTTGGCATTACGATCGTTCGTGCTATTGAAGCCATGGGCTTTAGTGGCCGTCGACAAATCGCGCAAATCACTGTAAAAACCGGTTTTATTGCAATTGCTGGTATTGCGATTGTGTATATTGGTTTAATCTTGCTAGGCGCTACGTCGTTGTCGCATTTTAAATTATCAGAAAATGGTACAACTGCTTTGATGCAAATTACAAATCATTATCTTGGTTCCTTTGGAGGCGCGTTCTTGGCTGTGATGGGCACAATAGCTGTTTTGACAACAGCGATTGGATTAACAGCAAGTTTTGCGCAAGACTTTCACCGTATTTTTCCAAAGATTAGTTATAAAAAATGGTTGATTTTGACGATTGGACTTTCGTTCATGGCTGCAAATTTTGGATTAGATAATATTATTGCTTGGGCTGTGCCAATCCTCATGTTTTTATATCCAATTGCAATTACGCTGATTTTGTTGGGATTATTATCACCATTGTTTAATAATGCAAGTGTCGTTTATCTATCAACAATGATTTTTGCAATGATACCAGCAATCATGGATGGTATTGCTAATTCACCATTTGCAGGATTATTCAAAGGGTTGGTTGGATATCATGACGCCAAAGGAGTACTGCATTTTGGTGCTTATCAAAATTTGTTGCCATTTGCAGACATGGGTTTTGGTTGGATTACGCCAACGATACTTGGATTTTTGATTGGATTTACCCTGTATAAAATTAAGTTAAATCATATATTGAAACCTGTTAGTGATACAATGCAGTAAAAAAAGCGATCTTAAGATCGCTTTTTTTGTTGGCTGATAAAATTTTGTAAACTGTCTGAATAAAGCGGGTGACTTTGTTGCAATTCGGCAATATTTTTTGCGCCCAATAAAGTGAATAATCGTGGTAGTGCTTGTTGCCAGTCTATGATTTGTTTGGTCAAATCTGATTCCCCATGATCCACCAAAGTTTGTAGCATGAAACCGGCACTTGAGGTCAAATTTGCGCCAAGCATTAGACTTGTCATAATATGATTAGCGTTTTGAATGCCACCAGTTGCTATGAGTGGTAGCGTATTTTGTGCTAGTCGTGCTGAAATAAGGCTTTCAACTGTGGAAAGACCATAATTGTCTAAATTAAATGAGTCGTCGTTACGATTACGCCGACGTTCAATGACCGCAAAGTTTGTGCCATTTGCGCCCCCAACATTGATTGCGGCGGGATGGAGTTGTGCTATTGTTTGATAAGTCGCAACGCTCATACCGAAGCCAACTTCTTTAATAATGACTGGAACAGGCGATTTTGCAATGACTTCGGCTAAATTATCAAGCCATTTAAATTGGCGATCTCCTTCAGCCATAACAAGTTCTTGTGCAACGTTAACGTGCATTTCAATGGCATTAGCATCAATCATGTCAATCGCATCTCTGACATTTGCAATAGGGTGATCAGCACCTAAATTTGCAAAAATGAACCCCTCGGGGTTGCGTTGTCGTACAATTTTAAACGTTGGCGCTTTTGAGGGTTCTTTAAGTGCAATTGATTGGGAGCCAACTGCCATTGCCAGACCAGTATTAGCGCTAACAGTAGCCAGCTGTCCATTAATACGACCAGTCAGAGCAGAACCGCCAGTCATAGCCTCAATATAAAATGGCCAATTAAATTGATGTTGGAAGAGATTGGTAGTCATATCGACCTCTTCAATGTCCATTTCAGGAAAAGTATTTGGCAACCAACGGATATCGTCAAAGGAAGCGCCAATTTGTTTTTTGGTCGTCGTATCACGCCATAAACTGACCCCAAGGGATAAATGTTCATCTTTTCTATGTGCTTGTGGCGATTCAGTCATATTAACCTCGATTCTGTGGTGCAATGTTAATCATGTGGACGTCGATACCTGCAGCTAACCATTGGTCACTAATGGTTGACGGTGAGTTAATGACGGCGAAACCATTGTCACCAAAGCCAGCGCCACTAATTTTGCCAGCTGTATGATTTAGCGTGCTAAGTAAGTACTTTAATTTAGGTGTGATATAGCCTTTAGGTAGTGTACGTGTGAGCAAGTCTTGGTTGTTATGTAATTCTTTAGCAAATTCATGATAATTTTGGTGTATTAAGTTAACAATGACTTGTTGTACAATTGCTTGACTTGTTTTTAAAAAACGTGAATCAAGGGTGTTATTAGCGACTGCTTTAGCCGTATCTGCGCTTTCATGTGTTGCGCCTAAAACCAATTGCCAATCAGTTGGCCAAGGTAGTGGGGTGATGCTTAATAATGGCCATGATTTGTCGACAAAGACTGGATTCAACCATTGATGATTATTGTCATTCAATGACGATAAATTTGGGCTTGTGTAAGCAATGGCACCACCAAAAGTAATCGCAGCAACATCACCTAGTGAGCCATTTTGTTGGACATGCAGATGTGCGAGTGCTGCTAATTTAAATTGTGTGAGTAGATCCAATTTTAAATCGAAATGTTGGGTGATAGCTTTGACAACTGCAACAGTGACTGCTGCAGATGAACCGAGTCCTAATTTTCCGGTTGCAATATTTAGGTCGCTCGAAATCGTTATATTGATGTTATTAAAGTTTGCAATTAAATCATTGAGATAAATGTAATCATGCATGATTTGGATGGCAGCACGGACAAAACGCCATTCATCATGATAATCATGAGATAAATGGTCAATATCAAAAACGAGCGGGGTTGCTATAATATTTGACTTTATGATTGAATTGTCGTTTGACGTTTCGATTGTAATTGTCAGTCCGGTTTCGACAGCGACAATAAGTGCTAAATTACCAGGTTGTGTAATCGCATATTCGCCAGCTAAAAATAATTTTCCAGGAACAAATATTTTAGTCATAAGTAATACCAGGTCCACTATGTGCAACATCAAGTTTGAGTTGCGGTAAGTGATCATGAAGCAATGCCACAATTTCAGGTGCTTGGGTTATCGTCGTGACGATTTTGACGTTTGGACCGGCGTCTAGTGTTGCATAGGCCAGTATACCCTGACGTCGCATGTCTTTGATTAAGGACAAAATCAATTGTGTTTCATCTGTAAAATAGGTGAATGGTTGGCGGGTGGCAGTTAAATTGAGCGTGTGCATGGCCAAGGCATTTTTTTCGGCAATAGCACCAATTTTTTCGATATCTGCATTTGCCACGGCAGCAGTCATATCATCAAATTGATTTGCAGATTGCTTGATCCAATCATCATAATTGGGTGAAGTCATTGCGCGCATCATACCTTCAGAGGAACCAACTTTTTTACTCTGACCGGATACTTCGGCAACAATCAGGGCAATCGGCATATCAGGTGCCTGTAAACTTTCAGCAAAAGATGAGTCATCGTCCACGCCTTCATGCCAAACTGCAAAGTGACCAAAAAAAGACCGGCTAGCAGATCCAGATCCACGTCTTGCTAATCGTGAAAGTGTTTCGTTAGGCAAATCAAGCCCTAAATGTGTAACAACCGCACCCGTCAAAGCTGCAAATGCCGAAGCAGAGGACGCTAGACCAGCACTTGTCGGCACATGATTATCAGATGAAACATGTAAAGCTGGGAAATCACCTAATTGGGTTCGTAATATGTTTAAAAACGTGTGCACGCGCGTAGCGTCAGAAACTTGATTGTTTAAAACAAACGTATCTGTACCAGCGTCAGTTGGTGTAACACTAGTCGTTGTATAAAAACGATCAAGTGTTAATGAGAGAGAACTGGTAGTTGGTAAATTAAGAAATGAATCTTTTTTTCCCCAGTATTTAATGAGGGCAATATTGGTGTGTGCAGTAGCTGTCATAAAGGTTGAATCCATGTATTCTGAGCGCCAGCTTTTGTTAGCGCATTAGCAATAGTAATCGCGTCATTATTATTTTTGGCTAAGGCAAACATTGCACCACCGATACCAGCACCTGTCAATTTAGCACCAAGTGCGCCGGCGTGCGTCGCTGCGTTTACCAACTTATCCAATTTTGGGTGAGAAATGCCCAATGATTGCAGTTCATGATGAGCTGCAGTGAACATCATGCCGAGATGTTCAGGATTATTTTCAGAAATATCAAGCCGAATTTTTTCGGCAATTTGTCCAAGATGGGTGATTGATGCCCAAGCACGATCATGATCTGTCAACAAAAATTCTTTGACAATACTGATGGCGTGGACTGTTTGTCCGTGAATACCAGTATCAGCCAAAACAAGCGTACCCGTTAAATTCATACCAAAAGTTGTCATGCCTTTATTCTTAATAAACCAAACGGGATTATCAGCATTAACTGTCGTCGTATCTAAGCCGGATGGAGAGCCGTGTGAAATCACTTCTTCGATATTGGTAAAGTAGGCTAACTCCTCATCGCTCAAATCCGTATCAAAATAATCAAAAAAAGCTTTTGTAATTGCTGTTGCTAAAGCAGCAGAAGCGCCGAAGCCACGTTCTTGCGGAACGTTTGAGTCAATCGCTAGATGAAAGGGCGTATTAATCATATCGAATTTATCTAATAGACGTAGTAAGAGTTGCCGTGCCCCCTCAACATTGGCACCTAACTCACTTAAATCGCCGTGGAATTCGGCCCCGTCAATCGTCTGACCACGAAATGCAGGACGTAGGGTGGCTGTAACAGTCATATTTGGCAAAGGGATTGCAATCGCAGGTTCACCATAAACAACGGCATGTTCGCCAATCAAAATCGCTTTTGCGTGGGACTTACCAACACCATTCATTTGACTTAACATAATTTCCTCCAGATGTTCTTTACTATTGTACCGCACGAGGGCATTTAGTGTAAAATATAAAGAGAATGACGTTGTTTAGTGCATGTAATGCATGTAGTAAACAGCGCCATTCAAAATATAAAGTGCTAATGAGCACACCGAAGAAAGGTATTTTTATGAACGCCAACAATACATTTGTGGTTTTGGATCTAGAAACCACAGGACAAAGTGTGGCAAAGGGCGGGCGCATTATCCAAATTGGCATGACATTTATTCGGCAAAGAAAAATTGTTGACCATTTTGAGTCTTTTGTGAATCCAGGACAGTTGATTGATCGGCAAATTCAACAATTGACACATATTAGCCAAAAAGATGTACAACATGCGCCGTATTTTGATGAAATCGCGCCAATGTTGCAGAGTTTACTATCAGATGCTGTGATTATTGCGCACAATATTAATTTTGATTATCCTTATTTAAACGACGAATTTGAAAGAACTGGTTTTCCTACTTTACAGACTTCAGCAATTGATACTGTACAGTTAGCGCAAATTTTGCTGCCGACCGCACCTGGATATCGTTTACTGGATTTGACAACGTATCTGGATATTAACTTGGTGAATGCCCATCGCGCCAACGCTGATGCGCATGCCACAGCTTTACTTTTCTTAGAAATGTGGCGTCGTGCTGAACAGTTGCCGTCTGTGGTATTACAGCAATTACAAACTGGAGATTGGCCACTTTTAAGGCAAACCCAGCAGTTTTTAAAGTTAGTTCGTCCTAAAGGCACCCAGCAATTTGATGTTCAAGACAAGGTGGCGTTGCAAATTAATCAACAGGTTTCATCTGCAAACCTTAAAGATATCCAACCGATTGACTATCCAGTGAGTGTGGCTGAAAAGCGTACCTTATTTGGTGAATGGCTAAGTCAAAATGAAGCGCAAGAATTTCTAATGGATCGAACACATCGTTTTTTAACAAAGCGATCCGATGGCTTATTAACGGTTTTGACAGCACCACGGATGGGCAAAACAATTGCCTATTTAATTCCGGTCATTTTAAGCCAACAAAACACTGTGTTACTCACAAATGATGATAGTTTACAAATGCAACAATTAGCCTTGCTAGAAAAGTTATCATCTCTATTTGATGTGCCATTTAGAAGCGCTATATTATACGATCCTTCTGCTTATATTGATCTGCCAAGTTTCGTTAAAACGTTAGCTGTTCATGATTCATCACAAATACAATTAGCCAAAGCTCGGTTGTTAGTTTGGCTAACTCAAACTAAAACGGGATTATTGCAAGAAATCAGTATTGGATTGCATAATTTAGACATTATTCAAGACATTCGTGGCAATGAAAAATCTGAATTTTTCAAAAGGGCGCGTCAAAATGCGGATGTCGCTAATGTGTTGATTATGAACTTTCAAACGTTTTTCACTCAGGATCAATCACTACGTCAAAAAAGGCATATTCAACAATGGCCATTAGTTGTCATGGAAACACCAGCGCAATTTGTTGACGATTTGCGTCAATATTTCCATGTGTCATTTAATGTGACCGCACTCAAAAATGACTTAAAAGGCATTGCACATCAAGAAATTACTGGATTGACACATAAACAACGATTGTTTATTAGGCAAAGTACGAGTGAAGCACTCAAAATTCTGAAACAATTGACACAATCAGAGAGCATTAAAACTAACTTGAAACGGGCTGAACGTTTAGCCTTGGTAATTTCTCATATTAGTCAATTGCTTGCTCTGACAGACGCCCATTTACCACAAGAATTCCAGTTACTTGAAAGTCAGCTGGATAAAATTACAAGGCTTCAGGCGCAAGACGATGTGGTGAGTGGCAGCGAGCAGATTTCTGAAAATGGTCAGTCACAAACAATATTGAGTTTTGATGTGTTAGAACGCGCCATTTATCACAAAAAATTTGTTGCACATATTCGTAAACTATTAGTAGTAAGTGAATTTTTACCCACTGCTGTGACAGACTTCTTGCGTGATGTGCCAGATACGTGGACAATGGAGCGAGATTTTGTGCATGACGACCGCAAACCAGTCCAATTAGTCCAATTACAAAAAAAGTCGCCCATTCTGCATTTGCAGGCGATGACTCAAGAGGATGTTGGTGAAATTATGATCATTGTGCCAACTGAAGAGCGTGTGAACCACTGGTATCAAAAAATAAAATATGCTGTGACAACGAATTATAATATCGTAGCCGAGGGTGTTACTGGTTCTTTGGAAAAAATTCAACGTCAAAGTCAAACAAACCGCCAAAATATTGTGATTGTAACGCCAAAAATTTTTGGGACAATGTGGCAGCGAGATCAGGAGTTGCCAGCAATTGTGCTCGTTCCAGAGCGTGATGTATGGCAGCCCGTTGCAAGACTTGCTTCCGTATTAAACCAAATGCAAAGGCACCAATCAGCTATGTTAGTGACACAATTAAATGCCATGCAGCGTAATCGATTCAAACAACAGCTATCAATAGTGCCCTTTGATGTTGATCATGATTTAGTGACGCAATATCATGAAATTTTTAGTCATCGTTAATTTTCACGGCCAAGGGCGACATTTATTTGGTACAATATATTTGTATGTGCGTAAAGGAGTAACATCATGATGCAATTTAAGGACGACATTCGAATTCGTCAGCGTCGCCGTCAAACTCGCATTCATTGGGCAAGAGTTTGGTTTTTAATTATTGGTGCTGCTATTGTGTTGGGGACATTGACACTTGGCTATTTCTATCTGTCTTTATCACCAATGCGGCAGGCGGAATCACGTATCGAAGCACTGGTTCGTCAGAAATCAGACATTGTTACCGTAACGCAAGTTTCAGTTGATTACCGGGACCGTACGACCTATGCAGCGTCAGGTGAAACTGCCAGTGGTGCGAAGAAAGTTGCAATTGTACAAGATAACAAAGTAAAAACTTATAGTCGTTCTGAAGGTATGTCAAATGCGCAATTACGATCACTGTTGCTTAAAACTTATCACCCAAAAAAATTATATAGTGCTAATATTAGCCGCTATAAAAAAGTTTTAGTCTGGGAAATCAGTTACAAAGCGCAAAATAATAAGCTCAACTATTTAACGCTAGATTTTAAAACAGGTAAGGTGTATCGCGCCATATCTGGCATGTAATTAAGGAATGATGAAATGAATTTATCAGATAGAGTAACAGCTATTACCGCATCACCAACATTATCAATGAATGCTTTGGCAAAAGAAATGCAGTCACAAGGCATCGATGTCATCAATTTGGGTGTTGGCGAACCGGACTTTCAAACGCCTCAAAATATTGCCGAGGCGGCAATTGCGGCAATAAAGGCAGAAAAGACAAGTTTTTATACGCCATCAAGTGGCTTACCTGCACTGAAACAAGCCATTACGGATCGTATGTACGCTCGCTATCAAGTACGCGTTGGTACGGAAAATGTGACGGTTACTACTGGCGCAAAGTTAGCATTATATACGTTGATGCAAACTTTACTCAATCCTGGAGATGTTGTTGTAACTGCAGCGCCAGAATGGGTGAGTTATGTTGAGCAAGTTAAATTAGCTGGTGGAAAGTTGTTAGAAGTTCATTCTAAGAATGATGCTTTAAAGTTGACTGTTGCAGATTTGGTAAATCTTTCTGAACCAGTTAAGGCAGTTATTATTAATTCACCTACTAATCCAACTGGTCAAGTTTATTCTCGCGAAGAAATTCAACATATTCTTGATTGGGGATCAGAAAATGATGTATTTATTATTCTAGATGAGATATATGGCCAATTAGTTTATAATGGCGTGACCTTCACCTCCGGGCTCCAATTAGCTGACATTCACACAAGTAATATGATTATTGTAGATGGTGTTTCAAAAGCCTACGCTATGACAGGGTGGCGGATTGGTTGGACAATTGCTCAGCCAAAAATTATTCAGGCAATGAATAAGTTGCTTGGACATTTGACATCGAATCCTACGGCTGCAGCACAATATGCTGCTATTGAAGCGCTCAATGGTGATCAAACAACAGTTGAAACAATGCGACAGGCATTTGAAAACAGATTAAATAAAACATTTGACGAGCTGAATCGTGTGCCAGGTCTGCATGTTGATGTGAAACCCCAAGGCGCGTTTTATCTGTTTCCAAAGGTTGACGCACAAGCGTTATTGGCTGTTGGTGTTGCTAATACGACAGAATTATCCACTAAAATTTTGCAAGAAGCACACGTGGCGGTGCCTGCAGGAGAAGGATTTGGTATGCCTGGGTATTTCCGTTTGAGTTATGCTAAGGATCAAGCGACTTTAGATGAAGCAATAAATAGATTAACCGATTTCTTTAAAAAATATATGAAAGAATAAGAGACAGATGACTGAAGAGATTCCGACAATTCAAATTATTGATGCCAAAAACTATGTTGGCAAGACCGTTAAAATTGGGGCTTGGTTGCGCCAAAAAAGAGGTAGTGGTAAAATTGCCTTTTTGCAATTGCGTGATGGGACTGCTTTTTTTCAAGGTGTTGTTGCTAAAGCGGATGTATCAGAAACTGTTTTTGAAACCGCAAAAGGGTTGAAGCAAGAAACAAGCTTGTACGTTATTGGAGAAATTCATGAAGATTCACGGTCATCATTTGGTTATGAAATAGCCATTTCTAATCTTGAAGTGATTGGTGAAAGTCATGATTATCCGATTACACCAAAAGAGCACGGTACGGATTTTTTGTTTGATGAACGACACTTGTACTTGCGTCATTTAAAGCCATTCGCAACATTAAAAATACGTAACACATTGATTGCGGCTTCTTATGAATTCATGAATCAAGAAGGATTCACAAAATTGGATGCGCCATTTTTGACAGGTTCTGCCGCCGAAGGGACAACTGAACTATTTGAGACAGACTACTTTGGCGAATCGGCGTTTTTGGCACAAACTGGTCAATTATATGCGGAAGCTGGTGCAATGGCATTTGGTAAGGTCTTTACTTTTGGTCCAGCTTTTCGTGCAGAAAAGTCAAAAACGCGTCGTCATTTGACTGAGTTT
Organism: Leuconostoc falkenbergense; assembly: GCF_045801155.1. Lineage (NCBI taxonomy): Bacteria > Bacillati > Bacillota > Bacilli > Lactobacillales > Lactobacillaceae > Leuconostoc > Leuconostoc falkenbergense. The sequence continues at coordinate 1,383,131 of NZ_CP174386.1, read as the reverse complement.
TGGATGATTGAGCCAGAAATGGCGTTTATGCACCAAGAAGAAAGTTTGGTATTCCAAGAACGGTATATTGCCTTCTTGATTTCAAAAGTACTTGAGAAAAACGAGCAAGAATTGGACATTCTTGAACGTGATAAGGACGTTTTGCGTTCCTATACACAATTGCCTTATCCGCGTGTGAGTTATGATGACGCAATTAAGCTTTTGCAAGACAATGGTTTTGATGTTGAGTGGGGTGTTGATTTTGGTTCACCTGAAGAAACATTTTTGGCCAATCATTTTGCTAAACCAGTGTTCATCATTAATTATCCAAAAGCAATTAAAGCGTTTTATATGAAAAAGCACCCAACGCGCGATGATGTGGTGATTTCTGCTGATTTGTTAGCCCCTGAAGGATATGGTGAAATTATTGGTGGGTCTGAACGTGAAGATGACTACGACACATTGAAAGCTCGCATTGAAGAGCAAGGGTTAGACATGTCTGAATATGAATGGTATTTGGATTTGCGTCGCTACGGTTCAGTACCACATTCTGGATTCGGACTTGGCCTTGAGCGCATGGTCACATTTGTTACGGGTGAGGAACATATTCGTGAAGCAATTCCTTTCCCACGTATGACAAATCGTTTGAGACCATAAAAGATGATATCAATAGTGTATAATTATGGTACACTATTGATGAAAAAGAAACGTCCAAGATATTCTTGGACGTTTTTAAAACAGAGGGAATATGACGTTAGAGCAAAGACTACAACAGTATATTCAGGCTGGTAACAGCAGTATAAGCAATGAATTATTACAGCATTATCAAGACATTGGGCTGGATAATGACGATCTCGTGCTGTACCTTCAAGTTCAGAGAATTCAAGATCGTGGTGATCAGGCGACGCCCGCTGCTGTGGCGCAGATTATGCACACCACTGAAAAAGTAGTGATTAAACGTTTACAAAGTCTGATTAAACGTGAGTTGATGCAAGTAAAAGGTGGCGCTATTCAAACTGAAGTTTACGATTTTACACCGCTATTTGATAAATTATTAGGTGGTAAAATCGTTGAACATAATGAATTGCTATCAGATGGTAAAAGCACCCGCCGGCAAATCATGCAGACACTTGAATCAGAGTTTGGCAGGCCACTATCACCAATGGAAATGCAAACAATTGGCCATTGGTTTGACCAAGATCATTTTGAGCCAGTTATGATGATGCTTGCTATTCAAGAAGCGGTTGCTAACAACGCCCGAAGTTTACGTTATATTGAGACTATCTTGATTAATTGGCAACGTGACAATATTACAACGCCTCAGGCGGCTGAAGTTGCAAAACAAAGGCGTCGTGGCGTCACATACACTAATTTTATTGATTGATTATTTAAAGACGATTTGATAACGATCATCTAAGTGAAAGCCAAATATTGGCTGTTTGTTTGGTGCTAATAATGTCGTGTGAGATGATGAAGCTTTTAAACGGGAAAATAGCTGTCCCAAAGTCATTGATTTACTGCCTAAAACAAATAACACCTTCTGATGGGTATCATCGGCGTAAGCTAATGTTGTGACTGGATAACGATTAGCATCGTTTTCCCAAAATAAGCGTGTTTTGGTTGACATGTAGCGTGTTAAATCTTCTAAGTCTGATAATTTCATAAATTCATTATAAAGGAAAATCATGGAAAAAACATATCATTTAATGGCGACTGCAGCCGCCGGTCTAGAATCACTGGTTGGTAAAGAGTTAGAAAGGTTGGGATACGACCACCAAGTGGAGAATTATCGCGTCAGGTTTGATGGCACGCAGCGTGATATTTTAAATACCAATATCTGGTTGCGTACTGCGGATCGGATTAAAATTATCGTAGGTGAATTTGATGCCACGACATTTGATGATTTATTTGAAAACGTTAAAGCGCTGCCTTGGGAAGACTATCTCAATTATGATTCTGAATTTCCTGTGGCCGGCCGTTCCAAAAAGTCAGAATTATTTAGTGTACCGGATGTTCAAGCGATTACCAAAAAAGCGATTGTGAATCGTTTGCAAGATGCCTATCATATCAGAACTCGTTTGCCTGAAAATGGTTATTTTGCACAATTAGAAGTGATGATTGATAAAGACCATGTAATTGTCACGTTGGATACGACAGGGGAATCATTATTCAAACGTGGTTATCGTGTGAACAAGGGTGGTGCGCCATTAAAGGAAAACTTTGCTGCTGCACTAGTTTTGCTGACTAATTGGCACCCTGATCGACCATTTGTTGACCCTACTACTGGTTCCGGAACAATTGCAATTGAGGCTGCATTGATTGGGCGCAATATCGCTCCGGGCTTGATTCGTGACTTTGATGTTGAGCAAATGGATTGGTTTGATAAGTCTCTGTCAGATAGTGTACGTGATGCGGCCGAAGCCCAAGCAGACTACGACAGAACGCTAGATATTGAAGGCTTTGATATTGATGAAAATATGGTAGCAATTGCCACAGAAAATGCGAAACATGCGGGTCTTGGTCATGACATTACGTTCAAACAATTGGCAGCTAAGGATTGGACGACAGACAAAGTTAACGGTGTATTAGTGGCTAATCCGCCTTATGGGGAACGTTTAGGAGAATTAGATGCTGCTCGAGAACTATACCAACAAATGGGGGACGTTTATCGCAAACTACCAAGTTGGAGCAAGTATATTTTGACTAGTGATCTGGAATTTGAACAAAGTTATGGTGAAAAAGCCACAAAGCGTCGCAAGTTATATAATGGTGCTTTACGCGTTGACTATTTCCAATATTGGGGTAAACGTGTGAAATAAAAAACAACGATTGTGCACAATGTATAATCGTTGTTTTTATTTTTGTTCATAGTTGGCATGACGTGCTATCATCTCATTGTTAAAATAAATTAATAATGAAATGAGGATAATGTTAATGATTGAAAAAAATATTGATGCTAGCAAACTTTTCGCCAGCGCGCTTGCAGATGTCAAGCCAAGTCCGATTCATGCTTTTGATGAAAAAGTGAGTGATTTACCAAATATTCTGAAATTGACGATTGGTGAACCAGATTTTTCAGTGCCAGATCATATCAAACAAGCTGCGGTGGCAGCCATTTTGGCAGATGATTCTCATTATTCTGTTTCTGCTGGGACAAACCAGCTGCGTCAGGCTGCTAGTCACTTTCTAGCAGATAGATATGACATTCATTATGATGCCAATACTGAAATCTTAACGACAATTGGTGCTACCGAAGGACTTTATGCTATTTTGTCAGCTATTTTAGATGAAAATGATGAAGTGATTATTCCAACGCCAGCTTATCCCGTTTATGCTGCAATGACAAGATTAAATAAAGGTAAGCCGCTATTAGTTGACATATCGCAAGATGATTTTATATTAACGCCTGATCATCTCCGTGATATTTTGGCAAATCACAATCATGTCAAGGCACTTATTTTGACTAATCCTTCAAATCCCACAGGCGTGACTTATTCTGCAGAAGCCTTGTCGGATCTTGCTGACGTTTTGCGTGGCACAGATGTTTTGGTAATATCTGATGAAATTTATAGTGAATTGCGTTACGATGATCACCATGTGTCAATGGCAACATTTTTGCCTGACCAAACATTAGTCATTAATGGTGTGTCAAAATCTCACGCAATGACAGGCTATCGTATTGGTATTATTGCTGGTCCGGCCGCTTTAATCACACCAATCAACATGGTTCACAGCTTTATTATTATGACGCCATCCAATCCAGCAATGGCAGCGGCAACGGAAGCTTTTGATAGTAGTTTGAGTGAAAGTGATACTGAAACAATGAAAAAAGCGTACCGTGATCGACGTGATTTTTTGGTCTCGAAAATGAAAGCGCTTGGTTTTGAAATGGCGACACCAAATGGCGCTTTCTATATTTTTGCTAAAATTCCTGAAACTTTGAATCAAGATGATGTGGCTTTTGCGTATGATTTAGTTGATCAAGAAAAGTTAGCAGTGGTACCTGGATCAGGATTTGGTCCTGGTGGTGAAGGCTATGTCCGCTTGAGTTATGCAGCTTCAATGGCAATGCTGACAGATGCCATGGATCGATTATCGTCATACTGTGCGAATAATAGTGCAATAAAAATAAGTTAGTTTTATCTGTGGCAGTTATGATAAAATGAATAATTATAACTAAAAGGATAATGACTATGACAACAGTTTTCATGCGGCCAGCCATCAAGTCAGATTTAAAAGCAATTGCAACTCTTATTGATGGCGCCCGTCAATTTCTCAAATCGCAAGGCCTATCACAATGGCAATCTGGCTATCCAAATGAAGAAACCGTTGCAACAGATATCGCATTAAATCGTGGCTATGTATTGGTTGTGGGCAGTGAAGTAGCTGGGTACACAGCATTACTTGCAGGAACAGACCCAGTATATGAAGCAATTACAGATGGCCAGTGGCTTTCTGAAGCTGACGATTATATCAGTATTCACCGTTTTGCTATCTCGGATGGTTTTCGTGGTCAAAAGTTGGCGCAACGCTTTATGACAGCTATTTTGACATTATGCTATGACAAGAAACAATTCGATGTGAGAATTGATACTCATCCAGGAAATCATCCGATGCAGTCCGTTATTACAGGCAATGGTTTTGAAAAACGAGGCGTTGTCTATATTAATGAAGGGCAAGAAATTAATGGTGAACGATGGGCTTATCAATTGATTTTGTCATGATGATTAACCATAAAAGTGCCACACGTCTCAAAACGTGTGGCACTTTTAAAATGTAAAAAATTCATATTTGCTATTTACTTACTTAAAATAAGCGGTTATAATAAAACTATATTAATTTGATAAGGGGTCAACAGATGACATCATTTACAGAATTACAACAACAGCGGCGGACAATTTACGGACTGGGTCGAAATGTTCAGCAAACACCAGAAGAATTATTTGACCTCGTCAAGTCAGCAGTTCGTCAAGCGCCAACTGCATTCAATAATCAAACGGTGCGCAGTATTGTTTTGACTGGTGATGCCCATGAAAAGCTTTGGGACATTGTCGCAAAACGTTTAAAACAAGAAGTACTCGATGAAAGCGCTTATCAAGCAACTTTAGCAAAAATTAATGCGAGCTTTAAGGCTGGATTTGGTACCGTATTGTTTTTCACAGACACTTCGATTGTGAAGTCATTTGAAGAAAATATACCACTTTACTCAGAAAATTTTCAGGATTGGTCTGAACAAGGTCATGGTATTGCGGAATACGCTACTTGGTTAGCATTAACAGAAGCAGGATTGGGCGCTTCCTTGCAACATTATAATCCATTGATTGACGATGAAGTGGCCAAAGCTTTTGATGTCCCTAGTACATGGCGTTTACGTGCGCAATTAGTATTTGGATCTATTGAAGCACCAGCTGCTAATAAAGATTTTGTCGAAGATAATGAGCGTTTTAAACATTATAGTAAGTAAAAAAGCAAAACGATTAGCGTTTTGCTTTTTTTAACGCTTGCATTGCGAGCTGATGAGCGCCCTGATTTTGCTTTTCAGGTATCCAATTGACTAGAACCAAAGGATATTCAGTTAATAAGGTCATAATTTGATCAACATAAGACTGATAATGTTTGGCGTATTTTTTTTGAATGGCGTCAGCGACGATTTTTGAATCGGTATAAATCTGTAAATTATCAACCATAGGTAGCTGTTTGATACTCCAGATAAGTCCCATAAATTCGGCTTCATGGTTATCAGCGCTTTGAGGTAAAGCCTTTTTGAGTTGTTGCTGTTGTTTGTTAATAATTAAAACTGCGCCAACTGCTGATTGTCCGTCATGCACGTTTCGGGCGGCGTCAACATAAAGTGTCATCATGTCCAAAATCCTCTAAAATTGTTTACAATCCCTAGTATAACAGAAGTTAGGTGTCTAAAAAATTATCGCTTTGATATTGGCGAGCTAACTTTTGTTTGTCATCATTTTTTTAATATCAAAAATCTGGTAGAATAGGTTACGAATACGTTTATAGAAAAGAGTTTCACATGGTACCAAAACGCGGTTATTTTCAGCCAATTGATTCTGTCGGCCTCATGAGTTGGTTATGGTGGGGCGTATTTTTAATGTTAAGCTTCATTATTTGGAATGAAATTGGCTTCAAGTTTGATATTTTTCCAATTGCTAGCATTTTAGTAGTGGTCTTAGTGGGCCTGTTAATGATTATTCGTAGGCGCGTTTATTTGGCCGGCTCACAAATTTTTTTGAGGCGTATTTTAATGGCTGAATACGAAAAAGTTAAGTTAGAAGATATTGATAATTGGCAAATAAAGGGACGAATTTTGTCTTTTGAACGCGCAGATCGCAAAAGAAAATACCTATTAAGTCGCAATGTTGCAGAACAAATTAAAGGATATAAAGATACGAATGGTAGATAACATAACGATTAACATTGTTGATCAGGTTGGGCGTATTGATGGTGTTTTGGCAAAAGAAACGTTACCATATTCTAGGACAACACTTTCAGAATGGCTGGTAAATGGCAATATTTTAGTCAATGGCAAACAAGTGAAAAGATCTTACAAAGTATCTTCAGGTGATGTTGTCACAATTACGCCGCCAGAAACTAAAGACACTGAAATTTTGGCTGAAAATATACCGCTTGATATTGTATATGAAGATGATGATTTGTTAGTCGTTAATAAACCACAGGGCATGGTTGTGCATCCGGCTGCCGGCCATACAAGCGGTACCTTGGTGAATGCTCTAATGTATCATTCACCACTGTCTACTATTAATGGTGAATTGCGGCCGGGCATTGTGCACCGCATTGACCGCGACACCAGTGGTTTGTTGATGGTTGCTAAAAATGATGTTGCTCATCAAGCACTGTCAGCACAATTAAAGGCTCATAAAAATCAACGTATCTATATTGCACTAGTTCGCGGCGAATTTCAGGAAGATACTGGCACCATTTCGGCACCGTTAGCGCGTCATAAAGTTGATCGTAAAAAGCAGGCTGTGACTGAAGGCGGACGAGAAGCCATTACACATTTTCAAGTCTTAAAACGGTTTGTCGGCTATACACTATTGCAAGTTCGTTTAGAAACCGGACGTACACATCAAATTCGTGTTCACATGACTTATATTGGGCACCCTATTGTCGGTGATCCGGTGTATGGTAATGCACAAAAGTTAGCAAATGTTACACTGAATGGTCAGCTATTACATGCAAAGACCTTGTCATTAACGCAGCCAACGACAGGTGAACAGTTAACGTTTGATAGTGTACTCCCAGATTATTTTGATAAAGCGTTAGCAACATTAACACCTATTATTCGAAAGGATGAAAACAATGGCAAATAAAGAAGTTTTAGATAATGCCTCTTTGCAAAGAGCGCTAACTCGTATTACATATGAAATCATTGAGCGAAACAAAGGTGGAGAAGACCTCGTTTTGGTTGGTATTAAAACACGCGGTGAGTTTTTGGCACATCGCATTGCCGATCGACTAGAACAACTTGAAGGTGTTCGTATACCAGTGATGGCGATTGATATTACTAATTTTCGTGATGATATCCCAGATCATCATGATGATCTGGGACTGAATCAAGCTGAACGGTTAAACATTTCTGAAAAAAATATTGTGCTGATTGATGATGTACTGTTTACTGGACGAACAATTCGTGCAGCATTGGACGCCTTAATTCATATTGGTCGTCCAAAAACGATTGCCTTGGCTGTTTTAGTGGATCGTGGTCACCGAGAATTGCCAATTCGTGCAGACTTTGTTGGAAAAAATATTCCAACAGCTCAGAATGAAAAAATCAAAGTATTTGTACAGGAAATTGATGGCAAGGACGCCGTGGAAATTGTCCACTAAATTGTAATTTGTTGGTTATCTTGATGTTAGATCATGACAACTTTGGAGTGTGGTATTTTATGAAAAGACATTTAATCTTAGAAGACGGGACTGTTTTTGAAGGTCTTGGTTTTGGTGCACCTGCTACGACGTTTGGTGAAATCATCTTTCATACTGCCATGACTGGTTATCAAGAAATCATTACAGATCCGATATATGATGGTCAAATGATTGTATTTGCTATGCCTGTTATTGGTGCGGCAGGTATTCATGCTGAAGCTTATGAGTCTGTCAAGCCCGCCATCAGGGGAATGATTGTGCACGATTTGGCGGAAGTTTCGGTTAATCGACAGCGCCGTATGAATTTAGACCGTTTTTTGAAGCAACATAACATACCTGGTTTATATCAGGTTGATACACGTAAATTAATTCGTCATTTGCGAGAGACTGGCCCACAAAAGGCTACCATCGTTGATTTTGCAGACGATCACGCGGTGGATCAATTGGTCGCTACGGTGTTGACAAACAAGCAAGTACAAAATACGGCAACACTCAAACCTTATGCTAATCCAGGGCGTGGACGACATATTGTTGTCATTGACTTCGGTTTAAAACATGGCATTCTGAGAATGTTGGGTGATTATGATGCCAATGTTTCTGTATTGCCATATACAACAAGCGTTGACGAGGTGCTCACACTGGATCCTGACGGTATCATTTTGTCCACGGGACCTGGTGATCCGCGCTCATTACCAGATAGTGTATTGACACTAATTCGCGTTTTGCAAACAAAGGCACCATTACTAGGCATCGGGTTAGGTCATGAGTTATTTGCACTAGCCAATGATGCCACTTTGGCACCGCTATCGTCGGAACATCATGGGATGAATCATCCAATACAAGAAATCATTTCGAGACAGATTTTCTTTGCGATGCAAGGGCAAGGTTATGCTGTTGATAATGACTCAATTGATCGCAAAAAGTTATTTGTTACTTATCGCGATTTAGTAGATGGCGCCGTGCAAGGTTTGAGACATCGTGAATACCCCGCTTTTAGTGTACAATTCTTCCCTGATGCAGCGCCTGGCCCCTTAGAAGCCACAGCAGTCTTTGCAGATTTTTTTGAAACGGTGGAGGACTATGTCGAACATCACAGCTAACAATGTATTATTTATCGGTGCAGGTGCTAACGATTTTGGTCGTGAAGCAGAGTATGATGCAGCCATTTATCAAGTCATGCCAGAACTGCGTGGTCATGGCGTTAATGTCTACCTGATTGATGAAAACCCTTACTCATTGTCGTTGGAAAGTCTTGCGGCAACGGCTATTTGGCAACCTCTAACTGTTGAAAACATTAAGGCGGTCATTAAACAGTATCAAATTGATACTGTGTTACCACTTTTCGGTGGTGAAAGGGCGTTACGTTTATGGTCGCAAACAGTGCAGGCGTGGTCACATGGCGATGGCCCAGTTCCTCAAACACTTGGACTAACCATTGACATGTTATTGCGTGTTAATAACGTGGCCGTTTTGACAAGTATGATGGCCGATGCTGGTTTACCGGTAATTACGAATCACGTTGCCAAGGCACAAGAAGACGCTAACGAACTATTACGTGAAATCAAGTTACCATTGATGGTACGTGCCTTGCACCCAAATCAGGCCAACACACGACAAATTGTTGAGCGATTAGATGAATTTGAAACGGCTGTCAAGAGTGCTAAGAGTCAGTCAATGACACAAGAAATCGTGATTTCAAGAGCTATTAATGGCATGAAAGAAATCAGCCTTGAAGTGTTACGAGATTTTCGAGGCAACAAAATGCAAATTGGAGCTAGTGAAGATATGGATCCAATTGGGATTCACACTGCTGATTCCTTGAGTGTATCACCGACACTAACGCTTTCAGACCAAATTTTAGAAAAAATGAGATTTTATGCCTTTCAGGTTGCCGATTTATTGGAACTAAGGGGTGTACTGCATGTCCAGTTTGCTGTTGATGATTTGACGAATGCTATCTATATTATCAAGATATCACCTTATATAGATCAAATGGCCAGCCGCATGGCGTTGGTAACAGGATACCCTGTTATGCTGGTTGCAATCAATTTGGCAATGGGTGTTGCCCTTGAAGAAATTGTTTTATCCCATGATTTTGGCAAAAAAATGGCGATGATGGAACCGATGATGGATCACGTCACTGTTAAATTACCGATTTTTCCCTTCGGTGAATTGGAACAAGCAGGCGTTTCAGTTAATCGTCAGCTCAATAGTATTCAAAAATCTGTCGGATCGACAATTGGTTTTGGACGAACATTTATCGAAGCGCTTGAAAAAGCCATTCGTTCAGCCCACTTTAATAACGCAAGTTTTTCACCAACCAATATGAGTCATAGCTCAGATGATGCATTGATTCAACAATTGATTCATCCGGAAGACAATCGTGTTTTACTCTTAGTTGAAGCCATTAAGCGTGGTTATGAAATTGATGAATTGGCTGAATTAACTAATATTGACGAATTCTTTTTCTACCAATTACGCCATTTGTTAAAGTTAGAATTAGAAGTTGAACAACAAGTTGAAAGTGTTGAGGCGTTGCGACGTGCGAAAAAATATGGTTTGTCAGACGGCTTGTTAGCACGATTCTGGCGGACTAATTTCAAAAATATTGCAACATTAGCACTCGAAAATCATATTGAACCAACTTTCAAAGCATTAGAACCATCTGCTGGTGAATTTCCAGAAAATGCCAGACAATATTATTCAACTTATGAAGAGGAAAATGAATCATTGCCAGTTAGTGAAGATACTGTCTTAGTGATTGGTAGTGGTGCATTCCGAATGGGTGATGCCGCCGCTGGTGGTTATGCAACCACGATTGTTTTGTCGGAATTAAGACGTTTACAATATCACACCGTGATTATGAATAATAATGCAAGCGATGCCACCTTACTACAAAATCTGGCTGACAAGCAGTATTTGGAACCCTTAGAAATATCAGATGTTATGAAAGTAGTGGCACTTGAAAAGCCAATTGCTATCATTGTGCCTGGCAATCGACGTAAATTGATTGATGCCTTAGCTGATTTGAAGCAAAATGTTTTAATTTTGCCAAAAGAAAAGCACGTACCGAATGGACCAGATGACACTGAAACGGAATTCGCACTAAATGTCTTTTCCGATGGGCATAACATTTATCCAATCAATATTACGCAACACATGACTGGTGAGCTACGTATTGTACCAGAAATTGCGCAACTGCCGATTCAACTGGCGCAAACACATTTAGAAAATCCTGGTGTTTACCAAGTAATTTGGTATCAGGATACTTCAGAATGGGTAAAACATGTTGATGTGCCTGATATTTCACATGATACATGGTTGCGACCAATGCCATTTGGCCAAATGGCATTCATGAGTAAGGTGATGCAGGTGCAATGGTTGCGTATGACAGTGAGAGCATTGTTGGCAAGAATGACGTCGCAGGACAGTGAACTATTAACTAATGTCAATAAATTAACTTTACAAGCAGATGTTGCTATGATTGCTTCAGACATTAACTATGCCTTACACTTGCAGCCAACACAGATGATTGATGGCACGCGTTTTGAGATTGGGGTAGGTATTAAATACGATGAGCAAATCAAAATATGAGACATACTTATACACAGGTGTTTTAGTTGAACAGGATGCTTCTGGACGATACATGCCAAAAAATGGTGCCAAGCCAAATATTTGGCGAACAGGTAAGCATACAAAGGGTAAATATGCTAATTTTGGACAAGTTTTTTTGACTGAAAATAACCAAACTATCGCTGTTATAGCAGTAGAAAAATTACCTTTCAATCAACGTCATAATTACACGCCAATGCAACGATGGACATCAGAAACTGTTGATAGCGATTTGTTATTACCATACAAAAAAGCGTAAACACGACATGTGTCTACGCTTTTTTTGAAGTCTCATTTTTTTTGAGTAATTTTGACGTTAAAATTAAATAAAATAGCATTGAGGATAATTAGTAGGGCACTGAAAATAAAAATGCCTCGGTAATCAAACATACTAGCAATCAGGGCACCAAACATAGGGCCCATCACACTACCAAGAGCTTGAAAGCTTTGATTATAACTGAAAATGCGGCTAGTCATGGCCATTGGTGAATTTTTAGAGAGTAGCGTTTGTACGGCAGGCAACATCGTAGCATCACTAATACCGACAATAAATCGAAAGACCATTAACATAAAAATACTCGTGACAAATGCTGTTGGGACAAAGGCCACAACGGCAATCATGAACCCGATTTTAATCATGCGGTCAGTACCGACACGATCACCAATTTTACCAAATTGCGGGGCGGCTATAACCGTTGCCACACCAGGCATGGCCGCGACCACACCAGCTATGAACGTTGTATTAGAAGCATTATGAGTTAATTCACGAACGAACAAACTCACAATAGGATTAATTGACGTGTTCACAGTTTGAACTAACATGGTCGTAATGAACAAACCTAGAATGAGTTGTTTATTTGGAACGGCGTGCCAAAGTTGTGCTGTGGAAGCACGAGCGGTTCGAGGCGATATTTTAACAGGTTCTTCCTTGACTAAAAATAGTGTCAGTAGAAAAACGAGGAATAAAATGACACCTGTGATGTGAAATGACATGCGATAAGAGACTAGCGAAGCTAACGTGCCACCAAACAATGGACCAAGTAAGTTACCAGCTGTCATACCAGTAACTAAAATACCTAAAGCGTGACCAGCATGCTCTTTTGGCGTTTGGGTGGCAATCAAAGCATTTGAGTTAGAAACAAAACCACCCATGACGCCTTGCAACGCCCTTAAAGCAAATAGTTGCCAAACATTACTGACATAACCCATCAAAAATAATACAATTGCCATACCTAGCGCAGCGCGCAGCATCATTAGTTTTCGACCTTTGCGGTCTGCTAGTTTTCCCCAAAATGGTGACACAACTGCCGTTACCAAAAAGGTTATAGCGAAGACAGCACCAGAGTAAAACGTGAGCTCATTTTTGTTAAAATCACCTAATGTGTCAATGTATAAGGCCAGAAACGGTATTACCTCGCTCAATGCAATGCCAGTCATGAAGACGCCAAACCAGAGAACAAAGACATTACGCTTCCAAAGTGTACTTTCAGAATTTTCAGACATAAATATTACGCGAACTAATAGTAAATTTAAGCGATTAATACTATTAAAAACGATGTGTTGTTAAGGGTGAACCTTAGATGTAACATCATCGATACGCGACCTCCTTAACTTAGTATGTTATAAAATGATATAAACTATTATTCCATTTTATCCCTAAATGTTAAAATGTGCACATTTTAAACCTTGACTTGTGAATAAATTAAATTTTGACTATAATTGATGTACGTTTAAAAAGCGTTATTAAGGTATTTTGCGGTTTTAAAAATAGTGAAGTATCTTCCTGATTATATGAAGGGAAATGAGCGCGAAAAGTGATATTATTTGCGCTTACAAAGTAATGATATGGCAAGAACAAAAGATTATACTGGACAAGAAGTGCTTGATATGGTTAATGAATACATGTCAAGCGAAGATGCTCAAAAAGTTAAAGCGGCTTATGAATGGGCAACAGATTTGCATAAGACACAAAAGCGCAAATCAGGGCAACCTTACATTATTCATCCAATTCAAGTTGCGGGAATCTTGGCTGAATTGAAAATGGATACCGCCACAGTTATTTCAGGTTATTTACATGATGTTGTCGAAGACACGCCAGCGACATTGGCAGATGTACAAGAACGTTTTGGTGATACGATTGCTCAAATCATTGATGGTGTGACCAAAATTAGTAAAATTCAATACCAAAGTTCACAAGAACAATTGGCCGAAAATCATCGTAAATTACTTTTGGCAATGTCAAAAGATATTCGAGTGATTATTGTTAAGTTAGCTGACCGTTTGCATAACATGCGGACACTTGGCGCCTTGCGTGATGATAAGCAAAAGCGAATTGCTAATGAAACGCTTGACATCTATGCACCTTTGGCTGATCGTTTAGGAATTAGTGCAATCAAGTGGGAATTAGAAGATTTATCATTAAGCTTTATCAATCCTGAACAATATCATCGCATTGCTTCTTTGATGAATATGAAACGTGATGAGCGCATTAGTTATGTCAATGAGGCTGTTAAAGAAATTGAAAATGCAATTCATGAATTAGAATTACAAGATGTGGACGTCAACGGACGACCTAAGCATATTTATTCAATCTATCGTAAAATGACTGACAAACACAAGGCGTTTGAAGAAATTTATGATTTGTCAGCTGTCCGAATTTTAACCGATTCTATTCCCGATACCTATGCAGTTCTAGGTGCTATTCATTCTAAATGGACACCAATTCCAGGCCGATTTAAAGACTATATTGCGTTACCTAAAGCCAATGGTTATCAGAGTTTACATACCACAGTAATTGGACCTGGTGGACGTCCATTAGAAGTCCAAATTAGAACGCATCATATGCATGAAGTTGCTGAATTTGGTGTGGCTGCTCATTGGGCCTATAAACAAAACAAAGGTTCTAACAAAGAAGCTAACGTCAAGGATAAAAACCAGCAAACATTAAATGTGATACAAGGTATTCTAGAGCTTCAAGAAAATGCCAAAAATGCTGAAGACTTCATGGATAGTGTGCAAGGCGACCTATTTTCGGATCGTGTGTATGCCTTTACACCTCGAGGAGATGTTTTTGAACTGGCCAAAGGTGCTGGACCATTAGATATGGCCTTTTCAATTCATACAAACGTGGGCATTAAGACCACGGGTGCTAAAGTTAATGGTCGCATTGTACCGCTTGATTACAAAATTAAAACTGGTGACATTATCGAAATCACCACGTCAGCTAATGCCAAACCAAGTCGCGATTGGCTGGAGTTAGTGTCAACACGTCGGGCTCGTAATAAAATTAAGCAGTATTTTAAGCAGCTTGATCGTGATGATAATATTGAAGCAGCTCGAGAATTATTGAGTAATAGCATTAAAGATGGTGGTTATAATGTCAATGATATATTAACGGCAGACAATATTCAGGAAGTCTCTGAAAAAATGCACTACCACTCATCGGATGATATGTTAGCTGCGATTGGTTTTGGTGATGTTGCCTTACCTGGTGTTGTCAACAAACTTACGGAAAAAATACGTGAGGCGCAGCAAGAAGCAGCGGCACAAGAGCTACAACGTGAAATGCTTGAAGAAGGACATGGCATTAAACGTGATGAAACAGCCTTTACTAAGCGTCAAAAAGCCTCTGCCGATGATATTGTCATTGCAGGCGTTGATAACCTGTTGGTTAGATTAGGACGTTGTTGTACACCAGTTCCGGGGGATGCTGTAAAGGGTTATATCACTAAAGGACGTGGCATATCTGTTCATCGACTTGGTTGCCCCAACATTCGTGCTGCTGAAGCACAGGGACAACGGCTAGTTGATGTCGCATGGGAAGATGATTCTGGCTTGAAACCTAATTATGACGCTGATCTAACTGTTCGTGGAGAAAATCGTAATGGCTTGCTGAACGATGTTTTGCGAAGCGTCAATGGTCGTACTAAATATGTTAACTCAGTTAATGGTCATGTGACAAAAAATGGTATGGCACAGGTCGCGTTATCATTAGGTGTGCGCAATGTTGAGCAGTTAACCATTATTATGGATGCACTCAATAATTTACCTTCTGTATATGATGTTGAACGCGCATTTCATTAATGAGTTCGTTTTGTAACGCGATAAAAAAGATTTATCTGCAGATAAATCTTTTTTTGCTATAAATGTGGTTAATGTTCTTTGTAATTTTGTGTGATTAAAATAAGACACTGGATGCTTTATTAATAACGGCACATGCTGCCTTATTATGATGGCGCTTGAAACACAACGCTATTTCACGTATCATGATAACAATAAAAGATATACTTAAAAATGGAGACAATATGAGAGTAGTAGTACAACGGGTTAAGCAAGCGGTCGTAGCCATTGATGGTCAACCAACTGGTCAAGTTGGGCAAGGATTTGTCCTTTTAGTAGGTATTAGTGATCATGATACAGAGGCTGAAATTGATTACCTTGTTCGTAAGATTACAAATTTACGCGTTTTTAGTGATGATAATGGTCAGATGAATTTGAGCCTTAAAGATATTAATGGTGGCATATTGTCAATTTCACAATTTACATTGTACGCAAATACCAAAAAGGGTAATCGACCAAGTTTTACTGACGCCGGTGCACCCGATTTTGCAGAGAAAATGTATGAACTGTTTAATGAGCGTTTATTGACAACCGGTGTATCAGTCGAAACGGGTACATTTGGTGCTGATATGCAAGTAACGTTGACCAATGATGGCCCGGTAACAATTATTTTTGATACCAATCAAAAATAAAAACGCTCATTTCTGAGCGTTTTTTTTGTGATGATAGTACCAACCAATCGAAACAAGACTTTCAGTGCCATTTTTAATACGTGATAAGTTAGCACGATGACGATAGAAAACAAAAATAGTTAATACGATAGCAATCAGTGTTAATATCCAATCATGAAAGTAAAAGGAAACCACCGTTGCAAATCCAAATCCAATCATAGAACTCAGAGAAACCATCGAACTAATTAATAGAGCGATGACAAACACTGCAGAGACCATTAAAAAGAAAGGTGGATTATAGGCTAGTAGTACGCCGGCCGAAGTTGCGACCGCTTTGCCACCTTTGAAACCAATCCAAAACGAATAGGTATGACCAAGAATCGCACCTAATCCAATTATCATTGGATTAATGTTGCTTTGAAATAATAGAGGCAGTAGTCCAGCTGCTGTTCCTTTAAGTAAATCAAGAATCAAAACAGTGATACCTGCTCGAACGCCTAAAACACGGAATGAATTTGTTGTGCCAATATTTCCGGAACCTTCGTCACGAATGTCTTTATGATAAAAAATTTTGCCGACCCAATAGCCTGGCACTAAAGAACCTAATAAATAGGCCAAAATAAACATGGTAATGGTGGTTAACATAACTTAACTCCTTTAACTAAAAACCATTTATTAGTTTACCATAAAAGCACTTAGTATATGCCATAACTAATCAATTTTAAAATATTACTACTTGTCAGAATACATTTTTTAATCTATTATAAAATAGATTGACATTAACGCACGAACACTGGTTCGTGTTTTTAAGGATAAATAAACATGCCAGAAAAAAATCATTATGATTCAGATTCAATAAAAATTTTAGAAGGATTGGAGGCCGTTCGAAAAAGACCAGGGATGTATATTGGCTCAACTGACGGTCGCGGTTTACATCATTTAGTGTACGAAATCGTTGATAATGCGGTTGATGAAGCTTTAGGTGGCTTTGGAAATGATATTCGTGTGACGATTCACCCTAACAATGCTATAACCGTGCAAGATTTTGGCCGTGGGATGCCGGTAGGTATGCATGAATCAGGCAAACCAACACCAGAGGTTATTTTGACAGTTTTGCATGCCGGTGGTAAATTTGGGCAAGGCGGTTATGCGACATCAGGCGGTTTACATGGTGTTGGGTCATCAGTTGTGAACGCCTTATCGGAAAGTTTACAAGTAACGATTGTCCGTGATGGACACAAATGGGAAGAAGACTTTATTAATGGTGGGAATCCTGTTGGCACACTGCGTGATTTAGGTAAAACAAAAGCGCATTCTGGTACAACAGTAACCTTTAAGCCTGATCCAACGATATTTAGCGCCACTGTATATAAGTATGAAACGTTGTCAGAACGGTTACGTGAATCAGCCTTCTTAATGAGTGGTGTTAAATTCACATTGACAGATGAGCGAGTAGATCCAGTTCGCGTTGAAGAATATCATTATGAAAAAGGGTTAGAAGCATTCGTTGGCTTTTTAAATGAAGACAAAGAAACCATCGGACCAGTCATGACTTTTGAGGGTGAGCAAGAAGGTATTGTGGTTGATGTTGCTGCCCAATATAATGACGGCTACTCAGAAACCTTGCTGTCATTCGTCAACAATGTGCGAACTCAAGATGGTGGCACACATGAAGTCGGTTTTCGAACTGCATGGACAAAAGCATTTAACGAATATGCCCGAAAAGTTAATTTGTTGAAAGATAAAGATAAGAATTTGGAAGGGACAGATGTACGTGAAGGCCTAGCCGCCGTTATTTCATTGCGTGTGCCAGAACAATTCTTACAGTTTGAAGGTCAAACTAAGGACAAGTTAGGTACACCGGAAGCTCGTGGCATCGTTGATGCGGTTGTCAACGAAACGCTAGGTCGTTTCCTGATGGAAAATGGTGACTTTGGGCAAAGCTTGATTCGCAAAGCAATCAGAGCGCGTGAGGCACGTGAAGCAGCACGTAAGGCGCGTGACGAAAGTCGTACTGGCAAATCAAAGGGTGCTAAAGATCGTTTGTTGTCAGGTAAATTAGCACCAGCACAATCAAAAAATGCCGACAAAAATGAGTTGTTTTTAGTTGAGGGTGATTCGGCCGGTGGCTCAGCTAAACAAGGTCGAGACCGTAAGTTTCAAGCGATTCTACCCTTACGTGGTAAAGTCTTAAATACTGAAAAGGCGAAATTAGCCGACATTTTGAAAAACGAAGAAATATCAACGTTAATCTATGCAATTGGCGGTGGCGTTGGAGCTGATTTTAAAGTAGATGATGCCGCATTCAGTAAAATTATTATCATGACTGATGCTGATGATGATGGGGCTCATATTCAAACTTTGTTACTCACCTTTTTCTACAAGTATATGCGGCCATTGATTGAAGCAGGTCGCGTATATATTGCGTTGCCACCACTTTATCGCGTTAAATATTCATCTAAAAAGATTCCCGATCAATTTGCATGGACCAACGATGAACTTGAGCAAATTACCAGCAAACGTGAGGCACGTTACGAACTGACACGTTTTAAGGGATTGGGTGAAATGAACGCAACATTACTCTGGGAAACAACAATGGATCCTGAGTCAAGAACATTAATTCGTGTCAAAATTGATGACGCTGTACTTGCTGAAAAGCGGGTAACGACCTTGATGGGTGATAAAGTCGAACCAAGACGTGACTGGATTGAAGCTAATGTCCAATTTACATTGGATGAAGCTGGTTCTATTTTGGATACAGTTGAAGGGGATACTAAGTCAAGCGATGTTTTCGAAAAAGCACGTCATCATGAGTCGCCAAGTAGTGAAACAATTACTGCAGCCAAGGAACAGGGACCGGTGATTACATCATGGCAAAATGACGATTAAGTCACGCAGTCGTTATTTTTACAGTTATAAATCAAGGAGAACCAAAGTTAAATGGCAGATCGTATAACTGATCTATCACTGGAAACAGTGATGGGAGAACGCTTTGGGCGTTACTCCAAATATATTATTCAAGAACGCGCATTACCAGATATTCGTGATGGTCTAAAACCAGTTCAGCGACGTATCTTATTTGCGATGGATCAAGACGGCAACACGTATGATCATCCATACCGTAAATCGGCAAAATCGGTTGGTAATGTGATGGGTAACTTTCATCCACACGGGGATTCATCAATCTATGAGGCGATGGTTCGCTTATCTCAAAGTTGGAAAGTGCGTGAACCATTAATTGATATGAACGGTAACAATGGTTCAATTGACAATGATCCAGCTGCTGCCATGCGTTACACAGAAGCACGTTTATCCAAAATTGCCGGTGAGATGATGGCTGATTTGGGACAAGAAACGGTTGACATGGTGTTGAATTTTGATGATACCACCTATGAGCCAACAGTTTTGCCGTCACGTATTCCAAGTTTATTTATCAACGGTGCGACCGGTATTTCTGCTGGTTATGCGACTGAGATTCCGCCACATAATCTCAAAGAAATCAATTCTGCGTTGACTTACTTGCTGGATCATCCAGAAGCAACGTTATCACAATTAATGCGTTACGTTAAAGGTCCTGATTTTCCAACAGGTGGCATTATTCAAGGCTTGGATGGTATCAAAAAAGCTTATAAGACTGGACGCGGTAAAATTGTTGTTCGCGCTAAAACAGCTATTTCAACGCTGAAAGGCGGGAAACAAAAAATTGAAGTTACTGAATTGCCATACGAGGTTGTCAAATCAACATTAGTTTCTAAAATAGATGCTATTCGACTTAATAAAGAAGTTGCTGGTATTGCTGAAGTGCGCGATGAGTCTGATCGTGAAGGCATGTCCATCGTCATTGAACTTTCAAAAGATGCGAATGCTGAAGGTATTTTAACGTATTTGTTCAAAAAGACTGACCTACAAATATCGTATAACTTTAACATGGTCGCCATTCATGATCAGCGACCTGTTCACGTTGGCCTAAAGGACGGTTTATCTGCTTTCTTGGACTTCCGAAAAGAAGTTGTCCTAAAACGATCTGCATATGAATTAGCAAAAGCTCAGGCGCGGCAACATATTGTTGAAGGCCTAATTCGCATGCTATCAATTTTGGACGAGGTTGTGGCGACGATTCGTGCTTCAAAAAATCGCAAGGATGCGACGCAAAACTTAATCGACAAGTTTCAATTTACGCAACCACAGGCGGAAGCAATTGTTACCTTGCAGTTGTATCGTCTAACAAACACTGATGTCACGCAATTAGAGGAAGAATTTGCGCAATTAAATGACAAAATTGCACGACTGAACTTGATTTTAACGGATGAGAGTGCACTAAAAGATGTGATTCGTGCTGAGATAGCGGCTATCACGAAAGGATATGCTTCTCCTCGTCGTAGTGAAATTGAGGCAGAAGTTGAAACGCTAGTGATTGATACAGCGGTTACGATTGCTGAAGAAGATGTCCGTGTATTGGTCTCACGAAATGGCTATTACAAGCGTTCATCGATTCGTTCATATAAAGCTTCAGATAACGAAAATGGCTTGGCGGATGATGATTTAACAATATTTGAGGGAACCCTCAATACCACGGTGCATTTGCTGATGTTCACTAATAAAGGGAATGTCATTTATCGACCAGTTCATGAGTTACCTGATACCAAATGGAAAGATACAGGTGAGCATTTTTCTCAGCAGCTTTCTAATTGGGTGAGTGACGAGTATGTCATCGAAGCAATAGCACTTACGGATATTGACCAAGGTGGCGATTTCTTATTAGTAGCCAATGATGGTTATATTAAGCAAACGTCAGTTTCAGATATTGTGCCGAAATCATATAAGAAAAAGTCAGCCATGGCGATTAAACTAAAACAGGAAACGAGTTATTTAGTGAACGTTGCTTATGTTGATAAGGTTGCTAAACAGGACGTATTGTTACTATCTCATAATGGTGTGGGATTGCGTTTTGCATTGTCTGACGTACCAGAAATTGGTGCGCGAACGGCAGGTGTCAAGGCGATGGATTTGCGTGATGGAGACACCATCAAAGCAGCACTATTAATTACTGATAACCAACAAAAAGTTGCAATAGCCGCAACAAATGGGGCGTTTAAGTATATGCCCGTTTCTGAAATTAGCCGTTCAAAGCGTGCCAACAAGGGACTGCTGATTTTCACTCAAAAGAAGACAGTAGCTTATCATGTGGCAACAGCAACAATTTTTGACGAGACAGTCACTGCACTGTCAATCCTGACAACGCGCTATCAAGTTCAAGAAATTCAATTGAGTGATTACCGACCATCTCAACGGATAGGAAATGGTCAGTATGTTGTAGATGTTGATAAAAATGGGAGACCATGGATAATGACACCGCTAACATTGGTAACGACAAATTGACAATTTTTTGTTAAAATGAAACTATATTAATCTAGGAGATATAAAATTCATGGCTAAGACTTTAGTTTTTGGGCACAAAAACCCTGATACAGACACAATTGCTTCGGCGATTGCCACATCTCATTTGTTACGTCATCTATACAACTGGGACACAGAAGCAGTTGCACTAGGGACACCAAACGAGGAAACAAAGTTCGCTTTGAGTTACTTTAAACTAGAAGCACCTCGCGTCATTACAATTGCTGATACCGATGATGTTGTCTTAGTCGATCACAACGAGGCAGCGCAATCAATTGATAATTTAGCTGATGTGACAGTAGCAGCTATATACGATCACCATAAATTCAATTTTTCCAATAGCACGCCACTTTATATTGTGGCTAAGCCTTGGGGTTCAGTAGCTACTATTTTATACTTTGAATTTAAAAATAATGACGTTACAATTCCAGCTAACATAGCTGGTTTGATGGCATCGGCTGTCATTTCAGATACTTTGTTGCTTAAAAGCCCAACGACCACTGAAGCTGATAAAGTTGCTTTGTCAGCTTTGTCAGAAATAGCTGGTCTTGAAGACTATGAAAAGTATGGTTTAGATTTGTTGAAGGCAGGGACTGACCTTTCTTCACGTACTGATAAAGAGTTGATTGATGGCGATGCAAAGTCATTTGACATGGCTGGTCACCAATTCCGCATTGGACAAGTGAACACTGTTGATATTGATGACGTTTTGGCACGCCAAGCGGGTATTGAAGATGCCATCAAGTCTGAAGGCTACGAGGACTTCTTGTTTGTCATTACAGACATTTTGAATTCTAATTCAAAAGCAATTTATCTAGGGGATGCAAACGATGCCATTGAAAGTGCCTTCAATGCGAAATTAGCAGGCAATGTCATTGATTTACCAGGTGTAGTGTCTCGTAAAAAACAAGTTGTCCCACCACTTGAACAACAATTTTAAGATTTTTTAAACATCTTAAGCTGAGATATAAACTTTTACGAACAAAATTTCGTCAAGTTAGAAAAAAGGGCTTTACAGTGCCCAATAGTTCATGTATAATAGTTATTTGTATTGACAAGCAAATAAAAATTTTTAAGAAAACACACTAAGGAGCAAGGATTATGCGTATCCACGTCGTTTTAGGAAATGATGAAACTGGTGAGCGTATTTACTTGACGTCTAAAAACCGTCGTAATACGCCTGACCGCCTCGAGTTGAAGAAGTACTCACCAAAACTTCGTAAAGTAGTGACATTTAAGGAGATTAAGTAATGGCAAAAAAGTCAAAAATTGCTAAGGCACAAAAGCGTGAAGCTTTAGTTGCAAAGTATGCTGAAAAGCGTGCTGCATTGAAAGCATCTGGTGATTTCATCGGTTTGGCTGCTTTGCCAAAAGATTCATCTCCAGTACGTGTTCACAATCGTGATTTGATTGATGGTCGCCCTCATGCTTACATGCGCGAATTTGGTATGTCACGTTTGAACTTCCGTCAATTGGCACACAAGGGTCAAATTCCTGGTGTGCGTAAGGCTTCTTGGTAAGCACTTATATATTATTTAAAAAAAAGCCGGCTTGCGGCTTTTTTATTTGTGAAAACAAACAGTGAATTTGCATTTTTTTCATAAATAAGCTATAATCGAGATAGTTAATTTACATAGCAATTGTAAATGAGCGGGTCACTTTGTAAAAAGAGGCCGGCTCATTTTTTATGAGATTAGCGCTTGCTGTCAATACACACGAACAGGTATTCAAATGTGTACCAAAAATAGTAGTCTGAATTTAGTCGAAAGGAGAAAGCAAATGACCAGTAAAACGGAACAAGTTGTTATAGACTTGATCACACCAATTTTAAAGACTCATGATGATTTGCTGTGGGATTTGGCGATCACTAAAGAAGGTGGTCAAAAGATTTTACGCATACTGATTGACAAACCTAACCATGAATTTATTACGATGGATGAGTTAACAACTTTTACACAAGATGTTAATGAATTATTAGATACGGTTGATCCAGATCCAATACCTGAAGCATACATGTTAGACATTTCTTCACCCGGAGCCGATCGTCCATTGAAAGAGAATTGGCATTTTGAATGGGCGAAAGAAGCAAACGAGAACATAATAGTGTCTCTATTCACCAATAAAAATGGTCAAAAGAGGTGGCAAGGTAAAATTCAGTCGCTTGATCAAGATGGCTTAGTCTTAAAAACTGAAAATGGTGATTTGCCTTTGACTTTCGATGAGATAGCAAAAGCGATATTAGATGTTCAGTTTTAATCGGTAAAAAATGGAGAAATCGAATGAGTAAAGAATTAGTAGATGCACTTGATGCTCTTGAGGCAGAACGTGGTATTGATCGTTCGGTTGTTGTTGATGCTTTAGAGGATGCCCTAAAAGCAGCTTACAAAAAGCAATACAACACCGCCGATAATGTTGAAGCAACGTTTGACGATAAAAAGGGTAACATTAGTATTAAGCAAGTGAAAAACGTCGTCTTAGATGATGATTTGGAAGATGATGAAACTGAAATTTCATTGTCTGACGCTTTGGCTTTGAATAGAGCCTATGAAGCTGGTGACGAAATTCGATTTGATGTCACACCTAAAGACTTTGGTCGTATGGCTGCACAAGCAGCCAAACAAGTGATTGTCCAAAAAATGCGTGAAGCAAGTCGTCAAGCGGTTTATAATAAGTTTGCTGAATATGAAAACGAAATTATTACCGGTGAAGTCGATCGACAAGATTCACGTTTCTTGTATGTGAACTTGCCAGGTAATCAAGAAGCTGTCATGGCCCCCAATGATCAAATGCCAAATGAACGTTACCACATGGGTGATCGTATAAAGGTTTTGGTTAATAAAGTTGAAAATAATGCCAAGGGACCACAAATTTTTGTTTCACGTACAGCCCCTGACTTGGTTAAGCGTTTATTTGAACAAGAAGTGCCAGAGGTTTACGATGGTACGGTTGAAATTATGTCGATTGCACGTGAAGCAGGTGATCGTTCAAAAATCGCTGTTTACACGCATGATGGTGATTTAGATCCTGTGGGCGCTATGGTTGGTCAACGTGGTGCACGTGTTCAAAGCGTTGTCAACGAATTAGCCGGCGAAAATATGGACATTGTGGAGTGGGTTGAAGACGAAGCGCAATACATTGCGAACGCTTTGAATCCTTCTGAAGTCACGGACGTTATTTTTGATTCCGAAAATGACCGCGCAGTGACCGTCATTGTTCCTGATAATCAATTGTCATTAGCAATTGGTAAAAAAGGTCAAAATGCACGTTTAGCAGCTCGCTTGACAGGATTTAAGATTGACATCAAATCAGAAAGTGAAGCGGCCGAATCATTGGCGCAAAAGCCATCTGACGACACACCGGTTGACGAAAGCGAAGAATAATTTGAAAGGATACATGGTGTGTGAAATCACAGATCCCACACCTAATGTTTTAAAACTATGAAACCTCGTAAAATACCAATGCGAAAAGACATTGTGACAGGTGAAATGTTTCCTAAAAAAGATCTCGTTCGTGTCGTTCGCGACAAAGAAGGTAAGGTCACTTTAGATCCTACAAGCAAGGCAAATGGCCGTGGTGCATACATTAGTTTAGATGTGGCCGTAGCGGAAAAAGCTAAACAAAAGCGTATCTTTGATAAAGCGTTTGAGGTGAAAGTGCCTGATCAGTTTTATGACGAACTGATAGCATACGTTGACCATCAGCAAGCGCGTCGGGAGTTGTTCGGTGATCAGTAAGGACGAACAAATCTTAAATTTGCTAGGTTTGGCAATGCGTGCTGGAAAATTAGTGTTGGGAACGGCACCAACTCTTGCAGCTATTCGTGGACAAAAAGTGTCATTGGCATTTTTTCCAAGCGACGGTGGCGCAAGCCAAGCTAAAAAATTAGCCGACAAATCATCGTTTTACAATGTTAGATTAATACAAGACTATACTAAACAGCAATTGACAGATGCCATCGGTGTTAATCGGAGTGTGTTTGCAGTTGCGGATCATGGTTTTAGTCGCAAAATTAAACAATTAATATCAGAAAAGGAGCGGAACTAAATGGCAGAAGAAAAGAAATTCTCAGGCTCAAACCGTCCTGCAAGAAAACAGGCAGTGCCAGAACGTAAGGAATTGCCCGCATCGCAACGACGCCATGCGGCTAAGTTAGCAGATGGTGCAACACCAGCTCAAAATAGTTCACGTCCAGCACGTCAGGGACGTCCAAATAACAATAATGGTCAAGGTCACCAAAACAACGGTAGCCAAGGTCAAAAGCGTACTACATCTCAGAATCGACCAAATAATAATGGTCAGAGTCGTTCAAATACAAACAACGCTAACCGTAATAGTAGCCGACCAGGTTCACGAGTGGCCCCATCTGAAGGCCGTCCAATGGTTCGTGAAAAGAAAAATTGGTCAACCAAGCCACGTGCCGGACAAGTAGATTATTCAGCTAAACCTGATAATAGTCTCAAACAGTACGTGAATGAAAACGAAAAAAAGCGTCAAGCCTCTGAAGCAGTTAAACATCCCAAAAAGGCTGCTGCTAAACCAGCAACGCAACCTAAAGCGCAACCTGCAGCCGCAGCACAACCAGCAACTCCTGCCGCTGGAACAGGTAAGTTTGGTGGTGCACTAGCTTCTGGTAATAACTCTGCGCGTAATAATTCACGCAAGCGTAATACTAATGGAACTGGACAGCAAACGCCACGCCGTAATGATCGACCACGTGGGTCTAAAAAGTCACGTCGTATTGCCGCAAAGCACCAACCAGCAGCACCAGTGACTGTTCGAAAGGAGCAGCCATTGCCAGAAGTTTTGGAATATCGTATTGGCATGAACGTCCAAGATTTGTCAAAACTTTTGCATCGTGATACAGCAGAAATTATCAAAAAGTTGTTCTTGTTGGGAATTGTAACAAATCAAAACCAAAGTTTGGACGAAGATACAATTGAAATTTTGGCTGCAGATTACGGTATTGATGCTAAAGTTAAAGAAGAAGAAGATGTTGCCAATATTGATCGTTTCTTTGATGATGAAACGATTGATGAAAGCAAATTAGTGCCTCGACCACCTGTTGTTACAATCATGGGTCACGTCGATCATGGTAAAACAACTTTGTTAGATTACTTGCGTAATTCGCACGTGACTGAGGGCGAAGCTGGTGGTATTACACAGCACATTGGTGCTTATCAAACTCGTTTGAATGATAAGTTAATCACTTTCTTGGATACACCAGGGCACGCAGCCTTTACAGAGATGCGCGCGCGTGGTGCTAACGTGACGGATTTGACAATTTTGGTGGTTGCTGCTGATGATGGTGTTATGCCACAAACAATCGAAGCGATTAACCATGCCAAAGCAGCCGGAACACCTATCATCGTGGCAGTTAACAAGATTGATAAGCCTGGTGCCAATCCAGATGATGTGATGAACCAATTGATGGCATATGATTTAGTGCCTGAAGAATACGGTGGTGACACAATCTTTGTTAAGATTTCTGCCAAGTTTGGACAAAATGTTGATGAGTTACTGGAAATGATTTTGCTACAAGCTGAAGTGCTTGAACTTAAGGCCGATCCTGATATGCCAGCTCGTGGTTCAGTGATTGAAGCACGTTTGGATCGTGGACGTGGACCTGTTGCGACTGTGTTGGTGCAACAAGGTAGTATGCATGTTGGTGACCCAATTGTTGTAGGTAATACTTATGGTCGTGTTCGAACAATGACTAACGAGCGCGGTGTTGAACTAGAAGCTGCGCTACCAGCAACACCAGTTCAAATTACCGGTTTGAATGATGTACCGCAAGCTGGTGATCGTTTCATCGTTATGGCTGATGAAAAAACAGCTCGTGCAGCTGGTGAAGAACGTGCAAAGCGTGCGCAAGAAGCCATTCGTAATTCAGGTTCAGTCGTTACACTTGATACTTTGTTTAATACAATGGCAGAAAAGGCCATGAAGACTGTTCCTGTTATCGTTAAGGCTGATGTACAAGGTTCAGTTGAGGCACTTTCTGGCTCACTGAAGAAAATTGAAGTTGATGGTGTTCGTGTTGATATTATTCACACGGCTGTTGGTGCTATCAATGAATCTGATGTGACATTGGCCGAAGCATCTGGGGCTGTTATCATTGGCTTCAATGTACGTCCTACGCCATTGGCTAAATCTCAGGCTGAAACGGAAAAAGTTGATATTCGTTTCTACAACGTGATTTATAACGCTATTGATGATGTCGAAGCAGCTATGAAAGGCCAACTTGAACCTGTATTTGAAGAAAAGATTATCGGCCAGGTGGTTGTTAAAGAACTCTTCAAGTTCTCTAAAGTTGGTACCATTGCCGGTGCTATGGTTGAAGAAGGTAAAATTACCAAAGAATCTAAAGTTCGTGTCATTCGTGATGGTGTTGTCGTATTTGATGGTGAGGTTGGCTCACTTCAACGTGGTAAAGATGCTGTGAACGAAGTCAAAATGGGATTTGAATTCGGATTCACTGTGGCCAAGTACAACGATGTTCATGTGGGCGATGTTGTTGAAGCCTATGTGATGCAAGAAGTAAAGCCTAAGTAACCTGGAAACAAATATAATCAATTAAAGAAAAGAGGCATGCAGTTATGGCTAATCCACAGCGCGCAGGTCGTCTTGCTCAAGAAGTTCAACGTGATGTAACAGATCTATTGCTCAAGCGAATCAATGATCCTCGTGTACAAGATGTTACGGTCACAAGTGTTGAATTGACAGGTGATTTGCAAATTGCAACAATTTATTATTCAATCTTGTCTGATTTAGCAAGTGATGCTAAAAAAGCACAAGCAGGATTAGAAGCCGCTAGTGGTTTAATTCGGAAAGAATTAGGTTCGCGTTTGACGGTGTATAAGATTCCTGAATTAAAATTTGTGCGTGATAATTCCGTTCAATATGGTAATCATATTGAGGACTTAATCCATCAGTTACACAAAGAAAATTAATAAGTTGTGAAGAAAAGACTCTCCCCCATTTGGGGAAGAGTCTTTTGTGTTAAAATAGGATTATCAAATTATTTTAAGAAAATGAGCTAATACATGACTAAATTGACACAACCAATCAACAGTGCTGTTGCAGAGATGGCGGCAGATAAATTGCTGAACTTTCAATTGATGATTCGCGATATCCCTGGCATTCTTCGTCTTACTTTTGGAGAACCGGGTTTCGATGTTGACGATAAAATTAAACAAGCGACAATTAATGCGATTAATCATAATCGATCGCATTATGCTGAGAGTCAAGGTGAAACTAATTTGCGACAGGAAGTTGTCACCTACTTCAATGAAAAATATCATTTGAATTTTAAAAACGAAGATAATGTTATTGTGACGCAAGGTGTGAGCGAAGCCGTTAACGTCGTTTTTCAAACACTATTAAATGTTAATGATGGTTTGATAATTCCGGAACCAGCCTATGGTCCTTACTTTGCTTCACTTGATTTGGCGCGTGGGACCAGAATTAGTATTGATACAACACCAAATCACTTTAAATTGACACCGGAAATGGTTGACAAAGCAATTGCTGAAGCAACAGTACCGGTAAAAGCTATTCTGATGAATTATCCTACCAATCCTACTGGGGTAACATATTCACGTGAAGAATTAGAAGCGCTGGCAGTAACCTTTAAAAAGCATCATCTCTGGGTGATTTCTGATGAAATTTATTCAGTTTTGACCTATAACAAAGAGCATGTGTCTTTGGCTGAAATTATTCCTGAACAAACAATTTATATTAACGGTTTGTCGAAATCACATGCAATGACTGGTTATCGTGTTGGCTTTATTTTAGCGCAAAAAGAAATTATTGATGAAATGCAGAAAGTGCACGGTGCGCTTGTATTTGCGCTACCAACATTCGTTCAAGATGCAGCGTTAGTTGCTTTACGTGACGTGACAGAGGCACCGGTATTGATGCGTGATACTTATCAAAACCGTCGCGACAACTTGCTGGCACAATTGCAAGAGTTGGGATTTGAGGTTGTTGAACCTGAGGGTGCTTTCTACCTATTTGCAAAACTACCTGCAGATTTAGGTAACGATGGGGATAGCTTTGCATTAGAATTGGCGCAACAGGGCAAGGTTGCTGTGATTCCGGGATCAGCATTTAGTCACGGTGAAGAACCTAACCCATATATTAGAATTTCGTACGCTGCGTCTGATGCTGATTTAGCTGAAGGCATGAAACGTATAACAAACTATATTGAAAAGGTACGCAGTTCAAAATGAATTTTTGGCAACGAATTTTTCGCTTGAAGAAAAAACAAACACAAGTAAATGCGACTGGGCGGCTCAATGCTATTAAAATGGCAAAGAAAACGGGGACGCTTGTTTTGGTGGCACCAGCCACTGGACAATTACGACCTATTAAGGAAAGTCATGATGAGCACTATCAAGCGGCCAATGGTATTATGTTGATTCCAAACGGCGGAAATTTAATGCTACCCGTATCTGGAATTGTGAGTGAATCGACAACGGAAAAGTTAATGATTACTGATGGTCTTGACCAAAGCGTGACAATGAGCTTAGTTGGACAAGGCGAAGCTGCTCGATTAGCGCGTTATAGCGCTGGGCAACAATTACATGCTGGTGATGTTGTGGGAACAGCTAGTCAAAAAATCCTAGCACAAAATACTGAAGCTGTTCGCATATATGTTGTTTGGTCAGAACATCAAGTACCCAAAGTTCGTTTTGGTTCAGTTTATGCAGGGCAAAACATTTGGCAATCCGAGGACGACTTTAATGACAAACAAGCAGATGATTGATGGCGTTCTGGTTGTCGATAAACCAAGGGGTGTTACTTCTTTTGATGTTGTTCGGCAGGTGCGTCGGCTGTTTGGGCAAAAAAAGGTTGGGCACGCTGGTACATTAGACCCATCTGTGGCAGGCGTGTTAGTCGTTGCGCTTGGCAAAGCGACTAAATTAATTGATGAGCTCCAAACTAGGCCAAAACGCTATATTGGTGAGATTACGCTTGGCTTTGCTACGGAAACAGAGGATTTGGATGGTGCTGTTATTGCCAGAAAAACCATTGATACACCAATTGCAACGACAACAATTGATGCTGCAATAAAAGTTTTAAATGGCGCAATTAAACAGATTCCACCGATGTATTCAGCTGTGAAAGTGAACGGTCGTCGTCTCTATGACTATGCCAGAGCAGGTGAGATAGTGATGCGCCCAGAACGCGATGCAATGATTTATGATTTTCATCGAACGTCAGATGTTAATTTTGAAAATAATGTCCAAAAATTTAATTTTGAGGCAACTGTATCTAAAGGAACCTATATCAGGACGTTAGCTTCAGATACTGGCAAAGCACTTGATATACCAGCAACTATGACGAGTCTAACACGGACGATGGGCAGTGGCTTCACATTGATCCAAGCTCATGATCTAACAGAGGTTGAAAAGCTTGCACCAGATGATTTGCTTCAAATTATTGTTCCAATCAAAGACATTTTGACTTGGCCGACTCACATTCTCTCAGATGATGAATGGTTTGCCGTTAAAAATGGTCAAAAAATTGCCCACTGGGAACCAAGTACAAATTTTAAACAACTTTATTATAACGATAAATTAAAAGCGGTCTATCAGTATGATAACAGTGAACAGGTTTGGCGTTCGCGTTATGTATTTGATAATCAATAAATATGACAGATATAATTAAACTTCACTATCCAATTCAAAATGATGTCGAGCCAACGCAACAAGTTGTTGCGATGGGCTTTTTTGATGGTGTTCATCAAGGGCATCAATCAGTGATTAGACGTGCTAAACTTGAGGCTGAAAAGCGGCACGTGTCACTCGCTGTATTAACGTACGACCCTCATCCGATTGTCGCTTTCAAAATGTTAACACAGCCCTTGCGATATCTTACGCCATTGGATCAAAAAATTGAATTGATGTCAGATTTGGGTGTTGATCGTGTGTACGTCATGCGTTTTACATCTGTTCTTGCGCATTTAACAGCACAACAATTTGTGGATGAGGTGTTAATGCATTTAAATCCAGTGGCAGTTGTTGCCGGATTTGATCACTTGTATGGTCCGGCACATACCAATAGTGACATGACGCATTTACAAGGTTATGCTGGCAAACGATTTGAAGCAATTACTGTGCCAAAATTCAGCTTAGACGATCAAAAAATTGGTTCTTCACGAATCAGGAAATCACTCGACGACGGTGATGTTGATGAGGCAGCGAGACAATTGGCCCGGATCCACACGACAACGGGGATGATTGTTCATGGCGAGGCGAGAGGGCGAGAACTAGGTTTTCCAACGGCTAATATTCAAACACCAGAACAAGAATGGTTACCAGGAATCGGCATTTATGCTGTCAAAATTAAAATTGCTGGTCAGTGGTATATTGGCATGGCAAGTATTGGTAGAAATGTCACTTTTGGCGAAAATAGACCAGTGACTGTGGAAATTAATATTTTGAATTTTCATAATGAGGTCTATGGTGAGGCAGTTAAGGTTGCTTGGTATCATCGTTTGCGCGGTGAGATTAAATTCAATAATGCTGAGGAACTAATTGAGCAACTTGTTAAAGATCAAACGGCGACGCAACAATATTTTGAGACACTTGAAAAATAGTCAAGTGTCTTTTTTGGCACTCTAATAAAAAGAGTGCCAAAAAGGGTTGCTTTTTTGAAAAATTAGTGTATCATAATAGATGTTAGCAGTTAAAAAAAAGAGTGCTAAAAGGAGTGATGAGATGGCACTGACCGACAGACAAAAGTTAATTTTGAGTGCTATCATTTATGAATATACTCAGACTGCTCATGCGGTTGGTTCAAAAAGCCTGCAAGAGCAACTTAATATTAAAGTAAGTTCTGCTACTATTCGTAATGAGATGGCAACACTAGAAGCTGATGCTTTTATCAAAAAATTACACACTTCTGCAGGTCGAGTACCATCTTACGAGGGATATCGTTATTATCTTGATCATTTGATGGTTACTCGTAATGCATCCTCACAAGATGTTCGTGCTGTTATTCAATCGTTCCGAGGTAATTTTCATGAAATTGATGATTTGTTGGATGAAACAGCGAGAACACTTTCTGCACTAACTGGCTATACGGCTTTGATTCTTAAGCCTAAACGTTCGGACATTAAAGTTTCTGGGTTCCGTCTCGTACCATTAGAGGGACATCAACTGATTGCGGTTCTTGTTACTAATGATGGTAAGGTGACCAGCCAAACTTTCAAACTGCCAAACGAAATGGCGATTGAATCATTGGAGGGCATGGTTAAATATATTAACGAGCAGATGGTTGGTAGACCAGTTAATGATGTTCTAAAAATGATGCAATCTGATGAGTTACCGACTCAAATGAGTCGTATGATTAAAACACCGGCTGCATTTTTACAATTGTTTGGTGATGTATTAGCCCGCTCGGTCGGTGATAATGTTCACATTGGTGGCAGACTCAACGTCCTTGATTTCAGTGGTGAAACTGGTGTTAACAATATTAAGCAATTACTGGAGTTCCTCACTAATGCGAGAGCAGTTAGACAAATTGTGGCACCCTCGGCACAAGTACAAATTAAAATTGGTCGAGAAATTGGCGAAAAATTGCTTTCCAATTTTAGCTTAATCACGCGAGAGTTCGTGGTGCCTAATCAAGGTAATGGTGTTATTGCCTTACTTGGTCCAATACCGATGGCGTATAGTAAAAATGCGTTACTAATGGACGCTTTCGGTGAAGCACTAAGTCAAAAGATGATTGAATATACATAATTTAGGAGGTCACACCTGTGACAGATAAAAACGAAGAAGTGGTTGAAGAACAAGTTGTTGACGACGAAACGACAACACAAGAAGTTGAAGCTGATGTTGATGATTTGGATACTGATGTTGATCCCAAACAGGTAGAAATTAACGAATTAACCGCAAAGGTAACAGAATTAGAAGATAAATTACTTCGATCTCAAGCAGAAATTCAAAATATTCAGCAACGTAATGCACGAGAAATACAAGGCATTCGCAAATATGACGGACAACGTTTGGCGACATCAGTTTTACCAGCAGTTGACAACTTAGAACGTGCTCTAGCAGTCGAAGCAGATGACGCAGTTGCAAAACAAATTAAAACTGGTGTTGATATGACACTTAAAACTTTAACTCAGGCGTTAACGGACAATGGTATTATTGCAACAGGTGAAGTTGGCGAGACATTTGATCCCACTAAACATCAAGCAATTCAATCAGTTGACAGTGATGATGTTGAATCAGATCAAATTGCACAGGTTTTGCAAAAAGGTTATATGTTACAAGATCGAGTATTGCGGCCAGCAATGGTTGCTGTTGCGAAATAATTATTATGGTGATTCAGCGCTGGCACCACACCTTAAAAAGACTAACTAATTAATTAAAAAGTAAAGGAAGAATATATTCATGTCAAAGATTATTGGTATTGATTTAGGAACTACAAACTCAGCTGTTGCCGTCCTTGAAGGTGGCGAACCAAAGATTATTACAAACCCAGATGGTGGTCGCACCACACCTTCAGTTGTGTCATTTAAAAATGGTGAAAGCCAAGTTGGTGACGTGGCTAAGCGTCAAGCTATTACAAACCCAGACACAATCATTTCAATTAAGTCACACATGGGTGAAGCTGGTTACAAGGTTAAAGCCAATGGTAAAGACTATACACCACAAGAAATTTCAGCAATGGTTTTGCAATACATCAAAGGATATGCTGAAGACTACTTGGGTGAAAAAGTTGACAAAGCAGTGATTACAGTGCCTGCCTACTTTAACGATGCCCAACGTCAAGCAACTAAAGACGCTGGTAAGATTGCTGGCTTGGAAGTTGAACGTATCATTAACGAACCAACTGCTGCTGCTTTGGCGTACGGCTTAGATAAATTAGACAAAGATGAAAAGATTTTGGTTTATGATTTGGGTGGTGGTACATTTGATGTTTCTATCCTTGAATTAGGTGACGGTGTCTTTGAAGTTTTGTCAACAAACGGTGATACACACCTTGGTGGTGATGATTTTGATAACAAAATCATTGACTACTTGGCAGCGCAATTTAAAGCTGAAAATGGCATTGATTTGAAAGATGACAAGTTGGCTTTGCAACGTTTGAAGGATGCCGCTGAATCAGCAAAGAAGACGTTGTCTTCAGCTAACGAAGCACAAATTGATTTGCCATTTATTGCTTCAGGTGATCAAGGTCCATTGCACTTGCAAACATCTTTGACACGTGCTAAGTTTAATGAATTGACAGCTGATTTGGTTAAGAAAGCGGAGCAACCAGTTTTGAATGCTTTGAAGGATGCTGGCTTGTCATTCTCAGATATTGATGAAGTTATTTTGAATGGTGGTTCAACACGTATTCCAGCTGTTCAAGAATCAGTTAAAAAGTTGACTGGTAAAGAACCAAACCATTCAATTAACCCTGATGAAGCTGTTGCCTTAGGCGCTGCTGTTCAAGGTGGTGTGATTACGGGTGATGTTAAAGATGTTGTTTTGCTTGACGTGACACCTCTATCATTAGGTATTGAGACTATGGGTGGTGTCTTCACAAAGTTGATTGATCGCAACACTACTATTCCAACATCAAAGTCTCAGGTCTTCTCAACTGCGGCTGATAATCAACCTGCAGTTGATATTCATGTTTTGCAAGGTGAGCGTTCAATGGCTGCTGATAACAAAACGTTAGGACGCTTCCAATTATCAGATATTCCAGCTGCAAAGCGTGGTGTACCACAAATCGAAGTGACATTTGATATTGACCGTAATGGTATTGTAAATGTCTCTGCTAAGGATTTGGGCACTCAAAAAGAGCAAAAGATTACTATCCAAGCCGCTGGTGGTTTGTCTGATGAAGAAATTGAACAAATGATGAATGATGCCAAGGCCAACGAAGAAGCCGATGCTAAGAAGAAAGAAGCGGTTGACACTCGCAACGAAGCTGACCAACTCATTTTCCAAACTGAAAAGACTTTGGAAGAAGTTGGCGACAAGTTGGGTGATGACGATAAAAAGCCAACTCAAGATGCTTTGGAAGCTTTGAAAAAGGCCAAGGAAGATGCTTCTGCTGAGGATGCTGACTTAACTGATTTGAAAGCTAAGTCAGAGGAATTGACAAAGGTTGCTGGTGAATTGGCAATGAAGCTTTACCAACAAGCAGCACCAAAAGATGGTGCTGAAGGCGAAGCGAAGGCAGCTGACGATAATACAGTTGATGGTGATTTTGAAGAAGTTGATCCCAAAAAAGACGACAAGAAGTAATTATTAATCATGCAAACCGCATTCGTTGAGTGCGGTTTGTGTACATAAATTAGAAGGAGCGGGCACGTGAATAACACAGAATATTATGACCGTCTCGGCGTAGATAAGAACGCTAGTCAAGATGAAATAAAAAAAGCATATCGAAAGTTATCAAAAAAATATCATCCTGATTTGAACCATGAACCAGGAGCTGAAGATAAGTATAAACAAGTCCAAGAAGCTTTTGAAACCTTGGGTGACGAACAAAAGCGGGCACAATATGATCAATTTGGACCAGCTGGCGCGCAAGGCGGTTTTGGTGGACAAGGTGGCTTTGGTGGTTACCAGCAACAGGGTGGTTTTGGTGACTTTTCTGACCTGGGAGATATTTTTAGCCAAATGTTTGGTGGCGGTTACGATCCTAATCGGCCAAGAAAAGGACAAGATTTACAGTACCGTATGCGTTTGACATTTGAGGAAGCTATCTTTGGTAAGGAAACGACGATTAAGTTCAAACGTGGCGATGGTTCTCAACATGAAATTAAAGTGACCGTGCCTGCTGGTGTTGAAACTGGACAACAAATGCGTTTGGCTGGTCAAGGTGAAGAAGGCTTTAACGGTGGACCACATGGTGATTTGTTCGTTGTCTTCCAAGTATCTGCTTCGCGTGACGGATTTGAACGTGATGGTGCTGATGTCTATCTTGAACAAAAAATTAGTTTCGTGACGGCTGCATTGGGTGATGATATCCAAGTGAAAACTGTGCACGGAGAAGTTAAGTTACGTATTCCCGCTGGTACACAGACCGGTAAACGTTTCCGCTTGAGTGGGAAGGGAGCGCCTCGTTTGCGCGGCAATGGAAATGGTGATCAATTCGTGATTGTTACTGTTGATGTGCCAACGAAGCTCAATAAAGAGCAAAAGAAGGCGTTAGAAGCCTTCCAAGAGGCAACAACGGGCACAAAGCGCAAAGGTTTCTTCGATAAATTGTAGAATATATAATAAAATGAACTTCTTGAGTTGCTTTTATAACTCAAGAAGTTCATTTTATTTGATGATTATTCAATATATTTAGTATCATCATCAATTTGCCATGGGGCTTTGATGTCAATATGATCATAATAAAGATGACCATGCAAATGATCAATTTCATGTTGGAAAACAATGGCAGGGTAGTCACGCAGTTTAATTGTTTGTGTCTTGCCGGTCTCATCTTGATAACGAACAGTGATTCGGTCGGCGCGCGGGACAAATCCAGGCACGTCTTCATCGACAGATAAGCAGCCTTCACCAACGTCCAGTGCGGCACGTTTGACTGACTCAGAAATAATCACAGGATTGAATATTGTACCTTTAAAATAGGGTTCATCTGGGTGCTCGTGTGGATCGAGTGATGGTACCAAAATTGACGCCATTCTTAAAGAATAACCAACTTGTGGCGCAGCTAAACCGACGCCGGGACGAAGACCATATTTTTCATTTTCGGTTTCATCTTGAGAAACAACCAAATAGGTCATCATATCCCTAGCCAGCTGAGCGGTCTCATCGCTGAGCGGAAATGCAATATCTTTAGCTGTTTGGCGCAAGACAGGATCGCCGTCCCGCGTTATTTTATCCATTGTAAATCTGATTGTCATGTTTTTTACCTCATATTCTAGTATATCAAACGTTTGAACATGTTAAAATAAGATTATGAGTGAAAATTATACTTTACCAATTGACGGTAATTGGACAACTGAAGATATTGTGATTGTTTCAAATTTTGTTGACGCTATTTTAAAGGCTTATGAAAGCGGTGTTTCAAGGGATGAATTGGTGCAACGCTATAATGATTATCGCGCTGTTATGCCTTCTAAAAGCGAACAAAAGCGTTTTGACAAGGACTTTGAGCGACAAACGGGACATAGTATTTATCAAGTAACTAAGTTATTGCAGACGAGCACAGAAAAGCGGGTGCGGCTATGACGATGAGTCAGTTTGAAGTTCAAAATATTGATCAAACGGTACTTCTGTGGCTTGATGAGCTACAAAAGGACACAATCAGTGCAATGAGGCAACATTTACAAGTTGGTACAAAACGTGACGAGCGTGATTTGGTTACCAATGTGGATAAGGCCAATGAACAAAAAATCAATGCGCTTATTAGATCTTTTGATACTAATGCACAAATTGTGAGTGAAGAGGGATTTGGTGATAAGCCAACAGATATGAATGGGCACGTTTGGTTTGTTGATCCCATTGATGGCACAATGAACTTTGTCAAAGAGCATACTGATTTTGCTATCATGATAGCATTGTATGTAGATAATCAGCCAGTCCTCGGTTGGATTCTGGATGTGGTTGACAATGTTGTATATCATGGTGGGCCAAAAATCGGCGTGTTTGCGAATCAGCTGCGCATTCAACAACCGGAAGACGACAGCTTGGCGGAAGGCGTGGTTTTGCTTAGCGGTGCCCGCTTGCTGTATGGTATGTTTGGCTATGATCAAATTGCTAAAGCTGCTCTAGGATACCGAGTTATTGGCGCAGCCGGCCCCTCATTTATACGGGTTATTACAGGGCAAGCAGTTGGTTATTCCTCAAAAATGATGCCTTGGGATTTTGCTGCGGGCCAAGTTTTAGCGAAAACTTTAGGTTTAATTGTTTCAGATATTGACGGGCAAGTACTGGATATGTTATCATCAAACATAGTATTAGTTGCTACGAAACGAGCGCATCGCGACATTGTCGAGTTGCATAAAAGCTAGGGAATACGGATTCCCTAGCTTTTGTATGTGAGTAGCATTTAAATTAAAGGAGCACTGGAAAATTGGCAAATCGCGAAGACATTCGTAACATCGCTATCATTGCCCACGTCGATCACGGAAAGACGACGCTGGTTAACGAGCTTTTGAAACAATCAGACACTTTGGACTCACGCAAGGAATTGGGTGATCGCGCCATGGATACCAACGATATCGAAAAAGAGCGTGGTATCACTATCTTGTCAAAGAACACAGCCGTTAAGGTTGGTGACAAGCAAATTAACATTTTGGATACACCAGGTCACGCGGATTTTGGTGGTGAAGTTGAACGTATCATGGGTATGGTTGACGGTGTTTTGTTGGTTGTTGATGCCTTTGAAGGCACAATGCCACAAACTCGTTTCGTTTTGAAAAAAGCTTTCGAACAACACTTGACACCTATCGTGATTGTCAATAAAGTTGACCGCCCTGGTGCTCGCCCTGAAGAAGTTGTTGATGAAGTTTTGGATTTGTTCATTGAATTGGGTGCTGACGAAGAGGATTTGGATTTCCCAGTTATCTTTGCTTCAGCTATGAATGGTACATCATCATTATCACCAGTTGTTGAAGATCAAGAACACACAATGAAGCCAATCTTTGATGCTGTTTTTGCAACAATTCCTGCGCCAGTCGATAATTCTGATGAACCACTTCAATTCCAAGTGGCAATGTTGGATTATAACGACTTCGTTGGTCGTATTGGAATTGGTCGTGTTAAGCGCGGCACAATCAAAATCGGTGATAACGTTGAAGTTTTGAAGTTAGATGGCTCAACACAAAGTTTCCGTGTAACGAAATTGTCTGGTTTCATTGGCTTGGATCAAGTTGACATTGAAGAAGCCAAAGCCGGTGATTTGATTGCTGTGTCAGGTATGGAAGACATTTCTGTTGGGGAAACAGTTGCTGATCCTGCTCACCCAGATCCATTGCCAATCCTTCGTATTGACGAACCAACTTTGCAAATGACTTTCCGTCAAAATGATAGCCCATTTGCTGGTAAAGAAGGTAAGTTTGTTACCGCACGTCAAATTGAAGATCGTTTGCGCCGCGAATTGCATACTGATGTTTCTTTGCGTGTTGAAGATACTGATCAAGCTGGTGCTTGGTTAGTATCTGGCCGTGGTGAATTACACTTGGCCATCTTGATTGAAACAATGCGTCGTGAAGGTTTTGAATTGCAAGCATCGCGTCCACAAGTTATTTACCGTGATATCGACGGGGTTCAGTCAGAGCCTTATGAATCCGTGCAAATTGATACACCTGATGAATATTCATCAACTGTTATTGATTCATTGAACCAACGTAAGGGTGAGATGGTTAATATGGAGTCTGTCGGAAATGGTCAAACACGTTTGACTTATATGGCACCTTCACGTGGTTTGATTGGTTATTCAACAGAATTCATGTCAGCTACAAGAGGTTATGGTATCTTTAACCATACGTATGCTGAATATCGTCCAGTTGTACGTAACTGGGAGCCAGGACGTCGTAATGGTGCCTTAGTTTCAATTAACCAAGGGGCAACTTCTAACTACGCTATTATGGGTGTTGAAGACCGTGGTCAAATGTTCGTTGGTGCCGGTGTTGAAGTATACGAAGGTATGGTTGTCGGTATGAATGCACGTGACAATGATATTTCAGTCAATGTCACAAAATTGAAGCCACAATCAAACGTTCGTTCTTCAAACAAGGATCAAACTGCTTCAATCAAGACACCTCGTACAATGAATTTGGAAGCGTCACTTGAATTCTTGAACGATGATGAATATGTTGAAGTGACACCTGAAAATGTTCGTATTCGTAAAGCTATTTTGAACACAGCTGAGCGTGAAAAGGCTGCAAAGCGCCGCAAAGCATCAAAGTAATTTTTATACGCTTGAAGTAGTGTAGGTATATATTCTAACTGCTTCATGATGGAGCTATGGCACAATCTGGTACTGCAACGGACTCGAAATCCGTCGAGCCGCTCTTGGCGGTGTGCGGGTTCAAATCCCGCTAGCTCCTTAGTTAGTAGATTTATATATAGCAAGTAAGACAGCAGAGAAGCTGTTTTTTTTTGCTTATTTCAGGTGTGTCAAGTGTCTCAGTCTGATAAAATTTTTAAGTTTTGGAATGTATTCCAAACTATTGATTATGGTATGCTAAAAAAATAATAAGACAAAAAGATAGCTGTTAATTACAAAAGTACTAAAAAGTTCAAGAAGTGGGCGATATTTTGAAATTGGATTAATGATAGCTGTCAATATTTTTATGTTGTAAGAAGTAAATTGATGTTTTTAAATTTGAAAAATTATGATTAATACTGTAAGATGGTGAATTAAAGGAGTATTAAATTGAAAAAAGATAATAATCATTTTGTCGAGCTGTTACAAAATCTGTCATTGAATGATGAGGAGCAATTTTTTGTTAATAACGCAATTCACCAATTGAAGGATAATCATGAACGAGAAGATTTGGTCATTAGAAATTTAATTGGCGATTTTCGACCGCTTGCTTTGCAACAAAAATTATCACCACAAGGTTTGCAATTTTTTACGGAGTTGGTGAAACCAAATTTCAAAGAGGATATCTCACTATGGTTACCAATTTGGTTAGGAACGATTCACTGAGATAGATTGAGACAGGGTGTAGTTAATCCATTTGAACAAGTTTGGATAATAAAAAAGGTCAGCAATGTCGCTGACTTTTTTATTATTAACTTCTAACTAACAGGTGAATATGTTTTATTAAATTATATCTTGTAAAGATATTTGATTGCTATCTTTAATCACCAACTCTACCAATACTGACAGACCAAGACGCGTTTGTGTTGTTAACCTCAATTGCTGTTGTATATTTGACTGAAGCCATCTTTCAATGCTGTATTTTGCGTTTCTGTAAAATATAGATTCTCACCGTTTGTTGTTTGTGAAACATACACTTTTGGTTGCTTTTCTTGCGCTATAAACAAGTAAAGGATTCTGTTGTAGCCATTTGATGATGTTTGGCCGACCGCAACAGCGAGCACTTGATTTTTAGCGCTGCTATTAGCATTTGGTGACCACTCAACTGTTGTGTTTTGATTGTCAAACTTGATGTGACCACTGAGTCTACCGTTTTCTAATGCAGTTGGAAATGAAATGCCATAATAATCAGGCTTTTGGCCATCATAGGTGCCTGAATAGGTTTGGTTCATTTCTGTTTGCCATTGGCTCATGAAAGCACTTAATTGCTTATTTTTAGTAGTATTCCAAGCGCTTTTTAATTTCACATCACTGCTGCTCGAAGATTGACTTAAGCTGCTGGTACTGGATGATTTAACAGATGATGATGAACTAATCGAAGAATGGCTAGTTTTTTTGCTAACAGTTGTTTGATTTTTGGTTGTTCTATTGCGTGAACTAGCGCCATATATAATTGTGGCTAGAATGACTGCAATAATGACTAATATGATGATCGGCCAACGGGTCGATCTGGGTGCGTGTTTTCCTCTCATACAATTCTCCCTTGAAATGACTGTTCTTCATCTAATATTATACCAAATGTCAATATTTTGCGTTTGGTTCCCGAACTAAGTAATCAAAAGGCTATCTGAACGCAAAATTGAATCGCCATCATACCTGTAAAGGGGGTGGTTACGAAGAATAAAAAATGTTTCTCTACGGTTTAGCGCCTGTTTATTTTTATTTTAAACTTGCTTATATGAACTACAATTTTGTGTTTGCATTTTAGTACAAACGCGAAAAAATTTTTAGCTTTTGTATTACTGGTAATTTTAATTGGAATTAACCAGACTGAAATATCTACTAATAGCGCACAATTTTTTGTTGCCAAAATAATCAGCTTATCGTATGATAAGTATGTACACAGATTGTGTCGAAACCTCAGTCGGTTAAATGATTGCAAAAATAAGCTTTCACACACAAAATCAATCTAAACTTATTGAGGCTTTTTTATTTGATTACAACGCTAACAATTGATATATTTCATAGTAAAAGTGCCGGCAAGATTGATTTCTAGTCGGTTTTTGTATTGCCAATTTGTAACATAAAAAGCTTGACTTAGATACTGACATGTCACGTTTTTTAAAATAAAAACCATTCTCTCTACAGTTGTGAGAAAATGGTCAAAATGCGTTGAGGGGGAGTCGAACCCTCGACCTGCCGGGTAGAAACCGGCTGCTCTATCCAGCTGAGCTACCAACGCGTACTTTACTATGATACCATTTTAGAACGATTCATGAAAGAGTTTTTTTAATTCGTTATTTGATTTATACTAGAATAAGATAAACGTGGAGATTATTTATGAGAAAAGCATTTATTGCATTAGCAGCAATTATTGTTGCACTACTTATTGCATTTATAACATTCAGTCAACAACCAAAATATGCCGGCGTATCAATGCCAAAAGATGACTATCAGCATTTGAAAACGTCACGTTCTGACATAAAGGCGTTAATTAGTGATCTGAACAAATTTAATTATAAAAAGCAGGCAACGATGTCGGCTATTGAAAAAGATGCTGACAAAATTATAAAAAGTAACAGTGGTAATTTAAGCGAGGCTGATGCCCAAACATTGCGTGATGCATTGTATGGTAAAAATGGTATCGTTACAATTGTGAAAGCAGCTCAAACAGGTAAATATAACATTGACGGCAGTGTGGCGTCACGTTTTCACGACAAGTTTGATACCATTATTTTAATGTCAGTTAACGCAATCAACAAAAGTTCAGCGCAACGAGCAGATATTGTAGCACAAATGAAAAGTGATTTGAATATCGAACAGGCCATTTATCAAATTGGCGCCAAACATGAAGAATAGTTGAAATATAATAAAAGTGTTGTGACCTAGATTTGTGAGGTTCATAGCACTTTTTTAGCTACATGTAGGGCACAATAAAATAGCACAAGTAGATTAGCATTGCAACTTGCACACAAACGCCAATTATACCTGCGATAATCATGTGACTATTATGAATAACGATGCCAATAACCAAAATCACAATTAGGATTAAGGTGTAGACAAATAATAATGTGAATGCTGACATGATTCTCCCCATACGCGCTATATGGAGATATTCTAACACAATTCATATTAATTAGCTGACACCAGATACTTGACCATTGAGTTGACTATAAATTAAAACTTAGAAAATGGACAATGTGAACTAAATTATGTATGAAATTTGTGATGTATGCACATAGATTAATGTGACTGGCATGATATGATATCACTTAAGGTGACTCCGCAACACAAAACATTCTAATTCAACTATTCCTTTTCATAATTCTGAGTTTGAAAGACGTTTACCCCAAAAACGGGAGCCACCGTACATAGTTTTAAATCATTATCATAGGTGTGTTACTTTTGGTTAGTGTCAGTTTAGAGATGGTATAATAAAATTAAATGCTACAAAGGAGGATTAAAACTGTGCCCAAGAAAATTGACGCTCGAATTGTGCGTACTCGGCAAATTATTCAATCAGCCACCATTGCATTATTGACAACACAGCCAGGATTTTCAATCACAACATTACTATCGCGTGCCAATATCACACGGGGAACCTTTTATAAGTATTATGAAAATAAAGAGCACTTGATCTCTGAAGTCAACGATGTCATATTGAATGATTTATTGTTACATACAAAAGACACGTTCCTTGTTGCTGAAATGATTGCTAGCGTCAGTCGCCAAGCGGCATTTTATAATGCTGTGCTGAATCATCATGCTGATCCTTCTTTCCGACATGCGCTATTTGATCGTCTCCGGACACAAATGCAAACTAAAGTGAGTGATTCAACTCAGGATGTTAACCGACGATTACAGTATCAATGGGAGACAATTAACGCCGGTTTCTGGGCAATGATTGCACGGTGGTTAAGCGACGATATGAATATGACGCAAGACGATTTGCTTCAAGAATTCGCAGTTTTATGGCGTGGCAATCCAACCGTTATCAAGGAAACGGGATTAGGTTTATATGATTTCACGCCCAAAGTTGCAAAATAGCGCATTAGATTTGACTAATGTATTTTCAACTGGTAAAATATAAAGGTTGTTAGCAAAGCTACAACCACTCAGATCAGGTTAAAGCATGTTTGGGACTAGGGCCCGACCGCCTGTGATGGTGAGTCTAAGTATAAGGAGAATTCAATAATGGCATATGCA
The DNA here is from genome assembly GCF_045801155.1 of Leuconostoc falkenbergense. Lineage (NCBI taxonomy): Bacteria > Bacillati > Bacillota > Bacilli > Lactobacillales > Lactobacillaceae > Leuconostoc > Leuconostoc falkenbergense. The sequence goes on along the minus strand of NZ_CP174386.1, from coordinate 1,338,345 downwards.
ATTATTGTAACTGGCGGCAAACAATATAAAGTCGCTGAAGGTGACACAATTTTCGTTGAAAAGTTGGATGCAGCTGAAGGTGAAAAGGTAACTTTTGACCAAGTTGTTCTGACTGATTCAAAGATTGGTACACCATTTGTTGATGGTGCAAAGGTCGAAGGCACAGTTGAAAAGCAAGGCAAGCAAAAGAAAGTTGTTACTTTCAAGTACCGTGCCAAGAAGCATTCACATACTAAGCAAGGCCACCGCCAACCATATACACGCGTGAAGATTGATTCAATCGCGTAATCATTACTACTTGTAAAGGAGAAATAGACTTATGTTGATGAATCAAGAAAACTTGCAAATGTTCGCTCACCACAAAGGTGGCGGATCCTCAGCCAACGGTCGTGACTCAGCTGGTCGTCGTTTAGGCACTAAAGTTGCTGACGGACAAGATTTGACTGCTGGTTCAATCATTTACCGCCAACGTGGTACGCATATTTATCCAGGCGTAAACGTTAAAAAGGGTGGCGATGACACATTATTTGCTTTGACAGATGGTGTTGTTAAGTTTGAACGTAAAGGTCGCGAAAAGCGTCAAGTATCTGTTTACACACGTGAACAATACAATGAAATCGTTGCTGCTGCAAAGTAAGTAACTAGTCTAAAGACTGACTTGGGTCAGTCTTTTTTGCTATAATGAAATCAGAACGAGAAAAGAGATTAATATGACAAAATATTACGAAGCACGGCTCAAAAAGCTACAAGCACTGCTGACTAAATTGGATTTAGACGGTATGATTGTATATCAAGGTTTTAACACAAAATATTTAACTGGTTTTGAGGGTGGAACAGGTGATGGTGTTGTCATTGTTAGCCTAAATCAAGCACGATTAATTACAGATGCACGATATGAAGAAGACTATAAGAACCGTTTGCCTGAAGGGGTTGATTTAAAAATAACCAGAGCATACTATGAAGATGCAGTTGCAACTGCCCAAGAATTTGGCATCAAACACTTGGCTTTTGAAGCAGACTTGCCATATAACATATATGATTATTTAGATGAACTATTACCTGCAAATATTGAATTTGATGCACTACCAAGTGCTATTGAAACTTTACGAGAAGTAAAAGACGAAAGTGAATTAGCTGCGCTTAGACTTGCAGCAACAGCTTCTGTCAAAGCTTTTCAGGATCTAATACCATTTATTCAACCAGGTAAAACAGAGCGCGAAGTAGCCAATGAGTTAGATCGTTTACAAAAAAAATATGGCGCTGAAAAAGCTTCATTTGACACAATTGTTGCTTCAGGGTACCGGTCAGCTTTGCCACATGGTGAAGCGACAGATAAGGTAATAGCTGATGGTGAATTGGTAACGATTGACTTTGGATATTATGTTGATGGTTATACATCAGATGTCACACGAACTATTGCTGTTGGCCAAGTCAGCGATGAATTAAAAGAAATTTATGATATTGTGAAGCAGGCTAATGAAAATGCCATTGCCATTGTTAAGCCTGGCATTTCAGGTAGCGAAATTGATAAAGTCGCTCGTGATTATATTACTGAACACGGTTACGGTCAGCAATACAATCATGGTGGTGGTCACGGTGTAGGACTTGATATTCACGAAGGGCCTGCAATTAGTCCGCGCTCTAGTGATGAAATGCAAGTCGGTCATTTATTGACAATTGAGCCTGGCATTTACCTTGGTGATAAGGGTGGTGTTCGCATTGAGGATGATGTTATTGTGACTGCAGACGGATATGAAAATTTGACAGCAGATTTGTCAAAAGACTTTTTAATGATTGGAGCTTAATATGGCACAAACACGATTAGATTTTTTGGTGTTTTATCGTGGAAATTTAGTCAATGGGTTTGATTACGTTTATATTAAGCGCCATGAGGGACATGCTTTTTGGCAAAATGACAACAAATCTCAGGAAGCTAAAGATATTTTGGATCCTGAATTTGATTTCTATAATCCCCACTATAACGCTCAAGGGGAGCCCTTTAATTGGCGCTATCGTGAAAATTGGGTTGATATGACCAATGTGTGGGACCATTTTTCTCAAGAAGCCATGGCCTATATTAAAACATGGTTAACTGAATATCGTGGACCATCCTATGATGATCCAAGTCGTAACGATGAGTGGGGCGTTCGCTACCAAGTACCTGGTCAACCAGAGCGTCTCATTTGGGGATTAAATGCATTTCCAGCAAACTTGGATGACTTTTCAGAGTTTGTCTATCGTTTTGGTAAGTAGTTGGTGGAGAAGTTTTTGTAAACAATGAATTTTTATACAGCAGATACCCATTTTTATCATGATAGTTTACTAACTAGTCAAATTTTTTCACCACGCCCACAATTTTTGACAGTGGCTGATATGAATGAAACTATTATTAATAATTGGAATGCCAAAGTGAAGCCTAACGACACCGTTTATCATCTTGGTGATATTGCGATGAAATATACTAAACCAGCCAGCTTGATTATGGCACAAACTTTTGATATTTTATCGCGTTTAAACGGTCATATCGTGCTGATTAAGGGAAATCATGATAGCAGTGCATTGTTTAAATATTTGGCTAAACAGCAACTTCATAATCAGAATGGTCAACTAAAATTTGACTTTCATGAGGTTGGTGTCAGATTGAAATTTGATCATCATGAAGTGTTTTTGACGCATTATCCGATGATGTTAGGTTTAACAAAAAATCAAATTAATCTGCATGGGCACATTCACAATTACAGTGTTCACGCTAAGGAAAATATTAATGTCGGCGTAGATTCACCTGATATTGATTATTTGCCCAGTGATAGTGTGCCATTTGGTGCGCCGTTAAGTGAAAATGAAGTGATTACCATTATTGCTGGAAAAAAGAAAGACTATTTGCAGCGCGTTTAGGAGAGGTGTTATGGAAACAATTCACATATTACATACAAATGATATCCATTCACATCTTGAAAATTGGCCACGCATAGCACGATTCTTACATGAGAAACAGATGTCTTATAGTGAAGCGTTTACTTTTGATATTGGCGATGCGATTGACCGGTTACATCCCCTCACGGATGCAAGTATGGGCTGGGCAAATATTGAATTGATGAACAATTGTCATTATGATGGGGTAACAATTGGTAATAACGAAGGGCTTGTGTTGTCTCATGAGGCCCTTAATCATTTATATGATAAAGCAAATTTTGATGTCTTACTAGCAAACCTTAAAGAATTACCCAATGATAGTCAACCAAAGTGGGCGCAGAAATATAAAATTCTAACAACGGGTTTAGGCACAAAGATTGGTGTTTTGGGTCTAACAGCACCTTATGAACTAACATACCCGCCGCTAGGGTGGCGACCACATGATGTCGACGACACACTAGATTATTTCCTACCAATACTGAGAGATAAAACAGATGTTGTCATTTTATTGTCTCATTTGGGGTTGCCAACAGATGAGCGACTAGCTAGAAAGTATGACATTGATGTCATACTTGGTGCGCACACACACCATTTGTTACCCCACGGAAAAATGATTAATCAGACGATTTTAGCCGGTGCAGGACGCTATGGTGAAAACATTGGCGATGTTACTCTAACGCTGGAGGGCCATCATCTTGTTAATCAAACAGCTGTGACAACACCAGTTTATGAGTTGCCAGAGTCTGTTGACGACTTCAATTTAATTAAAGGGTGGCTTAATGCAGGACGTCATGAGCTAGAATCACAGCATGTCGCAGTTTTGCCAAGAACAATTGGTACTGATGAGCAAGCCTATGATGCCTTGAGGGCTTTAAAAAGTTTCTATCAAGTGCCTGCTGCACTTGTGTCAACGGGCATGTTTGTGGAAGATCTGCCTAAGGGTGAACTCAGTCGTTATGAGTTATTAGAAAGTATGCCGCACGCCATCAACCCGATGCTGATTACACTAACTGGGGCACAAATTAAAAACTTGATGATCAGCATTGAAAAACAGACATCTGAATTGGCCAACTTTCCTATGAAAGGGAGTGGTTTTAGGGGGAAAGTGTTTGGTTACATGCGTTTTGATGGCATTGATCGGCAGCAAGATGGTCAAATTTTATATCATGGTGAGAACCTAATAATGGATCGAACCTATCAAATTGCTACTTTAGATCATTATAAATGGATTCCTTTTTTTCCAATTATTGCTGACGCACCAAGTGAAATTACATTAAACATTATTTTACGTGAATTAATGGCAAACTACTATACTGACAAATATAAGGGATAACTAATGGATCACGAAACACTTAAAGAAAAAACGATGGCACAGCAAGCAGAGCGAAAATCAGTTTATCGTGTGACGCGTCGTGGAGATGAAATTGAAATAGACCGTCTAACGCTAGAACTAGTTGATAATTTTAAAGACGCTTTTGATGTGGACAAATTAGCCATTCGATATACACCATTGTTGGCACAATACGATTATATAGTGGGTGATATTTCAGCTGAACAATTACGGTTAAAAGGTTTTTATCACAACGATAAGCCCGTGGCGAACCAAGATAAAATACAAACCTTACAAGACTATTTATATGAGTACGTTAATTTTGGTGCGCCTTATTTTGTGTTAGAAAATATTAATCCTCGAGTCAGAGAGCCACGTGAAAACACCTCACATAAACCAAATGCTAAGCCAAAACGTGAATCCAAAGATAATAAACAGCGTCCAAAAACAAAATCAAAGTCAAAGTCCAAAAATGGAAAACCAACGGCCAAAAAGCCATCAACTAAAAAGCGTTCATTTACGATTAAACAAAAATAAGCTTAACCAATCTGGTTAAGCTTATTTTTTAATCATCTTCTGTTTCAGGAAAATAGCTGACACCATCTTGTGAAACAATCATCGCTGATGCAAAAGTTATTTTAATGACTACCCAATCGTTACTATCTAAATCACCGACTGTATTATGCCAGCCATCAATTTGATCTTCAAATAAGTGAGAAACTGTTTGAATAGGTGTGTCTAACATTTCAGCAATGGCGTCATTTGATCCAACCCAAGCATTCTTTTCATCGCTTGGCGCAGTTGTGAATGACACATGTGGGTTCTTTTCAATTTCTTTTACTTTTGTAGATTGACGGAAAGTTGTTATGTAAAAAAAGTTTGTCAGTGTTTCAGGTAAAGCATAGTAAGTAAATCGATTTGATGGGTGTGTGCCATCGAGACTTAAGGTAGCAATATTAACAACATGAACGCCAAGGCGTAGTGCTTCTTCAACTGGGGACATAAGATACCTCACTATTCGTATTCTAATACTATTATAGCGATTGAATGTGAACAAATTGTGAACATAGCCAAAATAAAAAAGCGCGAACCGCGCTTTCTCTCAATATTAGTCAAGTGGTACATCAACTGCCCAACCTTCAGGACCTTCTTGATCACCATATTGGATCGCAGTCAAACGATCATATAGCTTTTGAGTCCATGGGCCAACTTCAGTTTCAGAATAGAAGACATGCTTGTTGCCTTGGTGTGTAATTGATCCAACTGGTGAAATGACAGCAGCAGTTCCCATTGCACCAGCTTCAGCAAACTGATCAAGATCATTGATCGATATTGTTGTTTCTTCAGCTTCCAAGCCAAGTTCTTGGGCCACAGCAAGCAAAGAATACTTTGTGACTGAAGGCAGGATAGAAGGTGATTTTGGTGTTAAGAAGCGACCATCTTTTGTAATACCAAAGAAGTTGGCTGATCCCAGTTCTTCAATATTTTCATGAAGACGTGGATCAAGATAAACGACATCTGAGTAACCAGCTTTATGTGCTTCATCACCAGCCAACATTGAAGCACCATAGTTACCACCAGCTTTGGCCGCGCCAGTACCACCGTGTGCTGCACGATCATAATGATTTGTGACGTAAGCGGTGGGTGTCAAGCCACCCTTATAATAAGCGCCAACAGGTGTTGCATAAACTTCAAAAACATAATTGTCAGCTGGATGAACACCAACCACTGGGCCACCACCAAATTCAAAAGGACGCAAATAAAGCGTTGCACCAGTTCCGTATGGCGGAATAAAGTCTTGGTTAGCCTTTGTTACTTCTTTTAAAGCGCGTAAAAAGAGTTCTTCTGGTACAGGCGCCATCATCAAACGGTCAGCGGAATTTTGCAGGCGCTTGGCGTTGCGGTCAGGGCGGAACAAGTTAGCACCACCATCTTTTCGACGGTATACTTTTAATCCTTCAAAAATATTTTGGCCATAGTGAAGGCCAGTTGCAGCTTCATTAACTGGAATGTTGGCATCTGTTTCAAGGCCACCTTCACTCCATTTACCATCTTTATAATAAGCTCGGAAACGATAGGGAAGATCATGATATTCAAATCCTAAGTTATCCCAATCAAAATCTTCGGGTTTTGCTTTCTGTTGTTCAGACATTGTCCATCCTTCTTTCTTAGAGAAATATGATAAAACTACTATAACGCTTAGAAACAAATTGTGCAACCCTTCATTTTTTAATGGTGACATGTTCAGCCTAAACAAATCATGTATAATAAGGTTATAATAATGGGGTTAACTAGAATTGGAGACAAAATGACATTACTACTCGCAGTTAAAGCATTGACGCAAGAAAACAGAGATTTTCTTGCGCAGTATGATATTGATGTTGTGACACCTGACACAGTAACTGATGATCAACTATCAGAAGTAGTCATTAGCTATGCTTGGGATAACACCATCGGGAACAAAATATTAAGTTTACCAAATACTAAATTAAAATGGATTCAGGCACAATCAGCTGGTGTGGATTATTTGCCATTGCCCTTGTTGGCAAAACGTGGTATCACTGTGACCAATGCTAGTGGTTTGAAGGCATTACCAATTGCTCAAACAGTATTGGGTTATTTGCTATATTTTGCGCGAGGATTAAATGTTTATGCTACTCGTACACACTGGGAGCCATTTACTGATCAATACTTAATTAGTGAATTGCCTGTTTTAGTGTTTGGTACAGGCCGAATTGGTCAACAAATTGCGCATCATATCAAGGCATTTGGTGGCAAAGTCTATGGTGTCAATACGAGCGGACGACCAGTAGCTGGTTTTGATGAGACATTTCCAATTACAGACTATCAAGCTGGTTTAGCTAAAGCACAAGTCGTTGTCGATGGGTTACCTGGGACTAAAAATACAGAAAATTTTTTTGATGATCATTTTTTTGCACAATTTAACCAACTATTTTTGTTTATAAACATTGGTCGTGGTACTACTTTGAACCAATCTGCCTTGCTAGAAGCGATTGATGATTCACGTGTTAAGTATGCTGCGTTAGATGTGACAACACCTGAGCCATTACCTCATGATCATCCACTGTTTGAACGACCTCAAATTCTACTAACTCAACACACAAGTTGGGGAGAAAATATTAACGCGGGTCGGGTAGGTGGCTTATTCCGATTATTTGAAAAAAATGTGCCTAGTTTTATGAAAGACCAAACCTTCATCCAAAATGTGGTTGATTTGAACAAAGGTTACTAAATAGAAGGTTAGCATGATGAAAAAATGCTAATTTAAAAGAGATTGTTGATAAAAATGACGTCCAATCAGCGCCAGTAGAGAGGATTTTATTCATGGTTTTAACACATCCACTAGTGATTGTGTCGTTTGATGCATTGGGCGCAGAAGATGTCGCTCAGCATCTCGATATGATGCCCAATTTGGCGCAATTAATACAGCGTGGGGCTCATGTCAAAAAAGTGGAAGGCATTTATCCAACTTTGACCTATCCATCGCATACGTCAATTATGACAGGTGTTTATCCAGCAAAGCATGGGATTGTTAATAACACTAAAATACAGCCAGAACGTGGCGATTCACCGGATTGGTATTGGTATGCTAAAGATATTCAAGTACCTACTTTGTTTGATTTAGCACACCAAAAAGGACTGAAGACGGCGGCATTTTTGTGGCCGGTTTCGGCAAAAGCACCGATTACTTGGAATATCGCTGAGATTTTCCCAAATCGCATTTGGACGAACCAAGTTTTGGTTTCATTTAATGCCAGTACGCCATACTTTATGTTTGATATGAACCGACGTTTTGGTAAGTTACGGAACGGAATTAAGCAACCCAATTTGGATAATTTTATTACTGCTGCCGCGGTTGACACGATAAAAAATAAAAAGCCAGATTTGTTGGCCGTTCATTTGGTTGATATGGACGCACATCGGCATCAGTTTGGCGTGCGTTCATCAGAAGCATACGCAGCTTTAAAACGCCTTGATGCGCATCTTGGCGAATTGATTGCAGCCACAAAAGTTGCTGGTAATTTTGAAGACACAAATTTTGTTGTCCTTGGTGATCACTTCCAAATTGACGTTGATCATATGATTCACCTTAATCAGTTGTTTGCTGAACAAGGATGGTTAGCTGTTACAGAAAAAGGCTTAATTGATGGTGATTGGCGCGTGTTAGCTAAGACCACTGACGGGTCGACATATGTTTATATCAAAGATGATAGTTTACAAGGTAAAGTGCGGTCAATTGTTAACCAAGTCCAGGGTGTTGAAGCAATTTATCAGCCAAGTGATTTGATAAAATGGCATATCAATCCGGATGCTGCTTTCATTGTTGAAGCACAAAATGGTTATTTCTTTACTGATGAGGTGAACCGTTCAGCGGTTGTTGAAGCGACAAACGATGCTGATTTAGGCACAAGTGATCGTTATAAAGCGGTTCATGGTTTTCGACCTGATAAGCCTGATTATCAAACAACACTAGTATTAGCGGGTCCAGATATTGAACATAATACGATTGATGATGCGCGTTTGGTTGATGAAGCACCAACTTTTGCTAGATTGTTGGATGTTGAATTTGAGAATGTGTTAGATGGCATACCTTTAGAAAAAGTCATTAAAAGATAGGCATAATATGAACAACCTCTATCTTGAAACATGTTATGCCTTGTTGAAGCACCACATTCGGTGCTTTTTTGATGGTGTATTCGTTCAAATCAATTTAACACAGACGTGATATATGTTAAGATATATTTAAGTTATTTTTCGGAGAAGTCAAGTGGATAAACAATTAGAAAAACGTGAAACCAAAATTTTTGCCCGTTATAAAAGGGTGATTAAAAGTTTTGACAAAACATGGCGCGTGATTGACGATACACGTGTGCCTATTTTACGCGAGGTTCTCAGTTGGTTAGACCATCCTGACACTAAACTCAAAATCATTCAGATTGCTGGTACGAACGGTAAAGGGTCAACAGGTGCCATGTTAGGTGCTGTTTTGAAAGCCAATGGCTATACTTATGGCCATTTTTCTAGTCCTTTCATCATGGATGATCGTGAACAGATTCGTATTAATGGCGAAATGATTACTAAACATGATTTTCTGACGTACTATGATCAGGTTGTTGCAACATTTGCCGCCCACGGACATGCAATTGATTATTTATCGTATTTTGAATATTTGACGATTATTTCACTATTGGCTTTTGTGGACAATGGCGTTGACATTGTCATATTTGAAGCTGGTTTAGGTGGCTTGCGAGACGCTACAAATGCGATTGAGGCACCAATGTTGACGGTTTTCACCAAAATTAGCATTGATCATCAAAATTTATTGGGTCACAACATTAAAGAAATAGCCGAGAATAAATCAGCGCTGATTAAATCAGGGACATGGGTCATTAATTATGCTGGTCAAGATATTGACGCTACGAAAGTATTGAAAGCGCGAACAGATGCTGTTGGCGCCCGATGGTTCGAGCACAAGCGTGATGAAATTATAATCTTAAATACAACACCAGCTGGATTAGATTTAAGTATTAATGGTGAAAGCGGCTATTTTCTAAGTATGTCTGGTGCCTTTCAGGTTCACAATTTTAGTATTGTTTTACAAATAAAAGCAGCGTTAATTGAAAAAGGGATGGTCTTTGACCGCGCAAAAACAAAACAAGGATTGGCGAATGTCAGAATCTTAGGTCGCATGAATTATCATGAAGATACCAACATTTTGTTTGACGCAGCTCACAATGTTGATGGTATTAGAGGGCTGGTATCGGCGCTGAATGCTTGGCATTTGAAAATCAAGCCAACATTGATTTTGGGTGTGTTAAAAGATAAAGACTATCATGAAATGTTGGATGAAATCGTACCTTTTGTGCAACGGGTCATTACGGTTACGCCTAATAATAAAACACGCGCTTTATCAGCAGATGAACTGGCAGCCGATATTTTGTCAGATTATCCAAATATTGAGGTAGAGATTGCCAACGATGCTTCGGCAGCAATTTCACTGGCTATGAGGGTCCGTGAGTCTTCAAAAGCATTAATTGTGGTAACTGGTTCTTTTTATACCTTAAGCGCTATTCATAGAGAAGGAGGCATTTAATGCGATTTGTTCTAGCTTCAAATAATACTGCTAAAACGGAAGAAGTGGCCGTTCTAGCGCAAGCGATGGGACATCAAGTAGAAAATTATCGAAATGTTCTAGGCGAAACATTAGTTTTCCCAGCGGAAACCACGACTTCTCAAATTGAAAATGCTCGTGTTAAGGCGCAATTTGTCCATCAGTATTTACCTGATGAATACGTTTTATCAGATGATACTGGCTTATATTTGTCAGCTTTTCCGGATCGCTTTGGTGTTGTGACAGCGCGAGAGTTCAAAGCTGAGGGTATCTTAGGAACTGAAGCAGAGCAACAATATATTCTTGATTTATTACGTCAACCATCAATAGATCGGTCAGGTTATTTATTGGCTGTGATGGGCTTAGCAACGCCAGACAATCGTTTGTTAACGGCACAAGGCAAAGGTGGCGTTCGAATTGCAGAAAATAGTCGACGAGGTGATTACATTGATGGCTTAGACAATATCGTTGAAGCTGAAAATGGATTGACTTTGTCAGAAATGTCAATTAATGAAGTAATTGAGTATCACGATCGTTCACGTGCTTTGCAGGCACTTGTGAATCTTTTGTGAAAACATCTAGCCCGTGGTAAAATGGGAGAGATGTTTTTTTGTAGATAATATAAAATAATGAGGCAACACAATATGTCAAATTCAATAACAACATTGCCATTTTGGGATGAAGTCGTGGCAAATGCACAAATGGGTCACAATCAAAAGCAACCTTTTTTTAGTATGGCACCTATGGAAGCAGTTACTGATACTATTTTCCGCCGAGTTGTTGCTCAGGCAGGCGCTCCTGACGTCTATTATACTGAATTCACAAATGCCAGTTCCATGATTCACCCAAAGGCAAAATTTTCAGTACAAGGTCGTCTAGCGGTAGCGGAAAATGAACAGCAACCGATTGCACAAATTTGGGGCGGACGTCCAGACGATATCGCTGGCGCTGCTAAACTTTTACCCTCAATGGGTTACCGAGCAGTTGATATCAATATGGGTTGCCCTGATGCAACGGTCATTAAAAACGGCGCGGGTTCGGATTTGATTCGTCATGAAGATTTGGCACGACAGATTGTGGCTGCGGCGAAGCAATCTGGTCTACCTGTTTCGGTTAAAACACGGCTAGGCTTCTACAAGACTGAAGAATTTAGGGAATGGTTACCCATCATTTTGCGGCAAAATGTGGCTGTGCTAACAGTGCATTTGCGAACGCGACAGGAAATGTCAAAAGTACCGGCTCATTTTGAATTCATCGATGAGATTTTGGCGATGCGCGATGATATTGCGCCACACACTTTAATCCAAATTAATGGCGACATCAAAACGCGTCAACAAGGATTGGACTTAGCAAAAGCTCATCCAGGATTAGATGGTATTATGATTGGACGGGGTATTTTTGAGAATCCTTATGCGTTTGAAAAAAGTCCACGCCAACACACTTTGACAGAATCAATTGATTTGTTAAATTTGCAGTTAGATTTATTCGATGAGGTCAATGCGACCGTCACCCCAAAACATTTTGAGGCGTTGAAACGCTATTTCAAAATATACTTGCGTGGATTCGCGCATGCTTCTGCTTTACGTCAAATGCTGATGGAAACGCATTCGACTGATGAAGTACGGACTGTTTTGGCACGTGAATTAGCTAAAGTTTATGATGCTGTTGCTAATGACAAACATATTTACCGAGATAATGCTGCTGCAAGCGCAGATATGGCAGCGGCGACTGCTCGTAAGCTTGCCAGTGAAACTGATTAACGACAATATATTCAAACGCAAACCTTGAAACAATGCGAGGTATTCTTGTGTTTGAATTTTTAATTTTCAGTTAAAAATGACTTTTTAAGGTTAATTTTTAGCGATATAGCGTATAGATTGCCCTAGGATTCTGCGCGAAGATGGTATAATTGTAATCAGTATTATAGCGTTTGCCAATATGAAAAAAGGTAAAAATAATTGAGACAAATAAAAATAACATCGCAACAAATTGAAGATATTTTAAATGAACATCATTTGTTAATCAAATCGGCTGATGTCAACGCGACATTTGACTTTTTGCATTATGATACACGCCAAGTACGTAATAATACATTATTTGTCGTGAAAGGTGCCTTTAAGTCAGAGTATTTAGCCGATGCCCAAGGTGTCACCGGATTGATTGTTGAGCAACCCCTAGCAATAAATTTGCCACAATGGCAGGTCACAAACGTCCAAAAAGCATTATCATTATTGTCAATGGCTTTTTTTGACTATCCTCAAAAATCTCTTTGGATTGCTGCTGTCACTGGTACAAAGGGAAAGACTACCGCAGCTTATTTTGCATATACAATGCTTAAAGAAGCAACAAACAATCATACGGCACTTTTTTCAACCGTTGATCGTATTACGGGTCCAGAACCTCAAGATAAGAAAAAGTCTGATTTAACGACACCTGAGTCTTATGAATTATTTAAAGATATGCGCCGAGCGGTCGATAATGGCATGACACATTTGGTTATGGAAGTCAGCTCACAAGCCTATCTGAAAAATCGTGTCTATGCGTTGCGGTACAATGTCGGTGCGTTTTTAAATATTTCACCAGATCATATTGGGCCAAACGAACATCCGACTTTTGAAGATTATTTAGCGCATAAGATGATGTTATTTGATCACTCTGATGAGGTGATTGTTAATTCAGAGACAGACCATTTTGATACAATTTATGCACATGCTAAAGCCGAGCATGATAAAGTGTATTTGTACAACCGTAGCATGATAACAACACAAGAAAGTGCCATTCATGAGAGCCGATTTACTGTAACAAAAAGCGATTTTCCAGAAATGATTGGGCAATATCGTCTGAATTTACCTGGTGACTTTAATGAATCAAATGCTTTAGCTGCGATGATGATGGTCGCGTTTGCTGGCGTTAAGCATGAGGCAATGGTCAAAGGTTTGGACGAAGTGTTCATTCCTGGTCGCATGTTGAGCCTACCAATTCCAAATCACGGCATTGCATTTGTGGATTATGCTCATAATTACGCGTCCATGAGGGCCTTGTTACAGTTTGCTCAGTCGCAATCACCCGAAGGTCGCGTCATCGTGGTAGTGGGTTCGCCAGGCAATAAAGGGGTGTCACGACGTGCTGATTTCGGTCGTGTAGTGAGTGAATTGGCTGACGTTGTTTATCTAACGGCTGATGACCCACAATTTGAAAATCCGCTTGACATTGCTCACCAAATTGCTGAACACATTGATAATCAATTATTAGTCGTTCATTTTGAAATGGATCGGATTAAGGCAATTCACAAGGCCATTTCGAATGCTGGGCAGCATGACATTGTGATTGTGGCGGGAAAAGGCGAAGATCCTTATCAGAAAATTAACGGTGAAGATGTGCCTTATATTGGTGATTATGCCGTCGTTAAACAATTTAAGATGCAACTATAAAATCCAATAGGATTTTTTTTTGTCAAAAAATGCCGTCATTTTCTGAAAACAGGCGTATAATATAAGTGTAATATGTAAGCGGTTACAAAAGGAGAAAAGTTATGCAATTCATCAATTATTTTGGTAATGATGCCTATACAAATATTGCCATGGATGCTTGGTTACTGAAAAACTTGCACCCAAGTGAGCCAGTTTTTGCTCTGTGGCAGAATAAACGGGCCATCATTGTCGGCGAGAACCAGAACACGTTTGCGGAGGTTAATCAAGATTACGTTGATAGCCATGATGTTCAAGTTGTGCGTCGCGTATCAGGTGGTGGCGCGGTTTATCATGATTTAGGTAATATTTGCTTTACATTTTTTGTACCGGTTGCAAATAGTGCAAATGTCAATTTTCACCAATTTGTTAAACCGATGGCTGATGCCTTAGAGTCAGTTGGTATTCCGGTAGAAATTTCCGGCCGAAATGATTTGGAAATTAACGGTAAGAAGGTATCTGGGAATGCGCAACGTTATGCGGGTGGTTACCTGATGCACCACGGTACTTTACTTTGGAATACTGATGTTGAAGCGATGGTGAGGGCACTAAATGTTGCGGATGAAAAATTTATTTCTAAGGCAGCTAAGTCGGTACGTGCTCGTGTTGGTAACATCAAAGATTTTGCACCTGAATCGTTGACAATTGATGACTTCATTGCCAAATTACAATATTATTTGAGTGATGAGGGTCGTGATGGTGAGTATCAATTAAGCGACACGCAAAAAAAGGCTATTTTGGAAGCTCGGGATCAAAAATTCTCACAATGGTCATGGAATTATGGCAAGAGTCCAGAATTTATGTATGATAATCATGCAAAATTTGACGGAGGTGCGATTGATGTTCAGGTCAATGTTAATGATGGTCGGATTACAGACATTAACTTCACTGGCGATTTCTTAGGTGTTCGCGACTGGCGCGAAATCAAGCCAGCATTAGTCGGAATACCATTTACACCTGAAGCTGTTTCGACAATACTTGACCAAAAACGTGACGGACAATACTTTGGTAGCATTACAAATAACGAACTATTGGCAACTTTTTTCCAGAAAGATGAGGTAAAAATTCATGAGTAATCTAACAGCAACAAACCAGCAGATTCTGGATTTTCAAGCACAATTAGAAGCACAAGACACGTCATTTCCGATGCTGTCTGTATTAAATAATGATGGTCAAATTGTTGATGAAGAAGCACTGAAGCGCGCTGATTTATCAGATGAAGATCTTGTCAACATTATCAAAAGAATGTTGCTCAGTCGGCAATTAGATATCCGTTCAACTAAATTAGCTAAACAGGGTCGATTCGGATTCTTTGCGCCAACTGCTGGTCAAGAAGCTTCACAGATGGCATCGTCCTATGCTTTTAATGATGATGATTGGTTGATGCCCGGCTATCGAGACATTCCAGAAATTGTGGTTAAGGGTTGGCCAATTTGGAAAGCAATTTTGTGGTCCCGTGGACATGCCTTAGGAAACGAATTTACCACAGAAGAGGGTAAACCTGTTAATGCATGGATGCCACAAATTATTATTGGTGCGCAGTATGTTGAAGCAGCCGGTATTGCTTTGGGACTGAAGAAAAGAAATAAAGATGCCGTTGCCTATGCTTATACTGGTGATGGTGGTACGTCGCAAGGTGACTTTTACGAAGGCATGAATTTTGCGGGTGCGTACAAGGCGAATGCCGTCTTCTTTGCACAAAATAATGGTTATGCGATTTCAACGCCCCGTTCGTTGCAAACAGCCGCCACGCATTTGGCAGCAAAAGGATGGGCAGCCGGTTTACCAAGTATTGTCGTTGATGGTAACGATCCGATTGCTGTTTACTTAGCAGCCAAAGAAGCCCGTGCATGGGCAACGAGTGGTAAAGGGCCTGTCTTTATCGAGACACTAACAGATCGTCTAGAACCACATTCAACAGCGGGTGATGATCCACTACGATATCGGACACAAGCAGATATTGATGCTTGGTGGCAAAAAGAGCCACTGATTCGTATGCGCAAGTTTATGACTGAAAAAGGTATTTGGTCTGAAGAGCAAGAAAGTTCATACATTGACGAAGTTAATGCGCTAATTGATGAGCAAATTAAGATCGCCGACAAAGTAGACAAGCAAAAGATTTCTAATTTCATTAAGCATACATTGGAAGTTCCCGGACAGGCAATGACCGAACAAATCAGCAAGTTTGAAAGTGAGGGAAAGTGACATGGCTGTTAAAAGTTATATTGACGCAATTCGTGAGGCAATGGATTTAGCGCTAGAGAAAGATAACGATGTTGTTATTTTTGGTGAAGACGTTGGTGAAAATGGTGGTGTTTTCCGTGCTACTGATGGTTTGCAGGCTAAGTATGGCGAAGAGCGCGTTTTCAATACGCCGTTAGCTGAATCTGGTATTGGTGGTTTAGCGATTGGCTTGACTACGCAAAATTACCGCCCGATTATGGAAATTCAGTTTTTCGGATTTGTTTTTGAAGTGATGGATTCCATTGCTGGTCAAATGGCTCGTAACCGCTTCCGCTTCAACGGCACGCGCCAAATGCCAATTGTTGTGAGGTCACCTTATGGTGGCGGTACCAAAACACCAGAAATGCACGCAGATAATTTAGAAGGTATGGTGGCACAAATTCCAGGCATTCGTGTTGTAATGCCAGCTAATCCAGCTGATGCCAAGGGATTATTGCTGAGTTCAATTGAATCTAACGACCCTGTCGTTTTCTTGGAAAATTTGCATTTGTACCGTTCATTAAAAGGGGAAGTACCCGAAGGATATTACACAACACCGCTTGACACAGCAGCTGTGGCGCGTGAAGGCGAAGATGTCTCTATTATTTCGTATGGTGGCGGTGTACCAGTAGCACTAAAGGCTGCGGACGCCTTAGCCAAAAACGGTGTGTCCGCAGAAGTGTTAGATTTGCGCACTGTATCACCATTGGATATCAAATCAATTGGTGATACGGTGACAAAAACTGGACGTGTTGTTATTGTGCAAGAAGCACAACGGATGGCTGGCATTGGTGCCAATGTAATGGGTGAGATTTCCGAGCGCTTTATTTTAAGCCTAAAAGCACCAATCGGTCGTGTTGCAGCACCTGATTCAGTTTATCCATTTGGGCAGGCAGAAAATGATTGGATGATTAAGCCTGATGATGTTGTTGCAAAAGTGATGGAGGTTGTTAATTATGACTGAGATTTTTAAAATGCCAGATATTGGCGAAGGCATGGCTGAGGGTGACATCACGTCGTGGTTAGTTAAAGTTGGTGATACTGTGGCTATGGATGACCCAGTCGCGGAAGTTCAAAATGATAAGCTGATTCAAGAAATTTTATCGCCGTACGCAGGTACTGTCACCAAGCTGTTTGTTGACGCAGGCACAACTGTTTCTGTTGGCGATTCATTGATTGAATTTGATGGTGACGGTAGTGGCAACAGTGGTGATGAGAGCGCTGAACCAACAGCCAACGATACAGTTGAAGACACATCAGTTGATACAACCACTTCAGTCACACCGCAAACACCGACAGCGACTGAATTACCACAAGTTGTTAATGGACATGTTTTGGCTATGCCATCAGTGCGCCATTTAGCCTTTGAAAAAGGGATTGATTTGACTAAAGTTCCGGCGACGGGTCGTCATGGACATGTGACATTAGCTGATGTCACGGCATACCAAGCAACGGATACACCAGTAGCTGCAATTTCAAGTGAGGCATCTAATGAAACAACTGCCTCAGCCACAGCGGCAGTGACCAAAGATGTTGAAGTGGCTGAACCTGTACGCGAAGGTCGCCAACCAATGTCAGGCGTTCGCAAGGCAATTGCTAAAGCAATGGCAACACAGAATGCAACTATTCCAACGGTTACTAATTTTGATTCGGTTGAAGTTAGCAAATTGGTCGCTCATCGTCAAACATTTAAGACGCAATTGGCCGATCAAGACATTCATTTGACTTATTTGGCTTATGCGGTAAAAGCTTTAGCTGCAACGGCTAAAAAGTTCCCTGAAATCAACGCAAGTCTAGACATGGATACTCAAGAAGTTGTCTATCATGACGATGTCAATATGGGCATTGCTGTTAATGCGCCAAGTGGTCTTTATGTGCCAGTCATTAAACGGGCCGACCAAAAGTCAATTGTGACAATAGCTAAAGAAATTGCTGAGTTAGCAACCGCTGTTCGTGAAGGAACAATTAAGCCAGCGCAAATGCAAGGCGGTACGATTACAATTTCTAACCTTGGTTCGGCACGTGGTACTTGGTTCACACCAATTATTAATGGTAAAGAAGTCGCAATTCTTGGCTTGGGATCAATTCTGAAAGAACCCATTGTTGGTTCAGATGGTGAATTGGCGGTCGGTCAAAATATGAAATTGTCATTGAGTTATGATCATCGTTTGATTGATGGCATGTTAGGACAGTCAGCTATTAATTATTTGAAGCAACTGTTGGCTGACCCAGCCTATATGTTGATGGAGGTGTAATCATGGTTGTTGGTGCACAAGCACGTGAAGTAGATACAGTTGTTATCGGATCAGGTCCTGGTGGCTATGTAGCAGCTATTCGCGCTGCTGAATTGGGTCAAAATGTGACGATTATCGAACGTGATCAAATTGGTGGTGTTTGTTTAAATGTCGGTTGCATTCCGTCAAAAGCCTTAATTAATGTGGGACATCATTATCGTGATGCTATATCAGAAAATCCTTTTGGTTTGACACAAACTGATGCAAAAATCGATTGGTCAAAGACACAATATTGGAAGCAGAATACTGTGGTCAACACGCTGACCGGTGGTGTTAAAATGTTGCTCAAAAAGCATCATGTTGATATTATTCAGGGTGAAGCATCATTTAATGACAATGAAACATTAAATGTTGTTCAAGAAGATGGCCACGAATTGCTGCAATTTAACAATGCTATTATCGCGACTGGCTCTAGCCCAATCGAAATTCCGGCTTTTCCATTTGGAAAGCGAATCGTTGATTCTACTGGTGCCTTGAGTTTACCTGAAATACCTAATAAGCTAATTATTGTTGGTGGTGGTGTGATTGGTTCTGAACTTGGTGGTGCTTATGCTAACCTAGGCTCTCAGGTCACAATTATTGAAGGATTGGATCACACGCTAAATGGATTCGACGCAGAAATGGCTAAACCAGTCATAGATGATTTCACGAAACGTGGTGGGGTTATCGTTACCTCAGCCATGGCAAAAAGCGCTGTCCAAACTGAAAACGATGTGACATTGACTTATGAAGTAGATGGGCAAGAACAAACAGTTTCTGGTGATTATTTGTTAATTGCTGTTGGTCGACGCGCTAATACCAATACGCTTGGTCTCAACAACACTGATGTCAAATTAAGCGATCGTGGCTTGATTGAAATTGCTGATAACATGCAGACAACTGTGCCTCATATTTACGCCATTGGGGATGTGACAGCCGGACCACAATTGGCACATAAGGCAAGTTTTCAAGCTAAAATTGCTGCAGCTGCAATTTCTGGGGATGTGCATGCTCGTGACTTGCACTATTCCTTACCAGCAGTTGCCTATACAAATTATGAATTAGCAACAACAGGCGAAACACCGGAGTCAGTGACTGAAAAGCAGTTAACGGCTACAATTTCGAAGTTCCCATTTGCTGCTAACGGTCGTGCCATTTCAATTGATGAAGCAGTTGGCTTTATTCGTTTGATAAGCGATAAGACAACTAAAGCGCTATTGGGTGCACAAATTGTTGGTCCGGGTGCCTCGGATTTGATTTCTGAATTGTCATTAGCTATTGAAAATGGTCTAACGACGACAGACATTTCGCTAACGATTCATCCACATCCAACTTTGGGTGAAGCCATCATGGATGCCGCTGAAGTTGCGGATGGCTTACCAATTCATATATAATAAGCTTGACATAAACAAAGTTGCTTTTTGTAGCGACTTTGTTTTGATTGGAGGAACAGATTTTGTCAACAATGATGACAAATGATGGTGTGAGACTCGATTATCAAATATTTGGTACAGGTCAGCCCATTATTTTGGTTGAAGGGTATTCAGGGAATCAAGCAACGTGGGTGATGCAGGTTGAACCACTTGTAAACGCCGGTTTACAGGTAATCACTTATGATCGTCGAAACCATGGGAAAAGCGACACGGTTGACTACGGTATGCGAATGGCACGGCACGGGCAAGATTTAGCTGAATTAATGGCACAATTGAGGCTTGAAAAGCCAATATTGATGGGACATTCAATGGGTGCCAGCACAATTTGGGCTTACTTATCCTTATATGGGGATGCCAACGTCAGAGCTATCATTACTGAAGATCAGCTTCCAAAGATATTGCGAGATGATAGCTGGCCGTATGGCATTTTTAACGCTGATTTGACGATGATTTGGACAGCAGCGACAAAACTACCGCATACAAAATTAACGCGAGTGAAACTGTCAGAAACAGTCAAACATGCGTTGGCTGATAACTATCAACCATTTGACTTTCAGTACAATGAACCACTACTATTAGACAGCTTAATGCAAGATTGGCGTGATGTGTTACGTCGTGAGCAGGTGAAGCACTTATTCATTGCTGGTCAAGACTCGCCACTTTGGCCGTCGGTACATGTTGAAACAGTTGTCGCCATGTCAAAAAATGGTCAAGGTATCACTATTGATAAAGCGGGACATATTCCTCACATTGAGGCACCAGATCAATTTAATGATGCAGTCCTAAATTTTGTTAGAACGATTATGTAAAAAGCAATCCAGACGTATATTTAACGTTTGGATTGCTTTTTGTTAGCGACCATTTTTGCTCTAATTTCGGCAATTTTGTCAGCTTTCGTTGTTTGTGTTTGTTGGCCCGATTTGTATTTAGCATCGGCTTGTTTTTGTTTAAAATCAATTTGATATCTACCCATGATCTGCTCCTTTAAAACGTTAATTATACCAGATAATAGATTGAAAAGGTTGCAAGTGGATAGATTGTGATATTTCTGGAATAGGATTAATAGTCGCTATCAATGGCTGCCAGCCTTTATTGAGTAGTTGTTCGGGTAGGGAAATTGTTTGAGGGGTATCTGACAAGTTGATGACAATTAATCGTTGGCTATCTGTTGAATTTCGTGTAAATACTAAAATGTTAGTTTTTTCCATAGTGATTAACTTAAAATCACCTGATTTTAATGTGTCATCATGTCGACGGAGATCGATTAAGCGACGATAGTAATTCAGTATTGAGTCAGGATTTTCTTTGTCTTCTTGGTAATTACGCGTTGTCGTGTTAGGATTAGTCACTAGCCATGTCTTTTTAGAATCTGCTGCATTGTCGGAAAAGCCGAATTTCGTCCATTGCATGGGGGTTCGAGCGTTGTCACGCGACCAACTTGTTGCTTTTTTTAAAGCTAAATCTGTTGCAATACCAGCCGACTTGAAGCGTTGAAAATCATGATAAGTTGGTGGATCATCAATTTGGTCTGGCGAGGTAAAGGGTATATTGATCATGCCTAATTCCTCACCTTGATAAATAAAAGGTGTGCCTCGCAATGTGAGCAACAAAGTTGCCAAGCTTTTTGCTGCTAAAGGATTGTTGTCACCATAAACAGTCAATGATCTAGGCTGATCATGATTTTCTAAATAGATGCCTAGCCAGCCCTGTGAATTTAGTTGTTCCTCCCACGTTGTCAAACTAGAAAGTAAATGATTGATGTCGGCGCGCGGCGGTACATCTGATTGACGGGATTGATGTTCTAATTCAAAAATCATGTCAATGAAACCCTGTGGCCCCGTCCAATTTCTAGCAGTGTCAGCATGAACACCACCAGCTTCACCAACAGTCATCAAATGAAGTGATTTAAAAGTATCATGCAAACGTTTTAAAAATTTTTCGATGCCTGGATTATTAGCAAAAATATCAAATTTATGTTCACCAGTGGGTTGTGGTATCTCAAATGAAACCTTTTTAAGATGACTGAGCGCATCCAGACGAAAACCATCAATATTTTGTTCAGACCACCAAGTAATCATATTGATAATTTCGGTTTGTACAGATGGATTTTCCCAATTTAAATCAGGCTGTTCTGGCGCAAACAAGTGGAAATACCATTCATCAGTTGCTTGATTATAGGTCCAAACACTATCTCCAGTAAAATTAGTCCAATTGTTTGGTGGCTGGTGATTATAATTTGGTTGCCAAATATAAAAATCGTGGTAAGGGTTAGTACGACTGGTTTTGGCTACTTTGAACCAAGCATGCTGGTTTGATGTATGGTTGACAACTAAATCCATAATGACGCGGATATCTTGTTTGTGAGCAGCTGCAATAAGCGTTTTGAAATCAGATAACGTACCATACTCTGAAGCGATATTTTGAAAATCAGCAATGTCATAACCGTTGTCGACATTTGGTGAGGTATAAATTGGATTTAGCCAAATAAAATCAATACCAAGCCATTTAAGATAGGGTAGGCGCTTAATAATACCCTGCAAATCGCCGATACCATCATGATTTGTATCCTGAAAGGAGCGTGGATAAATTTGATAGCCAATCGCTGATTGCCACCACGGTGGATTATTTTTTGTCATCAATAAATACCTCCAAAATTACAATTTTGTCGTGACTTGAACCACAAATGCTTCGTAAGGTTGAAGTGTTTTATTATGCAAATTTTTGGGTTCGTCATAATTTGCAATTATGGTAGCTTCTATGTGATCTTCACTTGTAAACGTATTGGTCTGATTACTGAAATTCGTCACAACTAGCCAAGTTAGATCATGATAGTGTCGGTAATAGGCAAAAACTTGATCAACTGTATCAATGAGCTCAAAATCACCATAGACAACAATTGGGTTTTGATGTCTAAGCGTAATTAATTTTTGATAAGTGTAGAAAATACTGTTGGAATCATTCAAGGCAGCTTCAACATTAATATCAGGGTAATTGCTATTGACATCAATCCAGGGGTCAACATCAGAGAAACCACCGTTTAGGCTGTTGCGCCAAGGCATAGGTCGTCTTGCATTATCACGACCTTTATGATTAATTTGATCAAGTATCACATCAGCTGATAAATAGCCATCCTTAAGTGAATCATGGTAATAGTTTAATGATTCAATATCTCGTAAGGCAGAAATATCTTTGACGGGTGTATTGGTTAACCCAATTTCTTCACCTTGATAAATGTAGGGTGTGCCTTTCATCATGTGCAGTAAAATTGCTAACATTTTTGCTGACACCACGCGGTAAGTTGTATCATTACCCCATCGCGATACAATCCGAGGTAAATCATGATTGTTCCAAAAAAGTGAATTCCAACCATCATCACTGTTGAGCTGTGTTTGCCATTTGGTCATGACAACCTTGAGTTTGTTAACATCTAATGGAATATAAAACCATTTGTCTTGACCAGATTCTTGATCGAGAGTTATGTGTTCAAATTGAAAAACCATTGATAGTTCTTTTCGGTCAGGACGCGTATATAATTTGGCGATGTCAGGTGTCGCACCCCAAGTTTCGCCAACTGTCATCAAATCATGATTAGCAAACGTTGCTTGGTTCATTTCTTTTAAGTAGTCATGGAGCTTAGGCCCATTAGCGGTTATTTTGTCATCTGGTATTTTACCAATCAAATCAATGACGTCTAAACGAAAACCACCAACGCCTTTGTCAATCCAGAAATTAATCATGTCATAGATTGCTTGTCTGACGTCAGGATTGGCCCAATTTAAGTCTGGTTGTTTTGGACTAAATAGATGTAAATAATATTGATTCGTGAGTGGATCTAATGTCCAAGCACTACCGCCAAATGCAGAATGCAGGTCATTTGGTTCAGTATTATAATTACCATCGCGCTAGATATAATAATCTCGATAATCATTATCACGACTTTGCTTTGATTCAATAAACCAAGTATGTTCATCAGAAGTATGATTTAATACCAAATCCATCACGATTTTGATATTTCTTTCACGAGCATCATGAATTAAAGCTTCCATGTCGGTCATGGTACCAAATTCAGCCATGATATTTTCATAATCACTGATATCATAGCCGTTATCATCGTTTGGAGAAGCATAAACTGGTGACAACCATATTGCATCAACGCCTAGTTTTTGCAAGTAGTCAAGATGTGAAATAATGCCTCGAAGATCGCCGATGCCGTCATGATTAGTGTCTTGAAATGAACGGGGATAGACTTGATAAACAACGGCTGATTGCCACCAAGGTGCTGTCATAAAAAACTCCTTATTGATTAAAAATCGTCACAAGAAAGCCGTTAGGCTGAATGATGTGCTTGTTGTATAGCTGCTCTGAAATGATGTGAGATATATCAATTGATGTTGGTATTTCATAATTTGTATTCCCAGCATTAAATATTGCGAATATCTTTGTTTTACCTAGCTGACGTGTGAAACCAACAATGTTTTTTTCATCATCGGTCTTCCATGACAGTGTACCTTCAGACAAGACAGTTTGATAATCATGACGTAGCTGAATCAGTTGCTTCAAAAAAGCATACATCGTTGCATCTTGTTGATCACTTTGCCAAACCATAGGCTTACGGTTATCTGGATCTTGTTGACCAGTCATGGCATATTCACTACCGTAATAGATATCAGGCGTACCTTGCTGTAAAAACATAAAAGTATACATTTGTTTCACAATTGCCTTATTATTATTAGCTACGGTTAGAATGCGTGGCGCATCATGTGAGTCAAGTAGATTAAACATCACCTGATTGGTTTGATCACGATTTAGCATAAGTTGTGCATTGAGTTTATGGACCATCTGGGATGGCGAAATTTGTTGTTTGGCAAAAAAATCAACAATTGATCCTGTGAAAGCATAATTCATGACGGCCGAAAATTCATCGCCCTGCAGCCATGATTGTGCACTTGTCCAAATTTCACCAAGTATATAAATATCAGGTTTGATGGCCGTAGTTGCTGCGCGGAATTTTTTCCAGAAATGATGGTCAACTTCATTCGCCACGTCCAAACGCCAGCCATCAATATCAAATTCTTCTATCCAGTAGGTCGCGATGTCAATCAGATAATCTTGTACTTCTGGATTAGCGGTATTAAGTTTTGGCATGTGCGGCGTAAATGCGAATGTGTCATAGTTTGCGTCTGCAGTATATTCGAAATTATCCGTTGGCGTATAACGAACAGGGAAGTCATGAATATGAAACCAATCAGCGTATTTTGATTGACGACCATTAGCAATAACATCTTGCCATTGAGGACTTTGGTCACCGATATGATTGAACACGGCATCAAGCATGACTCGGATTCCTGCCGCATGGGCTTTTTCTACCAATAATTTAAAATCTTCTTTTGTACCAAAATGTGGATCGATTTCAAAATAATCTTGCGTATCATATTTATGATTAGTGGGTGCTTTAAAAATGGGTGTGAGATACAAGCCGTTAATACCAAGTTGACTGAAGTGATCTAAATGCTTGATGATACCTTGCAAGTCCCCGCCATAAAAACTTTCAGCGGTGGGATGATCACCTGACCGCCAAGGTAATGTTCCAGATGGATCATTTGATGTGTCACCATTGGCAAACCGTTCAGGAAAAATTTGGTACCATACAGTTTTTTTGACCCATTCTGGTGCTTTAAAACGATCAATTTCTTGAAAATAGGGCATTTTGAAATAATTATTAGCACCCATCAAACTGTTGTCATCATTTGAAGAGGATGTGAGTGTTTCAAATCCTTGATCACCATAAAAAATGGAATCGCCGAGACTGTCAGTTAAAATAAAGCCATAGTTTAAGCGATTGAAAGGCGCTGTTAATGATGCTTGCCAATATTGATGTGTTTCAGTGACAAGTGTTTTTTTCATGACGACATTGGCCGATTTTTGCCAAGTACCGTTCTGCCAATTATAAGGATCTCCAGCAACGACGCTAATTGATTGAATATCATTTTTTGCTGTTCGGATGCGTAATCTTAGTTCATCTGCTGTATATAAATAAGCGTATTCAGATTCAGGGCGGTGATAAATTGCTGCTTTATTCATAAATAATTGCCTCGTTAATGGATTAAAATGTCAGGGGATTTGCGACAGTCTTAGACAATACGCTGTGTCGTATCGGCATCAAAAAAGTGTCCTTTATTAGTGTTAATAGCGAGTTCGACTGAGGCACCAGGTTGATTGTAATCGCGGGCATTGACGCGAGCAATCAGTTGTTGTGAACCAACTTGCGTATACAACATTGAGTCGGCGCCCATTAGTTCTGCAATGGTAACAGTTGCTGTTACTTTACTTTCGGGATAGGTGTCAAGTGCTACTTGCTCGGAGTGAATATCTTCTGGTCGGACACCAAAGACAACTTGTTTGCCTTCGTAGCCAAGGGCAGTGAGTTGTTTAGCCATACCAAGCGGAATTTTCAGACTAAAGCCATCTTTTGTGGTCAATATATCATCACTGAACTGACCAGAAATCATATTCATTGATGGCATACCAATGAATGTGGCAACAAAAATGTTAGCAGGTTCATTGTAGAGTTCTTGCGGTGTACCGACTTGCTGAATGTCACCATGGTCGATAATAACAATGCGATCAGCCAGTGTCATAGCTTCTGTCTGGTCATGTGTCACATAAATAGTAGTGGCACCAATTCGCTTGTGAATCTTAGTGATTTCTGCTCTAATTTCAACACGTAATTTTGCATCGAGGTTAGATAGTGGTTCATCCATTAACAAAATTTTAGCATCGCGGACGATTGCGCGACCCATCGCCACACGTTGCCTTTGACCACCAGATAAATCAGCGGGTTTGCGATCAAGGTAGTCTTCAATGCCAAGAATTTTCGCTGCGTCATGAACACGCTGTGTGATTTCAGCTTTGGGTACTTTTCTCAATTTGAGGCCGAAAGCAATATTATCAAACACGCTCATATGTGGGTAGAGGGCATAATTTTGAAAAACCATCGCAATATCTCGGTCTTTAGGTGGAACATCATTCATTAATTTATTGTCAATGAAAAATTCACCACCAGATATTTCTTCCAAGCCGGCGATCATGCGTAAAACAGTTGATTTACCGGAACCAGACGGACCGACAAACACAATAAATTCTTTATCGTGAATTTGAAGATTATAATCTGCCACGGATGGCGTTGTCATGTGTGGATATGTTTTATTGATGTGTTCCAAACGAATTTCAGCCATTTTTTCTTCCTCGTTTTTTAATATCGGGTATCGCAACTATAAAAAAATGATAGCGCTTACATAAATTAGATTAGCATATTTAAAAATAAATGCAAGCGTTTCCACAAAAGTGTCATACCAAAATTTATATGCTTGTGAAAAATATGATTAAGTTAGTAATAAAATCACAGATAATTCATACTTAATAAAAAAATACTTCTTTAATATGCTCAATTATTATCAATAAAAATATCATAGCTTGTCTAGACCAATTCTTAAAAAAATAAAAATGTAAGCGCTTGCATTAATCGGGTAAATGTTTTATGATGATTGCGTAATCAAAAATACAAAGAGAATTTTTCTGGAGGAAAAACATCATGAGAAAAATGATGAGCGTGACGACTGGCGCAATGGTAACATTGCTGACGGCTTCAACTGCCGTTGGATTATTAAGTGTTTCAATTGACACACCGACAGTAAGTGCTGCCAAGACGAAAAAGTTAAAGTTGTGGGTGGACACGGATACAAAACCAACCTACGTTCAGGCTGTCAAAGATTTTGAAAAAGCGAACCCTAGTGTCAAGGTCACTATTAAGTACACGAGCTCAACAGATGCATTGAAGAATTTGCAAAAAGACCCATCGGCTGCTGCAGATGTATTCATGTTTCCACATGATCAAATTGGATCGCTAGCTTCTCAGGGATTAATTTATCAAAACACCAAATATGCTAAAAGCCTTAAATCGACACAAATTTCTAATGCGATGAAAGCTGCAACCTATAAGGGCAAGGTGTACGGCTATCCTTACGGTATTGAGTCACAAGTCTTGTATTATAACAAAACGCAACTCGGTAATGATGATATTAAATCTTGGACTAGTTTGACATCCAAGGGTAAGATGGGTACCAATTTAGCCTCAGCCGGTGCTAACTACATTTTCTCACCACTGTTTTACACTGCCGGAGACACCTTGTATGGCGCTAATGGTGAAAAAGCAAAGGGTACAAATATTGACAATAAAAAAGGTGTATCCGTATTGAAGTGGATGAAAGCTCAAAAAGACAATCCGGGTGTTGTTCAATCCAGCACGAACACATTAAGTTTGCTACAATCAGGTAAAATTTCGGCAACTTTGTCTGGCCCATGGTCATACAATGACTATAAAAAAGCACTCGGGGACAACTTAGGCATTGCACCATATCCAACAGTTGACTTGGGTTCAGGTGAAAAACAGATGCAGGCGTTCTTGGGTGTTAAGCTGTTTGGTGTTAAACAAGATACTAAGCAACCGTTGGCAGCGATGAAGTTAGCCAAGTACTTGTCAAGTGACAAGGTACAAAAGCTTGGTTTCAAAAATTCGCACTACATTCCATCATCTAAAAAAGTTCAAGCATCTCAAGACATTCAAAATGATGCGCTTGCTAAGGCGGTTGTTGATATGTCGAAGAAAGGTTATTCAACACCAATGCCTAAATCACCAGCGATGGCTAACTTCTGGACATCATCTGATGCCTTGTTTAATGACACATACAAGGGCAAGATTTCAGACAGTCAAATGTTGCCAAAGCTAACCACTCTGGTTAAAAATGCCTCAAAATCAGTTAAATAAAAGTAAAGCAGTGAGTGGCTATCACTCACTGTGTACATACTTATGAAGGATGGAAAGAAAGATGTTTAAAAGAAAAAAGCATTCGACTTTTGAAGAGCATATACCACTAACAAAGTTATTTAAAAAAGCAGATGGGGCAACTAAGGCTTCTTATATAATTATGGGAGCTGCCAACATTGCCAATAAGCAATATTTCAAAGGATTCATCTTTTTATTACTAGAAATATCTTGGGTGGCGTGGTTATTCACGACAGGATTAAAAGCTTATCACAACATGATAACGCTGGGAACACATGCACAAGGTCTGGTTTATGACAAAAAATTAGGTATTTCTGTACTAAAAGCGGGTGATAATTCAATGCTTTTGCTACTTTGGGGCATGTTAGCGGTTATCATTACGATACTCTTTGTTCTCTTATATCGTGCTAATTTGGGATCGGCGCGTAAAATATGGGAATTGAAACAAGCCGGTGAGACACTGCCGACGTTGAAGCAAGACTTAGCGTCCTTGCTTGACGAAAAAATGCATGTGACTTTGATGGCAATTCCGATGACAGGCGTTTTGTTCTTTACCATTTTGCCATTGATTTATATGATTGCGATTGCTTTTACATCATACGATCACAACCACTTGCCACCCAAAAATTTATTTAGTTGGGTCGGATTTGCGAATTTTGGTAATGTTATTTCAGGGCAAATGGCCAATACCTTTTTCCCAGTATTGGCTTGGACGTTAATTTGGGCCGTTGCCGCAACAGTAACCTCATTTTTCTTTGGCGTTATCTTGGCAATGATGATTAATGCGAAGGGCATCAAAGGTAAAAAAGTTTTTCGAACTATCTTCATTTTAACAATGGCAATTCCAGCCTTCATTAGTTTACTGATTATGAACAATATGTTTGCTGACGGCGGACTAGTTAACACATTATTGATCAACTCTGGTCTGATTAAAACATCGTTACCATTTTTCACAAATCCATTGTTTGCCAAGTTTACAATTATTGTTGTCAACTTATGGATTGGTATTCCAGCTACAATGTTGGTGACAACGGGGATCTTACAAAATCAATCCGAAGAACAAATTGAAGCAGCAGAAATTGATGGCGCTAATAAATTTCAAATTTTCAAGTCAATCACATTTCCGCAAATTGTGTTTGTGATGGCACCGAGTTTGATTCAACAGTTCATTGGTAATGTGAACAATTTTAATGTGATTTATTTGTTAACAGGTGGCGGACCAGCTAACTCTAATTATTATGGTGCTGGATCAACAGATTTGCTGATTACTTGGTTATATAATTTAACTTTGAATACTGCTGATTATAACTTAGCTTCGGTAATTGGTATCTTAATCTTCATTTTGTCCGCAACATTCTCGTTGATTGCTTATAAGAAAATATCAAATTCTGGAATGGAGGCATAACAATGCATAGTTTAAAAGGCGTAAAACGTCGTAATACAATGATTTTGTATGTATTATTGACTGTGATGGCAATCATTTGGGTCGTGCCCATTCTCTGGATTATATTGACTAGTTTCCGTGGCGAAGGTGGCGCGTTTGTAAACTATTTTTGGCCAAAAACCTACACCTTTCATAATTACGTACAACTTTTTACCAACTCACAATATCCTTTTGGTCGCTGGTTCTTGAATACGTTATTTGTGTCGATTGTGAGCGGCTTTATTTCCACAGCTTTAGTGTTAGCAATGGCATACTCATTGAGTCGCTTACGATTTAAGTTAAAGGGCCCTTTTTTGAAAGTTGCTTTAGTGTTGAACATGTTTCCGGGCTTTATGGCAATGTTTGCTATCTATTATATTTTGAAAGCAGCTGGTTTGACGCAAAGTTTATTTGCCTTAATATTAGTTTATGTGTCCGGCGCTGGTTTGGGATTTTACATCCAAAAAGGATTTTTTGACACGATTCCATATTCATTGGATGAAAGTGCTATGTTAGATGGTGCAACCAAATGGCAAATTTTTACCAAAATTACACTGCCATTATCTAAACCAATCATTGTCTTTACGGCATTGACAGCGTTTACTGGTCCTTGGATGGATTTCATTTTTGCTCAGGTTATTATGGGTGACAATGTTAAAAACTATACAGTTGCAATCGGATTATATTCGATGATGACTAAAGAAACGGCTAATTCATTGTTCATGAGTTTCGCTGCGGGGGCAGTGATTATTGCAATCCCAATTACGATTTTGTTTATTGTGTTGCAACGATTCTACGTTTCTGGTGTGACAAGTGGCTCGGTCAAAGGTTAAAAAAGATTGGGGCGTCAGTCCCAATCTTTTTCATGTTAAAATAACGTGTACAGGAGGTCGCTATGGTAACAATACAAGATATTGCAAATAAATCCGGAGTTGCTATTTCAACGGTTTCGCGCGCGTTGGCTGATTCACCGAAAATTAGTGTTAAAACAAAGGAACGTATTAAAAAAATTGCACAAGATATGGGCTATACGCCAAATTTTGCTGCAAGGAACTTAACACAAAGTGAAAGTAACACGGTGGGGGTTGTTTTTCAACCACAAGCCGCAGGTAGTGCTGAAAATGATTTTGCCATGCAATTACTGTTTGGGATTAATTCTCAACTTGTTGCGCGACAATATTTGTTGACCACTGCGACGGGCAGCAATTGGTCTGAAGTCTATAATGCCGTTAAAATGATGGTGGAAGCCGGACAAGTTCGCCGTTTTATACTACTTTACACTGTTGAAAATGATCCGATTTCTGAATTATTACGAGAAAACAACGCCCGTGTTGTTGTCACTGGTGAGCCGGAGCAAGCTAATGATGTTTTATATGTTGATAATGATAATCGACGAGCTGGGGAAGAGGCAACTAGACAGCTAGTTGATCAATTTAATCTAAAAGCACCACTTTTTGTTCGCACGTTGGCTGATTGGCGTTATGAGCGAAATCGTGAAATTGGATTTCATCTTGCACAGCCAGACGGTCAAGTCTTATCATTACCAATTGATTTTCATGCTCAAAAGCAGGTGTTGGAGAGCTACTTTGAATTGCATCATGAAATCGACGGCATTATTGCTAGCGATGACAAAATCGGTTATCTGGCACGTAATCAGGCACAAGCGCATTTGCCCACACACCCAAAATTGCCAACGATAGCTTTTAATCGTTCTGAATATGCACGACTTGGTGGTAAGGATTTCTATTCAGTTGATGTGC
Organism: Leuconostoc falkenbergense; assembly: GCF_045801155.1. Taxonomy (NCBI): domain Bacteria; kingdom Bacillati; phylum Bacillota; class Bacilli; order Lactobacillales; family Lactobacillaceae; genus Leuconostoc; species Leuconostoc falkenbergense. Next base: position 1,306,548 of record NZ_CP174386.1, on the reverse strand, counting down.
TACCACGCAGTTTGGGCAGTGAAGCGGTCCGATTATTGTTTAACGATCAGCGTTCTGTGCTGGAGCAAACTAAGGCAACAAGCGTGATTGTGCCGTATCGTTTACCTGAATTTGGTGATGAGACATGGTGAATTTAAACGATGTTGCGCGAAAGGCGCATGTCTCAAAAATGACAGTTAGCCGTGTAATTAATCATCCAGATCAAGTATCACCTGAAGTGATGACGCTAGTACAACAAGCAATTAAAGCAGTCGGCTATGTGCCAAATCAAGTCGCACGGGCATTAGTTAACAAACGTCATTACGTCATTCGTTTCTTACTTTTAGAAGATGTTGCAACAGTTGAACCGAATTATGCCAAATTATTGATTCGATTAGCTCAAAATCTACAACAAAAAGGCTACACGCTGGAAATTAGCTTAGATATTACGGCAGAAACGAAAAGTATTGACGGTATCATTGTCAGCGGCTGGCGACAAGAAGATTTGTCGAAATTGCAAGCGCTTGACGTACCAGTCACACTTTATGGCGCAGCGCCAACGAATTGTCCCTTATCATCTGTTGACGTGGATAATCAGGTTGGGATTGAAAAAGCAACTGAATATATGTGGCGGCAGGGATATCGTGATATTTATTATATTGGTTTATCGTTAGATTTACCCTTTGCTAAGCAACGTGAAGCTGGCTATCGAGCAGTTATGGCACAAAAAGGCGGTCGCGTTAGCGTTTATCAAACCGAAAATCATGCCCACTTAGCGGACACATTAGTAACGAACTTAATGCACAATTTTCAATTACCAACTGCGATTGTTTGTGCGACTGATCGGATTGCACTTGGTGTGTTACGTGCGGTTCAGCGTGTTTATCATATTCCGCGTGAATGTGGCGTAATCGGATTCGACGGTGTGTTCATTGATCAGCTGACTCAGCCACAATTAACCACTGTGAGACAACCGTTTGCCTTAATTGCTGAAAAAATTGTCGCACAAATCATTTCTCAGATTGAATCGGAAACTACCTTAGAAACAAACAATGTCAGCGTTTCGCCAGATATTGTTGTTCGGGAGACAACAAGTCTGTGATGATGTTACCGTTAACATTGTGCAAACGCTTCCATTAATTATTAAAATGTTTTATACTATAAAATGTAAACGGTTGCATATAATGTTGTTTCAAACATGTGTCCAAATTCTACTGAAGAAGATACAATTTGATCGCGAATTGTTCAAAGAATTGGTGCATGATTAGAGCAAACAAGTTATGTTTCAAAATAATTTTTGGAGGAAGTAATTATGGCAGATAAGCAAAAAGGGCAGGGGCTGCCCAACTTGCCGCTGAGCACCATTTGGATGCTGAGTTTTGGATTTTTGGGCGTGCAGATGGCATTCTCATTGCAGAGTTCCCAAATGGGACGTATTTTTCAGACATTGGGTGCTGATCCCACTAAGTTAGGATTTTTCTTTATCCTACCACCGTTGGCAGGATTGTTCGTACAACCACTTGTTGGTTATTTCTCAGATCGCACATGGACAAAACGTTTTGGTCGTCGTATGCCTTATTTATTGGTTGGCGCTCTTGTGTCAGTCATCGTGATGTTCTTGTTGCCTAACTCAGGTAGTTTTGGTTTTTCAACTACTGCTGGGTTATGGTTTGGGGCTATCACAATTTTGTTCATGGATTTGAGCTCTAACGTTGCGATGCAGCCCTTCAAGATGGTTGTTGGTGACATGGTTAATGAAGACCAAAAGTCATACGCATACTCAATTCAAAGTTTCTTATCTAATACAGGATCTGTGTTGGCAACCATTTTTCCATTCTTGCTGACAGCGATTGGTGTTGCTAACACAGCGCCTAAAGGTCAAGTGCCAGCATCTGTAATTATTTCATTCTATGTTGGTGCAATCGTCTTAGTTGTCTTTTCACTGATTGCGGTCTTTAACGTAAAAGAATACGATGATGCCACTTATGAGTTATATCATGGCTATGCTTTGAACACACCAAATGATGGTGAAGGTGGCTTCTTAACTTTGTTAAAGCGCGCGCCAAAAACATTTTGGATGGTTACTTTGACTCAGTTCTTCTGCTGGATGGCATTCCAATATTTGTGGACCTACGGTACTGGTGCTGTGGCAGACAATATTTTCCATGCAACTGATCCAACAACGGCTGGTTACCAAAATGGTGGAAACTGGTTTGGTATCATGTCAGCGGTTTATGCCATTGCAGCCGTCGTGTGGTCGCTAGTATTATCAAAGATTCCAGCAAACAAAAACAAAACAGGTTATGCTTTGTCACTATTTTTGGGGGCAATTGGGTTCACATCAGTGTTCTTTATTCACTCACAGTATTTGTTGATTGGCTCATTTATTTTAATCGGTATTTCATGGGCAGGTATGATGGCATACCCATTCATTATGGTAACCAACGCATTGCCTGGTGATCACATGGGGACTTATCTAGGACTGTTTAACGGCTCAATTTGCTTACCACAAATTGTAGCCTCGGTTGCTAGTTTTGCACTATTCCCCGCACTTGGTTCACATTTCCCATCAATGATCTTAGTATCCGGAATTTTAATGTTAATTGGTGCTGCTAGTGTTGGGCTTATCAATGAAATTCACAGTAATCCAGTAGATGCACAATAATGGCTAACGCTTCGGCGTTAATATGTGCGATCGGTCATCGTAGATATTAGCGCTGAAGCTAAGCATTAGAAAAATTGAAGAGGTAGAAAGTCTTATGAAACGAATTTTTGAAGTTGATCCTTGGACAGTTACATCACATGATTTGAATCCCGAAGATAAACGTCTCCAAGAATCTATGACGAGTTTGGGCAACGAATACATGGGCATGCGTGGCATGTTCGAAGAAGTCTATTCCGGTGACACACATCAAGGAATTTACGTTGGTGGTGTTTGGTTCCCAGATAAAACACGTGTTGGTTGGTGGAAAAATGGTTATCCACTTTACTTTGGAAAAGCTATCAATGCGCTAAATTATGTCAAAGCAGACATTTACGTTGATGGCAATCAAGTTGATCTAGCTAAGAATGATGTGACTGATTTTGAAGTATCATTAGATATGAAAAATGGTGTTTTGAATCGAACGTTTACTGTGTTTGGCGTAACGTTTAAAATCACGCGCTTAGTTTCAGCAGCAGTGAAGGAATTGGCAGATATTCACTATGAGTTGTCATCTGCTGATGGTCAAACGCACACAATTCGTTTTGATGCTAGTATCGACGCTGACGTTGTCAATGAAGATTCAAATTATGATGAAAAGTTTTGGCAAGTTTTGGATGCAGGGAATGACACTAATTCATCATTTATCGCTACGCAAACGATTGAAAATCCGTTTGGTGTGCCACAATTTACAGTTGTTGCCCGTCAGAGCTTTGTTGGCGGTGAAAAGCATGGTGTGAACCGCTCTGAAAAAGAAGTGACTGATAACTTTGACATTGAAGTACCAGCTAAAGGTTCAGTTAGTTTTGAAAAGCGCGTGATTGTGACAACTTCGCGTGATTATGATAGCCTAGCTCAAGTGATTAAAGCAGGTGAAACACTAACTGCGGATCTTGCCGCACAAACATACGACGATATCTATACTGCACATGCGCAAGAATGGGCTAATCGTTGGGAAAAAGCTGATGTTCAAATTGAAGGAGATGATGCGGCGCAGCAAGGTATTCGCTTCAACTTATTCCAGTTATTCTCAACTTACTATGGTAATGATCCACGTTTGAATATTGGACCAAAAGGTTTCACTGGCGAGAAGTACGGCGGTGCCACGTATTGGGACACCGAAGCATTTGCCATTCCTGTTTACCTTGGTGTTGCTGATCCGTCCGTGACCCGTTCATTGCTACAATATCGTTTTGATCAGTTGGATGGTGCATTCCACAATGCCAAAGAACAAGGCTTAAAGGGTGCTTTGTACCCAATGGTGACCTTTGATGGTATTGAGTCACACAACGAGTGGGAAATTACTTTTGAAGAAATTCACCGTAATTCGACAATTGCTTATGCGATTTATAATTATACAAACATCACAGGAGATCACTCATGGCTTGACGGTGATGGCGCACAAGTTTTGTATAATATTGCACGTTTCTGGGCAGATCGTGTCCACTATTCTGCCCGAAACGATCAGTACATGATTCATGGTGTTACGGGTCCCAACGAGTATGAAAACAATGTTAATAACAATTTCTATACAAATTGGATGGCTAAGTGGGTTTTGCAATACTCACTTGAACACTACGATGAAATTAATGCTGATGAAAAAGCTAAGTTGGCTTTGACGGATGAAGAATTAGCAAAGTGGCAAGAAATTGTTGATAAAATGTATTTGCCAGAGGCTGATGTTGAAACCAAGACAGGTAAGAAGCATATCTTTGTTCAACATGATACATTCTTGGATAAAGATTTGACACCAATTGCTGATATGCCACAAGACATTCGACCAATTAACCAAAACTGGTCATGGGATCGCATTTTGCGCTCGCCATATATTAAGCAATCTGATACATTACATGCTATGTTCTATTTCCCAGACGCGTTTACAGAAGAAGAAAAGCGTAACAACTTTGAATTCTATGAACCATTGACAGTGCATGAGTCATCATTGTCGCCTTCTGTTCACTCAATTTTGGCTGCTGACTTACAAATGGAAGATAAAGCAGTTGAAATGTACGAACGTGCGGCTCGTTTGGACTTAGATAATTATAATAATGATACGTCAGATGGTTTGCATATAACCGCTATGACAGGTTCATGGTTAGCGATTGTGCAAGGATTTGCTGGTATGCGTGTTCGTGATGGTAAACTCCACTTGAAGCCATTCTTACCAAAGAATTGGACAAAATATGCTTTCCGTTTGGTATTCCGCGGTCATGTTTTGGAAGTGTCAGTCGATGGTCAAGGTGCACATGTTGACTTGATTTCAGGTGAACCATTAGTGATTGACCTATCAGGGCAAAATGTCGAATTGACAAAGTAATAAGCATGATGATGAGCGAGGAATCGCTCATTTGCTGTATAGCAGGAAAGGATATCATGAAAGTAGTAGAGAAGGATTTTGGGCAATTACCTGACGGAAAAGTCGTGACGGCGTTTACCCTAGAAAATATCAATCACACACAGATTACTGCGATTTCATACGGGGCAACTTGGCAATCGTTTTCCGTTGAACGTGATGGTGTCAAACAAGAATTGTTAGTACAATTTGATGATTTAGCCGCGTATTTAGATAATCCATTCCATTTTGGAAATACAATTGGTCGAGTTGGTGGTCGTTTATCACAAACTGATTATGATATTAATGGGGCACATTTTACATTAACGCCAAATGATCATGGCAATGTTTTACACTCTGGCATCAATGGTTTTGACGCGGTTAATTGGCACGGTGAAGCAAGAAATTTGGGTACAGCGGCGGAAATTAATTTCACACGAACTTTTGATGATGAGTTTGCTGGTAAATTAGCTGCCCAAGTGACTTATCGATTGGACGATGAAGATCGTCTAGATATTATATTTAGTGGCGTTTCAACCGAGAATACATTGTTCAACCCAATGACGCACGTATACTTTAATTTAGTTGGCAAGGATCAAGATATTAGTCAGCATAAATTACAAATTGCGTCACGTCAACATCTTGAAGTTGATAACAACACGATTCCAACCGGTAACGTGATTGATAATCAAAATACAAAATTTGATTTTGCGCATTTACACGCCTTGGGACAAGAGCATTATGATGATGCTTGGGTATTAGATCCAAGCCGTCAAGGGGAAGGTGTAGGACTAACTTCACCCGATGAAAGTTTGACCTTGACAGTGGATTCAGATCGCAATGGTGTTGTTGTATTCACTGCCAATCCTGACGATAGCAGTGACATTAAAACAGCGCTTGCTATTGAGATGCAGACTTTGCCTGATGCGGTTAATCATGAAGGCTTTGGCGATATTGTTTTGCCAGCAAATGAAACAAAAACATATACTGTAACTTACCAAATTAAAAAAAGTGAGGATAAATAAAAATGGCTAAATTTTCAGATATTAAAGGTTTTGCCTTTGATTTAGATGGAGTTATTGCTGACACGGCGCGCTTTCATGGTGAAGCTTGGCATCAAACAGCTGATGAGGTTGGCACAACTTGGACACCAGAATTGGCTGAAGGTTTGAAGGGCATCAGTCGCATGGCTTCCTTGCAAATGATTTTGGATGCTGGAGATCATGCCAATGATTTTTCTCAAGCAGATAAAGAAGCATTAGCAGAAAAGAAAAATCATAATTATCAACAACTCATTTCAACATTGACTGAAGATGATATTTTGCCTGGCATGAAAGATTTCATTCAATCAGCTAAGGCAGCTGGCTATACAATGTCGGTGGCATCAGCTTCTAAAAACGCACCAATGATTCTAGATCATTTGGGATTGACCGAGTATTTTGTTGGCATTGTTGATCCTGCCACTTTGACAAAGGGAAAACCTGATCCTGAAATCTTCGTTCGTGCTGCAGAGGTCTTACATTTAGATCCAGAAAATGTCATTGGATTGGAAGATTCAGCTGCTGGTATTGCGTCAATCAATGGGGCAGGTGAGACATCACTAGCCATTGGTAACGCAGATGTTTTGTCAGGAGCGGACTTGAATTTTGAGTCAACTTCAGAAGTGACGTTGGCAAATATTGAAGCTAAAATGCAATAGATGATGAAAAGAGTGTCAGTGTTTTTATACACTGACACTCTTTTGTTGTTTTAATTAATGTTTGCCACTGTACCACCTTGTTTAATTGTGATATCAGTAAAAGTGACGGTATGCGGCGAGAGGGTGTGATCAGCGAGAGCCATAATAGCTAATTCTCCCATTTGTGCAAAGTTTTGCTGCGCAGCCGTTAAGATAGGACGTGTTAATTGAGTTAATTCTGTCCCATCGATGGTCACAATTGATAGATCCTGAGGGACAGCAATGCCAGCATCTTTTGCACCATTGAGTAAGCCAATGCTAATAATGTCCGCTGAGCCAATAGCAGCAGTAAAAGGTAAAGGCGCGCCGAATTTTTTGATAGCATCTAAGCCAGTTTGATAATCATTATCAACGCCCCAGATGAATTCTGGATTATAGGTAATACCATGATCTAACAGTGCATCAATAAAACCTTTGCGCCTTAAAACTGCAACAATAGGATCTGGATTGGACGCGCCAATTAAGGCCATTTTGCGGTGTCCATGATTGTATAAATAATCCACGATAGTGTGCATCATGGCGTAGTTATCTGAGGAAATAGAAGGAATCACATTATTGAGTTGGTTAGAGACACTCAGCAAGCGTACGTCAGCCTTTGTTAAGACCTCGAAAACAGGATCTTCGATATCAATGGCTAACATGACAACCGCTAATAGTTGCCGGGAAAGCAATGATTTAACAGTTTTGATTTGCTGCTGGCTGTCCGTTTCAACGAAAGCAATCAACAGTTCATAGTCTAATTCGAAAGCCTTTGCTTGCATGCCTTTAATGATTTCATCAGCAAAGTTAGTATGCGTGGTTGGCACTAATACACCAATGACGCGGCTTTCTTTTTGTGATAAATCGGCGGCTGATTGATTCTTATAGTATCCCATTTCGTGAGCTAATTGCCGAACACGTTGTGCTGTTGCCTCACTAAAACGCCCACGATTAGTTAAAATACGTGAGACGGAAGCGGCTGAAATACCAGCTTTATTTGCAATATCTTTGATTGTAATAGCCATAAGTTATATTATAACCCAAAATAAGTTGACAAACGAAATGAAAGCGGTTACAATATTAATTGCGTAAACGTTTACTCAAATATTAAAAAGGTAATTAGGAATCATGAGGCATGATAATGAATCAAAATAAATGGTGGCAAAAAGCAACCGTCTACCAGATTTATCCGCGCAGTTTTCAGGATAGTAATGGTGATGGTGTTGGCGACATTCCGGGCATTATTCAACGACTCCCATATTTAAAAGAACTAGGGGTGCAAGTCATCTGGCTAAGTCCGATTTACCAATCACCAAATGATGATAACGGATACGATATCAGTGATTATCGCAAAATCTTACCAGAATTTGGCACGATGGCGGATGTGGATGAAATGATTACAATTGCCCATGAGTTGGGCCTAAAAATCATGATGGACTTGGTTGTCAACCACACATCTGGTGAACATCATTGGTTCCAGCAAAGTCGTCAGTCACGTGATAATCCGTATCGTGATTATTACATTTGGCGAGATCCTGTTGATGGACACGAGCCCAATAATTGGCTGTCGGATTTTGGCGGATCAGCTTGGGCGTTTGATGAAAAAACAAAACAATACTATTTACATCTTTTCTCAAAAAAACAGCCTGATTTGAATTGGGAAAATCCAGCGCTACGTGAAGCAATCTATGAAACAATGGCTTGGTGGTTGAACAAAGGGATTGATGGATTCCGAATGGATGTCATCAATCTTATCTCAAAACAAACAGGATTGCCAAATGATCCTAATGTGAACGCTGATAATCACGGATCGTCAATGACATTTGTTGCCAATGGACCAAAGGTACACCAATATTTGCAGGAAATGAATGCTAAGGTGTTGTCACGCAACGATATTATCACTGTTGGCGAAACCCCCGGCGTGACAACGTCAGATGCGATTCAGTATGCTGGGTTTGATAGTCATGAATTACAAATGATTTTCCAATTTGAGCATACGGAGATTGACAATAGTCGTGAAGGCTTAGGAAAGTGGAGTGATGAGCGATTTAATTTAGTAGATTTGAAGCGAATTTTATCTAAATGGCAAACAGCACTGGATGGCAAAGCTTGGAACAGTCTTTATTGGAACAACCACGATCGACCACGTGTGGTATCAAGATTTGGTGATGATTCTGAAGCTTATCGCGTTGTCTCTGCAAAAATGTTAGCCACAACATTGCACTTTATGCAGGGAACGCCCTACATTTATCAAGGTGAAGAAATCGGCATGACAAATGTTGATTGGTCATCAATTTCACAATACCAAGACATTGATACTTTAAATGCCTATCAAGATTTAGTGGTTGAACAGCAACGTGTCTCACCAGAACGAATGATGACTTATATACACCATTCCTCACGTGATAATGCTCGGACGCCAATGCAGTGGGATGATAGTAATCAGGCTGGTTTTACAAAGGGAAAACCTTGGCTAGCAGTTAATTCGAATTATGAAACAATTAACGTGGCACAAGCATTAGCTGACCAACAATCCATCTTTTATTTCTACAAAAAAATTATTGCATTACGACAGCAAATGCCACTCATCACTAACGGACATTATCAGGTACTGGACATGGCAGATTCAGAAGTCTATGCTTACAAGCGAATTGGTGTTGATTCTGAATTATTAGTCATTAGTAACTTTACGAATCAAACCTTGACGCGTCATTATACATTGAACGATGGCGCGAATATGATTTTAAGTAACTATGATGATGATCAGGGGGATACCTTACGACCTTATGAATCAAAAGTGTACTTTGAAGGTACATAATGGCATAAAATGTAAGCGGTTACTTTAAAATGGCGTGTGTAAACTAAAATCACTTAAAAGGAGAGTGAATATGTTGAATAGTAAGACACAAAAAAAAGGTCAGCTCCCCATGCTGACCAGCATGCAGTTATTCTTAATGACTTTTGGTTATGCTGGTGTTCAAGTTGCATTTTCAGTACAAACTGGTAACATGGGTCGAATCTTTCAAACGTTAGGTTCAGATCCAACAAAATTGGGGTTTTTCTTCATTTTGCCACCATTAGCGGGCATGATTACCCAACCATTAATTGGTTTGTTTTCTGATAAAACTTGGCTACCTAAGTTAGGTCGACGAATGCCTTATTTGATTGGCGGCTGTTTGGTTTCCCTAATTGTGTTATTGCTTTTGCCAAATACCGGATCATTTGGTTTTGGGTACGGATCATTGACAGCGCTATGGTTTGGTGCAGTGACAGTGTTATTCATGAACCTATCGGCCAATGTCTCTATGCAGCCGTTCAAGATGATTATTCCTGACATGGTTAATGAACAACAAACCGATAAAGCGTGGAGTTTGCAAAACATTTGGGGTAGCTTAGGGGGCGTGATTGCTTTCGTCTTTCCGTTTATTTTGACCTCATTTGGGGTGGCCAATACTGCTGCCCGAGGTGTTGTCCCAGATTCTGTTAAAATTTCATTTTATGTGGCAGCGGCTATTTTGTTAATTTCAACTGTCTTTACTATTATGAATGTTAAAGAATACGATCCAGAAACACTGGCTTATTACCATGGCTATAACGCCGAAACAAAGCAGCATGAATCATTTATCACAATTCTAAAGCACGCACCAAAGGTATTTTGGACACTAGGTGTGGTTGAATTCTTTGTTTGGTTCGGTATTCCATATATGTGGACATACTCAACTGGTGCTTTGTCAGAGAACATTTGGCATGTTTCAGATCCTGCATCTGCAGGTTATCAAGCGGCTGGTAATTGGTTTGGTATTTTACAGGCTGTTTACTCAGTTGTGGCAATTGTGGTGGGAATTTTATTCCAGCGTTTGAATAATAAAACGCGCAAAGGTGCTTATTTTCTCAGCTTGATTGCTGGTGGCATTGGCTTTATTGTTGTTGCCTATGGCCATACACATCTTTCATCACTGATTGGATTCATTTTGATTGGTATTGGTTGGATTGCGTTAATCTCTATTCCGTTTACCATCTTGACGAATGCCTTAGATGGTAAGCATGATGGCATCTATTTGGGATTGTTCAATTGCTTTATCTGCATTCCGCAAATTGTGGCGTCAGTTGCTAGTTTTGCAATTTTCCCAGCAGTGGGTAAATCAATGGCACACATGTTAGCAATTGCCGGCGTCTTCTTGATGATTGGTGGTTGCCTAATCTGGACCGTAAAAGAAGAAAATCGTAATTAAAAAAGGAGAATTATCATGACAGAAACAATTAAATGGTGGCAAAAAGCAGTTGTATATCAAGTTTATCCTAGGTCTTTTCAAGACGCTAACGGAGATGGTATCGGTGATTTACAGGGTATCGAGCAACGCCTTGATTACATTAAAAAATTAGGTGCCGATGTTGTATGGCTAAATCCTGTCTATGCATCACCAGACAAAGATAATGGTTACGATATTTCCGATTATGAAGATATCAATGCCAAATTTGGTACAATGGCTGATTTTGATCGCTTGCTAGCAAAAGCGCATGATAAGGGCATCAAAATTTTGATGGATTTGGTTGTTAATCATACCTCAGATCAGCATAAATGGTTTATTGAAAGCCGTAGTTCAAAAGATAATGATAAGCGTGATTTCTATATTTGGCGTGATCCAGTGGATGGACACGAGCCTAATAACTGGGGCTCATTTTTCTCTGGTCCAGCTTGGAAATTTGATGAGGCGACAGGGCAATATTATCTACACTTGTTTGTCGAAGGTCAACCTGATCTAAATTGGGTTAATCCTAAAGTACGTCAATCTGTCTTTGATATGATGAACTTCTGGGTTGATAAGGGCATTGATGGTTTCAGAATGGACGTCATTTCCCTCATTTCTAAGCCAGATGGCTTGCCTGATGGTGAAGTACCAGAGGGGGGTGAGTATGGGAATTCAGATAAAGCCGTTGCCAACGGTCCGCATGTCCATGAATACTTGCAAGAAATGCGTCAACAAGTCTTAAACAGGGCTGATATGATGACCGTTGGTGAAGCCTCAGGTGTTGATATTGAAAATGCCGTTAAGTATGCCAATCAAGACAACTCAGAATTGAACATGGTCTTCCAATTTGAGCACATGGGGCTTGACAATAATCCTAATCCCGCGCTTGGAAAATGGTATGACAAAAAAGTTTCCCTCGTTGATTTGAAAGAAAATCTCTCAAAATGGCAGAATGATTTGGCTGGTAAAGCATGGAATTCACTTTATTGGGATAATCATGATCAACCACGTGCTGTGAGTCGTTATGGGGATGACCGTCCTGAATATCGCGTTGTATCTGCTAAAATGGTAGCCACTTTACTTCATTTCATGCAAGGAACGCCCTATGTTTATCAAGGTGAAGAAATTGGCATGACCAACGCCTATAATTTGCAACGTGATGATTTTGATGATGTTGAAATTAAAAATGCTTTCAAATACTTGATTGATAAAGATCACTTAACTGATGAAGCAACCATGCTGAAGTATGTACATGCCAAAGGTCGTGATAACGCTCGTACACCAATGCAGTGGGACGATAGCAAAAATGCGGGCTTCACAACCGGCACACCATGGTTAAAGATGAATGATAATTATGACACCATTAATGCCAAGGCTTCGTTAGCAGACTTAAATTCAACATTTTATTACTACCAAAAGCTCATTCGCTTACGCCACGAATTACCAATCATAACGACAGGCACATACGAATTGTTGGATCCTGAAGACGAACAAGTTTACGCTTACCGTCGTGTTGGTCAAAATGAGTCGTTATTGGTAATCAATAACTTCACCAGCGAAACGTTGACGCGTGACTATCATGTGCCAGATAACGCGTCAGTCCTCATTAGTAATTATGAGGATGACGCTTTGACAACACTTCGTCCTTATGAAGCAAAAGTATATCGTTTTGATAAGTAATTTTGTCTTGTAATTGGCTTGACTTTGAGGTGAGATAACTATATCATTAAGGCATATATTAAAGCCGATGAATTGGAAAAATTACGCTCTGGACCATCAGAAATTTTGCGGGTGATGCAAGCAAAACGATGACGTAATTTGTGACACCTTGGAGGACACTGTTGTATAAGGCAGTGCGTGGTAGCGCGATAAGCAATCTAAGTGATGTGTATGCATCAACATCTAAGGTGGTACCGTGCAATTGCGCCCTTAACGAATAATCGTTGAGGGCGCTTTTTCAGTTTTAATGTCAAAAACAGAAGGAGAACAACTGACTTGTCATAACATGACTGTCAGCAATTAAAATACGATGGCAAAACCACTTTTCCAGCGCCCTAAGGGTACTGCTGATTTATTACCAGATCAAACAAGCCAATGGCAACACGTTGAAAATGTTGCGCGTTTATTATTTGGTGACTATAATTTTAAAGAAGTTCGAACACCAATATTTGAAAATTTTGAAGTTTTTTCTCGTTCAGCAGGTGATACATCAGATGTTGTCACTAAGGAAATGTATGATTTTCATGATAAAGGTGATCGCCATATTGCCCTACGACCAGAGGGAACAGCCGGAATTGTCCGCGCGTATGTCGAGAATAAATTATATGGGCCAGAATTTGATAAGCCTTATAAATCATTTTACATTGGACCAATGTTCCGTTATGAACGTCCACAAGCAGGGCGTATGCGCCAATTTCATCAAATTGGTGTAGAAGCTTTTGGCTCCTCATCACCAGCACTTGACGTCGAAGTTATTGCGATGGCAATTGATTTGTTCCAAACCCTTGGTTTAAAGAATTTGCGTGTTGCAATTAATACTTTGGGTGATAAGCAGTCACGAGATGATTATCGCCAAGCATTGATTGACTATCTTACGCCACATCGTTCTGAATTATCTGCCGATTCTCAGGCGCGTTTGGAGAAAAATCCACTTCGCATTTTAGATTCAAAAGATCCACGAGATCAAGTTTTTGTGGCTGACGCACCTTCAATTTTGGATTATTTGTCTGAAGCCTCACAACAGCACTTCCAAAAAGTTCAAGAATTGTTGACGGCTTTGAATCTTGACTTTGAAATTGACCCAACAATGGTTCGTGGTTTGGATTATTATAACGATACAATCTTTGAAGTAATGACAGTTGATGAGCAATTAAAAGGTGCTGCAACAATTGCCGGCGGTGGTCGCTATTCAGGATTGGTATCTGTTTTTGGTGGTCCTGAAACAGCTGGCGTTGGTTTTGGTATTGGCATGGAGCGTTTGGTGAGTTTGTTAAACGCGCAAGGTGTTGCACCAGAAGTCGATAATGACCTTGATTTTTATGTTGTCAACATCGGTGATGAAACAGATATTGCAGCTATGCAAATCGTGCAAGCAATCCGGTCATTTGGTTTCGTTGCTGAACGTGATTATCTGGATCGCTCAGCAAAAGCACAGTTTAAAACAGCGGATCGTCACAATGCTAAGTACGTCGTGACTGTTGGGGAAAAAGAGTTAGCAGCACACGCTGCTAATATTAAAAACATGGCAACTGGTGAACAGCAACTTGTTAAATTGGCTGATCTTTATACAGATTTGCCAACAATTATTGATGCACAAGGAGACGAACAATGAAACGAACAACATATGCAGGTTTAATTGACGAAAGTTATCTTGACCAAACGGTGACGTTGAGTGGTTGGGTGCAAAAGCGTCGTGATTTTGGTGACTTGATATTTGTTGACTTACGTGATCGCGAAGGCATTGTGCAATTAACATTCAATGCTACTAACCAATCAGCTTTGACTGTCGCCGAAGATATGCGAAGTGAATATGTTGTTGCTGTGACTGGTAAAGTCATCAAACGTGATGCTAGCCAAATTAACGATAAAATTAAGTCTGGTGCCGTTGAAGTTGATGTGACATCAGCCAAAATTTTGGCAACGTCAAAAACACCACCATTTTATATTGAGGATAACGTTAATGCTAATGAGGAACTCAAGTTGCAGTATCGTTATTTAGACTTGCGTCGACCAGAAATGCAAAAGAACCTACGCGTTCGGTCTAAAATCATGTCCAGTGCCATGCACTTCATGGATACACATGATTTTATTAACATTGAAACACCAATTTTGGCTAAGTCAACGCCTGAAGGTGCCCGTGATTACTTGGTGCCATCTCGTGTTTTCCCAGGATCGTTTTATGCGTTGCCACAATCACCTCAACTATTCAAGCAACTATTGATGGGGGCTGGATTTGATCGCTATTTCCAAATCGCACGTGCGTTCCGTGATGAGGACTTGCGTGGTGATCGACAACCTGAATTTACACAAATGGATGTGGAAACATCATTCATGACTGCTGATGAAATTCGGGAACTGGTCAATGAATGGGTCAAAGCAATGATGAACGATGTCGTGAACTTTGATCTTGATACGACCACCATTCCGACTCTAACATGGCAAGAATCAATGGATCGTTTTGGTACGGACAAACCTGATTTGCGAATTGCTTATGAAATTCATGATCTTTCTGATACCGTTTCAAATAGTGAATTTGGTGTGTTTGCCAACGCTGTTAAAGCTGGTGGTGTTGTGAAAGCCATCGCTGTACCGGGCGGTGCCGATCACTATTCTCGTAAAGACATCGATAAATTGGCACAATATATTGAACGATTTGGTGCTAAAGGTTTGGCATGGTTAAAGGTAACTGATGACGGACTAACTGGTCCAATTGCCAAATTCTTTAAACCAGAAGATAGTCAAGCTTTGATAGCTGGCGTTGGTGGCCAAACGGGAGACTTGTTGTTATTCGGTGCTGGTCGTAATGATGTTGTGTCGGCTACTTTGGATTATCTCCGCCGTCAAACAGCTGCTGATCTTGATTTGGTGGACAAAACAAATCCTTGGGCATTTGCATGGATTGTTGATTGGCCATTATTTGAATATTCAGAAGATTTCGACCGTTGGATTGCTGCCCACCATCCATTTACAATGCCAAATGAAGAAGATTTACACTATCTTGATGATGGTGAAGATCCACATAAAGCGCATGCGCAAAGTTATGATTTGGTCTTGAACGGTTATGAGTTAGGCTCAGGATCAATCCGTATTCACCGTATGGACATTCAGGAAAAAATGCTTAAGGCACTTGGTTTTACACCTGAAAAAGCGCATGAGGCATTTGGTTTCTTGCTTGAAGGCATGGAATTTGGTTTCCCGCCAATGGGTGGTATCGCGCTTGGACTAGATCGTTTAGCAATGTTATTGGCCGGGCAAGAAAATATTCGTGAAGTCATTGCTTTTCCTAAAAATTCACGAGCAACTGAACCGATGACGGAAGCACCAACGCGTGTTGAAACAAAACAGTTGAATGAATTAGGTTTATTTGTACCAGAAGCCGAGTGATTGATGCAAAAAATATTTCATAATTTCATGAAAAATCAATACGCGAGTCGTGTTGGTGGTGCTATATTTTACGGTGTGATTGTTGCTTTTGCAATGAATTACTTCTGGCATCCTGGTCATATCTATTCATCAGGGTTTACTGGATTTGCCCAGTTAGTTTCAACTTTAAGTGGTGAAAAAATTCCGGTTGCGCTCGCATTGGCGTTGGTTAATTTACCAATGTTGGTGATTGCTTGGTGGCAGTTGTCTTGGCGTTTTGCTACTTTCACCACGTTGGCTGTACTTCTCAGTTCAGCCTTGATGCCACTGTTTGATACAACTCGCGTGTTAACGCCAGATCCTTTAATTAATGCCATGTTTGGTGGTGCTTTAAATGGTATGGCTGTTGGAACGGCATTACGATATGGCGTAGGAACCGGCGGATTAGATGTCATTGGCATGTTAGTTAAAAAACACTTTGGCTTCAAAATGGGACCCATTAATTTGGCGTTCAACGCCCTTATTATGATTGGTGCTGGATTAACTTATGGCTGGAAATATGCGCTGTATTCAATTGTCGGTGTCATTATTAGTTCACGTATGATTGACGCTTTTTATACCCGTCAACAACAGATGCAAGTCATGATTATTACGACGAAGCCGGACGAAATGGTTGACGGTATTCAGCGTAAAATGCGTCGCGGTGTCACTATTATTAACGATGCTCGCGGTGGTTATACTGGTCAAGAACGTTCAGTACTGCTGACAGTGATTACGCAACAGGAACGCTTTGAATTGCGTGAAGCAATGAAAGAAGTTGATGAACACGCGTTTTCATCAACATGGAAAATTGAGCATACTGTCGGTCGCTTTTACGAACCGGAACTATAAACATATTAAAAGGGATCCAGTAATGTTGGATCCCTTTTAATATGTTTATGACGCTGTTGACGTTGAAGTCGAAACTTTTGATGAAAACTTACGATGTGAGAGATAACCAAAAATGATAGTAAAGACAATGGCACCAATAGCTGACATTCGTGAATCAGCTTGGAAGAACAAACTGATGTAAATTGCTGCGAAGAATAGCAATGTCAAGGGACTGGTCCATTTGTAACCAGGCATGACGAACCCGTTTGGCATAAAGTCAGTTGATTCACGGAACTTACGATGAGCGTACATTGTCATCGCATAAACGATAATATACATGTTTGACGAAATTGATGTGATAAATCCAAAAGCACTAGTAATTTGTGGAATTGAATTAATAACAGGTGACAACAGTACTAACACGGCAGTCAGAATAATTGCTTTAGCGGGAACACCGTTTGATGATATTTCTCGGAAATTCCCCATGAGCTTGGAATCAGACTCTTCGGCCAGTTGATAAAAGTGTCGACCTGCTGAATAAATAGCAGAATTGAGTGCCGAAGCGGCTGATGTTAGAACAACAAAGTTGATAACTAACGCGGCGGCTTTGAAACCAGCTAATTGAAAGACCATAACGAACGGACTTTCATCAGGTGTTTTAGCAATCACATGCCAATTAATAATGGACATGATGATAATCATAGCACCAAGATAGAAAATCAAGATACGGAAAATAATCGTGTTAATCGCTTTTGGCAAAACCTCACGTGGGTTTTGTGTTTCAGCTGTTGTGATACCAACGAATTCCATGCCTTGGAAGGCGAAAAATACCATTGGAAAGGCAGCGAAGAACATACTTGCACCATTTGGAAATAGTGTGAAGTTAGAAAATACATTGCCAAATGAGGCAACCGTGTGGCCACCACTAGCAGGGGCCTTGAAGCCTGTTGCAATCAAGAATAATCCTGTTACAATCATGGCAACAATGGCGATGATCTTTATCATCGCAAACCAGTATTCGGTTTCTCCAAACAGTTTAACGGCGATGAGGTTAATCATTGTCAAAATGAAGAGAAAGGCAACTTGAATGATCCATGTTTGCCAGTTGGGGAACCAAAATTTAACATAAGTAGAGACCGCTGTTAATTCAGCCATTGCAACGAAAACAAGACCAATCCAATAAGACCAACCTGCAAAATAGCCTGCACCTGCGCCCACATACTTACTGATAAAGGAGACAAATGTATGTTGCGACGGGTCAGCATATAACATTTCGCCAATGCCTCGCATCATCATGAAGAAGAAAGCGCCTAATACTGCATAAACAATCAGAATTGAAGGACCTGTCTTCGCAATTGAATTACCTGCTCCTAAAAATAATCCGGTACCAATTGTGCCGCCAATGGCGATCATTTGAACGTGCTTCTTTTTGAGACCACGAATGGTACCGTCGTGGTTCACCGCTAGATTTGTGTATTCGATCATATGTAATGCCTCCTTGATTGGAAACAATTTTATCATGTTTATCATCAAATACTAATTTTTCTTTGCACAAACTTATTTTTGTGATTTATGCAAAGTGACTAATTAATTAACAATAATGACAGCTGAATATCCACTAACACATCGGGCATTTCTAAATTAACATCTAACAGCTCCGCAATACGCTTCAAGCGATAATTGATTGTATTACGGTGTACAAACATTGCGCCAGCTACTGCTGTAACGTTTTGATGTAAAAAAATATATGTTTCTAGTGTCTTGAGTAGTTCAGGATTGTCCAAGATAGGGCCAAGTGTTTTTTCAACAAAGGCGTGGCTTTCTTGTGGTGGTAGTAGATGAAGCAGTTCAAGCGCACTTTTTGGTCTAAAGCGCATAATGGGGTGGGTTTTAGTTGTTAATTTCAAAGCGTTATTTGCTTGCTCGTAGAGCTCCGCTAATTGTTTCATTTCACCAGTAACGCGTGAAAAGCCAATGGTAAAATAATATTCTAGTTTATCTTGTTCAGTTAAAAAATCATATAATTCTTGCAAAAAAGAACGCGTGTCAATGGTCATATTAATCAGTAAAACAAGCTGTTGTTTGTGAGAAAAGATTAATACGGACCAATTTGATTCCCGAATGAACCACCGAGTGAGTGCTTGAAGAATTTCAAATTGCCGTGTTTCAATGACTGTTTTCTTTGTGGTAAAGTCTAATACTGCAACACGATAGCGTGCCGTAACGTCAATATTGGCATCGTTCAAGTAGTGACTGATTGCTTCTTGGCTTAGGCCTGATTCCATGACATTCAGAAAAAAACCAGAGCGATTACGGAATTCTGTTTCATTAATGAGATCGGTGCGAGAGTTTGCAAATCCCAATGCGTTAATGACTTGTTCACGTTTCAACAATTGAAAGTCAGACAATCGATCTTCTGAAGTAGCAATTGCCACGAAAGCTTTATTTTCCTTTAAGGCAGAAAAAATGGGCAAAATATCAAAATTTTGACCTTTAAAAGTGACACGAACTTTCTCTTGAAGATTCAGATAAGCAATCCCGGAAGATTCGCGTAAAAATTTAGTGAAAAAATCACGTTCCTTGAGTAAAGATGTACTGGCATATATTGCTGTAAAGTGAGAATCTAATAATAAGAGTGGCGCTTCTAAAATTTGGGCACTTAAATCAAGCAAGTGTTGATAAGTATTATTATGGTTGATTGCCGATAATTCTTGATTGATTTTCACAATTTCATGTAATTCACCCGTATGTTTACTCAAGATAACGTCATTTAAATTACGAATTGTAATAGAAATTACTTCATCAGCAGGGGTCCATATAATAGGAATTCGATGTTTATTGGCTAAAACAATCACATCACGCGGTAATTCTGTGAAGTAACGATTGTATTTAATGCCTAATCCAGCAGCGTTGTGTTTATCTAGTTCAATAATTAAACTACGTAATAGTGGTAAATTATCATGGAAGAGGTAACCAGTTGTTAAAATTAACTGTCCGGGTAATAAATATTTTTCAAAATCCGGCGCGTCAACAACACCAACCTGACTAACCTCTCGAGATAATCCTTCTTCACCAGCTGCGACAGTATATTGACCCATCAAAGGTTCATTTAATAACGATTTAAACTTCATAGTTTGCCTCCAGAAAATTACCATTATTATGGCACAACTTAACATATTGTACAAACAAAATGATTTTGTTTGTGCAAACCGACGGTGAATAGTCATTCGGATTTCGTTACAGTAAGGAAAAAGGGGTGAATCGTATGCAAGTACAACGTTCAGAACGAGAGATTATTAGCAACATTTTAAAAGGATCGCTTGGTAATTTGATAGAGTGGTTTGATTGGTATGTTTATGCTTCATTCGCTGTTTATTTTGCGCCATCATTTTTTCCAAGTCATGACAAAACAGCTGAATTGTTAAGCACAGCTGGGGTCTTTGCGATTGGTTTTTTGATGCGCCCATTAGGTAGCCTCATTTTGGGAAAATATGCTGATCAGCACGGTCGCCGAGCGGCTTTGACATTATCAGTTCTCATTATGGCGAGTGGTTCACTGGTGATTGCTATCACACCAAGTTATGCTCATATTGGTATTATTGCGCCAATTATTTTAGTATTAGCACGTTTGTTTCAGGGACTATCGTTAGGTGGTGAATACGGAACCTCAGCAACGTATTTGTCAGAAATGGCCAGTCGAAATCATCGTGGTTTTTACGCTTCATTCCAATATGTGACGCTAATTAGTGGTCAGTTAATTGCATTAGGTGTCCAAATTATCTTGCAAATGACATTGTCAAATGAGCAGTTGATCCAGTGGGGATGGCGAATTCCATTTATTATCGGTGCCCTTGGGGCAATAATTGTGTTGTTCTTGCGATTGAGCATGGCAGAATCTGACCAATTTGCTTCACAGAAAGCGAAGTCAAAAGGTAGTCTGAAAGAATTAATGCGTTATCCAAAGGCTGTTCTGACAGTGGTTGGCTTGACTTTAGGCGGTACAATTGCATTTTATACGTATACAACATACTTGCAAAAATTTATGATCAATTCTGTGGGATTACCAACCCAGTCAGTCACACGAATTAATTTTCTAGCGTTACTTATTTTTATGATTTTACAACCAATCGCGGGTGCAATTTCTGATAAAATTGGACGACGGCCATTACTATTTTGGTTTGGTGGACTAGGAACAATTTTTACCATACCAATTTTTGTGGCCTTGCAACATGCTACAACGAGTTGGGAGGCGTTTTGGCTCATGTTAGCAGGCTTGGTGATTGTGACAGGCTATACCTCAATTAACGCCATCGTCAAAGCAGAAATGTTTCCAACAGAAATCCGCGCTTTAGGTGTTGGCTTACCTTACGGACTGACGGTCGCTATTTTTGGTGGTACAGTTGAATATTTGGCGCTCTATCTCAGAAAAATTAATCATGAAAATCTATTTTTTATTTATGTTACAGTAGTGATTTTTATTAGTTTATTAGTTTATTGGCGTATGACTGATACAAAAACGACTTCTAAATTAGATAAATAAGTGATAAAATTAATAATATTTAATTGGAGAATGAGGTAAATCATGACGACGCAACAAGACTTGTTTGATTCCGTTAAAGAACAGACATTATTATCTGAAATTGCAGCGCTTTCTGGCTGGGATGCTTTGACTGGTATGCCCAAAGATGCTGGACATTTTCGCGCTGATGTTGATGCTTACTTAGCGCAGAAAATATTTACAGTCAGTACAGGAGAACAACGACAAAGCATATTAAAAGCGCTCTCATCTGACACGAGTCAATTGGATGAACTTGGCCAATTGGTATTAAAAAAAGCACAAAAAGACTATGATATGACGGGCAAAATCCCAGAACAAGATTTCATAGCCTTTGAAAAAACGTTGTCGCAGGCACAAGACTATTGGGCGCAAGCTCGTGAAGCTAACGACTACAAAATTTTTCAACCTTATTTAGAAAAAATTATTGGCTACTTAAAGCAATTTATCCCGCTATGGCAAACAAATGAGGCAACACCTTATGATGTTTTGCTCAATCAATACGAACCGGGATTGACAGTGGCTAAATTAGATGCAGTTTTTGCCCAAGTCAAAACCGGTGTGACTGAATTGCGCCAACGTCTGGCCAAAGAAGGCACGACGCCAGAAGACTCATTTTTGAAGAGACGGGTGACGAAAGAACAGCAACGACAATATGCAATGTCAGCTGTGCAACGGTTAGGTTATAATTTGAACAAAGGTCGACTTGATGACACGATTCATCCTTTTATGGAAGCTTTGAATCGTGATGATGCTCGCATTACGACACGTTGGGATGATCATAACTTTCAAATGGCTGTTTTAGGTATTTTCCACGAAGCTGGTCATGGACTGTTTGAGCAAAATGTTGATCCCAAATATGATGATTTTCGTTCTGTTTTGCCAATTAGCATGAGTATTCATGAGTCCCAATCTTTGTTTAATGAGGTCATGGTTGGACGTTCAAAGGCCTTCTGGGAAACAGAATATCCTCAGATGCAACAAGCTTTTGAGGGGGTTCTTGATGACGTTGATTTTGAAACTTTTTATGCAGGTTGGCTCAAAACGCAAGCTTCATTCACACGGACAGAAGCCGATCCTCTTACGTATCCATTACACATTATTATTCGTTATGAAATTGAAAAGGCAATTTTCAATGACAATATTGATGTAGCCGATTTGCCAGCCCTCTGGAATGCAAAATATAAAGAATACTTGGATTTAGATACACCGGATGATTTAACAGGTATTTTGCAAGACATTCACTGGGCAGGTGGCTCATTTGGCTACTTCCCAAGCTATGCATTAGGTCATTTGTATGCTGCACAGTTCCAAGCAACTATGGCAAAATCATTGGATTTTGAAGCAATTTTTCAGTCAGGTGATTATTCACCAATTTTTGAATGGCGAAAAGAACATATTTGGCAATATGGTGGTGCAGTTGATCCACAAGTTATCTTAAAACAAGCAACGGGTGAGTCACTTAATCCACAATACTGGCTTGATTTACAAACAAAGCAGTATTTAAAGGCTTATGGTATTGACGATTAGTTAAAAGTCTGTCATAATGAATAAGTATTTAGTGCATGTCGTTTAACGAAATAAAATGCGAGAAAGGAGGGTTATCAAATGGCAAAGGTCATCGTACGTAAGAACGAATCTTTGGATGATGCATTGCGTCGCTTTAAGCGCGGTGTTTCAAAAGACGGTACTCTCCAAGAATACCGTAAGCGCGAATTCTACGTTAAGCCTTCAGTTGCACGTAAATTGAAGTCTGAAGCGGCACAAAAGCGTAACAAAAAGAAGGGTCGTTAATTCGACGCTAAACGTCACATCAGTGGCGTTTTTTTTATGGTAGAATGATATCAGGAAGGTCGGATTGTCACCGACAATAATTTTAGTCACGAAAGAAGAGAAATAATGTCATTGTTAGAAACTTTGAATGCTGATATGAAACAAGCGATGAAGGACAAAAACAAAGATGCTTTGTCTGTTATTCGCATGGTGAAATCAACCGTCATGAATGAACAAATCAATTTGGGACATGATTTGACTGAAGAAGAAGAATTAACTGTGCTGTCACGTGAAGTCAAGCAACGCCATGAATCGCTTTCAGAATTTGAAAAGGGTGGACGCGACGATTTGGCAGCAGGTATCAAATCCGAACTAGCGATTTTGGCGAAGTATTTGCCAGCACAATTGAGTGAAGATGAAGTGATTGCGATTATTAAGGCTGCAATCTCAAAAACCGGTGCGACAACGCCAAAGGATATGGGTAAAGTTATGGGTGTTGTGACACCACAAGTCAAAGGTAAGGCTGATGGGAAGTTTGTTGCTAATCAAGTAAAATCTCTACTAGCAGGCCAGTAATTTATCCGCTAAAGCCCAGTATTAGTGCGTGAAGTAGCGCGCATCAAAGGAAAATGATATGAATCCAACAGTTGGTACCACAATTAAAGCACAAGTCACTGATGAAAACAGTCAGTTCTTTTTTGCGCAAGTCGATGGTTTTACTTATGAGATTGATAAGTCAGAACTTCAAAAGCCTCTCAAATTAGGTGGCTTTGTCACTGGCTTTGCCTATGAAAATGAAGATCATAAGTTACAAATTACCAAAATTGTGCCCACAGCACAAAAAGATGTGTACGGTTGGGGGACTGTTGTAGCTAACCGTCATGATTTGGGTGTCTTTGTCGCAATTGGCTTACCAAATAAAGACATTGTGGTTTCATTAGATGATTTGCCCACTATCACGTCACTTTGGCCACAAAAGGGTGATAGGCTTATGATTGCAATCAAAGAAGACAGCAAGGGACGTTTGTGGGGTGAAATTGCACAGCAAAATATCATTAACGCTGTTTCGCGTCGTGCACCTCAAGAAATGAAATCTAAACAGATTAAGGCAACCGTATACCGAAATAAAATGGCTGGCACACTTGTTTTAACTGAGGATTACTATTTGGGATTCATTCATCCTTCTCAACGTGATGATGAACCACGTTTAGGCGAAATAGTTAATGCTCGTGTAATTGGCGTACGTGATGACGGGACACTTAACCTGTCGCTGAAACCTTTAGCATATAAAACCATGAATGAAGATGCCACTTTCTTGTTGTTACAGTTGCAAAGACGTTCCGATCACTTCCTACCATTCAATGATAAAAGCAATCCTGAAGCGATCAAACGCCAATTTGGTTTTAGTAAAAGCCAATTTAAACGTGCGCTGGGTCACTTATATAAAGAGCGTTTGATAGAGCAAGTCGATGGCGGCATCAAATTAGTTGAACAATGACACAAGAAGTTGACAACGCAATTGTAGATTATTTGCATTATATTCGTATTGAGCGCGGTTTATCCGACAATACCATCAAAAGCTACCATCAAGATTTGGTTCGTTTTGGTAAATATCTTAATGTTGAAAAATTAACATTGCGCCAAGTCGATCATATTGTGATTTTAGCGTGGTTAAATCAGCTGCGCCAAGAAGGAAAATCTAATAGTTCTGTTATTCATATGGTGACATCGCTACGTAAGTTTTTTGGCTATTTGACCCAAGAGAAAATAGTGGCTCATAACCCGATGAGTGACGTACGCCCACCAAAAAAAGCAGAACATTTGCCAGCTGTGCTAACGCTTGAGGAAATTGACAAGTTGCTTCAAGTAGCAGTTGAAGATACCCCTCTAGGCATTAGAAATCGGACGCTGTTAGAAGTCATGTATGCCACAGGTCTTCGTGTCAGTGAACTGGTCAACCTTAAAATGAGTGATTTACATTTGGAGTTGGGTTTAATTCAAACAATTGGAAAAGGTGACAAAGAGCGTATTATTCCGATTGGTGAAGTTGCTATTGATTGGCTACAACGTTATTTTAAGACAAGCCGAATTGCCTTATTAAAAGAGCACGAGTCACCATATGTGTTTTTAAACGATCGAGGTCATCAAATTACTCGGCAAGGTATTTGGAAAATTATCAAAAAATTGGTCTTGAACGCCGGTATCACGAAAGATGTTTCACCGCATACATTGCGTCATTCCTTTGCGACTCACATTTTAGAAAATGGTGCAGACCTTAGAATTGTCCAAGAATTATTGGGTCATGCTGATATTTCTACAACGCAAATTTATACCCATATTTCTAAAAAGAGATTAAGTGAAGTTTATGATGAGTATCACCCGAGGGCCTGAATGATGATTATATTAGCCAGACAACAAAATGAAAAAACAGTAATGGGCATTTTATCCCTCTTGCCCGGCTTGCGTGAAATTCCGCATTTAAAAGCTGAAATAGCATGGTATCACAATAGTGACACGCGAGAACTTTATATTTGGCAATCAGAATCACAAGGTCAGGTTCAAGGGGTCCTAGGTGTTGAAATTTATGATGATGAGATTACCATTATTCGGCATGTTGCTTTATCGCCTGAATCACGCAGTGTAAAGAATTATTTTGCAATGCTTTCAGACTATCAGTCCCAACATCCTGACGTTTTTTTGATGGGAACTTTAGATAACCAAAAATTGATTAACAAATGGAGAAAGTCGGTATCGAAAACAACGGCTTAACAATTAAATTAACTGATTTTGAAGGACCTATTGATTTATTACTTCATCTTATTAAAAAGTCAGAAATGGATATTTTCGACTTGCCAATTGCCGAAATTACAACACAATATTTAGATTTCATACGTACACAGCAAGCGATGCAGCTAGATGTTGCCAGCGAATATTTGGTTATGGCAGCAACGTTACTGCAAATCAAATCCTATGATTTATTGCCAAATGATCCAGTAGAGACTGATTTTGAAGATGATGAGTATACTGATCCACGTGAAGAATTGATGTTGCAATTATTAACCTATAAACAATTTCAAGTAGTGAGTGAAACGCTTCGAGAACGTGAACAATCGGATCAACAATCTTTTCCACGACTGCCAATGATGGCACCAGAAGATGTTGACCAAGAAATTGGCTTGGCACCGGGATTAGGACTAGTGGACTTGCAAATGGCATTTACGCATCTGCTGGCAAAAAAGCGGCAACAACAGCCAATCAGTCGACGCGTGGTCACTGAAAAGTATACAATTACTGATGCCGTTTCCAATATCCATCGTCATCTATTGGGGCAAAAGGTTGGTGATATGATTGCCTTTACAACATTCTTTGATGATGTTTATGAACGTGAACCGTTAGTCATGACGTTTTTAGCCTTGTTAGAAATGGCAAAAGCAGAGAAAATATCGTTACATCAGATGGATTATGAACACGAAATTTTTGTAGAAATTGAGGATTTGGATTAAAAATGAATAATTTAAGTCAAATCGAAGCGTTACTCTTTGTGGCTGGAGACGAAGGTATTTCTTTGCCGGATTTAGTCACGATGACCGGATTTGAGCAGACTGCGGTGATGGGGATTATAGATGACTTGGCAGCGAAATATGACAATGACTTAAGCTGTGCATTAGAAATTCGAGAAACCGATGGGAATTATCGTTTAGTGACTAAGCCGATGTTGGGAACAGTTGTCAAACAGTATTTTGAATCGCCAACTAATGCCACTTTGTCACACGCACAATTAGAAACGCTTGTTATTGTTGCCTACCGCCAGCCGATTACGAGAATTGAAATTGACCAAATCCGTGGGGTTCAATCCTCTGGCACATTACAAAAATTAGCTATGCGACATTTAATTACAGAAGTTGGACGTAAAGAAGAACCAGGTCGACCAATTTTATATGGCACAACGGTCGACTTTTTGGACTACTTTGGTTTAAAAACAATTCAAGATCTGCCACCGCTACCGGATTTGGACTCTTTGGACATTAATGATGATACTGAGGGAGAATTATTTGCGAACCCATTTGCAGTTGAACCAGAAAGAAAGTGAATTTTGATATGCTTGAAGAACCACAACGATTACAAAAAGTGATTGCCCAAGCGGGCTTAGCGTCGCGTCGCGGTGCTGAAGAGATGATTAGTCAGGGGCGGGTGCAAGTTAACGGGCAAACCGTCAACACATTAGGTGTTAAGGTCACACATGGTGATCACATTCAAGTTGATGGTGCACCTATCGAAGGTAGAGAGAAGCTCGTGTACTACTTGCTTAATAAACCCCGAGGTGTCGTGACCACAAATGACGATGAAAAAGGTCGCAAAACAGTGCTTGACATTCTGGCAGATGTTGATCAACGCGTATATCCAGTTGGTCGTTTGGATTATGACACGACCGGGGCTTTGCTGCTGACAAACGATGGTCAAGTTGCTAATCAATTGATGCACCCAAAGTCTCAAGTTAATAAAACTTATATGGCCAAAGTCAAAGGTATTGCTACGGAAGCACAGCTGGCACCCTTGAAGAAAGGTGTTGTGATTAAGGGCCGTAAAACAGCACCAGCCCGCGTTGCAATCACACGAGTTGATCATGATAAAAAGACGAGCATGGTGCGATTGACAATTCATGAAGGTCGTAATCATCAAGTTAAAAATATGCTAGCAAAAGTTGGTTTACCTGTTGAAAAATTGAAACGTGAGCAGTATGCTTTCTTTGATTTGGTTGGGTTACAACCTGGTGAATATCGTAAATTAACAAATGCTGAAGTGAAACAACTGCAAGCACAAGATTATCGGATGTTGCGACGCAAGTAATTTCGTGGTATCATTTACTCAAATTAAATATAAACTTCAGGGTCAGGTGTAAATCCTAACCGGCGGTGAGACATAGTATTTTAAAAATGGTAAGCCCGCGACCTGCGCAAGCAGTTGATTTGGTCAAAATCCAAAGCCGACCGTACAGTCGGGTATAAAGAAGTCTAAAAAGAAAGTGAAAACTGCCTTTTTGTTGTACCCTGACAAATTGCGCAGTTTTTTGATTTGGTCAATAAGCACCAAGTTAAGAGGAAAAAATATGTTACTAACAACAACACCAGTTCAACGTGTACAACGTTTAACTTTGATTGCAATTTTAAGCGCTATTTCTTTTGGGTTAATGCTTTTTCCACAATTGCCCTTAATACCCGGTGCTGATTTTTTGAAACTAGACTTTTCAATCGTTCCAATTATAATCGCACTAAGTTGGTTAGGCATGACCGCAGCAATTTGGGTTGTATTTTTAAG
Organism: Leuconostoc falkenbergense; assembly: GCF_045801155.1. NCBI lineage: Bacteria > Bacillati > Bacillota > Bacilli > Lactobacillales > Lactobacillaceae > Leuconostoc > Leuconostoc falkenbergense. The sequence continues at coordinate 1,277,973 of NZ_CP174386.1, read as the reverse complement.
AACAATCTTAAAACTCATTTTAGCAAATGAGGGTGTCAACACTTATCTGGGTTTGCCTGTTAATGTGGCTGTCGTGTTAACTTTTATTCTGGTCTTAGGGTTAATGATGTCACAGAAAATGCAATGGCATCAAAAATTAATTGCTATGGTAATCAGCGTGACTGCAATTACTGTTGTAGCCATGATCATTAATTGGTTGGTTGCAATACCGTTGTATGCGACTTTTGCGAATTTTGACATTAATCGTCTGATCGGTATCAAAACTTATTTATTTGGTATGGTAATGCCATTTAACCTGATTCAAGGCATTATTTGGTTTGTAACAGGTGAAATTGTAAAAGCCAGTTTGACGCCTTTATGGCAAAAAATTGTTTCTTAATAAAACGTTATCAAAAAACAATGTGGGGATGTGGTAAAATCTTATTTGAATGAATAAATATGGAGGTCGTTTAATATGAACGATTATGACCCAAATAACATGAGCCGATCCAATCGGCCCAAAAATAAAAAGATTGAACCTAAGTTTGCGAGAACATCTGATTCAAAGTCTGAAAATAAAGGGCTGCGAGTTGCCTTAATTGTATTGGGTTTGGTCATTCTATCAGCTTTTCCAGTTTATGGCTTCTTCAGCAACCACAAAGGTTCTACGCCGCAAACCGTTTCGTCATCAAGTCAACACAAATCCTCAACCAAAAAATCATCCAGCAGTAGTTCTACCTCTTCTGAAACAACTTCTTCTGACAGTAGTGTTTCCAGCGCTTCACAATCAGAAGCAAGTAGCAGTTCCGAAAGTACAACCGATGATGAAACTGCCGCTTCATCATCAAGTTCAGCATCATCAAGTGCTACCACTACAGCCGTTTTGGGCACCAGCCAAACATTGTATAATTTTGCAGTCACACACGGTCTAACAACTGATCAAGTTATTGCTTTGAATCCTGGTTTGACGGTTGACAACTACACGCAATATGCTGGCACTGTGTTGAATATTCAATAATTAAGGATGACGATGATGACAAATATTCAAATTGCAATTGACGGACCAGCATCAGCAGGAAAGTCGACAATTGCTAAAATTCTAGCAAGTAACTTGAAATACGTGTATGTTGATACAGGGGCAATGTATCGCACTATTACATTGGCTGCCAAGCAAGCCGGAATTTCTTATGATGATGAGCAAAGTATCACCGAACTGCTCGACACTACCGATATTCGTTTCGAGCCGGGTACGCCTGTGCAACATGTATTCCTAAATAATCAAGAAGTCACATCATTGATTCGCTCAACAGAAGTAACGAATAATGTGTCACTCGTTTCTTCATACGCCGCTGTTAGAGAAAATTTGGTTGAGCGTCAACGAGCTATTGCCAGCCATGATAACGTTATTATGGATGGTCGTGACATTGGTACAACTGTATTACCAAAAGCGCAAGTCAAAATCTTTTTAGTAGCTAGTGTCGAAGAACGTGCCCAACGCCGCTATCGAGAAAATGTTTCCAAGGGAATTGCGACCGATTTAGATACACTGAGAAAAGAAATAGAAACGCGCGATTATAAAGATTCTCATCGCCAAATAAGTCCTTTGGTTCAAGCAAAAGATGCAATCCTAGTCGACACAACTGGACAAACGATTGAACAAGTGGTTGATGAAATTACAAAAATCATCAAAAATTCATTGAACTTATAATTTACACGGTTTAAACCGTGTTTTTTACTATACAAGAGTTGAAATATTTGGTACACTATATTCATAGTGTAAATTGTAGGAGGACGTTTGACGTCATGAGTGAAACAAACAACGAGCTTTTAGCAGCTCTTGAAAGTGCAGATCAAATTAAGGTAGGAGATGTCGTTACTGGTGAGGTATTAGCCATTGATAACGATAACCAAGCAGTTATTGGTTTGCATACCGGTGAAGAAGGAGTTGTGCCAGCACGTGAGTACTCAGACGATCGTAACATCAACCTGGCAGACGAATTAAAAGTTGGGGACAGCGTTGAAGCTGTTGTCATCTCTAATGTTACAAGCGACAAAGAAGGTGTTGCATACTTGCTATCAAAGAAGCGTTTGGAAGCACGTAAGGCATGGGAAAACTTGTCATTTGCTGAAGGGGACACTGTTGATGCAAAAGTTATCAATGCGGTCCGCGGTGGCTTAATTGTTGATGTCAATGGTGTTCGTGGCTTTGTCCCAGCATCAATGGTTGCTGATCGTTTCGTTTCAGATTTGAATCAATTCAAAAATAAAGATATTAAGGCGCAAGTTATTGAGATTGATGCTTCAAAAGCACGCTTGATTTTGTCACGTAAGGCTGTTGCTGCACAAGAACGTGCTGCGCAATTAGCAGAAGCATTTGCTAAGTTAACAGTTGGAGAAGTTGTTGAAGGTAAAGTTGCTCGTTTGACTGACTTTGGTGCTTTCGTTGACTTGGGTGGCGTTGATGGCTTGGTCCACGTATCAGAAATTTCACATGATCGTGTTAAGAACCCAGCGGACGTTTTGACAAAGGGTGAAGTCGTTAACGTTAAAATCTTGGCATTGGATTCTGAAAAGGGTCGTATTTCATTGTCAATCAAAGCAACACAACCTGGTCCATGGGACAAGGTTGCCGAAGAAGCACCAGCCGGTACTGTACTTGAAGGTACAGTAAAGCGTGTTAAAGACTTTGGTGCCTTTGTTGAAATTTTCCCTGGCATTGAAGGTCTTGTCCATGTGTCACAAATTTCACACAAGCGCATTGAAAACCCATCAGACGTTTTGAAGTCAGGTGATAAGGTTAAAGTTCAAGTGCTTGATGTTAAGCCTGCAGAAGAACGCATTTCATTGTCAATGAAGGCTTTGGAAGAAAAGCCAGAACGCGAAGATCGCGGTAATGCAAACGATGGTTCAGCTTCACGTGCCGATATTGCTGCTTACAAGCAACAAGAGGACGATTCAGCTGCAACTTTGGGCGACATTTTTGATGGTAAGTTCTAAGAATTCTTATTGAAAAGAACTGGTTCGCCAGTTCTTTTTTTATGATAATGCAATATAAAAGGAGGTGCTAATATGGCTGCACCAATAGTAGCGATTGTTGGTCGTCCAAATGTCGGAAAATCAACTATTTTTAATCGTATGGCTGGAGAACGTATCGCTATCGTAGAAGATATGCCTGGCGTGACCCGTGATCGACTTTATGCATCAGCTGAATGGTTGAATTACGATTTTCGAATGATTGATACTGGTGGTATTGAAATTGGTGATGCACCGTTTCTAGCTGAAATCAGGGGCCAAGTTGAATTGGCTCTGGATGAAGCAGACCTTATTGTCATGGTTGTTTCTGGTAGAGAAGGTTTGACAGAGGCGGATGAAGTTGTCGCTAAAATGTTATATAAAACCGACAAACCTGTTGTTCTAGCGGTTAACAAGGTTGATAATCCAGAAATGCGTAATGATATCTATGATTTTTATGCACTCGGTTTAGGGGATCCATTCCCAGTTTCTGGTTCTCACGGTATTGGTCTTGGTGATTTATTAGATGAAGTAGTTAAACATTTTCCTGATGAAGCTGCTGAACAAGAAGATGAAGCCATCAGATTCAGTATTATTGGTCGTCCAAACGTCGGAAAATCTTCAATTGTAAATGCAATGCTGGGCGAAAAAAGAGTCATTGTGTCTGACATTGAAGGCACGACACGTGACGCTATCGATACCCGTTTTGTGACACCAGATGGTGATGAATTCGTGATGGTTGACACCGCTGGTATGAGAAAACGTGGTAAGATCTATGAAAATACTGAAAAATATTCAGTAATGCGAGCGATGAAAGCCATTGATGATAGTAACGTTATCTTAATGGTACTTGATGCTGAAGCTGGTATTCGAGAACAAGATAAGCATGTGGCTGGCTTTGCACATGATGCTGGCCGTGCGATGATTATTGTTGTAAACAAGTGGGATGCAATTGAAAAAGATGATCACACGATGTCTGATTTTGAAAATTTGATTCGGGATGAATTCAAATTTTTGGACTATGCACCGATTGTTTTTGTGTCAGCCAAAACGGGACAACGTTTAGACAGATTGCCTCAGTTGGTAAAGGATGTCGATGATAACCATCGAAAGCGAATTGGATCGTCAACCTTGAATGATGTCATTATGGACGCTATTGCAATTAATCCGACGCCTTCGGATAATGGTAGACGCTTGCGTGTTTACTATGCGACACAAGTAGCAGTTCAGCCACCAACATTTGTTATATTTGTTAATGATGTTGAGCTAATGCACTTTTCTTATGAGCGTTTCCTTGAAAATAAAATCCGAGAGGCCTTTGACTTCACGGGAACACCGATTAAGCTAATTGTTCGTGCAAGAAAGTAATTTGATTTCATTAATATTGAAATTATGTAACGTAAGTATTACGAAATGCTGAAAACCCTTGATAACACTACACATAAGCGCTTTCTTGTGTTATTCTAAGTACATGAAATAATGTTTCGACAAATTTCACACGGCGCTTTGCGCCAATCATAAAATAACTCTCAGGAGAAAAGAACATGGCAAATAAGCAAGAATTAGTAGATTCAGTTGCAAAGGCAACTGGTTTGACAAAGAAAGATGCTGTCGCATCAGTTGATGCTGTCTTTGCATCAATTGAAGCAGCTTTGAAAAAGGGCGAAAAGGTTCAATTGATTGGCTTCGGTAACTTTGAAGTTCGTGATCGTGCAGCTCGTAAGGGCCGTAACCCACAAACTGGTGAAGAAATCGAAATCGCTGCTTCAAAGGTTCCTGCATTCAAGCCTGGTAAAGCCTTGAAGGACGCTGTTAAGTAATATATATCCCAATTAAAAAGAGTAAGCTTCTGGTAAGCTTACTCTTTTTTATATGAAAAATATTGTTAAGTCGTGTGTCCATGAAACTATTTTGGTAAAAAAATAGCTGCATTCACAGTGTTGTCTTTGATTCAATTTAGACCGAAGCTGCTATAACTTTAAAGTAACTAAGATAAATATCTAATATGATACCGTAACTTATTGTATGTAGCTGATTTATAAATTCAGTCGAATTATGATATATTCCAAACGCATTTAGTTTAATCTGAATGCGTTTTTTGTGGTCTAGTATCTTTAGTCGTCGAGCGGTCTAGTAATAAAATGTTTTCTGAAATGATTTGGTGTGACACCGGTCACTTTTTTAAATGTTTTGACAAAATAGGTAGCTGTTGAGAATGATAGCAATTCAGCAATTTCTAGTAGTGACAGATTGGAAGCAATCAAGAGTTCTTTGGCTGTTTCGACTTTAGTCTGTCGAATAAATTGTGTGATTGTGACACCGTATTCTTTTTTAAAAGCAGGATTTAGTGTTTTTTTCGAAGCATTTAATCCAGTAGCAATGTCGTCTAGCGTAATATTTTCTCTGATATGTTGTTTAATGTATTGCTTAATTCTTTGGTGTAATGGTAGAAAATTATTGAATCGATATTGTTTAATCACACTGAAATAGTGCCATGAAATTTCCTTAATGGTTTGAAAAAAGTTTAAAAATTGTGGTGATAATTCGACTTCCTGCACTAAACTATATTGCAATTGAAAAGCTAATTTAGCTGGGTAACCCCATTGGATAATTGCACGATTTAAAATTGATATGTAAGAAATAAGAGTATTCTTCTCTCCTCGAATAATATTGTTAGCTGTTAAATGTTCAGCAACTAGATTAAATTCTGCTAAGCTGTCCAATGCTGTGCTCAATTGATCTTTTTTTGAGTACACAATTGCTTTAATAATGTCAGTTTCTGTGTCAAAAAATAATTGTGAATCAAATGGTACAAAATGACGAGTCTTAACAGGTTTTTTGTTATCAATTTTTAAAATATAAATGTCTTCATCGGGCGCTTCCACAGTGTTGTACATTGTAAAAATGATTTGTGCAATCGTTTTTAAATTCTGTAATGAGTGTAAATGTATTAGTTCGTTGTTATCAGTGAAGTTTTTTTTGTATAAAAATGAGAAGCAGATTAATTGAGTTGGATTAATTTTACATACAACAACGTGTCCTAAATCATAATCAACTGACGTATACGAATGGGATAACACTAAATCTAGTTTGTTCAATAAAAAATCATGAATATCATTATTGGAATCACGATTATTTTTGTATAAAAAGGTTGTAGTATGCTGGACACTATCCAAAAAGATGACATCAGCATTTAATATTTTTGCTAGTTTTGCAATGTTATTCATCAACACTCCTAGTTTATTCATTTATAATGACCAGAAAATTGAAACTAAAAGATATGTATTCTTAAAAATTTCGTTCTTTAGATACTCGTGAATTATTGTATAAAAAAATTAATAAAAAAATAACCATATGCCGGTTTATGGATTTGAATTTGCTATAAAATACCTTTTTGTATCATGAAAATATTAAAAAAGTAATAGATAATATTAATAGCCATGAAGAGAATTGTAGTACATTTTTGTCCAATTTAGGAATGGGGGGATTATGAAAAACTTACACTGCCTGTGATAGTTCAAGTTTTCATTGCATTTAAAAAAAGTAAATATTTTTTAAATTATACACACTTCACAAACATTAGAGTGAATTTTATAAAGATTATAAAAGTGAAAGACAAGTTCGCGCTACAGCTCATGGTGAGAAAGAATAAAATTTCTCAGGTGTTGTGAATTAATTTTTATAAAAAAGAACAGTTAATGTTCTTAGAGAGGAGAGTTATGAAAAAAAATATTCACAAGAATCTGCGCAACAAATTTGTTCATTTCTTGGGAATTGCTTTATTGATGGGATCGATTGTTACGAGTTCATTTTTACAGCCAATGCTGACTGCTTCTGCAGCAAGCGACATAACACCGCAATATACCAATAACAGTAGCGGTGTTTCACCAACTAACTCTTGGACAATTCCAGGGCAAAACACTGTAATCAACCATCAAGGTGGGGATACTACTAATGGCTGGGACAAGAACAGCAGTTGGAATGGTGATTCATCTGATACATCAAAATCATATTTGAAATTTGGTACCGATACTAGTAACCCAGATTACCAAATTCGTAAGTATGCTAAAGAGACTTCAACACCTGGGTTATATGATGTTTATTTAAATGTTAAGGGGAATGAAGTTAAGAATATTAAACCCATTGATATTGTGTTAGTTGTTGATATGTCGGGATCAATGAACTCATCTTTAAATGGTGGGAATGATCGAGTTGGTGCGACTCGTCAAGGTGTTAAAAATTTCTTGAAAACCATTAACGATGCCGGAATTGGGAAGTATGTTAATGTCGGTGTAGTTGGATTTTCCAGTCCAGGTTATATAAGTAGTTCAGGAACACTGTCTGAAAATATTGATTCATCTGATAATCAGGCACATATAACGAGAATTAATGATTTATTAGCTAACGAATTTAAAGGTGGAACTTTCACACAATTAGGAATTCGTACCGGTCAAAGCATGCTTGCTAGTGATAGTAATGATCATAAGAAAATGATGATTATGTTAACTGATGGTGTTCCAACTTTTTCCTATAAAGTATCGGCGTTAACAAACATTGGTGGAATTGATTATGGTACTGCTTTTGGTACTAAGCGGGACGAGCCTGGAAATACATCTCAACTAAGTAGCAATTATTACGTTTCCAATGGAAATGGCATCGTTAAAGACACGTGGACTGCGACGTTAGGAGAGGCAAGAATAGCCAAAAATTCTGGAACGGAACTCCATGCTTTAGGTATTCAAATTGGGGCAGATAAAAATTATTTAACGAAGGATCAAGTGAGAGATAAGATGCTGTTGCTTGCGTCGTCGGGACTTTACCAAGATGCCAACAGTGCTTCGGATGTTACTACCTACTTAAATAATCAGGCGAAAGATGTCTTAAGCCAATTCAACACCGTCAACCAAGGCACTATTTCAGACCCACTAGGTTCTCAATTTATATACGGTGATGATACACCAACAGTCAAAAGTGTTGGAAATAGTGTTGTTCAGAATTTACCAACAGTGACTAAATCAAACGGAAGTATCACCGTTAGCAACATGAACCTCGGTAAAGACCAAGAAGTTCAAATTCACTATCAAGTTCATTTGAATACCGAGTCGGATAATTTCCAACCAGATTACTGGTATCAGATGAATGGTAAAACAACCTTCACACCGACAAAGGATAGTAATGCTGTCGAATTCGGGGTTCCTTCTGCTAAAGCACCTGGAACGGCGATAAAGGTTACCAAGCAATGGCAAGAGTTGGTTGATTCATCGAAGCGACCAGATAGTATTAACTTTAATGTAACACGAACTGTGAACAACCAATCAACTAATTGGCAAGCTTCTGGTATTTTGAGTAAAAGTGATGATTGGACAAAAACGTTTAAGCAATTGACTAAAAATAACCAATCTGTTTGGTTGCCAGCGTATGACAATAATGGCAATACATTTAATTACCAAGTTTCTAGTGAAGCTACGGATGGCTATATTTCAAGCATTACTAACAAAACAAATGAGTCAACAATCACAAATACACAGTATGGTTTGATTATTGATAAGTATGCAAGTAATTCAACAAATAAACTCACTGGCGCTGAATTTATTGTTAAATCATCAGATGGCAAGCAATCATATACATTAACAGATAATCAGTTACAGCAACTGACACCAGGGGATTACACCATTCAAGAAACTAAGAGCCCAAAGGGGTATCAACTTGATTCTACGGTTTATCCAATAACATTATCGCAGGATGGTAAATGGTCAAGCAGTGGACAGGGTATTAGTGTGACATCACCAACCACGGATGGTAATGGCTATAAAGATGGTTTTTCTATTGCGACTGATACATCAAACAATCCTGACAAGAATAATGTTGTTAGATTTGTCAAAAATGATGCTCTCAAGAAGTTTGATCTGACAGTTAATAAAGTTGATAAAACTACTGGCAATGCGTTAAAAGGTGCTAAATTCACATTAACTGACTCTGCTGGCAAAACATCATCTTATAAAGAAACCGATCCAACAGCGACGTTTACTTTTGAAAATCTTTCATCAGGAACATATACTTTGAAAGAGACAAAAGCGCCTGATGGCTACATTACTAGTCAAGACGTTACAATAGTAATTTCAGATGATGGCAACGTTAATGTAACTAACAATAATGGCGATTGGAAATCAACTTTACAAAATGATGCAGGTAATAATCAGATTAGCCTAACGGTTAATAATACCAATAAAACTGTCTTTCCATCTACTGGTGGATCAGGTAATGAACTTTATTTGATTGTCGGAGGTATTTTTATATTAATCGCGGCACTTGCTGGTGGCTATTATGTTTTCAGAATTAAGCGAGGTTATCGATCATGATTAAAAAAATGATGATTTCTATTGTAACAATTCTATCAGCTGTTCTGTTAAGTTTTAGTCTGTCACACAAAAACGTCGAGGCGGATTTATCTAGTCCGGTAACCATAAAACTTAACCATCAATTAAGTGTTTATGGTTCAGATCCAATGGCTTATATGCCGGGCGCAAATGTCACTTTTAAATTATACGATTTAACCAATGATTATCAAAAACATCAAAATGATGAAAATTATTTTCAAACACTAAAATCACTTAATCAAGGTATTGAAAAATATATTAAACAAAACAATATTCAATTGGTTGAGACTGAAAGAACTGATGAAAATGGACAAGCAATCTTTCATGCCGATAAAAGCATTGGTAAAGCCTATTTAATCGTTCAAGAGCAGGTGAAACATTTTGATAACAATGGGTTAGTTTATGAACAAATGACCGATCCAATTGCTTTTGTGCCAGCTGATCAAAAAGTGCATCAAGATATTTTAACAATTGATACTAAGTCTGCGATTGTTACAAGAGTGCCGTATTTTTTCAAATATGGTCGAACATTAGATCAAAAAGAAACGCCATTAGCTGGGGTGAAATTTGTCTTTTATAGATTAAATAATAATCGGAGAGAATATCTTACAAACGACAATAGTTGGCAAATTGTAACTGATCCGTTACACGATAGCGCAATTAAAAAAATAGTATCTGATGAGAATGGCTTAGTTGCTTTGAATGATACTAAATTAGTTGCTGGAGAATATTATTTTGAAGAGGTTGCAACATTAAAAAACTTTGAAATTTCAAAGTTAGCTCAGCAAATTAAAGTCAATATTCCTGCAGTTAACAGTGTCAATGACGTTTTGCCAATTACTGTTAATGGGCAACCATTATCAAAAGTCTCGGCTGGGACTATGCCAGACTATGTTATGAAAAATGCGCAACCACGCATCTTGAATTACCAAAAAAAGCCGACTGTACTGCCAGCTTTACCAGCCACGGGTGTGGCGATTGGTTCTATTTCTGTTATTGGTTTGGTGATGGTGATATTAGTTTTGTTTATGAAACAGAGAAATAGGAAGAAAAAGGGAGAATACAAATGAAGCGTAAAACATGGTCAACATTGGCCAATACAATTTTACTAGTGCTACCATTACTGCTTTCAGCAGTTTTGGGTGTTGCTAATGTATCAGCAGATTCAACTGACACAGTTAATGTGACATTACACAAGCGTGTGTTTGACGAAGGCCAAGTGCCGGCAAACAAGACAAACACAGGTGATGTTGATAGCAGTTTTGGTGGCACACCACTAGCTGGTGTTACTTTCACAGCTTATGATGTTACAGATCATTATTTGGCGTTACGTAAAGATGGGCAAACTGCTGAAGAAGCTACTCAAGCTGTTCAAAAAGATGCTGTTGATAAAGCACCAAGTTATGCAAATCAAGTGGGTCAAGATGTCACTAAGGGTGATGATGGCACAGTGACTTTCTCAAATTTAACTTCTAAAGATGGCGATAAAGATAAAGTTTACTTATTTGTTGAAACAAATTCACCAACGGATATTACACAAAAAGCTGATCCAATTGTATTGGCACTACCTATCTATAAGACAGGATCTGATTCAGAGATCAATACTAATATTCATGTTTATCCAAAAAACGAAAAATCAACTGCTATTACAAAAGATTTGAATGATAAGAGCAAGACTGCTTTAGAAGTTACGCTTGCTGATGGTACAAAGGTATACAATGCTACATTTGGTCAAACATTTGGTTATCAACTACAAATTGCTGTACCTTGGAACATTGCTGATAAATCAACATTTAACGTTGTCGATACACCTAATTTAGGTATCGATGATGATGCGTCAACTGTTCAAGTTGCAGGACTAACAAAAGGCACTGATTATAAGGTTGAAGCAACTGCTGCTAATGACCAAAATGGTAAGGGCTTCAAAATTACCTTTGATACAAGTACTGCCGCTGTGAAAGCAGCTGCAGGAAAGAAATTAACCATTACTTATGATGCAACGCTAACTAACGCTGCAGTACCAGACAAGGCTTTAAACAACACGGCGACACTTAATATTGGTAATGGTACTGACGTTACTTCAACGCCAACTCAGGGACCAGAAATTTATACTGGTGGCATTAATTTTGTTAAGCAAGATAAGCAAAGTGGTAAAACACTTGCTAATGCAGAATTCCAGTTGGTTAAGTTGAATGCAAATGGTGATAAGGTTGCTTATGCAACACAAGCTTCTGATGGGTCATACAATTGGGCCGCAACAGCTGATGGTGCTACAACATATACTTCAGATTCGAAGGGTGCGATATCACTAAAAGGATTGGAATATTCAACTAAGTTGTCAGATGGCCAAAGCTACGCCTTGGTTGAAACAAAAGCACCAGAAGGCTATGCACTTTTGACAGCACCTGTTAAGTTCACAGTGACAAAGGGAAGCTTTGGTGCAAGTCAGTTGATTACAATCACGAACATCAAAAAAGGTATTTTGCCATCAACAGGTGGTTCAGGTATTTATTTGTTCTTAATAATTGGCGCATTGATGATGGGTGCTGCTTATCTTTGGAACAAGCGTAATAAGAAAGAACAAAACATTTAATTCATCTCTAGAAAGTGCAAATCATGATAATGGTGCGCGCTTTTTTTATCAAAGTAGTATCAGATTAAATGTGACATTCTACTCAGAAATACCTCGGTGGCGTTTAGTTTGGCAAATTATAAAGGGGAATAAGAACATGTCAAAGATAAATCATAATAGAACGAATATTTCATTGAAGTTGTTTATTGCCATTATGTTTGTGATTGGCTTTATGATATTTATGTACCCTTTTTTTGCCAATGCTGTTAATAATTATGTTGCTCAAAGAGAGGTTAATTCAGTTAACCAGATTAATCAAAAAGCAAGTGATAAGAAGTTAAAAGAACTAATCGCAGCGAATAAGAAAAAGACTGAAGAAAATCAGCAATTAGGAATTTCTCCAGTAAAAAATATTCTTGGTACATCTTTAAAAAATGTGCCAAAGGAAGATCAGTCTTATTATAGGCAACATGCCTTAGGTAGTATATTTATTCCTAAAATATCACTAAGTTTACCAATTTTTGATACAACCACTGAAAGTTTATTGCAACAAGGTATTACATTGTTGCCCGGCAGTTCATATCCGGTTGGTGGTAATAACACTCATACTGTGCTTTTAGGTCACAGTGGTTTGACTAGTCAATTGTTGTTCACCAATTTACATAAGCTAAAGATAGGTGATAAGTTTTTTTTCAAAGTGTATGGCAAGCGATTAGCTTATCAAGTAGTTAGTAAGAAAGTTGTGTTGCCGTCGAATTTAAATGATGTTGGTATAAAAGCAAACGAAGATTTGGCAACTTTGGTGACGTGTACGCCATACATGATTAACACTCACCGGCTGTTGATCACTGGTAAAAGGGTTCCCCTCAGCAAATCAGCATTTGACCATCAAGAAAAGCAAACTTCGCAATACCAAGCCAAACATCTGTTAGTCTTATTGGCACTACTTGTGACTGTTCTTGCGATTATTTGTTATATTTTGAAACGAGAAATAATTGAACTGTTAGCTACCAAACGCTATTATTTATTGCGATTCTATGTTTATCAAAATCATCTTGCAGTGCCAAATCTATCTTTTAGATTGGTTCAAAAAAATGGAAAACCACTTTTCAATCAGCAGGGGGATATGTATCGAGCAATTAGTGATAAAAACGGCCAAGTTAACTTTGGTAAATTGTCTGGTGGACAGTACAAAATTTTAATTGAAAATTCTATGACAAATGAAAAACCATTCTGCGCTTATGTAAAAAAGTTGACTAATAAACGATTTTATTTAAAAAAGACAAAGCGAAGTAATTATCAAATCATAATGGAAAGTAATCAAAAAAATGACTAAAAAGAAGAGAACAAAGCAAAATTTTATTTTAAATCTTATTTTTTTAATCGGATTTTTGGTTGCGTTGTATCCATTTTATGTTGGAGCGCTTAATCATTTTATTGATGAACAACGTATTAAGACCTTACAATCTCAAACAAATAAAAATATTTTGTCTAAAGAAGCCAGTATGCGTAAGAAAAATGCAAAATTACGTCAAGACGGTATCGTGGCAGGTAGTGATCCTTTTTCTGGATCCACTTATAATGAGCACGTCGATCTAAAAAAGCACTTAATCGGAAAAATTAGTATTTCAAAAATCGGATTAGATATACCTCTTTTTGATACTACAAATGAAGAAACACTCAATTATGGCGCAACAGTATTGCAAGGCACTTCTTTTCCAATTGGCGGGGAAGGAACGCATAGCGTTATTTCCGCTCATCGTGGATTGGCATCGCGGGTTTTATTCACAAACCTCAATAAAGTTAAAAAAAATGATGTTTTTGTTTTAACAGTATTGCATAAAAAATTAGCCTATAAGGTTTTTAAAATTCAAATTGTTAAACCTGAGGATTATCAAGGATTAAAAATTGAACCAAACAAAGATTTAGTTACGCTTTTGACATGTACACCATATATGATTAATTCTCATCGACTGTTGGTGACCGGATATCGGGTGCCATACACAGCAGATATGACAAAAAAAATTGATACCGCCAATAAGTGGCATACTCTGAAACAAGGTATAATTCTGATTGGTGTTGTTTTGTTGCTAATTGGTCAGTTCTTTTTACTTTATCGAAAAATTGTGATGATGCAATTATCAAAAAAGAAATTCAATTTTTCTTTTTACCGACTTAACAAAAATGGAGAGCCTATTGCTGATATAGGTTACCAATTATTCTCCAAAAATGGAAAAGTGACTCTGAAGAGAGATGGTGCGCCGTTAATTCGTTATTCTAATTTGGATGGGCAAGTCGTATTTGATAATTTACCGGGTAATGTGTATGTTATGAAGGAGTTGGGAATACCTAATCAAAATAAAGTTAAGATAGGTGTTAAAAAAATAAGTGATAGGCACATGTCATTTTATCCCAAAAAACAAGATCGATTCTATTTTAATTCCAAGAATGACGAAAATTGGATTAAAATGTGTAGTCGTATTTTACTAAATTCGCTTGACTTCGAAGATCAATTAGTATAAATTAAAGTCAACAATTAAATCACGTGTTATATCAAGAGCTAGTGAGTGGTTACACACTTTGACCTAGCAGCAACCTGCCAATTGGTAAGGTGCTCCACTGTAAACGGATATACGTCACTTAACCGTGTTCGTATATCGAGCGCGGTTTTTTTGTGACAAAGTCCAAGTGACGTTAAACAGGAGAAATAAATGTCAAGTATACTAGATGAGCAACTACGATTCACGGCGCTGGAACAAAATGGTCTCATGAAATCAATTCTAACTTTGGGAATATCTGAACGGGATTTAACGTTAATCAGTCAGAAAACAGAAGATGAACAAATCAAAAAGATAGCTAATTTAAAAATTAAACAACTTAATAGTGAGGCGATCAATGAAAATATAAATATCTTCAAAAAATTTGCCCATTTAAACGGGCTGGCGGCTTCAATAGCGAGAAGAAAAAGTAGCAATGAGCTAAAACAAAGATATTTAGAAGCGAGCGATATTGAAAAACATAAAATTTTGATGATTTTAAATGGTAAAGATTAACACGTCGTGACATCTTTACCATTTATGATGACTAATTACCGGCGTTTAGTGGCATAATATATAATGTGTATATATACGGATTATATACGATCAATATACTAAATATATACCAAATCCACTTAATGTAGAGAACAAAAAGCGAAGCTTAAAATGAAAAGATTTAATAACACTACCAATCGCGTCATTGATGATTTGAAACAAGAAATCAAGTCACGCAGCAAAAAGTTCTAATTACTTAGACTTCTGATGTGTACCTTCCAACCATTCGGCAATTTTTAGCATGATTGTTTCATTATCGGGTGAGGTGGTAACTGCCAAGACAAATTCCTCTGAATTATTGATTAGTTCATCGTCAATGGGGTGATACCCATTGATATTCAAAAAAACTAAACTTGCCATGATGGCAGTACGTTTATTGCCATCAGAAAAAGCATGTTTCTTGGCTGTTTTTTGGAGAATGTACGCTGCCTTTAACCAAATCGAAGGGTATAGTTCGCGACCAAAAACGATTTGCTTGGGCTGCTCGACTATTGCCTCTAAGGAGGCATCGGAAATCACCCCAAAGTTAGTACCACCAACTTTTTTGACAACGTGCTCATTTAGGTAAATAAAATCAGATTTTGTGAGATAGTGCATATTTTATTTATCCTTGAGCTTTTCGAGCAAAGGGGCGAAGCGATCAACGTAGTCATCAATAGCTGATTTGGCGTCAGGTTGAACACCTTTATCCGCTACGTAAGTTGCCACCGCTTCGCTCACAAAGCTTGAAATGGATTGGTTGTTCATTTGGCTGTAAGCCAAAATCGTGTCATATAAATTGTCATCAAATCGAATACTTGTTGCTTTTGCCATCATAATGCCCTCGTGTATTTAATGTTAAATACATTCTACCACGTGGTGTATTTAAAAACAAATACAAAATTCAAAGGAGAAACCAATGACTGATACACCTGAAAGTGTCAATCTGTCAGATATCAGCTTGCGTAAAGTTGACACTGAATTATTAAATGAACTGCGGGACTTATTCGACCGTGCCGAAGACCAAAAAGAACGCTATGACTTTACTTGGAATGGTAAAGCCAAGGCGTATTTTGAAGCAGCAACACCAACAACCAAGACTTTACGTCCTCAGCCTGAGGAAAGTTACATATACGCTGATGATGATTATAAGGAAAAGGTGAATACATTCAATGATTCTGAAAATCTGTTCATCACTGGTGACAAGCTAGAAGCTCTGAAACAATTACAGGCGTCTTACTTAGGCAAAACTGACATGACTGATATTATTATAATCATTTTGAAATTGATACAAAATGAAAGCATTAAAATAGATTGTTATTAAGGGCTTTCACTCTTTTTTATGAGTGGAAAGTATTTTGTTGTTTTTGTTGGTGGTAATGATAACAAGAGTTGCGTAGATGATTTGAAACAAAGGATTTTGAAAAATTATTGGGGAGTTGCAACTTTCAGGTTTTTGGGAATATATTAGTAAAGAGACTTTGATAGTTTGCTAGGTAAATCGTATGACGGTAGATTGGGTGGATTGTTAGAATGCAAAAAGGCAGAGATAGTTATCTTCTGCCTAGATGATTATTCTGATTTTTCAATTTCGTTTAGGGAACGACCATGCTCATCCTTCCATGCATTCTTGCCGTTGATATGGCCTCCAATTACAAACGCAGCAGCATATGTAGGTGAGGTGAATAGAGTATTTTCTTGAAGAATACCATCAATGACTAGATTATCTTTTTGACGCATTTTCCGAATTTTCTCAGGAATAGAGGTAGAGTCAATGATTTCGATATGGCTTCCCTTTAATAAAACAATACCTTCGCTCGTTTGTTTTGCAGATGCCTCGATGGATTTTTTGCTTTTTCGACTTTTCTGTTTGAAGTAAAGCAGTAATTCCTTGCTAGAGGGTTCAATGAATTCTGATGGACTATCGTCAACTATAAGAGGCTCAAATACGCGATACCCTAAAGAACCAATGACAATTTTGGTATAGTCGATAAATTCCTCGAGTTCTGATTCTTTTTCTTCTGTAACGTGACCAAGGTTAGGCTCGTTGCTATTTTTCACTATATAACGTTTGCTATCACGTGCAAGATTGGTAAATTGATTTTCAAGATAACTGATTTCAGTTGGTCCGAAAGCATTATTAGTTGTGGTGAAAGCAACTGCCTCTGTCCAATAATCTTTATCTGGATTACGTTTATGTTCTTGAAGGCGATTTAGGATACCTTCACCATTTTTACGATTTCCTGCTTGCCCAATGTAGACTATGTTTTCTTGTGTTTCATCTGAAGTACTAAACAAGAAATAGACTCCACTTTGTTTCAAGTAGTCGATTGACTTAGCCTTGTCAAGCTCAATTCTAGGTATCTTATAAGCAATTCCAGTCCAGTTAGCCAGCGTGCACTTTATACGCCCCTTTGGAACGCCATCTATTAGATATAGTTGTATTGTTTTACTTCTTGTCACTGCAAAACCTCCTAAATAATGATTGTTAATCCCAGTATAGCAAGGATAGCTATACTGGGGATAATTTGAACGATAAAGTTTGTGATTGTTTGGTGCAAAGTATAATTTTAATTTAACTAAGCGATATTTTCAAGAAAAATTATATTCCGAAGAAATTGAGAACAGTGATATCTTGATTATGAAAAATAGAATTAATGGCAGATTGCAAGAATCATCCGAACACCGCATGTTTCTGAAAGACTTTTCGTGGTGATTGCCAGTTGAGCGTTTTCATTGGCCTGGCATTAATCCAATGATTAATTTGATCTAATTCTTTCTGACTGATGGTTTCAATTTTGCGTTCTTTTGGGATAAAACGACGGACATATCGATTTAGCACTTCATTACTACCACGTTCTTCTGGTGAATATGGGTGTGCAAAATACATCGGTATGCCTAGCTGTTCTTCTATTTCATCATATTTTGCAAACTCTCGACCGTGATCAACTGTAATTGATTTAGCATTTTTTATACCCTTGAAAAACCTAATAATAGCTGGTGTCACTGCCTGACTATTGCGCCCACTGACATGTCTCATGATATGTTGTCGACTCAATCGTTCTGTGATGGTCACTAAAACATCGCCACGTGTTTTACCAGATTGCATCGTATCAACTTCAAAATGACCAAATTCTTGTCTTAATTGGACAGCTTTTGGTCGTTTTTCAATTGAACGGCCATGAGCAAAAACACGTCTACGGCCGTCAGATTGACGTTTACGTCGAATACCTTTATCAGGTAAATCTGATAACTTAATTTTAAGCAAACCATGATGAATCCAGTTGTAGATGGTCTTGAAAGCAATACCCAATACATGAGCAGCCGTTTCTGGTGACCACTTCAAGATACCAATGTGATGGTTCAAAAAAGCTGATATTTCAGGTGTTAGGGTCGGATGGCGACCGTGTTTGTGCCGATTACACTGGGCTAAATGATGAGCCTGTTGTGCATTGTATGGTTTAATTCGATTTAACTCGTAGGTAATAGTTGCAGGAGAACGCTTTAAGAAACGGGCTATTTCTCGAGTTGAATGATTAAGTTTGATCATTGTTTCAATGACAGAACGTTCGTGAGCTGATAAACTAGAAGACATAAGCTGCAGATCCTTTATGGTTGATTTTAGTCAATTACCATTAAAGTCTCTGCAGTTTTTTTATGCAAGGTGTTCGGTTTAATTTTACAATCTGCCTAATATATTAAAATACCTCACGGTATCTAATCATCAGAAAGTAACGAACCAACATTTTGTCCTCTTACAAAAACATGTGTGACGTAAACTTTATTCTCACTACTATCAACATAGAAAATGCCAAAATAGTGCTGATAAGGCATAAAATATTGATAATCATTTACAACTTCTGTCAGTTCAAATCGATTTTTGACGAACGGAAAACTGTCTGCTGAAAAGCGCAACTTATTAGCACCTTTTGCAATATTTACCATTGTTTTTCTAGCAGTATCTGGACGCTTGAATTGATCGTTGATGTATTGACCAATAGCTAGAATTTCTTTTTGAGCGATGGCTGTGATAACGACTTCATAATCAGTCAAAATGATAGTCCGCTAATTCTTCAGCAACTTGTTGAACGGGTTTGGCCTGATCACGATTATATTTGAGTTCACGGTCAGAGATGGTAAGCATTCGATTAAGTTCTTCAATGGCTGCTTCACGGTCAAACGCTTGAGGCACCGTCGTATCAAACGGCAATCTGTTTTGCGCCACAAGTTGCTTAGACGCCATGACAACAAAAGTATTGAAATTCATACCGAGTGCATCAAGTTTAATGTTAACTGCTTTTTTTAAATCATCATCCATGCGGATGCTGGTAGCTGATGTAGTCATAATGATACCCCTTGTAGTTTGTTAACTATATTTTAACATACAATAGAAACAGGAGACACAATGAAACGCCAATATAAAAAATCAACAATTCCAACTAGACGCAGTCAACATCGCTTTATAAAGGTCCTTAAGCAATCATGTCAAATATAATTGGATTGATGAAATTTCACAAAATGTTCGGTTGCTTCGCAAAACAGTGGGAAAGATTCAAGCAGACATTGATGAATCTCAATTCAGTAAATACAAGTCCGACCTAGAAAGTTTTACATCATACTAAACAATTTAACAAAACTGATTACTTGTTGACTATTACTGTCTTACTTCTAGGTATGGGGATGTTTAGTGTTTGAATCGTAACAATGTTAATATTGATTTTATGTCAAGAATATTTTATGGAGTAAGGGACAATCGTTCGGCTTGGGGTTGACATCTCCAAGGCCTCACTAAGTTAACATAATATCCTAAATTAAAAATCCTGATATGGCTCAAACGTTGCTATAAAGCGATTTAATAAAAATAAAAGGGCTTGACAAATTAAAATATTGAACGTATAATTTTAGATACGAAGATTAGGTCGCGAACGACGTCGTTTGCGACTTTTATTATTTGGAAAGGGGTGTGCATGGCGAGTAGAATTCCGCAATCATTCATTGATGAAGTACGGTCGAAAGTAAATATTGTTGATGTTATTGGTCAGTACACGCCGCTCGCCAAAAAAGGACGTCAATGGAATGGTTCGTGTCCATTCCACGAAGACAAGCATCCATCACTTTTTGTTGAGGAAAACAAACAAGTTTTTAATTGTTTTTCTTGCGGTCGCTCGGGTTCAGTTTTTTCCTTTATTATGGAGAAAGAAGGGCTATCTTATCCAGAGGCTGTCCTGTTTCTGGCTGAGAGTGTTGACATGCCGATTGACAGTAGTATTTCAGCGACGGCCACGCACCAAGTAGATGCGACGACTCAAGCAATTTATCAATTGCACAATGACGCACAGAGGTTATATCAGCACACGTTGCTTAATACGACCTCAGGAGAAGCCGCACTTCAGTATCTTCACGACAAACGTCATCTGACAGATGATATTATTAAAACATTTGGTATAGGCTTTGTACCTGACGATAATTTGTTGTTGAGTTACGCAAAAAATCAGAATCTATCGCCATCGCTATTATCAGCCTCAGAATTATTTCTCACCAATAGTGCCGGAGAACAGCGTGACCGCTTTGCTGGTCGAATTGTCTGGCCAATTAAAACTGAGCGCGGTCAAGTGGTTGGATTTTCTGGTCGTGCGCTGGATAAAGACAATTCAATTAAATATATGAATAGCCCTGAGAGTCCTTTTTTTATGAAAGGACGAATCTTATATAATTTTGATCGTGCGAAAAATGTCATCAGACAGACTGGCACAGCGATGATATTTGAAGGTTTCATGGACGTTATTTCAGCTGACATGGCTGATCAAAAAGTTGGTGTAGCGACTATGGGAACTGCGCTAACAAGCGATCATGTCCACCAATTAGCAAAAATTGCCAAACGAATTTTGCTGGTGTATGATGGTGATGATGCCGGTCAGACAGCTGCACGACGCTCGATTGAGTTGATTACGAACAACACTAAATCACTTGAAATTGGCGTGGTGCATTTACCTGATCATCTTGATCCAGATGAAGTGCGGATTAAATTAGGGTTACCCCAGTTAGCACAATCTTTGACGCAAAGTATCCAAACGCCGATTGAATTTTTGGTTGATGATGCTAAACGTGATAAAAATTTAAGCAATCAATCACAATATTTGCAATTTTTAAAAGAAGTGATGATAATACTGGGTCGCGCTACGCCAGTAGAGCAAGATTTGCAGTTAACTCGAATTTCTAAAGAGTTCGGGACTTCTAAGCAAGCGTTGCAAGCGCAATTGGCACAAACACTTCAGCAGAAGTCAAATCAGTCACAAGTGCAATCACAGCGTTTGACGACTAGGGATGATTTTTATGGCGAGCCGCCACAAGATAATTATTATGATCAACTTTATGAGGCTAACCCACAGTTTAAAAACACGGTTTCCAAGGTAGAGTTGGCTGAGCGTGCCTTAATTATGGCAATGATTAAAGATCCGCAAGTGATGCGTCGGGTTAAGTCTACTGCCGGTTTTGCATTTGTTCATTCAGATTATCAGTTATTAATGATGTTAGCTGAAGTTTATCAGCGAGATCATATTGGCAGTTTCGACATTGCAGAATTTATGGATTTTTTGCAAAAGCCAGAGCTGAACCAAAAAATAATGGCCATAGATCGTTTGTTTGGTGATTTGGAAGTTAAAGACGAAGCGGTTAGCGATTATTTACGTTTAATCATAAATGATGCCCCAAAAATGTCGAAAATTGAAGAATTGCAACGACAAATTACCGTTGCAAAGCAACAACGTGATGACACGAAGCTAGTACAATTGACAACCGAATTGATTAACATTAAGAAGCAACAACAGTAATGGAACGCACTTTTAGTGTAAAAAGGAGTTAAGCATGACAACTGTTTCAAGTTCAAGCAAAATTTTAGATATCAAAGCATACCTAGATGAGAACAATATCGCTTACAATAGTCGCGCTAAGAAAGCTGAATTATTGGCTTTAGCACAAGGTAAGACACCTGAACAAGCTGCAGCAGCGGGTAAAGCATCAAAGCCAAAGTCAGCCAAAAAATCTGGTCCACTTAAAAATCCAGAATATGATAAAGCCACAAAGGCATTGATTGCTGAGTTTAAGACTGCTAAGTCAATTACTTATGCTGATTTATCAAAACGCTTGGCAGAGCCGTTCAACTTAGATGAAGAAAATATCGAACGTTTGATGGAAAAGGTTGAAGATGCGGGCATTGCAATTGTTGATGACAATGGTGACCCCGCACCAGAAGTGTTGAAAGCCAAACAAAATAAGCCCTCAGCAGAGGAGTTAGCCGAAGCAGAAGAAACACCAGCCGGAATCAAAATCAACGACCCTGTTCGCATGTACCTCAAGGAAATCGGTCGTGTTAACCTCTTGAAAGGCGACGAAGAAATAGAAATCGCCAAGCGAATTGAAAACGGCGATGTTGAAGCCAAGCAAGAATTAGCCGAAGCCAACTTGCGTTTGGTTGTGTCAATTGCTAAGCGGTATGTCGGTCGCGGTATGCAATTCTTGGATTTAATTCAAGAAGGTAACATGGGTCTTATGAAAGCTGTTGACAAATTTGATTACACCAAGGGCTTCAAATTTTCAACTTATGCCACATGGTGGATTCGTCAAGCTATTACACGCGCTATTGCTGATCAGGCACGTACAATTCGTATTCCAGTTCACATGGTTGAAACAATTAACAAATTGATTCGTATTCAGCGTCAATTACTGCAAGATCTTGGACGTGAACCACTACCGGAAGAAATTGGTGCCGAAATGGATTTGACGGCCGACAAAGTCCGTGAAATTTTAAAAATCGCGCAAGAACCTGTTTCACTTGAAACACCTATTGGTGAAGAGGATGATTCACATTTGGGCGACTTCATTGAGGACAATGAAGCCGTTTCACCTGCTGATTCAGCTGCCTACGAAATGTTGCGTGAGCAGTTGGAGTCAGTTTTGGACACATTAACTGATAGAGAAGAAAACGTGTTGCGTTTGCGCTTTGGCTTAGAAGATGGACGTACGCGCACGTTGGAAGAAGTAGGTCGTGTATTTGGTGTAACACGTGAGCGTATTCGCCAAATCGAGGCTAAAGCTTTGAGAAAGTTGCGCCACCCAAGCCGTTCAAAGCAACTTAAAGATTTTATGGATGAAAGTACGAATTAATCAAGACACTCAATGATCGTTGATAAAGCATAGGAATCAACGTGACAATGAAAACAGCGGTTCATCTACCATCCCGCTCATCAAAACTAGGAGAATTTATCAATGCAAAAATCTATGACAGTTTCAGAATCAAGCCGTACGCGCAACATTACTATGGTAGCAATTGTCGCTGCTTTGTATGCAGCGATTACTATTGTTGTTGCACCAATAGGATTTGGTCCAGTTCAGTTACGCCTGTCCGAAGGGCTGAATCATTTATCAGCTTGGAACAAACGTTATGTACTAGCGCTTGGATTAGGTGTATTAATCGCTAATTTGGTCTCACCTTTAGGGTGGATTGATTGGGTGTTTGGCACTTTAGGGACTGTTATTATGACGGCTGTTACTTATTTATTAACAAAAAAAGTAAAAAGTGCGATCGTAAAAATTATTATTAGTTCGGCTGTTGTTTCAACTATTGGCATGGCCATTTTGGCTGCTGAATTTACGTTTGCTTTCAGCATTGGCGCGAGTGGTGCCTTTGCCTCTGGTGCAAAAGGCGGACTCTTTGCACAATGGTTGGCGTATTACATTAGCGTAGTACCCGGTGAACTTGTTTCATTAATTGTGGGTGGCATTATTATTTTTTCACTTAGTAAAATAGTTGATTTGAGTAAATAATGACAAAGACATATACAAATAAGAATATTTTGATTACCGGTGCCGCTTCTGGCATCGGTTTTTCTCAGATGATGAGTTATTTAACAAACGGTGCTCGTGTTATTGCAATCGATGAACAGCTCATAGACATACAGCATGAAAGGCTAGTTACTTATCAACTCGATATCAGTCACCATGACGAGCTAATTAATTTACTAACCACTATTACAGACAAGGAAAGTATTGATATTTTAATCAATACGGCTGGTATTTTAGACAATTATCAACCTAGTTTGGAAACGAATTTTGAGAATTGGCAACATGTTCTAGACGTGAATGTTACACCCATGTTTATTACAGCTAATGCAGTGTTGCCCGGTATGATTGCAAGAAGTGGTGGCCACATTGTGAATATGGCTTCTATCGCAGGATTTTCCGCGGGTGGAGGTGGTGCTGCCTATACAACAAGCAAACACGCGATTATTGGTTATACCAAACAACTGGCATTTGACTATGCTCAAAAGGGTATTCACATTAACGCGATTGCTCCAGGAGCTATCAATACGCCGATGAATGCAGCGGACTTCGCGGGAGATGGCGCAATGGCTAAACAAGTGGCTGAACAAACACCTGCAAAACGTTGGGCGACACCACAAGAAGTAGCTGATCTAACTTTATTTTTAACTAGTCCACAAGCTGACTATATCAATGGCGCAGTAGTGCCAATTGATGGTGGTTGGAGTTTAGGACATTAATAGATAAATTATGTTGTAGTCATTAAACCTTTCCAAATCCTAACGGGTTTGGTTTTTTTGTGTTCATACACATGATATGATAAAAGTAATAGTAATTTAAAAGAGCGAAATATGAGTAGGTGATGGTTGATGTGGCGAAGAATTAGAAGGTGGCTTTTCTGGTTGGTTGTTTCCTTATTAGTCATAATATTGACAACTTTGTTAGCATTTAGTTTGTCTCCAAGACCAAGTACATATTTGATTAAACGTATGTTTGACGGGCCAGTAACGATTA
Source organism: Leuconostoc falkenbergense (assembly GCF_045801155.1). Lineage (NCBI taxonomy): Bacteria > Bacillati > Bacillota > Bacilli > Lactobacillales > Lactobacillaceae > Leuconostoc > Leuconostoc falkenbergense. Next base: position 1,253,131 of record NZ_CP174386.1, on the reverse strand, counting down.
CGGATAAAAGTGCTTTTAAGTCGGCTTCTAAAAATGTCACGGTGACCGGTAATGTCGTTTATCCGTCTCATTATCAAAAAAACACTTTAGATATTTATCAACCAAAAAATGTAACAAAATCTAAAGCAACACTTGTCTGGGTTCACGGTGGTGGGTATGTGGGTGGTGACAAAAGTGGCATGAAGGAATTTGCCACAAAAATAGCTGCTGACGCCAAATTAACAGTCATTGCAATTAACTATCAGTTGGCGCCCACCGCGACTTATCCAAGCCAACTATATCAGTTAAATGACGCAATAAATTATTTAAAAGGTCAATCAAATTTGAATACATCTCAAATAATTGTTGGCGGTGATTCGGCCGGTGCACAAATTGCCCTGCAATATGCAGCATTGGCAACGAATAAAAGCTACGCCAAAAGTATGAAATTTCAAACAGCTATTCCAAAAGATACTGTTAAAGGCGCGATTTCATATTGTGGCCCAGTTAATCTCAAGCAAGTATTAGATCAAAAAAGTGATTCATTAATATTAAAATGGTTCGTTCATTCAGTTGCTTGGAGTGAATTAGGAACACACCAATGGCAAAAGTCAGTTGAGCTAAAGCAAGCTTCTTTAGTTGATCATGTCACAACTGAATTTCCACCAACCTATATCACAGATGGCAATGCTTATTCTTTTCAAGATCAAGGTTTGGCGTTTGAAAAAAAGTTAAAACAACTAGGGGTTCCAGTGACGAGCCAATTTTTTAATCATACCAGTAAGTCCATCACACATGAATATCAATTTAATTATCAAACTAAAGCAGCCAAAAAGTGTTATCAGCAAACTCTAGCTTATATAGCCAGTGTTGAATAGTCAGCATGATCAATTGATGATCATGTTTTTTTGTGAATAATATTACATATTATTTGCATATAAAATCACAAGTTAAATACTTTTGTAATAATTTGAACGGTGTTATAGTAATGATGTTGTTAGTTATACTCACTCTGTATCAAACGAAAGGTCGAATAAAATGAGCTATCAAACAATTAATCCATTTACAGATGAAGTGATTAAAACATATGACAATCATGATGATGCCTATGTCGAAAAAGCAATTGCAAAGGGTCATGCACTGTATAAAAAATGGCGTAATGATCCTGTTGAAAGTCGTGCCGCAGCGTTGAATAAAGTGGCTGACGTGATGGCAGCACAAACAGATGAGTTAGCCAAAGTCTTGACCCTTGAAATGGGAAAACGTTTCGTAGAAGCGCAAGGCGAGGTTGCTATTTGTGTATCAATTGCACGTTATTATGCCAAAAATGCAGCGGAATTTTTGAAACCAGAGCCAATTGAATCATCAATCGGACCAGCCCAAACAATCTCAAGACCAACAGGTGTCTTGATGACAGTTGAGCCTTGGAACTTCCCATACTATCAAATTATGCGTGTCTTTGCCCCTAACTTCATGGCAGGCAATCCAATGTTATTGAAGCATGCTAGTAACACGCCAATGGCAGCTGGTGCTTTTGAAAAAGTTGTTAGCGAAGCAGGTGTACCAGACGGTGCCTTCACTAATCTTTACGTTGACTATGATCAAGTTAATAATATTATTGCAGACGATCGTGTTCAAGGTGTGGCGTTGACAGGATCAGAGCGCGCTGGACAACTTATTGCCGCAGAAGCTGGTAAGAACATGAAGCAGAGTTCTCTTGAACTCGGCGGCAGTGATCCATTTATTGTTTTGGAAGACGCTGACCTTTCAGAAATTAAGAAAATTATTGGTGGCGCACGTTTGTATAATGCTGGTCAAGTCTGCACGTCATCAAAGCGCTTTATCGTGACAGAAAAGAACTATGATGCGCTGTTAGATATGCTCAAAGAAGCCTTTTCTGAAGCAAAAATTGGTGACCCAATGGATTCAGATACCACTTTGGCACCACTAAGTACTTCAAAAGCTAAGCAGAATCTGACAAAACAAGTTAAAGCGGCAGTCGATGCTGGCGCAACACTTGCGTTTGGTAGTGTTGAACAGAACTTGCCAGCTGCACAATTCGAGCCAGTTATTTTGACCAACATCACTAAGGAAAACCCAGCATTTTATCAAGAATTCTTTGGTCCAGTTGGACAAGTTTACAAAGTCAAGGATGAAGAAGAAGCAATTGCTTTAGCCAACGATTCCCACTATGGCTTGAGTGGCGTTGTGTTTGGTGGTTCGGCTGAACATGCAACTGAAGTGGCATCACGCCTAGAAACTGGTGCAGTCTTTGTCAACAGCTTTGGTGGTACATTACCTGAATTGCCATTCGGCGGTGTTAAAAATTCCGGCTACGGTCGTGAATTGGGTCGCTTTGGTATTGAAACATTCGTCAACAAAGAAACAATTGTTACGAAGCATGAACCAATTGATTTGGATGATGTATTTGGTGGATTCGTTTAAAATCTGATCAAAAGAAAAGCTTTTAATCTCTTATTATTGAAGAGATTAAAAGCTTTTTTTAGAATTCTTGATAAACGGCAGGGTCTTGGTTATTGGTTCGACCATCAGGTTTTGACAGTGCGTTAATACGTGCCATGTCGTCCTCTGTGATGTCAAAATCAAAAATATCCAAGTTGCTAACTTGACGGGCAAAGTGAGTGGCTTTTGGAATAGGGAGAACACCTAGTGATACTTCCCATTTCAAAATCAATTGACCAACATTTTTGTGATATTTTTTAGCGATATCAACTAGGGTTGGGTTAGTCAATAAATCGCTTGCTCGGCCTAGGGGACTCCAAGCCTCAGTTAAGATATTGTTTTCAGAATTATACGCACGCATTTCTGCTTGATTAAAGAAAGGATGTAATTCGATTTGATTGACTACCGGTAAATGACCCGTTTCTGTTTGTAGTCGTTCTAGGTGTTCAGGTAAGAAATTGCAGACACCGATTGATTTTACTAATCCAAACTTCTGTGCTTGAATTAGCGTATCCCATGCTTCAACATAATGATCATCAATCGGATTTGGCCAATGAAGCAAGTACAAATCAAAGTAATCTAATTTGGAACGAAATAAGGATTCTTGAATCAAATCAATTGATGCCTGTTGATCACTATAATATTTACCCGGCAATTTCGAAGTGACAATCAGTTCATCACGTGAGACATGGGAAGCCTTGATTGCTTGTCCCACAGTGCCCTCGTTTTGATAGTTGAAAGCAGTGTCTAATAAACGATAACCAGCTTTAATTGCTGAAGTGATAGCATGAGCACCTGTGATACCGTTGAGTTTATAGGTACCAAAACCAACTGCTGGCAATTGCTGTCCGTCACTTAATTCATAAAATGACATTTGCATTTTACTTCTTTCTTAATTGATAACACTTACATTAAACGATAAATACGGCCGATGCAAAAATATTGCTTGTAAAATATCCTACAAGCATGGTTGATAAAATCAAATGATGGTTGAATTTAATCATTATTTTCAGGTGATTTTTTACACAAAGAAATAAAATAAGCGTTATAATATTACTAAAGACATATAGTCTTTAAAAACTTACTGTCATCAAAGGAGACATAATAATGAAAGCAGCTGTATGGCATGGTGTGAAAGATGTTAGAGTCGAGGATGTTGCGTTAAAGCCAGCAAAGTCCGACGAAGTTGTTGTACGTGTAGCGTATGCCGGAATTTGCGGCAGTGACTTACATGAATATTTGGAAGGACCCGTCTTTATTCCAGTTGATGCACCAGACACTTTAACTGGTGGACAAGCACCATTAACAATGGGACATGAATTTTCTGGTGTGATTGAAAAAGTTGGTGCTGATGTTACCAAGTTTAAAGTTGGTGATCATGTTTCGATTAATCCAACAGTGACTAAGGGAATTTCACCTGATAATCTTGATGTTTATGATGGCTATAGCTTCATTGGTTTGAGCACAGATGGTGGCTTCACTTCGTTTGTCAATGTCCCAGAAGAGAATCTTTATCATCTTCCAGAAGACTTTTCATTGAAATTAGCTGCAACAATTGAACCAACTGCTGTTGCGGTTCAAGCCGTTAAAGAAGGTGATTTGCGATTTGGCGAAAAGGTTGTTATTTTCGGTGCTGGACCAATTGGTGTTTTGGTTGCTGCGGCTGCAAAAGCTGCTGGCGCAACTAAAATTGTTGCGGTGGACTTGTCAGAAGTTCGTTTGAAGAAAGCATTGGAAATGGGCGCAACAGACGTCATTAATCCTAGCCAAGTGCCAGACGCAATTGCTGCGATTAAAGACATTATTCCAGGTGGTGCCGATGTATCATTTGAAGTTGCTGGTGTACAACCAACGTTTGAACAAGCAATTGACGCGACACGTCCACGTGGTAGTGTTGTTATTGTTTCAATTTTTGCTAAGCCAATTAGCTTTGATCCAATGCAATTGATGAACGCTGGTGTCAAGTTGACCACAACGATTGCTTATTCTAAGGAAACATTCCAACAAACGGTTGATTTGGTAAGTAGCGGTCAAATTGATGTTCAACCAGTTATCACTGATACCATTGAATTGGATAACATTGTTAATGATGGTTTTGAAGCGTTGACACGTGATAAGTCACAAGCTAAAATTTTAATTGATTTGAATCAAGCATAATTTAGTATATTTTGGAGCACACAGTAGCGTGTGCTTTTTTTGTGGTTAAAAATAGCAGTGTCATTTGCAAACAAATCATTTGGTTGCTATCTGCTTAGGGTTTATAATTATAGTTATAAATAGTAAGTAGGAGGAGACGCAAATGATAGATAAAGACGTTGTAAATCAACTAAATCATAAGGCTGCAAAGTTAGGTATTGGCACAAATAAAGTCGGTGGACACAATTTGTTTGACGGCCTTCGTGATCAAGATGGTTATGACCTTGTAAAAGAAGCATTAGATTCAAATATTCAAGTGATTGATACGGCATTTATGTACGGATTGGGTCGATCCGAAGAAATCATTGGGGATGTTTTACAAAATTATCCGCGTGAAAACTTTAAAATTGCGACTAAAGCAGCGCAAGATCCTAATCACGATTTAAAAATTAATAACACGCCAGCTTTTTTAACACAAGCTGTTGATGATGCTTTGACACGTCTCAAAACAGATTATATTGATTTGTTTTATATCCATTTTCCGGATGACGATACGCCTAAAGATGAAGCAGTAGACGCTTTAACTAAGCTAAAACAAGCTGGCAAAATCAAGGCTGTCGGTGTTTCTAATTTTAGTTTAGAACAAATTAAAGAAGCCAATAAAGATGGTGGCGTTGATTTTGTAGAAGATCATTACAACTTAGTTGATCGTGAAGCTGAAACCAGGTTGTGGCCATACCTAAAGGAAAATAACATTCAATTTGTGCCATACTTTCCATTAGCCTCAGGATTACTTACGGGTAAGTATCAGCCAGAAGATAGTAGCAAGTTTAAGCAATTTTCAGCAGATCAATTTCATAAGATAATGACTGGAATAGATGTGGTCAAACAGATTGCTAGTAGTCATCAAGCTACTGTTGCCCAGACTGTTTTGGCGTGGTATATCAAAAATCCTGATATTGCTGTTGTGATTCCTGGTGCCAGACAACCGCAACAAGTGGCCGACAATGCTGCTACGTTAAAAGTTGACTTGTCAGATGATGACTATCAGACGATTGATCGTGTATTTAGTGGTATTTAATAGTCAAAACGAAAACGCTAGCCGAATAGGTTAGCGTTTTTTGTCTACATAATAGGACTTATTAAAGTATAAAAGGTGTGATAAAATTAAGATATTATTACATAAATTTAAATATAATGTTCTTCGTTAAAATAGTAAAGATTTTTAATTGACATAAATATTTGAAATTAAAGGAGCGATAGTGTTTTGAATACTATTATAACTGATGCAATTAAAAATTTTTACTTCGTAGGACAACCAATTCGACATTTAAAAAATGAACAGATAATAGAATTTGAATTACTTTTACGTAATAATATTGTCTCAGGTTTTCCCAAAGATGAGTATGCGTGGATGACAAAATCGGAAACAATCCATGCCAAATTTTTGAAGCATATTGTGCAGGAAGTGAACCGTATTTTAGTTGATAATCCAGAAATACATTTTTCGTTGAACCTTGATCAACAAGAAATTGAATACGAAACGACTTTCGAAATTATGAAGAATATTTCACAAGAAAATCGGTCTCGCTTAATTTTAGAAATCACTGAAATTCCAACGTTAAGACGTTATGGTCAGTATGGTGAAACGATTAATGTTTTGGCGTTTAAACGCTTAAAAAAATTGGGTTATCGACTAGCGTTGGATGACTTAACAACAGGTAATAATTCATTAGGCAATCTTGAAATTACGATTCAATATCTTGATCGTCTCAAGATTTCTTATCGTCATCTTGAGAAAATGATGACACCAGACGAGATTGTGCTGCAAATTCATTTGTTACAGTCGATTGTTGGTAGGCATGACATGGATTTAGTTGTTGAAGGGGTTGAGACGGAGAGTGTTTCTGACAACTTACAAACATTGGGCGTAAGCTTGCAACAGGGATTTTTGTTTAAAACCAATGCTTGTCCGACTGATTGTAAAAAACATGTTGAGAGGAATAAGCGTGATCAAAATGACGATCATTTCAGAATTTTTTAGCATATTCTTTGGCCTTTTTAACTTAACTAGTGTTTTTTCTTTTTTTATTGTCGTCGGCATTATTTCATTGTGCTGCATGATTTTAAATGCTATGGCATCAGCATTTCAGACAAAAAAATACGAAAATTTTCTACACTTCATTCGCTCCTTTGTACCGCTGTTTAGCATATTTATGTTGCAAAGTTATTTGCTTTCGATTGATAGTTATACACAATGGTTGACCGAATGTAATTTACAAGTTTTGTTGTGGTTTTATTTTCTATTAATGCTAAATGAACGGGGTCAAGTTTACATTTTAACCTTGGTTGCAACCATATTTTTTATTAACTTCAATTTTAATAGAGGTATTCATGATATCACGCCACTTAGCCTTGCAATAGCTGTAATAGGTTTGCTAGTCATCGCTGTTTCTGCCTTTGTTATTCAAAAATATTCAGTGGCAATTATTGAAAACAAATTATTATTTGTAATTGCAATGATTGTATTTGCTACGTCGTGGGGGTTATTGATTTTACCTAGTCAAGAACTTGATGTGCTCCTGTTTATTGCTCTGATTTGTAAGTTGATTGTTTATATGACCTGCATTCATTTGGTTAATAGCGTCGGTCGTATACAATATGAAGCTTTGATTGAACGTATTAATACTGATTTTTTGACGCAATTGAGTAGCCGTACCGCCTTTGAAAAAAGTTTTGACCAATCGTTTAAAGCGGCAAAAAATAAAACAATTCAACTAGCGTTTATCATATTGGATATAGATAATTTTAAGCTGGTTAATGATACTTATGGGCATTTAATAGGTGATGCTGTTTTAAAAGAGGTATCACACGCTATCAGGGAAAATATTGTTAACTACAAAGGTGCGGAGCTATTTCGAATTGGCGGCGAAGAGTTTGGCACTATTCTAGAAAATACAGATTATGCTGAGGCACAGAAAATGTCTTTAAATATTTTAAAGGCCGTCAATGAGCTCTCTGTGAATACTGATAAAGGCACTTTTGGCGTCACAATCTCAATTGGCGTTGCCGAGTGGCATGAAAAAGATAAAACCAAGGAAATGTTTTACAATCGCGCCGAGTCTTATCTATATTTTGCCAAAAACAATGGCAAAAATGCAGTTACTGTGGACGGCGTCATCGTGAACCGTTAAATAAATATTAGTGCAACGACAGCTTAGAAAGCCATCAATCATGACGATGGGGATTATACAATAGCGAGGATTATAGCAAACATGAAGAAAACAATGTTTACCATATTAGTATTAGTGATATCTCTACTCTTTGTCTCAACTCATTTAGTCGAAAGGGTATCGGCTGATTCCAGCAGTATTCAGATTGATGGCAATTTTAATGACTGGGATAACGTACCAGGGACTAAGTTGAATTCCAGCCAACCAGCTGATATTAACGGCACCCAAACTGATTTTCAACGTGATATCAAACTTTCATACGATGAGCACTATATTTACGTTTATATTGACAGCTGGTATGACTTAAATGCTGACATGTCAAATCATTTCAGTACATTAGACAAGTATGCGAATTTTCATCAACAGTATTATATATTTATTGATGGCAAACCCTATCAAATTCAACTCGGCAATGGCTCAGTAACTAATGGTGAGGGACACGCTTTTTCTGTTGATGTTTCACAAGCTTTTGGTGATTGGCAGCATTTAGTGCATGATACGCAAGGTGGCTATGTTGACGTAGAAACTGTTAAAGGTGATGAATCCAAGTTTAAATATGTCTATGAATTTCGAATTAGTCGCAAAGATTTAGCTGTTACAATTCCCGAAAATTCAGAAATTTCACTCACATCAAGTGGTGAGTATGATGATTTTGAAGGTAAAGATGGTCAATATTTTAAAGGCAAAGCTTCAATCACGTATGTGGGCGCTTCATCTGGGCCTTGGATTATTGCGTTTCTAGGTCTTCTCATTGCCTTTTTTGGATACCGATTGCGACTAAAGCGTCAAACAAAAGAAAAAAATACGGGTGTATAAAATGTTGATGAAAACAATCATTTTAATAGTAGTGCTCCTTTGGATATATAGCCTGTCAGTTTTTAAGCGTGCTAAACTAGATGCATTTTATTTTTTGATGGGGAGTTTAGGTTTATTTATTGTTTTAGTATTATGGAGCAAACCATACGCTATTTGGCTATTTTCAACCATTATGACGTGGGGTGTTGGTTTAGTTGCGCCTTTTTTGGCATTTTTAGTACATTACCTTTGGGTCATGTGATTCAAGTGCTATATCATGAACGAATTATTTTGATGAATGTTGACTACGAATGTTCTGGCATTGTTGAAACAGCAGCTTTTGTGAGTCTCATTTCGTTTTATCCAGTGTTTAAAGTGCAACAAAGATTGTGGCTTGCATTGACTGGTGTCGCTTTTATCTTTGCTGCAAACATTGTGCGATTAACTTTTGTGGCCACAAGTCTCCATCTTTTTGGCAGTGGTAGTTTCTTTCTAGCTCACTCCATTTTGGGAAGGCTCTTATTTTACGTACTAATGTTGACTTTTTACTTTACAATTTTCACTCGTGGGCAATTAATCCAAGTGGCATCGCAAAATCGGGAGACAACATGAATACATTTATCAATCAATTAATTCATCAGTTGGGTTTTTGGGCAAGTTGGTTGTTAATTCCAATACTATTTGAAATTATTCCGACACTTTGGCATTCTTTTCGGACCAATTACAGTAAAATATTGAATCAACCTTTATCCATACCGCAAAAATTACCGATGATTTCTATTATTTTACCTGTCTACAATTCGGAAAAAACATTATTTGAGTGCATTGAGTCAATTGTGAATACAACTTATCCAAAAGATTTGATACAAATGACGATTGTAAATAACAATAGCCAAGATAATAGTTTTCGTGAATTTGGTCGTGCGCAAGTTGCTTTTCCCAACGCACTTTTGCAATGGATTGACGCTGATCAAGGGAAAGCAAAAGCGTTGAATTCCGCAATTTATAATAGCATTGGTCAGTATATCATTAATCTTGATACAGATGGTATCTTACAGCCTGATGCATTACGTAATTTAGTGCTATATTTTGAAAATAATCCAGATATCGATGCTGCTGCTGGCGCCGTTTTGACTAATAAGAAAATGATTCAGGATACAAAAAAGTGGCAGGAACGGGTTTTAAGAGTTAATGAGTACTTCGAATATTTACAGGCATGTATGTTTGGTCGAAGCATGGAATCAGCTAAGAATCAGCTATTTACAATGTCAGGGGCTTTCTCTGCTTTTAAACGTGAAACATTAGTCAGCACCTATATGTATAACGTCGATACAGTTGGCGAAGATACGGATATGACGTTTCAAATTCGTGAGCGATTAGGAAAAAAGGTCGGTTTTTGTTACAAAGCGATTTTCTATGTTGAACCCATTGATGGCGTTTCAGAACTTTACACGCAGCGACAAAGGTGGCAACGTGGACAGTTTGACGTTTCGTCAGACTTTTTGGCAGAAGATATGCACATCGGCAATTTCTTCAAGAACTTCATGGTGAGTCGTTTAATGGTTGATCATACGTTCCTGTTTCCTCGTTTGATATGGACGATTGGTTTATTTGTCTTAGTGTTTTATGGTTATTCAGCTGTTCTAATTTTGGCGTCCTTTGTGTTAATGTATTTACTTTATGTGCTATTTTCGATTTTAATTTATTGGCAAGTAAACAGAATGTTGACTGATTTCAAACAAGAAAAAAAGTATCTTAAAAGAAAATGGTGGGTTGTCTTAACGTTACCGCTCTATAACATGATTGTATCAATCATTAGATTCATTGGTATCATCAACATGATTACAAACTCTGCAACGTGGCGCACAAATAATTTTAAAAATGAACTGAAAGTCATTAAACAAATCATTTTGGATGACTTATCTCGGTTTAAGAAAGGCAAAACAGATGATTAAAAAAAATTATCAATATAAATTACGCACCTTTATTAACGCGAGCCACGCCATTCGTTGGGCTGATGGGCAAGGGACGATACATCCTCACACTTGGGAAGTAGTGCTAAATATCATACCACCTGTTGCGTCAACATCTGAAGTTGTTAAATTTGAAGATATTGAGTTACTAGTCCAAAATTATTTACAGAAATATGCGGGGCAAACGCTAAATGATATAGCACCGTTTAGAACAATTAATCCGACATTAGAAAATTTCGCTGATGTGTTGTTTGATGAATTAACAGCTGCACTAGATGTCATTCATTTTCAATTAGTGCAATTAGATTTGGGTGAATCGGCAAAACGATTCTATTCAATTTCTCTTGCTGATTGAGAAGAAAGGCTTAAACATTGACAAAATTTAAATTGGCATTTTTTAAATTTGGGAATCATCTGATTGATTATCTATTTTACTTTTTTATTTTTATTTCTCTATATTTTGCTTTGATGTCGCCAAATTTGACGCTTGGTGACACATTAACACCCCAAACATTGGGTGAAGGCACAACGTGGGTGACCATTGTATTTTTATTGTTGATGGTTGGTATTGCGTCAGCTTTCTTTGTGTTTAAAAAATTTCGGTTATCGATGTTATGGCTGTTTAAGGATAAAGGCAGTATTGTTGCACCAATTATATTATCTCTAGTCATACTGATTCAAGTGATATTTGTGTTGCATACGCATCCAAGTATCGGATTCGATCCGGGTGCCATACACGAAGGTCTCCTGCCTGATCATAGTAATGAATTGAAAGCATACTTTAGTATGTACACCAACAACTTGGCTTTGTTGTTATTGCAACATCAAATTGCCGTATTTTCAAATAGTACATCTTGGCTATTATTTGATATTGTTAATGTCATTTTCCTTGATGTTGCAGTTTTACTAAATATTTTGATAGTAGCTTTAATTGATCGCCAGAAAGTAATCGCCACCATATACATGCATGCTATTTGGATTTTGGTATTTCCTGTGATTTTAGTACCATACTCGGATGTCGTTGTCATGCCCTTGGTTTCTGGATTAATCTTGACATATGTCATCGCACAAAAGTCTAATTTTAAGTTAGTGTGGCGTTTATTCGCCACGTTGGGAAATGGCTTTTTCCTAACGGCAATTTATTTTATAAAGCCATCGGCTATTGTGCCTATGATAGCTATTGTGGCGGTTGAATTTCTTTATCTTTTTAGAAATTCAGTGGGAATTGACGTTCAGTGGCAAAAACTTAAAAGTATTATGATAGCACTATTGCTATGTGTGGGTGTCGTTACAAGTTATGCTTATGTTAATCATCAAATAGAGTCACAACAAGTGATTGAAATTGCACCACATCGCACTGTGCCAGCAATTCATTTTATTAATATGGGTGTGAGTGGAAATGGGGGCTATAATGCTAAAGACGCATTGGCAATGGGTAGGCAGCCCAGTCAAAAAGCAATGGTTGACTACTCAAAAAAACATCTTATTGCAAGATTGAAAAAGCGAGGTTTTTTTGGTTATATTAAGTTTCTTATTTCTAAACAAAATAGGAACTCTTCAGATGGCACTTTTGCATGGCTAATTGAGGGAAACTTTATGACTGCTAAGCCTACTGGAGCAGGATTGACGCGACTATTTGAAGATTTTGTTTATCCGGAGGGAAAGTATTTATCTGATTTTCGATATATTGCTCAAGTTGTTTGGATTTTATTACTGTCTATGATTGCATTAGGCTGGCGTAGCAAAAATAAATTGACTCAAATATTAAGACTGTCTATTGTTGGTTTATTCATGTATCTCTTGATATTTGAAGGTGGCCGTTCCCGTTATTTAATTCAAGGACTGCCAGTTTTTTGGTTAATGGCTGCACTAGTGTTACCTGATACAATGGCAATGTTACGGTCCAAATTAAAATGGCTCCAAAAAGATGTGCCAACGCAAACAATGAAAAAATAATTATCTAACAGATAGACACTAAGCAAAAGAATTGGACTATTTTCGTTTTTTGAAGCATAATAGCTTATGTAATGATTAAGTGACATGTCGATAGAGGTTTAAAGTAGATGGCTGATAACATAGCACAATATGATAAGGGCTTAGCAATACTGGAAAAAAGTGACTTGCGGACAACGAAGCAACGCAAAGATTTGTTGAAATTTTTGTCTGATTTTGAAAATCGTTATGTGTCAGTGACAGAGGTTGATGATTATATGCAAAGCATTTACCCAAATGCCAGCCATACGACGACATATCGCAACATCAAAGAATTCACGGATCTTGGTATTATTGAGCAACGATCTGAAAATGGTCAGTTAAAGGTTAAGTATCAATGTGACTTTGTGTCACCACGTCATGGTCACTTCTTTTGTCAAAATTGTCATCGTGTGATTAAGATAGATTCGACATTGTCGCCGCAATTACAGTCTCAATTGCAACAATTTTTGGTCTTAAACGTCAAATTGGAGATATTTGGATTGTGTGACATTTGCCAACAGGAACGTGAAAAAAATAACAATTAAAAGGCAACTACCACAGTGTAGTTTTTTTTTTGTGCCCAAAATAAAAAGTAATGATTACTTTTAATTGACTTAAATAGTAATCATTACTATAATTGTAAACGTGCTAGTATTTTTGAACAATCAATCGTTTGTCCGGAGAATGGTTGTTGCTTGAAATATTAACATATAATCGTTCTGCTAATGCGGAAATGTAAAATTTGTAGACAATAGAATATTTTGAAAGATGGGTAAAAAATAATGAAACGACGTGTTACCATTGGCGCAATTATTGTTGCCATTTTGGCAGTAATCCTTGTCATTGTGTGGGGTCAACAGACAAAGCAGGCAAAAAGTAGTCATCAAGATGACAAAATAAAAGTTGTTTCTTCAGTTGATTTTTACGGTGAAGCTGCCAAAGCAGTACTGGGCAAATATGGTTCAGTAACATCAGTCATTACAAATCCCAACGTGGATCCTCATGATTATGAACCAAGCGCCAAAGTAGCAAAAGAAGTTGCCAATGCTGATTTTGTTGTTTACAATGGCATTGGTTATGATTCATGGATGGCAAAGTTAGCAAAAAATGACAAAATCACTTCCGTTCGCGTTGGTGAAGATGTCTTAAACAAAAAAAATGGCGATAATCCGCACTTATGGTATCAAAGTCAAACAATGCCAAAATTAGTGACTTATCTGTCAAATAAGTTCGCCAAAATTGATCCAAAACATGAGGCGCAATTCAAAGCAAATGCCAAAAAGTACATCTCCTCACTCAAACCAATTACAACAAAAATTGATGCATTAAAAGCTAATTCAGATAATAAAAAAGTTGATGTGAGCGAACCTGTTTTCGATTATGCACTTGCAGAACTAGGCTATACCGAAAATAATACTCATTTTGCTAAGTCAGTCGAAGATGGCACAGATCCATCACCGAAGGATATCAAAGCGATGCAAGATGATATCAAAAATCGTCGAATTACCTTTTTTGTCCAAAATACTCAAGCAAGCGACAAGACGGTCATAGAATTAGTTAAATTGGCAAAGCAATATTCTGTACCAGTGTTAAAAGTAACTGAGACAATGCCCAAAGGGAAGACTTATAGTCAATGGATGTTAGCCCAATATCAGCAATTGGCAGACATTCAAAAATCAGAAAAATAGGCAAATGGTTGAAAAAATTTTAAGCGTTAAAAATTTAGACGTTAGTGTACCCAATAAAACATTGATTAAATCATTGTCTTTTGAGGTGTTCACTGGTCAAATATTATGTATCACTGGAGATAATGGTGTCGGGAAAACCACTTTGCTAAATACTTTGCTGGGGGAATCAAAAAAAGTTAAAAAGATATCGAAACACGTTGATTTTAGTGTTTCATTTGATGCCATTCAAGTTATTCCACAATTTAGAGAGATTGATGATGATTATCCGCTGAGTGTTGAAAATTTTATGACACTGAACTTGACACATCGCTTAAGTCCTTGGTTGTCACATTCTGAAAAAGCATTACGTGCCCAAGTGGCTGAATGGACGAATTTAAACCAAATTTTGAAACAACCAATGGGCAAAACATCTGGTGGTGAGAAACAACGTGCGTACCTTGCTCAGGCTTTGATGGCAGAACCTCAGTTATTGATTTTAGATGAAAGTACTTCTAATTTAGACCGTGATTCACGAATTGAGTTATTACGTTTAATTAAAGAGATAAGTGTTAGTGAAGATATAACAGTGGTTTTTATCACGCATGATCCAGAGCTTGTTGCCATGTTTGCTGACGTTGAACTGCATATTCAAAACCACAAGGGTGTCATCAGAAAAGCAGAATTAGAGAAAGGAATTGCCAATGTTTGAATATGCTTTCATGCAATATGCTTTTATTGCTAGTTTCTTTATCAGTCTGATTTGTGCGGTGATGGGCGTGTTTGTCGTTGCCCGTAAAACTGCTTTTTATACACATACTTTATCCGAGATTAGTTTTTCAGGGGCGAGCTTTGCTATCTTTGCCGGGCTTTCACCAATAACTGGTATGCTAATTTTTACGATGACAAGTTCAGTTTTTGTTTCCTTAGCGGGGCGAAAAATCAGTCAGCGTGAATCTTCGGTTAGTGTTTTTTCGGCAATTTTTATAGGGCTAGGTGTTTTATTTTTATCATTGTCTAATAAGCAATCAAGCTATGCGACGAGCATTCTATTTGGCAGTATTGTTGGTATTAGTCGTGACAATCTAACTGAGTTGTTAATATTAATTGCGATTATAGGTGTTATTTCAGTTTTGCTATTTCGCAAGTTGAAATACATTACTTTCGATCCAGCTGGGTCTGGCTATAATTCAAAATTTGCGGTTTGGATTTCCCTCATTTTTTTGATGTTAGTTGCCTGTACGGTCAGTGTCACGGCGCAAATAGTTGGCTCGCTGTTAATCTTTTCGTTATTAACAATTCCAGCTTCATCAGCTAAATTTTTAACCACTTCAGTGCATAGTATGATTGGGTTATCCTTTATTTTTGCGCTGTTTGGTACATGGATGGGACTGTATTTAAGTTACATCACAAATTGGCCAGTAAGTTTCTTTATCACCGTCATTGAGGGTGTGATTTATGGTGTCAGTTTGATGATTGCCAAGATGTCTTGAAAAATAGAAACTTGATATTAAATGACGTTACGAGAGTAACGTTTTTTGTTGATTAAGGCAGTTGAAAAAAGCAAGATATCATGGAATAATAGCAATTAGTAATGAAAAAATGTTAACTCAAAACGTTTAAGGGGATGTCATGGGTAAAATTAGAATCAAAATTAAAGATAATCTTGCAACGGAACAAGCGGATCAATTTCGAAAATTCATTACATCACCTGCCATTATTCAACTATCAATTGGTGTTATCGTTGGTGGTAGCTTAACAGATTTGATTAAGAGTATCATTAGTCTTGCTTCAAATATCTTTTACTTTTGTTCAGTTATATTGGTGTCCAAGCAACATACCGCCGATATCTACTTAGTCCTGAATCCATTGCGGGTAGTTTTTGAAAACGTTTTGACATTATGTGCGATTGCTGCCTGTGTATTTTTCTTTGTTAAATTAGTTAACAAATTCTTAGTGAAGGAAGCGTCAGAAGCCTTTGGTTACAATGCGCAATTGGAAGAAACGAAGCAATTACGCAAAGCACAAGAGGCGACGAATGAGTTGTTACGCCAATCATTGCACATGCAATCTGAAATGTTAAAAAATCAGCAAAAAGAGCAGGAAAAAAATTAATATCAGACTATCCTTTGTGTTAAATAGGGGAAAATAAAAAAAACAGTTATAAAACAGCAATATTTCATATATAATAGATTCATATATATTAATTGGGGGATTTCATGGATTTATTAACATCACTAAAAAAGCGCCCGTTGTATCGGTACTTTGTTCTTTTTGTCATCATTTTGTTGATTGCTTGTTTGAAACAGTTTATGACATTACTCTTGTTGACGATAATTTTTGCTTATTTAGCAATGAACGCTGGAAAACGCGTTTCTCATTTTCTAAAATTATCACGATCTTTGTCAATAGCACTGGTTTATGTTGTCTTTATTGGGGTGATAGCGTTTGCTATTGATCGAGGCGCTAACACAGTGATTCATCAATTTGATAGTATGGTCAAGTTGGCAACTAATCTTAACTGGCATTCGAATTCGTTTTTAGAAACGATATATAAGAATTTTCATCAATATATTGCTTCAGTAAATACTAGTCAGTTGATTTCACAAGGTTTGACACAGCTCAATCAAGTTGGTCATGTCCTCTATGAATTGATTTTAGCCTTACTATTTAGTTTTATTTTTAGTATGACATATCCGCAACTGCGGTTATGGTCAATGAATTTTTTGCACAGTCCTTATAAAAAATTCTTTGGTGAGTTTTATATTATTGTTCACCGTTTTATCATCATATTGGGAAAGTTGTTTGAAGTACAATTGATGATCTGTTTGATTAACACAGCCATTATGATGGTTGTGTTGGCATTTTTACAGTTTCCATACTTGTTAGGCTTTACCGTCATGATTTTCATTTTGGGTTTGATACCAGTGTTCGGTGTCATTATTTCTTTGATTCCATTGACTATTACAGCGTTCATTATTGGAGATTGGAATACAGTTATTATTATTTTGGTTGCGATTGCTTGTATTCACTTTTTTGAATCATATTTCTTACATCCACATTTCATGTCACACCGTACACATATGCCGATTTTAGTCATATTGCTGAACTTGATTATTATGGAAAAAATGTTTGGTGTATGGGGACTGGTGATTGGTTTACCAATTCTGACATTCTTGCTTGATTTCTTCAGAATTCAAAAATTTAATAATTAATATAACATAAAAAAGAGTAAATTATTTTACTCTTTTTTTGTGGTTATTAAAATAATTTAAAACGTTTATAGCTAAAACTAACACTCGCCATCAATACCAAGGCTATCATGACAGGACTGATGATAATTGGTTGTTTAACCATAGTTCTTGGCAATTCAAGGTGTTGCTTGTGATTATGTTTTGGTGACGTATTGGTTGCTGTTTTGACTGATGATACGGGTTTTAGTGCGTCAATTTTTGCTTGTAGTGATTCAACTTTGGTATTTAACTCATTTTGTGTACCATGGTTTGTAATCAAGGCTTGTATTTCTGCGATTGCATTTTTGATGCTTTGATAGTGGGTTGAATCGTATTGTGTGGCTGTTAATTTGTTGAAGCGGGTTACTTGTTGCTCAAATTGTGTTGTATCTAATATTTCAGTTGTTGGTACTTTGACTAAGTTGCGCAATGCTTGCTCAATTTGTGACGTTAAACTATCTAAATCTGTTTGTGATCCATTGTTAGATATGAGTTCATTTGCTTTTGTTATCAAATCATTGACCTTCTGATAACTGTCTTTTGTGTAGTCTGACGCCGATAGTGATTTGAAAGTGGCAACTTGTTTTGTCAGTTGTTCTGTATTGAGATCAAATAATGTTGTATTTGAAGTAGCTAATGCCGGTGTATTGGTTAAAAAAGCAAGGGCCTCGGTTAATTTTTGGCGTTGTGCCGCTATTTTTGTGTCGTCAAAAGTTGATTGAATGCCAAGCATTGATGGTGTCACGCCATATGGTATGGTGAGCACTTTGTTGAATAGTGCAGTGTAGGTGGTGTCACCATTAATCAGCTTTTGCAAAATAGCATTTCCTTTGTTAAAAGCAGTGAGATAATCGTCTTGGGATTCAAATGACAAGCCTTTAAATTCGCCAGTACTTGTCAAAAACATGCCTAAATAAAATTCAGCAAAGTTTGCGGTGACGTTATCTTTGTCAATAGCACTTTTCCGCCAAAAGTAGGCAAGGCTTCGAAATGGGTCGTTAACAAATTCATTAGCATACATATGCGTTGGTAGTCGATCAAGGCTAAATGACTGATACTCACCAGTTTTGACATTGAATGCCATAGGCAACACTTGATTGTTGTTGATTAACTTTTTATAAAAATCTGCCATAGAAAGTGAACTGTAATCTGCAATTACTTCCACGTTGATGGTATCAAACCCTAAATTGTACTGTTGTTTGATAAATTCGTATGTGGTTGAGCCGTGATGACCATCAGTTGCGTACAAAGTGCCACCCGGTCCTTTGATAACTGGTACTTTTGCTGTACTGTCGTTGGTTAATTTCGCATCTGGAATAACTGATTGAATACTATTAGTTTTATAGGTCGTTTTGTCTGTCTGTGAAACACCATTCAATGAGTAAAGGCCATTGGTATAGCCATTATCATCATTAAAATCATTGTAATAATCTTTAGTTAAGGCACCATTTTCAACGTAAGTTGATATTTTCGAAGCAATTTGGGCTTTACCAACTGCCGCTTGAGTGGAGTGAATGGTAGAAATTGGCACATTATATTCAGTTTTATTGTCTGCGCTGACATTGGCGACACCAACAAAAATGGCTGCCACTAATCCAGCAACAGTTGCTGAAATTTTGGAAAAACGTGTTGTGATCATAATCTTCCTCTGAAATATTTATTATTAAGATAATGGTAAACCACTGAATTAAAAGCACTGCAAAGAACAGGTAAAGATGTTGTATGTGAGAAAGAGAAAAATTTCAAAAATGGTCTAGTAACAGGATTGTATTATTTAAAATGATAACTTTTGTAATTTTGTATTGTATTTTTTAGTGTGCAAGAGTAAAATATTATTTAGGTTATGGAAGCGCTTACATTTAACCCTGTAAAAAATGATATGATGTCGAAACATGATTTCATTTTGTTCATGAAAGTTAGGAGAAAGAGAATGAATTATCTCATTTTGGTGAGTCATGGTCGATTTTCGGAGGGCTTGAAAGATGCTCTTAGTATGTTTATTGGCGATGAAATAAAAACGGTGAAGGCAGTGGGGATGCATTCTGGTGAAGACACGGCAAAATTTGAAGAGCGGTTTAAAGCACTTTTATCAGAATTGGAGCCTGACGCGAATTTGATCGTACTTGGCGATATTATTGGCGGGAGTCCTTTAACAACTGCAATCAACATTATTCACCAAAGTGGTCAATTGTCGAAGACAACGATTCTTGGCGGCATGAATTTCCCGATGGCGTTAAATGCAGCCATTTTAAAAGACAGCCTTGATCCAGATAATTTGACACAAGCTGTCTTGACCGAAGCTACCACAGCTGTAAAAAAATTTGAGTTATCAGCAGATGATGACGATGATGAAATTTGAAAGGAAGAACAATTATGAGTATTTCATTTGTAAGAATTGATGACCGCATTATTCATGGTCAAACAGTGACACGTTGGGCTAAAGAATATCCTTGTGATGGTTTGATTGCCGTTAACGACGCAGCAGCAAATAACCCAGTCTTGAAGGATGCTTTCAAGAGCGCCTCTGAAAAGAAGACGTTTGTTTGGACATTGGCACATTTTAAGGAAAAGGCACAGAAAGTGCTTGACTCAGACCGCCGATATTTCTTGATTACAAAAACACCTCAAGATATGAAAACAATTTTGGTAGATTATGGTTTTTTGCCAAGTAGTGTCGATAAGGTGATTGTCGGGCCAGCCAACGATAGACCTGACGCTGTTAAACTGGGAAATAATCAGTCGATTACACCCGCTGAAGCCAAGGCACTTGATGCCATTCAGACACAGGGTTATCAAGTCAAATTCCAGCTTTTGCCCGATGTGTCAATCGGTTACTGGAATGATTTCAAAGGGAAATTTAATTTGTAAACTAACATCAAAGGAGTTAGGAATATGACAATTAGTTGGATACAAGCAAGTATTCTGGGCATTTTCGCTAGTTTATCGTCAATGCCTGGTATGGCTGGCTCAACTATCGGAAACTATACATTAGGTCGTCCTTTAGTAGGTGGTTTAGTCTGTGGACTTGTGTTAGGTGACTTGAAAACTGGTATCGCCGCAGGTGTGGCAATGCAATTAGTATATATCGCTTTGGTGACACCGGGTGGTACGGTGTCTGCTGATTTGCGAGCGGTCTCGTATATTGGTATTCCACTGGCAATGGTGGCAATTCACTCGCAAGGTTTGGCGGCTACTTCGACAAACGCGGCTGATTTAGCCAAGTCAATGGGTACATTGGTTGGAACTGTTGGAACTGTTTTGTTCTACGGTACGGCAACAATGAACTTGGTTTGGCAGCATATTGGTTGGCGAGCAGTTGAAAAGGGTGATTTCAAAAAGCTTTATGCGGTGGATTGGGGTTATCCTTGGATTTCTCACTTTATCTTTTCATTCATTCCAACACTGTTGATGACACATTTTGGATCAAGTGCCGTTACTGCGCTGAAAACAGCACTACCAATGGATGGCATTCCAATGAAAACGTTATTCACTGTTGGTGCACTACTACCTTGTGTGGGAATTGCAATCTTGTTAAAGCAAATTGTTGATAGCCCACTTGATTTTATTCCGTTCTTTGTTGGCTTTACTTTTGCTGCTTCATTGCATTTGAATTTAGTCTCAGTCACAGTTGTTTCGTTGATTTTCGCAATGATTTTCTACAAGTTGGACATGGCTATCAGTACTAATCGACAAGCGGTTCCGTCAGGGACAACATCGACCATCGATGATGATGAGGAAGACGAGGATATTTAAAATGGATAACACAGAAAAAAAGACAATTTCTCGTAAGACATTAAATAAGTCATTCCATCACTGGTTTTACGGTCATCTCACAGTGTTTTCACAAGAGCATATGCAAACCTTTGGTTATTTGACTTCAATGTTACCAATTGTTGAAGAATTGTACGATAACAAAGAAGATCAAGAAAAAGCCATGAAGACCTATACAGCGTTCTTCAATACAGAACCACAGTTGGGTACAGTGATTGTTGGTGTGACAGCAAGTTTGGAAGAAGCACGTGCAAACCATGGTAATGTGGATGATACAACAATTAACGGACTTCGTGCCGGATTAATGGGACCAATTGCTGGTATTGGTGATTCTTTGGTGGTCGGCACACTGATTCCAGTTATTCTAGGTATTGCTTTGGGTATGTCTGATGGTGGATCGCCATTGGGTGCCATCTTCTATATTATTGTATGGAACTTGCTTGGATACTTTGGTATGCGTTTTGCCTACTTTAAAGGATACGAGCTGGGTGATAAAGCTGTTGGTATTTTAGTTGGTGCGCAAGGAAAAGCTATTCGACGTGCAATCGCTACTGTTGGTGGTATGGTCGTTGGTGGTGTTGCCGCAACTTGGGTTACAGTCAAAACGTCATTTAAATTAACAAATTCATCTGGCAAGGCCTACCTTGTCCTTCAGGATAAGTTGGACTCTGTCTATCCCGGTTTGTTGACGGCGCTGTTTATTGTGGCGTGCTGGTGGTTAATGGCTAAAAAGAATATCTCACCCATCAAGGTGATGTTGATTTTGGTAGTCGTTGCTTTGATTGGTGTACTCCTTGGTTTCTTCAACCCAGGACTAAGTTATTAATAAAAGAAAGGCGTTTCATGAAGATGAGCACACAAGATTATAATAAAAACTATCAAAAAGAAGTGTCTTATCAAAAGACAATGCTCAAGAATCTATCACGCTGGCAGTCATTTTTCTCAATGCTAGTTGGGATAAGCATTTTGATGATGTACTTCTTTGTCAAGCATAACTGGTGGTTGTTTGGCACTGGTGTTGTTCTTGGTATTTTGAATGTTGTGGCAGTCTTCACAGTTGGTTACGCTATCTACCGCGGCAAACAAAATTTGGCCAAGGTCATACAGTATTACGGCCATCAAAAGTAAGAAATGAAAATGGTTGTCCTTGTGATGGGACAACTATTTTTTGTTGTAGAGATTAAATAACTGTGGAAAATGCGATTTTTTAAATTGTTTTCAAATAACCTCAAAAAGAAGTCAATGTCAAAGAAACTAATATTACATTTCTTTTATATTAATATTGGTGGTATACTTTACTTTGTTTGAAAATGAGAAAGTTGAGGGGATAGAATGGAAACTATTTTAGGAGCTGCAGTATTACTGTTTTTGCTAACTTTTGTCGTGTTTTTAGTTTTGGCAATCGTGCAACGTAAACAACACTTAAAAAAGTGGTTACTGTTTTCTTTTGGATCATTGATTTTAGTTATTATTTTTGCACTCATTCCTAGTGATACAAAAACTAAAGATAACACTTCTGAAAAAAGCAGCGCGACAAAATCTAGTCAAGCAAAAGATAAAAGCATGGTACTTAACAAACCACTACAATATAAGGGTTCTGTTAATGGCGTTGACCTAAGTATTACCAAAGTGGTTATTAAAAAAACGGATAAAAGAGATACTAATGACTACACGGACGCGGAAGAGAATATTAATAAAAATGAACTTCCCAAAGAATATTATCGCGTCTCGCTTTTTTATACAATAAACAATACGACAAATAGAGAAATTGATACTAGTTCTACAAATGGCGGAGATTATTTAAAAGTAATTGATGGCAATAATATGACCTATTCTAGTTCTGGCACATTTGGTGCTTACGAATTTGACAATTATCTTGGTAAAATAGAGCCACATACCAGCATTAAGTCTTCTATCGAAATTTTGACCAGTAATAAAAATTTTAATTTGCAAAACTTGCGAGTTGTTGTTGATCATACTGGCGTCACGCCTGGAACAGATTCAGATGATTTTGCACCCGGTGGCACAATAACATTTAAATAGACAAATACTAATAGATAAATTAAAACCGATAACTTCAGCAAACTAATGTTTAGAAAGTTATTGGTTTTTTTATGTTTAAATAGCTAAATTATTTTTATTAATTTTTACCGCTTACCAAACGAATTCAACCGGTTGGCAGAATTTGAATCAATGTTGAATCGTACTTTGTTATACTCATTGTTGAGGAGGTTAAGTCATGATATTGAAAACAATTAACTTAACACAAAAATATGGTAATCATATCGCTGTTGATGGTATTAACATGAATATTGAAAAAGGGAGTTTAACAGCTGTCCTAGGGCCAAATGGTGCGGGAAAATCAACTACAATGAGGATGTTGACCGGTATTCGCAAGCCTAGCTCGGGTGACATAATATATGCACCAAATACGACGATAGGTGTTGTTTTTCAAAATAGTGTGCTTGATGATCAGCTGACTGTAAAAGAGAATTTGATGATTCGGGCCAAACAGTATCGAAATGTCGGTTTGAAGCAAGTTGACATTTTGATTCACGATTTGGGATTGACTCAGTTTTCCGGTCAATTATATGGGACACTGTCAGGCGGTCAAAAAAGACGTGTTGATATTGCTCGAGCACTGTTAAATAGTCCAGATATTTTGTTTTTAGATGAACCAACAACTGGTCTTGACATTCAGACAAGACTAGCAATTTGGCAATTACTGTATGACTTGCAGCAGAATCGTCAGTTGACAATTGTACTGACAACGCATTATTTGGACGAGGCAGATCATGCTCAACAGGTCTATATTGTTGATCATGGACAAATTATTGCCAGCGGTTCTGCTGATGAGATCAAGCAGCGCTATGCCAGCAATCAATTAACATTATTTTGTCCAAATGCAAAACAGTTGAATGAAACATTATCACCAGATATGGTTAGCCAAGTGATGAACGAACATGAGTTACTTATCAAAACTGCCAGTATCACAGAGGCAATTTCGCTAATCACACAACATCAGTCAATTTTAACCAATTTTGAATATCGTTTAGGTACGATGGATGATGCGTTTGTGACATTAACTGGAAAGGAGATGCGTTAATATGTTGGCTATGGTAAAACGTAACATGATGTTGTATTTTAGAAATCGTAGCGGGGTAATTTTTTCACTTCTTGGCGCACTCATTTCCTTTGTTCTCTATCTAGTCTTTCTAAAAAAAGGGATTTCATCTAATTGGGCGGGCATTAGTCATAAAAATCAATTGTTAGATACTTGGTTAATAAGCGGAACACTTGCCATTACAGGTATTACAACGACTTTAACGGCACTCTCACAAATGGTAAAAGATAAAGAACAACATGTGCTGGAAGACTTGTCTTTAACCGATGCTGGCCCATTGTCAATTCATTTTGGCTATTTGATAAGCGCGACTTTTATTGGGTTTATCATGCAATTAGCCATGTTAGTTGTCATGGGGTTATATTTTGTGGTAACTGATAAAATATCGTTTCAAATATCACAAGTTGTGCCGACATTAGGTATAATGGTGTTGAGCGCTATATTGGCAACGTTAGTTAATGCTATATTAGCCAGTCGTTTTCAAACAGTCGATAGTTTTGGAAAACTGGCAACCATTATTGGTACTGCATCAGGATTTTTAGTTGGTACTTACATTCCAATTGGATCACTACCAACTTTTGCACAAACAATCATGAAAATGACACCGGCCTCTTATATTGCCTCGCTGTATCGCCAAGTATTGATGAACGATACGATCAAAGATACGTTTCAACAGACTAATGCTATCCGATATTTTAATCGTTTAATGGGCGTTCAAATTAAATGGTCATCACTGTTGAGTTTAGTACAGACTTATAGCATTGTCGGTGCACTGATTCTGGTTGCATTTTTAATTGTTTTGCTACCAAGCTTTATTGCACAAAAACAAAGACAAAACTTACTTAATTAAACAAACGAGGTTAAGGCAAATATGAAAATTGTCTTTCAAATCAGCACAGAAGTTCCTGATGAGCAGCCAATGGTAATCGTCCGAGCAAAAGAAAATAGCTTAGAAACGCAACGTTTGATGGCTTACATTCGTCAATATCAGTCAGAGACTGCCAATCTTGTGACGGTTAAGGCGGAAGATGAGATAATCGTTTTGAAGGTTGAGACAATTATTTTGCTTGACGTTGTTGATGATGAATTATTAATTTATACAACAGAGCGACTAGTATGTACGAAAGAAAGGTTGGTTCATTTTTGCCAACGCATTAAAAATCAATACTTCGTTCAAATATCCAAACACGCTGTCATCAATATTAATCATTTACAAAGCCTCTCGGAGAGTTTTGCAGGCAATATGACCGCGCACTTAACTCAGGATAATCAATCTGTGGTCAGTCGGCGATATGTAAAAGACTTGATTGCTCGTTTGTCGGTTTGAGGAGATAGAAATGATCAAAGAAATTTTGCGTCACGTGATTCATGGGTTTGGCTATGGGTCGTTCATTTACATGATTTGTATTATCTTTTTTTCTGAACCAACACATGTTGATCCTATCAACACGTTAATTGTACTAGTGATGAGCGGCTTAATTGGTATTTTATCAATGATTTTTGACATTGAACGATTTTCATATCTTGTCGCTCTCATACTACATTTTATAGGTACGCTAATGATAACTTTAGGTGCTGCGTCGTTAACTTTGGGGCTACCTGAAGTTTTGTATGAGCCCACCTTTTGGTTGAGCTTTTTGACAATCTATATTGCGGTTTGGATAATTATCAAAATCAATTTGCATTTGAAAGTTGAACGCGTTAATGAATCCATTGCTAAATTTCATAAACGTTCAGATTAATCATTAGAAATGCGCCAAATATTGGCGTTTTTTTGTGTGCTTTGCAGTTAAAATCAAATTTCTTTACGTAAAAGTGTGAAAGCATTATACTCGTTGTATTACATAAATCATAATTATGTTGGTTTAACAATTGATAATAGCTTTATTAACATCGTGAACTGAACAATGAAAGGGGGGAGTGACATGTCTCTAAATTCTACTGAGCGTTTCAATACAAGTAAGGAACTCAAGGAAAATCTCAAAATGAGCCATTTAGCAATTGAGGATGTGGCAGCCGCGTTAAACACTTCTGTTTCAAAAATCAATCAGATATTAGAATTGGATCACGTTGCGCCCGAAGACCCTTGGATTTTGAAAGAGTATTTG
The DNA here is from genome assembly GCF_045801155.1 of Leuconostoc falkenbergense. NCBI lineage: Bacteria > Bacillati > Bacillota > Bacilli > Lactobacillales > Lactobacillaceae > Leuconostoc > Leuconostoc falkenbergense. The sequence goes on along the minus strand of NZ_CP174386.1, from coordinate 1,226,678 downwards.
TCGGAACAATTATGTCAACAAGGACTAACGGGTTATCCATATTCAAAATTAGTGGGTGATTTTCGTAATTATTGGTTTTTGAGTACCAGAAAAATTTACAAGCGACAACTGTCAAAATAATTTAAATGTGAGGGGTATTTTTGTGACTAAGACAAGTGTGATGTGGTTTAGAAGAGATTTAAGATTAGCAGATAATACAGCTTTGTCAGCTGCTGTTGCCAATAGTGATCATCTTGCTTTAGTATTTGTTATTGACCCAGAGCAAATCGCGTCTAGTGGCAGTGTCAATCAAAGTGCTTTTTTTGCCAGTGTGTCTCATTTTAAATCAGTTTTAAAAGCAAAAAAAATCAGCTTGCATATTTTCTCAGGAAATGTCACCACTGTGTTTACAGCATTAAAAAAAGAGCTGCCGGATTGGCAAGATTTGTATTTTAATTTTGATGAACGGGGTTATGGTAGAAAACGAGATCAAGCAATTGCAAAATATTGTCGTGATGAGTTGCAGGTAACGCCACATCCTTTTTTAGATTTTACATTGCACAGTGCGTTCGATATTAAAAAACAAGATGGTACTGGATACAAAGTATTCACACCATACTTTAAGCAATGGATACAACGACCTAAAAAATCACCAAATTATGATCAAAGGCATTCGGAAATTGTCAAAAAGCAACTGGTGCTGCCAGACAATGACGCAACAGCTGAGCTTAAAAAGCTAATCCGTCCATGTGACAGTTATGCTTACGAAAACCAAATTGGAGAGTCGGTTGCCAAACAAGTTTTGATCGACTTTGTGTCACATAAACTCGCTGACTATGATAAAAATCGTGATATACCAAGCCTTGATGCTACCAGCCATTTATCACGATATTTAAGGACCGGTGAAATTTCAATTCGGACAGTTTATGATGCTGTCAGGCAGGAACCGGAAAGTGACGGTCGTACGACCTTCATCAAAGAGCTGTGTTGGCGTGATTACTACAATATGATTTATGCTATGTATCCAGATCAGCAAGAAAAGGCAATCAAAACATCATTTCAAAATGTTGTTTGGCAAAATAATGAGGATCATTTTAAAGCATGGCGGACAGGGCGCACTGGTTTTCCAATTGTCGATGCTGCCATGCGTCAGCTAAATGAAACGGGTTGGATGCACAACCGCTTGAGAATGGTTGTTGCTTCTTTTTTAACCAAAGATCTATTAATTGATTGGCGTTGGGGTGAGAAGTATTTTCGAGAAAAATTAGTTGATTATGATTCTGCAAGTAATATTGGTGGTTGGCAGTGGGCTGCGTCGACAGGTACAGATAGTGTGCCATATTTTAGAGTATTTAATCCGACAATACAGTCAGAAAAATTTGATCCTGATGGCGCGTTTATCACGCAATATGTTCCGGAATTGAAATCTATCAAAAGCAAAAAAATACATCAGCCTAATCAGTTAACTGATGCGGAACAAAAAGCTTATGGTGTGAAATTAAATGATGATTACCCTCAGCCAATTGTGGATCATAAAGCTGCGCGATTAAGAGCAATCGCGGTGTATGAGCAAAGTAAGAATAATTTTTAAAAGGGTTTTGTGAAAAGCATCCAATAACTTGGCTGGTATGGCACATTTTCGCTTTTAGCTGATGAATCAATTGCATATCCTTAAAATTTATTACTGTTTTAATGAATACGTGTGTTATAATTTTTTATGTAAGATATCTGGGGTGCCTTGAGCTGAGATCATACCCATTGAACCTGAAGCAGTTAAGACTGACGCAGGAAGATATTATATTAGCCACATCAATATCATGATGTTGTATTTTACGATGCTTTTTGGCGACCCCAGCTCAATTTCAGTGAGCTGGGGTTTTTAGATATTTTATAAAAAAGAATGGAGAATATCATGAAATTTAGCGAATTAGCACACGAAAAGTCAACTTCACTTTGGCTGTCAAGCAAGAATCATCCCTTTATTAAGGGCATTGAAGATGGGACGTTACCTTTGTCTGCCTTTAAGGCATATTTGATACAGGATAATTACTATGTCAAAAATTATTTAGCAATTTATGATAAAATTTTGGCGACAAGTCAGGATTCACAAGTTATTGATGCTTTAAAATCAGGCATTCAGGCAATTACAGCTTATGATGTTGACCAGCAAAATGGGATATATCAAGGTCTTAATATGACTGATGACGAGATTCAACAGGCTGAAATTTTACCAACAACTTATCACTATACTTGCCACATGCACCATGCCTTTGATAGTTATGGGGAAGTTCATGCATTAGCAGCGTTACTACCATGCCCCTGGTTATATCTAGAAATTTTCCAAGAAATGTTAGCAAGAAAAGATTACTTAAAAGGCACGCAACAAATTTATATTGATTTTGTTAATTCGTACGCTGATGAGACATTTCAAGGTTACGTTCATGAGATGATTCAATTATTAGATGACTTAGTGAATAAACATCAAGATGAACTTGATATGGATTTGTTGTTGCAACAATTTATGTATAGTAGTGCAGAAGAATTACGTTTCTGGCAAATGACATTATTGCCAGAAAAATGGGACAGCTTCACTACTGCGCAATCCAAATAAATCGAAATTTGACCCAGATTTTTTTGTGATCACCGAATATCATTATTTTCATAATTAATACGTCGTAGTGCTATAATGAAAAGTGATTTGTTGCACAAAATTTTGATTAAGGGGTTACATCATGAATAAGAATTATATTGCGCGAATGCGGGAGAAAGTTGGTCATGAGGGCATGATTTTTGTTTCTGCGTTTGGTGTTTTATGGAATGACACTCACGATGCTATTTTGTTGGAAAAACGTTGGGATTCAGACGCTGGCTGGGGATTTCCTGGGGGGTATCTTGAATATGGCGATTCTCCAATGCAAGCGGTTGTACGGGAATTTAAAGAAGAAACGAATATTGACGTTAGCGTAACCAGAGTCTTGGGTATCGCCACAAATGTGACGGACAAAAATTCTTGGGGGGATGCACAAGAGACTATTGGTATTGGTTTTGAAGTTGAACAGGCTGGGGGATTTTTGCAAAAAGATGGCACAGAGACATTGGATTTGCAATTTGTACCCATTCATCCGGAGCCAAAAATGTTTGTGCCGCAAGCGCAACAAACTCTGCATCGGATTATCACTGAAAATGAAGTTAGCGATCGACCATGGCTACGCGAAAATGGTGATTAATCTGTTTATCTGATGTGCAATAATAAAAGGAGTGGCGATGAAATATCGGTCCGTTTTGATTTTTCCAGACTTTAATTCAGTTGATCAAGCAACCATTCAGTCGATTCGACAAAAACATGATAGCTTATATACACATATTCGACCTCATGTATCGCTTATGTTTCCTTTCAAAAGTAATGCCTCGGATACGAGTATTTGTGATGCGGTGCAATCTGTTGTGAAACGTCTTGAGTCGTTCACTCTAACACTGAATTGTGTTGGAGGCGACACGGATAACGGCTACGTTTGGTTATCCGTTGCGCAAGGCGCAGACATAATCAAAATGATACACGACAAGCTTTATGAACTGGATAATTTTAAGCCTTTTTACCGTCGTGATATACCGTATCAACCACACGTTACAATAGGACAATCCTTACAACCCAGTGAAGCGCGTCAACTCGTTAAGACACTAAATGAATCACAATGGCATATAACAGCTAAGATCAAATATGTTGCTATTGAAAATATTCTTGCTAATGATGACTCTGAAATTTTGGCTTCATTTGAATTGGTGTGAATGTTTTTAGGATTTTACAAACAGTCAATTATAGTGATTGACTGTTTTTTTGTGCGTTGTGCACAAAAATCTAGTTATAATATAGAGGTTTTTCAAAAATGTTTAAAAGACCGTATGCTATTATATTTAGTATCAAATTAAAAAAGTTATATTCAAATGAAAAAGTGCTAATTTAAAAAGAGATTTATCTTAATAACGCTTTGATGAGAGAATAACAGAGAGATGAGAAATATATATGGTAAAACGGAATACAATCATTTTTGGTACCATCGGCGCTATCGTGGTCATTGCGGCAGGAACGCGAGTTACCGGTGTGTGGGGAACCAGTGGTAGTTCAAGCGATGCAACGATCAAAACCTATATTAGCACTGATCTAACGACGCAGGATTTGTCAAAAATGACCGATACTTATGCGTTTGAGATTGCTGGAAATACACAAGAGGGACTGTTAAGTAAAAGCGCAAGTGGTAAACCGGTTGCAGGTCTTGCAAAAAGCTGGACCACATCAAAAGATGGTTTGACATGGACATTCCATTTACGTAAAAACTTGAAATGGTCGAATGGTACAAAATTGACTGCTAAAGATTTCGTTTATGCTTGGCGTCGGACGGTTAATCCTAAAACAGCTTCACAGTATGCTTATATTTATTCTGGCATTAAAAATGCGGATGCAATCAGTGCCGGAACGGATAAAGATGTCAATTCACTGGGAATCGTTGCAAAGAATGCTTCAACAGTCGTTGTGACACTAGATTCGCCGCAGCCGCAATTTGCTAGTCTCATGTCATTCCCTAGTTTTTACCCACAAAATGAGGCATTTAATACGAAAGCAGGCAAGAAACTTGGTACTAAATCAAGTGAACAAATTTATTCTGGACCATATAAATTTGTTGGCTGGAATGGTACGAACACGTCGTTTAAGTTAATTCCGAATAAAAATTATTACAACGCCAAAAGCGTCAAAAACGCTGGTGTGAATTATAGTGTCATCAAAAATCCTGCAACAGCTGTTCAAGAATACAAACGAGGTAGTTTAGACTTGGCTGTTTTGAGTACGACTGAATTACAAACGGCTAATAGTAAGCGTAAAGATTACAAAGCTGTTCCATTGGCAGCAACATCATATTTTGAGTACAATCAGACGGGTAAAGTTAAAGGCTTGAACAATCAGAAAATTCGTCAAGCGTTGAATTTAGCAACAAATCGTTCCGAAATCTTGAGCTCAATTTATAATAGTGTTGGTAAAGTACCAACAGGTATGACACCCGCCGGACTATCAAAAACGGCTAGTGGTAAGGATTTCGCATCAACAGCCAAACAGGATTACAGCTACGATCTTGAAAAAGCTAAGCAGTTATTTGCAGAAGGTATGAAAGAGGAAGGATTAACCAAACTAAATCTGACATTGGAACTGACTGCAGATGTGCCACAAACTAAGCTTGTCGGAGACTTTATGAAAGATTCATGGCAGAAATTATCCGGTTTGACGATTTCAGAAAAATTTGTGCCATTCAAGCAGAGATTAAATGATCAAACTGACCAAAACTTCGATATTATCTATGTCAATTGGTATGGTGATTACGCTGAACCGACAACCTTCTTGAATTTGTTCACAACGTCATCACCAAATAACGATGGTAAGTGGTCAAATACCAGTTATGATGCCGCTATCAAAAAGGCACTATCGACCGATGCACAAAAGGGAAGTGCACGCGATAAGGATGAGCAATTAGGCGAGAAAATTTTGTTCCAAGATTCAGCTGTCAACCCAGTTATTTGGGGCCAACAAGTTCAATTATCTAATCCAAAAGTGTCAGGTATTCAATACTTCACAACGGGTGCCGGCACAATTTATAAGAATGCTGTCAAACATGATAAGTGAACCAATTGAGACTTCGGCCCAAGCCTATATTGTATTTTCAGTTACTGATGACAAAGTCATTGCCAGTAAGAATGACAATCTAAAATGGCCAACTGCCTCTCTAGCAAAACTAATTATTATTTATCAAACGATGTCAGCGATTCAACAAGGTAAGCTCGATTATCATTCAGTTCTACCAGTCACAGCAAATGTTGCTGCAGTGGGTTCTAACCCTGATTTGGCAGATATTCCAATGACTGTACCACAGGGTTATGAGGTCATTGATTTACTCAACATGACTTTGCTGATATCTGAAAATCAGCCAGCGCTTCAATTGATGCTGACCTTATTTGGTTCTTTGTCAAATTGGCGTCATCAAACACAATTATTATTGGCGGCGATGAAAATTGATGGCGACATTAGTAATCCAACTGGTCTAGATGATGAGGATCTTGCTGATTTCTTCATTAGTCAGCAGGTTAGCGACAAAAAAGTCACAAAAATGTCTGCCAACGCGTTGTTATTATTGACAAAAAAGCTTATTTTGAATTTTCCTGATGTCTTATCATTAGCGCAACAAGCGCAAATGGTAATTGAAAATAAAATTTGGTTAAATCGTAATCCAAAAATTGCTAATCCCTCACATGATATGACTTGGGCAGGGTTGAAAACTGGTTTTACTGACCGTGCGAAACAGAACCTTATTGCAGTTATTACACATCAGCATAAACGATATATTGTGGTGCTTTTAGGCTTTGATGGGGCTAATCATTTTGCCAAGTTCGATGAAGCTGAAAGGCTCATAAGGGAGGCAACAACGAATGAATTTTCCAAATAGCGGTGCATTAGACAATCCTAATTTGATTGTTGTTAATCAGCAACATCCTATTCAAGAAGAAATGGCGTTTGAACGGTTCTTAATTGGGAAAGAAACGATTAACACTAGTATTGTAGATAGTTTATCTAGTTTGTTTTCCGAAGCTGAGAAAAATGGGTTTCGTTTTACATTAGTCTCTGGTTATCGCTCGATCGCGTATCAAAAAAGCCTATTTGATCAATCTGTCCAGCGTCACCGCAATGCCGGTTATTCACTGGAACAGGCGCAAAACATGACGTTAGCTTATTCGCAACTGCCGGGTTCAAGTGAACATCATACTGGTTTAGCTGTTGACATAATAGACACAGCGTTTTTAAATGACAGACAGGATTTGTATGATGATGTTGATCAGCTTATTTCACAACAGTGGCTGATAAATCACGCTGTTGACTATGGTTTCATTTTGCGATACCCCAAGGCAAAAGTAAACTGGACGGGTATTAATTATGAACCGTGGCACTTTAGATATGTTGGTCAAGAAAATGCCGTTTATATGACAAAAAATGGGTTATCGCTAGAGGAGTATATCGAACGCTTAACAACTAATTCAAAATCACATTTGTGGTTTCGAACTCAGTATAATGATCAACGATGAAATAAAGTAGAGGTTTAAGATGAGCGAATCTTCTTGGCAAAAAATAGTGCCAAACTATTACGAGCAATGGCTAAAAGATCTCAAAACGTTAGTTAAAATTCCATCAGTGAAAAGCACACAAACAAGTGACAAAAGTCATCCGTATGGTGTTGCAGTCAAACAAGCATTGGATCAAATGCTGAGTTTTGCTGCGCGTGATGGTTTGCGCTTTGGATGTGTTGCGGAGCGTGTTGGGTATATTGAATATGGTCCAGAGGCAGCGTCGGTAACCGTTGGTATTCTTGTTCATGTCGATGTTGTTCCGGTGGGCGATGGCTGGACGTCATCACCATTTGAACCAGAACAACAGGGACATTTTCTGACGGGTCGTGGTGTTGATGATATGAAAGCCTCGACAATGCTGAGTTACTACGCCATCAAACTGATTGCTGATCAACAGCTTGCTGTTAAAAATAAAATAAGATTAATCATTGGCACAGATGAGGAAAATGATTGGTCAGATATGCCTTATTATTTCCAAAAAGAGGGGGTGCCTGACATCGGTTTTTCCCCTGATGGTGAATTTATTGTGGAAAATGCTGAAGCAGGTATTGCCAACTTTATGGTGTCATTTTCAGATACTAAGCAAGGTCAAGATAATGTAACATTATTAAAATTTGACGCCGGAGTTGCTGGCAACGTCGTACCCGGCTTGGCTGTTGCTACAATAACTGGAATTGATGAGCCTATTGTAACCGAAAAACTGGACTATTTTTTGAAGCAAAATGCTGATGTTGGCATGAAAGCTACTGTCCAAACGCTAAGTAATGGCCTTGAAATTAAAATGATAGGGAAACAAGCGCATGGCTCAACACCTGATGTTGGTTTAAATGCTGGGACTTATTTGGCTAATTTTCTGACGAAATTTGACTTTACTGGTGAAGCCGCTTCTTTTTTACAAATTTTAGGTCGTACAGCACATTTAGATTATTTCGGCAAAAAAATGGGTTTGGCCTTTAATCAAGCTGAAATGGGACCGTTGGTCGTAAATTATGGTTTACAGAAATTTGCCAGTGGCGGGGATGGTTACTTTAGTATCAATATCAGATATCCAATTGGTATTACTGAAAAACAAATGTTTGCCATTATTCAACGAAGTGTCAAAGCCTTGCATAGTAGCGTGACAGTCAAAAAGGATGAATTGTTACCACATTTGACGCCTAAAAATGATGCTGTGATTGCAACTTTGTTGGCAAGTTATGAAACAGTGATGGGTCAACCCACGGTCCTGCATTATTCAACTGGTGCGTCTTACGGTCGATTAATTAAGCGTGGAGCTGCTTTTGGCACACGATTTGCGTGGCAAACAACAACGGCTCATCAAGCAAATGAAAAATATGATTTAGAAAATTATCCAAAAGCAATGGCTATTTTAGTGGAAAGTATCTACCGATTGGGAAATATAAAATGATTATTGTTAGTGACATTAAGTTAAAAAAATACACTGTTAAGTTAAAACGGCCATTTGTGACTAATTTGCATCGGCAGGATAATGCAGAAGGTATCGTGATTGCAGTGTCAGCGAAAACGGAGACCGGCATTATTTTTACAGGTTATGGTGAAGCGGTGCCATCACTGAAAGTAACTGGTGATACTTTGACAAGTATTGTGGCGGTCATCAATGACATTGTAAAACCAGCCATTGTTAATCAAACTTTTCAAACACCGGCAGAAGTTGATGAATTTGTTCATGGTTTAATTGTGTTTAATTCTGCAGCACGTTTGGCAGTCAGTGAAGCCGTCTATGACATTTTTGCTCGTATTGCAGACTTACCGATTGCTGAGTATTTAGGTGGCACGAGTCAACCGGTAGTGACCGATTACACACTGAGTATTAGTCAAAAAAATCAGATGTTACAAGACGCTGATGATATTGTCAGCCGAGGTTTCTCAGCTTTAAAAATTAAGGTTGGCGGCGATACTATTGTGAATGAAATTGATAAAATTGCACAATTAAATCATCGATATCAAAAAATACATTTTCGAATTGATGCGAATCAGGCTTGGACAGTTGCACAAACAATGCAATTTATTGAAATGGCACTTACCAAAGAATTGCCAATTGATTTTATTGAGCAGCCATTGAAAGTCGGCTTTGAACACCAGCTTAAAGCGCTAGTTGTCAAGTCTAAGATACCGATCATGCTGGATGAAAGTGTCTTTAATCATCACCAAGCGTTTCAATATATGCACGAAACCGCTGTCCGTTTGATTAATGTTAAGCTGGAAAAAGCAGGCAGTATTACTGAAGCGCAAAAGATATTCCAAACTGTTAATGATTTTAACGGACAAGCTATGATTGGTTGTATGATTGAATCAAAAATCGGTATTGCATTTGCTGTCGCTTTAGCTAACACAAATAAAACTGTCAAATACGTTGACTTAGACGCACCGTTTATGTTTAACTATGACCTTGTTCCTGATGGTTTGCGGCTTGATCAAACGCAATTGATACCTTCAAATCAGTCAGGATTGGGTATTGCGCAGAGGAGTTTTGATGGCATTTAAGATACAAAAAATTGAACAATTGCTGTCGGATTTTGAAGGTCAGACTGCAATTGTTTTGTCACTTGATGGCAGTGTTTTGTTGTCGTTGCGGTCAAATTTATCTTTTCCATCAGCCAGTATAATAAAGTTACTGATTTCAGATTATATTATGACTGAAAACCCAGAAGCCTTAGCCAACAAAGTGTCGCTAATTAATTCGGATTTTGGGTTGGCTGAGGATGATGTTTGGTGGACGAAACGAAAGCTAACGCATTTTGGAGCAGGTATTTTAGATATATTGTCGGGCAATAATCAGACTGTCACGGTGGCGCAATTGCAAGCGCTAATGTTGACGATTTCAGATAATTGGGCCGCAAATGCGTTGATACGTTATTTTGGTATGGCAGAAATCAATCACTTTGCGAGCTCACGTTATACAAACACTCACTTGCGTCGCCAATTCATGGCACAAACCAAGTTAGATAACGAAACAACGGCCGCTGATAGTTTATCAATGTTAAAAAATGTTCTGGAACATTCGGCTACCAACTATTTATTGACGCGTCAACAATCGCAATATAAGTTGCCGGTGACGTTTATTGAAAACACATCAGCGCCATTTCAAGAACTCACCATTTTCAATAAAACCGGTGAAGGGGCGACAGTTGATCATGATGCTATGAGTATCGTATTTGATGATCACCAATTAGATGTTGCGCTGTTAACAAAAACAATCGCCAGTCACAGATTTCAGCGACTGGCGTTGTTTAACAATATAAGTCATGTTTTGTGGGAAGAAATGATTTTGTTTTAGAAAAAATAACTTGTGGACTCACAAGTTATTTTTTGCGACCAAAATACCTCACTTTATTATGGCCAAACCATCTGATTAGCCCACAAGTTTTCAATAACTTTGATAAATTCCTCGGGTGTTTCTGGATTCTCGCTTGTAATCCAAGTGCAGATTAAGGCGAATAGTTCGTTTTTGAAGAAGACTGCTTGTCGCTCTGAAATATATGATAGTCCAGGAACATGTTCGGATTGCTGTTCAATACGATAAATTGTGAAGTCCCGACTCTGCAGTCCTAATTTTAGCTGGTGAAAGAAATAGGCAGCTGTATGGCCACAGTATATAAACAACTGACGTAGTTCGTTTTGAAAATCAAACAGAACGCGTAATTGGTTGAGCATTTGAGAATGTGAATAAATGTTGGGATCATACCATTTCTCTGGACCAATCTGATAAGATAAGTGGACTCTCTCAAGTAATTCCTTTTGAAATTCTTCAAAAAAAGCATCAGGTGTTGCATCAGGCTGGATATATTTTTTAATGGTGGCGCGATTCAGATCAGTCATGTTTGCTAAATCAGTATTTTTAATTTTGTTAATGGGGGTATCACGCGACAAGGTAATGATTGCTAAAAAAATTTTTCGTTTTGTCTGCATAACTTTTAAATTACGATTCATAATTCATTTCCTTTGAAATTAAATGTATTAATAAAAAACGTTACTATACTCAAGTCAACAATATCAAGTATTTGTGAATAATTGTCTATCAATCTATTGAAGAATTGATGACCGAAAATAAATATTATGGGTAGATAATAGTGAGCGTAGTAATAGATAGAGAAGGAGAGAATTTATGAAATTAAATTATGACAATCAGGAAAATAGTAAAAGATTCAAGAGGTACAAGGCAGGAAAACTATGGCTCTTAGCTGGACTTTCTGTTGGATTCATGGGAGGAACAGTGGTGTTAACCGGCACTGTTGCCCATGCAGATACTGTGAACACCACTGATTGTTTGCCAGTAAACAAAAATGTCAGTGATAATCCGGACTCTAATCAGTCTTTAAAGCAAGACAAGGTAACTCAAAATAGTAGTTTTCAGTCTAGTGAGACGAGCACAAACATGCCATCTCAGGGTACATCTCCAATTAGTGACGACAGCGAAATGGTAAATGACACTAGTGACACGACTAAAAACAAAATGGCTGATGGGTCACTAACTAACGTCCAAGATACAGAAACTGGCACACAGAATAATGATGGCAATACTGCACGCGGACAAAAAACTGATGCTTCGGAGCCAGATAAGTTATCAAACACTGACGAACCTGATAAAAACGCAGCTACTGATAACTCAGAGACAACTATTGTACCTGCACCATTAACGCCGGAACAAAAACAAGCCGTTACGACAATATCACCAAATAAGATTACTGATTATCCTATCCAAATTCAGGACTCGAATGGAAATGCATATCGCGTTTTTTCAGATATTCAAGGATACAATGGGATGCAATTTAGTTCAGCTCCGGCGACTAAGCATCTATATGTTGGAATTAGCACAGACTTGAAAAGCATTGTATTACAACAAATTAATGCTAAAAACCAACTGATGAAAACATATGTCATTAACAATTCGGAAACTTCTGATCAAGGTGTAGCGCTTGATTTTTCATTTGATAATGAATTTAGATATGCAATTAATAGTCACGGTGTAATATCGTTTATATCATTACCTCATCGAATAGAGATGACGCTACCAAAACAAACTGAACAAGAAGTTCATTTTTCAGTCGACACAAAACAAAAAGATGAAAATGGAAACGAAATTTATGCCGATTTGACAGAACCAGTCATTACTCCAGCAGTAACTAAAATTTATTCCTATCACACGACTAATGTCATTGACGGCAAGCCACTTGACTTCCCAGGTTATTATTACGTCAAAACGATTGGTGCAGAAACAGGTGAGGTATCCGAACAAAGTAAAGCCTATACTGAATCACAACTAAACGATGGCTTCAACGATTTTATAAACGGTAAGATTGATACAAAAAATATCCGGCAAGATGCCCATGGTGCTTATGCATTTGCTGTATGGCGCGTGATTCAAAATGAGAACGGCGACTCAAAGTCTTATGTTGCAAACTTAAATCAACCAACCACGTCATTAGATGAAGCTGTTAGAGCCTTTAATCAAGGTAATTTCTACTGGTTAAAATCTAAAGATGGACAGAATCAATTTGATGACAATGGGCGACCATTTGTTTACCAAACTGTTGGACAAATTTACCACTACACACTCTTAGTATCTGATCCTAATGATCCTGGGTTGATCAGCGCACACAAAAATGGTGGTAATGCAAACTTTAGTTTGAGTAATAAATTTGTTCCCTCTACATTAGTACGATACGTTTATGCGCCTTATGAGCGTCCAGAGACACCAGGATTAAGTAGCTGGACAATTGTGAACAAGCCAGAAAATCCAGGCAATCCTGGGACGATCATTGATCCGAAGATACCAAATGATCCCCAGCAACCAAGTGGGACAGATAAAGCCAGTTTGGAAAAGGTCATTACCAAGACGATCCACTATGTGGACGAACAAGGCAAGCAGTTATTAGCCGATAAGGCATATCAAGTGACGTATACACGCACCGCAACTTATCAGGTGAATAACGCCGGAGAAGTATCAGCGGTTGAATATAGTGATTGGCAAACCGAAAATGATGACTTGGGTAACAATGGGGAACCAAGTATTAGTGATTATTATGTTAAGGTAGCGGAACCAGACGCGATTAGGGATAATCATGTTAAGGCAGACGCCAGCAACATTGAGACGAAGATTGTTTATGCTCAAGTTCAAATTAAGACAGCTGTTGACGTACCCGAGGCGCACGGCTGGGCGGTTGATGTACCAGAACCAGTCTACGTGAAAACAGCGGTTGACGTACCGGAGGCGCACGGCTGGGCGGTTGATGTACCAGAACCAGTTTACGAGAAGACAGCTGTTGATGTACCGGAAGCTCACGGTTGGGCGGTTGATGTACCAGAACCAGTTTATGTGAAAACAGCGGTTGACGTACCAGAACCAGTTTACGAGAAGACAGCTGTTGATGTACCGGAAGCGCACGGTTGGGCGGTTGATGTACCAGAACCGGTTTATGTGAAAACAGCGGTTGACGTACCCGAAGCGCACGGCTGGGCAGTTGACGTACCAGAACCAGTTTACGTGAAGACAGCTGTTGATGTACCCGAAGCGCACGGTTGGGCAGTTGACGTACCAGAACCAGTTTACGTGAAGACAGCTGTTGACGTACCCGAGGCGCACGGCTGGGCAGTTGATGTACCAGAGCCAGTTTACGAGAAAACAGCTGTTGATGTACCCGAGGCACATGGTTGGGCGGTTGATGTGCCAGAACCAGTTTATGTGAAAACAGCTGTTGACGTACCCGAGGCGCATGGCTGGGCAGTTGATGTGCCAGAACCAGTTTATGAGAAGACAGCCGTTGATGTACCCGAAGCGCACGGTTGGGCGGTTGATGTACCAGAGCCAGTTTATGTGAAAACAGCGGTTGATGTACCTGAGCCGATCTACATTAAGACAAAAGTTGATATACCAGAGCCTGGTAAATTAACCAAAACAGAAACTAAAATTAACAACAAAAAAATTGTCAAAAACGCTTTTGAAAAACCAACTCTTCAATCAGAAATTGAGCAAAACAATTTTAAGAAGCAACTACCACAAACCTCTGCAACGCCTAAAAAGTCAGGAAGCTCTATAATTGCAGTATGCATAACGCTAGTTTGTTCACTTTTGCTGACGTTAAAAAAATTAAATCACAAATTTTTTTAAAAAATGAAAAAAAACGTAACGTTGTTATTTAGTAAAACGGTTACAATAAAGTAAAAAGGGGGATTTAGCATGGCATATCATATTGAAGAAGACGCTATTGGTCCAGTTAAGGTTCCAAATGATGTCTTGTGGGGGCCACAAACACAACGGTCACACGAAAATTTTAAAATCGGTGGGCGAATGCCATATCCAGTCATTAAGGCAATTTTGCACATCAAAAAGGCAGCTGCTTTAACGAATGCTAATCTTGGGGAATTATCACAAGCCAAAGCTGATTTGATTGTGAAGACTGTGGACGAGTTATTGACGGGCAAATACCAAGATCAATTTCCATTAGTCGTTTATCAAACAGGGTCAGGCACGCAAACTAATATGAACGTGAATGAGGTCATTGCGCATCTGGCCGCTAAAATACAACCGGATTTGCCTTTACTACCAAACGATGACATCAATCATTCGCAAAGTTCAAATGATACATTTCCTACTGCAATGGCGATTGCCGCGTTCTTGGAGACAGTCAAATTGTTGCCCATTCTTAAACATGTCAAAGCAACATTTGATCAGAAAGCGCAGGACTATAAAGATGTCATTAAAATTGGGCGCACACATTTACAAGATGCAACACCGATGACCGTCGGACAAGAAATTTCTGGCTGGGCATCGGGTATCCAGCATAACATCGATTATTTAGAATTAAATTTACCAACATTGCTTGAATTACCAATTGGGGGAACAGCGGTAGGGACGGGGCTAAATACGGCGCCAGATTATGATGTTGAAGTTGTTAAAAAGCTTGCTGAACTTTACGGCGTTTCGTTTGTGAATGCACCGAATAAATTTCAAGGCATGGCTGAACATTCCGGCCTCAATATGGTTCACTCAGTCTTAAAAACGTTGAGTGCTGATTTAGTCAAAATCGGAAATGATATTCGTTTTTTGGCATCAGGACCTCGTGCCGGATATGGTGAATTTAATATTCCAGCCAACGAGCCGGGTTCTTCTATTATGCCTGGTAAAGTGAATCCTACACAAATTGAGGCGCTAACAATGGTTGCTGCTACCGTGTTTGGACATGATGCCACAATTAACTTTGCCGCATCACAAGGCAACTTTGAAATGAACGTCTATAAGCCTGTCATCATTGCAACATATCTTGATTCTGTGAGTTTGTTACAAGAAAGTATTCAATCATGGGACGATAAATTAGTAGCTGGGTTGACCATTAATGCTGACAGAATGAAGGCATTAGTGGATCAATCGTTGATGACTGTTACGGCATTATCACCGCATATTGGTTATGAAACATCAGCACATATCGCTCAAAAAGCACAAAAAGAGGGAACTACACTGCGTGAAGCGGCAATTGCTTCTGGTAAAATTACGGCTGCGGATTTTGATAAATGGGTTGTGCCAGCTGACATGACACATCCGCGTATAAAGTGAAAAGGGGATCAGGACATGACAAATATTTTAAATGATGCTTTTAAAAATAAAGGTACAGCCTTTACCCAGGCAGAACGTCAACAATATCATATTGTTGGTCAATTGCCACCGGTTGTTCAGACAATTGCACAACAAGCTGCGCAGGTATACGCACAATATCAAACTAAGACATCAGATATTGAAAAACGCAAATTTTTAATGCAAATTTTTGACACGAATCGCGTGTTGTTTTACAAAGTTTTTTCGCAGCACGTTGTTGAATTTATGCCAATTGTTTACGATCCAACAATTGCTGAATCAATCGAAAATTATTCAGAAAATTATGTTGATCCACAAGAGGCAGCATTTTTGGATGTCAACCATCCTGAAGCGATTAAAGAAACTTTACTTGGTGCAGCAAATGGCCGCGATATTAAATTAGTTGTTGTCACCGACGCTGAAGGTATTTTAGGTATTGGTGATTGGGGTGTTAACGGCGTTGATATTTCAGTCGGCAAGTTGATGGTATACACCGCTGCAGCTGGTATCAATCCGGAAAATGTGTTGCCAATTGTGATTGATGCTGGTACAAATAATCAAAAATTGCTTTACGATCCACTATACTTGGGCAATCAGCATGAACGTGTTCGTGGGGCAAAGTACGATGCTTTCATTGCAAAATTTGTTGATGAAATTGAAGCCGCATTTCCAAATGTTTATTTGCACTGGGAAGACTTTGGACGTTCAAATGCAGCACGTATTTTGAAACAATACCAAGATAAAATTCTAACATTTAATGATGATGTTCAAGGCACAGGCATTATCGTTTTGTCAGGTGTTTGGGGGGCAATGAAGCTGACAGGTAAAAAACTAACTGATCAAACTTATGTCACTTTTGGGGCCAGATCAGCTGGCGCTGGGATTGCAAACCAAGTTTATACTGAAATGGTTAAACAAGGATTGAGTGAAGACGAAGCCCGCAAGCACTTCTACATGGTTGATAAGCAAGGTTTGTTGTTTGATGATGATGACACATTGACGCCTGCGCAACAACCATTTGCTCGTTCACGCTCAGAATTTACTAATGCTGACGAACTCACCAATCTCACTGCGGTGATTAAAACAATTAAGCCAACCATTTTGGTGGGCACGTCAACCCAACCAGGAACTTTCACCGAAGAAATTGTTCGTGAAATGACTAGCTACGTTGATCGGCCAATTATTTTCCCATTGTCTAACCCAACCAAGCTCGCTGAAGCAAGTGCGCAAGATTTGATCAAATGGAGTCAAGGTAAAGCATTAATTGCCACTGGTATTCCAGCCGCTGATGTGACTTTTGAGGGTGTAACTTACCAAATTGGGCAAGGCAATAACGCTTTAGTTTATCCAGGTTTGGGATTAGGCGCGATTGCAGCACATGCAAAAGTATTGTCGCAGGGCATGATATCAGCGGCTGCGCACGCATTAGCTGATACATTAACAGATGATAGTACGGCTGTTTTGCCACCTGTTTCCCATCTGGATGAATTTTCACAAATTGTTGCTGTTGCCGTAGCGCAAGTTGCTATTGATGAAGGCATTTCACAAGGCGTGACTGATGCTAAGACAGCGGTTGCAGATTTGAAGTGGTTGCCAGAATATTAAATAGATCGTATTAAAGACCGTTATGGTCTTTTTTTTTGACAACTTGTTGCTTAAAAAACAACAAGTTGTGTTATAATAAATTATAAACTTTTTTATTACGAAAGGAATTTATCATGGTTAAATATGCAATTACTGCTGCTACTGGTCGATTTGGCCGCGCAGCTGTGTCACACTTACTAACGCTTGTTGATAAAAAAGACATTGTACTAGTCGCGCGCAACGCGCAAAAGGCTAAGCAAACCTTCAAAGATATCGAGTTACGTGAGGCATCTTATGATAGCGAATCAGCTATGACAAAGGCGCTGTCGGGTATTGATCGTGTGTTATTTATTTCATCGCAGCCTGGTGGGAAAGTGCCACGGTTAGTACAACATCAAAATGTTGTCAATGCTTTGACAACTAATCATGTGTCATTTGTTGTTTATACTAGTTTTCCTCATGCCGATGAATCTGAGAATTTCTTAGCGCAAGACCACCGTGGGACGGAACAAGCCATTGTGTCGGCCAAATTATCACACGCATTTTTGCGAAATAACTGGTATTTAGAAAATGAAACGAGTTTTTTGCAGGCTGCTGCTAGTGATGCTTCTGCTTATTATTGGGCAGACAAAAAAGTAGGGTGGGCATTAGAACGTGAATATGCAGAAGCTGCAGCGAACGTCTTAGCTAATGGTGCTGAACGAGAAATTTACGAATTGTCTGGTCCTTCGATTAACTTTGCAACACTTGGCGAGACAGTTAAGAGCACTTTTAATGCGTCATCTACCATTCAGCAAGTTTCTGAAAGTGAATATACGTCACAATTAGAAAAAAATGGTTTAGATCATGACACAGCACTTATGGTAACATCATTTCAAACACCCATTGATGATGGCTCATTAGCACATCCTAGTGATGACTTGCCTCAACTCCTGGGACATGATGTGACGCCTTTATCTGAAGCGTTGAAAGAGATTATCAGATAATTGGCAAGCTGTCTATAAAAAATGACATAACAACCTGTGTTATGTCATTTTTTATGCGATACTTATTAGGAAGGGAGTGAGGTCAGCTGATGCGATTTTCATATAAATTAAGTGATGCAATACATATCTTAGCGTTCCTAGATATTTATCGGGATGGCGATTTATCTAGTAAAATGATCGCGGCCAGCATTGGTGCCAATGCTAGTGTTGTCCGCAATTTAATGAGTGAGTTACGAGAAAGTGGGTTTATTACCACAAGGCAGGGCGCGGTAACACCGATGTTAGCCAAATCACCATCAGAAATCAGTCTGTATGATGTCTATATTGCGATTAGTATCGATCACAATTTATTGCATATTGATCCAAAAACTAATCCAGACTGTATTGTTGGTGGCAATATTCAACAAACACTCAATGGTATTTATTCAGAAATAGAAACGACAGCGTATGATCGCATGAAGAGTATCAGCATTAGTGATGTGATAAAAGATATTTTGGTGTTACAGCAATACAAAACGAAATAGAATCTGAATCAATCCCGACGAAAAAAATCAGTCATTACAACACTATTCGGATTGAAATTAAACCAACAAATGCAAAGAGGCTCAAAAATTGTGTTAAACCAATTTTTGAGCCTTATTTTATTGCTTATTTAACCAAAGTGGTATTATTAATGTAATCGCTACTACAAATGGAAGGAGACATGAGTTTTATTTGAAACACGAATTGTTGTGGTGACTGAATAATTGGCAGTGAATGCGATCACCGCTAATTAATAATCACCTGTTACAAGAATTATTGATTTCAAGCTTGATGAATGGAGAAT
This sequence comes from Leuconostoc falkenbergense, assembly GCF_045801155.1. Classification (NCBI taxonomy): domain Bacteria; kingdom Bacillati; phylum Bacillota; class Bacilli; order Lactobacillales; family Lactobacillaceae; genus Leuconostoc; species Leuconostoc falkenbergense. Next base: position 1,207,552 of record NZ_CP174386.1, on the reverse strand, counting down.
ATTTGTATGTCTGAAGAAGAAAAAATTGATGTTAAATCACAAAACAAGAAGGACGATCCTGAGTCAACTGACAAAGAAAATGTCTTTGACCATAATCCTAAAAACGCTGATTACAAGAAGGCGGATTAGGCTTAATTAGAATAACTTAGTAACTAAGTCTTTAATTTGTTTCATACAAAGGAGGCTTTTTTATAAACACTTTTTGACATCTCGCTGTTGATAAGTGATTAGATAGGAAAAAGCGAAGACAGATAAAGGACAGAGTTGAGAAGTATGCAAAACAAAACGAATAAAAAAGTTAAACTTAATTTTTTGAATTACTGTGTTTATGTTATTTCCTTAGGTGGCTTCTTATTTGGTTATGATACTGGTGTGATCAATGGCGCTTTAGCCTTTATGAGCCGATCAGACCAACTAAATCTTACGCCATCATTGCAAGGCATTGTTTCAAGTTCACTAGTGATTGGTGCCTGTATTGGTGCACTAGGGTGTGGTAAAGTAGCTGACAAATTTGGTCGTAAAAAAACGCTGCGATTAATTGCGATTATTTTTACGGTGGCAACTGTATTGTGTGCAGCTGCTGTGAATTTTTGGTCCATGTCAATCTTTAGATTTGTGCTAGGTATTGCGGTCGGTGCGGCTTCAAGTTTATCACCAATGTATTTGGCAGAAATTTCTCCAGATAATTTACGAAGTGCAAATGTTAACAAAAATGCTATTTTCATTGTGCTTGGGCAACTATGTGCCTTTGTTGTCAATGCTATTTTAGGCAATATTTGGTCTGATTGGGGACCAATCTGGCGTGTAATGGTTCTGTCAGCGGCTGTGCCATCTGTGATTTTATGGATTAATTCATTTCATATTAGTGGTAGCCCACAATGGCTGTTATTCAAACGACGGTTTAATCGTGCCAGACAGTTGTTCCGTCGTTTGGGATTCAAGAATACAAATTCACTGATTAAAAATGAGACTGAAGCGATTGAAAAATCGGATGACCAAGAATTCAGCTGGTCGCGCGCATTGCAAAATAAAAAATTATTATACCTGTTAATCACTGGTATCGTAATAGCATTAATTCAGCAAATTTCAGGTGTCAATACGGTCATGTATTATGGCACTATTTTACTTGAAAAAGTTGGTATGGGCGAGGGCGGTTCGCTGTATGCAAATATCCTAATTGGTGTTGTGTCTGTGATTGCAAGTATTTTTGGGACCCGAATGATTGAAAAAACCAATCATCACCGAATATTGATTATTGGTTTAATTGGTAACGTAGTTTTTTTGGCGTTGTTAGGGGCTATCATGAAATCGACTATGTTTTCTCAAACAGTCACAAATGCATTGGTATTGATTGCATTGACACTGTTTTTGGCTAATCATCAAGGTATCGTCAGCCCTGTAACTTGGTTGTTATTAGCAGAAATGTTTCCCGGAAAAGTTAAAGCACAATTCATGTCTGTGGCGACAGCGACAACGTGGATTACTAATTTTTTCATTAGTTTAATTTATCCACAATTGATTGCGTGGTTAGGAACAGCCGTTGTCTTCTTTGTGTTTGCACTAACAAATGGTATTAGTATTGTATTATCTATTTTATTTGTTAATAGTCGCAAGATGTCGGATGCTTATCAAACTGCAAAATTATAATATATCAAAGGAGTAATCAGTCAAATGGCAAATTTTTACGTTGATACGACCACAGTTGTCCACGAAATTCCTGACAATAGTCGGCCAAAGTTTTATATGTTTGGTGTACCAAGTTACACCAACATGGGCGATCAAGCTGTTTCGTTAGCAGAGCGCCAATATATTGAAAATGAATTTCCAGAATATCAATACATTGAAATTCTGGAAGAGGATGACGATTACGCTATCCCAGTCATCCAAGAACATTTACAACCCAAGGATATTATCGCTTTTACTGGTGGTGGTAACATGGGTAATTTGTATCATAATCATGAAGAAGCGAGACGTAAAGTCTTTTCCACTTTTGTCAATAATTTGACGATTTCATTTCCACAGTCAATCCATTTTGAGGAAAATGAAGACGGTGAAATTGAAAAGAAAAAAAGCCAGTCAGCATATCGGAAAAATCCAAATCTTGTACTCGTTGCACGTGATGCACAAAGCTTTCATCGCATGCAAACCACTTTCGATAATCCAGTGATATTTACACCTGACATGGTGCTATATATGAATGCTGTTGATCTAAAATTCAAACGTCACGGCGCCTTGTTTGTGCTGCGTCATGACTCTGAGAAAGTGGTTAAGCAAAGTACAATTGATAATATCAAAGAAATGCTTGGGACAGAACGGCCAATTGATCGTGTGGATACTGTTTTAGATGAACCACAAAAAATAACACCAGTTACGCGTGAAGCTTTATTTGACGCAGAACTTGAGTTGTTTTCACATCAAGAAATGATTATCACTGACCGTTGGCATGCGATGGTTTTTTCTGTATTAACAGGTACGCCGTGCTTACTATTTGGTAATAGCTATGGCAAAGGTAAACATGCTTACATTGACTGGTTAGAGCATGTAAACTGGATTGATTATACTGATGAAACTGATATTGACCGTATTAAAGAACTCATGCGTTATCTTGTAGCACAAAATCGGCATGATTATGATGTTAAAAAAGACTTTAGGCAACTACGCGATGTGATTACAGGTTATGCGCACAAAGGACAAAATGATTGAGACGTCTCCGTTCAAATATTGTTAGTTTAAAAGCGTTAATGCGCATTAAACAAACGAAGAGTATCTTCTTGCCAAATTAAATATTGTTGATTATTTTTTCGTTGTATATGATAAAATAAAATAATAGAACAGGAAATTATTTTAGTGACCAACGAGCCAGTTTTTCAAAAATTTTTAACAACGAACAAGCAACTTTATCAACAAAATATTGATTTGAGAAACGCTGTGTTAAGGGGTCCTCTCGGCAAATTAATTACACCTGAAGAAATGATGATTGAGCAAAATAATCAGTTTTATGGCATTACGGTGACTGATGTGTTGGTGGCAACATTTTCAACTTACCAAAAAGACGCTGAAACCCTACGATTAGTATTTTTTGCGGTCGATACGTCATATCAACATCAAGGACTTGGATCACGATTGTTTCGCTGGGCACTTGTTGATTTCAAAAAGCAAGGCTATCAACGTGTCAGTTTGTCAGCGCGCGCCTCAGCTCATGAATTTTATTTGAAACAAGGTTTTAAAGACACGGGGAACTCAACGACAAATCAATATCTTGGCGTAGTAGATTTTGATATGCAGTATATGATTTAAGCACGAAAAAAAGCAAAGAATAATTTCATTCTTTGCTTTTTTTGTCCTGTTTTTCCCACTCCGAACGTAATAATGACCACTCGTTCATATCTGCAAATTGACCATTGTTGTATAAGATGTCCTCACGTTTAGTACCATCCAAATGACAGTTTAATTTTTGAGCAACGTGATTACTTGCATCATTATTAACGTCGACATTAATAATAATTTTACGTAGGTTATATTCTGTGAAGCCAATTGTTAGTAAAGCTGTGACGGCACGATGCATGATGTTCTTGTGGTGCCATTGATTGCCTAGCCAATATCCGATTTCGGAATGCTGATGTTCTTTATTAATTCGATTAAAACTGACCATACCAACTGGCTGATTACGATAACGGATCACACAATTTAAAGAATCCCCCGTGCCGAAGTGAGTTAGCGTTGTTTTCAGAAACTCTTTTTCATCATCTGCAGAGCGAAGCTGATCAGCCCACGGTAACCATTGGGCCAGGGTAGTACGGCTGTCTTCGACCAGCGCGTACAATGCTTCTGAATCCTGATCTGGTAAGGACAATGATAGACTAATATCATCGTCATATTTAAAGCTGAACACAAATAAATCTCCTTAAATTAAAATTTTATTTGAAATACATAGTATCTGTCATTATAAACTAATAAAAGTTGCTTGTAAACTTGAAAATAAAAGGCGACGGCCACTCTTTATAGTTCGCTTCTTAAAATACCGTACTTAACTGAATCATAATATTGATTATGCCAATACCTTACTTTTCTAATCACACCTTCTTTTGTCATGCCCACTTTATCACCCAGTTTTTGCATACCGATGTTACCCGACCATGTCGTAAAACCAATATGGGGTAAGTAGTCAAAAAGCGCAAACATTTCGTTGAGCCACTGCTTTAAAGCAACTGCGCCAATGCCCAATCCCCATTTACTGGAATCGTAAATCACAATACCAACCTCTAACCACTGTTTTAGTTTGCCATCATCCCAGTACGCTGATACCAATCCAACAATTTCACCGTTATAAATAATGAGTTTTACCATCGGGTTATTAATGTTGGCCGGATAAAAGCGCTGATAAAAATCTTCCCAATTCAGGACAGGATCTTGGAAGTACGGACCGTTTAAGCCCATCCATTTCAAGTCAGCGGATGGACCATAGCTGATTTGCCAAAAATATTGTAAATCTTGTGTTTCAATTGGTTTTAACGTGATGTCAGAAGCCATAGGTTAATTCTCCACTTATTATCACTGTTATCTATTTTACACTATCTCTGAAATTAATCGTTTGCTGTTTTTTTTTATTGCATATAATGGTACGATTACCTTGTTTTAAACTAAGGGGGCAACCAGTGGAAACAAAATTTGAAACATTATTTTTTAATCGCGTTAATCAACAATATAAGCCGGTTAAATTGGACAATTTGTTGGCGCAACACCTTTTGATTACTGGTGTGACGGGTAGTGGAAAGTCTACAACGGCACTATCGATTATGATGGGAATGAAGGCGTTCCACCAAAATTTAATTATTCTTGATCCAACTGGAGAATATCAATCAATCCCGAATTCACGACGAGTAGTGCTTGGACGGGATAGTTTTTTGGATGTTAATCATCTGAATGCCAATGAAATTGGCAAAATGTTAGACATCACTCATCCCCAATTATTATCAAAATTACCACTTGCGATTGAAAGCCTGCAAATTTCACGTAATGTGTTAAAGTCGACAGCTGTTTATAAGAAAATCGATAGAACAAGAGATAATCATCAATTTAACCTTAAACGATTGCGCATTGCTAATAAAGACTTCGATCTCAATTTGATTGCTGATCAGTTAATTGAAGAATTTGTCATCCCCAGAAATGATGATAAAGCCGATTTCACGTTACTCGGCCAGCAATACGATCAAGACACGATACAGAGTGTTTGGTCTGATTTAGAAACACTACGATTGGCATTGCGATCATTAAAAGTGACTGAATTACCGGAAGACAGCAGTGATAACCATATTGTTCACTATGATGTTGGCTATTTAATTAATTTGTTTGTAACGCACCGAGCTTCAGAACAAAGCCTAATTATTGATTTATCTGAATACGCAAACGACATACATTTGAGCCAAACTTTAATAGATATTTTAACGCGTGAAGTGATGATTAATCGGCAACGCTTCCCGAAGAAATTTCCGGTTGTAGTTTTTATTGATGAAGCACATCGGTACTTGCCCAAGGTAATCGCATCGGACAATGGCATTTTTTCAATTTTACGTGAAGGGCGCAAAATTGGCGTTGATTTGATGCTGAGTACACAAAGTCCGTTAGATTTGTCCGCAAAACTAATCGGACAATTTGGTAGCTTCATTTGTCATCGTTTATGCAGTCCAGAGGAAGTTGACGTGTTGCCACCAGCACTACAAAAATCTCGCCTAGAATTAATGGCATTACCAGTTGGGGAAGCGTTTTTAAAAACGGCAAATTCATCTGATGTTACGTTAGTTCAAATTACACCGGCTAGTGTCGAGCATAATACAAATAATATCTCATTTGACATTTAAAAACAGCTAGTGGTGAAACGCTTAAAGGGGTTCCACCACTAGCTGTTTTTAGAGTTGATAAGCATTTTGGCTTACAATTACAATATTAAATTTAAAATATCCTGATAGTCGTTTGCGATGTAGGTGGGAGCTGCTTTGCTTGTTGCTTGGTTTTGATGGGGATTGTACCAGATACTTTTCATACCAACGGCATTAGCCCCTACAATATCGGCTGAAAGGCGATCACCAACCATCACAGTATTGCTGATGTTTCGGTCAGGATTATTGTTTAAGATTGTTTCGAAAAATTGAGGCTCTGGTTTTCTGTAACCAATTTCTTCAGAAATAAAAATTTCATCAAAATAACTGTTGATTCCTGAACCAACTAATCGCTCATGTTGTGTTTTTGCGACACCGTTTGTGCCTACAATTAGTCTGAAGCCATTTGATTTGAGTTGTTTTAATAAATTTGTGGCGCCGGGAATAACATGAAAATTATGGTTAAGATGTTGACGATAAATTCGCTCTAATTGTTGACCGTCGGATTTAATATTTAACAGATTTAGCGTATCAGAAAATCTGCGATTTAGTAGTGGCTGTGCTGCCTCACCAGATTCAATTTGCTGCCAAACATTGGCATTGATTTGACCATATATTTTGAAGGCTTCTTCTATATCGGGGGCACCGGCGTTTTTTAAAATACTACGAACACCTTCATATTCACCACGTTGAAAATCTAGTAAGGTGTCATCTAAATCAAATATGATGTTTTTAATCATGATTATTCTCCTAAGTGATTGACGTTATTTTTAGTATAACCAATGTGATATAATCCAAATATGCTAAATCGCACATTATGGAGGTGAATTATGATTACATCAACCATGATTGATCAGTACAATTTAAAAAGTTTACCAGCGGACGTGTACAAAAATAGTGAAATTCATTATTTTAAGAATGGCGATATTATAACTAGTTCTGAAGAAAATCAAACACAAAAAAGGCTTCTATTATTACTTCAAGGACGAGCCAAGGTCATTTTTTTATCCAATGACGGTGAGAGCACACTGCTAGAATTTTTGAATAGAAATGATTGGATTGGTGAGTTAGAGTTAGTCGGAGTCACTACTAGCTACAAACAGGTAGTATCTTTAGGAAGCAGCGTTTGTTTAGCAATTCCGCAAGCAATAGTAACTAAATATTTGATTAATGATGTTGCTTTTTTACAACAATTTAATCATTATTTGGCTAATAAAATTATCAAACGTACTGATTTGATGTTGACTGCTAAAGCGTATTCATTTAAGGAAAGATTAGCGACTTTTATGCTGAATGACGCTTATAACTCTGAATATAGTGAACCCCATCGACTTGTGATGGAATATTTAGGCATCAGTTATCGACATCTTTTGTACACCTATAACCAACTTGTAGATGAAGGATTTATTGATAAAATTGGTCGTAATAAGTACAAATTAAACATGCAACGTATAGAATCGCTCAGTATTACTGCAACAACAAGTGATCATGCCGAGTTGCAATAATTCAAAATGGTCATTTTAGTAGCAAAAAATAATGTGCGCAGACTTGGGTACTAAGATATGTACGTCGAGGTATTAGCTGAAAATGATGCCTTGGCATTTTACCGTAAATATGGTGGGGAGATTGTTGACAGCTGTGATATTAATAGTGCGCATCAGGAAAAAATAAAAGCATATATACTAAAATTCTCGATTTTTGAGTAAAACTATAACCTATTTTTATTAAATGATTAATATTACAAATCTTCTTTGGGAAAGTGGTTGATCAGCTTGATAGTATGTTGGTGAAAGCGTCGTTTAAAACCATGACAACATCAGGTGTCATGGTTTTTTGGTGTAGAAAAAGGGCTACTAGTTCAATTAATTGACAATAGCTAATGCTTGGTATATATTTTATTTGTAATTACGTAAGCGCTTACATAGAAAAGGAGAATTTTTGATGAAAGCAATCGTTATTTCTGGCAAAGAAACTATTGATTTGAAAGACTTACCCACACCCGAAAAGAAGTCGGGAGAAGTCATATTTAGTCCCAAATATATTGGCATTTGTGGATCGGATCTTCACTATTTAGCTGATGGTTCGGTGGAACAGTCAGTTATTCGTGAACCATTGATTCCAGGCCATGAAATCAGTGGTGTGCTAGATGAAACAGTTATAGTCAATGGCGAGACTATTCCGGCGGGTACCAATATAACGGTGCATCCAGCGACGTTCGGTGACAAACAAGACCGGCTTGCAGAACGTCCTGAAATTTGGCCAAATGGGCGGTACTTAGGCTCTGCACAATATCTGCCACATACACAAGGCGGAATGGTTGAAAAAATGGCTATTCGTCCAGATCAAATTCGTATCGTGCCAAATAACGTGTCATTAAAATCAGCTGCTTTGGCAGAGCCATTGGCTGTTGGGTTGCATGCTATCAAGTTGGCGGGTGGTGTGAAAGATAAACGCGTCTTGGTTTCAGGTGCTGGTCCGATTGGTTTGTTAGCCGCCGGTGGCGCAGTTGCATTAGGTGCTAGTAATGTCACAATATCTGATGTTTTAAGCGCGCCGTTAGAACGTGCTGAAGCTTTAGGTGTGAATCATACGATTAATGTTGCGACAGACAATTTACCAGATAATGAATTTGATTTAATTTTAGAATGTTCGGGCGCTTCACCCGCCATCAGTGCTGCTTTTAAATCAGCGGCGTTAGGTGCAACGATTATGCAGGTTGGCATGATGATTGATCAAAATATTTCGGTGAACATTTCCGCTATTAATGGGAAAGAATTAACCTATAAAGGTAGTTTTCGTTTTAATGACGAGATTGACTTAGCGCTTGATATTTTGTCTCAGAACCCTGCAATCCAGACCGTTGTGACGCAAGTATTCCCAGCAAGTGACTTCAGAGAAGCATTTGCAATTGCCAAAGATAGTAACCAATCAGCAAAAGTTTTAATCGAAATGTAAGAAACAAAAGGTGTTCGCCGCAAGACAAATGATTGTGGCAACACCTTTTGTGTATGGTAAATGATGTGCTCATAACCAAGTCAACAATCACTCAATTAGTTAATAGCGTCAACTATACGGTTGCAGATTTTTGAGAATTATTTTGACAAAACTGAAGAATTAGACGCCGTCTATATCACGTTACTCATCAAGGAAAAAGTTAATGTTATACCACTCTTATAATATCTAATCTATTGTACGACACCAGAGGAGGCAAAAAAATAAACAAAGTATAACAGAACAAGATATCGTGATTTACAAACGTATTTTTACAGAAGGCGTATTATGATAGGGTCACAAAACTAATTTCAGATTAGTATCGTGTCGGCCTAAATACGATCAATTTTCCAATTGATGATCTTGTCGACTATTTCAATGGTTGAAATAGGCATTGACAAATAATACTGACAATATAGCAATATTTCCGTTTGAAAAAGGATCCAGCCTAAAAATCGTGTTAGTTGCCAGCAACAATGAAGTAACCTCAATCAGTGATTGAACTCAAGAATTTTGTTGAAAACAAATTACTAAGATAACTTTGAGAGATGAAAAATAGATGTTATTTTTTGTTGATGGTGGCTTGCATATGGGCTGATTGCTGAATTAAATACTTAAGCCTGTTTCGCATGAAATTTGCAATAACAAAATTGACATGATAAAATTTAGTAATAACTAACATTTTGTTCATTTTTGATTTAACACCCTTGCGGGAGTAGCGGCGCATACGCGTGGGAAACTGACTAACTAGGTATTTGAACTCCTAGCGGCCAACCTTAAACAGCAAGACGCAAAGATATTTTCTCTTAAAGGAGTGTGTCAAATGAACACGAAAACAAATGAATCGGACGACGTTCCGTTATCGCGCGCGTCGAAATTTCATCATCAGGAATGGACAGAAATTGTTGATGATTTGCAGGCCAATTATCCTGATGGTCTTGACAGTGACGACGTTACACAGCGAATTCAAAAATATGGTTACAATGAGGTTGCTGTTAAATCAGTACCTAAATGGCTTATTTTTCTACGACAATTTAACAATGTGATTATTTATATCTTGTTAATTGCTGTTGGCTTGACACTTTTAATGGGTCACTATTCTGACGCAACAGTTATTGCCTTGGTTGTCTTTATTAATGCAATGATTGGCTATTTCCAAGAAGTTAACGCCAGTAATGCGCTTGATAAAATAAAAAATATGTTGTCAGTTGAGGCAACTGTTATAAGAAGTGGTGAACGGTTTGATGTTCCTGCCCGTGAATTGGTCTTGGGCGATTTAGTTTATTTGGAAGCTGGCGACAATGTACCGGCTGATTTACGTCTCATTGACGTTGATAATTTACGTATTCAGGAATCTTCATTGACAGGTGAGGCAGACTCTGTTTTAAAAAATGAACATATTTTAGCAGCATCTGTGCCTTTAGCTGAGCGTAGTAATATGGCTTACGCCTCAACGGCTGTCACTAATGGTAGTGCAACTGGTATTGTTATTGCAACAGGCGTTGATACACAAATTGGTCAAATTTCTCAGAGTGTGGCTGATGTTTCAGGTAACAAGTCACCATTGACCAAAGAGTTAGATGGCCTAGGACGTGGCATTTCATGGCTAATCATTGCGGTCGCCGCGGTCATGTTTGTATTGGGTTGGGCGCTTAATATATATGATTTACCAACTTTAGTAATGGCGATTATTGCAATGATTGTTGGTTCAATGCCTGAGGGACTGCCGGCGGCAACCTCAATTATTTTGGCGACAGGCGTGCAAAAGTTAACTAAAAAGCATGCAATTGTTAAGACATTACCAGCAGCTGAAACGCTTGGTGCTGTTGATATTATTGCTTCTGACAAAACAGGCACACTGACCAAAAATGAAATGACTATCCAAGATATTGTCATTGATGAACAACATTATACGGTCACTGGAACAGGCTATGCACCAGAGGGCGATATTCAATTCAATGGACGGGCAGTTGATGCCAAAAAAATCGCCAAGTTAGAAATGTTTCTGACTATGGGTCAGCAGGCTAATGATACTTTCCTTACGGAAGAAAATGGTTCGTGGGAAATTAATGGTGAACCAACTGATGCAGCCTTTTTATCCGCGTACTATAAAGCTTTTGGTCAAAAAGAACCAAAATTAAATGAAATTGACCGTATTCCCTTTGATTCAGATTATCGTTATATGGCTCGCTTATCTGAAAATCAAAATCACCATCGCTTTATTGCGATTAAAGGATCCCCTGACAAATTATTTGATTTAGCAGAGAATAGTACGACATTCCAAAGAGAATATTGGTCTGATTTAGCAGCAAAATTTGCGCAATCTGGTAAAAGAGTCATTGCTGTTGGCTATGCTGATGTTGCAGATGATGTCAATGAAGTGACACACGAAAGCTTAAAGACTAGTGGTATCACGTTCTTGGGGTTAGCCGCAATTATTGATCCGCCACGTCCAGAGGTTATTGATGCCATAAAGGATATGCGTCAAGCAGGTATTCGCGTTAAAATGATTACTGGTGACAGCCCTGACACAGCTAAAGCAATCGGGCAGCAGTTGGGATTGGCTAACAATATTCAAACCATTACAGGATCTGAAGTTGAAGCAATGACTGATGACATGTTGGCTAGCGTCGTGACAAAGTATGATGTTTTTGCTAGAACAACGCCACAAGATAAATTGCGTATTGTTGCGGCTTATCAGGCAAATGGACTAGTGACAGCCATGACGGGTGATGGCGTTAACGATGCACCCGCATTAAAACGAGCTGACATTGGTGTTGCGATGGGTGTCAAGGGTACGGATGTTGCCAAAGATTCAGCAGACATGGTTTTGGCTAATGATGATTTTTCAACCATCAAAACAGCGATCGCTCAGGGACGCCGTTTGTACGATAACATTCGTAAAACGATTTTGTATCTATTACCAACAAGTTTTGCTGAGGGATTGATTGTTGTGTTCAGCATTTTGTTACAACAACCAATGCCGTTAACAGCAACACAACTTCTATGGATTAACATGGTTTCTGCGCTGACATTACAACTGGCATTTATATTTGAACCTGCGGAACCTGGTTTAATGTCTCGTCCGCCACGTAAAACATCAGATAAATTAATGAGCCGATATGATGTATTTCAAATGGTATATGTTAGTGTTATTATTGCTGCCGTTGCACTCGCAGTATTTGAATACTTAGACAGTATGACTGGTTTTGCCGTGGCCAGCACGATGGCGGTTAACGTTATTATTTTTGGAAAGATTTTTTATCTGTTTAATATTCGCACCGCTGCGCCAGCACTTAGTCGATCATTTTGGACAAACCCTATGGCATTTGGCGCGATTGCTGCGATGATTATCTTACAAATCATTTTCACTTATGTACCTTTCATGCAAGGTGTTTTCTCAACGGCTGGCCTTTCGTTTAATCATTGGGTTATTGTCTTGGCAACGGGTCTGATTGTTTTGGTTGTGACAGAATTGGACAAATATCGACGTATGTTTAGAAGTAGGGCTTGATAAACAATTAATGTGATTTGAGAAAAAAGTGGGCACAACATACCGCTAAAGTGATAAAAATGTTGTTAATGTCTCGTCGAACTATTTCTGGGTAATTCATTTTTTGAGGTTTCATAATATTAAAAACGCTACTTTTTCATTTTTTTGAAAAAGGTAGCGTTTTTTAATGAATGTAAATTGTGATGACAGTTACTAAGCCAAAAAAGATGCCGGGGACATTAGCAATAATAACTGGCCAGTCCTTATAGGTTTTGTTCCAACCATAACCAGTCCACAAAGACGCGTTGATCATGGCTACAAAGGGTTGTAAAAATCCAACTGGATGACCTGAAAAATTACTCATGATTTGAGGAATATAAGATATATACATTGCTATGCACATCAATGTTGCTAATCGGCTGAGTAGTTTAAGCCGTTTAATTCTGTCAGATGAAATTGCCTCGTCACCTTCAGGGTATTTTGATGTATCAATTCGCATGTAAACTCCTTTTTTTCTGTTAGATATAAATAATATAATACCATTCTTGAAAAATATTGCAAAAGACGGCACTATTTTCTTAAACTTGCATGACATTTTCTGAAAATAATAATCGTAAGTGAAACGGATTATTCAAGAAAATTAGTCAAATATGGTATTGCAATAAAATGATAATAAGAGTATAGTGATTACAAATAGATGAGACGTTGAAGAGATAAGTAAACTTAATGTGTGATTAAAGAGAGCTAACGTTTGGTGAAAGTTGGTATTACAACGAAGTTGAAAATGGTCTTGGAGTCGTAAGTAGTATGAGCTTTCAGTAAATGCTACTCGGGTGCGCCCGTTAACGCGTCAGGGTATCTCATCAGATGTACCTGTTAAGTGTCAAGCAGTAATGCTTGACAGAATTTGGGTGGTAACGCGATTCAATCGTCCCATAATCTTTGCCTGTTAGGTGAAGATTATGGGACTTTTTTAATTTCTAATCAATACTGGGTAAATCAATATGCGAGTTAATTTTCAAAAAATATATTATTTACATGCTAAAAAAATGACAACGGCTGTTTATCTGAATGGTAGTGGGGCAGTGGATGCAGTCATGTCTTTTTAATTGAACAGACAGTTAGTTTAATTAAAAGGAAAAATTATGACGAAAATTAATCAAATTTACAAAACCAAACCTGTTCCGGTTTTATCGTTTGAAGTTTATCCACCGCACCAAGAAGAAAGCGTGAAATCACTTTTTCAAACGCTAGAGGAGTTGAATCCAAGGCAAGCGGGAGTTGATTTTATTAGTGTTACATACGGTGCTGGGGGCAGTGCTAATCATGAATTGACACAACACATTGCCAGCTACATCCAAAATCACTTTGGTGTGACGGCGCTTCACCATTTAACTGGCATCAACCAAACGCCAGCAACCTTGCATCACAATTTGAGTGAGATGAAAGCCGCTGGCATTGAAAATATTTTGGCCGTTAGGGGCGACTTACCGTCATCGGATTATGATAATAGTTGCTATCCATTTGCAAAAGATCTCATTACAGATATTAAAAAAGAAAACGATTTTAGTATTGGCGCAGCGGTTTATCCGGAGGGACATGTTGATAATCCAATTACTGGGATCAGTGTCGGTGGTGTGAGAGAAAAAATTAGTGCAGGCAGTCAATTTCTCATTTCACAATTGTTTTTTGATAATAATGCTTTTTACAAAATGCAAGAAGAGCTAAAAAACAATTACATTCAGATTCCGGTATCAGCGGGCATTTTGCCTATTATTAGTCAAAAACAGGTTGAAAAGCTAACTTACATGATTGGTTCCTCTTTACCAGCCAAACTGGCTAAAATCGTGCATAAATATCAAGACAATCCAGAGGCGCTGCGACAAGCTGGCATGGCTTATGCTATGGAACAGATTTATGATTTATTAGATCATGGGGTGGATGGCATTCACCTCTATGCAATGAATCAAGCAGACATTTTGACAACGATGTTACCAAAAATAAACGACTATATTCAGTGCAAAAATAAACGATACGCTGTTTAAAAAATCACATTTAGTAAACAATAAAAAATACAGGAGTAAGACATGAGCAATATTGTAAAATCTTCAAATTTAGGCTATCCCCGTTTAGGTGAACATAGAGAATGGAAAAAGTTATTGGAAGCCTATTGGCGTGGTGAAATTGATGATCAAAAATTTCATGAAACTGCTAAGTCATTAAGACTTAATAATTTAAAAAAGCAACGCGCATTTGGATTAGATATCATTCCGGTTGCTGACAACTCAGATTATGATCATGTTTTGGACACTATCGCGGCATTTAATCTCATTCCAACACGTTTTGGTAGTTATGACCGTCCGCTAACGCTATCAGAATATTATGCTGTTGCTCGTGGTAATAAGGAAAATGTGGCGGCGGATATGACAAAATGGTTTAATATTAACTACCATTACACTGTTCCCGAATTTGACAATACTAAACCACGCCTCTTAGATAATCGTTGGTTACGTTATTGGCAAGAAGCAAAAGAAGAATTAAATATCAACGGCAAACCAGTTATTCTGGGACCAGTCACGTTAATAAAGCTTGGTAAACTTAACGGAGAATATGTATCATCACCAGAAGATATCAATCGACTTTTGGATCAAATATTACCACTTTATGGTCAGGTTTTTCAGGAACTTGATGAAGCAGGTGTGCAGTGGGTTCAATTGGATGAACCGAGTTTAGTCAAAATTGACGACGATTCAGCTATTTCGCCTTACCAGCGTGTGACAGCTTATTTGCATGAGATTGCACCCAAGCTAAATGTTGAATTGCAGACGTACTTTGATTCAATCGATACTTATCAAGCTGTGGTAGAATTGCCAGTACAAGCGATTGGTCTGGACTTTGTGCATGGCAATGGCGAGAATTTAAAAAGCATTCAACAGTATGGTTTCCCTGAGGATAAGATATTAGCCGCAGGCATAGTTGATGGACACAATATATGGACAGCTAATTTGCAAGAAAAACTCGACTTAGCGAGAACATTGCAATCTTTGGCACCAAATTTGTGGTTACAACCCAGCAATTCTTTGCTCCATGTCCCAATCACAAAAAAATATGAAACAGCAGCAAGCGCCGCGTTATTTGGTGGCTTAGCATTTGCTGATGAAAAGCTTCAGGAATTAGTCACGCTCACAAATGCTTTAAATGGCAACCAAGATATTGACGTTTTTGAGGAGAACAAACGTGCTTTGAAAGCGCTAAACGATTCAGAGGCGCGTAACAATGTCAATGTTCAAGTAGCAATAAAGAATTTATCCAAACAACGATTTGAACGCCAATCAAAATACGCTATCCGTTCTAAAAAACAAGATGATATTTTAAATTTGCCGCTTTTACCCACGACAACTATTGGCTCTTTCCCTCAAACTGCCGTTGTGCGAGCAAAGCGTGCCGCATGGCGGAAAAAGGAAATATCTGATTTGGAGTATCAAGACTTTGTTAAAGCAGAAACCAAACGTTGGATCGAACTACAAGAAAAAATTGGGCTAGATGTCTTGGTGCATGGTGAATTTGAAAGAACCGATATGGTGGAATACTTTGGTCAAAAGTTAGCTGGCTTTTTTGCCACGCAAAACGGATGGGTGCAGTCTTATGGCTCACGAGGTGTTAGACCACCTGTTATTTACGGGGATGTTGATTATTTGGAACCAATTACGGTTGCTGAATCTACTTTTGCACAAGCACAAACAGATAAACCGGTGAAGGGTATGATTACTGCACCCTTGACCATTGTTAATTGGTCATTTGTACGAGATGATGTGCCGCGCGCGACAGTTCAGAATCAAATTGCTTTGGCGTTGAGACAGGAAGTCATTAATTTGGAAAGGGCTGGCATTAAAATTATTCAAGTCGATGAACCCGCATTACGTGAAGGATTACCGCTAAAAAAACGTCATTGGCAAGATTATTTGAATGAAGCTGTTTATTCATTTAAAATAACGACAACAGGTGTTCAAGATGAAACACAGATTCACACACACATGTGTTATTCAGATTTTGAAGGTATTATCGACACAATATCAAACTTAGACGCTGATGTGATTTCGATTGAAACATCACGTTCCCACGGTGAAATCATTGCTGCCTTTGAAAATGCCAAATACGATAAACAGATTGGTTTGGGTGTTTATGATATTCATTCACCAAGGATTCCCACAACCATTGAAATCGAAGACAATATTCGACGAGGATTAAAAGTAATTGATGCGAAACAATTCTGGGTTAATCCGGACTGTGGCTTGAAGACAAGAACTGAGGAACAAACAGTCGACGCATTGCGACATTTGAAAGCAGCGCGAGATGTTGTACTCGCAGAATTGCGCTGATAAAATATTGCTTACTTGCCAATTTTTAAATGGCTCTATAACTGTTAAAACCGATTACAACAACTATATTGTAAGCGGTTTTTTATTGGCTTAATTTTTAGGCATACTGTTAAAAATATGTAAACGCTTTCAATTTTGTTTGAATAATAGTATAATGAGAATAGGAATAGTTAATGTTTATAGTATCTATGAACTTTCTAACTATTTGGCGACAATATTTTACTGATCGATTCAACAACTGGGTTGTTGTTTGTATTAAAAGATTAATCATTATGCTTCGTTCATCAAGTTAATGGCTTACAATGCAGAAAGGAGAAACAAATGATGAAGACAATCGTTGTTGCTACTGATGGTAGTGACGCGGCCATGCGTGCAGTAGCATATAGTGCTAGTTTGGCCAAAAAATATGGTGCAAAAGTAGAAATTATTAGTGTTATTCAATATTCTACTGTTGCTTATCACGATGGTAGCCAAGTATTTTATGCATCCATGACTGACAGCTTAACTAAGTTAGCCAATGAAAATGTCACCAAAGCCGCCAATGTTTTGACAGAAAGTGATGTTCCGTATGATACGCACGTATTTAAGGGCGATGCGCGATTTATACTTGTTAATGAAGTCATGGAAAAGTTCAAACCTGATTTGATTGTAATGGGTAAAACAGGTACGACTTTGTTAACTCGGATGTTTATTGGTTCAACGGCGCGCTATGTTTCAGAGCGGGCAGACGCCGATGTGTTATTAGTCAAGTAGCTTGGTATATTAACGTTACGAGTATCAGAATTTTAAAAATTTTGGTGCTTTTTTATTTGTAGTGAGATGATACAGTTTAACAGGAAAATTATTTTTGAGCATGGCTGATACTGTGTTAAAAAATAGAGAATAGTATCTGTAATTATAAAAGTTGAAATTTGAATTTTTTTCTAACCAAAGTGATAAAAAAAGCGTATCATTAATAACGTAATGATTAAAACGTTTTTTGTAAACGTTATAGAGGGGAGAAGTTAATATGGACTTAGTCGAAGAACTAGTCAATGTTGTTGGTAAAAAAAATGTCATTACCAACAAAGCAAAATCTTTACGTTTTCGGAAAGGGTATCGCTCAGGTAAAGGCGACGCGGTAGCGGTGGTATTTCCAACTACTTTAATGGAAATGTGGCGTGTGCTTAATGTTTTGCATGATAACAATATTATCATTATTATGCAAGCAGCCAATACTAGTTTGACTGAGGGATCCGTACCAGCCCCAGGTTATGACCGTTCTGCAGTTGTCGTGAACGGCATGAAAATTAAAGATTTACAGTTAATCAATAATGGGGAACAGGCACTTGCATTCCCCGGTACAACACTGTTTCACTTAGAAAATGAATTGCGGCCACTTAAACGTGAACCGCATTCAGTAATTGGCTCATCTAATTTGGGTGCATCGGTCATTGGTGGTATTAACAACAATTCTGGTGGTGCGTTGATCAGAAGAGGTCCAGCTTATACAGAGTTATCATTGTATGTTTGGATTGATGAACATGATGAAATGCACTTAGTTAACCACTTAGGCATTGATTTAGGTAAAACGCCCGAAGAGATTATTACCAATTTGCAGAACCGTAATTTTGATTTGAATCAAGTACCAGCTACTGAACATCATGGTTCAATGTTCCATCATGAACAGGTTGTGCGTGATGTTGAATCTGATAAGCCAATTCGATATAATGCAAATCCTAAAGAATTGTATGAAGTATCTGGATCGTCCGGTCACGTTGCTGCATTGGCTGTCCGCTTAGATACGTTCCCAATGGATAAAAAAACACAAATGTTTTACATTGGAACGAACAATCCCGATGAGCTGGAAGATATTCGTCGCCACATTATGACGACCTTTAAAGAATTGCCAGTTTCTGGTGAATATATGCATAAAAATGCTTATAAAATGGCCAAAAAATATGGTAAAGACTCGCTAATTGTAATCGAAAAAATTGGAACGGGTCATTTGCCCCAGATGTTTGCGCTAAAAGCTTGGGGCGAACGCTTTTTGAAGCACATTCCGTTTTTCAAGCCTTATTTCCCAGATCGTTTGCTTCAAACGTTAAGTAATTTATTTCCTAATCAAATGCCAAAACGAATAGATGATTATTACGAAAAATACGACCATTACCTACAATTGAAAATGGCTGGTAATGGTATCGAAGAAGCGCGAGAATATCTCAAATCTTATTTTGACAAGGCAAGTGGCGACTACTTTGAAGCGGACGCCAATGAGACCAGTAAAGCGGCAACTCACCGCTACGTAACAGCTGGTGTTGCGATTCGTTATCAAGAACTGAAGCAGGATAGCATTGACATTTTGCCACTAGATATTGCGTTGGCAAGTAATGATTATAAATGGTTCGAGCATTTGCCTAAAGAAATTGAAGACAAAATAGAACACAAAATTTATTATGGTCACTTACTTGATCACGTCATGCACCAAGATTATATTCTAAAACCTGGCGTCGATGCGCATGAACTTAAAAAAGAGATGCTTAAAATTTTAGATAAGCGTCATGCTGTTTATCCAGCCGAGCACAATGTTGGACATCTATACTTGGCAGCGCCGGCCTTAATCAAGCACTATAAGAAAAATGATCCAACTAACAGTTTCAACCCAGGCGTTGGTAAACAAACAATGTCTAAGTACTGGGGCGAATACTAAAATAAAAAGTTTGTTAAAAAATAACCGTTATCGTCATTTGTCGATTCATCGGTTATTTTTTTATTAGGGACTATGCAATGTGAATGTTTTACTTTTAGGTAAAACACATTTTAGAATAATTTAGACGTTTTTGGTTTGACAATCTGTTCTGTCGTGCTAGCCTGTATAAAAGTATTTTCTTAGACAAATCATTATTTTATAAATCATTAGTAAAATCTGTTTAAAGGGCTAGTCTATTAAACTTTGTGAAACTATAATCATAAAACAAGCTGAATCATTTGATACCAAAGCAATGAGCACAAGTGAATAAATCATGAAAACGCTTGATATTAATTGTAAATTCGTATATAATTTTATTTATCGGAATGAAAGCGCTTACAAAGCTTTCATGTTTAGGAGGAAAATAGTAGCATGTCAGACAATAAAATTTCGGCTGGATTAGCAGCATTGAAAGTTATGTCAGGGTGGGGCGTCCACACAATGTATGGGATTCCATCAGGTACTTTGAGTGGTTTAATGAATGCAATGGGTGATCCAGAAAACAAAATCAAATTCTTGCAGGTTAAACACGAAGAAGTCGGTGCTATGGCAGCTGTCATGCAGTGGAAGTTTGGTGGTAAATTGGGTGTGGCCGTTGGGTCTGGCGGTCCAGGTGCAACGCATTTAATAAATGGTCTTTATGATGCGGCAATGGATAATATCCCAGTACTGGCTATTTTAGGTTCCAAACCAGTACGTGAGTTAAATATGGATTCGTTTCAAGAATTAAATCAGAATCCAATGTACGATAATATAGCTGTTTATAACCGTCGTGTCGCAACCGCAGAACAGTTGCCTCATCTTGTTGATGACGCCATTCGAACTGCAATTGCCAAACGTGGCGTAGCTGTACTAGAAGTACCGGCTGATTTTGGCTTTACAGAGATTGATGCTGACTCACTTTATTCGACGCCACTGTATTCATCAGGCTTAACTTATAAAGAATATAAGTCCGCACCAGTCGATGAATCAGATATTACTGCTGCTGTCGACATTCTTAACCAAGCTAAGCGCCCAGTGATTTATGCGGGAATTGGTACGATGGGGCATGGATCAGCAGTTCAAGCATTATCTCGTAAAATGAAAGCGCCAATTATTACAACAGGTAAAAATTTTGAAACATTTGATTGGGATTTTGAAGGTTTCACTGGCTCCACTTTCCGTGTTGGTTGGAAGCCAGCTAACGAAGCTATTCTTGAAGCTGATACTGTCTTGTTTGTTGGTACAAACTTCCCATTCTCCGAAGTTGAAGGCACTTTCCGAAACGTGAATAAGTTCATACAAATTGACAATAACCCAGCAATGTTGGGTAAGCGTCATCAAAATGACGTCGCTATTCTAGGGGATGCAGGTGAAGCGATTGAGTCTATTCTAGCTAAAGTATCACCTGTAAACGATTCGCCATGGTGGCAGGCAAACGTGGCTAATGTCAAAAATTGGCGTGACTATATGAATAAACTTGAGCAAAAAACTGAAGGTGATTTACAGGCCTATCAAGTTTATAATGCTATCAATAAATACGCAGCAGATGATGCTATTTTCTCAATTGATGTCGGTAATGTCACTCAAATGTCCGTACGTCATTTGCACATGACAGACAAGAATATGTGGCGGACATCACCGTTGTTTGCCACAATGGGTATTGGCTTGCCAGGTGGAATTGGTGCCAAAAATACTTATCCGGATCGTCAAGTGTGGAACCTGATGGGAGATGGGGCATTCTCAATGACTTATCCAGATGTTGTTACTAACGTGCGCTATAAGTTGCCCGTCATTAACGTTGTATTTACTAATACAGAATACGGATTTATTAAAAATAAGTATGAAGACACGAATACGTATAATTTTGGTGTTGATTTCACAGATGTTGATTATGCTAAAATTGCTGAAGCGCAAGGTGCTGTTGGCTTGACTGTTAGTCGAATTGAAGATATTGATCAGGTGATGAAAGAAGCGCTTGATTATTACAATCAAGGTCGCGTAGTTGTGGTCGATGCAAAAATCACCAAAGACCGTCCTATTCCTGTTGAAACCCTAAAGTTAGACACCAATTTGTACAGCGAGTCAGTTGTTGAGGCCTATAAGGAAAAATATGAAGCACATGATCTAGTGCCATTCCGTGAGTACTTAGAAGCACAAGGTATGATATCAAGATATATTAAAGACAACAACGACAATAAATATAGTTTCTAATTTTAAAAAGTAATTTCGCCCGCGAAGTTGCTTTTTTATTTTGACAAAGCATGACACTGTGGTAGTATTAAAAAAACAGGAGGATTAAAATGCTACTTTACCAAAAAAGCGTCTAATTAAATGATTACTATCATTAATTAGGAGCAAAAAAATGATCAATTATCAAATCAATCAAACAATCGCGAAAACTGATTTAACCAAATTGTACAATAGTGTCGGTTGGTTTGCCTATACTAACACTCGTGTAAACCTTATGGCTGCTGTTGCAAATTCGTTAATGGTTGTCAGTGCGTGGGCAGATAATCAATTAGTCGGATTAGTTCGCATTGTGGGGGATGGAGAGACAATTATTTTTATACAAGATATTCTAGTTGACCCGAAGTTTCAAAATCAACATATTGGCACAGAGCTAATGAATCGTGTTTTAAGTCAGTATCCAGCAGTTAGGCAAAAAGTATTATTGACTGAAGAAGCGCCTGATGTCAGGCATTTTTATGAAAAATTTGGTTTCAAATCTGCTGATCAAGGGACGCTTGTCGTTTTTTATAAAAATTTTTAACACTTTTCAATAGAAAAGCAACAATGATTTTTTTTAATCATTGTTGCTTTTTTTTAATCATTGTTGCTTTTTTTTAATCATTGTTGCTTTTTTTTAATTGTAAAAATAGGCTGATGCTGTTTAATATTTTTTTGATAATGAGATACAGACTAACTATTTAATGTTCATTTTATTTATATTTAACTTATATATACTCAAGCAAGATTAGAATAATGATATGTCAAAAGGAGGTACGCGTTTTGCGATTGAAAAAAGTAAATAAAACGGATTGGTGTTTAGTTGGTATTTTGATACTAAGTGCCTTTCTGTATGGTTGGGGTATATGGGACGCTGGTAGTGCCAATAGTTACTATACAGCAGCGATTACCTCAATGACAAAAAGTTGGTCGAATTTTTGGTACGGCGCGTTTGATCCAGCAGGATTCATTACTGTTGACAAACCGCCAGTCGCATTATGGCTAATGGCCATATCAGCTAAAATATTTGGTATACACGGTTGGTCAGTTGTTTTACCCAGTGTTTTGGCGGGTATAGGATCTGTTTACTTAATGTATCAGTTATTAGCACCAAAATTTGGTGTATGGGCCGGACGAGTCGGTGCGTTAATTCTGACACTGACACCGACGGTGGTTGCTAATAGCCGTACGAATAATATGGATGCTATACTAGTATTTTTCTTGCTTTTAGCTGTATATATTTTACAAAAAGCAGTTGCTAAGAAAAATATTTGGCTGGTCATTGTCAGTTTTGGCTTGATTGGTGTGGGCTTCAACATCAAAATGTTGCAAGCGTTCATGATTTTACCAGCAATGCTTGTTTATTATTGGGTAGCAACCAAACTACCATGGAAAAAGAAAATTGCTTGGCTAGTTGCTGGTATGGCTTCCTTATCGATTTTTACAGTAGCTTACCCATTAGCAGTTGATTCGGTTGACCAATCTAGTCGACCATATATTGGTAGCTCACAAACAAACTCATTAATGGAACTAGCATTTGGATATAACGGTACTGAAAGATTGTTAGGTCAATCAACAGGAACCGGAGGTGCTTTCCCTGGTATGGGAAATACTAAAAAATCAAAAGGCGCTCAGAAAAATAACGGTGCTCCGACTGGCAAAAAGCCAAGCGGGTCAGCGCCAACTGGTAAAATGACTGGCAAAGCGCCGACAGGAAAACCAAGTGGTGGGAAAGCCCCCACTGGTACGCCACCAAATCAATCTGCAAATAAAAATACCAAACAGACTAAGGGCAAGGCACCTAGTCAAGCAGGTAAAATGACTGGAAAAACACAAGGTGGACAGGGCGGTGGTAACAGTGCATTTGCCATTGGATCAGCTGGACCCTTTAGACTTTTCCAATCAGACTTGGGTTCACAAATTGGTTGGTACCTACCACTTGCAATTCTCGGACTTATTGCTGGTTGGTTTGGATTTAGGAAGCGTGGTGCTAAATGGTACCATGTCTCTGAGGAACAATCTGAGGTTCTGCTCTGGGCAGGTTGGTTCGTTCCAGTCTATGGCTTCTTCTCAGTTGCTAGCTTCTTTCATCCATATTACACAATTATGTTAGCCCCTGCGATTGCTGCATTAACAGCAATTGGCGTGGCAGCAGTTGTGAAAATGTCTGCTCAAAACAATAAAGAATCAATGATTGCACGAATAGTCGTTAGTGTGGCCGTATTAACAACTCTCCTACTGCAAGCGTACTATGTATGGTCGTATTACCAAATTATCAGCATTGTTCTGATTATTGTAGCAATTGGCTTATCGATTTGGTGGCTATTGCCTAGACACATCAATAGCAAAATAAAAATTATTTTGTCGGCAATTAGCATTCTACTAATGGCAAGCTGGTGGTCATTAACACCGACATTGTCACATAATTCTGCAGCAATACCAGCCGCCAGTCCGTCACTGCTAAGCCAAGCTGGTGGCAGTGATATGGGTGGAGAAGTCAATAGTCAATTATTGAGTTATACCAAGAAGCACCAAGGTAATGCCAAATATTTGTTTGCCACAACTGATTCTAACTCGGCATCTGGATATATTATCAAGTCCGGTAAAGCAGTCATGGCATTAGGTGGTTATAACGGAACAGATCCAACTATGTCACTCTCTGAATTCAAAAAGCTAGTCAAGTCGGGACAACTGAAATACTTCGTAATGGGTAATAATAGTAAGACCTCGAGTGGTCAAATTAGTAAAATACTAACTTGGGTTAAAAAGAATGGTACTAAGGTCACATATAGTTCTAGCACATCAAATCAAAGTTCCTCAAGACAACAAATGGGCGGTCAATCACAAAGTTCAACATTATATGATTTATCAAATATATATCAATAAGAAAGGAGCACTTTGAATATGCTATCACGGTCAAAAACACCTCGTTTGGGACTTGTTTTACCAGCCTATAACGAGCAAGAAGTCTTACAAATCATTTTATCTAAATTAAAACAAATAAAATTAGATTTAGTAAGAGAAAATCTGATCAGTAATGATAGTTTTATTCTTGTTGTAGACGATGGTTCTCAAGATGGTACATGGCAAGTTATTCAGGACCAGAAACTGATAAATTCAAATTTGATTGGTGTCAAACTTTCTAGAAACTTTGGTCATCAATCAGCTTTATTAGCAGGAATGTCTGAAGGAATCAAATTAGCGGACATTCTCATAACACTCGATGCTGATTTGCAGGATAATCCGAATGTCATTAGAGAAATGATTGTTAAATATAATGAAGGTAGTGAAATTGTGTATGGTGTCAGGTCAAGCAGAGCAGATGATACTTGGTTCAAAAGAAATTCAGCATTAGCATTTTATAAAATGTGTACTTTCTTGGGTGTTGACATGATTCCTAACCATGCAGATTTTAGATTGATGAGTCAAACTGCTGTTAAAGCACTTCTAAAATTACCAGAACGAAATGTATTCTTACGTGCGATGGTACCTTTGTTAGGATTTCAAACAGACAAAGTCTTTTATGAACGTGGCAAGCGACAGGCGGGAACATCAAAATATCCATTGAAAAAAATGTTGAGTTTTGCAATTGATGGTATTACAAGTTTTAGTGTTCAGCCTATTCGATTACTATTTGGTCTAGGAATGTTTGTTACCAGTGTGGCTGGTATTGAAATTATGTACACAATATTTGAAAAAATGATTGGTAATACTGAAGCAGGTTGGTCATCTTTGATGATTTCAATTTGGCTGTTAGGTGGTATTAACTTGGTAGCTATATCTGTTATCGGTATTTATATTGGTAAAATCTTTACAGAGGTCAAACATCGACCATTATTTGAAATTGAGACCAAAACAGAATCGTCTATTAAAAATTATCAACCTGAAAAGTTATAATGATAATGCGATGCTATTGAATTAAAAAGACAGAAATATCCAAAAAATGGATATTTCTGTCTTTTTTTGAAGTAAATTGTCAAAAGAAGAATAAAGTTTTTCAAATCGTTTTCCCAACATAAAAACGCTTGTTGATTTCATAAAAATCAAATGTTTTTAAATTATTTTTGGCAAGATGATGGATTGCCCCTTGGGCAGGCATGAGGTTGATTGGATATTCAAATGTATCACCAACTGTCAATACAACAACAGGTTTGTGGCTTGCATAGGCGTAACCCATTTCCCAAATGGTGCCGGTATCTTGATCACTTGCATCGAGTAAAGCAACTACGACATCAGCATTATCAATTGCGCTGACATCATCATCAAAAGTAGCCGTTGCCCATTCTTGGTCAGGATTGAACTCACCATTGACAATCGGATTAGAACCTTCGTATTGATGTAACAAGGGCACATGCACGTGGGCCACTGTTTGATTTTGTAATAGCTCAGCATAAGCATCTTTTAGAAGCTTTTCTTGAATCGGATTAAACCAACCAGCTGCTAAATAAATTGTTTTTCCGCTATGGGGTAATCTATCTTTGCCTATTTTTTGTAATTCATCAATGAGTGTCATGTTACGCTGCTTCCTTTTTTATTATTTTCTTTAACAAAAGCATAGCATATTCTGTGATTGCTTTGGATATTCATAACTTATTCGGGTAGTTAAACAGCACATTTTTTCGTTTTTAGGGGATGAGCTTAGAGAGATATTATAATGGCCTACATTATTGAATATATTGCACAGTTTAATCGCTACGCCGATTAGAATCATGTATTGACGAAATTTCCGTTTTAATTTATGATAGGCATAGGGGGTATACCCATCTATACGGTATAATAAAGGAGAAAGATATGTCACATAAAATTGAACATCAAAAAACTGAATTAGTAAAAAGACTTAACAAAATTGAAGGCCAAATATCTGGTATTAAACGAATGGTTGAAAATGAAAAGAGTTATGCCGATATTTTAATTCAGTTGAATTCATCACGTTCAGCTATTCAAAAAATAAGTCAGATTCTTTTGGAAGCGCAAGCAGAACATTCATTAATGCTTGTCAATGAAGGTGAAAACTTAGAGACTCAGATGACCGTATTAAGGCAAACTATAATACAATATAACAAAATGAATTGAGATAGCGCCCTATGTCAACTATCACAAATAACAATAAAAATTACGCGTATTTAAAAAAACGTGTTATAAATTTAGCATTTCCAACAATCATTGAAAATATTTTGGAGACAACAGTAGGTTTTTTTGATGCTTTGATGGTCTCAAAAATTGGACTTTTGGCAGTGGCGGGTGTTGGCATTGCAAATGCCATTCTAAATGTATATATTGCAATTTTTATTGCGATTGGCATCGGGACATCATCATTAATTTCTAGAAATATTGGTGCAAAAAAATATAATCGAGCCAAGGCTCATGTGAGTCAGTCTATATTGTTAGCGATATTTTCAGGTGTTTTACTTGGTTTGATAAGTTTATTTTTTGGTAAATATCTCTTAAGTTTCATGGGAGCCAGTAAGCAAACGTTAGTATACGCATTAAATTTCTTTAGCATAGTTGGTGGTGGAACAATTGTAATTTCACTAATGACTGTACTGGGGAGCATTTTGAGAGCGACTGGTGATACGAAATCACCAATGAAAATAGGTTTATTGATTAACCTATTAAATGTTTTTCTTGATTTTATTTTGATTTTTGGTTTTGGGCCTCTACCTGCGCTAGGAGTGATTGGAACTGCCATTGGAACGGTGATTTCTCGTTTAGTAGGATGTGTATTATTGTTTAAGAAAATACAATCATCTCCTGTTGCAATCTCATTGCCAACAATTTTCAAAAAACAAAATTACAGTGATTTATTAAAGTTATCTATTCCAGCAGCATTAGAACGTCTAGTAATGAGAGTGGGGCAAGTCTTCTATTTTGGATTAATAGTTGCCATCGGCGCAAAGACGTATTCTGCACATTCAATCGCAGGTAACATTGAAAGTTTTGTTTATATGCCAGCTTATGGTCTGGCAACGGCTGCCTCGGTTCTCACGGGTAATAGTATAGGTAGAAATGATATTCGAGAGGCAAAGCAAGTTGCAATGATTGCGGTACGTTATGGTGTATTAATACTGACTGTATTTGGTATTGCTTTATTTTTTGGATCGCCTGTTATTGCAACATGGTTCACACAGGATACTGACGCCGTTCGTCAAATTATTACTGCTTTAAGAATTGATGCTTTTAATCAACCTGGGTTAGCAATCAGTTTAATTTTAGTAGGTGCATTGCAAGGAATGGGTGATACAAAGTCACCACTTTATAGTACAGCTTTTGGTATATGGATAACGCGTATTTTAGGTGTCATTACATTAGGTCAAGTTTTAAATCTTGGCATAGCGGGAATTTGGATAGCGATTGGCATTGATCTGTATAGCCGGTCACTGTATTTATATTATTGTTTCAATCGCAACATCAATTTATTAGAGAAAAGTCCGAGAAATGTGTATTAATTTACTAAATGCAACCAGACTTAGTAGTGAGTGCTGATATTTGAGTGTTTTGATAGTTATGATTTGGAATGGTTTGCTACAATAGCACAAAAAAGGGTTTATTTTAGCTTGAGGGAGTGAAAATATCACAACTAATACATGTAATATCTGTGAATGCTATGATAAACAATACTGTGTTGACTGTTTTTATTCGATTTGTTATATTGAACTCATTTGGTAAATGAAGGAGATAGTAATGAATTGGAAAAAATTTGGCACAACAATAGGCATTATGTGGTTAGCCTATCTTATCTACAAGGCAATTACACTGACTCTTTTGTATTCCTTTGATGGGTTACAATCAAAACCATATTATGAATTTATTTATTTTATTATTGTTGTCGCCATTACATTAATAATTCTCAATTGGACAAAAACATTGTTCAAACAAAAAATTAGATTTAGCCCGAATATCGTGTCTTTAAAACAACAGTGGTCAATACTGATAGTGCCACTATTTTTATATGGTATTGATACATTCGCAATTCTTCCTAGTATAACAAAACATTCTTTTTATATAGTTATGGCTACTATTGCTAGCGCTTTAGGTGCTGCTATTTTTGAAGAAGTCCGAGATCGAGGTTTCGGTGGTATTGGACTAGCGTTATCTATGGAAAATAATGAATGGAAACCGATGTTTATTGCAATCGTAACTTCTTTTGTTTTTGCAACGACACATTACTTTAATTTATTAATGCCTAATGCACCTACGCTTGTAGCTACTCATCAGCAGGTTGTTTTTGCATTTTTCATGGGGATGACTTCAATTGTCTTATACATGCGTACTGGTAGCATATTTTACAGTATATTAATTCATTTTTTGAATAATTTCTCTTTTTGGACACCTACATCTGATTTATCTCAAGATAATGGTTGGGCATCAATGTTGATTTTTTATGCGCTTATTCCTGGCCTCTACTCTTTGTGGTGCCTAAGACCAAAAAAATCAGAAATGAATTTAAAATATTTACCTGCGAAAAAATCAGACTAATTTATCGTGAAACAAACTCTGACGGTTTGCAAATCCCTTAACGAAATTTCAAGACTGACGCAAGTCATCAGTCTTTTTTTGAACAAAATTAAAAGCTAAAAATTTATGCAATCTCTAACAGGCGTTACAAAAAAAATTATCAATCAGTGGCAGTGGTATATTAGCAACAGATATGTCTAGTTTAGTTGAAATATTTTATTTTAAGCTGAATGACATATTAATTTCTGTCTAAACTACCTAAAAATTCCCCGATAGTATATAATAATAACTATTGTTATTAAATATTGGGGAGAACATAATGAGAGATATAGTGGCTTTGTCTAAAGTCTATGCGATTAATATAATGAGTAATAAGTTTGCTTTCGTTTACAATTTATTGCTACCGATTATCTACTTTATTTATAGAAATGTGACACTAACTGCTTCAACAAACAATTTTAGTGCTGCTACAACAGAGACTATTGGGAATTTTTGGGCTTATATCATTTTTGTAACGATACTTAACAATGTTGTTGTGTCCTTAATTGTTCAACGGGAGCAAGGCTTTTATAAACAAATGTTGTTTGTGGTTGGCTCTAAATTAAAAATTATCACTGCTGTGTTCTTAGTTCAGCTAGCCATAATTTGTATTGAATTAAGTATATTCAATATTTTGGTGATGATAGTAGTTCATCAACTAAGCTTCAAATTACTTTTCGCTGGATTGGTTGTTGCACTACTATCTGCTTTGCCAGTAACACTAGTAGGTAGTGTTTTGTTGATATTCAAAATTAAAATTGAGTCGGTTAATATACTTCTTGGCATAATATTGTTTGGATTATTTTTCATAATGTCGGTTCCAACATCTGATTCAATTAATGGTCTGGTAAATCTATTAAATCCATTGAGTTTTGTAACTGAAATGTCGTTACAAGTACAAAATATTGTATTTAATATGGGGTCAGTTAATGTTGGAATTTGGATTCAAATGCTTATTGTTAGTGTATTTTATGCAATAATTGGAATTTATTCAATTTCCAAATTCTCTGTCAATGCGATTGCTGATAGAGTTTAAGGAGCAAAACCATGGAAGTTAAAAATTATTCTGTGTCATTTGGTAGTCGTCAGCTTTCGACAAACATAAATGTGTCATTTTCGAGTAATAAAATGAACATTATTATGGGTGCTAATGGGGCTGGTAAAAGCACATTATTGGATTTTATTGCTGGGATAGGACCAGAAGGGGCTGTCGGCGAAAAAGTAGGCATTCCTTCCTATCAAAAAATAGCTTACCAGCTGCAACAAGTTCATTTTTTTCCAACTTTGACTGTTGCACAAACTGTTGCTTTTTATAGCCAACTAACAACTAATCAATCAAATTCAAAAACGTATGAAAATGCAAAAAATGTTCGAAATAATTTATTGAGTCCAATTTGGAATACTAAAATGGGTCAATTGTCTGGTGGTGAACGACAAATTGTTTTGACGTATGGTCAGTGTTTATTGGACAAAGAAGTTTATATTTTTGATGAACCGACCAGTGGCGTAGATGAAAAAAATGCGCCTGTTGTTCTGAGCATGATTAATGATCTCGTCATCAATGATCACAAAATTGTCATTATGACTTCTCATCATTCTGACCAGTTAAAACAATTTGATCTGAATTTGATAGCCTTGTAATTTTTTGAAACATGGGAACATGTTTTTTTATTGAAAAAATAAGTTAATTTGAATCAAAATATGGATAAGCAGGATGTTTTCGTTTTATTGGCTTTATTAGTTTCAAAAGAAACAGTTGTATCAGGATAAGCATTTGAACAGTAATCATAAGCGGTATCAAAGTTTATAGTCTTTAAAAAGCATGTGTGAAAACATGCTTTTTATCATGTTATCGTCAATTGAAAAATAGGCAGTGTTGGGGCAGTCCTAGCAGGTAACAAAAATATATTTAAAATTAATTGCATTAAATGTTTAACAATGTTAATATAAAATAAATAATATTAAAGAGAGGCGTTGTTTATGGATTGGTTTTTAAAACTAGAACGTGAAGATCAAGAGTTCGTTAAACAATTAGTCAAGGCTTCAGGTTCCTTAAAAGAATTAGCCAAAATTTATCAGGTTAGTTATCCAACGGTACGTGTCCGATTGAATAAAATTATTCAACATATTGATTTAATTGAACAACAGGGCAAAAGTTCGTTTGAAACTAAAATAATGGAAATGGTAATTAATGATGAATTGCCATTAAATTTAGCAAAAAAGATTCTTGCAGATTATCAGGAGGAAAAAGATGAGTGAATTTATGGGTGTTTTTTATGGATGTTTAATAGCTGGCGGTTTGTATTTACTTGATCGTTTCCTTCCAAAATGGTTTGGTGCTTTACCGGGTATAGCTTATTTGATTTTTATGATTTGGTTAATGATTTACAAAAATGGTCAGAACATTTTAGGGTTGTTTACCGTTTTAATCGTCGGCGAAGCAGTTATTAATGGTATTTG
Source organism: Leuconostoc falkenbergense (assembly GCF_045801155.1). Classification (NCBI taxonomy): domain Bacteria; kingdom Bacillati; phylum Bacillota; class Bacilli; order Lactobacillales; family Lactobacillaceae; genus Leuconostoc; species Leuconostoc falkenbergense. The sequence goes on along the minus strand of NZ_CP174386.1, from coordinate 1,175,923 downwards.
GATAGAAAGTATCGAAAGTAGAAAAAAGAAAACTCAAAAAGAGTTGGATAAAATGAAAGCCAAAGATTTGAGTTGATTTCAAAATAATTATCAAAAATGGCTATGATAGAATGGATATATTAACAACACGATATGAGAGAAAAAATATGTCTGAAAAACCAAAAAAACTTGAGAAAAAGAATATATTGTATCTAGTCATTGCAGCTTTATTCATAATCATCATAATTATGAGCTTTTATATTCATGCGTTGCGTAATCGGAGTACAACAACTATTGTGATCAACCCAACAAAAACAAGCAGTAGCGCATCAAGTGAATCTAGCTCATCAAATAAACACTAAATTGAATTGCCCTGAAGATTAAAAAATTGTGTGTATTCTTTTTATATATTATAATTATGTAAAATAAATATATTACCACCACCGGGTGGCAGGCATGTGAGAGCTCATTAGGTCATTGAAGAGCTCCCACTGCCTTTTTATTTTAAAAATAATCTAGGAGAATAAACAAATGGAATTATTATTACTAAAGGAACCATTAACGGTATTTCAGGTGGATAATTTACAGGAGGTTAATTTATCTATAAATCCTTTGAATATCAGTATTACAGCTGATGAAATATCTGTAGTAGCGCCTACTTCACAAGTGCCTGCAGAAACAGTGAACAGAGAAGATGGCTGGCAAATGTTTAAAATTGAAGGCGTACTGGACTTTAGTTTAATCGGTATTTTGGCAAAAATATCAGGGGTTTTGGCAAAAGAAAATATAAGCATTTTTGCACTATCAACATTTAATACAGACTATATTTTGGTTAAGACAGATAAAGTGCATAAAGCGGTACGAGAGCTGAATAACAATGATTTTGTTATTCGTCATGAGTAAGATTGAAAAAAATCAATTATAATTGTTAAACTAAATGGGCACGGCAATGTGTCTTTTTGTTTGTGCTTAAAAAATGAATATTTGAAAAAGGCCTAATTGGTGAAAATGTTTGACACTTGTTACAAAATAGTCATATTTTACTTCATTAGCCTGAATCACTAAGTTCAATTTTTTATACTAAATATGTTTCAATGTTGCAGAGCTAATGGTTTTCTTAAATTTCCAATCTTGTTGGTAAAAAGCTTGCTCCCAAAACTGCCATTCGAGTTCACAACTTTTTAAGAAAAATTGCATAGCTTCTTCACGTTGTAATGATGTTGCATCTGATGCCAGACGATCAATCCAATCGAAAATTTGATCAGAGACTGTGGTCTGAGAATCATCATCCGTTTTAGCATAGAAATCAATCCATCCTTTAAAAGGATTAGCTTGATTATTAGCCTTTTCTTGAACTTGCTTGTTGGCAATTTCATGGTACGTCCAAGGACAAGCTTGAAAAGCAGCGAGAATATTCAGCAGTAAACCTGTATCAGCTGCACGATACATATGTAATTCATATAGATATGCTTTTGGTGCTGGTGTTGCATGTTGTAACATTTCATATTGAACGCCGGCCACATCGCAAAAGACGTGGTGTGGATGAATTTCGCTATTCAAAATAAAATCAATTGCATTCGCAAAAAATTTTATTTCAGTACGGTCAGTTAGTTTTGTAATTGCAGTGGCATAAATTTTAATAAATTCACTCAAATATTGAAAATCTTGTTCAACATAAAAAATTAAAGCTTCTCGTGGTACGTATCCTGTCGCAATACCACGGACAAATGGGTGTTCATGAATAGCAGTCATAATTGGTTGTGCATGAGCACGTAATTCTTCTGAAAACAACATAATATCTCCTAATAATTGGTTTTTAGTCAACAAAAAAAGCGCTTTGTTAAGAGCGCAAAAAGAGCATCTTTATTAAATAAAAGAATGCCACTTTCCTACGCTAGTGTTGACTAGATCAGGTTCGAAGGGACTGATGTAAACATCATCTCAGCCAAGAAGGCACCCCTAGTGGACAACATATAATATTTTATGAATTAAGAATAACACTACTACAAAATAATTACAAACATTAAAAAAATAGGAGTCAGTGCATTGCATTTTTGAAAACAATGAGTTATACTTTTTCACGTAGTTTAATATTTTATCTGGGGTACCGTAAGGTTGAGATTATACCCATTGAACCTGTCAGGTTAATACCTGCGAAGGAAGATAAGTTAGATTAAGACATTTTTTGATGCCATCAATCACTAGTCTCTTTTGTGGTTGGTGGTTTTTTCTATGATCACTTATTACTAAAACGGTATATTATCAAAACTTACGACCTCAATCAAAAGGAGAATATGTTTATGGAACAGTTAGAAATCTCATCTGAATCAAAGGTTAGGTGGTCGTTGCGAGAAGTGATATTAATGGCATTAATAGGTATTGCTTTTGGTGTCATTTATTTCATTATGGATCCAATATACACAGCTTTAGATGCTGTTTTGGTCCCACTCGGATTACATCAATACACAATTGCGATTACAATTGGTCCTTGGATGATGGCAGCGCCACTTTCCAGCTATCTATTGAGAAGGATGGGGGCTGGATTAATTGGTGAATTACTAGGTGCGACAGGAGAAGCACTTTTGGGAGGTTACTGGGGTGTAGCGACTTTAATTTCTGGTTTTATTCAAGGAATCGGATCAGAGTTAGGTTTCACATTAACAGGCTATAAAAATTGGAAAACAGGTTTAATTTTGTCGACCCTTACAGGAACTATTGTGACTTTTATATGGTCATTGTTCCATGATGGCTATCTTCAGTTTGGAATTAGTATGTTAATCGGATTGTTCATTGTACGGTGGATTTCAATTGCTTTTTTTGCTGGCCTACTAGTTTATTGGATTGTTAATCTATTAGAAAAGTCTAAGTTATTAAAAAAGTGACGTTAGGATGACCAACAATGACGATTTTAAAAACTAGCCATTTAGATATTAAGATTGATGACCAATTAATTTTAAAAGATATTACGCTATCCATCCAACCGGGACAATTTATTTTATTAGTTGGTGAATCAGGTTGTGGGAAGTCTACATTGATGACTGCTCTGGCGGGTTTGTATCCCAAGTATGGTGGTGAATTGTCACAAACAGTTTTATTAAATAAACATAATATCGCAACAATTAAAGCCAATTTTCGATCGAGAAAAGTAGCTATGTTATTTCAACATCCCGATCAACAGTTCGCAATGGATCGTGTGGAAGATGAATTAATTTTTTCACTTGAAAATTTGTCTCTATCAAAACAAGAAATAGATACACGAATCAATGAAGCATTAATTGAAGTCGGTATTGAATCACTGAGACATAGTGATTTAGCTCATCTATCAGGTGGGGAATTGCAAAAAGTGGCTTTAGCTGAAACGTTAGCTATGGGTGCCGAAATCATTTTGTTAGATGAACCTTTTGCAGCGGTTGATCCCGTGCATCGAAAAGAATTGCAGTTATTGTTGAAAAAGTTAGCTGATCGTGGGCATGGTATTCTAGTTTCTGATCATGATACAAGTGGTTATCAGTTGCTGATGACGAATGCTTTTCGCATAGCAAATAAAACACTTTATCAAGTAGGTAAGAATGAAATTAAGGATATGTTTAATGAATATAGTCCGCAGCAGTTACAGGTTCACAATACAGTAGATGAACTATCGTTTAATATGGTTGATGTGACATTGCAAAATGGTATCATGCCTATTTTACAAAATAGTGATTTTAAGTGGGCAAAAAATAAAATAACATTAATTACTGGACCAAATGGTATTGGTAAGTCAAGTTTGTTATTAACTTTTGCGCGATTGCATGATTTTCAAGGAACATTATGTTACGAAGAGCAATCAATTAATAATTTACCTTTCAAAAAATATGCACGTTTGGTGGGGCTAGTTTTTCAAAATGCAATGAATCAATTTTTAAACATTACAGTAAAAGAAGAGCTTGAGCAGGCTAGATCAAGGAGTCGTTTCAAAGGGTACTGGACTGAAGACAAAATATCCAAAGTTATCGACCGGCTCAATCTTGACGGACTAGCAGAACATAGCGTGTATGAATTGTCAGGGGGGCAGCAAAAAAAATTACAATTATTAATTATGATAGTTATTTCTCCAGAAACATTATTATTAGATGAACCTTTGGCGGGTTTGGATACGATATCTATTCAACATGTTATGGCAACTATTAAGGATGTCGCTGATGATTTGCATCAAACCGTTATTATGATTTCGCACCAAACACACGGCATTGCAAAATATATTGACTATCACGTTCATTTCGATAAAAGTGGCCTGCGCTATGAGGAGAAAATATATTAATGAATGAAACTCAAAAACTATTATTGGTCTTACTCATCTCTTTTGAAATAGCTTTCACAAAATCAGTATATCTCAATTTAATTTTGATTGTAATGAGTCTATTAATTTTATTGATAACTGGGAATTTTGCAAAGAACTTTGCTCGATTTGTGATTGTAAGTATACTGCCGGCCATTGGATCATTTACTTCGTTCTACTTTTTTGGTACCGGAAACAAAGAACAACGGATACATTTTGCTTTGGTCATGACGACTCGTGTCGGAGTGTATATTTTTTTGGGCGCCGCTTTTATATCGACCATGGTTTTATACAAATTATTACGTTCTTTGGAGCAAAATGTCAAAATGTCTGCTACCTTTGTCTACGGTATATTAGGCGCTCTTAGTTTTATTCCTAAAATTATACACGCTGTGAAGATGATTCGTGCAGTCGGCATGATGCGAGGAGAAGTGTTGCATTTTTGGTCTCCAAAACTATATTTTAAAGCGATTACCCAGTCATTGGTATGGTCCAATAATTTGGCCATGGCTATGACTTCACATGGTTTTGAGGAAGGAGAAAAACGAAGTTACTATGAACGGTTTCCAGCAAAATTTGGTGGCTGGATGATTATTCTGATCGTTATGTTATTCATTCAATACTGCGTTTTTATTTTACGACTCTGGTAATTATTTTTTAATCATTAGCTAATTTTGAGAGCTACATCTGTGATCAAAGATTGAACGGTTTAGAAAAGTCCGCGTTTTTCTTAGAGAATATAAAAGGAGCTGAATTATGAACTATAACAAAATTGTTTTCTTTGACTTAGACGGCACGCTTTGTCCCAATAACGATCTAAAAGTTAGCGTGGAAATGATTGAGCTATTAAAAACGTTTCCAGAACGTGGGATTCTGCCAGTCATAGCTAGTGGCCGTAGTTTTTATGAAACTAAACCATTACTCGAAATGCTGGCAATAGATTCGTATATACTATCAAACGGATGCTATGTTGTTTGTCAAGGCACAGTTGTAAAAGAATCATTTATATCAAATGTTATTATTCAAAAAGTTCTATCTCTCGCTCGTAAGAATAATCACGATGTTGGTTTTTTTCATCAGAATGGCTACGCATTCACCGGTATAAGTACAGCAACAAGTGAACATTTAAGTTCAATGAACTTATCCAAAAATATAATTGATCCAAACTATTATCGAAAACACAAAATTAATTTCTTAAATATTTATTTACCAAAGAAAGAAGAGACAATTTATCAGAATATATTTGCCAAACAAGCCAATTTTTTTCGCTATGCACCAATGGCTATTGATGTATTACCGTCGGATGTGTCCAAGTCTCAAGGCATCACAATTCTTCTCAGTGCGATGAATGGCAAGAATATTTCAACTTATGCATTTGGTGATCAAAACAATGATTTAAGTATGTTTTCCAAAGTTGACTATGGTATCGCTATGAAACAGGCAACACGAGAATTAAAGCAAAAAGCTAGCTATGTTGCGCAAACAGACTTTGGGGTTGTTGAAGGGTTAAAGTATTATCATTTAGTCTAAAATGAAGTTTCGCAAAACACAATTTTAACAAAGTAGTAGTAGTCCACATAATTTCATACTTTGGACTTGTGATTAGCGACTAACGAAACACTTTGTAAATAGGAGGTCAATCAAATGGCAAAAACAGTATTAGTGACAGGAAGTAGTAGGGGTCTTGGTGCCGAAATTGCGTTGCAGTTTGCTAGAAGTGGGTATAATGTGGTAATTAATTATTTTCAGCACGCCCAGTTGGCAAGGCAAATTATTCATGAAATTGGCAGTGATAAAGCCATCGCAATCAAAGCTGATGTCAGAGAAAGAGCGGCTGTAGATGTTATGACAAATACAATTATAGATAAATTTGGATCAATTGATGTCGTCGTTAATAATGCCTTAGTCAATTTTAAATTTGACCCACTTGCACAGAAAAAATTTGATGATTTGACATGGAACGATTATCAACAACAAATTGATGGCACACTTAAAGGTGCATTCAATGTTATTCAAAGTATACTGCCGGTGATGAAGAAACAACGGTCCGGACATATTGTCAACATTGGGACTAACCTTTTTCAAGATCCAGTGGTTGCTTATCATGAGTACACAACAGCCAAAGCTGCAATTATTGGTTTCTCTCGAAATTTAGCCGTTGAACTAGGGGAATATGGCATTAATGTTAATGTCGTTTCTGGTGGATTATTAAAAACAACAGATGCGAGTGCAGTTACAACGCCCGAAGTGTTTAATATGATTAAGGCAAACACGCCTTTGAGAAAGGTTACAACTCCTGAAGATGTTGCTAAGTGTGTTTTGTTTTTAGGATCGGATGCAGGAAACGGCATCACTGGACAAAATATAACGGTAGATGGCGGACTAACTATGAACTAGATGCTATTCAAAATACGATTTGAAAAAGGGAATTGAAATATGAATTTGAAAAAGACATTGAAATTATATTTGGTTACTGATCGACAGGGGCTTTGCGATGAGGAATTTTTGAATCGGGTAGGACTGGCATGTAAGAGTGGGGTCACACTAGTACAATTAAGGGAAAAAGAGCTTTCTTCGCGTGACTATTTTAATTTGGCCGTTAAGGTTAAATTAATTACGGATAAATACGATATTCCTTTAATCATTGATGATCGTTTAGATATTTGTCAAGCAGTTGGAGCTGATGGTGTTCATGTTGGTGATACTGATTTACCAATTAATGTTGTTAGAAAGCTGTTAGGGCCAAATAAAGTAATTGGTGTATCAGCAAAAAGCGTGCAGAGCGCACAGGAAGCAGAAAAACAGGGAGCTGATTATATCGGCGTCGGTGCGATATATCCGACCCAAACAAAAGTTGTCACACAACACACATCTATAAAAACATTGCGGGAAATAAGCCAAAATGTTTCTATACCAGTGATTGCGATTGGAGGTATTAAGGAGGCGAAAATAAGGAACCTTACAGAAACTGGTATTGTTGGCGTTGCAATGGTAAGTGAAATTATGAAGGCTATCAATATTGCACAAAAAGTGCCTAATTTACTTAAAGAACTGCATAAAGTTGTGACGAAAGAATAGATTCAAAAGAAAAACTATCACAAAATATTGAACCCCACATAGGCATTACAAATATGCAGGAGACAAAAATGAATAAAAATGTAGGTATTCAAAAATTAACAATAGTAGCTGTCATGATTGGTTTGGACGTGATATTGTCACCAATTTTTAGAATAGAGGGTATGGCTCCAATGTCAAGTGTGATGAACATTATAGCTGGCGTCTTTTTAGGACCACTATATGCAGTTGTTATGGCATTGGTGACTGGTATCATCAGAATGCTAATTTTGGGTATTCCACCACTTGCTTTAACAGGTGCTGTTTTTGGTGCTGCTGGTGCAGGATTACTATACAAATATGGACAAAGCATTTATTGGTCTATGCTTGGAGAATTTTTAGGAACTGGCATTATTGGATCATTGATTTCTTATCCTGTAATGATTTGGTACACAGGACAACAGCAGAATATGTACTGGTTCGTGTATACGCCACGTTTTATTGGTGCAACAATTATCGGTGCTGTTATTGCTTACTTTGTCATTACTAATTTATTGAAAATTAAAGCTGTTCGGAAAATTCGTCTTTTATTTGTAGGTTGAAACATGGAAAAAATAGATATAAAGACCTTTGATAGTATTTTACCTTTAAAAAATTCACCACTCATTCATTGTATAACAAATGACATCACTATCGAGACAGTTGCAAATAGCATTCTATACATTGGTGGGAAACCGATTATGAGTGGAGACAGTCGAGAATTTCGTTCGTTATTCCAGACAACAGATGCTTTATTTTTGAATATGGGGCGTATGAGTGAAACCCATGAAAAAAATTTGAAATTAGCCAGTCAACTGGCTTATCAAACGAAAAAACCAATGGTGGTTGACATGGTTGGCTATGGTATTACCCAACAAAGATTAGATTTAGGAAATGAGATAATCAATACGCATCCTGCTATTATTAAAGGAAATAGTTCTGAGATGCGACGGATTGTTGGATTGCCTACGTCCGCTCGTGGCATAGATAGATCAGAACAGGACAACCAAGACAATACAGTCTTTGAACTAATTCAAGCCTTAAAGGTGGTAGCTAAGCATCAGCCAGAAACGGTGTTTGTTGCCACAGGGCCTATAGATATTGTTGTTAAAGGTAACCAATGCGTCAGACTTAATAATGGTGTGTCTTTGTTGGATCGCTTTGTTGGGACTGGTGATATAGTCGGTGCTTTAATGACCACTTTACTGGGTGCTGGCTACGATGCATGGACGAGTAGTTTATTTTCACTTAGTTATCTCAATATTGCTGGCGAACAAGCTTTTTCTAAAGCGAAAGGACATGGTATTGAAAACTTTCGTCAAACTTTTATGAACGAACTATATGTACTAAGTAGCCATAAAGATTGGGTTAATGACATACGTCCGGTGCCCTCATGATATCCTTTGAGTGAATAAGGATGATTCAAGCGATAATTTTTGGCAAGCTTGGCCATTACTGTATCGTTAATGTCATAATCAACTTGATTTATAATTTCAAAAAGCGTATAGTTTCTATTTAGAAACTATACGCTTTTTGAAAGGATTGTTATGGATAACAAATTAAAAAAAATACTCTCAGAGTTACAATGCGAATTAGTGGCTGAAAGGAATCTAGTGAATCCTGAAGCAGTGAGTTGGTTACAATATGATATTTTGAGCCTTTTGAGGATAAAAGCTTACTTGCCAAAAGAACTTAGCAAGCATTTGGGGATATCCAAATCGAAACTTTCTAAAAATTTGGCGGGATTGCATACTTTAGGCTATATTAGTCAAAAACCCGATCAACTCGATAGACGTGAAATGATTACGGATTTAACGGACAAGGGTCAAAATTTTTTAACAGAAACAGATAATAAACACAATGAATTACTTGTGGACGCTCAAGCTAGTTTAACAAATGAAGAACAGCAACTATTTGCAAAGTTATCTGAGAAATTTGTGTCAGAGCTTCGAGAAAGAAGGTTAAGTAATGACACAAAATAAAATTGTTGTTAAAGGTGCTAAAACAAATAATTTAAAAAATATAGATGTTGAGATTCCAATCAATCAAGTAACAGTGATAACTGGTGTCTCTGGATCAGGAAAGTCGTCATTAGTATTTGATACACTCGCATCAGAAAGCCAAAGAGAAATAAACAAAAATTATAGTGCCTATATTCAACAACTACTCCCAAAATATGATACACCAAATGTTGATACGATTCAAAATTTGCCTTTCTCTGTTGTTGTTAATCAAAAAAATATCAGTGGCAATGCGCGGTCCACTGTTGGTACCTTCACAGAAATTTATACAGCGCTACGTTTATTATTTTCTAGAAAAGCACAACCATTTATAGGATATTCAATGGCTTATTCATTTAATAATCCATCTGGTATGTGTCTTGATTGCCAAGGATTGGGTTATATTCAAGAAATCGATAACGATAAACTTTTGAATACCAATTTATCCTTAAATGAAGGCGCCATTCAGTTCCCAACTTTTCAACCTGGTGGCTGGCGCTTAACACGTTATACCGAATCCGGATTTTTTGACAATGAGCTACCGTTGAAAGATTGGTCAAGAGATACGTTCCAATTATTTTTATATGGCGAAGAACAGACGCCTGACCATCCAACAAAATCATGGCATAAAACAGCCAAATATCTAGGCCTCATACCACGTATAAAAAAATCTTTTTTTCACCAGGAAGATGGCAAATACAGTAAAGAGATTGGCGCCATTACTCAAACAATTACTTGTCCGACATGTCACGGCACGAGACTTAATGAAGCAGCTCGTACAGCTATTCTTAATGGTAAAACAATTGCCGAATGTAGTGCGTTACCGCTTATTGATCTTAAAAAATGGTTGGGAAAAATCGTTGATCCGGATATCGAGTCTGTACTAAAAGATTTGAATTTAAAAATTGACAATTTAATAACAGTTGGACTTTCTTATTTAAGTCTAGATCGCCGTACAAGTACACTTTCTGGTGGTGAAGGGCAAAGAATTAAATTGGCTAACCATCTTAATAGCGCTTTATCAGGGGTATTATACATATTCGACGAACCAAGTGTTGGATTACATCCACACGATTTAATCGGTATCAACAAGATTTTTAAATTACTTGCTCAGAAAGGTAACACAGTCGTTATTGTTGATCATGATCCAGACGTTATCAAAAAGGCAGATAATGTTATTAATTTAGGTGAAGAGGCTGGTGAAAATGGTGGCTATTTAACATTCGAGGGGACGTATCAAGAACTACTTACCAGTGGGACGATAACTGGGAAAGCCCTTAGTAATCCTGGATTTGTGAATAATCAAAGTTTACTGCAAGAAAATTTTGTTAGGTTGCGTCATTTGAATATTCATAACTTAGTTGATGTGAGTGTAGACATACCCCAAAAAGCGCTGACAGTAGTATCTGGGCCAGCTGGTTCGGGTAAAAGTTCATTGTTACATGCCTTTATTAAATCACAGGATGCAGTCACAGTGCTAGATCAAAAACCAATTCATACAAGCAGTAGGTCGAATATTCTAACTTATTTAGATGAATTTGATCAATTGAGAAAATTGTTTTCACAAATCACTGGTTCTTCTCAATCATTGTTTTCGTATAATGGTAAAGGAGCTTGCCCAGTATGTAAGGGTCTAGGATTTGTGAAATTGGATCTGGCGTATTTGGGTGACGAGGTTTCGGTTTGTGAGGCTTGCCACGGGACTCGTTATTCAAGCAAGACTTTATCTTTGAGGGTAAAAGGATTTAATATTCACGAAGTGTTAAATTTTTCTGTGGCCAAATTCTCCAACGTTTTTCCTGAATTTTCTAATGTAACAGCAATACTTCAAGAGTGTGGACTTTCCTATCTACACATAGGTCAAGCACTAAATACACTTTCAGGTGGCGAATTACAACGACTTAAATTAGCAAAGAATTTACTGCACAACAGTAGTACTACCATTGTGCTTGATGAACCAACAAGTGGTTTACATGAATCAAATATCCAACAAATCATCAACTTATTAAAAGAACTTATTGTGAAACGCCAAGTGACTATAATTGTGGTGGAACACAACTTGCGGTTTATCGGGCAAGCCGACTGGGTGATTGATATGGGCCCGGGTGCGGGGGATAATGGTGGAAAAGTTCTTTTTGAAGGATTGCCACTTGAACTCATGAATCATTATCAAACCAACACATCTATTGCGATGCAGAAATATTTTCTCAATAATAGTTATACAGAGTAACACTTTATCAACATTTCAAGAGCGTAAAAAATAAGGTTTCCACAAAGTCTATGGAATCCTTATTCTTGTTTTATTACGCTGTTTTTAAAATTGAACAAGCGTTGGGCTTTATACCAACTGCTATATTTAGGTATGATATATTGGTCACAACAGACAAGTTAAGATATAGCTGTTAGACATCTCAATTTGCAATAAACTGTTTTTATGAAATAGATTGTAAAATGGCAGACAGAATAGTGCTACAATCGAAATAATTTGTTACTCTGTTGCAAAAATCTCATTACTAATACATATTGCGGCATGTATGTTTTGTTGAATAGCATTCCAAATTTTGATTATTTTATCAATTTATGCTATATTAGACTTATGAAAAAGAGCCATAGCATGAACTATGACTCCTAGCAAACCCGTTTTTGACGGTGGCTAGTTAATATCAATTTTTAATGACTGTTAACCGTGCAAAGTTAAGACAGTCATTTTTTTCTGCTAATTTTTTCTATTAGTAGAACTACAAACGTTAGTAAGCTAATGATAAAGATACCAAAAGCCAGCAATGTTTGTAGTGTGTCCGAAAGGGACATCAGGCATTTCCTTTCCTAGGTTCTGGGTTTATAGTGATTACACCATAAGCACCACCTCCGTTCGGAATAGCCACCGTCTTAACTTGTTTGCTTCATCCAGTATAACATACTTAGAACATTGAATAACTGCTGTAAATAAAAATAGAAAAATATATTTTTTTACTTTAACTTATGTTTTGCTGACCATGTTACATTCGTTTCACCAACCTCAATTGCTTTTTGATAGTAAGACAATTTGTCTTTTAAAATATCACGTTGCTTAATGCTTTCCTTAACACTTTTTTCGGCATTATTAAGCTCGTCTTGAATAATACTCAAGCGCTCGATAATGCTTTCGTCGCCTAATGCACAAAGGTCAATATAATTTTTGATAGACGGCAAGCTCATGCCAGTGTGCCGGAGAGCTAGAACCATCTCAACATATTCTAAATCTTTATCAGAGAAGAGGCGGGTGTTTTGCTTATCTCTGACAATGTTGGGAAATAAATCTTTTTTAGCATAGAATCTTAAGGTATATGGTGAAACTGAAAAGATCTGAGCCACATCATTAATGGTATACATTGTTTTTCTCCTTGACTGATAGTTACTATCATGCAGTATATTTAAAATACTAATGGATTATAGGAGAAAATACAATGACACAAGACGTATGGTTTATTACTGGCGCATCAACAGGATTAGGTAAAGCTTTGGTGCGATTTTTGTTAACTCAAAAATGCAAGGTTGTCGCCACGGCTAGAAATCCTGAAGATATCAAAAAGTATACGCAACAATATACTAATCACGATGACTTAATGATTTTACCTCTTGATGTCACTAACAAACAACAAATAGCAATTGCTATTGAAACTGTTATAAAAGCGTGGCACCAGATTGATGTGTTGATTAATAATGCTGGGTATGCCTATTTTTCATCAGTTGAATTTGCTGATGATAATAAAGCTAAAGATATGTTTGACGTTAATTTTTGGGGTGTCAAAAACATGTTGGATGCTGTTTTACCCATCATGCGAAAACAGAAAAGTGGTCATATCATGAATGTCTCATCACTAGGTGGGCTAAGGGCTTTTGCCGGTTTTGGTTATTATCACGCGACAAAGTTTGCATTAGAAGGACTAACTGAAAGCTTATCTCAAGAAGTTGCACCACTTGGTATTGACGTTACATTGCTTGAGCCTGGCGATTTCAAAACTGATTTTGCTGATAGATCTGCGGTTGTTAATACATCAATCAATTCTGCATACGAGGCTACGGCCGGCAATAATATAAGAGGGTTACAACAGCTTTCAGGTCATCAACCAGGGGATCCAGCTCTATTTGCAAAAGTAGTTTTTGAAACCAATCATTTAAACAAGGAACCATTGCGTCTACTATTAGGCTCTGATGCCTACGAAAGAGCAACAGAAAAGTACAAAGATATGTTAAACGACTTTGAGCAAAGACGAGAGGTTTCGATTTCAACAGACCAAATTTAAAAACAAAAAGATAGTTGAATAGGGCTTATTTTAAACAGATCCTCACCATGTTATGATTACATTGTTGCCATGTATGAGTGAATGGATTCATGGTTCCTAGGATTAACAATTAGTTAACATTTTTCAAATTAAATTGAACTTTTCAATGGTAACATTATTTTAAACTAGAATTTGCACTAATTATCGGAGTGCACCCATGAAAATTAAGAAGGTAAACATTACAGATCAAGATTTTAATAGACTGATTCGTATTCTTGATAATACACTATCTAATTTTAACAGTGATATTCAAAGCACGGAAAAAAATGAATATCATGCATTTAATTCAGTTAGTGATTTAACAGATGCCTTTGTTGCTTATAGTTTTGAAGAGGCAATTGGCTGTGTTGCTACCAAGCATTATGCCCCAGAAGTATTAGAAATGAAAAGGTTATTTGTTGATCCTGTTGCTAGGGGAGGAGGCATAGCAACTAAACTAGTTAACAAGCTAGAGTCTCAGGCTTATTCAGATGGTTATAAAAGAATAGTTGTGGAGACAGGTAAAAATAATAGTGACGCAATTCGACTCTACACGAAAATGAATTATCAACTGATTGATAATTATCCACCTTATGACGGGCTAAGTAATTCGGTTTGTTTGTCAAAAAATTTATTATAAATACTTCAAATATCACCGTGTAAATACAAATCAAAAATTGCATGAGTATAGACGTTTCCAATATTTGGTTATTGATAATAATGGCACTAGGCCCATGAGGTTTAAGAAAAGTAAATACAGTAATCAGTATTTAGCAAAGGCTTTATTTAGAAGGACTTTGCTTTTTATTTTGATTTTTGGTAACGCAATATATCGGCAGTGCTTAGTATTTTAATCATCATTTAAGACGGGGTGCATGATGATGTATAAGATACAAAAAAAGTACCCGGCCCCTAGACGTATATCTAGGTGGCTGAGTACTCAACATACATATGAAGAGCTGTTAAGAATTATTGATGGTACTGGCAGAGATAAGCAGTATGCTTGATAAAATATTATGTATGAGTTAGTGAAGGTCTAATGAAATAAGAAACTGACTTTTCATTTGCATATCTACACTACTCTATAATTATCACCAATTACAATAATGGCTTTATGATTGTTAATAGGCAGTAAATTAAGCCTTTTGTGATAGTTATTATAAGTTTCTTGTACTGTTTTTGTAAAGGGGGCTTCAATATAATGCGGCAGAGTATAAAAATTAGTAATGCCCAAACCACTGTAATCTAGCAATTCTGGAGCTGATTTTGGACTATCCATAATTTTGTTATATTCAATACTAGGAGCTAAAATAATTGCGCCAGCCGATTCGCCAATGTATGGTGTTCCACTTTGAATTTTTTCAACTAGTAGAGGTAATAAGTTTTTACGTTTTAATTCCTGCAAAAGATAAAATGTATTTCCACCTGTTATAAACAGTATTTCGGCTTGTTGAATTTTAAAGACAACGCTGTCCGTATCATCGTTAGCAACATCAAGATTATCGATTTGATAGCCCAAATCAATTAAAGACTGAAATCCTTCATCAATGTAACCAGTATAATCTTCAACGTTTCCTGCGGTTGGAATGCAAAGAACCCTTTTAGCAGTAATTGAATTTTCTTGAATAAAAGTTTGAAATTGCTTGATTGTACCGGCAAAATAGGAACTTAAGAATATTTTTTTCATGTATTTTATTCTCCTTGATTAAATGGATTTGATTATACCATGTCTGAAATAGCGCTTCCTAAAGAGCTATATGGTCAATTCTGACAATTAATGAGTTTGGTATATTCAATGCTTCAGTCGACAATTATTTTGAGTCTGTTTAACTTAAAAAAAATACAGCATCAAATGATTAGCACAAGAAGATTTAGTAAACCGAGTAGATGTTTGCAGAGAAATGATTATGCGGTTAGAAAATGCTAAGTACAATCCTTAGCTAGAATTAACTGTCAATATTGCTAAAGAACTTGCTCCCACAATTTAGAAATTGTTCTATTTTGAATAATTTTTTAATGAATTAAAATAGTTACAGTTAGTACAGAACAATAGATCTTTCAATTCGAGACAATTAAAGAAATCAAGGAAAAATTTCCAAATGGAGAAAACTGGTTAAATTGCCGCGTTTGCTGCATTTGCTCTGGGTAAAAAAGACAGCGATAGTCAATTGGCCCCCAACCCATTGAGTAACATCGTAAAGACAAATTCAAAGCACATCAATGATCAGATCCCGTTGCGGAGTGGTTCATTTAATAAAATTATTCTCTCGTGGCGGCAGGACATTCGTGCTGAAACAAACGCAGAACGTCAATTTCTTAAGAATCAAAAGAAGGTTGAACTAGAAAAGGTTCAAGAATAATATAAATCACAAATATCAGTGAGATACTAAATAATTATATCAAGATAATTAGCGTGTCAGTAAAGAATATGATTAATTTGTCTCGAAGAGATAGTATGCTCTTTTGTTGGATGCATTTCTAGAAGTAGAATATTCAATTGGTGTACCATTTACCAACCAAACAATCTGCTCCACCTCAAGGATAGGAGTGTCTTCGGTAACATTTAGATAACTGATGTCCAAACTACCAGCTTGCCGTGCCTGAATATTTCTTGCAATACCTGCAAACTTAAGATGTAGTGAGTCACGAATGAAAGCATAAATTGATGATTCTAAAACTGATTGTGTTAAACCTGGCACCAAATTAACTGGCATATAGGTATTTTCAAGTATAAAAGGTGCCTTATCAAGCAAACGTAATCGTATTATATGATATACAGGTTCTTCTCCGTTGAGGTTAAGATTTTTTTTTACTTTGTCATTTGGAAATTCCAAATCAAATTTAATTACTCGGCTAGAGACACGATCAGCACCTTCTTGTGTTGTTAATCCTTCAAAATTGCTGGCTGGGGCATCCTTATCCGTTATTAAAGTGGATGGTCCTATAACGACAGTTCCAAAACCAGATGTTTTTAGCACAAAGCCTTCGTTAGCTAAGATGTCAAGGGCATTCTTAATCGTAATTTTACTGACATTAAAGTCGTGTGCTAATGTTTGCTGATCAGGCAAAATATGTCCCTTAGCATAATATTTTGAAATAATTTGTTTTTTAATGTTATTAGCAACTAATTCATATTTCTTCATTTTTTTATCCTGTAATGGCTGTGTGTCAAGAATAGCCAAATAACACCTTTAAAAAATTGTATTTGTTCTTAGTCTAAGATTATCTTGAAAGGAATTTTTGTAGGTGTAAATATTTTTCAAAAAGAGATTTCATTGGTATTATAACAAATAATCAAATTAATTAAAAATATGTCTTTTGTTATAAAAGACATTGACTTTAAAAATAATATGTAATACAATTGGTTTGTTAAATGTTGTAAGCGCTTTCATTATTTTAAGTTCAAGGAGAATTACTTTTATGACAACAGATCGTAAGATGCCAAAATCATTTTACTGGGGGAATTCAGTATCTAGTATGCAAACTGAGGGAGCGTGGCAGGCTGATAACAAAGGTCTGTCAGTGTATGATATACGTGAAGAAACAGATACAACCTCCAACTGGCACGATGCAATAGATGAATTCAATAGATACGAAGAAGACCTTAATTTGATGCAAAAGATGCATATGAATATGTATCGTATTCAAATAGCCTGGTCTCGTATTGTGCCAGATGGCGATGGCGAAATAAACGAAAAGGGGTTTGATTTCTATGATCGATTGATTAATGCCATGCTAGAAAGAGATATTGAGCCAATGGTTTGTTTGTATCATTTCGATATGCCACTGGCTTTAGCCAAAAAACAGAGTGGGTTCCTATCGCGTGATACTGTAACCGCTTTTGTTAAATTTGGGAAGGCAGTGATTGATCACTTTGCAAATCGGGTAAAATATTGGATAACATTTAACGAACATAATTTGTACTTTACTGATGAAGTCTTTCAAATTTCGGGGTATACAAGAGCTGAAAAGTCGATTGATCATATGTACACTATTTTTCACCACACAATGTTAGCTCATGCCGAAATAACTAATTATGTGCATGATAATTACCATGAACTAAATATTGGTGGTATGTTGGCTTATACACCTGTGTATCCAGCTACTGAAAAGCCTGAAGATACTTTCGCAGTTCGCAAACAGAGCGAATTTATATACGAGAATATTAATTCATTATTCTTGGGAAAGTTGTATTCTCCTGAAGTCCAACAGTACATTGATGATAATGAAATCGATATTGATTGGCGTACTCAAGATAATGAAACTTTGTCAGCCACTTATCCGGATTTTTTATCGTTTAGTTATTACCGAACAATGGTGTTGGATGCAGAGCCGATACCTGAGTATGAAGTTCCCAATCGTTATATGAATCACAGTATAGAGATAAATAAATTTTTAACTCATAGTGAATGGCGTTGGAATATCGATCCACTTGGGTTCAGAAATGTAATTACAGACCTCTACAATCGTTATCGAATCCCTGTTTTTCCTATTGAAAATGGTATTGGAATTAGGGAACACTGGGATGGGGAAAATCGAATACAAGATGATAATCGTATACAGTATCATGAAAGTCACATTAGAGCTATGAAAGATGCAATGTTCATTGATGGGGCGAAAGTATTAGGTTACCTAGGTTGGGGGCTGATAGACATTCCAAGCTCACATGCGGATGTGGAGAAAAGGTATGGTGCAGTTTATGTTAATCGTACAAATCATGATTTAAAAGATCTGAAAAGAGTACCTAAGAAATCGTTTTATTGGTTCCAAAGTGTTTTAAGCCAGAATGGAGATAATTTATAATGAAAAATCAAGTTAATGGCAAAACTAGCTCATTTATAACTAACAAACTTTTACCTGTTATTATGAAGTTTGTTAATACAAAAGCCGTAAAGGCTCTTCAAGACGGCATGGTTTATGCTCTGCCATTCATTATTATTGGATCAATCTTTTTAATCTTGTCAAATGTGCCTGTTCCGGCAATTGCCACCGCACTAAAAAATTCCGGTTGGTCAGCTTTCTTTACTCAGGCCTACACGACGACTTTTGGTATTTTGTCTATCTGGGCAGCAGTAGGAATCGCTTATGTTTACGTTCGGAATGAAGGCTATGAAGCGCTTCCAGCTGCGCTAACCTCTTTATCAGCTTTCTTGATGTTGCAAATGTTACAAGTGACTGCACCTTTGGCGGGAGTTATGGGTAAAAATGGATCAGGGATTGCCAACAGTGCCGGAAATGTCGTTTTAAGTGGTAATGAAATATCTAATCATATTGACAAATTACCAGGTGCCCTGCAATCATTTCTAGAATCTCCAGTCACCGGCGTCATCAATATTAGTTGGTTAAGTGGTCAAGGTATGGTTGCTGCAATTATAGTTGGTATTGTCGTTGGTTGGGCATATACAAAAATGATTAAAGCCGGGTGGAAAATTACACTACCAGAACAAGTACCCTCTAGTGTTGCAAACCAGTTTACTGCAATGATTCCATCAGGAGTGATTCTAATTAGCACAATGTTAATCTTTGCTTTAATTAAGACCACACTAAATACCGACATGCTCAATTTGATATATAACTCTTTGGCAGCACCAATGCAAGGTTTATCAGATTCTCTAGTTGGAGCAATATTAATAGCTTTCTTAGTATCATTCTTCTGGTTCTTTGGTGTCCACGGTGGTTTAATTATGGGAGGAATTGCTGGAGCATTTTTAATACCAAATACTGCAAGCAATGCTGCACTTTATCAGGCAGGGAAGCTGTCATTAAACAACGGCGCGCACATTGTAACGAATGAATTCTATAATAACTTTATTAATTTAACTGGATCAGGTATCACAATCGGATTGGTCATTTTCACTTTAGTTGCTGCCAAATCTGTTCAGTTTAAAACAATTGGAAAAATTGAGTTAGTTCCTGCGCTATTTAACATTAATGAACCGTTCTTATTTGGATTGCCCCTTGTCATGAATCCATTTTTAGCAATTCCGTTTTTCTTAGTTCCAGTAATTGTTGCAATTTCAACTTATGGTGTGATTTATTTTGGCATTGTCCCTCCTTTAAATGGTGTGGCTGCACCATGGACTACACCCGCAGTTATTTCTGGGTTCTTAATAGGTGGATGGAAAATGGCGCTTTGGCAGGCGGTAACACTACTCATTTCGGCGATTGGTTATTATCCGTTTGCTAAAAAATACGATCAGTATCTTTATGAAGAAGAGCAGGAAAAAGCTCGAAATGAAGGAATAACTATTTAACGAGTCAAGTATTCTTTATCTATCGAAATTCGTTAATGATGAGCAACTCGTTTTGATGATTGAAAATCTCTATGATAACGTAGGAGAGTTTGTTGTCCAGAACAAGTTCTATATACCTAGAGATTTATTCAAAGTGTCTATAGATCGATACAAACCTAACATTTGATTTTGGAAGATAATATGCGAGGAGTTTCTCCAGCTTTTATGTATTCTTGTTCAAAGTACATTTTAAAGTCAAACGTCCTCAATAAACAAGAATATCTTTCTTAAAACATTTATTAAGAAATAAAAAAGACAAGTTCGCTAACAGTGTCCATGCTTGTTCGTGAACTTGTCTTTTCTTATTTTAAGATATAGTAATTGTCATTCTATGCAGTAAAAAAAATGTACATCAAATTCGCAATAACAAACGTCTGAACTATTAAGCCATGTTAAAAGGCATGCTAAAGGCGGTAACACAAATAACATTAAAATCGCATCTAGCCTTCGGGAATTGTCGCCTGATGACATATCTGAACTTCGTGAAAAACTATCTTCGTATATAGACAAAAAAATTAAGACCGCTAGTTATATCAATCTACTAGTGGTTTTTGTTTGGATAAAATTATAAATAACAAACAAAAAAGCAATTGAAAATGTTCTTAAACTGAAAAGTAGTAATTTATTTACAAATCAGGTACTGCACGTTGACTCGCTATTCTAGGCAAAAAATTTTATTTGCCTATTAAGTATCGACCCAATTGTTTGTATAGACTGGTGCTGAAAAAAAGAATCGAATTTCACAAAAAAAGTAAATATTTTCTCTTATTTAAATTTTCAACGTATAAAGAAAATGAAAAAGTGTTGACTTAGAGTGTACTCCAAGGTGTTTAATGATAAGACATTGGAGGAAATACTTTATGAAACAAAAGTTTGGCATGGTTTTACCGATTGTCTTATTGACATATTTTTTAATTTTGCTTGATAATTCGATCATTTTTACTGGAACAGTTAAAATTGCTAACGAACTGAATTTGGACGCACGTTCTCTGTCGTGGATTTCTAATGCTTATTCGCTAACATTTGGCGGGTTACTGTTGGCCATGGGACGTGCGGGAGATCTATTTGGTAGAAAAAATATATTTATAGTTGGTCTTTTTGTTTTTGCGCTGGGTTCTCTTGCGGTAGGCATATCAAATAGTGATTTAACAATTATTATTGCTAGAGCTTTTCAAGGAGTAGGGTCGTCAATCCTAGCGCCATCAACACTGGCTTTAATTATGGATGCTTATACAGGAAAAATGCGCACCAAAGCAATCGGATATTATGGTGCAACGGCTGGCGTTGGTGGCATTTCAGGATTAATACTTGGTGGTTGGATTGCTGACGCATTTTCTTGGCGCTATGGCTTTTTAATTAATGTGCCAATTGCTATTATTGTTGCGATATTATCTATTCAATATATACCTAAATCCAGAGTTTCTTCAGGTAACATTGACTATCTTGGCACAATCCTATCGGTAATAGGTATGGCGACGTTGGTTTATAGTATTGTAGGTGAAAGTGGAAATGCTCTTTCCTTAATGCTTTCAGCAGTGGCGTTTATCATTTTAATTTTAGTAGAGAGACGAGTAGAACAACCGTTGCTGCCATTGAAAATATTTGCTGATAGAGAACGTTCCGGAGCCTATATTGCTAGGTTTGCTTTTATGGGAGCTATGTTTAGTTATTGGTTCTTAACGCCACAGGCTATGCAAAATAATTTGAATTTTTCAACATTAACAGTTGGTTTAGCGTTTATTCCAATGTCGATTCCTCAATTTATATCAGGCATGAAATCAGCAGATCTGTCTGCGCGTTTTGGGAATACAAAAGTTTTGCTCATTGGTCTTGCGTTGTCGTTGATTGGATTACTGATACCAACATTCATTAATATCCATTACGGTTACTGGTTGGTTGTCGCGCTACCTATGATTCTACTTGGATTTGGTCAGGGATTAGCTTTAAGTCCGTTAACGGTTGCTGGTGTTGCACATACAGGACCCGATGTAGCCGGTGCCGCAAGCGGTGTTGTCAATACAACTCATCAAATTGGGGCTTCGGTTGGGTTATCCCTAGTTATTGCAATCACTTCAGGCATTAAATCTCCAGATATTCTTTATCAACACGCGATGTTTATAGACAGCGGATTAGTTGCAATAGCCTTGATTGTTGTTGTGATAATTATCTATCCTGTTTCCCGTCAAGAAGATTAAACCAGCTGTGCTCAAAATTACGGTTTATAGAGGTTAAGGAATGAAAAAAATACTTTTATTAATAGTCGCTGTTGTCATTTTAGCTGGTGCTATTCTATTTTGGGTTACTAATCAAAATGGCACATCTCAAACAACTAAAACACAACGTACATCACAAAAAAACAAGGAGACAAGTAAAATGGCTGAAAATAAAACTTTAATTGTTTATTATTCACGAACTGGTAACACAAAGGCAGTTGCTGAATTAATTCATGATCGGGTTGGTGGCGATTTGGTTCAAATCGCAACAAAAGAAGCACGGCCAAAGGATTATCGTTCTGAAGTATCTCAAAATGCGCAAGAACAAGACGACAATACTTTACCAGCATTAAGGACTAAAATATCAAATTTTGATAACTACAATTGTGTCTTTATCGGAACACCAACTTGGAATATGGCACTTCCACAAGCTGTGGAATCTTTCATGGCCGATTATAATTTTTCCGGTAAAACCGTTATGCCATTTAACACTAATGGTGGATATGGGGCAGGCTCAACGTTTTCACAAATAAAGTCGGGTACCAAAGGGGCCAAAGTTCTGGACGGTTTTTCCGTAGAGGGTGGTCAAGAAACGAACGGTGTCTTACTTGCTATTAAGGGCAATCGTCGTGTTGAAGTTTCAAAAGAATTGGACAAGTGGTTAAAACAGATAAATATTGAAAAATAATGTTTATCAGTGCAACATTAATCTAATGCTGAAAAATATATGATTCCATATTATATATAATGAATAATCTCAATATGTGCTGTTAATGTTATGTCGAATCTAGAATATAAAATGTACTTCTTTAATATCTAAAAAAATACGAGGCGTGTCTAAAGATTTTAAGATATTAAAATCTTTAGACACATTTTTTTGCATTTTTAATGTTTTTACTTGACTTGGAGTGTACTCCAAGGTGTTTAATGAATGCATAAATACATCAAATGAAAAGAGGAAAAATTTACATGAACATTTTGATTCTGGGTGCAGCAGGACAAATTTCCCAACAACTAACGATCCGTTTGCTCAATGAAACAGATGCAAATTTAACATTATTTGCGCGTAATGCCGAAAAGCGTTTGTCAATATATAAGAATAATAACCATGTTCGATTGATCTCTGGCGAATTTGAAGATGAATCCTTACTAACTGAATCAATGCAGGAGCAAGATGTTGTATATGTTAATTCTGATCGTAATGTACAACCAATATTAGCAGCCATGAAAAAGACAGGCGTTAAACGGATTATTATTGCAGGTGCATTGAGCATTTATGATGAAGTTGGTGGGGCATTTGGTAAATGGAATCGGTCGAAGATGGGACCTATACCTGATTCTAGAAAGAAAATGATTTCAGACGTGGAAAATTCAGGTTTGGATTACACGTACATGCGAATGACCTGGTTATATAACCAAAAAGGTAATGTCGCTTATGCTACAACTCAAAAGGGTGAGCCATTTGTTGGAGCACAAGTTACTCGTGAAGCAATTGCACAATATATTCTAGATTTGTTGGCAAATCCAAAGCGTGATTTGCAAGCAAGTGTTGGTATATATGAACCTGGAACAGAAAATATGACAAAGCCTAGTTTTTATTAAGAAATCATCACGGTATACTGTCAAAGTTATTCCTACCAATGTGAATCGTTGACACGATGTAACCTATGATTCTTGGTTTGTACATTTGGCCATTGCACCAGGTACAACAACGTGAAACGGTCCAGTTTATAATCGGCAGTATATAGATGCCGAAAACGGTAAAGTTTTTTTGAAATGAAAGGAGAAAATTAATGGTTGATAAACAAACGTCCGGGCATGATAAACTAGGTGATTTCGCACCAAAGTTTGCCGATTTAAATGATAATGTGTTGTTTGGTGAAGTATGGTCGAGAGAGTCAGAGTTATCAGTTCACGATCGGTCAATGATCACTATTTCAGCCTTAATTTCCGGTGGCGATATGGAGCAAGCTAGGCACTATATGACATTTGGAAAAAAGAACGGTATTACGCAAAAAGAAATTTCTGAAATGATTACCCACCTTGCGTTTTATGTTGGGTGGCCAAAAGCTTGGTCAGCATTTAATCTTGCCAAAGAAATTTGGAATTAAGATGTTGACTTAGAGTTGACTCTAAGGTGTTTAATTAAGCTATTGACAAGCAAAGGAGAATTGTAAACATGTCAAATTCAAAAGTAATTGTAATTACCGGTGCTTCATCGGGTATTGGTGAAGCCATTGCTAAAAAACAGGCAAATGCTGGGGATAAAATTGTTCTTGGCGCACGTCGCGAAGATAATTTGAAGAAAATTAAAAGTGACATTGAAGCTGCTGGTGGACAAGCCGAGTATTTAGTTACTGATGTTACTGATGTTACTGATGTTGAGCAAGTAAGAGCATTAGCTCAAAAAGCGTTGGACGCTTACGGTCGTATTGATGTGTGGATCAACAACGCTGGATTAATGCCTCATTCATTGTTAATTGATGCCAAAGTTGATGATTGGAATCGCATGATTGATGTTAACTTAAAAGGCACTCTGTACGGTATTGCTGCAGCACAACATATTTTCCATGCACAAAATACAGGCCATTTCATCAATTTAGGTTCAGTGGCTAGTCTTTACTCACATGCTGGTGGTGCTGTTTATTCAGCTACTAAATGGGCTGTTAAAGCGATTTCTGAAAGTTTGCGTGAGGAAGAAGCTCAAGCTGGTAAAAATGTGCGTGTGACAACATTATATCCTGGTGCTGTTAATTCTGAATTGGTAGCACACATGACTGATGAAAAGCGACGTGAAGCAACAGCTGAGTTTTACAAAAACTTTGCTATTCCGGCAGAACGCATTGCACAAATTGTTAATGATGTCTTGAATATGCCAGCAGACACAACACTGAATGAAATTGTTGTGCGACCAACGACGCAAGTGCAATAAATGGTCGTCTACTTTTCTGAAAAATTATTTAATGGAGAAAAAAATGAACTTTAAAACACTTAACAATGGTGCTCAAATGCCTCAGCTTGGATTTGGTGTTTTCCAAGTGCAAGAAAAAGGGGCAGCCAAGCAGGCTGTTATTGATGCTATCAAGACAGGGTACCGTTTGATCGATACTGCTGCTAGTTATGGTAATGAACGTGAAGTTGGTGAAGGAATTGCTGCAGCTATTGAAGCTGGTCTGGTAACACGCGAAGAATTGTTCGTTACGTCAAAGATGTGGGTTCAAGATGTTTCGGCTGATAAAGCGACTGCAGCTATTCAAGCATCACTGGATCGTTTAAAGTTGGACTATTTGGATTTATATTTGTTACACCAGCCATACAATGATGTCTTTGGTGCATGGCGTGCAATGGAAATTGCATATAAGGCTGGACAATTAAAGGCTATTGGTGTTTCAAACTTTGATATTGCACAGTTGACAAACTTGGCTGAGTTCTCAGAAATCAAGCCAATGTTGAATCAGATTGAAGCTAACCCATTCCAACAAAATAAAGAAGATGCTGCTTACTTTGCAGAATATGGCGTTCAAGTCGAAGCATGGGCACCATTTGCAGAAGGTAAGAATGGTTTGTTCTCAAACGAATTATTAAAGAATATTGCAGACAAATACAATAAGTCAATTGCACAGGTTGTCTTGCGTTGGTTAACACAACGAGACATTATTGTGGTTGCAAAGTCAGTTAAACCAGAACGTATGGCACAAAATTTGGATGTGTTAGACTTCAAATTAACTGATGAAGAAATGAAAGAAATTGCTACGTTGGATACTAATGTTAGTCAATTCTTTGACCATGCTGATCCTGATATGATTAAATGGATGGCAAGTCGTGAAATCAGCTATGATGTGACGGCTGATTAATTCAAAGTAAAAATAATTAATTGGTGCAAATATGAATATAAAAAAAGCAGCTGAGGCAACTGAATTAACTGCTGATACTATACGTTACTATGAGCGTGTCGGTATTATTGGTGCAGTACCTAGACTAGAGAACGGTATTCGAGATTTTGACGAAAGAAGTTTAACACAACTACATTTTGCTAAAATCATGAGAAATGCTGGTATGAGCATTGAATCGTTAAAGCAATACATTGATTTGATATATGAAGATAATGAAGATACTATACCTGCACGAAAAGCGATGTTAGTCGACGCAGCTGATGAAATGGATGAAAAAATCAATGATTTAGTTGTTGCGAGAGATTATTTGCGAAGTAAAGTAGACAATTATTATGGGCACATGCGTGACATGGAGAAAAAATTAGTAAGTGATGAGTAAGTATACATTTATTACAATGATTAATACTAAAAATTGAAAAATAGCAATCAACATCTCTTCATAAAATTAATGTTCAATACGAAAATATTGTATTGATTAGAAAAATTGATACAATGGTTAGCTGATAACCTATAACTTTTAAAATTTTTCAACGCATATTCTATTCTGCTTGTAAGACAAATTCTTAGTTAGTAACTTTTGAACACTGGACTTATAAACCATTTTAAGTTAACATAATCGCTATCTATACAAAGTAATGCTATATCATCGTTTGAAAAGTGTAAAAAAAAGGATTCCAAGAAAGTTTCACAAATTCTTTGGAATCCTTGTTTTATGACTCATTTTTTTAATTTCACAAGTATTTAAGTTTTAAGCTCATTGTTGATTTTAGGCGTGATATATTATTTCAAGGGATAACGAATTGACAAAAAAATACTTCTATACTTTCATTTTATGGACTGAATAAAAATAGTCCATTCTTTAGTATAAGGCAGATTGTAAAATTAAACCGAACACCTTGCATAAAAAAACTGCAGAGACTTTAATGGTAATTGACTAAAATCAACCATAAAGGATCTGCAGCTTATGTCTTCTAGTTTATCAGCTCACGAACGTTCTGTCATTGAAACAATGATCAAACTTAATCATTCAACTCGAGAAATAGCCCGTTTCTTAAAGCGTTCTCCTGCAACTATTACCTACGAGTTAAATCGAATTAAACCATACAATGCACAACAGGCTCATCATTTAGCCCAGTGTAATCGGCACAAACACGGTCGCCATCCGACCCTAACACCTGAAATATCAGCTTTTTTGAACCATCACATTGGTATCTTGAAGTGGTCACCAGAAACGGCTGCTCATGTATTGGGTATTGCTTTCAAGACCATCTACAACTGGATTCATCATGGTTTGCTTAAAATTAAGTTATCAGATTTACCTGATAAAGGTATTCGACGTAAACGTCAATCTGACGGCCGTAGACGTGTTTTTGCTCATGGCCGTTCAATTGAAAAACGACCAAAAGCTGTCCAATTAAGACAAGAATTTGGTCATTTTGAAGTTGATACGATGCAATCTGGTAAAACACGTGGCGATGTTTTAGTGACCATCACAGAACGATTGAGTCGACAACATATCATGAGACATGTCAGTGGGCGCAATAGTCAGGCAGTGACACCAGCTATTATTAGGTTTTTCAAGGGTATAAAAAATGCTAAATCAATTACAGTTGATCACGGTCGAGAGTTTGCAAAATATGATGAAATAGAAGAACAGCTAGGCATACCGATGTATTTTGCACACCCATATTCACCAGAAGAACGTGGTAGTAATGAAGTGCTAAATCGATATGTCCGTCGTTTTATCCCAAAAGAACGCAAAATTGAAACCATCAGTCAGAAAGAATTAGATCAAATTAATCATTGGATTAATGCCAGGCCAATGAAAACGCTCAACTGGCAATCACCACGAAAAGTCTTTCAGAAACATGCGGTGTTCGGATGATTCTTGCAATCTGCCATAAGAGCAACTTAATGTGGCTCAAGATGTCGTCAAAAATGGTTTAGATTTCAAGGCTGATCCCGATAAAATGATTACACAGACAGGTGTAGTAATGACTTATGATCACATGGATTTCTTACCCACCTCAGCAAGTGACACAGAAGTGAAGGGAAAGGTGATTGTCTTTGTCAAAAGCCACCTCAAGGACTCGGCAGATGCCACCACACGTTTTGTCTATAATGTCAGCTACAATCCTAAAACAAATCTTGTGACACAACTAGATCGCATCGGAACTTATCAATTACAAAGTGACAGCAGTGTGTTATGAGTAAATATAAATAATCTGATTTGTATTTTTAAGTCAATTCGATATACTGTATTTACAAATTAAAATTTATTTTTAGCTCGATGTGTTCCAGCTCGCCAAAGTAGGAACGACACATCGTGTTTTTTATTTTCTAGTCCCTAAAAATTAAAATAAATTTTATTCTCACAGTTCGTCCATTTGGACGGACTTTTTTGTTTGCCTCAGGAAAAACCATTTACCTTTATGACAATTTTTTGATTCTTGTTATTCTGTGCGTGTGTTGATAACACAACAAAGAAAAAGGAGGACTTTTTGAATGAAAAAGTCAAATGCACATAACAAGTTTCTATGGGAGCGTCATCCGATTTCACGCTTACAACAAACATTAGCGGGATTGGTTGCTTCATTACCAATGTGGCTACCGACTGTTGCCTCAGCGGATATTGGTGATGCTGCCAAAACAAGTGGTTCAAAGGTCATCACAATTCTTTATATTGTGTTGATCGTTGTTGGCGCTATTTGCTTATTGATTGGTTTCATCATGCGTGCAACTGGTAATGAACAGATGGCGCAAAAGAGTAACAGCAAGCTAATGCACGCCATGTTCGGTATTGGTGGTGGTGCTTTGACTGGACTATTGCTGACATGGATTTGGCAAACTGCCACAACTGCTGGTGGCGGAAACGTCATCAACTGGCCATTCTAAGCAGGGGGTGAGAGATGTTTGGAAAGAAAAAACAAACTAGTATCGGTGATCCATTTTTTGCCCGCGTTGAACAAACTGAAATTGATCTCAATGATGAGGTGATTCAAGACCTGGCAGACAAAAGTGGGGTAAGTGAAAGCTGGCCTGATGTATCACTGTCAGGGCTACAACAATTCGCTGCTGGTTTAGTCAATGATGTGGTGCGGGCTGGTGATCATGATGTTCGTTTAGGCAATGTCGTCTACTTTATCACTAACGAAAAAGGTCGTGCTGAGCCAACCGGATTAAGTTGGGAAAGAGCGACATTAACAGCAGGGTTTGAAAACATTGTTGTTAGTACCGCTGATCATATTTTCAACGAAACAGAAATTCGTCAAGATGAAGATATGACTTATGACATTATTGTTGAAGCCTTACAACCGCTGATGGATGCCGTGCTTGCTGATGGCAGTCTGTCATCAGATGATTTGCCAGACTTACCTTCTGAGGAACAGTTTAGACAAGCGCGTGAAACTGGTGAAGTCCTAACAGTTGAGCCTAATAAGTTCCAACGCACAACGATTGAAGTCAAGCCACCAGTGGTTCAAGCTGTTGACAATGAAACTAGTGACCAATCACAGGAAAAGGTCGTAAAGACTGTACCTGCTATTCCTAAGATAGTTGAACAGCCTTCACGTGATGAAACAGTGAAGCCAACTGTTCAAGCTGTTATTCCGACTCAAGACAACGCAGAGGGTATCATGACCGAAAGTGATCCCACACAGAAGTTAATTGATCGTGTCAACCTGGCGCCAAATGCTTTTGAAATGAGTGATGTCAAAGCTGATTTACCTGCGGAACACCCCGATTACGTGGTTAGTCGTTTGAACGCAGACAAAGCTAAAGCAAACGACTTTCTCAACGACACTAGTAACATCTACACGCAAAAGATACGAAAGGCTATGTCTGACTTGTTGAAGCAACAACAAGCAAAGACGAAAGCAGCAGTTGAACAGTTGCGTGACACTAATGTTTCTGAGACGGTTGATGCACAAATGAAAGAAGAACGGGCAACAGAGTTTGAAACCCGTTATGCGCAAGCACATCAAGCTCGTGAAGCAGGTTATCGCACGGCTGTGGAAGATGAGAATGCGCGTCATGATAATACACTCAAAACGCTCAAGAGTGACTTTGTAAGCGACTTAGAGGCTTTGAAAGTATCTGTTAATCAAGAGCTGGATAACTGGTTTATAGAACGGTCTAAAGACTTGCAAAGTAATCTTCAAGCCACAGTGGACGATCAGGTCTCAGAAGTGACGTCACAAGCGCAAACAGAGACGCTAACCAGTCTTAAAGCTTTGCGTGATGAGTTATTAGCTCAAAACACACAATCCTTGCTAGACATGCATCAAAAGCTGGAAGAAGACATCAGTCACAAGCGGGCACAATATCAATCAGAGCATGAAAAGGTGATGATCAGTGCCACTGAGTTAGAAAGTGCTAAAACGCATGCTGGTAACCTCAGTGAACTTGAGCAACAAGTCCAAATTTTGAAGCAAACTAATCTAAACCTCGAGCAACAATTAAAAGGTAAAGATGCTGTCAATAGTGATGAGGTTTCCCAACTTCGTCAACAACTGCAAATGCTTCAAAACGCCCCAAAAGCGCAGGCTCATGATGACACTAATCAACAGTTGATGACTTTGTTGGCAACGCAAATGAAGCAGCCTCAAGTTGAACAAAAGAAAACAAGTGCTTGGCATTCAGCGGCGATTGGTGTCTTGGCTGTTCTGGCTATTGGTGGTGCGGGCTTTGGTGGTTATGCGATGGCACAACACAAAACAGATAGCGCCACACAATCATCCAAAGCAATCTCTGCGAGTAGTCACAACGAAGGCAACGCAACCGTAACCTTAGCACCTGAATCATCTGAGGCTGGTTCTTCTTCAAAGGTTAGTGCTTCAAGTAGTCAATCAAGCTCGTCTAGCTCATCTAGCTCACAAGCTAACAGTTCTTCTACGTTAGCTGACCGTTACCATGTCGGTGAAGACGTTGATGCCACAATCAATGGTCAAACAGTCACAGCTAAAGTCGTTTCGGTACAAGACAAAACCATTACAGTGCATCATGATGGCTACGATTATGTTGTACCGTTTGACAATTAGGCGGCGGTGAACTATGGCAATCAACATTGAACAAGTCAAGCGCCGTCGAACGACAGCGCAACCTAGACGTCCAAATTTCCATCGTTTGAAAAGGCACCATCCAATTCTAAAAACACTGTTATTAGCCATGATTGGCATCTTAATTGTCACTGGTGCTGTGATTTATGTAACCATACGCAGTGGCAAACAGCGCAGAAAGTTCAAAAAGCTAGTCATAAGGCTGTTGCGAAAGCAAAGAAACAACCTGTTGTCAAAGCAAGTCAGGTCAAACAAGTGGCGGCACAGAAAAGTGTCAAACCTGATTACTCAGGGACTGGCGGCTTATCTAGCAAAGAAGATATGTTGAAACTAGCCCAAAGCAATCAAGCTGAAATCCTACGTGGAAATGTGGCTGTGCCTAGTTTTAGCATTAGTGAGCCAATCTATGAAGGCACTAGTAACCACGTCTTAGCCATTGGTGCGGGCATGAATGCACCTAATCTAAAGTTTGGAACTGGATTAGTGCCAATATTTGCTCACAATATGGGTGACTATAACGCCGTGTGGCCATACCATCCTACCAAGTTTAGTGCGCTACAAAACATGACTGAAAAAACCATCATCGGAAAAGATATTTATCTCTCTGATGGTCATACAGTTTATCGTTATAAAGCGACCAAATTGGATTATGGTATCGCTGTGGGCGTGATGAATCAAGAATTAGCTGTTGAGAACACAGGCAAACCAAAAGTTAAATTGGTTGCTTGTTTGGAAGATCAAGAATTTTGGCAGCAGGTTAAAGCGAGTCACTACACAAATTTCACCGCTAAAAAGCGAATCGTGCTAACGGGGGAATTAGTTGGTCAACAATCAATTAATTCCCTGGACAGCAGCTTAAAGCAACAATTGCAATAAAACTAATTTAATTATAGGGGGTGGCAAATCACCACCCTCCAAAAATCGGAAGAGAGAATATTTATTATGTCACATAACATTAAACACAAACTACGCAATCGTATTTTTGAAGGCGCAGCCATTGCCACAATCATGATTCCAATGGCTTCACCAATCATTGCACATGCCACAGATACTCCAACGCCTGTAAAAGTCTCTACAACTGGGACAAAAGTGAAAATTGATGACGCGGCTTTGCAAAAAGCTATTGCTAATGCCAAAGCTGCTGGCGTGGACTTAACGCAAGAAAAGACTGATACACAAACAGTTAAATCTAGCGAAGTCGCATCCGCTAAAACAAAAATCACTGATGGTTACAAGACACAGGTTTCAACGCTTGAAGCTGCTACTAAAAAGCAGACCACCGCTAACACTGACTACGCTACCAAAGAGGCGCAATATCAAAAAGATTTAGCTCAGTATAACAAAGATGAAGCCGCCTATGAGGCAGAAATTGCTAAACATAAAGATGATACGCCAATCGCTGACAAGAATGGTATTAAGGTCTACGGTGACTATAATGAAGCTGGTAAAGGCTCACTAGATTACTACAAAAACTTTGATGTTGTCGTTGATGGTTCAAAGGTCAAAGACTTTGCATCTGTTTCTGATTTAGGTTGGAACAAAGATAGTAAGGTCACTGCAATTGGTAAAACACAAGTTTTGAAGACTGACAGCACGAACTTTAATGCCCCTTCAAAGGATATGTACTTAATTAAGGATTTCAATAAGGGACAACAGTTCAAGATTGAAAACGTTGGAACGGACAAGATTACAGGTAAAAAAATCAACGCGATCATTACCTTTACCAATACGGTTAAAAGTACCAGCTCTGATTCACATTACCTAGCCGTTGGTAAGCAAGATATGGATGGTCAAACTAATGATTCTGTCCGTTTTGAATATCTTAATACCGATGGGGTCAAGACTAAAATCAATTATGAATACTCTGATGGTAAAGCGGCCAATTTGGTAACTGCATTCGCCATTGGTGACGTCGATGTCTTACAAGGTATGCAGACTGACTATGGTAATGTCACGCAATTGAGTCCCAAAGACAATGGTCTAGAGATTGACAAGAATGCCCCTTCTGGATTGTTTGGCACTTATACGACAAGTGCTGCTGGTTTGGATGGTTTTAACGACACGCCGCTTGGAACGGTCGGTTTAGTAGGAACTGGTTCAAGCTTCACGTATAACTTCTTTGATGAATACACTAAGAATGCCAGCAAAGCAGATACGACGGCAAGCAATGTTATTACAGAAAAGGGTGGCTTAGTTAATGCCTGGAAGGCTTTGGGAACACAATATAACCTCTTTGGTTCCTCTGCGGCTCTAAATGTCGTGACACCACCCGTTAAGCCAACACCACCAACAAAGGAAACGGTTAAGGCTAGTTACAAGCTCAGCGAATTATACACAACGCCAGAGCCACACAAGTCAGAAACAGATGATAGTGGCAAGGACAACAATGGTCAAAATGTGAAACCAGGTGAAACTTTGCATTATAAGTTAACGTGGGATTTGAAAGGACTCGAAGCTATTGACGTGGATAAGGATACTTTAGCTAAGGGCCTGTCATTCATGGATGATTATGATGAGACTAAGCTAGATATTACTGATCAAACTAAAAAAGATTTCACTGTCATTGATGCTAAAACACAAAAGTCAGTGATGGATGAACTCTCACAAGATTGGGATATCAAGAACGGTAAGTGGACATTGAAGGCCAAGAACGTGCAAGACTTTTTGACTAATCATGCAGGTCATGAACTGACAATCACGTTTAATCCAGTGGTTAAAAAGGATGCCACGGGGACGGTGACAAACACTGCGGTTCAAAATGACTTTGGTCAGGATTTTGATACTGAAACAGTGAAGAATCCAATCACGCCTGATACGCCAAAGCCAG
Source organism: Leuconostoc falkenbergense (assembly GCF_045801155.1). Classification (NCBI taxonomy): domain Bacteria; kingdom Bacillati; phylum Bacillota; class Bacilli; order Lactobacillales; family Lactobacillaceae; genus Leuconostoc; species Leuconostoc falkenbergense. The sequence continues at coordinate 1,141,946 of NZ_CP174386.1, read as the reverse complement.
ATACACCATCAACACCTAATACAAGTTATGGTGAAGCGCCAAAGGGTGGGTTATATGGGGCGATTGCAGCGATTGCACTAGCAGGCGCCGGCTTTGGATTCCGCAAGCCAATCAAGAAGTGGTTCCACAAATAACAACTTTTAACAGTGCCTAAGGGCATTGTTTTTTTGTTTTGTCCTTATCATTTGTCCTTATCAATTGATAAAATAATGAACAATACACCTTGTTTTGTTCTTCACAAAGTGGTATATTTAAGAGGTTCAGAAGAGGTCTTGACATGCAATATCAGTAGTTTTCTTTCAGAATTATTACAGTTAAGCTGCAAGAAATTATCATATCTCACTTCATATATTTTACTGTTGTTGCATGGCTTTTCAGAACATTTTTCCTAAGTTAAACAGTGAATCTTTACGCCAGATTTACTGCGCAAATAAAGCCGTCCATGGATGGCTTTTTTGTGTGTTTATATAAACAAGCGCACTTGTCAAGCCAGATAGACGTAGAAAATTGACGGCGATTAGGTAAATTGATTAGCGCCATAATATGAGAAAATAAACCAATATTTTTAGTTAAAATCAAGTCTATTTTCAATGTCAATATCAGTCTAATGGCTAATATAAATGTACATATAAGATAAACATACATACGCTTATGTTAGCCATTATATACACAAGTATATAGATGTATATATACATCAATATGTTAGCCAATATACTCGTGTTATACACACTAACATAAATACATTACCTACGTCTTAAAACCTTGTTATAACAATATTTGCGCAGTTGTTCACTTTTGTTTTTCTTAACATTTTAACTATTGACCGAATGTCAATTTTATAGTCTTATTGAGAGAAGGAATAATTGCCACATGACTAAGAAAAATCCTAATTCCAAATACGCTCGTTTAGATTTTAGTGAACGTGTCACTATAAAAAATATGATCGATGACGGTAAAACAAATGCCGAAATTGCTCGCAAGCTAAACCGACCTCGGGCTACCATTACACATGAATTGCAGCGTAATGCCCGTGTCATGACTTGGCGTGGCAAAAAGAAAATATTGCGCCATACATACGAACCTGTGCAAGCAACTAGACGTGCTGAGTATTACCAGTCAAAGGCGCATCATTCACAGCCCAAAATCACACCTAAAAAGCGCGAAAAGATTGATTACTATCTCAAAAAGAAACATTGGTCGCCAGAACAAATTGCACACGGTGTGCCACGTATTGACGTCTGCACACGGACAATCTATAACTGGATACTTAATCGCAACCTGAGTGCGACATTAAATGATTTACCGCTTAAAGGCAAAAGACGCAGGCATCTAAGAGCCAAACCAGTTAATCCAGAACATAAACGGATGATGATTGAAACGCGTTCAATTCACAACCGTCCAGAAGTCATCAATAATCGCTCAACATTTGGTCACTGGGAAATTGATGGGGTGATGAGTCCTCAAGATTCCCAATCTTTTGTGATCACATTTGTAGAGCGAAAAACACGTTTTATGGTTGGTGTCAAAGCAAAGAGTAAGAATTCAGAAGATGTTAAAACAGCCATAGATACCTTCATGTCAAGGTTTGAGAACGTTTGTGACAGTATCACATGTGATCGTGGCACAGAATTCACCAGTAGTTTATTTATTTACAGCATTGAAGATACGTACGGCAAAAAGTTATATTACGCTGATCCACAATCACCAGGTCAACGCGGTACCAATGAGCGCATGAATCGCGAATTAAGGCGTGTATTTCCTGCTGGGTATGACTTTACTAAGATTACTCAACGTAAGCTCCAAAACGCCATTCAGGACATCAATGAGCGTCCTAGAAATGTGCTCAGGTTCAAAACACCTGAAAAAGTCTTTACTAAGCGAATCATGGCAGCTTAATCATCAATAGATGCTAAAAACCGCTAATTGTTAAGACAGTTCAAAGTCAATAGCTTTGGGCTGCATTTTTGCGTATAATAATAACCAGATAAACACGAATTAAGTGCTTGAATGGCTTAAAAAAGTCAAAATGACAATGCAAAAACTAAATATGCGACCAACATTAAACATCAAAAATAAATTATGGTAGCTAAAATTTAGAAACGCAAAACCACAAATAGCACAAAAACAGTCTTTGTAATCAGATTGTAAACAAATCCGCTATCACAACAGCGTCAACGGATTAGCCAAATTAAAATCAATTTTTTTGGATTATTTGTTACTTTGGGGGTTGACCGGAGTCTGTAGAATAATAAGCATAAGGTTTGATATAGGAGATGAAATACTTCTGTAACATACCTTGTGCTTATATTTTTGTCAAAAAGGCATACCTTATTAAGAAAACCTAAAAATGCAAATAAGCACAAAAAAAAAGATCAGCCGGTGGCTAGTTGATTATGTACTTTGAAAACTAGATACAAAAATTGATTGTTATAAAATAATGTCTGGACAACCTTATTAAAAAATCAACTTTACTTAACTAATCTTCAATAAGACAATTGTAAAGTATTTTGTGAATTATAGCAATCATGGTTGGCTTTATATTAGCTAACTCGGAGCCTCTAAAAGAGTGAAGAGATAACAGTCTAGGACAGTTACGATAATCAAAGTGATTTGTTGCTCCGTTAGAAAAAATCTCAGTACCAATGCGATGTGTGCACACAATGGCATGTATGTTACACCAAAGGTTCTGAGTCGTGAAAACAACAAAAGTGTGAGAGACTATACATGTACAGAGATATAGTCAGTATGATTTGTTGAATAACGTGCCATGTATTGATTTTTGGTAAAAAAATAATGTTACAGAACTATTGGTATACAGAAAACAACCAACGAGATTTAAAAATTGATATTTTTATATGTTTTCTGATAATTGTCATTAAAAAAGTGATAATTATTGATGTAACAAAAATTATGCTTTCATCGATATACCAAAATATTCAAAAAGATTAGAAGTAACATATTATTTAAAACTAAAAAATAACGATATTATATTTAACTGAGTATTGTTTGTACAATATCACGAATTCTAGTTGTATCATAGTTTCGATATTCTAAATAAATAAAAGTGTCTCTATAGTTAGATCGTGGATAGGTTCTTGTGTCAACAGCATGCTTAATTATTTTTTTTAGGATGTTAAAAAGTTCAACATCCTGTGTGTCGCACAAAACAATGGATAGTTCAAATATTTCAGGTATTAATAGTTCTTCGAATGGTATATTTTTTAATTCTGCTTTAACTCTATCCTCAATTTTTAATTTTGTTTTTCCATTACTATTTATGTAGAATATGAACAAAGAGTACCAGTTTATGTTAGAAACGTCATCAGAATTTACATTAACATTTGTTTGTTCGTTTTCAATATATTTCTTCATCCTGTAATTACTAGGTTGTAAATATTTTTTAATTTCTACCCATTCGTCATGCCATTTATCAATGCCAACATATTTTGAAATGCACAGGGCAGATAATGTTTTCAAAGGTATTACCAAATCCTTCACTTTTCCAGAAACATTATAAAATGGGGTCAATGGATACTCCATAATATCCATAGTAGATACCATTCTTCCATGAGCAATACTATTTCTTAACTTAATTAAATTATCAACGAGAAAATCCGTGCTTTCATCTAGTAATCCATGCTGGTTAAGAAAAAACTTTATTTTATCACTGAAATGTAATTCAGTACCTACTAATATTTCCCTAGTAATCTTCAATTTTTCTTTCACCTTTGTCTCGACTGCGTTATTCGAATAAAAACTCTTTTTTCTAAAAAAATCAGTTAATAGCTGTTCAAGAGTATTGTTGATATCGTCGTTGTAGCTTTTTCTAACAGTGTTTGATATTAATTCAAAGATGTGCATGTAATTCAGAATAGCTTCATCTAAATAAAGAACAGATGCGTCATCAGCATTAAGTAGATAATTTGCTTTGTTCCATTTATCTAATGCAGAAGCAATTAAAAAAGTCTCTGCATCTAGGGAAGATATTATCTTATTTAAAATTATTGTATTATCAAATGTTTCAATACGAAAGAAACTTTCTACTGATGAATGAAATTTTTTTTGGTTGGTAGTATTACTTGACTGAAAATTAATATCATATACTGTAATTGGAGATCCAACTAGGAAAGAAATCGCATCCAGTAATAATATTAATTTAGGTCTCAATTCAGCTGCTGGTGAGGAAACAGATTGGATTAGTGTTGTGTTCGTAATTTCTTGATAACAATTGAATACAAGTTGATCTTTTTGTGTAAAAACTTCAATATTTTGAAACATAAAATAACAAGAAAATTCTGGTGGCTGAGTTTCTAACGAAGATTTATTGATAATATATTTATGCTGATATAACATGGTAAATTCCTTTCAAGCAGTATATTATCATATATTTGTTTTTGTTACTAAAAATTTTTTTAAAATTATTGTAACAAGCAAGTTATTTGCACAGGTTTTTCTAATGGCCAAACAAAAGGATATTTTAAAAAGTAGTCAGAAGTCAATAACAAATCGTAATTACTAAATGTTATATTGGGTTACGTGAAACTATAAGCATATGGTTTGCTCAAAAGTCAATAAATTGGAATATTTTATGCAGATAATTATTCCTCTTTTGAAAATCTGGTGCAATTATAGAAATGGAAATAACATAACCAAATATTAAGTTAAATATTATCAAATAATGAGTAAACAGGATAAAAACGTTCTGTTTGCTCTTTTATATTAAAGAAAGAAGAGGTGTTTTACATTATGGTTAATAAGTTTGGTAGTTTATCACTACAAGGAAAAAGTATCGGAGAGCTCACATTTGCTGGGCGCAATTTAGTTGGCGCAAATGCTGATGTAGCAGTGGCAATGTTGAATGTGAATAATACATTGAATACCGAAAACGTCACACCACAGGCTGGCTTTGATTTTAGTATGGCTTTTGGTACACCACTAAAACTGATCGATGCAAAAATTATTGCTGGTACTGCTCGCAGTAACCAAAGAAATGGCGCTCGTGTTGCCACTAAGACTGGTACTTTGTTACCTATGTCTGATGCTAAAACAGACACTTTGCCTGAAGAAGAATACGATGCCGTATTCGTATCAGGTAAAGACAAGACACCACATGGACGTGTGCGTAGTGCTGATGCGTTTGATAGTCATGATTTAGTATTGTTTAGGGTCACACCTAACTATAAAACTGACAATCGTGGCGAAGTTGCTCGTGATGATTACGATGAACCAATAATTTCAAATTATCAGTTCAACTTTATCCAACAAAGCAAATCAGGCGATGTTGGCAATGACGATAACATTGTCCGTATTTTGGTTGACCCAGCAGAAAGTGAACGCTTGCAAGCTGGTTTGAAGCCGGGGGACAAGTTAGTGCCAAAAGGTTTGAAGTTTGCATTTGCTGGTAATGATGCCACTGATTGGACGGTGTATGCTGACACGTTAGTTGCACTTGATGAAAAGGCAACAGAAAAGCCAGCATCAAGTCAAAGTAAGACAACGACTAATCAAGCTGACAAAGCAAAAAGTTAATAGGATATATATATAGGAATTATATATTTAACTTCGTAGAAATGGATGGGTATGAGCGAATTATTTTATCCTCACTTTCATTGTCAGAAAGGTTTTTAATCGGGTGTGATTTATAAGTGCTGCACCTCTAAAAACAATGCGAAATTGTTTTGGTAACAAGTTAATTTACATTAAATAAATTAATAATAGAAAAATGATGCAATATTTTTTGTATTGTGCAATAATACTGGTTGAGTTAAAAATAAATAGTATTGGAAGTTATAAAATGTTAAAAGAAAATCAGTCAAAGTGGTCTTCGGCTGGTGCGCTAATTGCAATAGGCATAGTATTCGGTGATATTGGAACTTCGCCACTATATACAATGAATTCTATCTTGAATAGTGCAAAAAGCGCCCATAATCTTGACACTTTTGTTATTGGTTCTGTTTCATTAGTATTTTGGACTTTAATGTTAATTACTACTATTAAGTACGTTATCATAGCTTTGCAAGCTGACAACCATGGTGAGGGTGGTATCTTTGCTCTATACAGCAGAGTTAAAAAACCTAATAAAAAATGGCTATTATTACCAGCTTTAATTGGTGGGGCAGCTTTGTTAGCCGACGGAACATTGACTCCAGCAGTTACAGTTACTACAGCTATAGAGGGCTTAAAGGGGCAAGGAATAGGCGAATTTATTTTTCCAAATAATCAAACCATAGTTTTGTTTGTAGTGACTGTGATTTTATTAATTGTTTTCACATTCCAAAAAGCTGGTACAAAAAAAATCGGAAAAATTTTTGGACCCGTCATGCTTACTTGGTTCTTGTTTATTGGTTTTTTTGGTCTAGTTAACATCTTTAGTGATCTATCAATCCTTAAAGCTCTGTCACCAACATATGCCATTGCTGTTCTATTTAGTCCTGAGAACAAGACTGGAATTTTTATTTTAGGAAGCGTTTTTTTAGCTACCACTGGTGCTGAAGCGCTATATTCTGACATGGGTCATGTTGGTAAGCATAACATTTATGTTAGTTGGATTTTTGTCTACACCATGCTAATCCTGAATTATATGGGACAGGGTGCCTGGATTATGTCTCATGCTAATCAAGAAAATCTGTTGATGCAATCGTCTAATCCATTTTTCGAGATTTTACCCAGTGGGTGGCGGATTTTTGGAGTGGTAATGGCCGCTTTAGCAGCAATCATTGCTTCTCAAGCTCTCATTTCTGGGGCATACACTTTAGTCAGTGAAGCCATTAATTTAAAGGTCATTCCTCGTTTGCGTACTTTTTACCCTAGTGAAGCAAGAGGGCAAATGTACATTGGTACTGTGAACTGGCTACTATGCATTATAGGTTTGATTATTGTATGGGCATTCCAAACTTCTCATAACATGGAAGCTGCTTATGGACTTTCAATTACAATAACAATGCTGATGACAACGTTGTTACTGTATCAATTTATTAAGCAAGAAATGAAAAATAAAATTTTGGCTTTCTTTTTTGTGGTCATCTTTGGAATGATTGAAACCGTATTTTTGATAGCAAGTCTTGGTAAATTTTTACATGGTGGTTATGTAACATTGATTATAATGGTTGCTATTTTAAGCGTTATGATGATTTGGTTCTATGGTAATAAACGTCGTGAGGCCATATCTCAACAAAATGATTATCTTTCTTTAAAAGATTACAGAAAACAACTTATTAATTTGTCGAAAGATAATGAAGAGCCAATCTTTGCTTCGAATTTAGTTTATATTGTAAATATTCATCAAAACTACATGCTAAAAAGAAACATCATATACTCTATCCTAGGCTCAAAACCTAAAAGAGCTGAAACATACTGGTTTGTTACTATACGTTCATCAAACGATCCGTATGAAAAAAGCTATTCAGTCGATATGTTGGGTACTAACAATATCGTACATGTTACGTTAAACATTGGATTTAAAGTTGAACCACAAGTTAACATGTACATGAAGCAAATTGCCAATAATCTTGTTAAACAAAATATTATAAAACCACAGTTTCCTAAATATACGCTTAATAAGCGAGGAACTGTTGGAGAATTTAAGTATATTATGGCGAACCAAAATTATGAAGATTTACTTAATCTACCAGACATTCATACTTGGGATCGCTTTATTATATCTGGTAGATTATGGCTGCAATCACATACTGTTAAACCAAGTAGTTTTTATGGGCTAGAAGTGAGTGATGTACTGGAAGAAACAGTGCCATTATTTATTAAAGATTCAAACAAAAGTAAAATTAAACTTATTCAAAACGAGGTTAAAAATGTCATCAAACCTGAATAAAATTAAAATCAAATTTTATTAATTTGAGTTAGTGGCTGGGCTGACAGGATTGCTGTTCAGTAAATTTAATAGAAAGGTTAAAAGGCTGATTAAATAATCAGTCTTTTTTAGTTGTTACAATGACACAAAAAATGATTTATTTTAGCTTTATGTTTGGGGTTTGGCTCGTCTATGTCGGGTCTATGTTCCCTATATTTTTACTCTTTACGAGTTTGGGTCAATCACTACATGTTGCTATGATAGTTGCCAGTGTTGTGCCCTTTTTATTTATTATCGTTCAGCGAACCTTTAGGGGTTTAAATTTAATCAATCAATTACAAAAGAATATTTGAGAGAAAGGGTAGGTTACTAAATTAGTAGCCTTTTTTATTTAAAAATTATGCAAAATTCACAAACTTATAAGTTGTACAAGTCAGGTAAGTTGTGGGTAATCGGAGCCGTTGCAGTAGCTGGAGTTGCTGTGAGTGCTAACACTACACAAGTTAGTGCTGATACTGTACCAACCACAACTGATACTAGTACAGCACAATCAGTACAAGCAACGACAAAGGCGTTGCCACAAGTTAAGGCGGTTGTATTAAGTGCTTCAACTGATGTTGTGAGTGATGCTAGTTCAACCGTAGATGACGGTACGACCGTTGACAATGGTGGGACATCAAACAATGACGGCACCGCAGTAGACAATGGTGGTTCTTCATCATCTGATAATGGCGGTTCAAGTTCATCAAGTGACAACGGTGGCAGTTCTTCGTCTGACAATGGTGGTTCATCATCAAGTAACAATGGTGGCGGTTCAAGCTCATCAACTGATGATGGTACAATCGTTGATAATGGCGGTTCAAGCTCATCAAGTGATAACAGTGGTAGTTCTTCATCATCTGATAATGGCGGTTCAAGCTCATCAAGTGATAACAGTGGTAGTTCTTCATCATCTGATAATGGCGGTTCAAGCTCATCAAGTGATAACAGTGGTAGTTCATCATCTGATAACGGTGGTTCAAGTTCTTTATCAGATAACAATGGTTCTTCATCAAATGGTGGCGGTACGGATAGTTCAACGACTGGTGGCAATGGCTCATCAAGCGACAATAACACCGTTCCACTAACACCAACAACGCCTGATACAAACAATCAAGGCGAAGTTAATCATGTTAAGCCAGTTGAAGTAACACCTGATAATTCAGGAAACGTTGTTGATGTGCCAACACAAGTTGCTAGTGTACCTAGTGTTGCTCGTGCAGTTGAAGCCTATAATCAGGCATTAACTGCTAACGACAAAGATGCGACAAAAGCACCAGTTGTTGAAGCAAAGCAAAAACTTGATGATGCCGTAGCTAAGGCATTGCCATTAACACATGCCACAGAAAAGTCATCTATGGGTGGTAATGGTATCTTAGCATTGGCAATGTCCGGTCTAGTAGCTTTGGGTGGTTTGATTTACAAGCGTAAGCATCTGTAATAATGTGATGTAAAAATAGCGAAAGGGGGTGTGAAATGCGTGGTCTCCCAAAACTCAAAGTGAATTTTGAGTATGAAAAGAAACAAAAAGAAAAAGCGGTAAAAATTCCAAAAGCACATGTTTATAATTTGAGCAAAGTACGTAAAATTGTTGTTGGTCTATTGATTATCTTAGTGCTTTATTTTGCCTATGTTTTAGTTTTAGCCAATGGTGTAGCGATTAAAAACCGTGAATTAAGGCATAACATTACTAGTCTTACGACCAGACTTGATAAAGCTAGTGCTGGGACAACCAGTTATAACCCAATTGTGGGTCAATACTTGGCAAACTTTGTGACCGCTTATTACACGTTTGATAAGACCAAAAATGATGCTTGGTTAGATAAGGTTACACCTTATTTTGCTAAGAATGTCACTTTATCATCATCGACCAATACCGAAGATATGAAGCTGTTACAAGCTAAATTGAACGGTATTTTTACTGTGGATAGTATCAAAACGGCACAATATAATCTCACAATTGATAATGATGGTAAGCAGAACGCTATGACCGTTAATGTACCTTATACACAAGATAATGATAAATTGACTGTGATTGGTTTACCTTATGTGGCTAATGAGATTGATAGTGTTGGTCAAGTGGGTAAAGCTAGATTTGATAAGACTGGTAAAACAATCAATGACGAAGCGATCACGGCAAAGGTTCAAAAGTTTACCAAACAATTCGTGCAAAAATATGTCTCTAGTTCAACTAAGGATATGTCGTTGTTCATGAATAACCCTGTGGGCTTAGATAATGCAGTAGATTTGGTTAGTCTTGATGATAGCGATATTAAGGTAACTGGTTCGGCAGATAAACCAATTGTCATTACTAAAATCACGGTTAAAGTACATGGTTCAGATATTACGCAAGTGCAGACAATTTACTTAGAACTTAAAAAACAAAATTCTACGTATTTTGTCACAAAGTTTTTACAGGCTTAGAAAGGGGGTATCAGATTGGACTTTTATAATTCAATTAAACCTTTATTGTTAGTTGGTACAGTTGTTATTGCTGGTGGACGTGCGTTAATGCATTATGGCAAAAATGAATCTAAAGATATGTGGATGTCAATTTTTATTGGTGCATTAGTGTATTTCTTCGTCAATGGACCGCAAAATAGTTTACAGGCGTTTAGTGGTATTTTGAATGCTTTGCTAAATTGGGTTAAGGGTATTGGTGGTTAAGATGTTTAATTATCGACGAGTTTATATCAATTCAGCGAAGTTTAGTAAGATTGGTAAGGGTATGCGTTTGCCAATAATGGTTGATACCAGATTTCTGTATCTGTTTTCAATCACGTTAATCATCACGGCTTTCATTAGTTATGTCATAGGTTGGTTTCACATGCAGTATCTTAGTTTAGGGTTTGGGTTAATCATAGTCAGCGAAGTAGCTGTTTACTATTTAGACCGTCAACTTAAAAGAGATAATCTACCATTTGAAACAACAATCAGATATTTAGTGACTTATGTTTGGCAGTTTTGGTTTCGAAAAAATCAATTGTATCAGGGAAAGCGTGTTAATAGTAATTCAAAGCAGTACATGATACTGTAAGTAAAAAATTTTAAAGAGCATGGTTAAACATGCTTTTATTAAGGCATCGTCAATCAAACGATAGGGCAAGTTGGGGCAGTACCAGCAGATGCGTAAGAAATTCAAAAAGACAATGAGAAAGGTGGTGTGTTAAAATGGATATAACAAATCGAGATGTGAGAGAAATAACCATGTCAAAAAAGCCAAATAAAGAAAAATTACTTGACAAAGTAAAAGATGAAAAACCTGTTAAGTCCAAAATACTAACATTACCAATTCTTATTATCGGTTTTTTAGTTGTTGTTTTTGGAGCATACATGCTTTATGCAATGACACATATGCACGTTACAAGCAAAACAGAAACATCGACTGTTAAAACATCAAGTGGTTCAGAAAAAGCATCATCGAGTACCAAAAAATATGTTGCTGGTAAAGATTACAAAATCACTTATAATAACACAGATTTAATTGATAAGTCTACGATAACTAAAGCATTAGATGCTAATGGCTTGAATGATATTAACGATTTGATGGATACTTCCGAAGACGGTGGCGATATGGCAAAGGTTGAAGTCTACTACAACAAAGATAAAAATTTGTTGGTTGAGCGTTTGTTTAAGAACGGCTATAAAGGCGATGAAGATACGACTAGGGTTGTATATGACTTAACTCAAGGAAAGATACCAGACAACGGCGCAGATACAAATGTCTACTACCAACCGTCATGGCTAGTTTATACATGGGAAAGATTAACTAAATAATCTACACAACAAACATTTACAAAACTTGTAAGTGTTTTTTTATTGCACTTAGAAAGGAAAATGATGAAAAAATCAATTATATTATTACTTGTGATTGGTTCAATGCTTAGTTCACTGTTTGTCAGTAGCTTTGTGATTGCGCCACAACCTGTTTATGCCTTAACCGTTGATACACCAGCTTTAAGAAAAGCAAAACGTGAGTCGGATAAAGAAGCATTGGCAAAGGATAAGGCAAACGGCAAGTCAGTTTATGAAGGGACAACGCAACCTAGCTACGATGAAAAGAAAATCAAGGACAAATTAGGTAGAAACGATATTGATTGGATAAATAAAAATATTTCAAAAAATTTCACAGTTTATTATCAATCAGGGTCGTTGACTGATTTAGGGCTGAGTTCGGCGCATCTTGTAGCGAGTTTGTTTATGTCACTTAATCTCTATATCATCTATCCATTGTTTGATACAGCTTTATCAAAAATGTTTGATTTAACTAACATCACGCAAGGGATCAATGATATATTCTCAAACGTCCAACAATTTACCAAACAAACATGGGCTGGCGAAGTCTTTAAACAATTATTGTATACTGCTTTTGGTTTAGGTCTTGTTTGGGTCTTTATCCAAAGTGTTAAAAGTGGCGCTGGTTTGAAAGCCATTTTATCAGTTTTGTTAGTAGCTATTATCGGTAGTGCTTGGATAAGTGCTGGTGGTACAGTCTTGACGAAAGTTAATGAATTCACGTCTACTGCACAGACTGCTATGTTTACTGAAACAAATAGTCAAACACAACAGTATACAGGTGTTGATACATTTGAAAAGTCAATAAGAAAAACTTTCTTTGAAAAGGCAGTCATTCGCCCTTACACATTAGCGAACTTTGGGACAACCAATTTAGATGCGAGCGAAAAAGACGGTTCGTATCGTCTAATTGGCGGGAAAGCGGATAGTAATGTTGTTGATGCCTTAGCAAAATCAAATGATTACCTCTCTAAAGATGGTGGTGAAGAATGGTATCAAGCATCTGTCGGTCTTATGGCGCCAATTATGTCACTAGCTTATGGTATACCATTGCTGATGATTGGTGTATTTAATTTGATATTGCAGTTAGGGGCTATTTTGCTTTATTACTTGTCACCATTCACAGTTTTAATTTCTCTTCTACCACGATTTTCAAACAGTGCTTTAAAAACTGGTTTAAGTGCGTTAGGTTTGTTATTCGCAAAAATCGGACTACTATTTGGCATTATGTTTGTTTCATGGGTTGGTACAGTCACTGATACGATTGTACCAGTTACAGGCAGTGCCAGTGCCTTACTTAATTCAATTGTGTATATCATTTTAATGGTTTTGCTTTGGAAAAATAAATCATTCCTAGTGCAAACAGTTACTGGTTCATCAATGGCAAATCAGGCTTTGAATAAAATTCAACTCACACAGGCAGGACAACGTGCAATGTTAGCTGGTAGTGAAATGGTCAACTCAACTAAGCATGGCTTAGAAAATGTCAAAGGCTTTAGTGGTCGTCATGCTAAAGACAAATCAGAAGACAAGTCAAAAGGTAAAGATGATGAAAACCGTGATAGACGTGGCAATGCACCTGATGAGCAAGAAATGCGTGAATTAGAAGAACAGCGCAGACAAGAACGTGCAGAACGTTTGGCTGATGAAGCAGAACGTCAACGTCAAAGAGATGCTGATGAAGAAAATATTGTTCCTGATAACTCTGCTTATGAAGATTATACGGATAGACGTGGCTATGGCGATGATGATGATTTGCCAACTTATAAACGCACACCTTATCTTATTCGGGACAAAGCCACAGAAGATAATCATGAAAAAGGTTCTAATGAGCCTGACAGGGCGTTTAATCGTGGTCGAGTATTAGATGACGAAAGCAGTGAAAAACTTGCTGAAAAGAGACGTGAAGCGCGTTCACAAGTTTTGAAGCCTAGTGCTACACCAAAATCAATACCAGTAGATGATAATAAATTGCAACAACGCAATTTTGATGAAGCCGTTCATCATCAAGAACAAATTACGCAAGATGAGGAAAAAGAATTAGATAAGGAGTTGTGATGCAAAAACAATTAGTGTCTCATTTCAAACATAAAATTTTGCTTTTCTTAGCGCCTTATTTAGCTTTTTTCTTAGTGCTGTTACTTATCGTAATGGCACTTTTTTATCAGGATAATAATAATGACTGTCAAAGTACAGATACCACAGTAACTGTTACAACAAATGCTGATAAAGAAGCAGTGGCTAAATCTTTACATGATAACTTAAAGAAAATATCAGGTGTGACCGAAGCTGGTATTGCTGGTTATTTAGCCAATACACAACACGAGAGTGGCTTTAATTCTAGCGTGATACAATCAAATGCGCCTTACAGTGATAGTCAAGCCATGAACCCTAAAGTAAGTGGTTACGCTTTTGGTCTTAATCAATGGGACAATTCAAGGCGTGTTGAGTTAATCAATTATGCTAAGTCTAAAAATAAACCGTGGACTGATGCAAGTGTGCAGTTCGATTTTGCGCTTAATCATGACGGCACAAACTCCGACCTATTAAAGCAAGGCCTGAAAATGACTAACATTGATGATGCCACAGAATTTTTAAGAGCTAAGTGGGAACGTGGTGGTGCTGGGACAACAGCTACTAGACAAAGCTATGCTCGTTCTTGGTATGCTAAGTTTTCCAATGGGTCATCAGATACAGCCGTTGATACAGCCACAACTGGTACGGAAACAACTCAAAATACTGACAATACAACTAATAATTCTAGTGGTTGCTCAACTAATGTTGCGCAAGGTATGGGGACTAGTGGTTCGCCAGTTAAAGAAATTCCTAGTGCCTATAAAAGCAAGATTAAGGACACGAATTTCACAGCCACGTCATCATCAAACACATATCCATTCGGACAATGTACTTGGTATACCTATAATCGTATGCAAGAATTAGGCACACCAGTAGAAAATGGTTTAGGCAATGGGGCTGATTGGGGTAAGAATGCTAAAGCTAAAGGATATAAAACTGATAGTCAGCCACATGTTGGCTGGGCAGTTAGTTTCTCACAAGGTGCAGACGGTGCAGACCCGACTTACGGACACGTAGCCGTAGTTGAAGCGATCAGTGATGATAAAACACATTTCTTAGTTAGTGAATGTAATGTTGTGGCATCTGGAACAGGTACAGTTAGTTTCCGTGAATTAACGGCAGGTCAAGGCGTAACCTTTATTCAAGGTAAGCAATAAAAATAGAAAGGTGTTAATTATGAAAAATAGCCGTTTAATCATCTTTGCTAGTCTCGTGTTGGCTGGCATTATATTAGTCCAATTTAATCAAATACCTAACTTGGATAAACAATTAGGACAAGCTAGGGCAGATTTAAAACAGGCAAAAGCTAATCAAGTCAAATCACAAACGATTGTATCAAGTCCAAAATCGCAACAAGAAACGGTTAGTGATAGTACAAGTCGGGTCAATAAATTTGTACAAACATTTAGTAATCAGCCGACATCAAGTTATCCTGACAGCTTGAAAGGGTTAGCATCTCAAAAAGTGATTAACGAACTCACTCAAACTTTTGCGCCTAGTGTGACGTTTAGTGATAAAGCACATTATGATGTACCACTTGTCGGGATTAAAAATGCTTGGGGGTCTGATTTAGAATACTTGGTTATTGCTAAGAGTTATGCACAAAGTGTGGCTTACACAATCACTTATGATACTGATGAAAAGCAAGTCACTGATATGTCACGATTAACCTTGAAAGGAGCATTCGATAATGAAAAATAAGGTTTTACTTAGCATTATGGGTTTGCTTTTAATTGGTCTTGGCATCACAATGTCAATCACAAATCATAAACGGTCACAGATAGCAGAAGTTAGAAAGGAAGTGTCGCAAGTGAAAAAGCTTAAAAAGCATGTCACGACACAAATTGATAACTTACAAATTACGTACAATGCCAATGATGCCAAAGCTAAGAGCAAGTTACTTAAATTTGCAAAGGATTATTATACTTTTAGCAGTCAATCTGATTATGATAAGCGATTTAATCAAGTATCAGATATTTTAGATTTATCAAATGAGCAAAAGAACCAATTATTTGATAATGGACTAGATGCCACAGGTGGTTCACGTATTGATAATTTAGGTCTAATAAGTCAATATCAAACAGCCACAGGTTATACTAGCGATTTAGATAATCAAACAATCGAAAGCCTAGCAACTGTGGTTGTCAAAACTAGTGGTACAGCACAAAAAGCAATCAATCAAACCGTGCTATTACATGGCTGGTTTGATATAAAAACTCAAAAATTAACGTCAGTTAAAATCAATCAAATACAGTAAGGAGTATGAATGATGAAACATTATATTAAAGGGGGCAAGGAGACTAAGAAAGGGACAAAAAAGCAGTTACCCAATCCAATTACAATTATTGTCAATAAAGTATTACCAGTCATTGTGTTGTTAGTGGCTGGTTTTTATTTTATACCGTACGCCTCAATGAATTTTCAAAATAACGATGTCAAAGGGCTGAATACAAAAGCGGAAGCTGTGATGTTTTACAATTCAACTTGTTCGCATTGTCAAAAGGTCTATCCTAAAATCTTTTGGCACAATATTTTGAACTTTAACAATGATGACAAGCAAATTCAAACAATCAACGTACAAAACCCTAATAACAAGCATTACATTAATGATTTTGCCGTTCAAGAAACACCAACGTTTATGAAGCCAAATAACCCAGATATGAAATTAGTCTCAACTGATGTGAAACAAATTAACAATTTTGCAGAGACCGGGGCAAGTGATCAATGACAAATAATAAAAGAAAGGCGGGTATATAAATCATGGCAAAAAAAGCAACAGTCAAATATGAAAACCCTGTTGTGCAGTATCGGGATAACCTGTTACTCACAACGATTGGTGATGTATGGGCTTACTACAAGATTAAGCCTTTTCAAATCAATGTCGCCAATGTAGAAGATAAACGCAAATACAAAAATAGCTTTATTGATGTGTTTGAACGTTTACAAAAATATGATGATGTTGACTTAAAACTCATTCCAAAAGATATGGACTTAGCTGGTCGTATTCAAGGCACGAGTAATGATTGGGCTGATGACTTGCGAGAAGTTGCCGAGTATTACATTGGTCAAGAAGAAGTCAATTTATTGGAGAGTGAGTTCAACCCAGCCATTATTGATGAATTTTACATTGGGGTTAAGCTTAAAAATATCAACGTTGGCGATGACTTGAAAGACAAGGTTAGTTTTGTGACTGATTTAGTCATGAAACGCATTGCCGAGACCTTTAGGTATCAGGTCAAATTTGATGATAGTTTCTTTGAACGTTTTAATACCATGAATGACGATGTATTAAGTATTTTAAAATCAGTTGATGCCGAGAAAATGGACGAGGACAGATTAGTCGCCATGCTTGGTTTGCCTTATCATCACGAAAAAGAAAAATCACTTATGGCAATGCGTGATACAGTGTTTGATTTATCCCAAACAGGCTTTATTAAACGAATTACAGATGAAAAAGAAGATTATTTTACGCATCTCATTTTGAATATGCCAGACAAAATGCAATTTTTATCTGTGTTACCAGAAATACAATCATATAAATTTCCAGTTGAAGTGCATATCAAAATCAATTTTCCACAAAGAGACGGCTGGCGTGGTTTAAAACAGCAAACCAAATCATCAAAAGGAAAGTATCGTGATGAATTACGTGATGCCTTTAATACTGATGAAGACAGTTCCAAACGTAGTGAATTGAATTACAAACTAGCCAAAAATTTAGTCAATGTTCTTGATGATAAAAATGGTTTTCTGCAATGGTCAGCGATTTTGGTTGTACGTGATGAGAACGTCAAAGAATTGAAGAAAAAAGTCAATAAACTTAAAACACGTTTAAAGACTTTTGAGCGAGATATTGAGTTGTATCAACCAAGTTTCAATCAAGAACAATTATTATATCAAACATTGCCAGCGGTTAATTTAGGGGTTTTCAAACAATGGCGACAATACACAACTGTGCCAGCTTTAGCCGAGTTAATGTTTGGAACAAGTCAAGCCTTAGGTTCACATACTGGTTTCTATGTGGGACGTGTTTTGAGCCTAGATAAGTTTGAGACTATCCAACAAGCCGTGGCATCATCTCGTTTGTTGCTTTTATTAAACCTTGTCATCACTAACAAAGGTATCAGGGGCGCAAAAACAGATAGTCCTCACCTTGCATTATCAGGCGATACAGGGCAGGGAAAATCTTTTTTATTTAAACTATTGCTTTTACACATGGCAATGTTTGACGTCAAGATTTTATATATTGATCCTAAGCAAGAAATTCATAGGTGGTTTATGCGAGCATTGGAAACCGAGAAAAACCCTTACTTCCGTAAGTTGATTAGTTCGTTTCATTTTGTCACTTTAAATGCCAATGATAGAAATAATTTAGGGGTACTTGACCCAATTTTAACTTTGAATGAGCAGAGTACCGAAGATGATATACCTGATGTGTTGACTTTGGTTAAAGAAATGTTAGTTCAAATTAGACCTATTTCACAAGATATTCAATTAGAGACTGCGCTTAATCGTTCCATTAGTAAAGTTTGTGCGATGCGTATTCAAGGCGAAAAGGTTGGTACTTTAACAGTCTTTGATGAATTGGCTAAAGGTTCGCAAGCAGAAAAAGATTTGTCAGCTTTCTATCAAAGTATTGTCCCAAAAACGATGTTACATTTAGCCTTTAGTGACGGTTCAACGGACAGCTTGCAGTTTAATGACCAACGGACAATCTTAGAAGTTACTGGTTTGCAATTACCAAATGCTAAACAAGATAGCCGTACTTATACCGAAACGCAAAAGTATTCAATGGCTTTGATGTTGGCATTAGGTAAGTATTTAGAAAAGTTTGGTCGATCCAACCCAGATGAGTTTAGTTTGGAAATGATCGATGAAGCATGGATATTTACAACTTCACAGGCTGGAAAAAATGTCTTTGATAGCATCAAGCGGTTGGGTCGTTCTGAAAACAACGCTGTTTTCTATGCCACACAACGTGTCAAAGATAGTGATGATGAAGAAAGTATCGGACAATATGGGCAGTTGTTTGCCTTTGATAGTTCTGATGACCGTGAAAATATTTTAAAACAATTCAATCTGCCTGTGACAAAAGCAAATATTGAAATGTTGGCTAACCTGAAAAAGGGACAATGTTTGTTTAGAGATATTTATGGTCGAGTTGGTAAAGTGGTTATTCATTCACTCTTTGATGAATGGACGGCAGCGTTAAAGACAGTTAACTCAAATGAGAGTGCCAAGTTAGAAGAAAAGTATGCTTAGAAAGTAGGACAGTATGGGAAATGTAATTTTACTTTTGGTAGTTGGTTTTAGTTTTGCTTTTTTCTATGTTAGGCATAATCGAGATTTTGAGGCGTTAGATGATTTGGGTAAGACAATTTATAAGACCAAAGATTTAGCGTTTATGATACCGCAAGCCAGTGATTTGGCTAAAGCTATTCAAGAAAAAACTGGTGTGATTGCTGGCAACACAGTGACTGTTTTTGATATATAATTGCTTGAATTGAAGATTGAAGCAAGTGATTTTACAATCATAGTTATTTTGGATAAAAAGCGAAATGTGGTGCGCCTTGATGTTAAGAATAGGGGTAAAGAATATGACGAAAATTGATTTTACAATGGCAGATTTACAGCCTATGTCGTTAGGTTATGAAGAAGGACAAGATGTGACACCAGAAGTTTTAAAAAGAGCAGAAAAGGCTTATCAGTATTTTCATAATAAGTATTTAGAATTAGTGGCATCTGGTGTTGATAAAGAATTACGAGATCTTTTGATTTTTCATGATGCTTCATTGGAAGATTTTGTTGGTAGAGTGAGACAGGTTGTTAAGTCAGGTCTTTATTATGACAGTATGGGCGTGTTTAGCGTTTATTTGGAATATAACGATACCTACGCTGAATTAAGAGATTACTTGAATAGTCGGAGGTCAATTGATGTCTAGTGTTTTTAAAAAATATCGCATGACACGAAAAAATGTGTTGTTGTTAGCACAAGCAATTATCAATGTTTATGGGAAAATTGCTTGGCAAGATTATGCTAGTGATAGCGCTTATCCCGACCAACACAGTCTGACTTTGAATGAAATTAAGGGCAGTCCTGAAAAGTTAGAACGCTTTAGGAGTGAGTTTACGCATCAAATGTATGACAATGTTATTAATGATGAAATGCAGAGATTGGAACATGATATTTAACTAATATATAATAAACAGAAAGTTCATCAATGACAAAAAAATAACAACCAGAAATTTATGGTGTTATTTTGCATATCTATTTTATAATCGACATTTCCATGTTTAGGACTTGTATTAGATCACTTTTGGCACGGCTGTTGTTGATGTCTATGTTAACTACTAAATTATATCTAATCTTCAAAATCAAAGGGTTTTGAGATTGAATTGTATATCCTAGCAGGTAAACATGTGTTTTTTTCAATTTTTCAACATATAGACTATCATCATCAAAATTGCTCCAGTCAATGCTTTGGTTTTTGTCCGTCTCTTTTTTCAAAGCATTTCTGGCTAGTGTAAACATTTCTTCTTTTTGTTGATTACCTGATAATTTATTTATCTTATCAGATAATATGATATGGTTTGTAGATGAATTATAATATGGAATTTTATGTGAATTGTCAGAAACGATGATACCGATTATTCCCGCTACAACTATCAATATGCCAATAAAACTGATGATGAAAACTCTTTTGCGCATTTTATGCTCCTTATAGTTCATGAAAGCCAATTCTTTCACCATAGCCCATGTTTTTTTTGAACATTTTCTGCAAGGCTTAATGTATAATTAAAACAATTGGATTGATTAGGAGAGATAACAATGGGAAAAGCAAAATTGTTTGGCACGATTGGAAAAATGGCGCTTGGTGCAGTAGCACCAGCTGTATTGGAGCAAGGAACAAAAATTGTTAATGATCAATTAGAGAAACGAAAAGACTACATTAAAATACCCAATGTGAAATTATTAGATGTTGAGAAAGCAACAGCGATATTAGATAAGTATGATTTCAATCATTCTGAAGTACCGGTCAAGGCTAATTTACATTATGCTGATGCACTACCAAATACTATTGTAAAGACGGAACCAAAAGAAAATACCGCTGTGGCTCCAAACACATTTGTAAAATTGTATTACATCGATGAACAAACACTTATTGATAGTCAACTTTTGGCTCAAGAAGCAGAAAGTAAAAAAGCGTTGAAAAAACAAAAGACACAAGATCAAATTCATAATGTTTTAGAAACCACTTCAAGTGTGTCTGCCAATATTGGAAAAAAATTACACTTAAAAAAAGACAAAAAGGATAATGATTAAGTATAAGAAGAGGTTAATATATGAAATTTAAAACAATTAAATATAGCAATCAATATTTAGCAAAGACTTTATTTAAAAGGACTTTGCTTTTTATTTTGTTTTTAGTAACGATTTGTTTTGGCTTTTGGTATTTGAATATTTTTCAATCATTGATGCAAGGACAATATAGTTGGTGGTATCTGTCACCTATTGTGTTAAGTGTTTTGTTGACTGGTTTGGTTGGCTGGGGCGTGTTTTGGTTTTACAAGCACTATGCGCCAGAACATTCGGACTTTATTTCGAAGTATTTGAAAACAGTTGAACTGCGACAAATGATAAGTTTGTTGATTGTTTCTAAAGGGTTCTTTGATACTGCTAGTGATGACAATGGGACATTCATAGCTTACTTTCCTAAATTGAAATTAAAGGTATTGCATAAAACAGGTCAATTGATTTTACAAGAGCCAGTAGACGGCCAGAAATACATGGAAAGTTTTTCTAAAAATGAGTTTGATAATGTTGTTGAAACAGCATTACTCGCTGATAGACAAACAACTGAATTTAGTAAAAATAAAATGATTAGTACCTTTGCTTTTGACCCGATTAAGTTTAGGCGACAGTTAAAAGAATTGAAACCTAAAAAAGGGCTATTGCAGATTTCAAAGGGTATTGATTGGAAGTATGATACTTTCTACAATGTTTTGTTATCAGGTAACGTTGGTACTGGTAAATCGTATACCATGTTTGCAATTATTGGACAGTTGTTACAGGTTACTAAGTTTGTTTATATTATTGACCCAAAGCGCTCCGATTTGGCTGGTTTAAAATATGTCCCTGAATTGAAAAATAATGTTTTTAGTGTGGCATCTGAAATCAATCAAGCTGTGATAGATTTTTATACTAAAATGATGGCTCGTGCTGAAAAAATTGAAGCAATTAAAGTATCGGGTCAAGTTGGGACTTATAAAGATTTTGGGTTTACACCTTATTTTTTGGTGTTTGATGAGTTTGGTGCTTACTACGAAATGAACGATAGATTGGCTTATGATGACCCGACAAAAGCTAGTTATGAGACGGCAATGTCAAATCTTAGAGAGATTGCTATGTTGGGTCGTGAATTAGGTTTTTATATTTTGATTGGTATGCAAAGACCTGATGCAGGTTCTTTGCCAATGGCAGTACGTAATCAATTGAATATGCGTATTAACATGGGTGTGCCAACACCAGAAATTGAAAAAATGGTGTTTCCTGATAATGAAAAGCAGTTGCGCCCTTTGTCATCACATTTAAAAGGGTGGGGCTTTATTAAGATTGGGGATAGTCAAGTTAGGTCATTTTTTGCACCAGAAGTCCCAAAAGATTTTAATTTACATGAATACATGCATGAGAATATCGCAATAAGAGAAAGACAGGGAAAATAATGGCAGATGATATTATGGCAATTGAGCGAACTAGGTTAAGTCTAGTGAATGGTTCAAGAAATATGTCGTTGATGTTGGATAAGTTACGTTCGATTGATGCCAACGAAATGGCTAACATTAGAAATATCGTTAAGAATATTGATGTTGAAAGTGGCGCAATTGAAAATGAAAAAGCGTTACGGCTTATTGAAGAAATAAGAGATGTTGATCTTTTTAATTTTACACAGGATATTGTTGATTTGATGAAGCATATTGAGAGTTCGCAAGAACAGTTAGATGCGTATATCAAAGAGTTTAGAAAATTGGTCTAAATTGATGCTATTTGTGAAATTTGCTGAAATGACTAGTTTGTGAAATGTAAAAATAGCGTTATTTGATGTTTGTGAATTTTGAGATTTCACAAGCATTTTTTAGTCTCTATAAACGTTGATATACCGTTACTTTGTATAGCAAACATTATGTAAACAGTCATTGGTCTAGTAGAAACTGGAGTTAAAAATGATGAAATACCACGCAAGAAGTCCTACACTTAGCATCTGTGTTTGGCTTTGCTGTTAATTAAATATTTGTAGTTTAAAAAAGAAAAGTAGGTAAAAATTATGGCTTTAGAAGTTAAAAAAATGGCAGATTGCAAGAATCATCCGAACACCGCATGTTTCTGAAAGACTTTTCGTGGTGATTGCCAGTTGAGCGTTTTCATTGGCCTGGCATTAATCCAATGATTAATTTGATCTAATTCTTTCTGACTGATGGTTTCAATTTTGCGTTCTTTTGGGATAAAACGACGGACATATCGATTTAGCACTTCATTACTACCACGTTCTTCTGGTGAATATGGGTGTGCAAAATACATCGGTATGCCTAGCTGTTCTTCTATTTCATCATATTTTGCAAACTCTCGACCGTGATCAACTGTAATTGATTTAGCATTTTTTATACCCTTGAAAAACCTAATAATAGCTGGTGTCACTGCCTGACTATTGCGCCCACTGACATGTCTCATGATATGTTGTCGACTCAATCGTTCTGTGATGGTCACTAAAACATCGCCACGTGTTTTACCAGATTGCATCGTATCAACTTCAAAATGACCAAATTCTTGTCTTAATTGGACAGCTTTTGGTCGTTTTTCAATTGAACGGCCATGAGCAAAAACACGTCTACGGCCGTCAGATTGACGTTTACGTCGAATACCTTTATCAGGTAAATCTGATAACTTAATTTTAAGCAAACCATGATGAATCCAGTTGTAGATGGTCTTGAAAGCAATACCCAATACATGAGCAGCCGTTTCTGGTGACCACTTCAAGATACCAATGTGATGGTTCAAAAAAGCTGATATTTCAGGTGTTAGGGTCGGATGGCGACCGTGTTTGTGCCGATTACACTGGGCTAAATGATGAGCCTGTTGTGCATTGTATGGTTTAATTCGATTTAACTCGTAGGTAATAGTTGCAGGAGAACGCTTTAAGAAACGGGCTATTTCTCGAGTTGAATGATTAAGTTTGATCATTGTTTCAATGACAGAACGTTCGTGAGCTGATAAACTAGAAGACATAAGCTGCAGATCCTTTATGGTTGATTTTAGTCAATTACCATTAAAGTCTCTGCAGTTTTTTTATGCAAGGTGTTCGGTTTAATTTTACAATCTGCCAAATTCAATCTTTGTCCGCTCAATCAATTGAAGATTTGAAGGCAATTGAAAAGATAGGTGGACTTGAACACCTTGCTCAACTAAGTGATGAACTTAAGAAAGCAATGGCAGATGAAGAACAGTTACGTGCTGTTAGTCCAATGCTTCCACCCTATTTTGCAGAACTACGTAAGAACTTAGGTTTTTTGCTTGGTACGGCTAAGTCATTGCAGACACACGGTGTCAATCGTACAAAGGATATTGAGGGTCTTTTGGATCAATTGTCACATATCAAGTAAGTAACTATTGTTGAAGCTCTAGTCTTTTACAGCGAATGTCCTGTGAGAGACCGGGGCTTTATGTACATAGTGACTTTATTTTAGGCGTGGCTCGACCAAAGGAAGAGACAGTGCCACGCCCTGCCCTAGCGTAGCGTTGGGGCTGGGTGCGTGGTCGCTGTTAAGCAAATGCAAAGCATTTGTAAGCGACTGGCACATGCGCCAAAAATAAAGTCACCAAAAAAGCTTTAACCCCCAGTTACTAACAGGGGGGTTAAACCGGTAAAAACGCTGAAAGCGTCAACCCAATATGGGGAACAAACGCCGATATGAAGCCATTTAGAACAAAAAACAAAAATTGCGGGTTGAAACCACCAAAACCGCAATTTTGAGAAAGGGAATCCGACATGATAACGATTAACAATGAACCAAAAGCTTGTACACCTATATTTCTAGGGACAACACAACATAGCTTACGGTTATCGTTGGAAATACTTATCATGGTTGGTATGAAGTTGAATGATGAAATTATTGAGACTTATAACGTAACCGTATCAGCTATTGAATTGGGTCAATTACCTAATATCGGTAGTAAAATTGCGATTGATGAAATTACTGGTAGTGAGTTATCGGGTTTCAAAGCAAAAATTAGGCAGTCTGATGCAAAAATACAAAACACTGTGTTTACTGAACTAGAAAATTTAATTGATTTAAAAAACGTTGGTCAATACCAACTATTGAAAGGAATAAAAGATATGACACAAGAATTAAACGTACCAGAACTATCAAACAATAATTTGATATTGATGCGACAACTACTTGAAGTAACACAATCAGAGCTAGCCAAAAAAATTGGTGTGAGTGAGAGAACGGTTTGGGGTATAGAGAACGGAACTCAAAAAATATCAGATAAGTTTGTTGATAAATTGCTGTTGGTCTATCCAGAATTAGCTGAAAGTACTGAGGTTCAATTTGACTGGGTTTCTCTGACATTCCCAGATTTAACCTCAAAGCAAGTGATTGATGATGTGTTGCGGTTACAAGACAATTTATTTTTGGAACGACCTACCTCTCAAAATTTTTATACTCGTGAAATGGCATTCGCTGGCGAAAAAAATATTTACATACAAGACTTTGCCCCAGTGAAAAACCCAGAAACACAAGCTGTGGATCAAAGATTTGGGACAACGCTTTATTTAACTGGTAAAGGCACACGGCTTTTTGAAAAAGCGTTACTTGAACAAAGCATGAACTGGCGTAACTTTTTTGAGAAAGCACGACAGTATCGAGGACATTTAACACGCTTAGATATTGCGATAAATGATAAATGGGGTCTGTTGAACATGAATGACCTTGTTAAGGCTGTACAGGAAAAGCGTTTTTGGAGTAAATCAAAATCTTATGCGGTTCATGGCAATGTTGATGACGGTTGGACGGTTGATTTTGGTAAGTCACCCTTTGTTATTCGTGCTTATGACAAACATAAAGAACAAGCCAATAAAGGTTATGACACTGATGTGAAAACTCGTGTCGAATTAGAATTGCATCAAGATAAAGCAGAATATGTCCTTGATGAGTGGCTTAATCATGATAAGAAATTGGTGGATATAACCTTTGATATTTTGTATACCTATTTGTGGTTTACTAATGAGCCAATAGATGCACAAAAGCTAAAATCAGATAAAGTGCGTGAAGTGATTGAGCAAACAGTTGAGCCAATGCCTGCTTGGTCTTTGCTGACAGCTTTAGGAAATCGAATGAAATTTGTTAGGCAACCAAAAAAGCAAAGTGTGGAACGCATTGAAAAATGGGTCTTACAGTCGGTTGTGCCTAGTTTAGCAGTATTGAAGAAAACAGGACATTGGCATGAAATTATTGAAGCGATCAATAGTGTTGAGTTGTCGGCAGAACACCAAAAATTGGTAGAGGCTAATTTGGTAAATGCAATTACAAGCGCAAAAAGTGTTTTGCATCAAGGTAATATCAATTTTGATAAGGAAAAGGAAAAGTATGATGAAGAAACGGCAGAATTTGAGAAAAAAGCCAACTTACCATTCTAAGCGTTTTTGGGATACAGTTGGTCGGGGACTTAATTGGTTTGACGGTCTAGTAACTTTGGTATGTAAGCCTTATTTAATTTGGTTAGGTTTGGAATGCTTTATATTTCTAGTTTTGATGTTATCAGAATCTATGGATAAATCATTCAATCGTTCATTAGTTCGTGAAGCACCAAATACGTTTGCGCATCTTCCAGCAAATTATATGGCATCATGGCTCAATATAATGAATATATTGATGTTGTCATTATTGATACTACCGTTAATACCAGTATTCATTAGTAATGTTTGGTATCTATTCAAATATCTAATAAAGGGGCATGACAATGTATAAAGCAGTTGGTTGGCATTCACAAAATGAGTATATGGCTGGCAATAGTCTTGCTGATGTGATGCGTAAATTACAAAAAGAGTACCCAGCACCTAGACGGACTTCTAGGGGTATGAGGACCCAACAAATTTATAGTGAACCATTACGAATTATTAATGAAACTGGCAAAGATAAACAGTATTTACCCTAAAAAAATTAGAGTGTTTAACTATTGACTAAGGGAACAGTTGTTCGTATAATGGTTATAGTAAATTAAAACGACTGGAGCTGTGAGCTATGAACCAAGTTGATGCTGTCATTGGGGATATTAAAGAAATGTTTGCTAAGCAACCTAACACAATATATGAAGTGAGAGTTGTAGACCAGATTTACTCTAAAAAGGTCAATATATTCTTTGAATGGTATAAAATTGGCAAGGCTACACGGTCGCAACAAATAGCGCAATTTGATAGTACCTACACAGAAAGAATTCCAGAAATCATCAAAAAAATTCGTAAAGAAACAGGTTTGACGGTTCGTACAAATATATATGATTAGTCACAAATGAGTTAGTGCTTGATAGGTACTAGCTTTTTTATTTGTTTTGAAATTTGCAAGCAAAACTGGTATGCCAACAATATAAAGTTTTTTTCAAATCAAAAATTTGTTATGGTTGACATTCTAGTAGAAAAGAGATATATTTATATCATAAAGAGATAAATAGATATCATTCAAGGAGAAAATGAATTATGTCCAAAAAATTAACGCCATTCAGCTGGATGTTGGGTTTTATAGGGTTTTCTGGTTTTGCAGGTTTGTATAGTTATCCGCAATATTTCCTTTTGTTAGCTTTGTTTAGTGGTTTTCAAAATTTTTGGTGGTACAAGCTTGGCTCGCAATATGATGAGCGACTTATTAAAAATCGTTTAAAAGCGGGTCTTGATGCTTTTAAAATAGCCATGATGTTGCTTTTCATTGCTACAATCATTTTGAGTCTGTTTGATTTAAATTACTTCTTATTATATAAATTAGAACTATTTTTAATTGGTATAACATTTGCATTAGGTACAAATTTGTGGGCATATTTGACATATAAATATGATAGAGATAATTAACTATGACCCTAGTAAAGACAAATATAAAGACATATAGAACCATTAAAGAATTAACACAAGAAGATTTAGCAAATCTAGTAGGTGTTCGTCGGGAAACAATTATGCGATTAGAAAATGCAAAGTATAATCCGTCGCTAGAATTAGCTGTCAATATTGCTAAAGAACTCGATACCACAATTGAGAAATTGTTTTATTTTGAATAATATTTCAATTAAATAAACATATGTATACTGATTAATTTAAATATTCAGTTAGGATCTGTTGTTAGTAAAGAACAATAGATCTTTTAATTTGCTAGAAAAAGGAAAAAAAGATGACAACAAAAATATGGTTAAATCCAGAACAATTAGAGCTGTATATTAAGCAGTTAGAACGATTTAGAGACTTATATAGTCAACTAGACCAAACACTAGAAAGTGACAGACAGGGCTTTCAATTCAAAGCTGGTGCGCCCAACTTCCAAACAACGTTGAGCGTATCAATGCAATTACAAGCAAAAATCAGACAAGCACAATCTCAAACATACGGAGATGTGCTTTTTTTTAACAAAGAATTAGCATCTAGGGTACAAGATTTGGTTTCAAAATCAATTGAATTAACTTTTGCGTATCGTGATTTAGACTTGCTAATAAAGGGAACTGATCGCAATACTGAAAGTGGTTTAAATAAGATTGAAGAACAATTGTATCAAGCTAAAAAGCAATTAATAGAAAGGGTGAGGAAATACAGCTAAAATTTATTTGTATCTTAAACTTGTTCCAAACTTTATATAAAGCATCAAGTATATTATATATAATTTTACTTTTAGAAAAATTAGTAGACATTGGATTTTTGTTTGTGATGCGCAGCACTGTCTTTGTCATTATAGTATGTGCCTTATTTAGACACAAAATATTTAATCAATAAATTTTTTGTGTCTAAATAAGGCATTGTTTTGTGGGTGAATGGGTTTTATTTATGGTTATAATCAAAGAGAGATTTTAGGTAGGTAATTTATTTTAATTTATCGAATAAGCAGAAAGGCTTCAATATCAGAGCAAATACGAAAAATTTTCTAAGTTTTTCCCTATGCAGTATTTAAATATAACAGATTTTTTGAATACTATGACTCTGAACCCTACTAAATAATCCAATCGAACGCAGAAAGCTCCATTTTTATATCTTTTATTTTTGCTTGTGAAAGAGATGGTAATTTTAGTTGTGAGGTTAGTTGTATATTGTATCGTTGAGTTGAACTATTATAGTTGATAGCATTAATATCTATGATAGGGACAATAATTGATCTTGTTATCATAACAAAACCATGTACCTTTAATTTGCTAAAAAGAGTATTAATTGTTTCTGTTGTAATTAATTTTGTTCCATCAGATAAAATCAACTTTACATGTCGCAGATCTTTTTTGATTAGCTTTATACTTTCAATATTGACCATCTTAATCGTATTCTTACTTTTAATACTAATTTTAACATTGTAATTTTTAAGAGTGTTATGTCTGTCAGTATGTCGTAATTTTGTCAACGCCCTTTGTAACCTAACAGCATTGATAGGTTTTGTAATATAGTCTATAGGTGAAGCATCATAAGCATCTAATGCATATGATGCTTCAGAAGTAGAAAAAATAATTTTAATATTTGGGTATGCCTTGTTAATTTCCTTTGCGACGTCTAATCCATTTTCATTTTTGAGTAAAATATCCAGAAATAGTAATTCTACTTGGTCAGCATTTAATTGCAGGTATAGCCAGAGATAGTTAAACGAAGAAAATGTTTCCATCACATTTATGTAGTCATAAAATGATAACATATCTTTTAAACTTTCAATTGCTGAGGGTTCATCATCCAATATTATTGTATTTATTTTATGTAGCATAAATATCTCCTTATTTATAACATCGGTACAGTAATTTCAATCTCAACGTAGTTATTATTAGTTTCTTTAATGACTAAATTACCAAAATACTTATCAACAATTTCCGAAATAATATACATTCCATATCCATGTTGACTATGGTTTTTAAGTTTCGAACTAATACCTGGTTTTGTTAACCTTGTCCTAATAGTCTGTTCTATTTGTCCTGTATTTTTAATTAAGATAATAATATGTTGATTAGATTGTACAAAGGATAGTTCTACTTGTGGTTTTTTTTGATTTCGATATGATTCACTGGCTTCAAATGCATTTGTCAATAAATTACCCAGTAACTGATTCAACTCATAGAGTGTCATCGGGAGTTTCGATAAATTATTATCAAAGAAAATGGTGAAAGCTATTTTCTTTTCTTTTGCCAATAATTCGTATCGATACAGCAGTGCACCAATTTCTGGGAATCTTAATCCGGATATATTTGAAAGATAATCGTTATCTGTTATTAAATCGTTCATATAGATATTCAAATTTTGTAGTTGGTTAGTTTTTAACAACTGATAAATCATATTAAGATGTGAGTTATACTCATGTCGACTGGCTTTCAATGTATGTAAATATAATTGTAAATCATATGCTTGTTGCCTAACAGTTTGTTCTTTTAATGATTGAATTTGCCGTTCATGTTGCAAGAAAACAAAAGTAATGCAAGTAATTATAATGGCGACCGCTAATATAATAAATGATTGCAAAATTGTTAATGGTAAAGCGGTGATTGTTTTCTTTAAATTTCCGCTGACTATATAGAAGATGAATGTGAAAGCAATAATTAGAATCAGCGATTTGTTCATATTTCGATGCCAAAAATGTTGTAGGTAGTTGTGCTTATTTGTTTTAAACGTCAGCCATCTTACTAATATAGCAAAAATATTGATAATACTAAAAAAAACAACATAGGTGGCAGGAAAAATTAGTAATTGTTGACTTATTCCATTCAAAAAAATGATGAATATGACGTACAAACAAGTGGTTGTTAAAAAACCTAATAGCAAATTTAAAATGGCAGGACGTGCATCCAAAAAAATTAATAATGCTAGGGTAACTAAAAACAAAGAGATCAATAGCCAATGAGTTACTTGATTTTGATTCAAATAAAACATAATACTCAAGCTAACCGCTGAATAACTAATTAAGCTTTTCATGGAGAACGACTCCGGGAAGTAAGTGATTGCAGAACCACAGTTGATTACAGTAATTAATAAAAATATTGATTGTAATAAGAATAATGACATACTGTTCCTGACCTTGAGAATTGTTATTAACAACAACTATATAGTACTTGAGCGTAAAAAATAGCGTGTTCAGACGCGATTTTCGTCTATTCGAGCATTTTTACAATAATACAAATATACTGTACCCTATAAGTATAAGTCGCACAAATAAAAATTAAAAGATTTTAAGAGGGAAAAAATGACTAATAACGTATTAGAAGTAAATAATTTGTCTAAAAGTTTTAAAGGTATTCCTGTACTTCAAGATGTGTCACTGAAAGTTCAAGAAGGAGATATTTATGGTCTGTTAGGCAAAAACGGCGCAGGAAAATCGACAACTATGAAAATAATTTTAAAGTTAATTAAGCTTGATAGTGGGACTATTAAATTGTTTGATAAATACAATATAGTCGAGACAAATCACTATCTAGCTGATATTGGTTCTTTGATTGAATCACCATCTTTTTATCCTAATTTAAATGCTGTTGAAAATCTGAAAATTATACAGCGATTAGCAAATATACCTCAATTTAATATTAAAAAGGTTTTAGAAATTGTTGGTCTGCAAGATGTCCCCAAAAATAAGCTGGTTAAAAACTACTCTCTTGGTATGAAACAACGGTTGGGTATAGCATTAGCCTTGTTAAAATTTCCAAAGTTAATCATTTTAGATGAACCAACAAATGGATTAGATCCCAAAGGAGTTAAAGAAATTCGACAGCTCATTATGTCGTTACCCCAAAAATATGGAACCACTGTTTTAATTTCTAGTCATATTTTATCTGAAATTGAGAAAATGGCTAATCGTGTTGCAATTATCAACGATGGCCAAATAAAGTATGAAGGAAGCATAGCCGAACTCGAGCAAACAAGTCAATTAATTATTAAGACAGATAATAATAGAAATGCAGTAAGTATATTAAAAAAACACCATTACTTGGTTCATAAAATAAGTGAAAACAGCATAGTACTAAATAATATTGGACATAATGCAGTTATGAAAATAAATTATTTATTGGTGACAAATGGTGTTGGCGTTTACGAATTACACATCGTGCAAAACTCATTAGAAGATATGTTTTTAAAGATTACGGAAGGTGAATAATGATAAGAAGTATTTTTATTGAAATCACGAAAAACAAACGAAGACCATTTTGGCTAGGTCTAATCTTGATTATAATTGTTGAGACATGTTGGTTCTATGCTAGTATGATTCGAACGCAATCTTTACCAAACAAGATATTTACTTTAGATCAAAATTACCTTTTATTAATGTTAATGACGGTGAATGGTTTTTTTTCTCCCTTATTTATTAGTATTCTAGCATCTCGCATAGTGTCAATTGATTTCGACAATGATATGCCAAGTGTTTTGCGTGTTAATAATCAAAATAATCGGCAATTGTATACTGTCAAATTGCTTTTTGGTGGTTTAATTGTTCTAATATACTGGATCATACAATTAATTATAGTAATGTATACAAGTAAAAATCTACATATTATTTTTAGTGGAAACCTTTTTGTTATAACAATGGTTTGCTTGTTGACAGGTTTAATCGGTATACTTACGTTCCAAATGTCGATTGCATTTATCATTTCACGTCAAGTGGTAGGTATTTTATTTGGATTAGTAGGTAGCTTTATTGCAATGATGACCTCTGGTATGTTACCACAAGCTGTTATGCGATTTATACCTATGCTTTATGTTTCATTAGTCAATCCATTGATATTAAAATCAAACACTATCATAATTAATCCACACATACTTATCAATTTGTTTATTGTTTTTTTTGTTGGATTAGGAATATTCCTTATAACTGAGTGGTATACAAGCCAGAAATCAGAGGTGTGGTAACGTGAAAAATATGCTTAATTTGATATATGCTGAGTATTTAAAAAACAAAAGAACATGGGGAATCATCATTCTATTGGTCGGATCGGTATTGGGTTCTTTGTTGGGAACATTTTTATATGTTGCTAACAAACAAGTTTTTATTCAGAATCATACACAGTGGCTAGCATTATGGGGAGAAAGTAATCTATTTGCTTCACAAATATTTTTGCCTATGTTTTTAGGTATAATTATCGGGAATAATGTTAAAAATGAATTAAACAACAATAATTTACTTAGAATAATCGTATCACCGGTTAAGGTCACACAACTAATCATGTCTAAATGGTTGTATATGATTTTTTTGGAACTAATTAATCAGATTATCAGTCTAATAATTTTTTTAATCATAGGTCATCTATTAAATTTACCAGAAGTTGTTAATATTGGTAGGTTATTTATTTGGTCAATTCTCGGTTGGGTCGGAAGCTTGGGTATCATTTCTATTCAACTCTGGATTGCCATGAGAGCAAAAAATTTCACGACTAATTTATTAATCAATTTTGGAGTAATAATAGTAGGTTTAATCATATCAATAGCAAATAGTAAATTAGGTAGTTTTTACCCATACAATCAAATCATGATAGGGCTGCATGCTAAAACATTAACTAGTTTTGATCAAAGTCAAATAATTATATTCATATTAGTAATAATTCTTAGTACACTATTTGGTTTATCCGCTACGAATATTACTGTTAAAAAAATGCTACTTAAATAAACAAAAGTATTAATTTCATATTGTTAGCCAAATAGAGAATTCATACAAATAATCATAGTCTTGATTTATTTTTTGAAAAAAATAGCAGACGAATATTTTTCATTGTTGTTGGTATAATGATTAGAAACAGATTAATGGAATATCAGACAAGCACAATCTCAAACATACGGAGATGTGCTTTTTTTTAACAAAGAATTAGCATCTAAGGTACAAGATTTGGTCTCAAAATCAATTGAGCCGACCTTTGCTTATCGTGATTTAGACTTGCTGATTAAGGGAACTGATCGCAATACTGAAAGTGGTTTGAATAGAATTGAGGAACAGTTGTATCAAGCTAGAAGACAGTTAAGAGAAAAAAGTCTTTAGATTTTGAGTAATAGTGTGTTCTATTTTAAAAATAACATTTAAAGTATTTTCATTGACATAACTAATCATATTAGTTATTATGCTAATATGATTAGTTAGTGAGGAAAAAACATGAAAGTAACAAAATGGTAGATTGCAAGAATTAACCGAACACTGCGAACTGCTGAAAAACCTTTCGTGGTGATTGCCAATTGAGTATTTTCATTGGTCTTGCATTAATCCAATGATTAATTTGATCTAATTCTTTGGCGCTAACTGTTTCAATTTTGCGCTCCTTTGGAATAAATCGCCGAACGTATCGGTTTAATATCTCATTACTCCCTCGTTCCTCTGGTGAATATGGGTGCGCAAAATATACTGGAATGCCTAGTTCCTGTTCGATTTCATCATATTTTGCAAACTCTCGTCCACGGTCAACCGTGATTGACTTGGCATTCTTGATCCCTTGAAAAAAATGAATCAAAGCTGGTGTCACTGCCTGACTATTGCGCCCAGTAACGTGTCTCACAATATGTTGCCGGCTTAGTCTTTCAGTAATGGTCACCAACACGTCGCCACGTTGCTTACCTGATTGCATCGTATCGACTTCAAAGTGACCAAAGGTTTGTCGTCTTTGAACACTTTTGGGTCTCGTTTCAATCGAACGACCATGAACAAATACTTGTCGTTTACCATCAGATTGACGCTTTTGGCGGATACCTTTGTCAGGTAAATCAGTCACTGATAGCTTGAGTCGACCAGCATTGAGCCAATTATAAATGGTTTTGAAAGGTAACCCTAAAACATGAGCAGCCGTTTCTGGTGACCACTTTAAAATACCAATGTGCTCATTCAAAAAGGCAGCGATAGCTGGTGTTAGTGTGTGATGACGACCACGTAAATGACGTTTTTTCAATGCCAACACATGAGCAATATCAGCTTTATAGGGCGTGACTTGATGAATTTCAACAGAGACCGTCGCAGGCGATCGGTTAATAAAGCGCGCAATGGCACGAACCGAATAATTTAATTCCAGCAAAGTTTGAATGACAGTGCGTTCTTGAGATGATAAACTAGAAGACATAAGCTGCAGTTCCTTTATGGTTGATTTTAGTCAATTACCATTAAAGGCGCTGCAGCTTTTTTATTCAAGTGTTCGGTTTAATTTTACAATCTACCAAATATAAAAATCTTTATCAACTTACTTGGGCTCCGATGTTGTTCCCAATCAATTGCTATCTTTGGGAAAATGACGATGACATTATTGTGATTGATATGGGTGTCAAATCATTTGTATCTGAAATAAAAAAAATTGCGGAAAGATTGAACAAACCTATTTCTTCGCTTTTGTTAACGCATGCGCATGCTGATCATGTGAATGGTGTGCCACTATTTCATAAAATATTTCCTAACGTTCCCATAGGAATTTCTGATAGAGACTTTCAACTTCTTAATGGAGATTTTAGTTTATTATCTAATGAAGCTAAAAGTAAAATTAAGGGTGGGTTCTCTAAGGACAGCATACACATAGATTTTACTTTTAAAAAAAATGAATACCATAATTTTCATATTATTGAATCTCCCGGACATACACCGGGGTCAGTATCTTTTTTTGAAGAAAAATCAAAAATTTTAATAGCTGGCGATGCATTTCAAACAAGAGGGGGAGTTGCTGTTTCAGGAACATTAAAAATATTTTTTCCGTTTCCTGCACTTGCAACTTGGGATTATCAAACCGCTTTAAACAGTGCTAAAATATTAAAAGAGTTAGATCCAAATGTTTTGGCGGTAGGACATGGGAAAATGATAATCGATCCCATTCAAAACATAACTGTTGCTATTAGTGAAGCAGAGAGGCATATAGATTGAAAAGAAAAGTAGACATAAACGATATCATTAACTGTGCCATTGATATTTTAGACAATCAAGGTTTAGATTATGTTACAT
The DNA here is from genome assembly GCF_045801155.1 of Leuconostoc falkenbergense. Lineage (NCBI taxonomy): Bacteria > Bacillati > Bacillota > Bacilli > Lactobacillales > Lactobacillaceae > Leuconostoc > Leuconostoc falkenbergense. The sequence continues at coordinate 1,106,080 of NZ_CP174386.1, read as the reverse complement.
TAAAAGAAATTTCTTCGCGCCTAAGTATTCAATCGCCTTCACTTTATAACCACGTAAAAGGTCTTGATGATATTCTTGTCAAAGTGGCGAATAAATCATTTGAAAACTTATATGATTCATTAGTTAATTCAGTCATTGGACTAGATAAGAAAAAAGCATTCTATGAACTATCCAATCAGTATCGTAAGTTTTACATGTTACACAAAGGACAATATGCATTAATTCATCGAGTAAAATTATGGAACAAAGATAAGACAGTTTCTGATGAATCCGATAATTTTTTGAATTTACTAAAACAAATTTTAAAGCAATTTAATTTAAGTGAAAGAGATACCACTCACTTTATTAGAGCTTGGAGAAGCTATATGCACGGCTTTTTACTTTTAGAGACAAATGGATCGTTTGCTCTAAATGAAGACGTTGATACTTCCTTTAATTACGGGTTAGACATTCTTAAATATCGGCTAGAAAATAAATCTGTCGAATGATGAACTTTTAGACATTTAAGTAAATGTTTTTTTTAATTTGAAGATAAATAGTCAGAAGGCTATGCGTAATATTTTGTAATTCGTTAAGCCAAAAAACAAAATAATAGGCATAAATGAGAAAGTGATAAACTTTATTATAGGCATTTGATGCCTGACTATGATAATAAGGAGTGTTTTTTATGAGTGATGAAACACCAAAAAAACGAAAGCGTCAACCACATATAAATGAAAATCAACGTCATATGATTGAGTATTTGTGGAATATTGAGAAAATGACACAAGCAGATATCGCAAGACGTTTAGGCTATACGCCGTCATCAATATTACGTGAATTACACCGTGGCAATACGCTTGATTTCTCGCATTTAGATAGACGAACACTGTTGAATATGGACATACACGCACGTATCAAGTATTCGGCACAGCGTGGACAATATATTGCTTTGAAAAAGCGCAGTAAAATGGGTACTGGGCTCAAACTGACACCAGAATTAAAAGAGATCATTGAAACTTGGGTTAATGTTGAACATTGGACGCCAGAGCAAATTGCTGGTAACGTGCAAGATGTTGATGTGTCCGCATCTGTTATTAGGTTATGGTCTCGGCAAGGACTTATCAACATTCGTAAACAGAAATATCATCGTCAAAATGGTACACCTAAAGAACGGGCTGCGGCACAAACTAAACGTGATAAGGAACGTGAAATTGCACGACTACGTGAACAATTAAAAAATGACGGAGAATTAGTCCGCCATTCGATATTTGATCGTTCACAAGTTGTGGAAAGTCGTAAACAGTTTGGTCATTGGGAAATTGATTTAGTGTTGCCAGCTAAAATGAATAATCAGCGTTATCAAGATACCACAGCCATTATGACCCTGACTGAACGCAAGACTCGGTTTACTGCACTGATACTAGTTCATAGTAAAAAATCTAGTGACATGATTGATGCCTTTAAGCTGTTTTATGAACGTTACGGTAAAGCGGTTCGCACAATCACAGCCGATAATGGTTCTGAATTTATATCATGGGACTTTTTAGAGTACGTCCAGAAACAACTAAAAATCAAGTTATATTATGCGACACCGTCATCACCACAGCAACGTGGATCTAATGAAAATCGAAATCGTAAGTTACGTGATTGGTATCCTAAAGGCACTTCTTTTAAAGACGTGAAGCAACGACAATTAGATGAAGTGGCTTCAAAAATGAATGCGATGCCACTTAGACAAGCTCTGAATGGAAAACGACCAATGGTAGTCTTTGCACAAGAATATAAAGCCATGCAACGTTACCGTAGAGCTTATGAAAAGCGTAAAAAGCGTATGCTTGAAGAACGCCAAAACAACGAAAATAAGCATTAAAAAGCAATAAAATAAATAATGAACTTTAGACACTAGATGTGTCTTTTTTGTTGTGCTTAAAATATAAATATTTGAAAACGGTATAATCGGTTGAAATATTTGATATAATAGTGAGTAATTAGATTGCTAAAAGCCTTTGTATAGACGTTCCAAAAGCGTGGACGTTCAGTTTACTTTTAAACCAAATCATGATATTCTAGAAAAAGTTGTGCTTTGATTTAAAAATAATATTCGTTAGTTTTACATACATGTTACCAGTAGTTTACCAATATATTAAACATGTGGTTTTCACCTTGACATCTGCCAGACATTTGTTAGTGTACCGTGCATAATCTAACGTAACAGAGGCTTGTTGGTACGTTGGCGCACAAGGGATTACACAGTTTAGTAAAATTCCAAAGTCAATAATTTGAAATGAAGTAACGCATTTGTAACATTCGTTATTTTAAAAGCTCATAAGTCCTGTGTGGGCTTATTTTTTTTGCTTAAAAACAGCCTAAATATTAAGGAGTTGTTAAGAAACCGTCTTCATGACGGTTAATTATTGGTAATAAAATCAATGGAAATTGACAACTAAGACAAGGGAGAAAGAGACAAAATGAAACATTCTTTTGGATCAATTGTAAAATCTTATCGGGAACGAAAAAGACTAACACAACTGGAATTGGCCGTGAAATCAAAAGGGGAATTGTCAACAGCGACGATTTCAAAAGCTGAAACCGATCCAAGTTATAATCCGAAACTGACGACGTTCATAAAATTTTACAAAATCATGGATATTTCGTTTGAAGAGATTGTTGCGACATTAGAGGGGACTGCCGATGATAAATGATCAAGAAAAACCCAGGAAAATGGAACGTGTTAGTAGAGATCAAGTCGAAACTAATGAACGATTCTATAAAATTCCAAAGGCACTGTTTGAAAATGAATTCTATGCCGACATGAAACTTGAAACGAAAGTGGCTTATGCAATTCTGCGTGATCGTTTCTTGTTGTCAATTAAGAATAATTGGATTGATAAAAGTGGTGATGTTTACCTGATTTACAAAAACATTGACCTGCAAACAATCCTGAGTGTTGGCGAGAAAAAAGTCATTAGTTTGAAAAAAGAACTAGCAAATTTTGGGCTCCTTGAAGAAGAACGACAAGGGCTAAATAAACCAAACAGACTTTACGTTGGCAACATAAATGCTGATTTTGAAGTTATCCACAGGGCCAATCCCTTGGGGGACAAGGAACTGTCAAAACGACAGGTCCGGAACTGTCAAAATGACAGGTCAAGAACTTCCAAAACGACAGCTCAAGAACTGTCAAAACGACAGTCAAATGAGACTGAGAGTAGTGAGACTTATTTGAGTGAAACTGAGACCAATTCTTTTGATGAGGATGAAGTAAATAATAATAATTCAAAAAAAGCTCAACAATCATTTATCGCAATCGGCAAAATCATTCAAAGCAGTCCTGAATTAAGAAGTGTAGTCCAAGGTTTGATTCCTGATTTACTTTTGAATGAACCCCAACAAGCAGAAATTGTCGTCCACGCTCTTGAACGTGGTTATCACTTTCTGATAACCGAACTTGAAAAAGGTAATTCTGTTTTGACTTTGCAAAAACAATTACAAGGTGAGGTTGCCATAAAACAGTTGCTTTTAAACACTGGTTTCAAACAAGTAGATTACATGCGTGACCATCTGATTGATATCAGCCAATATGGTATATATTTTGCTAGTGGTTTTGACAATCGTTTGAAAATTGCGATCACAACAAGTCAATCGGTATCAGGATTTTAACTTTGAATTGGGGAGAGGAGAGATATAATGGCAAACCAATACAACGTATTTATTGCAGTAGACTTTTTCAACTCAGACATACTTTTTGTGGCTAACTCATCAGGTGAACTCAGCCGAAAAGTGATCAAAGCAATTGAAAATCAAGAATTAGAAAGTGATGGCGCAGTGAGGTTATACCGTACCTCTTATCAATCATTTAAGGCTATAAAAAAATTCATGGAATGCTATCACTTACCATTTCATGAAGCTGCAAGACCGAAAGGGAGAGATTATGAAAGTCAGACAATTAACGCTGTTGGATGAGAAAAGTTTACAAGAACTACAACAAACCAAATATGTCGTCATTCTCGTTAAAGAATTAAAAAATAATCTCGTTCAACCAACAAAAAAACAAGCCTTTGTCTGCTTAAAATCAACTGAGATGAAAGTCAAAGGTGAGTTGTTTGACGATTGCTTAGGTAATCATTATGTCGGTTGTACAGTCCTGAAAGGCATTCATTATTCTGAAGCTGGTAACCAAATCCCTGTGTTTAAACTACCAAATAATATCCAAGACTATTTAGCCAAACAATTGACACCGATTGTTAATTTACTGGATCAAAAAAGGAGAAATTATTATGCAAATTAATCACCACGTAGGACGTTTAGTTTGTGATGTAAACTTCACCGTAAGGGGTGAAAAAGAAACTAAAATTGCCTACTTCAAATTAGCCATTAATGATTTAAAAGATGGCAAAGCCACTTACATTGATTACGTTGCTTTTAACAAAACAGCAGAATTGATTCGTGATTATGTGACTGATGTTGGTCAAGTAGTTGAGGTTGAATTTGTGATGCGTAATCACAATTATAACGATAAAAATACTGGTCAAAAGATTTATGCTATGCAAAATCAAGTGACACAATTCCGCATCTATAAATCTAATCAGTCATCGAAAAATCCTGCTGTTCAAACACAGATTGCTGACACTCAGGGTAGTGAAATAGCCGAAAATGATTTGCCACCATACCCTGACTTTAGCAGTAACGCATTTGAATACGTAGAGGGGTAAGACAATGACTGCAATAATCACAATAGCTGATAAATTTAGAAATATCTTTCAAAGATTTAGTCGCTTTGGCACTTGGTTTTTGGAACATCAACGGCGCAATTTAATTGCCATATTTAGCCTATTTATTCTGATAGCTTTTAGTACAACCGTGATGGTTAACATTACACCTCGACCTTCAAATTTGCCTAGTACGGAGTTAAATACGCCAGTGTCATTTGGCACTTTGAACAAAACCGCTAGTCTAACGAAAAGTGTTTTTAATAAAAATAATGGTGTTTTGGAACTGCATTATACAATCTCGGACGGAGCTGTTTCTGATCAAGATTTGGTTGATATTAGCAAAATTAAATTTACTGCCATGACTGAACATGGTGGCAATCAAGTTACTGGGCGTGTTGTGCCAACTTCAAATAATACACTCGTGGTCCAATTTAAAAACTTGAGTCATAACTTCAATGCTGTAACTTTAACAGCTCATGATAAAAGCATCAATACTGCCACAGTCGAAGCGCCAAGTAGCGTAGCTTCTGATAGTTCAAGTGCAAAGAAAACTAACGCAAACAGTAATACCGCAAGCGGCAAGTTCATCATTAATCGTGACAAAGTTTCTAAGTCAGATTCATTAACATTTGCCACTCAAAAGAAATTAGAAGTTAGCGAAAGTGATGCTAAAATAGCGGCACAACAAAAACTGATTTCAAAGAATACTAACGCAATTGTTGAATACCAAAAAGCAATTGATCAACAACAGGATTCAATCAAAAAGTATCAAAAAATACTTGCCCAGTCTGATGACTCAGATACACAAACTAGCATTGATAATGCGCGTGATGCCATTACACAAATACGAACACAAATCAGTGATGCACAAAAAAATATTCAACGTGCTAAGACAAATATTACTCAATATCAAAAGACCAAAAAGCAGGTTCAGGAAGGCAAATCATTGTTGCCAAAACCAACCGATTTGAATTCTAAATAGTTCAAAGATTCCCCTATTGGGCTATTTTTTATAACAAAACCTGGGTACAGAAGGGGTACAGACAAAGTACAGAAAGGGTACAGACAGTTTTGTGATTGGTAATCCCTTGAAAGGCCCGCACGGCGGGATTAAAACCACAAGGTTTTCCTTTCCCCTTAACCTGTTCCCAATTCATTAAATATTTTATGGAGATTGTATGAAAGGTATAACAAAAACAATTAAAAACATTGATGAACATGCTTTGAAAATTATTGAAACACAAGCATCAAAAGAAAATGTCTCGTCAAGTCAATTAATTCGAGAACAAATTGAAGATTATGCTAAGCGACTTGAAGAAGATAGCGCAGCAAAAATATTGCATACTTATCTCGATGATTTAATCATGGCTAACAATAATGTTGTGCACGGCTTAAATGACAATACAATCGCGATTGGTGAAATGTTTAAAACAATTCTGGCGCGACTTGATATGTATTTTCCAGACTTGAATGATGAGGTAGAACGAATTCAAAAAAACGCTCGCCCTCAGGAAAAAAATTTGCCGAAGTCGATTGACTTTAATGAGTTTGAATAAGCAGAAGAGGTTCAAATGAAAAATTATAAACGCTGTCGGTTTGCGAGAATAATCCTATTAGGCATTGTCATATTGATAGGTATTGCCTATTTAAACCGTGTGTCGATTTTGCAAAAAATTGTTGCACTGGGTTCGCAATCACAACTGATTAATATTGATAAACAAAGTAGCTCTCCAACACAAAATGATGAGCTAGTTAACTTGAAATACGCTGGTCAAACAGTTGTTGAAGTCAATCATAATCAACCAACATTTAGTCAAGAAGACTTACAAATTAAACAGGGTGGCTGGCAAAAACTTTCGTCCCTAGATTGGTTAGGCAGACCACAAACTGCTAATGCGTTGCTTAACCAAAAATTGATGCCCCCTTCTCAAAAGTATCAAGTGCGTGAACGATTAACAATCAAAACGCCAGGTTACCATGCCATTAAAACGGGAACGAATACACCAGACTGGTTATACAACCGTAGTCATCTGATTGGGTATCAATTTACTGGTCTAAACAATGAAGCCAAAAATTTGATCACGGGGACACGACAGTTGAACGCAGACAGTCGTGTCAATGCTAAAAGTATGGTGACTTACGAAACAGAAATTGCGGATTATTTGCATCAATCAAAAAATAATTATGTTCGTTATCAAGTCGCACCAATTTACAAAAATGTTGAGTTAGTTCCCCGTGGTGTTCACATGATGGCAAAGTCAAATGACAAGACTTTGAAATTTAATGTCTATGTTTTCAACGTTCAAGATGGCTGGACAATCAACTACTTAAACGGTAATGCTGAAAGGAGTGAATAAATGAAAGATGCAATAGAATTCAAAACAAGTCAAATGAAGGCACTAATCAAAAGAAGAAATGTTTTGAATAAAAAGTATGATACAACTTTACCTGAAGATATTCCTTTGGGTGTTAAATCAGAACTAAAGTTTATCGACAAAATTTTACAAGAATTTGACATTGATGAGGAAATTTTTGCAAAACGAGGTAAGACAATTAATATCAAAAATTCGCGGGACGAAGAATGGTACTTTCAACAAATCAAGCATTGGGCTGAAAGAAATCCAAGGTCTACAAATGGACAGTTTGGTAAAAGTACACTGTATAGATTTGCTTTGCATTTCTTCGTAGAAAATATTGCGCTTAATGCCAACAATGCACGTCTTAATTATTCAGAACTAGCCCAGAAGGTAAATGATGCCAACTCCACAAAAAGTGATTCAAAATTTACTGCGCAATTGGCAAATTTAGAGAATTTATTAGGTTTTCTTTTAACCATGCAGCAACGTCAACTTGAATACATTCCAGAAGGCATTAATTTAGAAAATGGTTTTGTTAAATATGCCATCAACCCAATTAATCCAACAGAATTCCAGCAATTTGGCGCACCAACAGAACTCAATCCAAACAATGAATTGGCACAATCTTATGAAGAATATAAAAAAATTCGGAGTCGGGATAAGCAGCTGATCGAAAAATATCACCAAACAGGAGGACAACTCGATGACGACTAAAAAGCATAGTAAAAGAAAAGCACAATTGACAAAGTATTTAGAACAACTTGATGAATTCAATTGGCACCATCCTAATCAAGTTAGTGAGATGGCTGACAGTCAACATGAACGCGATAATCGCACGTACTATTTGGCCCAAATCAGTTTAATTCTGTTTAATAATTATCAACAATCCTACATGCAAATTGCTCAAATGCTGAACATGTCCTCCAGAACAGCCCGCCGTTTGACAATTGATTACGAACAAGATTTTGACAGTTTAGAAGAGATTATGGAGGAATTGCAAAATGGCGAAGACTGGTGAAATTGCTGCATTTGCCCTGGGTGAAAAAAAGACGGCAATGGTCAATTTACCAGCACAATTCGTTACTTCTAGTACAGCAGATATGAAGGGTCAAAAATACTCAGACCTTGTTGATTATGCGGATAATTCTGAGAAGACGAGTGATTTCAATAATGAGTCCATAACTGATCTCATCGATTTAAAGGAACAATTTAGCAAGCGAGGCTATGCGAATCGAAAGTCTGCGGTAACAGAAACGCATCCAATATTTGGTAGCGATAAACTAAATTATGATAATCAAGATATTTCTGTATTGAGAAAAGACTTGGATGAGGCTCAAAAAAATGGCAATAATATCCATGAACTCGCTTTCTCAATCAGAGGTGATTGGTTAGTTAAAAACAATCTCTATGATTCCGAAACCCGTATGATAGACCAAAATAAGTTGAAGCATGCAGAACAAGAGGTTGCTAAGACGCTAATTAACAAAGGATTTAATTTACCTTTGGGAGAAGATGAAAATGACGTTGTTTGGTTTGGTGTGATTCATCAGGATACTGACCACCTAAACATGCATCTGTGGTTTGCGAAAAAAAGCCAAGAAACGCGGCCTGAGATGATCAAGCAAGAAGGTAAGTATAAAGGGCAGCCAATAGGTGTTATACCTTTAGAACTGATTGAACAAGCCAAGCGACAGTTTAGAAAACAATTAATGTCATCACAGGAACTAAGACGGCATCAGGAAATATTAAAAGGTGTTGGTGGCTTTAAAAAAGAAATTGTTGAGACAGCGCCAGACAACCTATTAAATGATCGTCATGCTAAAGCCATCAAGCAAATTTATGAAGCTTTACCTCAAGACATGAAAGGGCGATGGCAGGTTGGTAACGCTCATTTAACGGCTGGAAAAGGCAAGATGGCGAAAGCAAATAAATTAACAAATCAACTTTTAGACGATTTGTTTGACAAAGAGCTTAAACTTGAATATGAGGGCTTTAAGTCGTTGGCACAAGATTATGACGTCATTAATATTGAAGACCAAGGTGTGATGCATAAGGGGCAACACAAGTGGTCTGAAAATAAGGAAGATGAATTAAGAAAACGCTTAGCGAATCAACTGTATAAACATTTAGCACAAATTGAAGATACCTCAATAAATGATATTGACCAACAAATTTCGGAATTGTTAAGTCAGGTTAAACAGCGCGACAAAATCAGTAACGCAGATAAAACTAAAATAGTATCTAGCCCTCAGCAAAAAAAATTGACCCCAAAACCGACGGCCAACAAGGTAAATCCAAATTCAAAGCACGTAGGTGATCAGACGCCATTGCGGGGTGGTTCGTTTAATAAAATTAGTCGCTTATGGCTGCAGGACATTCGAGCTGAAACAAATGCAGAGCGTCGATTCTTAAGAAATCAAAAGAAAACAGAACAAGAAAAAATACAAACTGAAGAGGTTTCACACAATTCAATAAACCATTAGTAAGGACGATTAATATAAAAGACAAATGATTTTTTGCAATGCTAATTATACAACGTATATTGTCCCTTTTGTTGTTAATATGTCCCAGACGGGGTATAATCATATTAAAAAGTGGAGGTTGCAAAAAGATATAATGAAGAAAGCTAATATTTTAAATTTAATAAAATATCATGTTGAAAATAACGATTATGCCTTTCGCAGTGAAGCCAACGAAATTGCTCGTGACTTTGACTCTGCTGGCGACTATAAATTGGCTGAATACATTATGGGACTCCTTGCTACTAATAATGTTTTGATTCCCCAACAAATGACATATAGTGGTAAGCTTCTTTCGAAAATGGAAATACAAAATATTCCATCGTTATTTTTGAACACTGACATTGCTGAAGAAATAACAGGTATAGTAAATGCGGTAAAACATAATATAGGTATTAATAAATTTTTATTTGAAGGTAAACCAGGAACAGGTAAAACTGAAAGTGTTAAGCAGCTGGCAAATATGCTGAAACGCGACTTATACGTTGTAGATTTTGAATCTTTGATTGATAGTAGGCTCGGCCAAACAAATAAAAATATTTCGGAAGTATTTAAAGAAATAAATCATATCCCTGCTCCAGAAAGGTTCATTGTATTATTTGATGAAATTGATGTAATTGCTTTGGATAGAATTAATAGTCACGATGTTCGCGAAATGGGTCGCGTCACCTCAATCGTTCTTCGAGAACTGGACAAACTAAATGATCAAGTTGTATTAGTCGCGACAACAAATCTTTTTAGTAATTTTGATCGTGCATTACTGCGAAGATTTGATGCGATCATAAATTTTGATAAGTATTCAAATGCTGATCTTCAAGATATTGGTATTAAGATACTATCTGGTCTGCAACCTAGTTTTAAGAATACAGCTAAAGATGCTAGATTGTTTAAAAAGATTATAGCTTCATCTGGGCAAAAACTCTCTCCTGGTGAACTTAAAAATATAATTCGTATGTCGCTAGCGTTTAGTTCTTTAGAGGATCCATATGACTATTTGAGGAAATTTGGTTCAAAAATACTAGATTACCCGTTAACTGATTTGAAAGCACTTTCCAATGACGAATTTACATTAAGAGAAATTGAAATATTATCCAAAAAATCAAAAAGTCAAGTCCAAAGAGAATTAAAAGGGGAAACTAAAAAATGAATCCTATATTGTCAGTTAATGGAAATTTTCAAAGCTCAAAAAACTCTACTGGTGGTGGTGGTGGTCAAATTCCATCCAAAGAAATTGTAATTTCAAATAAATTGCAGAATTTAGCAAGAGATTTAAGACACGTGCTCAAGGAATGGGGGACCAATAAACCAATTCCGAAAGTACTTGTTACGGTATACTACAATAGAACTATAGCAAAATCTAATAGGGTTAGCGAAATGCTGAAAACTTCATCTTCCGTGACTTCCAATGAAACAATTGTAGGAGCCAGGTTTTCTGATGATGGTAATCATAAACACATTATTACACACTATGTTGAGCAACAAACAATACAAGAATCTATAAAGAAAATTGAAATAGCCGAGTCAGTTTTAAATAAATACTTTAATGGCGTCGCCAATAATGATAATTTCAATCCCGTCAAAGACCCTGAAAATCCAAAGAAAAAGAAAGAAAATGATTTTCTTAAAACAATTCCATTTAGTTCTACCAAAATTAACTTATCTAAAAGTTCTTTTAAACAAATCATTCAAGATGCCGCTTACGTAGACAGATTTGACATCGGAAATATTTCGATTGATGGACAAAAAGACTCTATAATAAGTGTCTACGACATTTTTGAGAAATCAGATGAACTTCGAAGCTTTTTAAGGTCAATCAATATTGAAATTCCAAACTCAAGAATAGTTTCTAATAATCTTTTCTTACGCTCTGATCAAATTGAAATCCTAAAATCGCGCGCCCCCTACTTAATTTCAATGGCTGTCGTTGATATGCAAAAAATACCCGTTGATGATTACACATCAGTAAACAAATTAGAGACATCAATTCCAATTCAAAGCCCACAACATGAACCTGTTGTGGGAGTGATAGACACACTTTTCGACAGTGAAGTGTATTTTGCTGATTGGGTTGAATATGAGAATAGAATTGACGAAAATATAGACACTATAAATGAGGATTATAAGCATGGCACAGCAGTGACGTCGATTATTGTTGATGGCCCAAGGTGGAACCCCAGATTGGACGATGGTATTGGAAATTTACGAGTAAAACATTTTGGCGTTTCAACTGATTCAGGATTTAGTTCATTCACAATTATCAGAGAAATAGAAGATATCGTTAGAGAAAACCCCACAATCAAAGTTTGGAACCTTTCTTTAGGAACTGTTATTGGCAGTCCAGAAAATTATATTTCTGCAGAAGGAGCAACACTTGATCGTATTCAGTATGAATACGATGTTATTTTTGTTGTTGCTGGCACTAACCGTACGCTTGGAGCCCCAGAAAAAATAGGATCTCCGGCAGATTCTCTTAACGCACTGGTCGTTAATTCTGTTGATAGTAATAATCAACCTGCTAAATACGGAAGACAAGGGCCAGTACTCTCCTTTTTCGTCAAACCCGATGTTTCTTATTACGGCGGAGCCAATGACGAATATATAAATGTAGTTCAAAAATTTGGCTTAGAACGTGTCCAAGGAACTTCGTTCGCTGCACCGTGGTTGGCTCGCAAATTAGCATACTTGATATATTATATAGGCCTAAATAAAGAACTAGCAAAAGCTCTAGTTATTGATTCTGCAATTGGTTGGACAGAGGGAACAGAAAATCCGTTAATCGGCAGGGGGGTTGTACCAATCCGTATCGAGAAAATTTTACAAGGAGATAATGACGAAGTGAAGTTTGCTATAAGTGAACTTTCAGAGCAATGGCTTACATTTAATTATAAGTATCCTGTCCCTGTGATTAATAATAAACATCCTTATCGAGCTAAATCGACAATGGTTTACACACCAAAAACGTCTAGAAATCAGGGGATAGATTATACTGACACAGAACTTGATATTTCTTTCGGTCGTGTGAACGCAGAAGGAAAAGTTATGTCTATTGATAACAATTTTCAAGTAAGCGATGAAAACCAATATCACCCTAAAGAAGGGGAGGCGCGAGATGACTTTAGAAAATGGGATAATGTTAAGCATGTAAATGAAAAAGCATCTAGTCGCCCTAAGTTGTCATACTCAGGTAATTATGGATTAAAGATTGTAAGCAAAGAACGCCTGAAAAATCATAAAGATGATCCGATACGTTTTGGGGTTATTATAACTTTCAAAGAAATAGATGGAGTAAACCGTTACTCATGGTTTTTGCAAGCTTTAGAAGCACGGCAATTCGTTGTTAGACCACTCGAAATAAAAAATCAGATTGATATATTCAATAATGCTAACGAAACTATTGACTTTGATTAACCATATATAATTTTTACAAAGATTAAATGTATTAATATTCTAAATATAAAAATGTGTGTCAATCTAAAAAAGTGTAACTAAAACAAAATTATTTGCTACTAGCTATACTTTTTGTTAATAATAAACAATAGCCTAACCATGTCATCAAAAAGTTGTCAGTTTTGGTTAATCGTTACTTTTTTAAGCCGATACGAACTCAATGCAGATACAAGAATTAATTCGGGTTAGATTACACAAAATTAAAAAGGAGAAGGAAATGTCAAATCTGAGTCAAGTTAAACGCGACCGAATGAGAAGTTTTTTAGAGGAATTAAAACAAGCAAATACTAGTGATGGACATATCAAAGCAATCAATGAAATTGAAAATTTTCTTGATGAAAAGAGATATGGTCTTGTTTGGGAGGAGCATGCGGAACAGGTAAATCTAATGTTGCGTGATAATATTCCGGTATTTACTGAGGATCAATCTAAAAAAATTATCCATGACCCATCAAAGCCGGTCAACTTCATATGCTCAGAAGTCAATAAATTGGACTATTTTTCTACCAGAAGTCAAGTGTTTCAAGGCATTTAGCTTCTTTTTATGATGCTGCAATTGGTCATCAAGCACTACTAAAATAAACCGATGTCTTCACATTGGTTTTGCAAAATGTTAGGCTTATAAATGTACAATTCTAGCGCTTTGACGCTGTATCGTAATCGTACAATTGGTTATTCAAAACCAGATAGTGCATGGTTCGTAAGAGACGTGACATCGCACCAATAGCAATTTTCTTTGTTCCCTTTGACATTGAAGATTGCTTTTTCTTTTGATACCAATCATTGATATGATTTTGATGACCATAAGTTGCCGTACTAGCAATGTTACTAATGGCTTTGAATAGCACTTTTCTGGCGATTGTATTACCTCGCTTTGTGATGAACCCAGAACTTTTATAATCACCTGAATCATTAAATCGTAAGTCAATCCCGACAAAGGCATTCAATTTGTTACTAGTCGCAAAACGATGCAAATCACCTAATTCAGCGATTAGAGAAACCACTGTTTTGTCCGAAAATCCTGGTATACTCTGATAAATGTCATATTCAGGTAAATCTTTGGTCTGATCAACCATAGTCGCTAAGACATTGGCCTTGCTTTGAGATAACGCAATTAAACGCTGCGCATAATAACGCACCTCGGTGACATTATACGAAGCAACGGCAACAGCAGGCGCTGATAGGCTGCCAAGCGCCACTAGTTTATCAACGAGTCGTGTTAAACGCGCAACACCGATTTGACGACTGACGCTGCTTTGAATCGTATCGGATAACGTTTGTCGTGAATGCTTAGCCATTGTGGCATGAGGGATTAACGACACAATCTCCCAATATTGTTGGCTATCGGTAGTTGAAAACAAAGTTTCAATTTCTGGGAAAGTCAATTGAAGCAAACGATGTAGCCGATTTTTAGCGGACACAATATCGTGGTTTAACTGTTGGTAAAAACGACTCATATCTTGTAGTTCAATATAAATCGGATTCTGGACGTAACTTTTAGCACGCTTTAAAATGAATTGCGTTTCCGCCAAATGCTTGGCATCGTTAAGATCATTTTTGTTAGGACGTAATTGATCCAATTGCTTTTTAGCGGTCAAAGGATTCAGGTAAGTATAAGGATAATTGTGGGCCTCTAAGAAAGTTTTTAAACGTCTCGAATAAACGCCTGTCGCCTCAAACACGATATCTGGGAACGTATTAAACTGCATAATGACCGTATTTAACTGATTGAACCCAAAGGCATCATGGGTGATCTTAAAATTCTGTACAACCTTACCATCAACAGCGACGGCAACTTGACTGGTTGCCTTCGAAACATCAATACCAATAACAGCGTGCATGAGTGCACCTCCAAAGAATAATTGATTGAAACAGTCACTGGTAGCCATCACCATCTAATTTTCTATACTCGACGTCTAGCGTCTAACTTACTAAGAACAAATTGTGTGGTAACGCCAGTGAAACGGCCACTTTTATTCACGACATCCAGTGCCAAAAAACTCCGCGACCTATGCTTCACAACCTATTTTAGAATAAATCAAAAATAGGTGAAGACTATCTCCGTCGAGATTAATCTTCACCTTTAATGTTAGTAAGTTTTATTCAGTTAATTAGGCGACATTTGAGATACGATTGCGATTATAAAAATTGATATACCAACCAATGGCTGCTTGGACTTCAGTTAATGTTTGGTATGCCTTCAAATAAACCTCTTCACGCTTCAATATTGAATGAAACGCTTCCATACGGCCATTATCGTATGGATGTCCTTTGAGTGAATATGAATGTTTCAAGCCATAATTTTGACATTTGATATTAAATTCAGCACTTGTGTATTGTGAACCCATATCCGAATGAACTATTAGTGGCTTTTGATGCTTATCTAATGCCATTTGTAAGGCCCTTGTGGCTAACTCGGCTGTCATTGTATCGCCAATTGTATAACCTAATACTTTTCTCTTCTCAGGATCCAAAACGGTCGCTAAATAAACCCATCTGTGGTTAGTTAACTGAATATAAGTGATATCTGTTTGCCAAACACCGCTCAAATCATGCAAGTGTCTAATCAGATTAGGCTTTTGATCAACAGTCACAACGGTTTTAGGCTTGCGATAACGTTTTTGCATGCGGGATTTAATCCCTAATTCACGCATCAATTTGAGTGTCATATACTCAGATACTTTCGGACCGTTGGTTTGTTGACTATAAGCAGCGATACGACGATAGCCATAAAATTTAAAGGTTGTCTAAACGTCTAAAATATAAGGTTTTAGGGATTCTCTACGCTTTTCTTGTCGACTGGGCTGCCAATGGCGCCAGTTGCAATAGGTACTAGATTTGATTTTAAGTGCACTTAAAATACGCACAAGCACGTAGCCCTGTGCTAAAAATTGGTTGATGAGCGGCAATCCCACATTACGGACTATTTTTTGGCTAGTAAGATGGCCGCTCAATGCCTGTCAGGCTATGCGTGATAAAATTTCGTTTTCTTCCTCCAAAATAGCGAGGCGCTTCTCTAGTTGCTTGACGTCTTTTAACGTCTTTGACTGACCCTTGATCATGATTGGGGTAGCTTGTTTAACCCAAATAGCAATAGAATCTTTCGACGGACCAAATTCTTCTGCTAATGACTTAAGTGAACGGCCTTCTTGGTGAAGTTTAACCAATGAGTCTTTGAAATCTTGTGAATAACGAATTGACATAAAATACTCCTATACTTTCATTTTACGGACTGAATAAAAATAGTCCATTTTTTTAGTATAAGAGCAAATAATTGAGCTATCAAATTGCTATATAATGAAGGCCAATCTAGACACAAGTGCCTTACAGATACCGTTAGATAAGCAACGAAAGCCTCTAATTATTCATCCATAAATGGGGTCACATTACATTAATGCTGAGTTTAATATTAAATGTCAGAATTATGGCTTGAAACATTATTATTCACCCCAAAGGACATTCATACGATAATGGCTTTATGGCAGTGTTTCATTCAATAATGAAGGGTGAATAGGTTTATTTGAAAGTATACCAAACATTAACTGAATTCCAAACAGCCATTGACCGGTATATCAATTTTTATAATTGCAATCTTATCTAAAATGTGGTCAAAGTAATTGAATAAAATGGGCAAATTTATTGACATCTGAGTAAATAAAAAGATCATAGACAGGACACTTTAAAAAAGTACTATTTCCTTTCTAAATTCCGAAATTTCAGCTTCTCTAAATCCAATATGTTTAAGACTCATTCGTTGTATTAAATCGGAAAGTTTAATAATAATAAAATGTATATTTATATCACTATCAAAGTCATAGTAATAGGCATATCCATGGATAATGTTTACTCTTATTTTTTTAATCTTAGTTGCGATTTCATCGGAATTCATGTGAGCATCATTTAATATATCTGTAAACATATCGAACATTAGTTTTAATTCAGTCTTTAATGGAAATTCTTTACTCTTTGCCTTTTTAGGCTCTAATTTTTCAAACAAATATTCAAATGCTGTAATTTGTTCAATAAAACGATACGGAGTATATAAATTGCCATAATCCTCAATGTGTCCTAAAGGAATACTTTTAGTTATTTTGGAATCCAATTCCAGTGCTAAATTATTCAGTATTTTAGGTACGTATTTCATAATTTCAAATTCGCGAAACATAATATCAAATTCATCTGAAGCTTTATCAGATACATATTTACAGTAAATATCAGCAACAGGAAAGTTATCTTCAGAAAGTGTAACTCTTTCAAATGAAACATCACTATTGGAAGTAATAAATTTGCAAAATCTTGTCATTAGAATAATTATCTTATAATATTCTTTTATCTGTTCATTTTGTAAATTGATAGATGTAACACCACACATTTTAAAATGCTCTAAAAGTCCCATCCGGCTATTTTTACCGATTAAATATTTTAGCTCATAGTTCTTATTTTTGATATTGAATGGTATTGAATATATTTCTTTTTTTTCTACACCAAGATTGATTCCAACTCTAGATAAATCTAAATAATGATATTTGTATTGAAAAATGCTATCTAGTATTTTTGATTCAAAGTTTATTGAATTAATTTTTTTGTCGGAATCCACTCTGTTTAGAATAAAGCATGTCAAATAACATGTACTTCCCATTGAACTTTCAACTAATAAGGTTATAGGTCGAGAAATGTTACCACTAATAAAGCATTGACCAGTTAGGATATAGTTTTTCTTGAAATTGTTTTCTCTTGCAAATAGAGAAACTAATTCTTCCTCTGAAAATAAGCTCATTCGATAATCGTCTATTACAAATGGTATTTTCCCATTTTGATAATTAATAACACCCTTAAACATATTTATTACTCCTACTTTAGAATATAAATTCATCTTAACCTATTATCATAGGGGACTACAATACAAATCCCATAAATATAAGGTGTCTATTTTGCTCTTATACTAAAAAAGTCTATTTTTTTAGTATAAGAGCACTTTTATTAGATTGCAAAGAATTATTGACCGAAAAAAAGCAAGACTTCGTTGATTTAAATTCAGTTATAATATAAAATAGCTTTTCGAATCATTATTTCCTGATCAGTAATAATGTTTTTTTATTTGCTCCACGAAATTTCATGAAAACGGTTTTGGTAATTAACTTGTGGAGAAAAGTGTTCGGTTTAATTTTGGCAGATTGTAAAATTTAAGTTGAACATTTAAGTGGACAGAAAAACCCATCAAGGTCTTTAATGGTGTTACCACACAATCCATTAGAAAGAAGGACCTTGATGAGCACCACTATTTTATCATTCCAGAACCGTGTTGTCATTGAAACGCTTCATAATGAAGGACGTTCCTTGCGATACATCGCTAACTACTTAGGCTTTAGTAAGACCACCATCTTTAACGAACTTCACCGGCTAAATAGTGAGTATCAAGCTGAGCTAGCGCAAACTGACTTTGAACGAAAGGTTAGTCAACGGGGGCGGAAGTCTTCGCTCACTAAAAACCTTAAACACTTGGTCGAGGAAAAGATTCAAGTCCAGAAGTGGTCCCCTGAACAAGTTGCCCATGTGGTTGGGATTGCCTACAAGACGGTCTATAACTGGATTGATCAAGGCTGGCTTGATATACAGTTGCCTGATTTTCCTGATCATGGAATTCGTCGTCATCGTGCTAAAGAAAAGCGTGGTACGTTCAGTCACGGCCGCTCAATTGAGGAACGTCCTCATAAAGTCGAAACTCGCCAGGAATTCGGCCACTTTGAAGCTGATACCGTACTTTCTGGCAAACGTAAAGGTCAAGCTGTAGCTACTTTTGTGGCGCGTAAGAGTCGCCTGACAATTGTTAAACGGCTCCATGGTCGCGACAGTCAGTCCATGACTCAAGCCGTACTTGAACTAGCTAGTCAACTTCAAGGCAAGCTCAAGACGCTTACCGTGGATCATGGGAAAGAGTTCGCTAACTATCAGGCAATTGAACAGCTCACGGGTACTCAGGTTTACTTTGCCCATGCCTATTCACCGCACGAACGCGGTAGTAATGAGAACCGTAATCGAGTTTTGCGACGGTTTATTCCCAAGGGACAAGCCATTGAAGAGCTGAGCGATCGCCAGCTGGTTCAAATCAATTGGTATCTGAATTCCCGACCACTTAAATGTCTTGACTGGCACACACCAATCGAGATCTTCTTGCTTAATCTACGTCACTAAATTCGTTCAAGTTATTTCTTGCAATCTGCCTTTTACAATCTACCATATGTATTAAAGTCAGCTAATCCTAAAGTTTTTAGAATTATGATTTGCTATACCAGATAGTTTGAATCTATTGAATTTCTTGGTAGGACTCAGAATCTAATATTTGTTTTTTTAAGGTTATTATTATGTTACAATTATACTATTAACGATAAAAAACATATATTTACAAGATTACCATTGATAAATAGAAGGAGATTTGAAGGGGATACCCCTTTCAATTGGAGGAACGATGTAGACTTATTGATTGTTTAGTCAGATATGACTCATAACTAAAAATTTTAAAAATAGGAATGTGAATATATGTTTAAACAATCGTATAAAAATAATATTGCTCTATTAGGAGCAAGTGAACTATTTAGTTTTTTTGGTATTACTTCTTTTTGGCTTTTATTTTTAAGTCAAAATGGAATGACTCTTTTTCAAATTGGTCTTCTTGAAAGTTTATTTCATGGGACAAGTCTCGTTTCAGAGGTTCCTTCTGGTATGTTGGCTGATAGATTTACCTGTAAGACTAATTTATTTCTCAGCCGTCTTTCAACTATTTTCTCATCATTTTTAATGCTAGCTGGACATGGAAATTTTTGGATTTATGCACTAGGTATGATGGCAGGTGCTTGGTCATATAATTTTGATTCAGGTACTAGTAGCGCAATGCTTTTTGAATCTTCAAAGGAAGCAGGTCTTGAGGAAAAATATTTAAAATTTACTAGTTTTATTTCAGGCGTCTCTGAAGCTACAAGAGCATTGGGAATGGTCTTAGCAGGGTTATTCGTGCATGGATTTTTAAATATAACCTATATGATTCAAATAGGACTTTCCATGTTAGCAATACTTGTTATTTCTCTTATGAAAGAGCCAAAAGTTAAAGTTCAAAATGAAGTAAGTTCAACTTTTAGCGACATTTTTAAGTCAGTGATAACAACTCTTAAAGTTAATCCAAAGTTAATAAGGTGGATGTTAATTAGTCAAACTTTAATAACATTTACTTCAATGTTTTATTTCTATTATCAAAATGAAATGGTTCAACTGCAATCTTGGCAAATAAGTTTGATGATGTTAGCTTCATGTCTTATTAATATATTTGGTGTTTGGATGGCTAGTAAGATTGGTGAAAAATGGACAGCTAGACAAGTTTTTAAAATAATAATTCCTATTTCGGCGTTCTTATTTTTATTAGCTATTTTAGCTAATCCAAGAATTTACATCTTTATTTTTTTGATTAGTGATGGTTTAGTTGCTATGTTTTCCCCAATTTATAATAATGATATCCAACAAGAATTTGAATCTCATATCAGAGCAACTATGCTTAGTGTAAATGCTATGATTGGTAGTCTGATCATGATTTTTATATTTCCTCTTATGGGAATGATAATTGATTACTTAAGTTTTTCAATTAGCTTTATGTATTTAGGTATCTTTCTTTTATTAGTGAGCATAGGTATATTAAAAATAACTGAATAATGATGAGATAAAACTAGCCTTGAAGATTTTTTCTTCGGTGGTTAGTTTTTTCTTTTTTCATAGTTACCAAATAATCACTAAAATCTCAAAATTACTTAGTATTTAAATTGATTTCTAAAATTTAAACCTTGTTAAATCAAGGTTTGTCGTCTTTAAAAAGAGCTTGGTAGCACTCAAAATCCAGTGTCCTCACGGACGTGCCGGTTCGACCCCGGCCGCCGGTATACTATAAAAGACAAGGTTTCTAGACCTTGTCTTTTTGTATATGGCAGATTGTAAAATATAAGTTGAACATTTAAGTGGACAGAAAAACCCATCAAGGTCTTTAATGGTGTTACCACAACATTCCATTAGAAAGAAGGACCTTAATGGGCACCACTATTTTATCATTCCAGAACCGTGTTGTCATTGAAACGCTTCATAATGAAGGACGTTCCTTGCGATACATCGCTAACTACTTAGGCTTTAGTAAGACCACCATCTTTAACGAACTTCACCGGCTAAATAGTGAGTATCAAGCTGAGCTAGCGCAAACTGACTTTGAACGAAAGGTTAGTCAACGGGGGCGGAAGTCTTCGCTCACTAAAAACCTTAAACACTTGGTCGAGGAAAAGATTCAAGTCCAGAAGTGGTCCCCTGAACAAGTTGCCCATGTGGTTGGGATTGCCTACAAGACGGTCTATAACTGGATTGATCAAGGCTGGCTTGATATACAGTTGCCTGATTTTCCTGATCATGGAATTCGTCGTCATCGTGCTAAAGAAAAGCGTGGTACGTTCAGTCACGGCCGCTCAATTGAGGAACGTCCTCATAAAGTCGAAACTCGCCAGGAATTCGGCCACTTTGAAGCTGATACCGTACTTTCTGGCAAACGTAAAGGTCAAGCTGTAGCTACTTTTGTGGCGCGTAAGAGTCGCCTGACAATTGTTAAACGGCTCCATGGTCGCGACAGTCAGTCCATGACTCAAGCCGTACTTGAACTAGCTAGTCAACTTCAAGGCAAGCTCAAGACGCTTACCGTGGATCATGGGAAAGAGTTCGCTAACTATCAGGCAATTGAACAGCTCACGGGTACTCAGGTTTACTTTGCCCATGCCTATTCACCGCACGAACGCGGTAGTAATGAGAACCGTAATCGAGTTTTGCGACGGTTTATTCCCAAGGGACAAGCCATTGAAGAGCTGAGCGATCGCCAGCTGGTTCAAATCAATTGGTATCTGAATTCCCGACCACTTAAATGTCTTAACTGGCACACACCAATCGAGATCTTCTTGCTTAATCTACGTCACTAAATTCGTTCAAGTTATTTCTTGCAATCTGCCAAAAGATAAATTATTTAGAAGACCATAGCTATTAGTTTGGTCTTTTTTACACTTCAAAATAGGAGAAAAAAAGGGAAATCAAGAACAATATCTACTTAATGATGGACATTTAATTCCTAAAATAGGTTTAGGAACATTTCAAATTCGTGGATATGAAGGCGTTGAACAAATATTGACTTCAATCTACTCAGTGATTAGGAGATTAGCAGAACGCCTCTCGTTGTAGAAAGTAACAATGTTTGATTTTAATTCTGGTGTTTATTTTCTTATTGGCATCATAAAACTACTATACTTAATTATCTCGAACCCTATCCTAGAAATAAAGTAGTCGGAATTTCGGTGTATGATCACTAAATTTTTCAATATTTCAGCTCCCTGTTTTTTAGTTTCATGAATATGAGAAAATATGTTAAAATTGTTCTGTTAGAATTATATTAGATTAGAAAGTCAGTGCGCGGTTTAATAGTTTAAATAAAATATCTATTATCATACCAATTGGTCGAATCATAAAAACCAGAATGGTTTTTTTACTTTTGTTCTAAAAATTTTCTGAAAAGGGTGTATTAGGAGGAAAATTATGCAATTTGTCAACTATAATGGCCGCTTGAGTGTACCAGGAAGAAATGATGATTTAGCCTTTATTGATTATGAAGAAGACAGGAATACATGGAAAATTACAAATACCTATGTTTCACCTGCATTGAGGGGACAGGGTATCGCGCAACAAATGATTGATGAATTAGTTTCGCTAGCCAGAAAACAAAATATTAAAATTAACCCAGCTTGTCCTTTTGCCGAAAAGTATTTGAAAAAGGACTTTATGCAGATATTGAACTAAAATAATGCTGAGTCAATTAACTAGCTCGACATAACGTGTGCTATCATCAGTAACGCTATATCATCTTTTTAAAGCTGTTAAAAATAAGGGTTCCAAAGACTTTGTGAAAGTTTTTTGGAACCCTTATTTTAGTAAGCATTTTTAAAATTTCACAAGCGTTTGAGTTTTAGAGCAATTGGTATTTTGGAGTATGCTATACTAGTTACAGCAAACAAGTTAAGATGGTGGCTATCCCGAATGGAGGTGGTGCTTATGGTGTAACAGCTAGAAGCCCAGATTCTAGGAAAGGAGATGCCTAGTGTCCGTATCGGATGCATTACAGCTAATGATTAGCTTTGGAATGTTTATTCTATCGTTAATTACTTTAGTTGTTGTGTTGATCAAAAGCAGCGCAAAAAAATAACCATTCTTAGCTTTGGATGAGCGAATGGTTATTAGTTTAACTTAAAGCTTAGCCACCGTCGAAACGGGTTTGCTAGGAGTCGTAGTTAGCGCTACGGCTCTTTTCTATGTCTTTATTATAGCATAGCTTTGGATTTTGTCACAAATTTAATGCTTTGTTCGCTTGCTTAATCGAACGCTTGTTCGTATAATGAATTATACACAATTGTTTTTGGAGGTTGCTGATGGAAAACGCAATCACAACTGAATATGATTATAGCAAAGAAAACCGTGGCGTGTTCTTCCTAATTGATTCAAAAAGTTTCTACGCCAGTGTTGAAAATGTTGAGCGGGGCTTTAATCCATTAAAAAGTGATTTAGTCGTGATGTCTGAACAAGCAAACACGAATGGTGGTTTAGTCCTAGCGGCCTCACCAACAGCTAAGAAGGACTTAGGCATTAGTAATGTGATGCGCCAGCATGATTTACCTGATGTGCATGGCTTGTTTATCGCACACCCTAGGATGAATAATTATATTGCTGAAAACCTAAAAATCAATAATATTTATCGTCAATATACCGATGATATTAATTTGCTGCCGTACTCGATTGATGAGTCTATTTTAGACGTAACCCACTCTTGGCGGTTGTTTGGTAAAACTCCTGAGGAAGTCGCTTTTAAAATTCAAAAGCAAGTTAGAGCGGAAACGGGTGTCTATTTAACAGTTGGTATTGGTGACACGCCTGTGCTCGCAAAAATAGCCTTAGACATTGAAGCAAAACACACTAAAAACCTGACGGGTATTTGGCATTATGAGGATGTGCCGACAAAGTTGTGGCCAATTACGAAACTGGATGATGTCTGGAGTATCGGTTCCCGCACAGCACATAAGCTTGAAGTGATGGGTATCCATTCAATGTACGATTTGGCGCATCAGGACCCTTATCAATTTAGAGCCAAAATGGGATTGGTTGGCGAGCAATTGTTTGCCTTATCTTGGGGCATTGACCGTACAGATATGGCTGAGGTGGTCGTGCCTAAAAGCAAATCATACAGTAATTCTCAGGTATTACCGCGTGATTATAAACAAAAAGAAGAGATTGAAATTGTTGTCCGTGAAATGGCAGATCAAGTGGCGACCAGGATTAGAGCACATAAGAAACAAACTTGTTTGGTTAGCTTGTTCATCGGGTATTCTTTTGACGAAAGTGAACGCCAGGGAAGTCATGGTTTTAGAAAGCAACAAAGGATTGATCCAACTAATGATACCCGAAAATTAATGGCTATTATGGTGGCTTTGTTTGAAAAGCACTGGCATGGCGAAGTGATTCGCAACATTGGGATTGATTATGGCGGGTTAATTGAGGACAGTGGCGTACAGCTTGACCTCTTTGAACAACCAGAAAAATCAATTAAATCCAATAAGATTGATCAAGTTGTTGATGAAATTCGAAAACGCTTTGGCACCACAGCCCTGATGCGGGCGATGTCCAAAGAAAAAGGCGGTACGGCGATTAACCGTGCCAGCCTTGTTGGTGGTCATAACGGAGGTAACAGCTATGAGTGATGCAGAATTTAGTAAGATGATTAACAATTACTTTCAAAACGACTATCGCGAGCGTGGCAAGGTGAAGTGGAATGGCTATTTCCTGTCGGACCATACCTCAGCTTTAAAGCGTGAAGCACAGAACAAAAATGCCGTACCTGTTAAATTACCAATGATGTCCTTAACGACTTGTCAAAATATCTTGCGTCATGCCTCAGCGAATTATGAATTTGTGACTGTACAACAAAATATTGAGGACCCGGATGGCAATTTAGTGCCTAACGTAACTGGTTTGGTCGATGGTTTTTCTGATTTAGGGGTGTATATTAATGAGTCCTATATTGCCTTTGAAAATATTAGAGCGGTGGTGAAAGAAAAATGAATCAAATTGATGCTATCATTGTAGATATTAAAAAGATGTTTGCTAAACAACCTAACACAATCTATGAAGTAAGGGTGGTCGATCAGATATACTCAAAGAAGGTCAATATTTTCTTTGAATACTATAAAATTGGCAAAGCAACACACTCACAACAAATAGCTCGCTTAGATAGTGAGTACAGAGAACAGATACCTGAAATCATTGCTAAAATTCGCAAAGAAACTGGGCTGACAGTTAACACCAATATTTAAAAGCGTCACTCAAAAGATGATATAATACACAAGTAAATGATACCAGTGGCATTTACAACGCGCTTAACCATTGGATACCGAATGTTATAGTTCGGTAAAAGCTCTGATTATCAGGGCTTTTTATTTTGTTATGAATTGCGATGACGCGGCCAATATATCATTAGTGCTAATACAAGTGAAAGAATGAGAATAATTAGCACCAGCATCGCTAAGACACTTTTGATGCCAAAAGCAATAGTTAGACTTATCAAAATAATAAGTGGCAAATAAAAATACCAATATAAAATCACATGACCCACAAATAGGATACTCACATACAGGATGGTGCCAATGATGTGGCCAAATAGCCAAAACAGAAACATCGCTAATAAACATAAACAAAAAATTAACATGATTTTATCCTCCTATTCGGATAGTTTTGTCAGACAGAGAGAAAAAAGCTCCTTTGTCACTGAGGGATAGTTCAATAGATTCCTAATACCAAAATGCGTTTGCGTATAAGCACAGACCAGATAACCAAAATACCAGTCATGACCTAATTCACTCAGACCGTCTGGGTGATCAACAAAAAGACGTTGCAGTCGCTTTAAAATACGCGGACCAAAAATAGCATCGTCAAAGATTGCTTGTGCCAAACCTGGATAGATATATTGGCCATTGCTTTCTAACATGACTAGCCCGTTAGCATTAGTAGTGTTAGACAATGTTTTAGTTGTGAGTTTTGACATGAGTTTTCTCCTTATGGGGCAGGTGACCATTGTCGATCCAGGAACTCATCGCTTTATAAGCGGACTGCTTAAAAGCCAAACATGCTAAGACATAAAAGCCAGCCAGGGTGAGTAAGACATACAGCATCGTGCCATTGATGACCATTAGTAAAATATCCAAACTGATAATTGTTGCGGCAATAGTAGTGATAACTTTGGTAATTCGATTCATAGTAGTTCTCCTTGATTATGTACGCACCAGGCAGAAACTTTTTCCTGTCGGCCCTGCCTGTGATTGGTGTGTTATTTCGTTTTGACGATGAACATGGGGACACAAGCAGCGCAGAATACAAGGGTGAGCGTGGCGAATTTACGAAGCCCTTGTATTCTGTGCTAGTGCTTGTTGCTGTGGTATCACCACCACAGTTTACAAGTCACTGGTTGTGGCACAATGTTTGACTCAAAGCGAAGTGGCACCCAAGAGCTTGGCAGGACAAGCGTAGCGTGTTTGATCCCGCTTGCGGGTCTGGGGAGCACGGCAAAAAATTTTTACCGCTCATCATCTTCATGTGCAATCATAATCACACCAACTATGTAATAGAGTATGTAAACCAATAAAATGATTAACACAAATAATTTAAAAACAAATGTCCCCATATTGCCACGCTCCTATTTGTGATTAAAATTCCTCGTAATCCGTTGTCTCTTGTTTGTACTCCGCACTGATTTCACGTAAATCTAAATCATCTGCCCCTAAGATCACTTTTTCATCAAAATAGTGACGTTTACCAATTTCAACAGCTTGTGTCAGTTTCTGTTCATCTGTGAGTGTATCAGGGACATTAACTGCCACTGTTTTAACCAATGTTTCCATATATTTAACGTTGACGATTGCCATATTATTCTCCTTAAATTGTGGTTCTTAGGGTAACGCGTTTACCCTCAGCCAATTCTTCCATGATAAATGCGCTTAATCGCAGTGCTTCATCATCTGATAAATCTATTTCACCCGAGTCATTGCTTGTGGACTCACTGACGTAAATTTCACTACCGCCCATAGGGAATTCATCAGACCATGAAAAGTAACGTATGGCTATATTTTCAATCACTTCGTCATTCATTGTCATTAGTCTCCTGTTGGTTTTGCGTGTAATAGGTGAGTCCGTTTTCTTCAACTTGATTGAACATTTGGATAAAGTCCTTATCAAGGATATTTTTCTTTTTGTTCAATTCAAATTGTGACCAAGTAAATTCCA
The DNA here is from genome assembly GCF_045801155.1 of Leuconostoc falkenbergense. NCBI lineage: Bacteria > Bacillati > Bacillota > Bacilli > Lactobacillales > Lactobacillaceae > Leuconostoc > Leuconostoc falkenbergense. The sequence continues at coordinate 1,078,681 of NZ_CP174386.1, read as the reverse complement.
TTGCTTGATATTGACTGGGGGTAATACTGCTAGGCTTTACTTTGGTATCAAGGCAGAGCATAGCTTGATAAAACAATTTGGGGCTTTCTTTTTGCAAAGCTTGTAAAGTGTTGAAAATGGTGTTGACTAATGAAACACTAACGCTTGCTTCAACCATTTCTTCAAAGCCTTTACTTAATTGCGCCTTATAGTGACTAGTTGGCACTTTGGTCTCATTGAACAAATAAGTCATATCAGCGATTGATTGTGCCATTTTGGCGATTGGTAATTTGCTAAAATCATCATAGAATTGCTTTGTCATTATTTTTTCTCCAGTTCATCAACATTGACTAATTTAATATTGTTGCCGTATTGGGTGGCTAAAAAGACAAATGTGTCCTTCAAAATATAATCTATAGAACGATTAGTGCCATAGATTTGTAAATAAATTGGGTAGCCATGCGTGAGAACAACTTGCTTATCAGTTGAGGCATAACGCACGGTACGACCGCTGTTGCGAATGAGTTGATAATAAACTTCCATAAGAAATAAACCTTTCCAAAACTTTTCCTGTTGGCAATCGCTCCAATTGAGCTGGTTGCGTCGTGACGGGTAACAATTGGCATGATAACCAAAGAAACACAAGGATTGCGCAGCAACTTGCCACGTCCTTGTGTTTCTTTGTAGAGACTGTTTGGCGCTTGCGCCTTACAGACTCTTTATCATGCGATTGTGAAAACGGCACAGAGCAAACAGAACAATTTGGTGCGATGCGAACGGAAGTGAGCCTTTTGAGCCCCCAATTAACTTTACTGGTGTGGTATTAACCACGCCTGTCAAGTTAATGATCAGGGAGACTGGGGGAAGGGCTATGACTAAAAAATAGTCATGGCTTGTTTTATTGAGATATTGATTGAACAATAGCGTCAAGAATTGTATCAATTGAAACACTCGCTAGAATGTCTCCATAATCTTTGAAGTAAGTCCCGTTATGTCTCGCTAGACCATTACTAGCAACGGTTATTTCATCACCATTTTTTAAGGTCGCAATCATCACACCATTGGTAGTGATTAGCTTATTTACAATTTCAAATGGGTTAGTTTCTGTCATTTTGTTGCTCCTTGTCTGATTTTGGTGAGTGATAGTCTGGGCTGTTTAGCCACCATGCATTCATGATTTTAAACAACTTTTTACGAATGGTTGCTGCACTGGCTTTGGGGTTGCCACATACTAGTTCCGTCACATCTTTATTAAAAACAAGGTTGGATAATGGATATTCTGCAAACCGCAATGAGAAGAAATAGTCATAGTCACCGTCATTGTAGTCATTACGATACGCCTGCAAGCGAATTTGTTTTAATTGTTTGTCGCAATCCCGCCAGCTCAGTAATTCTGCAGTTATTGAAATATTTTGTTCAATCATCATATAGTCAGTTATCAAGTCTTGATGAGGTTCATACCATGCCATAGTGTCTCCTTTACATCCAATCTGGTCTTTCATCACCATCAATACTGCCGTGAATATGATTGACTAGAATTTCGTTTGTGACCGTGATGTTGTTGTCTGCGACATAGCCAATTGTTAATCTATCAAATTTCTCATTTAGATGTTGATGGTGTACCCAATTGTTGTTGACGGGGTAGTAAAGTCCTAGCTCGGATAACTCATCTTCCAGCCGTGACCAAACATTAGCCGTCAAGTCATCTTCATCATAGCTTTTAGCCTCATAAACAAGTTCTACGGCTTGAATAGCACCGCTAGGAATGAGTACCATTGCTGGATTTTGTAAGTAGGTTTCCATTCTAATAATTTTGATATTCATTTTTATATCCTCCTGATTATTTAAACTGATTTTCTGCAAATGAGTAGTAATCATCTGTGCTAACAATAAAATGGTCATTAACTGGTACTTGTAATAATTGACCAACTTCTCTTAGCTTTTGTGTTAAGGCAATATCTTCCTGTGACGGAATTAAATGACCACTGGGATGATTATGCGCAAGAATGATACTACTGGCGTTATTTAAGAGCGCTATTTGAAACACTTCCCTAGGGGATACAACAATACTCGAAATCTGTCCTATGGCAATCGTGTCTGAAGCGATAACGTCCAATTGAGAATTTAAGCTCATGACAATCAATCGTTCTTGCAATTGACGTCCGATTTTATGTTTGAGATAATTACCGACTTCCATTGCTGATTTAGCAGTAAAGTCTACACTGACATCTCTCAATTGAAAACCTGAATTTGTTACTGTGATATTAGACATTATTTTGTCCTCCTGTTGGTTTGTTTTGTGACCAATTTATTCTTATTGCGTTGTGAACGGACAAACTAAAACAAGCCAGGGCGGGTTTGCAAAGCTCGCGTAGCGACACGTAGTGCTTGGCCTTGCAAATTTAGCCCAAATCTTTGGACTTTAGTCCTTAGATTTGCTTGGCTTGTTAGAGTTTTGGTAGTCACAAAAGCAAGAATAGATGGTGCATAACAGCCAGCAGGCAGGAAAGCCATCACATTTAAACGGTTTGAAAATCGTTTGAATGTGATGGCTTTTTTTGAACCCCCAATTAACTTTACTGGTGTGGTAATAACCACGCCTGTCAAGTTAATGATTAGGGGGACTGGGGGAGGTTTGTGATGTCTCAGGAAAAACCATTTACTTTTATGATGTTATTTAAAAGGTTGGTATATTGACCCTATATTAAACAAAAAGGGAGCTACAAAATGGCTAAAAAAACGATTGACCAACAAATCAAAGAAAAGCAAACACGTTTGTATGAACTAGATTTACAAGCAAAGGCAATTCAAGACGAAAAGCGGGCCATCAAAAAAGACATCAAACAACTTAATGACGCTCTTGTGGCTGAATTGGGACGATCACTGTTAGCCAAAATGAATTTGGAAACAGATGATATTGACCAGGCATTTGCTGAATTGAATCACTTACCAATTGACAAACAAGTTGGAGGACAAGCTCATGGCGATCAGTAAGGAAGAACGTGCGCAACTTAAATTATTACCAATTCGTGGCTATTGCGATTGGAAAGGTATTCCTTACACGACGGATACTCCCACTGAGTTACGCATGGTTGAGCACGATAGTTTGGTGGTTAGAACAAAATTAAACCGTTTTGTCTGGAACTCGACTGGTGTTAAAGGGGATTTAGTTGATTTCATTCACTACTACGAATTAGGCAAATCAGATGGTGACAGTAAAGGTGCCGCTATTAAAAATCAACTGGCCTACGCGCGCTTTGTCAAAGGTGAAAATATTGATGTCTCTAAACTGTACGAAGACAACACACCGCGTTACAAGTTTGATTATGACAAGGTCTTCAAAACTCAAGAAACAAACGTAGCCAAAGATTATTTAGTTAATCAACGCAAGCTCAATCCACAGTTCGTTGACAATTTATTGAAAAGTGGCGCAGTTGTACAAGGTAGCCGTTACCGTGAAGGTGATAAGTTGCATCAAAACCCCGTCATCTTTCCCTGGAAGGATGTGAATGGCAAAATTGTGGGCGCTGATCGTCAAGGGACTGAACAAGACTTTGAACATTACAAAAAGCGTGGCACATCCAAAAAAATATTTGCTGGCAGTGATACCTCAACGGGTTATAACCTCTCATTTGGTTCAGGTGACAAAACATTGATTTTATTTGAAAGCCCAATTGATTTATTGAGTTATGCACAACAAAATCATCAAGACATGGTGAAAAGTAACGCCACGCTATTGTCTGTGTCTGGCACTGATGCTAAGCGTGGCTTGCAATATTTGAATGATGCGGTTGCTGCTAAGCAAGACAAATTTAATAAGATCATTGTGGCTTTTGACAACGATGTCGCAGGGTTTAAAGCCGCTGATTACTTTGATCGTTTTAGTTTTAAAAATCCAATTACTGGTGAAGCGATTGAAGCAGAGCGTCATATTCCCTTACAAGGCAAGGATTGGAACGAACAACTTAAAGCAGGTGTTACAGGGCGGCGCGTCATGAGTATGACGGATAATGCTAATCGCTTAGATGCCTTAGAAAAACTTGCAATGCAAGAGACACAAACAGTCAAGCCAGATTATGTGGATGTCAAAATGAGCACCATTCAACCTGTCAAGGAAGTCTCAGACACAAAGACAGGCAAGCAAACAAATCAACGTCGTTCTAAAGCTGATCGTCGTAAGGAGAATGCTTTAAAGAATAAACAGATAATTCAAGAGGCAATGGGAAGGGTGGCCAAGTACCAACAAGATCCCGCTGAACTTAAAAAGCTCCTTGACTTTACCGCGACTGGCTTAAATTATTCGGCTCGTAATTCAATGTTGATTCAACTACAAAATCCAAAAGCCACCTTGTTAAAAGGCTACAAACAATGGTCTGCTGATGGCATCCAAGTTAATAAGGGGGAAAAGGGCATCAAAATATTTGGCGCCCCAACAAACTTGAAAACCATTATTGATAGCAATGGTGAAAAGATACGTTGGTCTGATGCGACACCTGAACAAAAGCAATTAGCCAATAACAATCAATTGGAAGTCCGCAGTGTAAAACATTATCCAGTCGAAACCGTATTTGATGTTCGTCAAACCAATGCCACAGCTGAGCAATTGCCAAGTTTGTTACCGAATCGTCCAATTGACTTAGCCACTGATAAAAGTCCAAAACATTTGGATGCGGCCTATAAAACATTATTAAAGTTCGCCGACAAGCTTAAAGTGCCCGTCATTGACCAAGGTTTAGACGAACAAATTGCCAAACGACCAATGACCTGGCAAGGACAAGCAAAAGGGGCCTTTGTTCAATCAAAAACCAATAAGGATGAAAAATATATCCTGTTGCGCAGTGATCTTACCCCAACCGATAAAATTCACACCTTAGCGCACGAAATAGCTCACGCGCAGCTTCATTCCCTGCAAAGTCAAAATAATTGGCCAACAGCTATTAAAGAAACGCAGGCTGAGTTATCCAGCTATGTGATTACTAAAAACCTAGGCATTGAACCTGGTGAGAAAAGCGTTGATTATATTGCGGGTTGGTCAAAGAATTTAAAGGCACTTGAGGGTCAAAACACTGGCAAAATCATTAGTCAAGCACTCAAAGCTAGTACCGATGTTACTCAATATTTATCGGATAACTTGAGCAACGGTGAAGTACGTCAACCAAAAACAACAAAATTGCTTAAGCCTGATAAGTTAGCGGTTGTCGAACAAAACTATCAGGCCATTAATCAAACAACTACACGACACATGTAAAAGGAGCAAACACATGTCACAAGAAAACATTCAAGAAGTTACAGGTTTTATCACAGGCATTACAAAGTCTGCTGAAGTTAATATTTTATCCTTCCAGGAAAAGGGGCAACCAGGTGCAATTGCTTTGACAATTGAAACCAGGCGCTACCATGAATTATTCCCAGCAGGCGATCCGATTCTAGGTATTGAAATGGTGGCCGTATTACAACAAGTTGGCAAGAAACTACAAGTAGTCTCAATTTATGATCCCGAAGGTGATTTTATTGCCGCTGATGAGGTGCCAGAACTTGGCCAATTGAATCATCAATTAGATGATGTCAAAAGCACTGATGTCTACACAAGTTTAATCGCTGACCGACAAAAAGCAGTCGATCACATTGATGCGAGTACAAGCGAATTAGAAGAATTAGCCAGAGAACACGATGCTGCCAATCAAGTTCCTGAAAGCAAGACGAATTATGGTGATCCCGTTACTGACCAGGGAGGAAATGAATGATTGAATTAAAACACAACAATTCCACACCTTACCTTGATCACTATACAACAGACATTAGTGCCAAAGTGATGTCTGAGCCAAACAAATATCATGCCTACGAACGTGAAAGTATTACGCGTCGTATCATGGTCTCTCTGATGAAACAAATTCAAAATGCGCCTTTATTAGTTGGGTTACCTGGCGTTGGTAAAACAGCTATTGTAGAGGATTTGGCACGCCAATTGTTAAGTACCTCAGTTTCTTCCCTCAAAGGCAAACACTTAGTTCAAATTAGTTTGGCCAACTTGATGAAAAGCAGCGATGGTGAGTCATTTGCTCATAAATTCCAAGCCATCATTGATGAATTGATTGTCAATAAAGACACTGTAATTGCTTTTATTGATGAAATTCATCAAATTGTTGGCACTGGTGCTGAAACGTCAGGCAGTTCATTGGATGCGGGTAATATTATCAAACCAGCTCTGAGTCGTGATGATCTCCAAATTATTGGGGCAACGACCACGAAAGAATTTCACGAATATGTGGCGCGTGATGGCGCACTGATGCGGCGATTTGATTTGATTGAAGTACCAGAACTGAGCTTTGACCAAACGAAACGGGTTTTGTCTAAAGTCGCCTTGCAACTAAATAACGGTATTGAAGTGACAGAAACAGTACAAGACAGAATTATGGCACTATCACAACGCTATATCACTGACCGTTACTTTCCTGAAAAGGCAATTATGTTGCTAGATGGTGCGTTAAGTGTCGCACGATTAGCTAATAAATCTAGTTTAGAAGACACAGATGTTGCCACAATCATCTATGATGATTATCATGTGCCTGAATATGTCATTAATCAGACGACTGATGAACGATTATTAAACCTGTTACCAAGACTAAAAAGCCAGGTGATTGGTCAAGACACAGCCTTAGAAAAAGTTGCGATGAAACTGACTAACCGTGAGGCAGGACTAGCTGACACCTCAAAGCCTGAGTCATTTCTCTTTATGGGGCCGACTGGTGTTGGTAAGACTGAGACAGCCAAGCAACTAGCGCTAAATCTATTTGGTAACGCTCAAAACTTTATCCGCTTTGATATGTCAGAGTTTAAGTTTGCAGGGACTAGCCTAGAAAGATTTAAAGATCAACTCACAACTAGAGTCAGGCACACACCTTACGCCGTATTGTTGTTGGATGAAATTGAAAAGGCTGATCCAGAAGTCATGGATTTACTTTTGCAGGTCTTAGATGATGGACGTTTGAGTGATGAATATGGTCGGGTCGTTAACTTTAAAGACTTAATCATTGTCATGACAACCAACTCAGGGGCCACAGCAGTGATGAATCGTGATGCCAAATCAGATGCTGTTAAAGAAGACAAAAAACGTCAAGCAAATTTTGAAGAACAACTCGAAATTGCCTTGCAAAGTGATGGTTACCGTCCTGAGTTTATTGCAAGAATTGGTGCCATTATTGTCTTTGATGTCTTAAAGATGGCGGACATGGTGCGAATTGTTGAATTGAAGTTGTCACGACTCAATCAAAAAGCACAAGAGAGTGGTTTCAACATTGTTTTTGACACACAAGAGGTGGCGCGTTATATTCCATCGTTTGATTTGGGCTTTGAATATCTGAATGACAAACAGGAGGTCAGCTCACCAATTGCCAACTACATCGCAGACGTTGGTTATAAACCGTCTCGAGGTGTCAGACCAATTGATGACACGATTGCTACGTATGTGAGTGATCCAGTGTCTGCCGCAATTATCCAAAAAAGACAAGGACTGGTGCAAGACTTTGATACTTTCATTTTTAGAGCCATTGGTAACCCACCATCTTTGACAAGTCCTTATGGTGAATGGCAAGTTGTGGTTTCCACAGTTAAGGAGGCAACAGACAATGAAGCTATTTAAAAAAGATTACCGCGCTGAAAGACAATTCATGCGGGAAAGTTACATTCGTTGGCGTGGTCGTCCCTGGTTCTTATGGTTGTATGGCATTATAGCAACTATTGGAGTGATATTCATATCGCTTTACGTCACGATTATTGTTGACTTGTTGGTAAGAGTTGTTGGCCCATATATTCAAGCCTTCAAGTTCTATATGCAAAGTGGTGTCGCTCAATGGCCAGAATTCAACGATGTCATGAACATGACCGCCACGGTGCTCAATCCACTCAATATTTTCACTATTCTTTCTCGATTAACTGTATTGACAGGTAATGTGTTGATTCTGTGCCTGTTACTACTACTCAAAAAATATGTCTTCCAACGTATTTATGACTGGTATCAATTGTTTAGAGACCAAACACGTAACACTAACCGTTTTGCGGAAGTCCGTGAGGTGGATAAGGTTTACAAATTGATTCCTGATCGCAATAAGAATTTTAAGGGTCGCCCAGGACAACCAGTGCTGCACACACAAGGATACACCTTCGAATTCTTTATGATTCATCCGTTCCTGTGGGCGTGGCAATGGTTTAAACGGCCACTAGGTATGAATTCACTAGAATTTAGCGGGGTGTACAAAAAAATACGTCCCGTTTTACTGGCACGTTTGCCAAAGCTATTTGAAAAGCAACTTATTGTTCACGGCGGTTTTGATGGTTTTTATTGGGTGGATACCAGTAACACTCATTCCAAGACCACTGGGATGACACGTTCTTCAAAAGACCAAATGCGTGGCTATACCTTAATTGACATCATTCGTCGTGCCGAAATCAAATGGAACATTATTGATACGGATGCCAAAAACGAAGATGCCAAAATGAGTTATAAGTCATTACGCACAGCGGGCTATGACGTGAAACTACTTAACATCATGGAGCCAAGTGAGTCTGAGTCCTGGAATCCTCTTGAAATTGCCATTGATTATGCCTTTGATGGTGATTGGGACAGTGCCAATACGGAACTACGTAAGGTTGTACAAGTCATTGGTGGTTCCAGTGGTGAAGAAAGTAGCCACAAAGATATTTGGGATAGTGCCGCTGAAAGTACCATTCAAGCAGTCATGTTAACGGTATTAGATATTGCTGTACGTCATAAGGACAAATCAATGGTGACCATCTCTAACGTCCTGCAATTTATCAATGATATGAACAAGTTCACGGATAAAGAAGGTGATGGCTTAACTAAGTACATTACTAATATTGGTAAACTACCGCGAACACCAGCGCGCAATATGATTATTCTAAACGCCGCTGAGTATCTATCCGCCACAGGGGATACCAAATCATCAATTTCTTTCTCAGTTATGAATCGTTTGAATTTGTTTGCCTCAGAGTCAATCACACGTCTGACAACCTTTAACACTATCAATTTGACCGATTTAGGGTTTCCAAGAATGCTAAAGATTAAGTTCTCTGACCGCTATAAAGGCGTTCATGTTAGCATTCACGTTTATGAATCAGGTAAAAAGCATGCAATAGAAAAGGACAAGCTAACTGTGTCCCAATCAGGCACGCTAACTTATCCGATTCATAACCATTTACCCGTCTCATGGCAAATTGAGTTGTCACTCGATAATGACGGCAATTCAATTGCGATGCGTAAACAAAAGTTTACGTTGACTGGTAAGATTGTACAACGAAAATTACTCAATGGCAAGATTAAGCGTGACTTGTTTTCTAAGCAGCCTATCATCCAATGCCTGGTTGATCAAATTAAAGCACAAGGCACTACTGAGACACCAGGTGTCACCTTGCGTTACTCAGAAAATCCAATGGCAGTCTTCATCATCACGCCACAATCTAACGATGATTTCTCCGCTTTGGCCAGCTTGTTTATCTCACAAGTTTTCTCAGTCAATACGGACATTGCATCAACGATTACCCGAAGGAAAATGGACAGTTGGATCCTTTATAAGCTCAATGAGTTTTCTATGTTCCCACGTATTCCAGGTTTTACCAATATTCTAACGCGTGGTTTAACCTATGGGCATCTTGTAGATTTGTATATACAAACCTTAACACAACCGCGTCTTCATTACTCTGAAATGGAAACCAATGACATCAATGGTAACACGGGTAACTGGTTCCACATTTTAACTAATGATGAGCCCACAAATGAAGCCTTATCCAAGCAATTAGGTGAGGTTGAAGTCCAAACCGAATCAGTCAATTCACAGATTGGCTTAGATCGTCAAGATCGTGGTAACCGTCATGCACAAGTTAGCAAGGTTCGCCTGTTAGATGCCAAAGAAATTAGTGAATTGAGTCCGCGTGAGATGATTACTATTCGTACGATCAAACGTGCAGATAAGAAGGGAAGATCAGTTAGACCTTTGCCAATTTTCTCTACGGGTGCATATAGAATGCCGTTTGCCTATGAATTATTGGGCAAGCAGTATTCACTTGATTACTATACGGCTGACTTGAACATCAAAGCTCAGCATAACGATTTGAAATATGATGACCTCTATCATGACTTTGTGCCTTACTTTGATGAGCTAGATCAACAAGTTCAACTAGAAATTGAGGAAGAAGGCCCAGGTGGCAATCAAATTGATAATCGTCAACTCAATACGTTAGCTGATGATGAAATCAACAACATTTTGGCCAAAGCGCATCAAGGTATCAAAACAGATGAAGTGCAAACACAACAAGAACTCTCTGATGAGGAACGTTACTTGCAGTGGAAACATGACTTTAACCCTGATGAACCATTTATGACCGAAGAACAATTAGATGATGTTGAGCTACGTCAAATTGTAGAGAAATCCATCAAAATGAGGATACCGCGCTCAAATAAAACGGAAGAACAAAACAGTGCCGTTGCTTACTTAAATCGTGGCAAATATTTGACACTTTCTGGCAACAACAATAACGGTAAAGTTCTACGATTACTAAACAACGAACCCGCATACATGTGGGAAATATATAAGCAGCTCAACGCTGCAACAATTCAAGGAGAAGTCGAATGACAAATCTATTCTCGGGCCTCAATACATTAGCGGGTAGTTTACCAACTTTACCTAATAATGGCCCAACAGCTGATTTTTACAACCAATGGTCGCAATACCTATCACCATTGCCACATATTTTCTTAACGCTGATCATGTTATTTATGCACAGCATTGCATTGATTTTCTATTACATTGCGAATGCAGCCTTTACGGCTTATCAGTCATCTTTCAAACTGTTAGACTTTATGAATATCTTTTTTGAGCCAAATAGCGATGTTTATCAAAATTGGAATTTAGGTAATATTCTTAAAGACTTTCTGTACCTGGGTTTTGTTATATTTGGCATCATGATGATGGTGCAGTGGATACAATATACCGCTACTTCTGGTCGCAAGGGCAGGGAATGGCCTAAGGGAATCACCATTACTGTTGGTGTCATTTCTGTTTTACCATTAATAATCGGGTTAATGAGCGGAATTGGGACAGCCACGGTCAATGATACGTCAGGTACTAAAGAAAAAAACATTGTCACACAATTATGGCAAGGAAATTCCACAGACTTACACTATTTAGCAAGAGATAATTTTGACTTGAGCAAATATAAAGATGACGAGCGTGTATTCAAGGATGCAAAAACAAAAATTCAAGGTTCTGACTACCATTCAGTAATGAGTGATGCTGGATATACAGACGGTTTGACTGATGCACAAAAGTCTGTATTTACCAAAAAAATAGGTGGCAATGGCAACATGGCTGATATTACCGGTGACTCACTTGTTCTGGGTAAGACATTTGCGGATGATTATACAGTGATGAAAACTAATTGGTTAGGCATTATTGGTGGTGAAATCGTCTTTATTATCGTCGTAGCCGGTGCGATTGTGCGTTTGCTGTCCTCAGTCTATAAAATGGCTTTTATGGCAGGATCCATTGTTTACTTTGGCCTCAGAGATGGCACACAAGGCAAACGTGTCCAACAAGTTCTGGGAATGATTGAGGGACAAATAACAGGTATTGTCATGATGCCAATTTCATTAATCTTCTTCTTTGCCTGGGTAGAATTTGCCTTTAATACCATTAATGGTTTAGGTCTAGATATGTGGCCATTCACCATACTGTCAATAGCTGCTTTGTTAGCAGGTGGAAAAGGGCTTGCAGGTGGCTTTGAAATGATTGAGCAATGGACTGGCGTTCGTTCAGGTCATAATCCTGTTGCATCAATGATGTTAGCCAATCAGGCTGCTCACATGGTAGGTGGCGCCACAAGGGTTGCCAAAAAAAATATTGGCAAGGGTCTCAACGCAATTTCACCAGAACAGAAAAGGAAGAATCGTGAACTAGGTAAGAAGATTGCCAACTCAGGTGGCAATCAAGGCTTAGATAATAGTAAAGCACTGACTGATCATAGCTTAAATGATACTGGTGTCGATGCATCCGCACAAGCCACAGGTAAGGCGTCAAAGGCGGCTGAGGTAGCAGGACGTACAGTAGAGGCAATGAAACACCCAGGTAGTTTATTGAAAAACACTGGTCGTGCGGCTGGTGATAAAGTTAAAGGTGGCGTGAATAAAGCCGTTGGCAATGTCAAAGACTATGCTGGTGGTGTCGCCGACAACTTTGCAGGAGGACAACAAGCCGTTGAAGCCTTTAACAAACGTCATTCACCTGTGACACCAAATTCAAACAATGGTAATACACCATCTTCTTCTCAACCACGTAATGTGCATGAAGCACTTCCAAAGGCAGCGACAGATTCACCTAATGCTCATCCAACGGATACAGCAAATACGCCTCAATCTAACATGAGCCACGCTATGTCAGATGCACACCGCGGCTTACCTACTAGAACTAATTCACCCAAGTCTAGCGCTGCTAATTCAACTAAGCCAATGGTGAGTGGTGGAACAGTTGTTCAACCTAAGGGAGTTGGTGCAACACCAGCAACCATGTCACGTCCAAACACCCCACGTTTGAGCGGTACATTGCCTGGCAAAAAGACAGTGACTCAACCACTGACACCTGTTCAACAAAAAGAAAAGGATCGCGCCTGGGCTGAGAGTGTTATTGCAAAACAAAAAGCGAAAATGCAGAATCAACAAAACGTATCAAGTAAAGAAGATAAGTGAAACTTTTAATTTGTAGGCTAATACGGTAAAATTAACGGTAGTTGATTTTAGGGAGTATACCGATGGAGAAAATTAAGCAAAATAAAATTTGGATTACAATTGTGGTGATTGGAATTATTGTTATCGGAATTTTGTTAGCCATGTTGCACCAACAAAAACAAAACAGTCCTGAGGCACAATCATCAAGTTACGTGTCAAGTGCTAAGGCTTCATCCGCCTCAACCTCAGTTCAGGACAAGAACAATGAAAAAGCTTATGCTAAAAAAGCTGCTAAAATGAAAGGCCATGTTTATTCTGACTATTTTACATCTTGGTCTAAACAAGACTTTAAAAATTGGGCCAATGAATATCTAGCAAAACCTCAATCTGAAAGACACCAAGACGGCGTGAAGGAGAGTTTTGGAACTTCAACTAGTTGGGAAAACAGCGATACTAATATGACATACCCACTAGATAAAATTGCAAATCAAATTCAAACTGCTGGGGTAGCAACGAATTACTACGACACAGTTAAAGAATTTAACAAGGCCAACCCTGGATTCAATCCTGATGATATAAAGAAATAGCTAAGCTAAAAAGCCGTGATTACTTAAATCGGCTCTTTGTCAAATGAAAGACCTCTACAAAAATGAATAAGAAAATAACCCGAAATATAGCAAATGGCTTGTTAATCGGGTTATTTTTAGTTAGGTAAAATCTAAATTCGTGTCGATATAAATTCTTCTTTGATGTATAATAAAAAATGGGAAAAAGAGAAGATGCGAAGGATGCTTGTATGTCTGTAAAATTGATGGATTTGGCAAATAGATATGGTGTGTCACGAAGGACGATAAATGGATGGGTTCATAGCGGCAACGTCACAGTAACGCATAATGAAGTTACAGGTAGAATTATCTGGGACAAACAGTCACTTAAGAATCTCGATGATTTTGTAAATCAAAACAATGCCGTTCAAAAAGACAATAATGAACGTGACATGTTGTCAAAGTTTTCAATCGGGAACCGGCGTTACCTAGGCGCTAAAACACGTATGCTTGATTTTATTGGTCGAGTTGTTGAAGAAAACACAAATGATGTTCGTAGCATTGCTGACATTTTTGGTGGAACAGGTGCCGTCGCTAATTATTTCTATACACGCCGCAAAAATATAGTAATCAATGACATACTGGATAGCAACTTCATGGCTTACCAAACTTTTTTTGGAAATGAAGATGTGAACTGGTCGCAAATTGATAAGTTACTTAGGCAAATGAATGAACTACCCGGTAACGATAATTACGTTAGTCAGAATTATGGGGATAAGTTCTTCTCTATGGGAAATGCCAAAAAAATTGGTCAGGCTCGTGATTTCATAGAAAACCAGGACTTAAATGAACGTGAAAAATCTGTTTTATTGACTTCCCTTCTCTATGCAATGGATAAAGTCGCGAATACGGTGGGGCACTATGACGCGTACAGGCAAGTGATGGACTCCGTAGACCCTATTGTTTTTAGAAAGCCTGTTGTCGTTGAGAATGGAGCCCAAAAAACAATTTACCATGAAGACGCTAATCAATTGGTGCGTGAAATAACTGCGGATTTAGTTTATATTGACACACCATATAACAGTCGACAATATGGCGATGTTTACCATGTCTTGGAAAACGTAATTGATTGGAAAAAACCAGAATTGTTTGGTGTTGCGATGAAGCCTCGAGACCGGCGAAAAACCAAGAGTGACTATAGTACAGCTAAAGCTCCTGAAGCTTTCGACGACTTAATTCAACATATTAATGCCCGTTACATGTTGGTATCTTACAATAATATGGCAAAAAAAGGTGCCGGACGTTCAAATGCTAAAATAAGTAATGAAGAAATAATGCAAACACTTGAGAAGCGTGGTCGAGTTGTTCGGCATGAATTGCCGTTCCAAGCATTCACAACAGGCAAAACAAAACTTGATAACCACATGGAATATCTTTATCTGGTTGAAGTTAACGTGGAGGCGGCGCATGATTAAGTCATTTATAAATTACCCCGGTGGAAAATATAAGTTGTTACCTCAGCTAAGAAATCACTTTCCTAATGATTATGATAGGTTCGTGGACCTATTTGCAGGTTCTGCTGTGGTGTCTACTAATTTGGCGATGGAAAATTCTGATATTTTTGCCTATGACATCAACAAATATCTAATTGGATTATTGCAATATGTGCAAGGGTCTGAATACGATGAGATGATGTTGAACATCATTAATATTATTGATGAATTTGAATTATCTGATACGTTAGAACGTGGGTATGACTTCTACGGGGCTAATTCAACGGCTGGATTGGCGAGTATCAATAAGCAATCTTATGTGAATCTAAGAAAGAAATTTAACACACAATTGGGAACCGGATTTGTTAACCAAGATGTCTTATACACACTTATTGTGTTCGGATTTAATAATCAATTACGATTCAACAAGGCCGGAAAGTTTAATAATCCGGTTGGTAAACGTGATTTTAATGAAAAAATGCGGGAAAAGCTTCGGCAGTTCAAAGTACGCGTAGATGAACTGAACATTCAATTTGAACGTTCAGATTTTCGCGACGTGGATGTTGATGAACCCAATACGTTTTTTTACGTTGATCCACCATATTTGATTACGACAGCTGTTTATAATGAGAATGGTGGTTGGTCGCCTGAAGATGAGTATGACTTGTTGGCATATTTAGACAGGATTCATGAGTCTGGTAATCGCTTCGCGCTTTCTAATGTGTTTAGCATGAAGGGACGGACAAATGACATTTTAGTGGATTGGGTTGCCCAACATGCAGACCAATATGTCGTGTTTCATCTTAACAAGTCCTATGCTAATGCAAACTATCAAACTGATGAAAATAGCGGTACTACCGATGAAGTATTGGTTGTTAATTATTAATTTGGTAAATTAATGATAAGATGCTTATAATGTAAGTTGTAGGCATTTTTTATTGGAGTTTGAAATGAAATTAGCAAATCAAGATTCACCTTTTAAAATTGGGGATACATCATTTAGACGTGCAGATTATGATACATCTATTCCCGAAATATTGAAGTCACTCGACGAAAACAACAGAATCCATGGTAGTTGGTCTGATTTTAGCGGCGAAGCAAAACAGTCTGCTCAACAAGCGTGGTACGATGAATTGTTAGAAAATAGTGATTTATTTGATCGTCAAAATTCCAGCACAAATGAAAAGACCAACGACGGTGTTCGTGCTCGAACATTAGTTCCAATTATTGCGAAGCTTGGTTTTACGGATGGTAATGATTTGACTGCAATTGGCCGTTCTTTGATTGATGGTACTACACAAGATTTGGACTCCGTTGAACAACTGATTAATTTGGACTCGCTTAGTAGCACTTTTTTACGACAGTTGTTAAAGGTCAGAGTTTATGAAAAAGGAAATTCGAAAACTGATTGCGCATACTTCGCTCCGTTTTTATATGCACTTGATTTCTTGTTGAAATATGATCACGTACCAGTTCGAGATTTAAATTACATACTTGAAGGAATACGCCCCACGATGACGATTGACGATGTGACAACACTTCGTGATGATTATCAACGTGTTCACTCAGGGGATCAGAGTTTTTTCACATACTATTACCGTCATTTAACACCATTTATGTCCCCAAATCCGACCAGTGAAGAAACCGCAGAAGCACTATTGACCGAGATAGAGAGTTTGGTTACACAAGGCGTAACTGCTGAGACATTTAACACTCAGTACATTGAAGCCGAGGATGGTGAATACATTTCACGTTTCGGAAATATTTTCAAAAACAACAATGGACCTCATTATGTGAAGCGATATGCTCAATTCTTCTTTGCGTTAATTTCGGCCCGCATAAATCAAACTGACTCATCAATTCAAAATTTGATTACAATCTACAAGACAAATGAAATAAAAACTTCTATTGACAGTGCTTTTGGCCCACGTCCAATAATCCCAAGAGGCCGGACTTTACTAGAATTTGAACGCCTGCAATTGGAAGATGCGCAATCTCGCTTAGCTGATGATCGTCCAGACTCTAAAATGTGGAGCGGTTCGTACCGTGATATATATGGTCAATTTATTGTTAGTAAATTTACTAACAATGTCGGGGAGTACGCAGATCTGATTACTCGATATTTGAACGTTTCTCGTATTGTAAGTAGCGACAATGGACTCTACCATTTACGTTTAAAACCTTTATTTGCTGAACTAATGAAGTACACGACTAATACTTGGTTAGGAATAGATAGACCTTTCGATTATGAAGAAAAAATCGATGGCGAGTTTAAAACTGAACAAACATTAACCGAGATCTTAGGAATAAGTTCATTGGACTTGAAGTCTATTATCAACAACGAGATTCGAAAGGCTCATTTGGACGATCCAACTGTTTCTTCTACCAAAAATCTTGTGGAATATTATCGCCAAAAAGAAGCGCAAGAATTTTACGATATTGTTAGTGAAAAATTCCCAAAGGATAAAACAATTCAGATTCTACGAGACATTGTAGCATACGATGGTCGGAAAGGTTCCGTCTCTGATAACGTTGTGATGGATCAAGTCACGCACAACACAAATACGCCAGGAATATTTGAATATATGCTAGGTATTGCATGGTGGTACCTGGCAGAAAAGAATATTAATTTGTACTTTGCGTATAATCTACGACTTGATAGTAATTTCATGCCGACAGGAGCCGCCAGCGGTGGTCAAGGAGATATTGAAGTTGATTACAATTTATTCGGCTTGTTACTGGAAGCGACCGTACAAAATAAAAATTCCCAAAAAGCTGGCGAGCTAGAGCCTGTAATTAGGCACACTACTAATCTGAATACCCGCACGGTTACTAACAAACCATGGTACGGAATGTTTGTAGCCACTGAATTAGATCATAATGTGACCAACATATTCCACTCAATGCAGTGGACCACGCTTGAAGATTCGGGCAATAAAACTAAATCGGTGGATGGCGTAGGTATTTTTGCTCTTTCAACAAGTGAGTTGATCACGTTACTTGAGAAGAATCAGCGACTTGACGAAGCGGTAATTGAAGCATTTGTGGCTACTTTATCTGACAACTCACAAGCTGTGTCCACAGGATGGCGGGAAGACGCTATCAATCCGTTATTAGCCTGATTCGTAATTTTTATTCAACGATCGGCTTCGTAAGAATCATGAATATCTAATTGCGGAGCCGCGTCCAGTTAAAAAAACCGTAGCTAATGAGCTTTAATACCTTAATAGGACCATTTAGGGCCTCCAGTGGCCCATTAGAGTACCTGCTAGACAGGTACTCTTTTAGTTTGCGCAGCATCTTACGGCCTGTGACGGCGCATACGCTAAGTGTGTGATCGTAATCAGGCATCGCGTTTTTACTTACGAATGGACTAGTGACTAAGAACTTGTCGCCTCCAGTGTGGCACTTCAAGATCTGCTTAGATAGGGTTTCGCTTAGACATTAACAGATGCACCATGCAGTTATGTTTCCAGCCTTTACGGATAATTTGACCAACGTTAATAACCCCACAGCGCTCGCAAGCACTTGGGGTGGACGTCAAAAGACCTAAAGAACCTTGGGGTGCCGGTTCTTTAGGCCTTTGGTTGTTTCTTTGTTGATTAGAGTAATATTTGTATTTTGAATATTCAATACAGAATGAAGAATAGTATCAACGGCCAACGGTGAGATCGCTCCTAATAGTGAGATTACTTGGCTAAGTAATCTCACTATTAAGTTTATTCTGATTCTTGGTAACTATGGGGCAGCTCAGTGTTCGTTATGATTTTTTTTACTTTTAGTAAGTTAAACCATTAGGTATTCTAGATATTGTAGCGACCTTAAATCACGGACTTTTGTTTTGTTCTAAATTATTTTGATTGACTTAAGACTTGCTCAAGCACTAAATCTACAAAGGCGCTTGATGAGCGGAATCCTTGTTTGGTTGCTAATTTCTCAATGCCTTGTTTTATCTCGGGGCGAATGGTGTAAGTCGTTTGTATTTTACGACTACTATGATTTGAAGAAGGTAGTTTGAATCCGTCACCTAACGATACCTCTGATTGTGGTTCGTCTCGACTAAAGGCATCTGCCATTTGTTTTTGAGCGCTGGCTTCATCAAACATACGGGGGTCTTTTTTATCGTAATCCATTATTTCACACTTTCTAATAGCTTTTGATAAGCATCATTAATTTGCTGCAAGGTTTTAGGGTTGCGCTTTGCTTGGTCTAAATCAAACACTGGGGTTTTAAGCATCGTTGAACTATTAAACACTTCACGCTCATTTAAGACAGCGACAAGGTTTTCAATTTGGTCAATAAGTTGCCCAAACTCATGACTTGAACGGGTATTATGCTTTACACGATTTGCAAGGTACAAAACTTTCGCTTCAATCAGTGATTCGCGTGTTCTAATATCAACGGCATCATCACGGAACTCTTTCATCCGTAAATCAAATTGTTGTTTTGATTGAATAAAACCATACTCTGAGGGTTCTAGTGGCACCACAACATAATCAGAAACGGCAATCATATTCTTCGTTAACGTTCCGAATTCTGGATGGGTGTCAATTAGAATATAGTCATAATCTTTGATTTCCTCAAGGTGATCTTGAAGCCACATCATCATCAAAAAGTTTTTATTATTCTTTGATTGTAAGGTACCTTCTAATTCGTCTAAATGAGGGCTAGCAGGTAACAAACCTAATTGTGGGGTAATTTGTCTAATTTGGGCTAAACCGCCTGTAAAGACGTCATATAGCGTATTTTTATTAGTATAGCTTTCATAGGTAGAGGACAAGTTACCTTGATAGTCTGAATCAATTAACAAAACCTTGTAGCCTTGTCGAACCAGAAAACTTGCAAAGTTAAATGTCATCGTTGTTTTACCAACGCCACCTTTAGATGCTGAAAATGTAATTGTTTTACTCATGATGAAGCTCCTTAGTTATTTTATTTGTCAAAACGAAATAACGATGAAACCATCAATCCAGGCATGTAAAACTTGTTTACATATATATTGTATCATACGTATAACATGTATATCAATATACTATACTCTAAATATAGGTAAAGGTATGTTTGTGTTATAAGATGAATATATACACATCTATCAATATCTTATATAGATTGGATACACAAAAAGATAACAAGCAAATCATTGTCTCCTGTTCGTGCAGGGGCTTTTTCTTTGGCTCAGGAAAAACCATTTACCTTTATGACATTCTTTCGATACCTTGTACACTGACCACAGATTGAACTTCAATCCAGGCAAAAATAACTTGTTAAAGGAGAAATTATATGTATGAACACTTTACCCCTGGACGCAATATTTGGAAGAAAGTGTCACGGTGGATGTTTTTCACGATGGAACGAATCTTCGTATTAGTCATTGTTTTTGGGATTACTTACCTGATGATTAAATCATTCTATCCCTACAATATTGGCAAGTATGGGCTGATTCTAATTGTCAGTAATGCGTTACTAGCTGGCTTTTTAATTTTACCTAGTCCAAGTAACCCAATGGGTCTCATGTATCAAGAAATCCTACGTGGCATCTTAAAGTCCAGCAAGCACGCCACAGGTGATCTAACTGCGATTACTGAAAACAAGAAACGAGAGGAAAAATAATGGGAATAAAAGCTAAACAAGCACAAAAGGGAAAGGGTTTAACAGTTGTCAAACAAGCACTTGATAATCGCAAACCAATTCCAATCTACTTTGCTTTACCTTATAAAGACATTTTGAATAAAAAAGGGCATCCAATTTTATTGGCAGATGATACATACGCGGACATGCTCAATTTACCTGGAAAAGATTTGGATTTCCTGAATGCTGAAGGCGATAAGAGTTCCAACGCCATTATCGCTGACTTTCACCAGTTGTTATCAGTTTACGTGGAGGACTTTGATATTTTCGTTAGTCAACTACCCGCTGACACGCGAATCCAGCAAGCTTCATGGGGACAAGAGTTAGTGAGAGTGGAAAGCCAATTGAATAGTGTTGACCTAGATGATCGTCATTATCAACAATTGTTAATGATGCGCCAAACTATTTTGCAAGAAATTAATATTGAAAAAAATGTGGTCGGTGACATTAAACATCAAGAATATACCGCTGTGATCTATGGCAAGACGTTAGCTGCCTTAGATAAAAATCGCCGTGACTTTATGGCACACGCAGGCATGGCGTTTACACCTGAGCCAGTTTCAATTAATCGTAAAAAGATGGTCATGTACCAAATTAACAATCCTGGGGAAACCTTAGAACTGGAGGAAAAATAAGCATGCGCACAAGTTTAAATACAGCAAAACGTTCCGTTCTAAAAGCACGCGGCTATAATTTAGAACTTATTGAAGAAGTTCAAAACCCTAGTGGCATTGAATTTCACACCACCTACTTTGATGATGGTATGGCATGTAGTGCCATTATTAACGTCTACGACTATCCCAAAAATGAACAATTACAAGGCTGGTTTAAGGAACTCATTAATCACAAGAACACCATTGTAGACATTAAGATTGGGACTGAAAACAAGTTTGAAGTGCAAAAAGCACTTGAAACAGCTACTAACACGTTGCGTAGTAAGGCCCGCAGTGAAGTGACCTCACAAGGTGACGCGTTGGAAGCCGAACAAGATGCTGACATTACACTCCAAGACTTGAATGAAGCCCGCAATGGTCGTGAAATTTACAAACGTGTCTACGTTAGATTATTGGTATCAGATGTTTCTCCAGAGGAACTACGCCGCCGTGTTAAAGAAATCCAACAACAGCTTTCTAACTACCGCATGAAAGTTTATCCTTCTGAGCAATTGACACACTTCCAACAGTTCTTTATGCCAGCAATGTCAATTGAAAATCAAACGATTAAGGACAAAGGATTTCCAATGAAGGCCTATGCTTTAGCTGGTTCTTATGCCTTTAATCAAACCTTTATTGCACATCCTCGTGGTTCATACATGGGCTTAACCATGCAACGTGGTGAGGTTATGTTTGATCCTAGCTACAATGACCACCGTACGCAGTTAACCGCTTATAACCTAGTTGTGGGTGGTGAGCGCTCAGGTAAAAGCTCGTTTGCCAAAAAGAACTTGGGGCCATTAGTTTCTCGTGGTGATACAGTTTGGGTATTTGATAAGTCTAATGAATGGCGTGATCTGGTGAATTATTATTACGGTGTCACTTTGACACTTGATGGCAGTCAAAACATCATTAATTTGATGCAAGTGTTTGGCACTGTCCTAGATGCAAATGGCAATGTTGATGTCATTGCAAGTTTCAACCAGCATCGTACAAAAGTGATTACGTACTATGCGACACTTAATCCACAAGCTGACAAGAAAGAATTGGAAATGTTAGGGAACTTGATCACCGACTTTTATGTTGAACAGCGTATGTGGTCATTGTCACCAAAAGACAACCCACAGGATTTACGTGTGATTGGACTACGCAACGAAGATTATCCAATTCTCGAAGACTTTCAAACCTTCCTAGAAACCCGTAACATGCTGACGCGCAACATGACACAGCTTGCCGTAGAACGTTTGGATAACATCTTATCGACAATTAGCAGCCTAATACAAAACCATGGCGACATGGTGAATGGTGTAACGACCATGCCTGATCTGTCTGGTGAGCGTTTGATTCGTTTTGATACGAGTGGTCTTTCAAGATTAGAAGATGATCTCTACAACGCCCAATACTTTACCATTTTGTCTTTGATGGAAAGCTACATCACGATTAATGGGACACAACAACGTGAGCGCATTAAACGTGGTGAAGTCTCAACTCAGGCCAACAACAATGGTAATCCACCAAAATATTTCTGGTGGATACAGGATGAAGCGGATGATATTTTCAATGCTAAACATTCATTAGGCATTACCTTCGGTGACAACATGATGGCGCAACACGGAAAAGATTTCTTCGGGATGTTTGCTATCTTTCCAGGACTCAAAAATGTTGTGCCAACAGGTAATGCATCAGACACTGAGGCTAGTCGTGCCGCATCTTCCTTCTTTGGCCGATTCCCAAAGCAAACGATTGCACGTCTATCAAAAACGGATACAACCCGTTTACGTAGTGTGGTGAGTGAAACTAATATCACTGATGGTCAATTGGCAGCCTTACAAGGATTGGATCAAGGTGATTTCTTAATGAACCTGGTGGGTAAGCAAGCCACGTTCATGCACGTTGATCTTAATGACTCAGAAATTAATTTGTTTGGTGGAGGACTGTAAGATGAAATTGCCACATCCATTAAAGAAGGCACGTGATAACCGTGAAAAAATGAAGCAAGAGGCGCAACAAATCGTTGAAAACTATGACAAAGGTCAAAAGCCTCAACCAGTGGATAACAAAATTATTTGGTATGTCATTGGTGGTTTTGTTTTTGTTTTTATTCTCAAAGGCCTCAGCCTTTTAATCGGAGGTTAGACCATGTTAGAACGTTGGATGCAAGATAAGAAACGTCGCTTGTATGTCATCATCGGCATCATCACTACAGCAATTCTGTCAATGTCAGTTATTGCCTTAATGTGTTTCATGGTCTTTTCAACACAGAATGCCAATTGTTGGAATGATGATACAACCATTGATGATGGTCGCACTTCAATCGGTGGCGATTGGAAAGATCCCAACTCAGCAACGCACAAAGCCATACAACATGTCATTGACCGTTTTCATAAAGAAATTAAAATGTCAGGCGACAATATCGCTGCTGCAATTGCGATTGGTCTTAGAGAAAGTGGCTTTAATCCGAAAGCCGTCAATCCGGCTGGCTCGGTAAAAGGCATTTGGCAGTGGGGTGCTGGAGGTATTAACGGAAATCGCTATGGTGACACAGCTGATACAGTGCAAGCACAAGTTCAACTGGCAATCAATGAATTGCATAGTAGTCATAAAGCAACTCTAATTGGCTTAGCGGCCGCTAACAACATTAACAGTTCAATGGTGGCTTGGGATACAAAGTTTGAAGGGGTCGGAGAAAATGATCCACAACGAAAAGTCGCCGACACCGCAAAAACTGCCGAAGAAGTCAAAAGGGTTTTCAAACTAGATTATGCAGGTGATATTGATGTCTTTGATGGCGGCAACAACGACTCGGGTTCTAGTGATACCTCAAGCGATGCCAATTCAAGTGCTATGTCTGATGCCTCATGTGACACAGGGTTGGATACCAACACAGATGGCTTGCCAGTTAAAGGAAAATACAACATAACAGGTGGCTATCCAAAATATGCAGGCCTAACAGGCGCAGAACATTATGGTGTCGATTTTCAAACCGTCAACCACACTATGACTGGTGGCGAAAGTAATGTGTACGCTGTTCATGATGGCACGGTAGTAGCCAAAAGCTTTGATAGCGTTGGGGGTAATTGGCTAGTGATTAAAAACACTGACGGGGTGTTTACCTATTACGGTCACGCACCAACTCAGTCAGCCATTGTTGTCAATACAGGTGATAAGGTTTCTGCTGGTCAACACATTAGTCATGAAGGACAAACTGGTGAAGCAACAGGTATTCACGTTCACTTCGCCGTACAAACAAAAGATCAATATAATTGGGCGCCCGAAAGTAAAGGACTAAAATCCCCTGGGCTTTATCTCAAGCTACCTGCAAAGGCAGGCACTAACGTTGTTATTCCTAGTGGGCCATTTGACTCTAGTACAGGCAAAACAGATAAATAGGAGTATTCAAATATGAATAAATTAAAGAAATGGGGCATTGCAGTGTTCTCTTTAGCCGTCATTGCGATATTGACTGCAATTGGTGGGACTTATTATTACAACACGGAAGTGAATGGTTATCCAGATACCAAGAACTTCGCTGACAAGATTGACCAGTTAGATGCTGGTAGCAAGCAAAAGACAGTCTTAATCTTCCATAAGCCTGGTTGCCCTGACTGTAAGAAAGCGCGTAGCACGATCAAAAAGACGATCAAGACACATCAAAAGACAATTGATTATGTTGTCATCAACGTCAAGAAGTCTGATGCGCAAACCTATCTCGCTAAGTACGGCGTGACACAAGTACCCACAGTGATTGCTTTAAAAGGTAATCAAGTGATTGACAGTACCAGCTCAATCAACAACAAAACGATTGCCAAAGTGGTCGCAGGAGATTAACCATGACAAAATTCAATTTAAACTGGGTTTACGCCTTTGTGTTAACGCTTGCTTGCCTGTTTTTAGTCCAGCAAGGACTTACTTATAAACGAACAATCAAGAGTATAAATATCGTGCATCAAGAAATCAAGGCAACAAAAGCTAAGTCAAGTCAGTATAGTGTTCAAGCTAAACAACTTGATAAGGTTAAAACCGCTGATATTCGAGATACCCAAAACATTGAAAAGATTGGCAATACTTTCCTCAAAGAAATGTTTGCCATCCTACCAAAGTTAAATAAATCAGATGCTAAAAGTAGTGTGGCAACGGATGACGTTGTGTCAGCTTTTCTAGGGGCAACGTTTGGTGGTGATGTGGATGAAGGGGTACCAACTTTTCATTTAGAAAGCAATGATATTGTCTATTCCAAAGCAGCCGATGGCTCAGGTCTAGGATTTGGGACAGTTAAATATCAATTAGGCAAAGAGGAGACTAGCACAACACTATTGATGCACATTGAAAATGGCAAAATTACAGAACTCCAGACGGGTGCTGTAAAAGATACCTCAGGAAGGAAATAACCATGTCAAAAGTTAATAAAAAAATAGCCTTACTGTGGGCTATACCAGCGTTGATGGTGATAGCTGGACTGGGCTTTTGGTTAGCTACTCAAGTCACTGTTAAAACACATCAAAGTGCCTCAAATGAACTCGCGGTAGAACAAAGCAAACTCATCAACAAGAAATCAAAGGTCGGCACGGTACTGGATTCAAAGCAACCTAATGTTTCGGCTGCCTCTACTTTGCTTGATAAACTATTTACTCTCGATTGGACAATTGCCTCTCAAAAGGAATTTGATGCCAAAGCCAAACAGATGACACCTTATGTGACTCAGGATGTCGTCAAAAATAGTTTAGACTTCAAGGCTGATCCTGATAAAATGATTACACAGACAGGTGTGGTAATGACCTATGATCACATGGATTTCCTACCCACCTCAGCAAGCGCAACAGCAGTGAAGGGGAAGGTGATTGTCTTTGTTAAAAGCCACCTCAAGGACTCGGCAGATGCCACCACACGTTTTGTCTATAATGTCAGCTACAATCCTAAAACAAATCTTGTGACACAACTAGACCGCATCGGAACTTATCAATTACAAAGTGATAGTAGCGTGCTATAAACTAGATAAAAATTGAAAAGATCAATTAAAAATTAATCTGCGTAGAAAGATACTTATGGCATAGATATAAATTGACAATGATGTATTAAACGTTTAGACTTCTCTTATAATTAGTAAGAAAAAGGAGAAGAAATGTTTAAGAATGACTCACTTTCAATTTTCATTCGCCTTTGTTTATCTGTTGTTGGTACAAGTATAATAGCACTGGGTATCGTATTTTTTCGCTTATCGAGTCTGGGAATAGACCCCGCGACAGCCGCTGATATCGGTATATCAAATACTTTTAATTGGTACTTAGGAAACTATCAACTAATCTTTAACGTGATTTTATTTCTGACTATTTGCATTTTTGATCGCAGTCAATTTGGCATTGGTACTTTAATTAATATGTCATTACCAGGATACATTGTTGGCTATCTTACGCCAATATTGAGTAGGATAATTTTTCACACGTTTAGTAAGAGTTCTATCCTAGAAATTATTATTTTGTTTGTTTTTGGTATGGTTCTTTTTTCATTAGGTATTAGTCTATACACAAGCGTCAATTTAGGGGTTTCTCCTTACGATGCTGTCGCCCTGTCATTTGAAAAAAAGGGTTGGATTAGTTATCGATTAACCAGGTCTATGCAAGATGTGCTTTTCTTTACATTAGCACTTGTATTTGGTGGACCATTGGGAATTGGAACATTGATTATAGCATTCACGACAGGATACTTCGTACAAAGTTGGCGTTTCTTTTTTAAAAATATTTTGATCAAATATGACTAGTTCCAATCCAAAAACATAATTCATCGTGAAATGATATGAAAAAAACCTTAACCAGAAATTTCGATTGGTTAAGGTTTTTAGATCGTTTTTCCAACATAGAAACGTTTGTTAATTTCATAAAAATCAAATGTTGCTAGAGTATTGTTTTCGAGATGATGAATTGCTCCTTGAGCCGGCATCAGATTAATGGGATACTCAAACGTATCACCAACTGTTAATACAACCACAGGTTTATGAGTGGCGTAAGCATATCCCATTTCCCAAATTGTACCAGTATCTTGATCTTTTGCGTCAAGTAAAGCAACAACAATGTCGGCATTATCGATTGCATTAACATCGTCATCAAAAGTGGCAGTAGCCCATTCCTGATCAGGATTGAATTCACCATCTACAATCGGATTTGAGCCTTGGTACTGGTGAAGTAAGGGCACATGAACATGAGCTACGGTCGTATTTTTGAGTAAGGAACTGAAAGAATCTTTCAGAATTTCCTCTTGAAGTGGGTTAAACCAACCTCCGGCTAAATAGATTGTTTTACCTTCATGGTGCTCAGCCGTTTCGGCTATAGCATGTAATTCATTAATCAGTGTCATAAGATGGTTTTCCTTTTCTTTTTTGGCTCAAATAAATGATAGC
This sequence comes from Leuconostoc falkenbergense, assembly GCF_045801155.1. Lineage (NCBI taxonomy): Bacteria > Bacillati > Bacillota > Bacilli > Lactobacillales > Lactobacillaceae > Leuconostoc > Leuconostoc falkenbergense. The sequence continues at coordinate 1,051,259 of NZ_CP174386.1, read as the reverse complement.
ATATGGCAGATTGCAAGAATCATCCGAACACCGCATGTTTCTGAAAGACTTTTCGTGGTGATTGCCAGTTGAGCGTTTTCATTGGCCTGGCATTAATCCAATGATTAATTTGATCTAATTCTTTCTGACTGATGGTTTCAATTTTGCGTTCTTTTGGGATAAAACGACGGACATATCGATTTAGCACTTCATTACTACCACGTTCTTCTGGTGAATATGGGTGTGCAAAATACATCGGTATGCCTAGCTGTTCTTCTATTTCATCATATTTTGCAAACTCTCGACCGTGATCAACTGTAATTGATTTAGCATTTTTTATACCCTTGAAAAACCTAATAATAGCTGGTGTCACTGCCTGACTATTGCGCCCACTGACATGTCTCATGATATGTTGTCGACTCAATCGTTCTGTGATGGTCACTAAAACATCGCCACGTGTTTTACCAGATTGCATCGTATCAACTTCAAAATGACCAAATTCTTGTCTTAATTGGACAGCTTTTGGTCGTTTTTCAATTGAACGGCCATGAGCAAAAACACGTCTACGGCCGTCAGATTGACGTTTACGTCGAATACCTTTATCAGGTAAATCTGATAACTTAATTTTAAGCAAACCATGATGAATCCAGTTGTAGATGGTCTTGAAAGCAATACCCAATACATGAGCAGCCGTTTCTGGTGACCACTTCAAGATACCAATGTGATGGTTCAAAAAAGCTGATATTTCAGGTGTTAGGGTCGGATGGCGACCGTGTTTGTGCCGATTACACTGGGCTAAATGATGAGCCTGTTGTGCATTGTATGGTTTAATTCGATTTAACTCGTAGGTAATAGTTGCAGGAGAACGCTTTAAGAAACGGGCTATTTCTCGAGTTGAATGATTAAGTTTGATCATTGTTTCAATGACAGAACGTTCGTGAGCTGATAAACTAGAAGACATAAGCTGCAGATCCTTTATGGTTGATTTTAGTCAATTACCATTAAAGTCTCTGCAGTTTTTTTATGCAAGGTGTTCGGTTTAATTTTACAATCTGCCATATATTAAAACAATTCTGATAGTGTTTATCCGATAACTAGCCTTATTTTTCAATGAGTGAATGTGAATCAATAAACAACAAACTTTTGTTGTAATATTTTATGACATCAAACAGAGACTTTTGCTCTTCATAATAGCATCTGAAACTGCTCAGAAGCCATTAAATTGTACTATTCTTATTCAATTAATGAGACAACATTTGACTGAGATGCAATTGAGATTATGGTAGATTGTAAAATTAAACCGAACACTTGAATAAAAAGGCCGCAGCGCCTTTAATGGTAATTGTCTAAAACAACCATAAAGGAACTGCGACTCATGACTAGTTTATCATCTCAAGAACGCACTGTCATTCAAACTTTACTCGAATTGAATTATTCTGTTCGTGCCATTGCGCGCTTTATTAAACGCTCTCCTTCAACCGTTTCGATTGAAATTCATCAAGTTACACCCTATAAAGCTGAGATTGCTCATGCGTTGGCATTGAAAAAACGTCATCTACGTGGTCGTCATGACACGCTAACACCAGCTATCGCTGTCTTTTTGAATCACCACATTGGTATATTGAAGTGGTCACCAGAAACCGCTGCGCATGTTTTAGGGTTACCTTTCAAAACGATTTATAATTGGCTCAATGCTGGTCGACTCAAACTATCATTGGCTGATTTGCCTGACAAAGGTATCCGTCAAAAGCGTCAATCTGATGGTAGACGACAAGTATTTGTGCATGGTCGTTCGATTGAAACGAGACCTGAAAGTGTGAAAGCACGACAAACCTTTGGACATTTTGAAGTTGACACCATGCAATCGGGTAAAAGACGTGGTGATGTGCTGGTGACAATTACTGAAAGACTAAGCCGGCAACATATCGTGAGACAGGTCACTGGGCGCAATAGTCAGGCAGTGACACCAGTCTTAATTCATTTTTTTCAAGGGATCAAAAATGCCAAGTCAATCACTGTTGATCGTGGGCGAGAATTTGCAAAATATAACGAAATCGAGCAAAAACTAGGCATTCCAGTCTATTTTGCGCACCCATATTCACCAGAAGAACGTGGGAATAATGAGATATTAAATCGATACGTCCGTCGTTTTATACCGAAAGAACGCAAAATTGAAACAGTTAGCGCCAAAGAATTAGATCAAATTAATCATTGGATCAATGCGAGACCAATGAAAACACTCAACTGGCAATCACCACGAAAGGTTTTTCAGCAGTTTGCAGTGTTCGGTTAATTCTTGCAATCTACCTTATAAATAAAGTGTCACACTATTATAGTAGTTTTGTTATTTTTATATGATACATTATGAATAGGATGTTGTATTAGTTTGTTTTCAACTTAAATTTGGACAAATATTGATATAAAAGGAACATTAATATGTTTAAAAAATTATTTCATTCAAAACCCATCATAGTGTGGACAGTCGTCATTTCTATATGCATCTTGGTCAGCGCTTTTTTGGCACATATAGCAGCCGACTCTCAGAAAAAATATGCTTATGTTTTACGTCACGCTGTTAGTAAATCAATTAGAAAAGCTGAAATATCGCAATTTAGACCAAGTAGCGAGATGAACAACCAAAGTACTATCCAAAGCAATACTCCTATTAGTAAGGCATCAGAGACTAGTTCTTCAATACCATCTGTCAACTCGTCAAAAGGATCACCAGAAAAACCACAGAATAAGAGTTCAGACCATTCAAATGATTCAATCACCTCAAGTGCAATATCAAATATCAATGATTCAATCAGCGATAGTGTTAGCACGATTTCATCACCTACATCATCTAAATCGTCTACATCATCTATGAAAACCGGTCCTGTCGATAGCTCGAACAATAATCAAAATTCTTCTTCGTCTTCTTCTGCTTCCAATAATGGTAGTGATAGTGAATACAGATCAGACATTACATCCACTCAATTGTTAAATAATTCCGCCGATTACTTCGGGCAAAAAATCCAATTGTCTGGAGATGTGTTATCAATAAATAGTGATAATAAGGTTATCATGTCTGTTCCAGGAGATCCTAACAAACAAATACTAATTATTTTAAATACACTGAATCAACCAATTGTTGAAGGAGATAACCTAACAGTTTATGGCATCTATAAGGGCAACTCTTTGGAAGGCACCACTGAACTTCCTCAAATATTTGTGGACATAATAACTGACCACAGTGGGCAAAAGTGGTAATGTAAAATAATCAAATACCTTCAACATGCTCTTATACTAAAAAAGTCCATTTTTTAGTATAAGAGCAATTATTAGTGCAAAAAACTTTTAAATTATTTGGCTTGAATGATTAGAAAACTTATGTATTTCACTTTGTTAACACACCATTTTAGTACTCAGAAGGCAATAAAGTGGATTAGATTTTATAAATTAAGTATACCCGTCCAATTGGATGGGCTTTTTTATTTGCCTCAGGAAAAACCATTTACCTTTATGACAATTTTTTGATTCTTGTTATTCTGTGCGTGTGTTGATAACACAACAAAGAAAAAGGAGGACTTTTTGAATGAAAAAGTCAAATGCACATAACAAGTTTCTATGGGAGCGTCGTCCGATTTCACGCTTACAACAAACATTAGCGGGATTGGTTGCTTCATTACCAATGTGGCTACCGACTGTCGCCTCAGCGGATATTGGTGATGCTGCCAAAACAAGTGGTTCAAAGGTCATCACAATTCTTTATATTGTGTTGATCGTTGTGGGCGCTATTTGCTTATTGATTGGTTTCATCATGCGTGCTACTGGTAATGAACAGATGGCGCAAAAGAGTAACAGCAAGCTAATGCACGCCATGTTCGGTATTGGTGGCGGCGCCTTAACTGGACTATTGCTGACATGGATTTGGCAAACAGCAACTACTGCTGGTGGCGGAAACGTCATCAACTGGCCATTCTAAACGGGGGAATAAGATATGTTTGGGAAGAAAAAACAAACTAGTATCGGTGGTCCATTTTTTGCCCGCGTTGAACAAACTGAAATTGATCTCAATGATGAGGTGATTCAAGACCTGGCAGAAAAAAGTGGGGTAAGTGAAAGCTGGCCGAATGTATCACTGTCAGGGCTACAACAATTCGCTGCTGGTTTGGTCAATGATGTGGTTCGCGCAGGTGATCATGATGTTCGTTTAGGCAATGTCGTCTACTTTATCACTAACGAAAAAGGTCGTGCTGAGCCAACCGGATTAAGTTGGGAAAGAGCGACATTAACAGCAGGGTTTGAAAACATTGTTGTTAGTACCGCTGATCATATTTTTAATGACACAGAAATTCGTCAAGATGAAGATATGACTTATGACATTATTGTTGAAGCCTTACAACCGCTGATGGATGCCGTGCTTGCAGATGGTAGTCTGTCATCAGATGATTTGCCAGATTTACCTTCTGAGGAACAGTTTAGACAAGCGCGTGAAACTGGTGAAGTCCTAACAGTTGAGCCTAATAAGTTCCAACGCACAACGATTGAAGACAAGCCACCAGTAGTTCAATCTGTTGAAAATGAAACTAGTGCCCAATCACAGGAAAAGGGCGTAAAGACTGTACCTGATATTCCTAAGCTAGTTGACCAGCCAAAGCAACCATCAACTGCTGAAACAGTGAAGCCGATTGTTCGAGCTGTTGTTCCGACTCAAGACACCTCAGAGGGTGTCATGACCGAAAGTGATCCCACACAGAAGTTAATTGATCGTGTCAACCTGGCACCAAATGCATTTGAATTGAGTGATGTCAAAGCTGATTTACCTGCGGAACACCCCGATTACGTGGTTAGTCGTTTGAACGCTGACAAAGCCAAAGCAAATGACTTTTTGAATGATACCAGCAACATTTACACGCAAAAGATACGCAAAGCGATGTCCGACTTGTTGAAACAACAACAAGCAAAGACTAAAGCAGCTGTTGAACAGTTACGTGACACTAATGTTTCTGAGACGGTTGATGCACAAATGAAGGAAGAACGGGCAACAGAGTTTGAAACCCGTTATGCGCAAGCACATCAAGCTCGTGAAGCAGGTTATCGCACGGCTGTGGAAGATGAGAATGCGCGTCATGATAATACACTCAAAACGCTCAAGAGTGACTTTGTAAGCGACTTAGAGGCTTTGAAAGTATCTGTTAATCAAGAGCTGGATAACTGGTTTATAGAACGTTCTAAAGACTTGCAAAGTAATCTTCAAGCCACAGTAGACGATCAGGTTTCAGAAGTGACGTCACAAGCGCAAACAGAGACGCTAACCAGTCTTAAAGCTTTGCGTGATGAGTTATTAGCTCAAAACACACAATCCTTGCTAGACATGCATCAAAAGCTGGAAGAAGACATCAGTAACAAGCGGGCACAATATCAATCAGAGCATGAAAAAGCGATGATCAGTGCCACTGAGTTAGAAAGTGCTAAAACTCATGCTGGTAGCCTCAGTGAACTTGAGCAACAAGTCCAGATTTTGAAGCAAACTAATCTAAACCTCGAGCAAAAATTAAAAGGTAAAGATGCTGTCAATAATGATGAGGTTTCCCAACTTCGTCAACAATTACAAATGCTTCAAAATGCCCCCAAGACATCATCACATGATGAAACTAACCAGCAATTGATGACTTTGTTAGCAGCGCAAATAAAGCAGCCTCAAGTTGAACAAAAGAAAACAAGTGCTTGGCAATCAGCGGCGATTGGTGTCTTGGCTGTTCTGGCTATTGGTGGTGCGGGCTTTGGTGGTTATGCGATGGCACAACACAAAACCGATGCCACTGCACAATCATCAAAAGCAGTCTCTACGAGTAGTCACAACGAAGGCAACGCAACCATAACCTTAGCACCCGAATCATCTGAAGCTGGTTCTTCTTCAAAGGTAAGTTCTTCAAGTAGTCAATCAAGCTCATCAAGCTCACAAGCTAACAGTTCTTCTACTTTAGCTGATCGCTACCATGTCGGTGAAGACGTAGATGCCACAATCAATGGTCAAACAGTCACCGCTAAAGTCGTTTCGGTACAAGACAAAACCATCACAGTGCATCATGATGGCTACGATTATGTTGTCCCGTTTGACAGTTAGGCGGTGAACTATGGCAATCAAAATTGAACAAGTCAAGCGCCGTCGAAAGACTGCGCAACCGAGACGTCCAAATTACCATCGATTGAAAAGGCACCATCCAATTCTAAAAACACTGTTATTAGCCATGTTTGGCATCTTAATTGTCACTGGCGCTGTGATTTACGGTAACCATACGCAGTGGCAAACAGCGAAGAAGGTTCAAAAAGCTAGTCATAAGGCTGTTGCTCAAGCAAAAAAACAACCTGTTGTCAAAGCAAGTCAAGTCAAACAAGTGGCGGCACAGAAAAGTGTCAAACCTGATTACTCAGGGACTGGCGGTTTATCTAGCAAAGAAGATATGTTGAAACTAGCCCAAAGCAATCAAGCTGAAATCCTACGTGGACATGTGGCTGTGCCAAGTTTTAGCATTAGTGAGCCAATCTATGAAGGCACTAGTAACCACGTCTTAGCCATTGGTGCGGGCATGAATGCACCCAACCTAAAGTTTGGAACTGGATTAGTGCCAATATTTGCTCACAATATGGGTGATTATAATGCCGTGTGGCCATACCATCCTACCAAGTTTAGTGCCTTGCAAAACATGACTGAAAAAACCATCATAGGGAAAGATATTTATCTCTCTGATGGTCATACAGTTTATCGTTATAAAGCGACCAAATTGGATTATGGTATCGCTGTGGGCGCGATGAATCAAGAATTGTCTATTGAGAACACAGGCAAACCAAAGGTTAAATTGGTTGCTTGTTTGGAAGATCAAGAATTTTGGCAGCAGGTTAAAGCGAGTCACTACACAAATTTCACCGCTAAAAAGCGAATCGTACTGACTGGTGAATTAGTTGGTCAACAATCAATTAATTTCCTGGACAGCAGCTTAAAGCAACAACTGCAATAAAACCAATAAAGGGGGTCGGGATTTACGACCCCTCCAAAAATCGGAAGAGAGAATATTTATTATGTCACATAACATTAAACGCAAAACAAAAGTAATCGCAGTATCGGCAATGGTGGCGACGTCTGCAATTATTGGCTTAGTCCATCCATTTGATAACCATAACATCTTCGCGGATGACTCAAAAAATTCTGACGCAAAGGGAACATCGGTCGATGTCGATCATAGTGAGTTGGATAAGTCCGTGGCTGCTGCTAAAAAAGCAGGCATGACAATCACACAAAATGCTACTGTGACTAAAGTCATTACAGCCAGTCAATACGCGGCAGAAGCAACTAAAATAAAGGCACTTTACGCTTCACAAAAGTCAGCTATTGATGCGGCATTGAAGAAGCAACAAGCTGCTAATGATGCTTACGATAAGGAAGAGGCACAATACAAGGTGGACAAAGCCAAGTACGATAAAGACAAAGCCCAATATGACAAAGACAAGGCCCAGTATGATAAGGATGAGGCTGCCTTTGAAAACGGGACTGATGTCAATACTGAAATGCAAGCGCTGACCCAAAATCATGATAATCATGATCAGTATGATACTTTTATGACAGCAGACGTTAACCAAAAAACTGGTGAGTTCACAGTGACTCATGACATGAATGATGGCGTGTCAATCATTGGTCATGGTGTTTTGAAAGGTAAATTTAATCGGAAAGTCACTTCAAAGGGCGATGGATCTGAAGTCATCATTGCAGACTCTATTACTTTAACGTCATACAAGTATACAAATGAACATCCTAACACAGCTGCTAATGAAAATATCAATTTCCACGTCTATGATAATTCTGGCAAGGAATTATTTGTTGTCAATCATGATGGCGAGAGCACCTTTACCAAAGACATCAATAAAACGGTATCACTGGGTACGAGCTTTACTTTGAAACCTAACGAATCAACCGATAAGCAACAAATTTTGAAGGTTGATGATAACTGGGTTTATAATACGCATGGTCAAATCTATACGAAATTTACCAATACAAATAAGCAACCAACCGCACCAACACCACCCAAAGCGCCAACTGAACCTGCTAAGCCAACACCACTCAAGGGAACCTATGGCTTGACTCAATTTATTGTGACCCCAGAACCTAAAAAAGATGTTGATGCAGGTCAAAATGCTGGGGATAAGGATGGTTCTGATAACGGGAAGTCTGTGATTAAGGGTGATGAGTTAACTTATTCATTGAGGACAACAGATTTGCCAGCTGATCGCACTGACGATATGAAGACTATCAAGTACGTTGACACATTGCCAAAAGAAGTGGACTACAAGTCAGCGAAAGTCTATTCCAAAGATGGCAAGACTGATTTAACCAAGTATTTCAAAATTAGTTATGATAAAAAGACACGCATGTTTACAGCGGAAGCGAATGCAGATTATTTGAAACTGATTAACGCAGATAAGACAAAAGCTTTCGAATTACCAATTGTAGATGTCTATGCGATTGCCAATACTTCAAATGCTAAGTTCGACAACACATACGATATTTGGGAAAACGATTCAAAGACGGAATCAAATACCGTTGAGAACACCACACCTGAAATTAAGTCTAAAAAAGATGTTGAATCAGGCGAGGCAAAAGGTGACTCTGACAAGTCAATTGATGGTGATGAAATCAAGAAGGGGCAAGAAATTACTTATGCGCTAACAGTTAACGACTTAACAGCCAACCGTGCCAGCGATTTAAAGACATTTAAATACGTTGATACATTGCCAAAGGAAGTGGATTATAAGTCAGCGAAGGTCTATTCAAAAGACGGTAAGACTGATCTAACTAAGTATTTCAAGATTAGTTATGATGAAGAGACTCGAGTCTTGACAGCTGAGGCTAACGCAGACTTTTTGAAGTTAGCGAATGCAGATAAAACAAAAGCCTTTGCCTTACCAGTGGTTGATGTTTATGTAACAGCTAACAAAGATAATGCCACGATTAAGAATACGTATGACATCTGGGAGAACGGTTCAAAGACGGAATCAAATACTGTCGAGAACAAAACGCCAGGTGTTACACCAACACCCACGCCAAATACGAGCTATGTCGAAACGCCAAAGGGTTGGTTATATGGGGCGATTGCGGCGATTGCACTAGCAGGCGCAGCCTTTGGATTCCGCAAGCCAATCAAGAAGTTGTTCCACAAATAACAATATTTGACAGTGCCTCAGGGCATTGTTTTTTTTTGTTTTGTCCTTATCAATCGAAAACACAATGAACAATATACCTTGTTTTGTTCTTCACAAAGTGGTATATTTAAGAGGATCAGAAGAGGTCTTGACATGCAATATCAGTAGTTTGCTTTCAGAATTATTACAGTTAACCTGCAATAAATTATCATATCTCACTTCATATATTTTACTGTTGTTGCGTGGCTTTTCAGAACATTTTTCCTAAGTTAAACAGTGAGTCTTTACGCCAGATTTACTGCGCAAATAAAGCCGTCCATTGATGGCTTTTTTGTGTGTTTTTATAAACAAGCGCACTTGTCAAGCCAGATAGACGTATAAAATTGACGGCGATTATGTAAATTGATTAGCGCCATAATATGAGAAAATAAACCAATATTTTTAGTTAAAATCAAGTCTATTATCAATGTCAATAACAGTCTAACGGCTAACATACACGTCAGTATATTACAAACATATTCACGTGTATGTTAGTCACTATATACGTATATATATATGTGTGTATATAAGCGTGTATATGTTAGCCTATATAATGATGTTATATACACTAACATAAATACATCACATACATTTAAAAACCTTGCTATAACACCGTTTGCGCAGTTGTTCACTTTTGTTTTTCTTAACATTTTAACTATTGACCGAATGTCAATTTTATAGTGTTATTGAGAGAAGGAATAATTACCACATGACTAAGAAAAACCCAAATTCCAAATATGGTCGCCTTAATTTTACAGAGCGCGTTACCATCAAAAATATGATTGACGAGGGTAAAACCAATGCAGAAATTGCTCGAAAGCTGAACCGACCTCGAGCTACCATTACACACGAATTGCAGCGTAATGCCCGTGTCATGACTTGGCGTGGCAAAAAGAAAATATTGCGCCATACCTACGAACCTGTGCAAGCCACTAGACGTGCTGAGTATTACCAATCAAAGTCGCATCGTTCACAGCCTAAAATCACTCCTAAAAAACGCGAAAAGATAGATTACTATCTCAAAAAGAAACATTGGTCGCCAGAACAAATCGCACATGGTGTGCCACGAATTGGTGTTTGCACACGAACAATCTATAACTGGATACTTAATCGCAACCTGAGTGCGACATTAAATGATTTACCGCTTAAAGGCAAAAGACGCAGGCATCTAAGGGCAAAACCAGTTAATCCAGAACATAAACGGATGATGATTGAAACGCGTTCAATTCACAACCGTCCAGAAGTCATCAATAATCGTTCAACATTTGGTCATTGGGAAATTGATGGGGTGATGAGTCCTCAAGATTCCCAATCTTTCGTGATCACATTTGTAGAACGAAAAACACGTTTTATGGTTGGTGTCAAAGCAAAAAGTAAGAATTCAGAAGATGTCAAAACAGCCATAGATACCTTTATGTCAAGGTTTGAGAATGTTTGTGACAGTATCACATGTGACCGCGGTACAGAATTTACGAGTAGTTTATTTATTTACAGCATTGAAGATACTTACGGTAAGAAGTTATATTACGCTGATCCACAATCACCAGGACAACGCGGTACAAACGAACGCATGAATCGTGAATTAAGGCGTGTATTTCCTGCTGGCTATGACTTTACTAAGATTACCCAACGTAAGCTTCAAAACGCCATTCAGGACATCAATGAGCGTCCAAGAAATGTGCTCAGGTTCAAAACACCTGAAAAAGTCTTTACTAAGCGAATCATGGCAGGTTAATCATCAACAGATGCTAAAAATCGCAAATTGTTAAGACAGTTCAAAGTTCAATAGCTTTGGGCTGCATTTTTGCGTATAATAATAACCAGATAAACACGAATTAAGTACTTGATTAGCTTAAAAAAATCAAAATGAAAATGCAAAAACTAAATATGCGACCAACATTAAACATCAAAAATAAATTATGGTAGTTGAAATTTAGAAACGCAAGACCACAAAAAGCACAAAAACAGTTTTTGTAATCAGATTGTAAACAAATCCGCTATCACAACAGCGACAACGGATTAGCGAAAATAAAATCAATTTTTTTAGATTATTTGTTACTTTAGGGGTTGACAAATTCAAGACATTTGTTAGTTAACATAATATATATTATCGAAAGTTGACTATCAGGGGCAGATTGCAATAGGTATTCTCTATTTGTAAAGGTTTATTAAGGTGTCTGTTACATTCTGTAATCTGTAATGAGTTTGAAATTATTATTGAACACACTTAATCAACAAGTATACGCTTGTTTTTTAAATTTTCCAGTAACAGCGAACCCTTAATTGACGTGCTTTTAGGACTATTTCACATAGTCATTTCGCTTTGTATGTCGTTATTATGACACAAAAAAAGACTAATCTCTAGTCTTTGTGTGAGCTTATTTAACTTTTAAACGTTTCTTAACTTATATCATCAATATCAACCTTGACATCTTTATCAGCATCTATATCTGTCAAATTCACATCTTTTAAAGCATTGATTTCTTCAGCTAACTTTTGCTCATATTTTTTAATTTTCTGCTTGATATACCGTTCTTTATAGCGTTCCATATTACGGTATTCCTTATTAAACCGTTCATAAGGTGTTGAGCCTTGTAGTGCAATACGCATTGGTTTACGGTTGATTTTATCAGCGATCACTTCCAAATCTTTTTGCTTGATTGTTCTAAAGGTCGTTTTCTTCGGGATAAACACTCTCAATTCACGGTTTTTGTATTCGTTCGTCCCTCTTTCCTGTGGCGAAGAGGGTGTTGCGTAATAAATTTTGGTCTTATATTCTTGCTGGACAACTTCTAAGAAGTCCCATGACATGAACTCAATACCATTATCAGCTGTGATTGTGCGTACCCATTTACCATAATTCTTATAGAAATATCTAAAGCCCTTAATCACATCAAACGATTGCTTACTATCAATTTTGATTAAGGGCAGATTGCAAGAATCATCCGAACACCGCATGTTTCTGAAAGACTTTTCGTGGTGATTGCCAGTTGAGCGTTTTCATTGGCCTGGCATTAATCCAATGATTAATTTGATCTAATTCTTTCTGACTGATGGTTTCAATTTTGCGTTCTTTTGGGATAAAACGACGGACATATCGATTTAGCACTTCATTACTACCACGTTCTTCTGGTGAATATGGGTGTGCAAAATACATCGGTATGCCTAGCTGTTCTTCTATTTCATCATATTTTGCAAACTCTCGACCGTGATCAACTGTAATTGATTTAGCATTTTTTATACCCTTGAAAAACCTAATAATAGCTGGTGTCACTGCCTGACTATTGCGCCCACTGACATGTCTCATGATATGTTGTCGACTCAATCGTTCTGTGATGGTCACTAAAACATCGCCACGTGTTTTACCAGATTGCATCGTATCAACTTCAAAATGACCAAATTCTTGTCTTAATTGGACAGCTTTTGGTCGTTTTTCAATTGAACGGCCATGAGCAAAAACACGTCTACGGCCGTCAGATTGACGTTTACGTCGAATACCTTTATCAGGTAAATCTGATAACTTAATTTTAAGCAAACCATGATGAATCCAGTTGTAGATGGTCTTGAAAGCAATACCCAATACATGAGCAGCCGTTTCTGGTGACCACTTCAAGATACCAATGTGATGGTTCAAAAAAGCTGATATTTCAGGTGTTAGGGTCGGATGGCGACCGTGTTTGTGCCGATTACACTGGGCTAAATGATGAGCCTGTTGTGCATTGTATGGTTTAATTCGATTTAACTCGTAGGTAATAGTTGCAGGAGAACGCTTTAAGAAACGGGCTATTTCTCGAGTTGAATGATTAAGTTTGATCATTGTTTCAATGACAGAACGTTCGTGAGCTGATAAACTAGAAGACATAAGCTGCAGATCCTTTATGGTTGATTTTAGTCAATTACCATTAAAGTCTCTGCAGTTTTTTTATGCAAGGTGTTCGGTTTAATTTTACAATCTGCCTAAGACATAAAAACGTGTTTTGCGTTCTACCAATGTTAGGATAGCGCTTTTATCGTTGATTTCGCCATTTTTACCCTTTGCTGGTAAGACTAAATCAATTTCCCAATGGCCGAACTGTCTACGTGTGTTTATCTTTGGTGGTCGTTCATAAATTGAGTGACGAACTAGAATACCTTGTGACTTTAGCTTTGAACGCAGTCTGTCAATCTCACGTTGTTTTTGATACTGCGTTTTAATTTTCACTTTTTCTGCATCTGTATTATGCGCACGCTTACGATAATATGGTCTTAAATAGATTTTTCCTTGTTTTGCCCAATTCCTAATCGTTGATGCCGAGACTTCAATATCTGATACATGTGCTTCAGCGATTTGTTCTGGTGTCCAGTGTTCAACATTGACCCAATGCTCTATCAACTCTTTTAATTCTGGTGTCAGCAATTTTGAACCGTTGCCACGTCTCACACTTCTTTGAGTGGCTATAAATTGTCCACGTAAGGCAGAGTATTTGATACGTGAATGAATTTCAAGATTATATAATTGGCGCTTACTTAGATTACTAAAGTCAAAGATATTCCCTTGCTTTAATTCTCTAGAAATAGCCGATTGCGAGCGATTAAGTTTTCTAGCAATTTCCGACTGTGTCAATTTTTCATCATTCCACATGTGTTCAATTAAGTGCCGATCATTCTCATGAATACGTGGATATTTTATTTGGTCTCGTGGTAATTTCTTAGTCATATAATTTATTATTACTCCTAATTAGTTATGTGAATAAGATAATATTATCACACCTAAACTATGCTTAAAAGCCTACAAATAAAGCATATAGAATTGTGAACCTATTAGCATATTACAGAATATTTTTATACAACATTAAAATCATCAAGAATATTTTTAATATCAGCTAGTTCTTCATAATATTCTGTGAGCCAACGTGTATCTAAGCGCATACGCTCAAGTTCAGGCAACAAATTATTTTCCAAGTTTTTAGCATGTTCTGCTAATTCCCTCAAAATACAGGCTTCATAGTCGTTTACATCATCAAATGGTCTAAAGGCTTCATCAGTAAAATCAGTAATATTGTGAATGCTGTAAGCTATCTGCCCTATAATTTTGTTATTATCAGACCACTTTAATTGTTCACGTAAATGACTATCAACCTCAATATCACGTAAACAGCCAACATAACGGTTGATGATGCAATACCTTAAATTATCAATTTCTTCGTTTATCATCACGTTGCCCTTTCTCTTAATTGCTTTTTAGCTTGATATAATTGTTCTTCAATCTTATTTAAACCACTTTCTGTGTTACGATCAGTTCCCTTAATTAGCAAGTTTAAAACTTGTTATAACAATACCGAATTTTCTGTTTTAAAAAAACATTCCATAATTTTGGAATGTCTCTCTCACTTATTGATAATGTGTTTAGATTCTATTTTTTAAGCTATACAAAGAAGAAAAACATCATACTATCCCATACAGCATGTAATGCTCAGAAGTCAATAAATTGGACTATTTTTATTCAGTTACTTAGGCAACATTTGAGATACGATTGCGATTATAAAAATTGATATACCAACCAATGGCTGCTTGGACTTGCGTTAATGTTTCGTATGCCTTCAAATACACCTCTTCACGTTTCAATATTGAATGAAATGCTTCCATACGGCCATTATCGTATGGATGTCCTTTGAGTGAATATGAATGTTTCAAGCCATAATTTTGACATTTAATATTAAATTCAGCACTCGTGTATTGTGACCCCATATCTGAATGAATAATTAATGGCTTTCGATGCTTATCTAACGCCATCTGTAAGGCACTTGTGGCTAGCTCGGCTGTCATTGTATCACCAATTTTATAGCCCAATACTTTTCTCTTCTCAGGATCCAAAACGGTCGCTAAATAGACCCATTTGTGGTTAGTCAACTGAATATAAGTGATATCTGTTTGCCAAACACCGCTCAAATCATGCAAGTGTCTAATCAAATTGGGCTTTTGATCAACAGTCACGACAGTTTTTGGCTTGCGATAACGTTTTTGCATGCGGGATTTAATCCCTAATTCACGCATCAATTTGAGTGTCATATACTCAGATACTTTCGGCCCGTCAGTTTGTTGACTATAAGCAGAAATACGGCGATAACCATAAAATTTAAAGGTTTTCCAAACGTCTAAAATATAAGGTTTTAGAGATTCTCTACGCTTTTCTCGTCGACTGGTCTGCCAATGGCGCCAGTTGTAATAGGTACTAGGTTTGATTTTAAGTGCACTTAAAATACGCACAAGCGCATAGCCTTGTGCTAAAAATTGGTTAACAAGCGGCAATCCCACATTACGGACTATTTTTTGGCTAGTAAGATGGCCGCTCGCTTTAAAATTTCGTTTTCTTCCTCCAAAATAGCGAGACGCTTTTCTAATTGCTTGACATCTTTTAACGTCTTTGACTGACCATGAATCATGACTGGGGTAGCTTGCTTGACCCAAATAGCAATAGAATCTTTTGAAGGTCCAAATTCGTCTGCTAATGACTTAAGTGAACGTCCTTCTTGGTGAAGTTTAACCAGTGAATCTTTAAAATCTTGTGAATAACGAATTGACATAAAAATACTCCTATACTTTCATTTTACGGACTGAATAAAAATAGTCCATTTTTTTAGTATAAGAGCACACTTGTATGAACTGTTAATCTAGTAGCTTGATGAATCTGTTTTGCTAATTCTGGTATTTGTAATCGATATGCCTCATCAAGGCGGGCAATTTGTTGTGAGCGCCTAGCTTGACCGATTTTATAGTATTCAAAAAAGATATTAACTTTGTTGGCATATCGCTGATGAACGATACGTACTTCATAAATCGTATTGGGTTGTTTTGTGAACAGCGTTTGAATGGTTGTAATAATGTCTTCAATTGGATTCATTTTTCTCTGATGACCGTCCTAATATCTTCAAAAGCGATAAATTGTTGATTGATGTAGACACCTAATTCTGTAAAACCATTGACTAAACCAGTCACATTAGGAATCAGATAACCATCATTAGTTTCAATATTCTGTTGCACAGTCACCATGTGATAATTAACACAGGCGTGTTGTAAGATACTTTGTGCCTCATTTAGTGGTATCATAGGTAACTTTTGCGTTTTCTGATTGCGTTGAAAGTCCTCTTTAACTAAAGATGAGGTGTGATCGGATAAGAAGTAACCATTCCATTTGATTTTGCCACGTTCGCGATAATCATTTTGAAAATAACGATTGATAATGGTGCTAAAGTTTTCTTTATTGGCCATATTACTTTTCCATTTCTACTATGAATCGATAATTATCAAGATAAGTATTGACGAATATCGGATTGGTACTGTTTCAATAGTCCTTGGCTGTAATGTTTAGGTTGATTAGAGTCTCTAACTCTTGCCCATAAAATTGAAGCGACTGTCATTCGTTCACGATAAACTTTGGTATAATCATCGGCCATAAATGTTTTGACAAAGTCATTCCATTGATATGTCTGTTCTTCAGCGTTGGTTACTAAATTTTCATAGGGGTGCTCGTAAACATCCATCAAGTCCTTGACTGTGGCCGTTTTGTCTTGTGTTGTTTCAATTGCTCTCATCTTAATAGCCATCGATTTTTTAAAACTAAATTGGCTTAACCCATAATATGCTTTAAAAAATGCTCGCGCTTCATTATTCAAACTAAAACCGGACGCTAATATATTGGTATTGGGTGTAATTGAACTAGCTTTTAGAGTGCCTTTACGACGTATTGTTCTGGTTGTTTTAATGTTTGATACTGGTATACCAGTAAGTAGTTTAATAATATAGGCTGTTAACTCAGCCTTTGTTCCAGTGGCTGGTAGACTGTGCCTTTTGCAAATTTGTTGCAGTTCCGTTTTGTACCAATAGTAGCTCTGAAAGTCTTTGATACGCATATTTTTGTTAAAATCAGGTCGTGCCATGAACAATATCCTTTCTGTTAATCATAGCTATTACCCCCATTATGACCACCCACTAAGCTAGCGCGATTAATAGCTGTTCCCCCGGCCTCTTTGGACATAGCTCGCATCAAAGCAGTCGTGCCAAAACGCTGACGAATTTCATCAACGACTTGGTCAATTTTATTGGTTTTAAGGAGATGCTCAGGTTGCTCAAAGAGATTAAGCTGTACGCCAGTGTCATCAACTAAACCACCATAATCAATCCCAATATGTCTAATCACTTCGCCATGCCAATATTTTCTAAAGAGATTAACCATAATAGCCATTAAAATATTAGTATCATTAGTAGGACTAATACGGCACTGTTTCCTAAACCCATGAGATCTCTGTTGCTCACTTTCGGCAAAAGAATAACCGATAAACAAACCAACTAAGCTTGTTTGCTTTTGATGGGCACGAATTCTTGTAGCGACCTGATCAGCCATTTCTCGAATAACAATTTCAATTTCATCTTGTTGGCTATAATCACGTGGTAACACTTGCGAGTTACTATAAGATTTACTTTTTGGTTTAATTTTGTCAGCCAAATCAGAACGATCAATCCCCCAAGACAAAGCGAATAATTGCTCACCCATTAATCCTAGTTGCGAACGAAAGAGATATGGATCTTGATGCGCTAAATCATACATCGAATGAATGCCCATCAAATTGAGCTTATGAGCAGTCCGTGAACCAATACTCCAGACATCAGTGAGTTGTGTGATTGACCATAATTTCTCTGGCACATCTTCATAGTGCCAAATGCCAGTTAAATTCTTTGCGTGTTTGGCTTCAATATCAAGCGCCAATTTGGCTAAAACCGGTGAATCACCAATACCAACAGTTAAATAGATACCAGTTTCTGCTCGAACTTGTTGTTGTATTTTGAAAGCAACTTCTGCTGGCGTTTTACCAAATAATTGCCAAGAATGTGTCATGTCAAGGATAGATTCGTCAATGGAATATGGTAATAAGTGCGCATCATCAGTGTATCGACGATAGATGTTATTAATACGTAGATTTTCTTGAATATAAAGGTTTATTCTTGGATGAGCAATCACTAAGTCCGGGCAAACAGGAATATCTCGTTGTCGAGTAACATTAGTGATACCCAGCATTTTCTTGGCCATTGGTGAAGATGCCAAGACTAAACCACCGTTGGTGTTCTCTTGTTCCGACATCACAACAAGTAAGGCTTTTAGTGGATTGTAGTCACGTTCCACACACTCCACACTGGCATAGAAACTTTTAGAATCAATCATAAATATCACACGGCGTTCTTCATGTGTATAATCATATTCAGTTTTCTGCTGGTTAACCATAGCCTATCTCCAAAACAAAAGACGTATAATTCATTATACGAACAAATGTTCTGTTTAGCAAGCAGAATTTATTAACATACTTGAGTTATTTTGATGGATTTAAGTTCAAATAAAAATACCTTAAAAAATTCAAGGTATTTTTATAGCAATTAGCCGTCCTTAATTATCTTGGTATCGATAGTGGTTTTCATAAATCAAAATGCCTGATACCACTACTGCAATTATTGTCCCACAAAGCAAAGCCAGTAAGATATGTTGTGGCACTGTAACCATAAAGAACAAACTGCCGATAATAAATATAAGCACGAAATAAGACAATAGTCTTAAGTTGGATCTCTTTGGCTTATCTTCAATGCTTGCAGTGACATTGACTGATAGCAGTGATAGTGTCATTGTACCGACAATGAACGCAGCCCAAATCGGATTACTGGCACTAATTGCTTTGTCCACATTTTTAAAGCTTTGATAAATTAACATTAATACAATAACAGCATTCTCAACGAGAAAGGCTATTTTAAAATTTTTGATTAATTGTATCTTTAAACGTTCATCAACGACTTTTTTCATTTTCAAAATCCCCCTGTTGTAACCAAAAAACGTCATCAAGTGTCTTATTGAGTCCATAACAAATTCTCAAACAAAGACTAATTGTTGGGTTGTACTCACCTTTCTCAATTAAACTCATTGTTTGACGAGTAACACCAGCAATATAGGACAGATCTCTTTGAGAAATTCCAGCTTCAACTCTAAATTTCTTGACATTATTCGTAAGCATCACAAATATCCTTTTTAAGTAATGTATATATTACTTAAGTAAATTATATATTACCTTATGAAAAAGTCAAGATTGAAAAATTATTTATTGAATACTGGTGCGGATTAGTTTTGTTTTGTTTACTTTAACTTAGCTTCAGATTTCTGTTTGATGTGGATTTTCCTTTCAAAACCCAATCACAAGAAAAAAAGCTAGCACAATTTGATTTGTGCCAGCTTCTAAACTTATCCTCATTACATAGTATATTGAAATACAGCATCTCTTAATAAAATAAACTTGCAAATAAATGACTAATTATTTGTATTTGTTGTTAATCCGTTATCTTCCTTAACCTTTCAAAATAATTTAAAAGCAAAACATTTAGCAGACAGAATTTAAATACGTATTAAATTTTTTATCTGACATATCAGTAATTTTAATAAGAGTACAATTAATCATATTAACTAAAAATATTATTTAAACACAAAGGATTTCAACATAATGAAAAAAGCATCATTAAAAATTGTATTTCTAAATTTCATGACACCTGCATTGATATTCTTGTGTTTTGTTTGGCTAATGCCACTACTTAACAGTTTCGCTATTTCTTATTTGAACTATTCTTCTTACCAAAATTATCAAGGGTGGTTACTGTCTGACATCACTTTATACATTATCCCCATTATTCTCTTATCTCTTTATCTCACAAATAAAATTAAAAAGACAATCATATGGGAATCACCAAAATTACTCAGTATCCTGCTTAGTTTGCTTGTTGTAGTATTGGATTTCGTATTAACAACAGTAATCAATAAAGTCTTCCCTATTCCCGTTGCCAATAACCAAAGACTGATTTTAAGCACATTAAATAACTCTTCAATATTAGGCATACAATTAGAGCTGTTAGCTATTACTTTTCTTGGACCAATCTTTGAAGAATTAATGTGTAGAGGTTTGTTAATGAATTTCTACTTTAGAAAGTCAAAATATGGCTTTGATGTTATATTTAGCGCAATCATTTTTTCACTGCTTCATCAACATCAGAATTTAACAGTCTTGCTTCCTTATTTCATTTTTGGATTATTGTTAGGATTGTTGTATCGATTTACAGGTAAACTTCAGTACACCATGTTAGCACATATCTTCGTTAATACGCTAATTGCTTGGCCCTACATTCAAGATAATGTCATCATTTTTTTATAAGCTTTGATGTTATTCGACCATTATTTAGTTATTAGTAACTTTCTCGTATTGGTTGTTTCGCTTGATACGATTGTTTGTGGCACCGCATATTTCATCACACGACTTTCTGAATGAAATTTTGTCAATGGTATAATTAATCCAATATAATTTCTAAATAAGATTGAGGGATCAAAAATGACACCAGATGAACTTTTTAACAAAGCAAAAGAATCTAATATTGTACCCTATGAAGCCAAACTACAATCTGCTTTTCAGTTTGGTGTATATGCTGATGAACTAGCAAGTCTAGTCATAAGTGGTAAAAAAACTGCAACAACAAGCTCACTTGATTTATATGAAGACAATGAACCACTACCACAACATGGTGCATATGATGTCGTTTTAGATAGTCAAAATCAAGCCGTGTGTATCATAAAAAATGACAGCGTTGAGATTAAAAACTATCTAGATGTTAGCGAAAAACATGCCTATCTTGAAGGTGAAGGCGATCGAAGCCTGCAATATTGGCGTAATGTCCACAATGAATTCTTTATCAATGAATATCAATTATTAGGACATGTATTCAATGAACGAGAAGCTAAAATGGTTCTCGAAAATTTCCATGTGGTGTATCCTGTAAAATAATCACTTCGATTTCTTTTTGGGTACCGGGATCTTTTCAATATTTTATAATAAACTTTTTGCCATACCAATTTTTCTGGCAGTAGTGTCCACTTATACTTACCTTTTCCAATGCACTTGTCCAATAACACTTGATGACAGCACAACCAATTGCACTGTATTGTCAATCTTATTAATTTAATCATTTTACAAGGGAACATTTGTTTGGTATAATAATTGCTATGCTTGACATATTTAGTCCAAAACCATTAAACAAAGAATGAGGTATACTGTGACAACTCAAATTTACAGCAACTGTCCCGTATTTGAAAATAACTATTTTATGTTACGACAAACCATAATGGCCGATAAAGCAGATTTATTTAAGGTTTATAGCGATAAAAAAGCTGTTCCTTTTTTTAACTCTGATAATTGTGATGGGGATACTTTTTTCTATGATACACTTGCAAAAATGGAGCAAGCAATAAGTGATTGGAATTTAGAATATAAAAACTATGGTTTTGTCAGATTCAGTATTATTAATAAATTTACTGAAGAGATCATTGGGACTATTGAAGTTTTTCATCGTTACTCTGAAATAGATATGTTTAACAACTACTTAATTCTCAGAATGGATTTGCGAAGTGATTTTGAGAGGTCAGATGTTGTCATGAAACTGCTGCGTTTAATCGTTGATCCGCTTCAAACCATTTTCAAGTGTGATAATATAGCCTCAAAAGTAGTTCCTTTGAATACTGAAAGAAAAAAAGCTTTTCAAGAATTTGGTTTCTCTGAGGTTAATAAACCGCTAATTGGAAATGATAGTAAAGAATATTTCCACTATTTTGTGTTGAATAAATAGTGCTTATACGAGGTTGCTGAATATTCTATTTGATAACGGTTTTTTGTCTGTTCTCAAGCTGTCACCAGAATAGCTTTAAACTGTTTGGCTTCCAAAATTATGATTGAGTTGGTATATTTTAATCTTATAAATCGTAATGCAAATATACTACTAATACCAATTCGTTAATGTCACTTTTCCAATCGTGTGACCTGATTCTACATCAGAATGTGCCTTTTTCATGTTTTCAGCGTTAATTGGCTTGTATGTTTTTGTGGTAATGGATAGCAATTTGCCCTCTTCATATAATCTTGCTAGATGAGTTAAAATTTTATTCTGGCTAATCATATCTTCAGTTTGATAATATGACTTGCTATACATCCATTCCCAACTGAATGAAACCCGCTTTTTAGTTAGTTTTTGAAGATCAATTAATCTGCGGTTTTCCGTGGTGGCTGTCACTTGCCCGTCTGGTTTGATTAATTCAGCAATCTCATGCCAATGCGCATCTAAATTATTGAGATTTAGAATATAGTCAACATATTGATTACCTAAAGTGCGAACCTGTGTTATTAAATCTTTATGATGATCAACAACATAACTCGCGCCTAACTTTTTAACCCATGAAATTGATTCTGGTTTTGACGCGGTTGCTATAACAGTTAAACCGGCTAGCTTTGCTAGTTGAATGGCCATTGACCCAACACCGCCCGAACCATTAATAATCAAGATAGTTTTTTTATGATTACTGGAGGACCAATCAATGCTTAATTTTTCAAATAATGACTCATAGGCTGTTAATCCTACTAGGGGAATCGCAGCTGCCTGTGAATTGTCTAAATTATTTGGTGCCAACCCTGTAATTCTTTCATCTACTAATTGATATTGGGCATCACTACCGGATTTTGTAAAATCTCCCGCATACCACACGCGGTCACCAATATTAAAAAGTGATACCTCATCACCTTTTGCGATAACCGTACCGACGGCATCCCAGCCAATAATTTTCGGCTTTACTAATTTATTATTTCGACCACCTCTACGCACAAATGTGTCAACTGGATTAACTGATACACCGTCTACTTTAACGAGAATATCTCTCCCGTGTGCGGTTGGTACATCAATCAACACATTTTCAAAGCTATCATTGTTTGTAATAGGTAAGTGGCGATAAAATCCAACTGCCTTATTTTGTTTTTCCATTTTTCTGCCTCCTGACAAAAATAATGATAAACCTTTAAAAAAAATTGTTAAGACGTGAATTTAATCGCACTGAGTGACGTAATATATACTAGGTGCTTTTTAATTCACCTAATTTTTTTAATCAATAAATGCTATGATAAAGTTAGTGAGAATTGGAGGTAACCTGAAAATGAAAGAAATTTATGATTGTGACCTTGGCTGTCCTGTTCAAAACACCCTACAATTCATATCTGGTAAATGGAAAAGTGTCATACTTTATCATATTTTTAAAAATGAAGTGCTAAGATTCTCTGAATTACAAGCAAAACTACCTTATGTTTCAAAAAGAATGCTTGCAAAGCAACTATCTGAATTAGAAGAAGATGGTATATTAGACAAACAAATTTATCCAGTAATTCCGGTTAAGACAGAATATCGAGTAACAGAATTAGGTAGTAGCCTCTACCCTGTTATTGAAGCTATGGAAATTTGGGGAACAAATTACACTCACATGACTAAGTCTTAGGATATAGCTTGCAATCAAAAAATACAGATACTCATGTCGAGTGTCTGTATTTTTTGATTGCAAGGCATAACAGCGTACGGCCAAGAATGGAGAATTGTTTTGTTGCAGTATTCTGCCAATTCATTTTTTCTTGTAACTGCCTATCGGTAGTTCTCTTAATAGCTCAACTTGACAGATTGTTTAACAAATCATTTAAAAGTCACAATTTAAGATTAAAGTAAGCATCATTGCTAAGTCCACTGTACGGCCGAAAAAGGCATTTCCCTCTTTTTAAATAATACTAATACCAGTACACAATATAACTTGCCTACTTTCTTCATCTTTTGTATGTTCATGAATGAATCAATGTGACACAACATTTAATAAGATTTACTCAATCGACCGTCCACCAATTCATATACATGATCAGCAAATTTCTTCAAACGCACATCATGTGTCACTGTGACAATTGCTTTCTTTTGTTCATGGGCGATCGTTTGCAATAATTCACCTACTACTTCTACGCGATCAGTATCTAAAGCTGCCGTCGGCTCATCAGCTAAAATGATCTTCGGATTGGTATACAAAGCTCTGGCGATTGCCACTCTTTGTGATTGACCACCTGATAGCTCAACGGGGTATTGATTTAATAATTTTTCGATTCCGAGTTGCTTCAGTAGTTCATTAAATTCGATTTGACTTAAATTGCCATTTGGTTTGACTTTGTTTACAAGTTCAAATTGTTCACAAACATTTAAAAAAGGAACCAAACTATAACGTTGTAAGATAAAACCAATCTGATTTAACCGAATTCGCTCTTGATCTTGCTGCTTTAATTGGTTGA
This sequence comes from Leuconostoc falkenbergense, assembly GCF_045801155.1. NCBI lineage: Bacteria > Bacillati > Bacillota > Bacilli > Lactobacillales > Lactobacillaceae > Leuconostoc > Leuconostoc falkenbergense. The sequence goes on along the minus strand of NZ_CP174386.1, from coordinate 1,026,876 downwards.
TTGAAGAACCATTCAACAAGATTTCGCCATCTGTTGGCGTTTGAATACCACCAAGAATAGTTAACAGCGTACTTTTTCCAGAACCTGATGGCCCGAGAATTAAAGTTAATTCATTCTCATTAGATTCAAAATCTATTGCTGTTAAGGCTTGCACAGCATTTGGGCCTTTACCAAAAACTTTGTTCACTTTTTTTAATTCTAATGTCGCCATATCCTCTTATCCTCCAATTGCAGTGACTGGATCAATTTTTGAAATGATTCTCATTGGAATGATTGCACCAATCAGCCCTGTCAGTAATACGCCAATGGCGACTAAAATAATGAAACGTGTATCAAAGGACATAGGCACCGTATTTGGAATCATGATTGAAGTCAAAACCGTAACGAGTAAGCCAACAACTATGGCAATAGACAAAATGAGGAATGCTTCACCAAATGTATTTTTGAGAAGATAGCTACTAGGGATTCCCTGTGCTCTTAATACTGATAAATTAGGTAACTTTTGTATCGTTAAAATGTACAGGAATATCGTGATGATCACTAGAGATATGATGATTAGGAAAACTATCATGAAAGCGAAGGTTGTATTTTGTGCTGAATATCCAGGTAGTTTGTTTAAATATGCTTGTTTACTATAAGTAACCAAGTTATTATCTTTGACTTTGAGATTATCATTCTTTTTAGAAATAAAGCCACTGGCCGAATACTTTGTCCCAACGCCTTTTATGGTAAACCAGTCAGCGATGTCGCCATAAACGACAGGTGCCATATTATATTGTGCATCTTTCACTTTGCCAACAACTGTATAGAGATGTTTGTCCAACCCAATTTTGATTTTATTCCCTATTTTTAAGTTTGCAAATTTATCAGAAACCACAACTTCATATTGGGCCATTGGTTTTTTGCCAGAAATTAATTTTAAATTCTGAAAAATATACTGCGTAGATTCAAGTCCAATAAATTGAGCTGACTGTGTTTGCGAGGTCCCTCTTTTCTTGATGTTAGCAGGCGTTATCCCAACTGTCGCTACATTTTTGTCGTCATGAAAAATGTCAGATTGTTTTTTAGTCAATAATGACTGACCCATGTTACCATTAGCGTCTTTTGTCATCAGCGCACTTTGAGTTTGCCACGAAGTAATTGCCGCTGTATTTTCGTTTGCCAATCCCAGCGATAAAGCACTCAGAATAAAAATTAGGAAACTGATTAAACTGATAACTGCGACAATGAGACTGTATCTCAATTTTTCATGACGAATTTCTTTAATGGCTAAAAACATCATTGCCCTTCTTTCTGATTCAACAAGTCTTGTACAGTGGTAAGTCTGTTAATGATTTGATCCGTGTTATCCGGTTGCAAAAAAGCCTCCTTGATTGACTCATGACTGACCAGCATCTCAAGCCACAGTTTAGTATCCAAATTTTGCTTCGTGTGAGTAGCAAAATTTGTTGTAGCCTTATGGCTTAGATAGGTATTGAATAAACTTTCATTGACTTGATAATATTTTTTTAGAAAATCATAGTATGGGTTAACTTCAATACCAGCAATAAAACGAATTGTTGCCTCAAACGGATTTACGACTTGATCATGGTGAATCTCAGTCATGACTAATTCAAGTACCCATTCGTAGGCATCATATAAATCCTCAAAATAAGTATAAAAAGAACCTCTCGAAATATTAGCTTGTGCTACAATTCGCGCAACCTGAGCATCTGCTATACTATAAACGGAAAATTCATCAATTAAAGCTGCTTTTAAATTCTGTTTTTTTTCTGTTTTAATTCGGGTTAATATATCTTTTGCCATTTTCATCTCTTTTTGACACGGTGTCATTTATTGCTTTTATAATATATTATTTTTGACACGGTGTCAATTTATTTGAATTAAGATATTCGATGAACAATTTAAAAGCTAAAAAAAAGCAGACCTACGAAATCTGCTTTTTTCAAAATCATACACAGTACGGAACATTCAGTGATTCAAATTTTTTGGCACGAAAAGTGTTCAATCTTATCAGCTTAAGTCGGACTGCTTTACTACACCAATACTTCGTGGTTGTATCATAGCTTCTATGATTGGCACAATAATAAATATTTCCAATAAAATGTATGTTAATCGATACGCATTTAAGTCTGTCAGATATTGATTCAGAACTGAATAACTAATTGTTACTAATGAAATACCAATACCTTGTGATAAATTTTGACTCACCGCAGCTAATGTATTAGCACTATTTCGTTCATCATAAGGAATCTCTACTAAGCTCATACCATTGTATGCTGTTAAAGCTAAAGATCTACCAACACCTGACAATGTTAGGATAGCTATGATATAAAATTGATTTATTTGGCTTGTCAACGTACCAATCATAATCGTTGTAATAAATATCAGAAACAAAGAAACTATTATGGTATTTTTAAAACCGAGTTTTTGTATGATATTATTTGCAAATGGTTTGATTGCAATATTTCCAACGAAAATAAACAGCACAAACGAACCTGTTTTAATGGCGGACCAGTGGAAAGCATTTTGGAAAAATATGGTGCTGAGGTACGGAATGGCACCCACAGTTAACCACATGATACTACCCCCAAATTGACTTACTTTATATGATGGAAATCTGAGTGCTCGTATGCTAAATAGTGGCGAAGTCGCCTTAATGAGATGTTTAACAGTACCGATGGTGCTAGATATAAAAATCAGTAACAACACTATGGATAACATATTAAGCACTTTTTTTGATGAAATGATGTCCAAAGCAATTAAGAGTGAAGCACTAGCTAAACTAATTAAGGCAAAACCAATCCAATCAAAAGACGTACTTTTGTCTGTACGTTTGATATCGTGTTGTAAAACATTATTACCAATGATAAATAAAGCCATACCGATTGGTACATTAATCATAAAAATCAAACGCCATGACCAATATGTCGACAGTACACCACCAATAAATGGCGCAATAGCTGGTGCTATTAATGCTGGCCAAATCACAAAACTAATCATTTTAAGCAGGTTTTGAGGTGGTGTGTTTTCTAGAACAATCAATCGAGCTATTGGAACTAGTAATGCACCCGAAAAGCCTTGCAGTAATCTCATACTTAGCATGAGTGTTAAATTTGATGCAAGACCACTACCTACTGAGCTCACCGTAAACATGATGATAGCCAAAAGCCATATTGTTTTATTACCATACTTTTTAGCAAGCCAACCACTCAATGGTATGAAAATAGCTACCGCTATCATATATACACTAATGATTAACGAAGCATTAGCAGCAGTAATCTGCAAACTGTTTTGAATTTGTGGTAAAGCTGTCGTCACAATGGTACTATCTAACATTTCCATAAATAAGCTTAATCCCATTAACAACGCAATTGGTTTTTCGTTATTTTTCATTTGATCTTGTCCTTTTATTCGAAGCGCTACTACATCAGTTTCGCTTAGTTTATGAATAAAATCATAACATATAGTGTTTACACTGTAAACACTATTGATAAAAAAAGAGCCATCACAAATTATTGTAACGTCTCATTTGGTCTACCTATCCCAGTTACTAATGATGGTATCTAATGCTTCATTGAGCTGTTCGTATTGTTCTATTGAGCAATGACTAGCTATCTTCTGATTAAGATCAAGAATTTTATTTCGAATTTGTTGGGTTGTTTCTTCCCCACTTTTGGTTAAGTATAGTGCATAAGCACTTTTATTGTGTTCACTACTTCTGCGTTCGATTAGACCTAAAGCAACGTACTTTTTAATAATGCGCGTCAATAGGCTACGTTGTACATGACGTTTATCAGCTAAAAACTGCTGACTACACCCCGGATTTTCTTGAATTGATAAAAAAACATTATAATCGGTCACATTGACAGATATTGTTTCTCCAAAATTGGCGTACTCTTGCATAAATAACTGATATAAATGACTTATTTTACGACCGGTTTCTTGTAGTGCCATGTTTAGTAATACCTTTTCAATTAGTTTTATTCATCATAACACGATGTGTTTACAATTCATACACAATGATGATTGCAATAAAATTTTAAAAATAGCCGTGATAAAAAGAGCAAACATTGTTTAACAAGTTTACCCTTTTTGTTAGATGATTCAATTGATTTGATGAGATTTATGCAATCTACGCCATCCTCTTGGTAAATGTTACCATTTCTAATGTATCCCAGCGTTTCATAGAATGTGGCTGCTGTTAATTCTGAATGAACTAGTATTTTTTTGAATTTTTGCTTTTGTGCTATTTTTTCTAGAGAACGAATAACCTCAGTTCCGAGTTTTTGCCCTATACTCCTTAAGTGTTGCAACGCGTGTAATCCGCACGACATCATCGTTTAATAGTAATAGTCTAGCTGTTGAAACTGGTTCTTTACCATTAAAAGCAACACCATATATTGTTTTGTCATGATCATGACTATCAAATTCGTCTTCTAACTCTAAATTACGTTCTAAAACAAATACAGTCATTCTGACATAACAACTGGCGGCGCGTAAATAATTAAAATTGCCAACTTTGATTGCTAAGCTGGCAATTTTTTCTCCATTTGATAATCCTGATATACTACGCAAATGATTGGTTGTAGTTATCTGAAAAATAAACTTAATATCTATTGATTAAGCTACCATAATGCATAAAATCTGTTTTGAAAAGTAGCAATCCTCTTGATAAAAAAATTTACACTGCTGTTACCACCGCTTTTAACTAGGATTATTTTTTAATAATTTCAAAATAAATTTACCAACACCAGAATTATCGTTCGTATCTGTTAAATAGTCCGCATATTGTTTAACTTCAAGTGCGCTATTTGCCATTGCAACAGCATGTCCGACGATATTGAACATTGGAATATCGTTATGACCATCTCCAAAAGCATATGTGTTTTCCAAATTAATATTTTTGTTTTGTAAAATACACTTTATGCCATTTTCTTTTATAGCGTCCTCGTGTGTAATTTCAAGATAATTTTTGCCAGACCTTTGGACACTAATTGACTCAAATTTAGCTTCAGTAAAATAATTAATCGCTTTTGTCATTACAGATTCATCAAAAATAATAATCATAATCTTATAAATATCAATATTTTTCTCAAATAATTGCGATAGTGGTTTCACTATTGGTGATTGTTTTGTTAGGGATGATTCATACGCAATACCCTTGTTTATTTCATTGGTATACCAAAAATTTTCGTCATAAAAGCTAGTTGAAACATCTGGAAATCTAGCAACAATACTTTCGACAATCAATTTTGCCAATTGAAAATTAATAATTTTTTTCTCAATGACGTTACGTGTATTTCCTGTGCCCTGGAAAACAATACCGCCATTAAAACCAACTTGCGGTCCTTTTAAATCGAGCAAATCAAGTGCAAAATCCATTTCTATTGGCGCTCTTGCGGACACTAATGAAAAAGGCGTGTCTATTTTTTTGATGATTTCAATATTTTCTTGGGTGATAGAGCCATTTGAAGTCAACAAGGTGTTATCCATATCTGAAAAAAAGTATTCTACAGCCATAATTATGTTACCTCTCATTTTGAATTTTATTTATTTTTGACAATTAATCTTGATCTTTGATTTCCTTGTGCGTCAAAGTTGGCGTCTTGTAGCCATCTTTCTATACTTTGTTTAACTGCTATCCAATCATAATCTGTCATAGAAAACCACGCTGTATCTCGATTTCTCCCTTTATAAACTCACATATTTCTGAAAATACCCTCAAATGAAAATCCTAATCTTTTAGCTGCTTTTTTAGAATCTTCATTAAGACTATCACTCATCCACACATACCTACGGTAACCTAATTCGTCAAAGACATATTTCATTAAGAGAAATTGTGCTTCAGTAGCCATTCTTGTTTTTTTCAATTTATCAGAATAGATGACATAACCCACTTCCACACTACCATTTTCTTGGTCAATTTCTACCAGCGCAAAGCTACCTAATACTTTTTTCTCTTTTTTATCAAGAATGGCATAGTGAGTTTCTTGATTATTATTTTCTATTTTTACCAAATAGTTCCAAAATTCTTCACGATTCTGAAAGGCATTCAATGATAAGTATGTCCATGTACGAGGATTGCTTGTGGGACCGAATAATTCATACAAATCATTAAAATGTTTATTTTTATCAACTTTTTCCAATACACAAAATTCGCCAACTATTTTCTCCTTATTTGGGAAATCTCTAGGGAACCAGTCAAATATTGCATGTCCTACTAATTGGTTCAATTTATTGACATTTTTTTTAGTATTCATAGGATTTATTTTTCTTTATAAAGTTGAAATTGATAAAACACACAATCATCAGTACCTTTGTTATCAAAACTCGATAAATATCGACGCCCAATATACGAAAATCCATTTTTTTCATATAATTTTCTGGCTGGAACATTGTTCGCTAGTGTGTCTAATTTAATCGATGCCATATTATTTTCAATCGCCCATTGTTTTATGAAGCTTATCATTTTACTCGCAATACCATTTTTCAACCGTTTTGGATGTGAAATTAATGTATGAACAATCAAATGATTTGCCTTATTTGTGCCATAAACCCATGGCACTGTTTTATATTCATCATCTGACTGTTGATTAAGAATCATAGAACCAACAACTTTTTCTTGATTATCAATACAGATAAAAAATTCCTCATGTAATATTGCCTCTAAGGCGTCCACAACATTTGGATATATATCAGGTATCCAACTAGTCTGTTCTGAATTGATAAGAGGTAGCGCTTCTTTGTAAAACAATTTGACATTTGAAATATCATTCAAATTAGCACGCCTGACCCGAAATAACATAAAATGGTTAGCCTCTCTTTATTTGTTTATATTTACCATACTGAAGATTTTTTATTCACCAAAATACGTGACTCATCGTGAAGACCTTGAAATTTCAAAACGATTTTTTGATTGGGATGGTTTTTGATGTTCTTCCAAATGGCAGTCGTCTCAACAATGTTGCCCTTTTTACCCGTTTTTCGCGATACTGGTTTGCCGTGATCATGAACAATTTTCAAATACATACTAATCTGATTATTCGTATAGGGCTTGTTTGGCGATAGGCTCTCAGCGCTCATTAAATTCTGGTAGTCATTCTTCGACCATTGTTGCCGCTTGAGCTGTTTTAAACGCAGCTGTTCTTGTCGATTTTCTTTTTGTTTAAAATCATTCACAAAATAGCAGGTTCCAATAACCATAGCAAAAAACATGACTGATACAATAATTTTTTTCTTCATCAAGTACTCCTCCGCTAATGAACTGACTGCATAGCATCATTGAATATTTTTTGAATCTGCATTTTTATCATTTTTTTCAATAAAATCGGAAACCGTATCAAAATAAAACCAATGCTCTTGAACAAACGTATCAAAGGCCAAGCTCGCATCATTTTGATTATCATTAATTTTTAGATTTTCAAAAGTATATGATGTGCCAAAAGTACTCGTACTTTGTGCTTTATCTGAATAGCTCATTTTTTTGTAATTTGCAATCCATGACTCAAAATCAGCCAGTGTCCATGTTGTAAAGAAAACGTTGGAAGAGTTGTTACCATGCATCATGTCATTACCTCGCGGAACAGAAAAAACATGACGCATATCAGTCGAATGCTTTGTGCTATTCTCGGACATACTTGACTCTGCGGAACTAATACTGACAAACGAGGAAGTGATATCCTTTTTAGTCTCTCTAGTGCTTGTGCTCGATTTAATCAACAAAACGCTTGCTATTATTACTAATACTGCTAAAAAAACGAAGTAAATGTGTGTGTGTTTATTTTTCATAAATTTACAAAATTGTATAACATATTAAATTCTTTAGTGAGACAGTTCATAGTCATCTGCTGAAGTTATAAAAATAGTAGATACTAATTACTATCAATTATTCATTTGTTCTTCGATGCCTTTTCTATCCAATTGTATCCAATATTCAGCAATTTTCCCATCTTTAAGTAAATAAACAGCACTACCAATTTCTGTGACATCTTTTTTATCCACTGTTCCGACTTGGCGCCATCGAACATAAACTTTATCCCCATCAGACAAAATTTCTTCAATCGCTAAGCTGAAGTCGCCATACATTGCTTTCATTTCTTGAACATGATTGGCATAATCTTCAGGAGACCGTTCGATCACTTCATCAGTGTGCGATTCAGCCAAAACTTGATGAGCGTGTACGATGTTATGCATATACTGAGGAGCAGAATTGACATTTTGCCCGGAACGGACATTTTCAAAAAACGATTGGATTATTTTTTTGTTGGTCATAAGTCATACCTCTATTTTAGATAATCACGAATAATTTCTTCATATATATCAATAAATGAGTGGTAAATATTCGTATACACAAATTCATCCACTTGATGAGCAGATATATTTCCTGGACCAAAGACTAGAAAGTCCAAATTGGGATTTACTTTCACAAATTGTGAGGCATCTGTTCCACCAGAAACACCAATGAAAGGTAATGATTGCTGCAACACACGCTCACCGATTAATTTAGCAAGTCTATTTAATTTTGATTCTTTTTGAGAGTAAACGGCTTCTAATGAAATGTCAGTTTCTAGTGTCAGTTTTGCATGGCTGTTAGCATTTATATCATCAATAATTCGTGATATTTGGCTAAGAATTTCTTCATGTGTTACTTCGGGAATTGTACGAATGAAAACACTCACTTCAGCACTACCGGGAACTGTATTAGGTTGTTCACCGCCAGATATCTCCGTAACAACTGGTGTAGTAGCACCTAAAATATCATTTTTAATTCTTTCAATTTTTTGAAATACTTGACTTTGTTGATTAATAAAGTTAACTAATGTGTCGATTGCATTTACACCTAATTCAGGCATAGAACTATGAGCTGTGATACCTTGACTTTTGACTTTATAGGTTAAAGCGCCTTTATGTGCAATCGTAAGAAAATGCTGCTCATTGATACTATTCTTTGCTACAACTTCATGAATATTTTCCGATAACATTATTCCTGGAAGAGATGCTTCTTTAGGTAGCTTGGAAACAAATTCGACCGGTACCCCACTGGGTTCACCAACTAATAAAGCATCAATATCATTGGCTAGACCTAATCTAACCATTTGTTCAGCGCCTAATTCACCTAATTCTTCACCAACTGTTGCAAATAATTTAAATGTACCATTTAAGGATGCTTCATGCTGTTTCAATCGTAACATAGCTACAACACCAGCCGCTAACCCTGATTTCATATCTGTGATACCGCGGCCAAAAAATTTGTCATTGATAATGGTTCCAGCTAATGGATCGACTTGCCAGCGAGAAGTGTCACCAAGTGCGACAGTATCTTCATGACCATCAAATGCAATTGTTGGACCATTACCATTTCCAATGGATGCTATTAAACCAGATCGGCCATCGTCGAATTCAACTAGTTGATTCTGAATATTATTTTCATCAAATATTTTCTTTAGATAGGTGGCGACGGCGGATTCGTTTTTTCCAGCAGTATTTATTTGGACTAAATTTCTTAGTAATTCATCTTCACTATTAATAATATTTTCCTCCTGTAAGTGTATTTCATAAGTTATTTTAAGACTAAAAAGATTAATCGACTTTTAAATATGATTTATTAACGATTAATTAAGATCACGGATTGATAAGGCTCTAATGAAATGACGTCTTGAATAATAAAAGCATTATCATAAGAGTTTAGTAGTACTCGCCAATTATCATTTGTAATGACTTTTGGTAATTGATAAGTCAATTTTTCTTCAGAAAAAGAAGCGATAACAAATATTTTGATCCCATCAGTTGATTCCCTAGAAAATGCATAAATATTATTGTCATTTGGATCATACAAATGATATTTACCGTTAATAACAACAGGATATTCGTGACGTAGTGCGATGAGTCGCTGATAATGATAAAAAACAGAATCCGTATCCATTAATGCTTGTGCCACATTGATTGTATCGTAATTCGGATTCATTTTAATCCAAGGCTTGCTTTCACTGAATCCAGCATAAGGTTTTTCATTTTGCCATGGCATTGGTGTTCTGGCGTTATCGCGAGATCGTAAATAAGCAACTCGTTTGATAAATGACTCGTCTAGTCCCTCTTCCTTATACAGATTAATGATGTTTTTGGTTTCGATATCTTGATAATCTGTTAATGAATCAAATTTAGCATTGGTCATCCCTATTTCTTCCCCTTGAAAAATATAGGGCGTTCCTTTTAACATGTGCAAAACAGTCGCTAAACTTTTAGCACTTTCAACACGGTACTTCTCAGAACCAAATCTTGTAACAGCACGAGGTTGATCATGGTTAGACCAATACAATGAATTCCAGCCATGATCACTTAATTTATTTTGCCATTGAGTAAATACACGTTTTAAATCAGTTAATTGGAAACGTGTAACATCAAACTTGCCTCTTTCACTATAATCAATATGCATATGGTCAAAATTAAAAACCATATTTAGTTCATGACGATTACTATCTGTGTACAAAATGGCCTGATCAGCATTCGTATTTGGTGTTTCACCCACAGTCAGTGTGTCGAAATTGCTTAACACTTCACGATTCATTTCTTGTAAGAATTCGTGTACTCGAGGCCCATTTGATGCACCGGCATAGTAGCTCTTGCTGTATGGGAATCTGCCATTGGCATTCGGAAAATCTTGTCGTTTTGATATTAGAGAAATAACATCCATCCGAAATCCATCAACGCCAAAATCCAGCCAATATCGCATCATTTTATAGATGTCTTGTCGTAATGCAGGATTTTCCCAATTCAATTCTGGTTGTTGCGGCGCGAAAGAGTGAAGATAATATTGTTTTCTTTCTGGCACATAGGTCCATGCTGGGCCACCAAATGTGGCTCCCCAATCATTAGGTAAGCTGCCATCATGACTTGGATCTTTCCAAATATAGTAATCTGAGTATTTGTTATCGCGACTTTTTTTTGATGCTTTAAACCACTCATGTTGATCACTGGTATGATTGACTACCAAATCTAAAATTATTTTTAAATTCAAACTGTGCGCCTGCTGTATAAGCTGCTCAAAATCACTCAGCGTACCATAGTCTGGATTAATTTGATAATAGTCTGCAATATCATAACCATTGTCAACTTGAGGACTAACATAAATTGGATTTAACCATATAACATCAATGCCAAGCTTTTTAAGGTAAGGCAATTTTTCAATAATACCATTTAAATCACCTATGCCATCATTATTACTGTCTTTAAAACTTTGGGGATAGACTTGATAAACAACCGCTTTTTGCCACCATAAGCTGTTTTTATCATTCATCATCGTCATCAACCTCCATATCTGCTAATACAGTATTCATATAAATGATTTCATTTTTAGATTCATCTATATAATGCTGAATGGTTTGATCATCTAAATATTGATTCGTAGGTGCGAGCGCTATTGATAAAGCAAGTGGCAAGTTCATCCCTGATAATAAATGAACATGTTGTTGACCAAGATACTTAATAAAGCCTTGATTCACACTACCAGCCTTCAAATCCGTTAGCACAACTATCTCGTCATCATCGTTTTTTTCTTGAAATATTGTTTTTAATGTATCATCCAACGGAATATTATCTAGATAAGCATCGATTGCCATGACGTTTTGTTGCTCGCCAGCAATAAATTCTAATGTATCCTTGATACCAGAAGCCATTTTATGGTGTGATGCAATAATTATTTTTCTCATTTTTAATATTCTCCAGTTAGGGCTTTAAGATGCCAAAATACGATAGTACCAATGAAAAGCCAATTAATATCCAAATTATTTTTGAAATAGATAACTTATTAGTTAATACGATTCGATACACTAAATATGTCAAAATTGCTGGCAATAAGGCGGGCATAATAGCGTCTAGAATGTCTTTTTGAACAGACATTGTCACTTTTCCTGTTGCAAAGGTTGTGGCAAGATTCATTTTGATAACACTAGGAATCAACGCACCTATAACAGTTAGTCCCATAATTGAAGCAGCTTCCGTGAATGCATTCAACTTACTACCTAAGTCTGTTACTAACCTTGTACCTGTTGCATATCCCCATTCAAATATTTTAATTCGAAATAAGAAAACTAGAATATTCGCCAAAAACCAAATAATTGCCCCTGTCGGATTACCTTGCAAACCCATATAAGCCGCAATTGACCCAAATACGGTTGGAATCAAGACCCAAAAGATTGTATCGCCAACGCCTGCAAGCGGACCCATCAATCCCGTTTTTAAACTTTGGACAGCCGGCTGAGATTTCTTGCCCTCGCGATCCTCATTGCCAATGTCGCTCCTAATATCAATGAAGCTGCTGGACCAGTTGTATTAAAGAATTTAAAATGATTGTCTAACGAAGATTTGTAGCCCTCCTCATCATTTTGATATATTTTTCTCAAGGCCTTACTCAATGAGAATACAACACCAGCGGCTTGTTGTGATTCATAGTTATAGGCATTGGATGTCATAAATTGCCAACGCAATGCTGTACGACGAATATCCTTTTTACTCAAATGTGTTTCAGTTTTTACTTCACTCATCAAAATCACCATCCTCAATGTCTGCATCACTTGCAGTATTATTGTTAAGCGCTACATTTTTATCTGAAGCTACTTTTTGTACAAAAAAGTTGTAAGCGGCTGCAGCACCAACTAAAGCAACTCCCATCATTGGCATTTTCAAATATGCAGCAGCAACAAAACCAATGATCAAATACATTAAATGTTTTTTTATCGGCATCATGGAAATTAAAATGCCAATACCCACTACTGGTAAAATACCACCCGCGATTGACAAACCGTTAGTAAACCATTTTGGCAACACTTCTAAAATGAAGGAAACAATTGGTTTTCCAAAAATTACAAAAAGTGCAGTTGGCAGAGCCGTTGTTAATCCAAAAATGACTGGGGCGAATAAAATTGTCTGATTCATTTTTTTATATTGACCATTATGCGCATATTTTTCTGCTTTATGGACAAGTGGATTCGTTAAAATTTTCCCCAACACATCTAGTTGAATTCCCAACATACCAACGGGCACACCGACAGCTAAGGCGGCCGCTTTAGCGTCCACAATGTTACCGGTTGTCCGTATGGCAACGTACACACCCACCAATGCCGCTAAACCATAGTTGGGTACTGACGATCCACCAATGTTAGCAACACCCAAAGCCATTAATTGGAATGTTCCACCAATCACCATGGCTGTTTGTATATCTCCCAATATAAACCCAACAAACATTGCAATTATGACAGGAAACCACGTTGTTATGACTGGCCCTTGTTGATCAATAACCATCCAGAACGCTAATAATATGATTAAAATATCTTGTAAAATTGACATTACTTACTCCTAAAGGATTTCGACCTTTTTCTCATCTTCGTTGGGGACATAGTGAAATGTTACAGGGACATCTAGTGACTGTATTTTTTTGACATCTGCCTGCTCTTGCTCATCCATGGCAACCATCTTAGTAAATTGTTTCTTTCCACTTTGATTAAAAATGATTCCTAAATTAACTTTGGGTATTTTCACGCCATTTTCGATTAGTTTAACTAGCGTTTTTGGTTCTTTGACTAATAGGAACACAGTGTGATTGTCATATTTTCCCATTTTGAAATTATTAATAGCCGTTTCTGTATTAATAATTGACATGCTTGTCCCAGCTGGTTTACTTAGTTTCATACCTGCTTTCATTGTTTCATCTTGGCTAACTTCATCATCTACTACCATTAGGCGCTTAGCTTTTGTATAAGCCGCCCATTGTGTGACGACAATTCCATGAATTAAACGTTGATCTACACGTGCTAAAATTACTGACATTATAACTACCTCTTTTTTTTGATACTTGTATTGTAAGTCGTATGTGTAACCGCTTTCAACAGATTATGCTGATTTCGTGAGTATGTACAAAAAGGGAACGGATTTACTCAAATTGTAAATCCGTTCCTTAAAAAAAATAAGCTAATAAAAATAACTAATAAAGAAAAACTCAAGCAACCACATGTCAGAGAAATAATGAGTGGAAGCAGTTGCGCTTTTAAAAAATACTTTTCCTGAAACTTTATATCCCAATATATTGGTATCTTTGTTAGCAAATGCTACTATCTCATTGTTGGCATAATTAATTTTGCTTGCTGTTTGAACAAAATCCGTTTCGCCATTTTGGCTTGTAATTAAGAAGATAAAAAGTGTATCTTTTCTCTCACTAATAAACTTAGAATCATGTTGACCATTAATTTTTTGCATTAACTTATCAGTATGAAAAAACATTCGAATCAACTCATCGGCTAATATTTCACTATATTGATCATGATAAATAATACAAATACGATTATATTTTGAAATTAATTTATGTGCTATCGAAAAATCAGTCGACATAATATCATTTACAGATTGATTGAAATTTTTAATCAATGTTTGGTAGCTATCATATTGATTACTATTCGGTAAAAAATCCCTTATTTCTAATCCAATAGATGACCGAAATTCTTTGAATCCCTTAAATCCTAATGCTTTTGACAGCCGGAATAAAGTTGTCGTAGAAACATTTAATTTCTGACTAATATTAGATATACTAGTGAAAACTAAGTCAGGAGATTGAATGAAATTTAATAATAACTCTTTGTCATTTATGCTAAGATGATCATTTGTAGATACCATATAATTTGATAACAAGTTCTGAACCAGCTCTTGTTTGTCCTTCGTTTGTTTGGTAATTGAATCGTCGGTTAAATAGAAGTCGATTAATTCAAATAAGCCGTAGAACAGTGAATTTAGTTCGTAAACATTACCATCAATTTTTTGTGTATTGACAAAGACCGTAAAATTGGACCAATTACTGATTGGATTTGATCGTAAACTTGTTACCGTGATGATCCTTGCATTCGTTTGATTGATTGAACGAACAGCATTTAATAAATCATTTGACGTTCCAGTACGAGTCAGCACTATTACTAAATCAGTATTGTGCATATTGTTCTTGATTTCTTCAACTTCAAATAAATCATAAATCTGCACAACAAAATATCCATGCTTTATCAAAATTTTGGATAAAATATTTGCTTGATTTCTTTGCGCTTTACCAGTTGCTATTAAGAAAATTCGTTCACTTTTTTCAACAGAATCAATAATTTTTTTAATTTGCGACGTATCGAAATGATTAATAATATGGTGAATGTTTTGTTCTAATACGCTAGGCTGCACCATTGCCGTGGTAGTAATATCTGCAAATACAGTTTGACGATTCAGGTCTAAAAGAAATTCGTTAGAATCTTTGTAACCCAACTTCTTAGCAATTCTCAGAAAAGATTGACGTGATATGTGCATTGCATCAGTCATTTCAGTCAATGTTTTCCCTTGTAAATTTGCGAGATTGGTCCAGATTTGTTCAAAAATGCTTAATTCTGAATTTGACAATAATATTTTACTTTTTTCAAAACGATTTAAAATACTCACTATAATCAACCTCCTTATTTTGAATAATACCCTATCTTCACGGCAAAATATAGTATTATTCCTAATTTTCGGAATGATACCCATCAATCACAATTAATTTTGATTGATCAAGCGTTTATTGAAGAACAGTAAAACAGAAACAATCACTAAGAGAAATGATGATATGACAAACACAAATCGCACACCAAATTGTTCTGACAAAGCACTAACAAATACGGAAGCCATTGAAAATGTCCCTGTATAAAGAATGGTAAGACTACTAAAAACGTTTGGTAATAACTTGTTATCAGTACGAGATTGGATCAATGAAGTTTGTGGAATATCTTTTAATTCACCAAATATGCCAACAAGTCCAGATAAGCACAATAAAATCCACATATTGGAATTGATAGAAACAATAAAGGTAACTAAAGCAACTATTGTCGTACCAGTAATCATCACAGAAAAAGGATTTTTAGCTATGCGTTGGCTTAACCTATAACATAGAATACCGCCTAAAACGCCACCAAACATATAGGCTGCATTGATATATCCCCACCAATATTGAGAGGCATTTAGCGTTTTTTGAACAAAGACAAGAATAATTGACGAAATCCAGACACTGTTTGCGAAGGTATCAAGAATCGAAATGACAGCAGTCAATTTTAAAAGAGGCACGGTATCAATTGTTCGCCAGCCCCTCAACAAATTATGCCAAATACTATTATTCCCTGAGGCTTGTTGATCAATACTGACTGATTGCAACTGTAAAAGTAAAATAACAGATAGACTGGCAAGTGCCAAGCTGAGAACAAGGATGCTAGGAACAGAAAGCCAAGCTAACAAAATACTGCCACCTGCCCAGCCACCAATACCAAGTATTTGAAATGAAGTATTTAATATGCTATTAGATTTGACTAAATCATTATCCGCTGCGTAATGTGGCAATATTGATTGACTGATAGGTTGTGCAAATCCATCTGAAAAAGCAATAATACTAATAATGACGAACAGACCAAAGATATTTTGTTTAACAAAACCGTTTTTGATATAAAATAATAAACCCACTAAAAAAAATGCCTTGATAAGCTGGGTACTGACTAAAATATGATTTAGTTTTAACTTATTGGTAAAAAGTGGCGCCATGAAACTTGCAATTACCATAGCACAGGTGATAACAGTCGGTACTAATGATGAAGCAATTACCGAATGAGTTAAGTTATAAATGGCACTGATGACGGAAATAATGTATAACGTATCACCAATATTTGCTGCTGATTGACCGAACAATAAGAATAAAAAGTTTTTATTTTTGAGCATGAACATATACCTTTTAAATTAATATGAATTATTAAGTTGTAATAGATATATGATGACTACACGCCAGTGGTCTCCTTTATTTTTATTGTTAACAATATCCATGCTCAAAAATACTTTTTTTAATCTATCACATTAATGATTGAAATGCAATTACCCTCCATAGCGTCTTTTATGCATACAAGTCGTTTCACTTTTACACCGCACGCTCCAAGCAGACTAAACGATTTAATCACAAATCGTATTGATAAAGGAGAATAGTTCAAAATAGTAAATTATGATTAGCTTCATTTTCTTAATTAAATATAAAAAACAATAGGTCTCAAAGCAGAATAACCATCTGTTTTGAGACCTATTGGATTAATTGACGACGCTGTGTTTTTCTTACTATTCCTTTGCAACCGTCAAAACTTTTAATGCATAAACGACACAAGTATGCCAGCTATAACCAGAACTAGCGCACCACCAATACGGTTTCCCATTTGAGCAAAAGCAATCAAATTCAACCTATCAGAAGCAGCCAAAACAGCCACATTTCCAGTACCGCCCATACTATTATTAGCTAAACCAGCAGTAATGACTGACTCGACTGGATATAAGCCAAACAATTTACCGAGGAAATAACTTGCCAATGAAATCACAATAATACTCGTTAAGCAAAGTACCACAAACTGCCATGATAATGCACTCAATAGAAGTTTGATATTAACTAACGACATTCCCACTCCTGCCAACAAGGCATGTGTCATGTTCTTAGTAATCACTTGTCCGGACATAATCACAGACTGTTCATAATACTCAGGCAACAAGCCCAAAGCTTTTGTTAATACAATTGACAAAATGATGAAAGCGTATGCATTGATTGATGGAAATAGTGCACTTAAGAGTGTGCCAAATACAAAGAAAGAAACGGATATGATCAAGCCAACACCTATTTGAGTGTAGTCTGGTTTGGGATCTGCTACGACTTGCGCATCAGCATTTTCAGTCTTCAATAACACGCCGTGCCCATTTGACTTGCTGTGTAAGAACAGTTTAGAAACAAGGCCGGCACTAATAATAGCCAGTAAATTACCTAAAATAACTGCGGGGAATAATTTTGATAAAATAACTGCGGCAGAACTACCAAAGGCGTGCGCATAAATACCTGAAAGTGGTACAATACCAGCGCCAACTCCGCCGGCCATAATAGGCAAACTAGTATACAATACTGCGTGACTAAACCCAACACCAATCAACATACCAACTAAGCCCACTCCGAAGAAAGTAACTGACATTGACAAAAATGCCACTGGTAAAAATCGTACCGCTGCACTGAGTAGCATTTTACGATTCATTTTAAAAATTGATGATCCTATAAGGGAAACAATGTACAGGCCAAGAAAATCCATGCCGTTGATAAATCCTGATGCTGTTTTGACAGTGTCACTAGGAACTATATTGAGATAAACCAACACAGCCATCACTAATATTGTAAAGACTGAACCACCACCCAAATAAGATCTAAAAATTGGTAAATGAGCCCCAATATAATAGAATACATGTCCCATAATAACCAAAGCTAGGATGGCCCCAATCATTGTATTGGGTAACTTATGCGTACTAATGGCTACAATCAAAAGAATAGCCATTACAATATAAGCAACCAATCCAATCCCACTAATTTTAATTTTGTCCACAGCACCTAAAGCACTTTTGAGCTTTGACTTATTGCCGTTTGTTTCTTTTTTGTTTATCATGATTAACTTCTTTCGTTTGTTATTTTATTCACATAGAATGTTAAAAATTTTCAAAAAAATAGACACCATACTTTTAATCATTTAAGTATTTTTAAGAAAAAAATTTATTTCACTGTTAAAGCGCTCTGCGTCTTCAATTTGCGGAAAGTGCCCTGTATTTTTAATTAAAGTTTTAAAAATATTGATATTGTTCTTTTTTTCACAATAATTACTATAATCACCTGCCCATAATGGCGATTTGTCACCGACAACAAATAATTGAGGAACTGTTATGTTAATAACGGTTGTCCGCCAATCCTGTTTCATATGATCTAATAGTAGTCCGTATCCCAAATCAGCATCAAACGGATGATCTGTTTTAAGTCTATTACGAATATTTTTTAATGTTGCTGGCATCTGCTGTTCAGTCAATGGTTGCTGCAAAATTAACGGTGCCAATTCAATAAAATTATCCCAATTAAGATTTTTTATGCCTGCTTGCCAACCGACATCATTAATTAGTTTTGGTGATTCGTCGACTGTGATTATTTTGCTAACATTCGTTTGTCCAAATATTGTCACATACGCCCAAATCACACTAGCACCCATTGAATGACCAATCAAAATGACATTTTCTAACTTTAAGGTTGTAATCAGTTCGTGCAAATCGCCAGCTAAACGCATGATTTTCATATTTTTGGCTGTATGCGATGAACACCCATGGCTTCTCCAGTCCAAACAAATAATACGATACCCATTTTCGGAAAAGTATTTGGATTGAAAATACCACGTTTCTTTGATATCAGAGTAGCCCGGTAAAAATATCATGGTTGGACCATCTCCAACATCACTGTAAGAGAGTCTGACGTGATCGTTTGTCACAATGTAGCTCATAAAGATCCCACCAATCTTGCCAAGAATATGGTTAAAATTAAGTTATCTGCCGCGCCGCCCATACTAAGGTTTCGTTTAATAAACATTTGATCTAAATCATTGAGAAACTTTAGCCCCTCTGGTGTGTAACTACCACCAATTTGGAAAAACGTCATTGACCAGTGCTGCATGTCTTTTGAAATCGTAGCATTACCAGCTCTTTTGATTAGATTAGTATCATCAATATTGCCCGCAATCTTCATCAACGTGTTTAATAGCCGTTGATTTAAGTTACCCTGTTGCTCACAGAGAAATGGCAACGCAAGATTCATCACAATTGGAAATCCTTTTTCAGCCTCACCACGAACACCCGGAATTTTATATTTAATGAATTGACGTTCTCCTGCTGTTTGTTGATTTTGGCTATTGCGTAAGTTGTTTTTACCTAAATCGTTTTTTACGAGATCTTGAGTCATGTCGCTAATTACTTTTTGAATCGTCAGTAAGTTAGTAATACCTTTCTGTGTCGCATACGCAACCGCCGTTACCATAATTCCTAACGAGAATACAGCACCTTTATGGGTATTGACACCATTCGTCGCTGCAAACATATCCTTTTCAGCCCTTATGCCAGCATTCCTTAATAATGAAAACATCCTAGGTAAATCTGTCCCTTTAAATTGATTACCAATACGATATGCTTCATTTAAATAAGGTTGTAATGACAATGAGCTATCTATGAATGTAAAAACCGTCATATCTTTGTGCGCGCCATTACTGATTGGATCTACAAGGCCCGGTTTTGGTCCTAACGATACTTCATAAAGCATGCCAGTAAGTGCTGCATCAACAACTTGACTTTGAGTCATTTGTGGCACAATCATTTTTGATTTTTCAAAATTATGAAGCATCTTATTAATCTGACTGTATCCCTCTGCAAGGGAATGATTACCTTCTTTTATGCAAGTTTTGGCATCTTTTCCACACAACAAACACTTTCTTGGGGCAAATCCCAGTTCTTCGCGAGATAATTGCTTATCAGCGTTTTGACACATGACATCTAAATCCAGCAAACGTCCCAGTAGGTGGCTTTCCTCAAAAGTAATCATAATTTGCTTTACTAGTTTCAAACAACCGCTCGTGACAAAAAATATTTCAGGACCAGTGATTTGATCTACAAATGATGCTTCTTTAATAATTTGAAGATCTTTGAAAACTGGGTTCAAGTCATTAATTATGTTTTGGAATACTGACTGTAATTTTGGTGACGTTTTGATAGGTCCCGGCAAGTTAAGCTTGACACTAGTGATGACAGCTGTTGGGAAACTTGCCATTAACTGTTTTTGGTATTTCTCGCGCCATTCTCTATTATCAAGAACTTGCATTAAGTTAAGGCGCTCTCCACCTTCAAAATAGTCCATTCGTTTTTCCTTCTGCTTTTATTTGCTATGTACGCGAATCAAATATGATTCGCTTTTCGCCAATAAAATATTCGATCACTTAATCTGCGACTTCTTTAATAACATCAATGACTGAACCATCACGATATTCTGCCACAGCTACTACACGATCTGTAAATTTGAGGGGTGCTGGTTTGCCAACAATTTTTTCAGCCTTTTGTTGCAACTCTTCAATACTGTAAATTGGCAATCCTGGCACTTGCTTTAGCTGTTCTACCAAATCCGTTCTTTTAGGATTAATCGCAATACCAACCTCTGTGACCACAACATCAATTGAATCTCCGGGGGTGATAACAGTATTAACTTTAGGAACAATCGTCGCAATTCTGCCTCGAACTAAGGGTGCAGAAATAATAGTCAATTTGGCAGTTGCAGCGTCTTGATGTCCACCAATTGCACCTCGGATAACGCCGTCAGAACCTGACATGACATTGACATTAAAGTTAGTATCAACTTCTAAGGCCGACAAAATAGCAACATCTAATTTATCAACCATTGCGCCTTTGTTAGCAGGATCGGCATACCAAGAAGCATCAATTTCTTGCTGATTAGGACTTAGCTTCATAGAGCTTGCGGCACCTTTATCAAAGTCTTGTACGTCCATTACACGATTAACTAGGCCTTCATTTAAAAGATCAACAGTAGGTTTAGTGATACCACCCAATGCAAATGAAGCCTTGATGTTTTGGGCCACCATTGCCTCTCTCAAGAATCTAGTTACAGCAAGTGCAGCACCACCTGATCCTGTTTGAAATGAGAAATCATTCTTGAAATACTTAGAATTAACAATAACGTCATTAACCGTTTTTGCTATCTTTATTTCCTTTGGATCTTTTGTAAATCTTGTCGCACCTGATCCAATTTTGTCGGGATCACCTACTTTATCTACCTTAACGACATAGTCAACTTGAGTCTGCTTAATTGAAGCAGGTGTGTTGGGGTAAGGCATAATCGTATCTGTAATCAAAACTAGTTTATCCGCATACTGTGCATCAATCAGTGCATATCCTAGTGACCCAAAAGCAGCGTCACCATTCATACCGTTAGCATTACCCATTTCGTCTGAATTAGGTACACCTAGAAATGCAACATCAATTTTGATTTCACCTGATTCAATTGCACGTGCACGTGCGCCGTGAGAACGGAAGATAACTGGATTTTTGAGAATACCATGTGATACCGCATCACCAAGTGTGCCACGCATACCAGAAGAAGTGATATTATTGACAACACCCTTTTTAATTGCTTCAATCACAATATCATTCATAACATTTGTTAAAGAAGAAGGCGCTAACGTAAGATTTTGATAGCCCATGTCAATAATTTTTCTCATGACTTTGTTAAAGACAAAGTCACCTTCTCGAAAGTGATGATGAAATGAAATTGTCATGCCATCTTTTAAAGTATTTGACAAGACATCATCAATTGAACTTTGAACTTTACTTTCTCCAGTAGTTGCTCGCACCTTAGGACCAACTCTTTGAATCTCAGGATTGCCATAATTTGTGCTTTCAAACACACTATCATCTAATTGTTCCAAAATAGCATCAGGAACGTCGATATTTACTTTATTTTTCAATGTAATTTCCCTCCGAATCTACTAAGTGATTGGCGTTAGCTAGTTTCATCACACGTTGTGCACGCAAGACAACTGGTCTATCAACCATCTGCCCGTTCATTGATATAACACCAGAACCCTTTTGTTTGGCTTCTTCAATAGCAGCAATAACATTTTGCGCGTTGTTAATTTCTTTTTCTGTTGGCGCATAAACTTTATTGACCATCTCAATTTGGCGGGGGTTAATCAATGATTTACCGTCAAATCCCAATTGATGAATTAACTGAGTTTCTCGATAAAATCCTTCTTCATCATTCAAATTGGTAAACACAGTGTCAAATGCTGCGATACCGGCGGCACGTGCGGCATGTAAGATAACATTACGTGCATACAAGAGTTCTTGGCCATCAGGATAACGATGTGTTTTCATATCAGTTGTATAGTCTTCGGCAGATAAAGCGATACCAATCATACGGTCAGAAGCATTAGCAATTTCAACCGCATTAACGACACCAAGCGCCGATTCAATGGCTGCCATCATATGTGTTGTGCCAACTGGACGACCAAACTCTTTTTCCGCTTCGGCAATTAGACTTTCTAATTCATGCATCATTGCTGCCGTTTCAACTTTAGGCAATCTAATAACGTCAATACCAGCTTTCACCATTGCTTTAATATCATTTTTATAAAACGGTGTATCTAGTCCATTGATACGCACGACTAGTTCTGAAGAACCATAGTCTACTGTTTGAAGCGCTTCATAAACCAGATAACGTGCTGAATCTTTCTCAGCCAAAGAAACTGCATCTTCCAAATCAAACATGATAGAGTCAGCTCCAAAAATTCCTGCATCCTTAACCATAGCTGGGTTATTACCAGGAACAAACATCATTGTGCGACGTAATCGTTCGTTATTCATTACAAAACCTCCCAATTTGGTTGATCAACAGAATCTAAAGCTCTTTGAATCGCCGTAAGGGTGCGTGCCTTGATAACCATGTCTAATGCCCCTTTATCAACAACTTTCACCACAGCATTTTCTATGCCATACAATCCCAATGTTTCTTTAATTGTTGATTTAATATCATCGGCAAATTGTTTTGCCACATCAGAAACCAAATCAAATTCCACTCCAACTGTCCCTTTGCTCAACATGATTTGAACATCGGAAGATTCTAATGTTCCCGCAATGGCTGTTTTTTTAATTTCCATTAATCTTTTGTCCCTTTCTAATACGTTGTTGCAATTCTAGTAAGTTATTTGAAATAAAATGCTGTGTCGTTTCAGGCACCATTTTTTGCCATACTGCTTCATCTCCTTTATCAATTGCTTCACGGACGGTGCGTGCCGATATAACACCCAGATCACCCGTCGCTAGTTTTCTCTGAATAACATGAACTTCAATTTGCGGATTTAATTCAGAAATTAACTTTTGATTGTACAAGTTAGTGGTGTGTGATAACGGTTCACTGCCAACATATCGACTAGTTATGCCTAAAACTGAAGCAATTTTGTATTTAAACAATCTGACATCTATTGTTGTTTGATAATCAATGGCAGAATCGTTATGTTTTAGAAAATACGCAGGAAAAGTCAGATAACTAATGATATAAGCACCACCATTAACCACAATGACATTGGATAAGTCTTGAACACCTGCCTTGACGAGCGCAATACGCTCATCGGTATGAAATAACGAAGCTTCTTGATTTAATACAAACACATAGACCAGTTCATTATTTCGGGATGCCTCTTCAATTAGGAAACGATGACCGTTTGTAAATGGATTAGCATTTATAACAACACTGGCTACCTTATCAATAGGTGTTTTGGGACGGGGAATTGTTGACAAGTATTCCTTAATATCTGGTAATCCTTTTTCCAGCAAAATTCCTTGTTCACATTCAGCCAACGTTTTGAAGCCAATGTACTCAAAACTTTTTTGGTAAATTGGTTTGGTGAAAACAAATTGATGAAAACGTCCCTCAACGGCCATAAAGTTTTCTAGTTTTGTCATGAGTTGATTGAAGAGTGTACTGTGACCCGATATTGTTGTTTCTTGCACTGCAACGTACTTAATCACATCCCCAGCAATCGAACCAGTACCAACAATTTCCTCGTTTTCATACACCGCGATTGTGATATCTAAAGGATTTAACTCACTATCATCAAAATTTTTGATGCCACGAGCCATTAAAAAATTTTGCCAATCACGTCGTACGGACTTATCCTTTAAATCTATTGTTTTAATTCCATTTGACATCATATCGTTTTAAGCGTGCTGCTTAGCATAATCAACTACTGCTGTTTCTACCGCGTTGACAACGTTATTATCAAAGACAGCTGGTACAATATGGGTGGCATCTGGCTCACTAATCATATTTGCCAAAGCATGTGCAACATTAAGTTGAAGTGCCATGTCAACGTGTTTAATGCCACTTTCTAGCAAACCTTTAAACAAACCAGGAAATACAAGTACATTGTTGACTTGATTTGGCCATTGTGACGAACCAGTAGCAATAACTGCTGCACCAGCTTTTTTAGCATCATCAGGTGAAATTTCTGGTACAGGATTTGCTAATGCAAAAATGATAGGATTCTCGTTCATTCGAGCTACTTGCTTTCCGTTCAAAACATTGGCATCTGACAAACCAATAAATACATCTTGATTTGCAATAACATCGTCTAATGTTTTGCCATCTACTTGAGTAACCTCGCGTACAAGCTCTTGCTGGTAACTGTTTGAATTTGCGTCGCCCAAATTAATAACGCCGTTAATGTCTACCAATGTAATATTAGAGATACCAGCCGCAATCAAAATTTTTGTCGTGGCTACACCTGCAGCACCAATACCGTTAACAACAATTTTCAAATCATGAACATTTTTACCAACAACTTTTGCTGCATTAATAATACCCGCTAATACAACAATTGCAGTTCCTGTCTGATCATCGTGATAAACCGGTATGTCAAGTTCATTGCTTAAGCGTCGTTCAATTTCGAACACCTTAGGTGCCGAAATGTCTTCCAAATGAATACCAGCAAAAGATGGTGCAATAGCTTTAACTGTATCAACGAATTGATCAACACTCACTTGATTCAACGCCATGGGCAGAGCATCAACATTTGCAAAATTTTTGTAGATTAATGCTTTACCTTCCACAATTGGCAAACCAGCAGCTGGTCCAATATTGCCTAAACCAAGAACAGCAGATCCATCTGTAATAACCGGAATTAGTTTTCCACTCATTGTGTAATCACGTTTTTTTGACGTATCTTTAGCAATGAGTTTCGCTAGTCCAGCAACTCCTGGTGTGTATGCTTCACTTAAATCAGTTGGTGTAGTGATATCAAAACAAGATTCAATATCGAGTACACCCGTATGTGCTTGATGAACTGAAAGCACTTCATCCATATTTACCATAAATTACTCCTTTTTCTTTTTCAGTTATTACAAAACGCATAACTGATAACAAACTCATTCTATGGTTGTCATTCTAAAAAGTCAACTGTTTTTTAAAATATTTGAAATAAATTTTGTTTATATTTTTTATTTTTTAAATATTTAAAATAGTTTTAGTTTTTTTAAATTAATATTTTTAAAATCATTTATTTTTTTTGAAATAATTTGATATTTTTATAAATTATTTGTACAATTTGTAAAGATAACAAATGGAGGCATTCGTCATGCTCGAAAGAACAATACTTTCCCAAATTGCTGAGGATTATTATTTAAACAAATTGCCGTTCGGTGATATTTCAAAAAAATACAATATTAGTCGTTATTTAGTTAATAAATACCTCAATGAAGCGGTTAAAGTTGGAATTGTTAAGATCGAAATCACTGAAAATTCTAATCGTAATCCGCAGATTGAGCATATTTTGCGCGACAAGTTCAAAGACATCAATTTTTATGTGGTTCAAGATGACATTAACAATATAACAACATCAGAGCACCTTGCTAATTTTGCCGCTACCTACGTTGATGAGGTTCTACAAGATAATAATAAAATTGTTGGTTTAACATGGGGCGAAACCATCTACACCATGATTGATAGTTTAAAAAACAGACCGCTTGAGCGTGTTAAATTCACACAATTCTTGGGAGAAAACATGAAGTATAATTCAACCGCCGGCTCAATGAGAATGGTTGAAAGAGCCGCAAAAAAGGTTTCTGGTGAATTTTTAACCTTACCAGCACCGTTGTACATTTTAAACGACAGTGTTCGAAATGGTTTGTACTCAGAGCCTTCTTTACAAAATACCATTGCGGTTGCCGATAATATGGATGCGTTGATTACCGGTGTTGGCACAATATTATCGCTTGATTCTATTCCAATTTGGAAGCAAAATTTGAATGCAATTTTTTCTACTGTTAATACTCAAGAAATTGCTGGCTTGATTTATGGTCGCCCTTACGATATTAATGGTCGTTTTTTAAATCTTGAAGCCGATAAAGTGTTGGGTCTTAGCATTGACCAAATATTGAAGGTCCCAAAAAGAATTTGCTTGGTGAGAGGAAAATCAAAATATAAGCCAGTTATTGGTGCAATCAAAGGCAAATTAATTACCGACGTCATCATGACAGAAGGTATGGCGTATAAAATTTTGAATGAAACATCCTAAATACAAGTTGCAAACTCAATTGCTACGATTCATGATTAAAACTTCGCGCCGGTATTATATTTCGATGGCAATGCGCTTAGTTGTTATAGCTAAGTAGGCTGAACAATGTCTTGGATTAACGGTTGCTTTTTTGTGGTATAGTTGACAACTGTCATTTCTACATTCTCATGAAAGTCCTTTAATTGGCATCAAAAAAGCAATCTTCAATGTTTAAGAAACAAAGAAGATTGCTTTTCATGTGCTATCCGCTAATTACAAATCGTCACTAAATTACTAACAAATTGTACATAAAAAAAGAAGTTAAATTGCTTAAAAAAGTAATTCTTGGAAGAATCAGCTGCTACTTAATGTTAGTTCATAGCGTCATTTTTAAGGGCCCAAATCCACAACTGATTACATCCTTAAATCAATTGCAACAATTTGTATTTGAGTTCTTAAAATCAGATTAGAATGTTGCCACCAATAGAAAGCAAAAAAATCGTAGTAAAAACTACGATTTTTTCAATTATATAACACAACTAATCTAATGTTTGCAAGTTGTACCGCTTAACTAAGTTAATCAATGTACTAGCGTAAGTTGGGGCAGTTGCATATCCTGCTGCTTGTAACCCATTTGCCATCGCCACATAATTTTTGGCATTAATCACCCCATTGGCTGCATAGCGACTATTCGACAATAAGAACGTCGTGTGGTCCTGAAATGAAGCCATCTGTGAATTATAAGATCTGAATGGCGCCAAAACCGTCACCCACTTGCCGTTCACATATTCAGACGTTTTCATATTAACAATGGTCCCTTGCCAACCAGTACCCCGCTTAATACCAAATAAGTTATGATATGGTGCTGAAGCTAATGCTGATTGTCCCCAACCACTCTCAAGAATTGCTTGCGCCACGGTAATGGATGCTAAAACACCTGTTCCAGCCGTTGCAGCTTTTGCATCAGTCACAGCCGTATTTAACCAGGCAGCTTGCGTAGCACTCAAACCAGTGGTCGAGATAGTTCCTCCTGTTGTCGTTGATACTTCAGTGGTAACAGCAGCTGATGTTGTTGAAGTTTTTAACACCTGACCAACATAGATCGTACTTGACAACTTCAAACCGTTTAGGGACAACAACGTATTAATATTCATCTTTAGTTTCGCAGCAATGGCATACAGTGTATCACCAGAATTAACCTTATAACTACCATTTGCTGTCGTTGTTGTACTCGTATTAGTCGTTGTCTTAGAGGTAGTAGATGCCGATTGATTAGTAGTAGCAGTTGTTGTTTTAGAAACTTTTAAAACTTGCCCAACACGAATGGCATTGACATTAGTGATTGCATTTAAAGCAGCAATTTGTGCAAGACTCATGTTATGGTTTGCAGCTATTTTGGACAGCGTGTCGCCTGACTTAACTGTATATGATGATGTATTAGTATTGGTGTTAGTCTTAGACGTTGTCGTCGTATTAGAAGCCGTCGGTTGTGTTGAGCTGGTTGTTTTTGTCACCTTTAACACTTGACCAACATGAATCATATTCACATTTGTTATTTTATTTAACGAAGCCAACTGCGCAATTGTCATTTTGTTTGAACTGGCAATTTTTGACAACGTATCACCAGATTTCACTGTGTAGGTCACTGTGCTAGTTGACACCTTACTGGTAGTAATTTTCGCATTACTTGCCTTAGCATTGTTTTGATCTGTAGTAGCATTTGCCCCAGCTATTTTTAGCACTTGTCCAATACGTAGCAAATTGGCATTGCTGATTTGATTTAAAGTAACAATTTGAGAAAGACTCATATGATGATTCGCAGCAATTTTTGATAATGTATCACCAGATTTAACGGTATAGGTATTATTAGATTTCGTCGTAATTTTTGTTGATGAGGCCTTACCAGATGCTTCTGATTTTGCTAACACAAGTTTTTGACCAGAGTAAATCGTGTTCGAATTCAAGTGGTTTGTTGATTTAATCTCACTAACGGTTAAATTATTTTTTAATGCAATGGCATATAATGTGTCACCAGTCTTGACATTATATGTTGTACTCGCAGAAACTTCAATTACTTGGCCACCTACAACTGATGCTGCAACCGCACTAGCTATCAAACTTTTTTTCATACATTCTCTCTCACTTTCAAAATCAATAGATAGTTAAATTATAACATATTTATTAAGTTTGTTAAGAAATACTTAAGAAAATAGAAAGTGAAATTATCTCTGACAGCATTTGATTGACGTAACAAAAAAAGCGAACCAGAATTAACTGATTCGCTTAATCTCTCACTCATGATGAAGTCGCACTTTGTCTTACTTAAGTGCTGACCACTTCCAGTCAGTGAATTCTTCGATATCACGTCCTTCGTTACGAGTGACTTCGAAATGCTTTGCCAATGTTTCATCCATCTTAGCGATAAATGTATCAGCAGCTGCTTGATCAATCTTACCATTTGCTGACAAGATTTCTGCTGCTTCCTTAGCTTGGTGGAAACGATCCAAGTGTGAGTAAACACGCATGTCATATGTCGTTGTGATGTCACCATCTTCACGATAACCATGAACGTATACATCACCTTCAAACTTACGCTCGAAGAAGAATGATTCAATCAAATCTTCATACGCGTGGAAGCCAAAGATAACTGGTGTTTCAGGTTGGAAGAACTTGTTAAATTCTTCGTCTGACAACTCACGTTCGTCGTTCATGTTAGGTTCTGACTTCTTCTGCAAACGTAGCAATTCAACAACGTTAACATAGCGGAACTTAACTTCTGGGAACGCTTGGTTAATCAACCACAAAGCTGCCAAAGTTTCGACTGTTGGTTCTGTTCCAGCAGATGCAAATGTAATATCAACATCGCCAGAAGGTGCAGTAGAAGCCCAATCAATAATCTTCAGACCTTCGTTAGCCAATACATCGGCTTCGTCAGTAGTAAACCACTGTTGACGTGGTTGTTTTGAAGCAATCAACAAGTTAACCTTCTGACGTTCTGAAAATGCGCGTGCTTGAACGGCCAACAATGTGTTGCCATCGGCTGGCAAGTATTCACGGATGAAGTTTGACTTCTTTTCAGCCAAATGAGTCAATAGACCTGGATCTTGGTGAGTGTAACCATTGTGATCTTGTTGGAACGCCGTTGACGTTGCGATTAGGTTCAATGATGGGTAATCATTACGCCATGTTTGTTCTGCAGCCTGACGTAACCACTTGAAGTGTTGTGTAATCATTGTGTCGACAACACGTAGGAATGATTCGTATGAAGCAAAGATACCGACACGACCTGTCAATGTGTAACCTTCCAACCAACCTTCTGCTTGGTGTTCTGACAATTGCGAGTCAATAATACGACCTGCAGGGCTTAGTAGTTCATCTTGCGGCTCTTTGATCTTTTTCATCCATTGACGTGGTGTTTCCTCGAACAATCCCCACAAACGATTTGACATCGTTTCATCGGGACCAAAGAATCGGAAGCGAGTTGGATTCAATTTTGAAACAGCACCAAGATAGTTTGACAGCGTCGACATATCCATGTTCCGCTTACTGTCACTAAATTCTTTACCACGTGTTTGATCGTTGATATCATTAGCAAAATCGCGCCAATTAGGTAACTTCAAATTCGAACGATCAGCGCCGCCATTTGTAATTGTGTTAGCTGACATGCGCTTGTCACCCTTAGGTGCAATAGCTTTAATTTCGTCTTTCAGTGAACCATCAGTATTGAATAGTTCTTCTGGCTTGTAAGAGGTCATCCACGATTCAAATTCTGGTAATGTTTTCAAGTCGTTTTGTGCCAAAGGCAATGGCACTTGGTGAGCTCGGAATGAGTTTTCGATTGGATCACCGTTCTCATCATGTGTTGGACCACCCCAACCTTTTGGCAAACGAGCAATGATAACTGGCCATGCAGGAATTGTACCGTCTTGGTACTTACCATTTTCACGCGCATCCTTTTGGATAGCTTGGATATCTTCAATTGCTTGATCCAAGACCTTAGCTGCTAATTCGTGATAAGCAGTGTAGTCATGAATATCATCGTTTTCGATGAAGCGTGGTGAATAACCCAAACCTTCAAAGAACTTTGTGATTTCTTCATCAGACATGCGTGAGAAGATTGTTGGGTTAGAAATCTTAAAGCCGTTCAAATCCAAAATTGGCAATACGGCACCATCATTCTTGGCGTTCAAGAACTTTGTTGAGTGCCATGATGTCATTGATGGACCAGTTTCGGCTTCACCATCACCAACAACTGCAAAAGCAATTTGGTCTGGGTTGTCCAAAACGGCACCAAAGGCGTGTGATAATGAATAACCTAATTCACCACCTTCATGCAATGAACCTGGTGTTTGAGCTGTCATGTGCGATCCGATTCCACCTGGGAATGAGAAGCGCTTGAACAAACGGCTCATACCTGCCAAATCTTGTGTGATTTCTGGGTAATCTTTTGTATATTCGCCATCCAAATAAGCGTTCGTGACCATAACTTGACCACCGTGACCTGGGCCACCAACATAGAACATGTTCAAATCATACTTGTTAATCAAGCGGTTTGCATGTGCATACAAGAATGTTTGACCTGAAATAGTTCCCCAGTGACCGATTGGCTTTACTTTAACGTCTTCGGCTTGGATTGGTGTGTTTGTTACTGAGAACAATGGGTTACTCTTCAAGAAGATCATCCCAGCTGACAAGTAGTTGGTTGCACGCCACCACTTATCAACGAGTTCTAAGTACTCTTTTGAATCGAAATCTGCCATGAGATTAAGTACTCCTTCAATAAGTTATATTATAAATAGCGAATCCTACTCCGTTGTTTACACATATTATTATAAACGCGATAATAAAATTAATCAATCCCAATTTATTTATTGGGACGTTTATTATACATATTGGTACGTTCCAATTTTATGATGATACGCCAACCAAAATAGCCTATTTAAAACATAGTAACAATGAGTGGCTCATGGCAAAAGATAAGTGACAGTTCTAACTCATTCAATTAGAATAAAAAATTCTGATAAAAAACAGAAAATTAATGCATACTTCTGGTTATTATCAGAGAAAGTTAAATAAATTAAGAAACGTGTCATTAGGATTGTGTATCTATTAATTGATCGTATGAAACCAGTTTCATGCGCTTCGTTTCATCCATTTCAAAAATTGATAAAGAAGCATTATCAGGATTTTGATGATAGGTGCCCGTCACGCGTGTTGCCAATTTTCTAATGAGGGCCCCGTGAGTAATTATCAAAATTTGGTCACCATCTTGTGCCTTTGAATAAACAT
The DNA here is from genome assembly GCF_045801155.1 of Leuconostoc falkenbergense. Lineage (NCBI taxonomy): Bacteria > Bacillati > Bacillota > Bacilli > Lactobacillales > Lactobacillaceae > Leuconostoc > Leuconostoc falkenbergense. The sequence continues at coordinate 994,618 of NZ_CP174386.1, read as the reverse complement.
AATTAAATCCCTGCTCAACTCTTTTCCAAAATTCTGAAGCATTCTCTGCTTCATGAGTTGGATCAACTAATTTAAATTGATTCATGATGGCATCTTCAGATTTAAATTTAGCTAGTTCACTATCATTGACAACCGATGACAGCAGATTATTATCATCCTTAAAAAGATGTGATAGTATATTGAGACGATTGCCTTCAAATGAACCAAAGAATTGTTCTCTAAAGTTAGGTACTATTTCAAGCTCATTCATCATCTTATCGTGCCTAACAGATAATACTATATCTGCGGTTCCCTTGGCGCGACCTAAATCACTGGTATAAACTTTTGAAAATGGTAAATTTTTTAAACCATTGCCTAAGATAGCCGCTTGATTGACACCAGTTTTAGTTAGTAACGAGTCAGACCAACCTTGAATTTTTTGACAGGTATTAAAATAAGTTTCGCCATGTCGAACTAAGTATAATTTAATGTTTTGTGTCATGATTACTAACCACGGCAATTTCTAGTCTTTATGGCATGCACAAAATTATCGGTAAATATGCCGGCCACGCCAAAATCAAGTAATTTGTCAAGTACATTATCGTCATTTACGGTCCAAATCCGCTGGACAACATTACCACCTTGCAAACTTTCAACACTTGGATGTAAAGCATTTAAATGATGATCTTGCATGAAATGAGGAAAATCATTTACTGGCTGTTCACTCAAATAGGCTAAGTTTAATGATTGATCAATAGCATATAATCGATCTAAAGTATTAATGTTAAAGGAAGAAAAAATGACTGGTCGATTAAAGTGGAAATGCTGTACAGTGTTCAAAACAATCTGTTCAATGCCTAAGTAATCAAAATTATCCGTTTTCAATTCAATATTTAACTGTATTTGTGTGTCGTTAAAAACTGATAAAACGTCATCAAGTTTGGGGATGCTTTCGATTTTTCCCACCTGCTGTTCACGATTCACATCATTGATTAGGTGAAAACTTTTTAATGCCTCATAGTTAAAATCTTTAATGTATCCTGACCCATTTGTCGTCCGATCTATTTTTTCATCGTGCATAATAACAGGTATGAGATCCTTGGTTAAATGCACATCAAACTCCACTGCTTCACCATGTTCTGCCAAATATTTGAATCCAGAAATACTGTTTTCAATATATTTTTCAGGAATACCGCGATGCCCAAAAACTGTTGTCGCCATTATTTATTCACCTGCTTGCTCATTAGCTTGTTTGATATCAGATGTTGTTTGTTTCTCTGCTTTGCTGAGTTCTGAATCAACATCCTTACCGTTAATCACATTTTCCATTGCATTTTGCGTATTAACACGTTCTTTAGGCATTGCTGTAATTAATGCGCCTTTACTTGCGGCGTTAATTTTTGTGGCTTTCAATTGGTTGACCGGTGCAGCTAAAATAGGTGTCTCTTTGAACGCATCTTTCAATTGTTTTGTATCATATGATTTAGTATTAACAGCAAAGTAACCTGTATCAATAGACCATTGCGCCTGTTCTTTAGCTGATGTCGCAAACTTCAAAAATTCAAAAGCACCTTTCTGAACCTTAGTAGATTTTCCTTTTGACATCCAGATACTTGCTCCACCAATTACAACACCATTAGCTTTTGTACCTTCTGGTCTTGGTAAATAGGTCACACCAACATTGAACTTTGCATCTTTTTTGATGTTGCCAAGAGATGCTGATGAATTCATAAACATATCAATTTGCCCGGATGTAAAGGCTGATAACTCAGTATCACCTGCGTTTGCACCTGTACCGTAATCAACTAATGTGCCTGCACTCGCGTTAGTCTTGATCCAGTTCATAATATTTTTTCCGGCTTTATTATTGAAAGTCGCTTTAGTAGCAGTCTTTTTACGGCCATTGCCATTATTAACAAGTGTCTGGTTTTGGTTGGCTAGTAACTCTTCAAAGGTCCAGCCATAAGGCAGAATAGACAACTTCGCACTACCAGTCTTCTCTTTCAACTTTTTAGCAGCTGCAGTAACTTGTTCATACGTCGGACTAGTTGGTAAATCATCAATTCCAGCGGCTTTGAAAGCATCTTTATTGTAATACAATACTGGCGCACTTGAGTTGAAAGGCATTGAATATAATTTGCCATTGATTGTATAGTAATTCAAAATATTTTTTCTAAGATTTTTTGTACTATACTTGTATTTTTTAATGAGCGTCTGCATGGGTTCAATCATGCCCGAAGTGGAGAGTTGCTTTGTAGATATTTCGTTCGATTGAAACAAATCTGGTGCTTTACTAGTACCGCCAACGGACAAGAACTTTGGCAGCGCTTCAACATACTGTCCTTGAAATTCTGGTGTCACCTTGTATTTGGTCTGTGAAGCGTTAAAATCATTCACAATGCGCTCAATGGCTTGTTGGTTCTGACCCGTCATAGAATGCCAAAAGACAATATTTTGACGCTTTGAATCAGCAGCATGAACCTGAACCATTGGGACAACAGCACTCAAACCAATTGTGGTCAACGCAACGTATTTGGCTACATTTTTAAACATTATTTTTCTCCTATTCTCGTTCTCGTTCAAATAAAACCTAAAACAAACTTTATTTAATAACACCATTTGTCAAACCTTTTTTAAAGTATTTTTGCCCTAAAAAGATGATTAACAATGTTGGCACAACGGACACTATTGTTGCTGCCATAATTAATCCCCAATTGCTGGCAGTATCTTGTGATCGCAATTGTCTTAAGCCAATTTGCACAGTTCTCACATTGTCATTAGTTGTGGCGATCAATGGCCACAAATACATGTTCCAATTGGTCAAAAAACTATATAAAGCAAAGGTAATAATGCTAACTTTTGTATAAGGCATGACTACCCGTGTTGCGAATTGAAAATGGTTTAGCCCCTCAATATCACTTAATTGCTTTAATGCTGTTGGAATTTGTTCAAAGCTTGTCTTCATCATAAAAGTTCCAAACGCTGATGCTAAAAATGGTAATCCAATCGCAGCGTAAGTATTTAATAAATTCAAATCACGCATTGTTGCAAAATTAGGAATAATTTGAGCCTCAAAGGGTAACATCATTGTGCTTAAAAACAAAATAAACGCGAACTTTTTAAATCTAAATTCCAAAAACACAAACGCGTAAGCCGCCATGATCGACAATATAACTTGACCAATCATCACCGAACCTGAAACGATAAAACTGTGCCATAAAAACTTTGCCATTGATGTGCTTGTAAACACTTTGACATAGTTAGAAAATTCTAAGTGATCAGGCAACAAATGTCCTTGTGCAATTGACTGACTAGATGACAAACTCAGAGAAATACCCACAAATAATGGCAATAATAATAATAGTGTTAGCACAATAAGTGTTGCTAAATGAAACCCCTTTTTAAAGTTACTCGTTTGCATAATTTGCTCCTTTTCTGTTTTTCACGTAAAACTGAATCATAGTAAAGAGCATGATAATAATTGTCAAAATAACTGACTGTGCGCTGGCGCGACCAACGCTATGATTAACAAACGCATCTTGATAAATAGCATATACCAACAAGTTGGTATGATAATCAGGACCGCCAGATGTCAAAATATCAACCTGACCAAACGTTTGAAAAGCGTTAATTAAAGTAACTACCGTAACGAAAAAGATAGTTGGGCTGGTTGCCGGAAGTGTAATTTTCCGTAATCTCATCAACCATGAAGCACCGTCTAAGTCAGCCACTTGATACAAATCTTGAGGTATAGCTTGGATTGCACCGAGCAAAATCAGGAATGCAAATCCAAGATTCATCCAAACGGTCGTACCAATAATGGCCACTAATGACCATGTTGGATCAGATAAAAAATTAATCTGTGCTAAGTGTAAAAATGTCAATATTTTACTGAACATACCAATTTGTGGGTTGAACATAAATAACCAAAGTATTGATGCTACTGTTACCGAAACGCCCATAGTTGACGAAAACATTGTTCTAAACACAGCAATACCCGTCATTTTTTGACTCGCACTCATTGCCATCAAATACGCCAGTACTAGCGTCAATAGGGTTGAAAAGAAAACAAAAATAAGTGTAATCGTAAAAGATGTCATAAAACTATCGGATGTAAACAAATTTGAAAAATTTTTAAATCCAATAAATTTAATTGGATTACCCATTAAATCTGTTAATTGTGTACTTAAGAAAAATGTTTTTAACATCGGATAAAAAACAAAAATACCCAGAATGATAAACGATGGCAGTAACAATAACCATCCTAATGCTGATTGGTTACGAAATTTCAAATTGCTTGTTTTTTTCATAATATATTAATCCAACTTTGTAAAACGAAATATCTAAATTACTGTTGATACTGATTTTTCAGTATTAAGTAGTTGACCACTCGGCGTGAATATCAGTGCTCTATCTAACAAAAAATCAAAAGCCACTACATCCCCCAAAGTCAAGTCCAGTTGTTCGCTAACTTTGATTCTCACGGATTGATTTTGTCCAATGTTTACTTCAATGTTGGTCCCATCACCTAGCGGTTCTATATGAGTCAGCTCTCCTCGCAACGCACCATTTTCACTTATGACAATATTTTCAGGCCGAACGCCCAGTATATATTGACCCTCATCAATGTCAACATTGGTTAGCATCTCAAACTCGTCGTTTAAGTGAAATCTATTGTGTCCCAAGTTCACGTTTATTAAATTAATAGATGGCGATCCGAAAAAATCAGCAACAAAAGTATTAGCTGGTTCATTGTACAGCTCTAATGGCGAACCAATTTGTTCGATTTTACCTTTGTTCAAAACCATTACTTGATCGCCCATTGTCATTGCTTCAGTCTGATCATGCGTAACGTAAATAACAGTGATACCAAGTTGTTGCTGTAAAGCACGTATTTCTTTTCTCATTTCTGCGCGAAGTTTTGCATCCAAATTCGACAATGGTTCATCCATTAAAATGATTTGTGCATCTGAAACCAGTGCACGGGCTAAAGAAACACGTTGCCGTTGACCACCAGATAAGTTGCCCGGTTTTTTATTTTTATATTCTTCTAAATGAACTAAGTTTAAAACATCATTTAATTTCTTTTGTTGAATATCCTTTGGAGTGTGTCTAGCAGCCAAGCCAAATACGATATTCTCAGCCACCGTAAGATTAGGCATTAGCGCATAGTTTTGAAAAACCATGGACAAATTACGGTCTTTTGGCGGTAACTGTGTGACATCCTTTTCATTAATCACAACAGCGCCATCATTAATTGGAATAAAACCTGCAATAGCATTCAAAATCGTGCTTTTTCCTGAACCTGATGCACCCACCAATATGTAAAACTGTCCATTTTCGATTGTTGCATTAATATCAGTTAAAACTTCTTCGCCGTTATCGTACTTCTTTTTCAAATGTCTCAATTCAATCGTCATGTATAGCTGTACTCTTTCAAATGTCATCGATGTCATTATTATTATTGTTGTTAACAAAATCATTGTAACAATCTCATGTAAACTCATCATAACGATGACGTAAAGATTAAAAAAAGCGTTATATGAGCGATAATCACCGTCATATAACACTTTTTTATTTATACATCAATCTATTAATTAAAAATGATGAATTCACCTTGACATTTTTTACAGTAACAATATATAAAACGTAATAATTCACCTTAAAAGATCTGGACCTGATTGCTACTTTATTAATATCAAAAAATCGTATCTTTCCAAATTAATTTTTCAACATTGCCCCAACATTTGTTGCTATGCATTGAAAACCTAATCCTCGATATAAACTAAATGCTGAAGCAGCTGATTTGTTCTTAATTGCTAATAGGTTTCGCTTACCGTGCCAACTCACCTCATAAAAATAATGCAACCAGCGCAAGAAAAGCGGGTAATCCTTGCATCACAATAATTTTTCTCGCTGCTGTCAAACTACCGTAGACGGCAGCCAATAGCACAAAAATCATTTCTAATTTCAACATCAGTAGCTGTTGTGGCCCAGTCAAAAGCAATAATGTGGTAATAATTAATGCGCCAAACAAACCATTGTATATGCCTTGATTAGCTAATAATGTTTTAACTTCTGGTATTTTGACAAACGATTCATCTAGTTCAAAAGCATTCGCTTGCTGATGCGCTGACCCAAACATTTCTAACAACATAATGCCGATTGCCTCAATACTCACAAGTGCTACTAAAATATGTCCAATCATAATTTCCCCTCTATTCAATATAAAGCATCATCACCAGTAATCTCAATCGTCCCTATGATTTCGCGTTGCAATCATTTTCTGAAGTGTTGCATTTAATGCTTGGTTTTCAGCAATAATGGCAGTCACTGATCTTGTGCTATTAGCAATCAGTTCATCTCGAATAACAGCAACATCGGATAAGATTTCTTCAAAAACAGCTCTCTTTGAATCTGCCATCTTTAAAGAGTTTACTCGCCGATCCAACTCACTGGGTATTTTGATTAACCATTGTTTTTGGACTAATTTGTCAATAACTGGTGTTAGCGTATTACTCGATAACTCTAATTTATTACCAATGTCCATCAACTTAGTCGATCCGTTTTTGTAGATGATCAGCAATGACATATACTGCAAATAGGATAAGTCATAATCTGCTAAAACATCCCCATAAAGCCGATGAAAATAGCGATTCGTATTATATATCGACAAACATAATTCATCATACAATTCGTTTTGATCAACCATACCAGACATCCTCTTCAACTATTATATCGTGCACGATATAAATTAGCAATTATATTTTGATACTTTGACAACTTGATGTTGTGGTTATTAAAGTTTATTTAATCTGGTTATTGTTTACTTATAGTAAGTAAACAATAAAAGGAGTTATTATGGCAACAATATTTCAACATGGTACATTAGAACTCATTATGGCCGGTCTTTATGATGGTACAACCACTCTGACCTCTATTTTAAAAAATGGTGATTTTGGAATAGGAACTTTAGATCAACTAGATGGGGAAATGACAATAATGAACGGAAAAGTTTACCAAACTGACGCCAATGGCATAACACGAGAAATACATCAATTGAATCATACCACCCCTTTCACATCAGCTCATTTTGAATCTAAGAACAAGCATTTGTTCAATGAAACCGCACTATCCTTCTCAAATCTTGAAAATGCGAACCACTATATATCCAAAAATGTGCCAAACAGCGTGCGAGTGAACGGCTTCTTTAAATCATTAAAGGTCAGAGTAGCGCCAAAACAAGCAAAGCCTTATCCAGACTTCCTATCAGTAAGTGCCGATCAGCCTACTTTTGAATATCAAAATATTGAAGGCACTTTAATTGGCGATTTTGGTCCAGACATTTATACAGGTGTCATGGCAAACGGATGGCATTTACATTTTTTGAGTAACGACTTCACCATAGGTGGTCATGTACTAGACTTCTCCGCTGAGCATTTGAGTGGTACCATTGATACTTTTGATACAGTTAAAATATCAATGCCGATTCATAATGAGTCGTTTGTATCTCACAAATCAAATATTTCCGACATTCGACAAGCAATTGCAAAGGCTGAGGGCGAGTAAAAAACCTTGCACTTTACAGCAACAAGGTTTTCCAAAAGTTTCCTGCCATGTGTCAGTTAAATTGTCTTTTCAAATCCGAATAATTGTAAAATCACAATTATCTCACGACTTTGCATAGGTCATAAAAACCTTTTGATATGAAATCTACGACAATTTAACAACTATTTTACCGGTTACTTGAGATGCTTTCAAAGCGCTTAACCCATCAACCAAATTGTCAAATGATATTATTTTTCCAATCATAGGGTCAAGCTCGTTGTTCGCTATCATTTGAACAAGTTCTTGGGCCATCGTAGCTAAATCCGCTTTTTCAGACAACGTATGAAATCTATGAGCGCCACCCAAATTCAACGCAGAAATAGTTAAGCCTTTCTCCGCAAGATCCAGCATATTAACATTAAAAGGCGAATTTGTTAAAGAAATAACCTGCCCATCGTAAGCTAACCGGTTAAGAATATCTTGCATAATTTCTTCCTTAGAAATTGAATTAATACTAATATCAACCCCTTGCCCATTTGTTAATTTTAAGACGTGCTCAGTCACGTTTTCAGTTTGATAGTCAATAATATGGTCTGCCCCAGCCATTTTAACGAATTCAATTTTTTTACTTGAAACCGTTGTTATCACTGTTAAACCTAGTCTCTTGGCCAATTGAATAGCCACAGAACCCACGCCGCCCGCACCACCGTGGATTAAGATGGTGCTTTTACCCGTCAAATTTGCTTTTCTATATAGGGCTTGAAACGCAGACATACCACCACATAAAATACTTGCAGCCTGTTCAAAAGTTACTGTTTCAGGTATTAAAGCAAGTGAATAATCATGCATTAATACATATTCACCGAAAGTGCCATTCTCTTCAAGGTTTGCATGACCGCAAACTCTATCACCTACACGAAGGCTAGTTTTAGCATTTTTGCCACATGCCACAATTGTTCCAGCTACATCTACACCTAATACATGAGGATAATGCCAGTTTCGATTGCCATCATCTGCTAGTTTGTAATCGACGGGATTTAATCCTACTGCTTCAGTTTGAATTAATACCAAGTCATCTGTTGCTTTAGGAGTTGGGATGTCCATCAATGTCAAATTATCCACCCCTAAATTTTGTGGCCCAGAAATAATATATGCTTTCACTTAGATATCTCCTCTATCGTCAAATCTTTACGCTCTTCCACTGTCAACGAGCAACGGTGTGGCAGCTTTAATATTGTTTCTAACCAAATACATACCAAAATACACAAAAAAAACGACAGCAAAAGATTTGATAAATTGCTTAAACCAAAGCTTCCGTTCCTCGTTGACAGAAATATTTATTTTATTTGGATGGTGCAACGCAAAAAATTGACTTAACATTTCATACTCCCCTAATTCTTTTCTGAAGGGATTGAAGCAGAACCTTCACTTGCGTTGTATGTAAACGTTTACAATGATATTATACACGTTTTTAGATTATTTGTGTTATTTTTGTGTCTTTTAATGATATTAATTCACATGTTAACATTATCAACCATAATTATATTAAAATATCATGATTTCACCCAATTTTGAAATAAGAATATCATAGCGTACAAGCCGCATAACTCAGTTCATCTAGATGTAGCGTGTGCACACACCATATACGAACCAAAGTTTACGACCAGCATGTCAATCACTATTAATGATGATATCCACACCATAACCAATAAAAAAACTTTCATTATGAAAGTTTTTTCAATAGAATATCAAAAAGATAATAACAAACAAATTTATCGTGCCTAAAGTAATGGCATGTCTTTTACGATTCATGACTAACACAGCCACAAACTCGCGTACTAGCGCATTAGGAATGAAATAAAGTGGTGTCTTACCACCCAATCCTTGGTATTCGAAGCCAAAATATCTTGCTAACATAACAGCCCTAAAAATATGATAAGTGTTTGATACAATTAAAACATGTTGTACTTGGCTTGGCATTAACTGACTAGAAAATAGCAAATTCTGATAAGTATTACGCGATTGTGTTTCAATCAAAGTCTCGGAGGTGTCATATCCATTATTTTGCGCCCACTTTTGCATAGCCAAGCCTTCAGAAAGACTTTCATTATTTCCTTGTCCACCCGAAAATATAATCAATGGTCGTCTGCCAGTTAAATGAAGTTGCTTATCTGAAAATTTTATAGCAGCCAAAATACGATTGGTAAGCAATCTACCAACTTTATCACCATTGATTAATCCAGAGCCCAATACAATCAATACATCTTGATCATATTTAATTGGTTTAAAATAATATAACATGCTGGCTGTCAAAAAGTTAGCAAATGCAACAAACAGATAAGCAATGCTGATTGGAACAATTGTCAGGATGGACTGTATCAATTTTGGCGCTTTCACAACAGCAGGTTGATACGCAAAAGCATATATTATAAAAGCCAAAGCTAACAAAAACATTAATGAATTAGCTAAGTTATGCGATTCTCGTTTATACACCAATAAATTATTAGTAATCATACCCGGCAAGATAGTAATAGCTAACAATAAAATCATGACTATTGCCATTAATATCATCACTGATACGATTCCCGCCACATTAGGGACAGATGCGCCAACAGTCAAAATATCTATTGCCAGAATACAAATTAATGCATTACTTAGTGTCCCCACAATTAAGCGACGAGAATCATTTTTTAGAAACCAAATCAAAAGGAAAAAAATGAAAGACGTGATGACAATTAGTATATAAGAATAAACCGGTATTATAAATTTTCTCCATGTCCTTTTATAATCAAGTTTAACATGAATATTACCGTTATTTATCTAGTATACTATCCTAAAAACAGAACATTTCAAAAATTTTTTCATTGTGATGCTAGTGAAATTTAATGGCGTATTTTTTATTTTTGAACAAACGCATCAAATAATTTTTGAGCTTCGGGATACTTCATTAATAGCATTTCAGGATGCCATTGAACAGCATAAATGTGACGTGCCTCATCTGAAAAGGCTTCCACAACATTGTCGGTACTAACTGCATCAAGTTGTAAACCGTCACCTAGCTTTTTAACAGCCTGATGGTGAAATGAGTTAACAAGTGATTGATCATCTAAAAAGCTTTGTAACCAACTTACACGTTTCAATATTAAACGATGTGTTGGTGTATACCATTTGGTAGGATATTGATTGTGTCTAACTTTCAAGTCTTGATATTGACTGTTTAGATCCTGAAAAAGCGTGCCGCCAAGTGCAACATTAATAATTTGTAAACCACGACAAATGCCCAAAATCGGCTTTTCTTGTTTAATTGCTTCCAAAACCAAAGCTACTTCAAAGGCGTCGCGATCGGTATCAGTTTCGTGAAGATTGATTTGAGGATCTTCGCCAAAATAGAAAGGTGAAACATCTTGACCACCTGCTAACACCAACGCATCGACACTATCAATATAATTTTTAGCCAACTTTGGGTCCCCAATTGGTAAAACAATCGGGAGTGCGTGAGCATTTGTGATACCATCAATATAATTTTTTTGAATGTAATCGACATAATTAGTACCAAAATGCGAATTTGGATGAAGAAGATTATTACTTGGAATGCCGATTTTTTTCATGGTTGCCTCACTTTGCATATTTATAATTTTGATAGCCAATCAACGGATAGTTCAGATTTTTAATCGACGACTTTAATAGGTGAACATTAGCGACTTGATAAAGTGGCGTCACACCGTTTAACTCATTATTGCGTTTTGCTGCTAACTTTTCCAATTGATAACGGGCATCATTTGCTTCATGCTGATTGGATATTTTGCTGATTAACTTTTCATATTCTGGATTTGACCAATTCGTAAAATTAATAGCGCCCTTAGAGTAAGCAATATCTAAAAAGTCAATAGGATCATTATAATCAGTTGACCAAGTTAACGTTCCTGCTTGAAAATTATGGCTCTCAAATGCTGAAATTTCAGCATTCAAAGGTAATTGTTTCAAATTAATTGTCACATCTGGCAAAGTAGCCTCAATACTTTGTTTTAAGTATACACCTAATGCTTTATAAGCATCGGTGTCAGCAGTATTTAAGGTAATACTTATCTTTTTTTGATTGAGCTCAGTTTGTGCCTTTTTGAGATATGATTGTGCTAGCTTTTTATCATAAGGCAACGAGAGACCATCGTTAAAATCTTTACCTTTAATGGTAACTTCACCACTCGGTACAATTGATTTAGCAGGGGTTGAGCCATCCCCTAATGCTGATTTTGTCAATTCTTGACGATTAATTGCCAAACTCAGAGCACGTTTAAGATTGGTATTGCTAACAGTTTTATCCGAAGCGTTCCAAACGATAAACGCAACACGACCTTTTTGAGTAGATTTAATATCTGAAGCGTGTGTTTTTTTCAAATCTGTGAGAATACTACCTGAAATTTCGGCTTCATCCACTTTTTTTGCTAAATATTGTTTTGCCGCTAAAGTGGCATCTGTCACCTGCGTTGCTTTGATCGTATCATAGTGAACTTTGTCGGCACCAGCATAATATTTATTCTTCACGAATTCCCATGTCGTTGAAGATTGGTTCCACTTCTTAATTGTGTAAGCACCATTAGAAACCGTTGTCTTGGCAGTTTGACCATATTTACTACCGTATAATTTTAATTTGTCGGCATTAATCGGATATAACTGATTTGCCAAAATAAAGTTAAAATAAGGTACTGGATGAGATAACTCAATTTTAACCGTGTATTTATCGGGTGCACTAATGCCTAATTTGCTAATATTGGCTTTGTGATTGTAAACTGCATCATACCCAGCAATATCTTTGAAATGGTTGGCGCGTGTTGATTTAGTAGTAGGATTGACTTGCCTTTTAACAGAATTAACAAAGTCAGCTGCCGTTACAATTGAGCCATCAGACCATTTCTGTTTTTTCTTCAATTTAATTGTGTACACTTTATTATCTTGGGTAGGTTGCACTACTTTTGTCGCAACACCGGGAATAATTTTACCTTTAGCTGATGTTGTGTACAAACCTTCCAACGTTTGTACTTCAGCCCAGTTAGCACCCACTTGATCAGCTAAATTAGGATCAAGCGTGGAAATATTATTTTGAACCGCCACTTTCAATGTATGCTCATCTGATGAATTGGATGGTTTCGTGACGATATAAATGCCCGCAACGACAACCACCACTACTGCGCCAATCATTATCTTTTTATTCATATTCTCTCACTTCTCATTTTTATAAATGACTATTTTTCTGTCAGTCGATGTGTTCAAGCTATTAATTTATTCAACATAAGTCAACGCTTCCTCTAGCGCTGCAATTAAATCGTCAACATTCTCGATACCAATAGAAATACGAATTAAGTCAGGTGTGATACCAGCTGCGGCCAGTTGATCATCAGATAGTTGCGCATGAGTGGTTGATTTTGGATGAATAATGAGTGATTTTGCATCACCAACATTAGCTAATAAAGAAAAAATGTCCAAATGGTTAATGAGATCCTCAGCCCCTTTTTCTCCAGCCTTCAATCCAAACGTAAAAATCGAGCCAACACCTTTTTCAAAGTATTGATTTGCTAATGCCTTGTACGGTGAATCTGCTAATTCTGGGTAACTCACCCAAGCGACTTTGTCATGCTGGTTTAAATATGACACGATTTGACGTGTGTTTTCAACATGCCGTGCCACACGAAGTGACAATGTTTCTAACCCTTGTAGCAAATAAAAAGCTGACTGAGGTGATAATGTTGCGCCTGTGTCACGTAAATGTTCGGCACGAATTTTTGTTACAAATGCAGCACCTTTCAAATCGGCCCAAACAATACCATTGTATGATGCTGTCGGCTTTGTAAAATCCGGATATCGACCGGAGGCATTATAATCAAAATCACCTTTTTCAATAATCAGCCCACCTAAGGTCGTACCGTGGCCACCAATGAATTTCGTTGCAGAATGAACGACAACATCAATACCATGTGTCAGAGGTTGTACCAAATAAGGCGTTGCAAAAGTAGAATCAACAATCGATATAATACCATGCCGTTTTGCAATTGCCGCGACAGCCTCAAAATCAGTTATATTGATTTTAGGATTACCTAAGCTTTCAAAGAAGATTGCTTTAGTATTAGGCTGAATTGCAGCTTCAAAATTTTTGGGATTATCAGGGTCAACAAATGTTGTCTCAATAGCTAATTTTTTCAAGGTTTCCGAGAACAACTCAATCGTGCCACCATACAATGTAGAAGCTGCGATAATATGGTCTCCCGCACCAGCAACATTGAGAATGGTGGCAGTAATCGCTGCAGCCCCAGAAGCAAGTGAAATAGCTGCCGTACCACCTTCTAATGCCGCAATTCTAGTCTCCAAAACTGAGTTTGTCGGGTTAGTCAAACGACCATAAATATTGCCAGCATCTGTTAAAGCAAAACGTCCAGCCGCTTCTTTGGCATCTTTAAAAACAAAAGAAGTTGTTTGATAAATAGGTACTGCGCGTGCACCTGTTGCCAAGTCTGGCTCTTCCTGACCTGCGTGAAGTTGTTGTGTTTCAAAAGCGTATTTCTTGTCTAATTTTGTCATATTTGTCTCCAATTTTGAGTTTCTATTCGTTTTTTCGTGACAAGTAAAATTTGCGAAGGACACATTCGGCTGTACACTAAACCACAGCCTAATATTTGACTCAAAATGCTAGTAATATAAACAAACGCCCAATTTATGCTATTAGCCATACTCAACTCCTCAAATAATTTAGTTAAATACGTGGCAATAAAAAACCGCAGTCCAAACTATTTGGACCACGGGACGACTCTAATCGTGTTACCACCCGACATTTATGTGTTTCAGATACTGAAATACAACTCATCTCCAATCATCAAGCACTATGAAGCTATCCATCATTTAGTAACACTGAGAATTGGTGACGCAATAACGGGCGCACCCGATTATAGCTCATTCTTGATTACAATATAATCAATACACTCACTATAACAGTAACTCCAAGACCATTTTCCAAACTGCAACAATACTAAATTTCACCAATCATTAGTTCTCTATCAAATGCATTCGTAAGTACTTATCTCTTCACTGTTTTATATTAGAATTATTATATGATAATGCAAATACAATGTCAATACTCTAATTTTTCAAAATAAAGTTTTGTGATGCTTACTTATTACAACAAGCATTTTTATATAATTGTCTTACAATCAGAAAGGTAACTCAAAATGACAAACAATCTACACAAAGACAGAATTAAGCACTTCACGACGTTTGGTCAAAAATTACCACACGCAAAAGTATATTACCGTGAAGACTGGCAAATAATCTATTTTGACTTGGCAGGTAAAATGTTTGGGTTGATGTCACCCACTCTCTCTGATGAAGCCATTATTACACTTAAAGGAGATCCAGATTCAAACCGTGAACTGCGAGACATGTATCCTGACATTAGTGCTGGTTACCATGTCAATAAAAGACACTGGATTTCGATAAAGCTTAACACCGAACAATTATCAGATCAAGAAATTGATGCCATGATTAAGCAATCGTATTTATTGGTTTTCAATAATTTACCCGCTCCTCTCAGAAGAGAATTCACCGAAAATAATTGGTGATTTTAAACGACGATCGCACTTCACAAAAATAACCATACTATCCTTGACATATTCTATACATGAATTAAAAAAGAGTTTGATAACCTTATTTTAAGAGGTATGATATGTCAAAGGTTATACAAAAATTTTCTTCAGCAGAAAAAGGTTGGATGCTTTACGATTGGGCTAATTCAGGTTTTAGTTTGATTGTGGTAACTGCCGTTCTACCATTATGGCTAGAAAGTGTTGGGCATAATGTCAATCTTTCAACTGCACAAACAACATCATGGTGGTCTTACGCCAATTCATTTTCAACGTTAATCGTGGCAATCTGTTCACCAATTCTAGGCGCATTAGCAGATTTTAAAGGCTGGAAAAAACCATCTTGGTTCATTGCTACAATGCTAGGTGTCGTGACAACACTTTCACTTGCGATGGTCCCTAATAACGGGTTCTGGTGGCTGCTTGTTTTGTTTTTGTTAGCCAATATAGGCTTCAGTGTAGCTAACATTTATTATGATTCTTTTCTGACAGATGTCACATCCCCAAATAAAATGCCCACTGTGTCTAGTTGGGGATTTGCTTTAGGTTACTTGGGCGGTGTCATTCCGTTTATTTTGTTTTATTTAGTTCGCGGCTTGATGACGACCCACCAATCAATTATGTTGGCATTTATCCTTTCAGGACT
Organism: Leuconostoc falkenbergense; assembly: GCF_045801155.1. NCBI lineage: Bacteria > Bacillati > Bacillota > Bacilli > Lactobacillales > Lactobacillaceae > Leuconostoc > Leuconostoc falkenbergense. The sequence goes on along the minus strand of NZ_CP174386.1, from coordinate 978,820 downwards.
ATGGTGGGCAATCTTTTCAATCCCTATGTTGCTGACTGTCAAACAAAAAAGCGCTCTTCCTGTCCCAAATAATCCATTGAAGCAAGTTTTTAAGCGTTTAACTAATACCTTACGACATTTAGCCCAATATCCAAAAATTGTCGGTTTCTTGGCGTCATATTTTTTCTACATAGATGGTGTTAACACCATTATCACCGAAGCTTCTTTATTTGCAGTATCTCTAGGCATTAAAATGACTGAATTATTAACAATTTTGTTATTTGTTCAACTGGTGGCATTTCCGGCATCTATTATTTTCGGTTATTTAACTAAATGTTTTAGTGAACGTACCATGATTTTGGCCGGTATTAGTATCTATTCAATCATTTGCCTGTTGTCACTTATTATCACACAAGCTTGGGGATTTTGGATAATGGCATTTCTAATTGGTTCAGCTCAAGGCGGGATTCAAGCCATCAGTCGTTCCTATTTTGGCAAAATTATTCCACAGGCTTATTCCGGTGAGTTCTTTGGATTTTATAATATTTTTGGTAAATTTTCTGCAGTCCTAGGTCCACTCGTGTTTGGCGGAGTTGCTGCACTAACAGGTAGCGTCCAATTAGGATCTGGCTCATTGCTAATTTTCTTTGTTTTAGGTGGCTGGATTTTTATTAAATATGCTTAAATTATGATGACGTATGTTGCTATACCTGATCCAACTTTGGCCATGAATTTTTAAACATGCTCTTAAATTTACTGACAATTATCCTAAATGTGTTTCATCACATTTGCTAACACACGATTCACCATTTTAGACTCATCACATAGTTAATATCTTCTTTCTAATGTCTTCCACAAAGCTTAAAGCTTCATGGTTAACGCCGTTGACAAACGACCAGTTCAACGTATCGAAAACAATACTTGCACCAATTTGTGCAGTTAGTTCTTTGTAGCTAACATCGGTTTTTTCATTAAGGTATGCCAACCAATGATCATATAAAATTGTCTCAAATTTTTGTTTCAAATTATATTCTGAGCCATCAAGTTTAAACAGTGCTTGAATAACCGGTTGCCTTGTTACTAATTCGTCGTAGAATTGTACAACAGTTTCTTCAAGCTGACCCAAAATTAAGCCATTAAATCTTTTCTCCACAATTGTCGAAAACAAAGATACCTGTTGATCAAATAATTGGGCCAATAAATCGTATTTATCTAGGTAATGTAGATAAAAGGTTGATCTGCTAGTTAAAGCGCGTTTACATATATCATTAACAGTAATTGATGTAAAATTTGTTTCATTGAGCAAAGACACAAAAGCATTTTCAATATTTTGTTTTGTTTTAATTATTCTGATATCTGTCATAGACATGTTCTCGACTTTCTGTCCATCAATAGACACAAAAAAGTAAGCTGTCCATTATTGGACATTACTATGCTGACTCGATAATTGTGGACACTTTTCTTATTTATTACAATAACTATATCAAATAAGAAAAGAGGTTGAAACATGTTTTACGAGTACATTAATGGTAATCCCCAATGGAATTTGCAGATAAATCGACAACTTGAGGGAATAAAAGAGAGTCAAAAAGTGAAAAAGGATCTCCAACTGGCCATTCCTCAACTGAAAAATACCAAGTCTTGGTTCAAAACTTGGTATGACTTGGGTATTATGCGTGAAAAAAAAGAAGATTTTCAGATTGCTTCTGCCTATTTTGGCCTTGCACAATTTTATCTCAGTACAGATGATCAAAACAAATCCTCAGTAGTTCATAAGTACCTAGACAATTTTTATCACGCACATACCGAAATCAATTATGAGAGTTATCGTGTTCCCTACCAAAACACCTTTTTACCAGCAATCAAAGTCTTAATTAATCCGAATGCCAAGAAAACATTACTTATAATCAACGGATTTGATAGTTTTATGGAGGAACTATTAATTGCAATTAATTTCTTCAAAGGAACAGACTACAATATCATACTGTTCGACGGGCCTGGACAAGGACGCGCGTTAATTGACAATGGTGTCAAATTCACGCCTTATTTTGAAAAGGCAGCAAGTGCGGTTATTGATTATTTCAACTTACAAGAAGTTGACGCAATGGGTGTTTCATGGGGTGGTTATTTTGTTGTTAGAGCTGCTGCATTTGAGAAAAGAATTAAAAATATTATCTGCTTTGATTTTTTCTACGACGGATTGAATACATTTTTAAGAGACTTTAATCACGGAGTACAAGCAGAAATTCGCCAGCTACTCAATAAAGAGGCAGCCGACCAACTCAATCAATTAGTGTCACCATTGGTGTATGAGAATGCTAATCTTAGCTTCTTGTTTACAAAAGGATACGAAAACACCGGCACCGATAATCCATATACACTACTGAAAGAAATTGAAAAACACACCATCAAAAATATAGGCCATTTTGTTAATCAAAATGTTTTACTACTAGCCGGTGAAGACGATCAATATGTTCCTTTTAGTGACCTTCCTTTAGAACAAAAAGAGTTATCTAATGCCAACACGTTGGAAACCATCGTATTCACAAAAGAGACAGGCGGCGAACAACACTGCCAAGCTGGTCGATATGACTTAGCTCTCCACGCTATTCAAACTTTCCTACTGTCACACGCTGACTAAGAATACAATTTGATATAATTGTGAATATCATATAAAATCAGATTTTAACCTGATTCAAATATCAATTCAGCTAAGCGTCATTTTCTAAAATGACGCTTTTTTGTCAGCTTATCAGTCATCTTTGATGTTTGTTGTACAACCTTTTGTAAATTTTTGTGATTTTTTTCTTTTCTAATTGCTTTCATCTCACTTATTTTATTTGCTAAGACAATACTTTCAGAAATAACTTCAGAATCAACATAATAAACTTTCACAAAAGTTGTAGCTGGTACATTGGATTTTACCCTAGGAATTAGCTTGATAACTTGATTATCAATACTATTTGAATATTTTGGACTTGCTGTTGCTTTTATTAACGCGTGTTGGAACCCGTACTGATCCAAAACTTTTGAAGCTTCTGCCACTGGCAACACCGTAACATCTGGAATTTTAACATAATCTTGTCTTTTTCCCAGTTCTCGATTCAATATTTTTACACCTTGATTTAAAGCTTCAGGTATCAGTGCACCAGCAGTTAGTTTTCCCAATGCTGTAAAAATTTTAGTTTTACCCATTTTAACCACCTCTCTTTAGCTAGGAGTCAACGATACAAAGAAAAATACTATTTCACCTGACTAATCTCTCTTGCCTGAGTTTGCCAATTGAGCTCATCTTGTTCCGTAATTTTTCTTATCACACGACAAGGATTACCAGCTGCGATGACATTATCTGGAATGTCTTTTGTCACAACAGACCCCGAACCAATCACAGTATTGCACCCAATTTTCACACCGGGATTAATAATAGTATTCCCACCAACCCATGCATTGTCGCCAATAGTAATACTCTTTCCGAACTCTAAGCCACTATTTCTAACCGCTGAGCTGAGGGGATGCCCTGCCGTATATAGGCTAACCCGCGGCCCTAGTAGCACATTATTGCCAATATAAATATGATTGACGTCCAACATGATACAATCATAATTGGCATAAAAATTGTTACCTAAATGAATGTGATCGCCATAGTCACAATGGAATGGTGCTTCGATGTGAATTGAATCCTCTGAATTAGGAATTATTGTTTGAATTAATCGGTTTTGTTCGTCATCGCTCGTCGCTTGATTAAACTGAGCAATTTTCTTTTTGTTATCACTCATTAAATTAGACAATTCTTGATCCACCCTATACAATTTTCCTGCTAACATATTTTCTTTTTGGCTACCCATCCCAGTTACTCCTTGTCAGTAATAATATTAAGAAAGACATGAATTTACGTAAACGCTTACACTGATTTTATCATATTATTACTATAATTTATGAAAATACTACTTATTTCGAATCAAAACTTCACTACACTATTTCACAATAGATAACACTGCAAAAGGGGAATAACCACTTCCTCCAAACGTGGGTGCTTTGATAGTCAAATATTAATTTTTGGAAATGATTGGCCAAGTGGAAAAAATTTATAAATGTTTATCCAAGTTGTCCGATATGTCGCTAAATAAATTACTCACATTCTTTGAGTAGCAAAATATTTATTCAAAACATAAATGACTATCAAATCATTCGTAAAATATTGTAGTGCTCATCAATCAATTAAGTACAATTAATAATGTGACTGAGACTATTTTTTAGACATCATGCGATAAATAGCCGTCGAACATGGTATTATATTTTTTAATACATCATAAAATTTTAGGAGTTAATAATGGAAAATAAGCGGGTTGGTATAATTTCAGCCATTTCAGCCTATGTGTTGTGGGGCACATTGAGTATTTTTTGGGAATTATTAAATTCAGTCCCAGCGATGGATACGCTAGCTTATCGTGTCGTTTTTTCAATCGTCACAATTGCTATTGTGCTCACTATTCAACGAAACTGGTCATTACTTTGGCAAGAAACTTTACAATTAATTCATCACCGTAAAATCTATTATATTATTTTGAGTTCCTTTTTAATTGCCATCAACTGGTTTATTTATATTTATATGGTCACGCATCATCAGGCTACTGAAGCAAGTTTAGGGTATTACATTATGCCACTTATGAATGTTGCCGTAGCCGTCATCATTCTGCATGAAAAGCTCTTCAGATTTCAAGTAGTGGCTTTGTTATTAGTCATCATTGGTGTGTTGTTGCTTACCTATCTGACAGGCAGTTTACCAGTCAACACATTATTAATGGCGGCTTCTTTTTGCTTTTATGGTTTAATTAAAAAACAAATTCCGCTCCCAGCAACGATTTCATTAGCACTTGAAACAATCTGTGTAGCACCAATAGCTATCATTTATTTATGGCTGTCACCATACACATTGACACAAAATGGTTCCTTTGTGACTACCTTACTTCTTAGCAGTGGTGTCATCACCGTAATACCTCTGATATTATTTGCTATTGCAAACAAAAATACTGACTTTATCACACTTGGTTTTATGCAATACCTCAACCCTACAATTCAACTTTTGATGGCCATTTTTGTTCTCCATGAACATTTTCAGATACATCAAGCCATTATATTTTTATTTATTTGGTCGGGAATTCTAGTATTTGTTATTGGTAGCATTCATCAATACAAGCATACTAAACTATACTGAGAACCCTAACAGTCTATGGAGTAAACTGATGTCAGAAACAATCAATAAAGAATTACTTATCAAAGTGATTGGTAAGAAACTTTTTTCATCAACATGGCATGATTATGCTCACCCATATCTGGCTTCAATACTCTTGGGTGGCATTTTTATCATGTTAATTGCTGACGCGTTAATTAGGTATTTTTGGATTAAGAACACTAGGCGTTATCCCTTTTTGAAAAATATGGTATTGTTAGCTGGTAATATATTAGTTGTCATTTTTCTGGGATTTGCAGGCAATAACATACCAAGAATTGGTGGAACTAGCTATCAGGGATACATTAAATACCTTAATACACGAACCCACGGCATGGGTGCTGAAGCTGCTAGAGAGCTTTGGAATGCACACGCTAACAATAACCAATTTATCGACCCCAATCAGTAACCATGGAACCAACTAATTAAAAAAATCGAATTTTTTAACCAATCATAATTGTTAGAATAACTTGATCTTAATTTAATTTCATATCTTATCGTAAACTAACTAACTTGACCGAGTATTTGTCAAGTTGGTTAAGATTACGAATTGTCTTTGTCTTACAAGTATTTTATGATATTAACCGATTTATCATGTAAATTATAATAACAGCATTCATTGTCCGAATCAATGTCACTAGCTACTTCATCAAAAATAAATTGGTTAAAATTATATCAATAAATTAAAGTTATGATAATATTCATCTCTATTCAAATAAAAAATGCTATACACGTGTTTTAAAAACACGACGTATAGCATTTTTCGTATGCTGAAGCGTCAAAAAAATCTGCCTTGATCGCTTAATAGCGCGATATCGATGAACATTCTTTTTATAAAAATCTTGATGGAAGTTTTCAGCCGGCCAAAATTTTATTACTTCACGAATTTCAACAACAATTGGTTTCTTGAATCGTTTAGATTTAATCAGCTCCATTTTTGAATTTTGTGCTAACGAAAGTTGACTATCATTTACTACAAAGATCACAGGCTTATAGTTCTCTCCACGATCGTCAAATTGCCCAAATTCATCAGTTGGGTCAATCAAAGACCAATATATTTGCAATAACTGCTGATAAGTTATTTGGCGCGAATCAAATATTATTTCAACTGATTCTATATAGCCGGTTGTTTGTGAAGAAACCTCATCATAAGAAGGGTGATCAATCGATCCACCAGCATAGCCTGAAATAACTGCAATAATACCTGGCAATTGGTCAAATGGCTCGACCATACACCAAAAACACCCACCTGCAAAAATGGCACGTTCTTGATATGAAAAATCATTTTGGTAATGACGTATCAGTTTATCATGCGTATCTATTTGTCTCTCACCGGTTATGGTTAAATAAAAATCCATCACATTTGGTGTCAAATTATGCCGTAAAGCTAGAGGTCTCAATTCAGATTTCAACTGATCTAATTGGTTTTTAGGTGATAAGCCGTTAGCATTATCTTTCGCCTCAACAAGAATTTGCCGTTCCCATTCTCTTGTGCTTGGATCAAGAATTAAATTATAAATTTGCTTCTGAACTTCATCATCTGTTTGTCTCGTCATACCATTATTCTCCATGAACAAATGAATTAACATCTAACAAAACAATCATTTTTAAGCTGCTAAATTTGTCCCCAACTTGCGGCACCAATTGAAGGAAAAATATGAACAAGCCGATTGACATCTGACGGAGACAACTTAAATTCAATTGCTGGCAATAAACTATTAACGGAATTTTCAGCTTGTTCACTAATTTCTGTCACGCCAACCAAATGGTGTCGTTGATCAAAGATAAGTCGGTTTTGAGCCAGCTTATCATTAGCAACTTGTCGATACCAATCATTCTTCAAATCATTCTCCCGAATTTCATAAACTTCAGACTCCTTTGAATCAATATCGACACCAACTTTTGCAATTCTGGGTGACGTAAACACAACAGATGGAATAACCGGATAGTGTATTTCTGAACTGATTTTGCCCGAAAAGAGATTAAAGAGATAGGTGGATTCAAAAATGGCGGTTGGTGTTAATTTAGGTTGGTTTTTGTCAATAACATCTCCAGACGCGTATATATTTTCAATAGTGGTTTGTAAAAATCCATTGACTTCAACACCGTTTTTATTATACTTCACGCCAATTTTGTCTAAGCCCAGGTTGTCAACATTGGGCACGCGGCCACTTGCATCAAGTATGAAATCCACCTCCAGCTCTTGACCATCAGCATAGTGAACTACTTTCGATTGATCGGTTTTAGTGAAAGAGGAAACGTTAGCATTTTGGATAAAAGAAACCCCTCTTTTTTCTAAATCATTGACTACTTGATTCACGTAGGGTGTATAAAATTGTCTCAGCGCTTGGTTACCATGCATAAAGACAGTTACTTTCGATCCTGCTGCATTAGCAATTGTTGCAAATTCCATACTAATGTAACCTGAACCAATAATAGCAATTTTTTCTGGAAGCTCCTCCAGAGACATGAAGTCACGACTGTCATGCGCCAGCTCTTTACCCAAAATTTCTAATCGATGCGGATGCAAACCTGTTGCGATAACAATTTTCTCAGCCGTTTTGACATCATCATTAACTGCTATCGTGTGATTATCAATAAATTTACCATACCCATTTATAACTTCCACTCCAGATTTGACTAATAAATTGCTTATCATGACTGGTAAAGGCTTAATAATACGTGACTTGTTGTTAACATTTTGTTGCCAGTCAATTTGTAAATTTGCTGTTGTAATTGAAGTTAAGCTCTCAACCGCTCTTTTTAACACCACAGGTTCATCAAGCGCTATCTTTGCATTACAACCATAATTTGGACAAGTACCACCAATCATATCAGTTTCAATAACACCAACCTTTTTACCAGTTTTTGCAAGTGGAATAGCACCATCGAAAGTCCCGTGACCGCTACCAATGTAGAGAACATCATAGTCATAAGTTTTTGTCATTTCAATCTCCTTCATGATAATTTATGTGAGATATCGACTGATAGATAAATCGATTGGCTTTAGTATATTCTTCTAACTGAACAAATACCAACAATTTGCTTATTCGTCCAGATCAAAACTCTGTTTTGAATCCAAAGTCTTATCAATTAGTGATACTTCTGGTAGTTGGTGTTAAAAAAATTGCGACATTTTTATCAGCAACATTCATCATTGATACAGTTACTAAACGATTCTTTTGCACCGACAGCCAGCCCTTATTATTACCAGAATCACGCCCCTGTGCTTCATATAGTGTTACATTAAAATTATCCTCCTGTGTGCTTTTCGGAATAACTGTTCCTTCATAGGTTGTCACTGACAGGGATAGTACTGACCCTGCCTTTGCAGTCGAACAGATTTCTTGGCTAATTAAGTCACCTTGGTAAGTAACTTGGTACTCACCAGCTGGTATCTGAATGTCTGGTAAATAATTGCCTGGATTTGTGATGATATAACTTTGTCCTTGTTTTTTCAATTTAGCAAATTTAGCAGGTGTAAATTCTACTTTAGTCCCCTTTTCTAAAGTCATTGGGTCAGTATTATTTAGCAAGCGACCATACTCGTCCTTTTGGTCAGATAAACCATTTGACGATAAAAATTCTGTGTTTTTACCAGTTAAATGTACATCATAAAATCCTGGCATATAACCTAGTTCTTTCAAACTTTTACCACCAGTTATTGGTCCAGTTAATGTAAATGGCCGAGCAGGATTTTTTGAATTATTGCGCTGACCCTTATTTTTGTTATGTTTTGATTGATACCCTTGAACATATTTTCTAGTTATATTTTTATTTTTTTTACCATACACGTAGTTAGCCAATATCGTACCGAACAATAAAATCAGTATAATCGCAAATATACAAGTGGTAGATTTCCTACTACTTCTCATTAACCACTCTCCCTTCTGCCATGACAATAATTTCATCAGCTAAGACATTCAGGTCTTCTGGATTATGACTAGCCAAAATAATACTAGCCCCTCGCTTTTTTTCCAACTCAAATATCTTGCGCATTTCTCTGACACCTTCCACATCAATAGCATTAGTTGGCTCATCTAATAAAATTAAATCTGGTTTTTCAAAAATGGCTTGCGCAATGGCAGCTCGTTGTTTCATGCCCAATGAAAATTGCCGAACTTTGCGTTTGTCATTAGGATTGAGCCCTACTCTTAAGATTGCATCGTCAATCATTTCATCAGTCGCAATTTTTTTAATTTTTGCCAATAATTGTAAGTTTTTCTTCAAAGTGAAGTCTGGTAAAACATTGTTATTTTCAATTAAAATACCTAAACTTTTAGGGAATGATATTTCTTTCCTAATTTGCTGATTGTTCACTAGTATGCGACCCGAATCTAATTTAATCAATCCAGCAATTGCTCTAAGTAGCATTGTTTTGCCGGCACCATTGCGACCACGAAGGCCATAAATTGTACCCTCTTTAAAATTTAGATTAACATCTTTTAACACAGTATTCCTACCAATTTTCTTAGTAGCTTGCTCGATTACAATCATGTCTAAATTCCTTTACCGTAAAATTCTTTTTGCTTTAACAATTGCCAAAACACTGTTACCAAAGTCATTGTCATGCATACTGTGAGCATTGTCTGATGGATGCATGTATCAGGTTGAAATACAAGTGTACCTAATATTGATAGCTTGATTTTACCTAATGCGATAAACAACAAAAGAGCACACATTGACAATACAGCTACAGTACTACTAAATAATAATTCAAATACCATATAGATCGATGTATAAAACATATAGCTAACAAATAAGTTAAAAACACCTTCTTCCGTACCATTAACACCTGTCATCAATGTATTGATTAACAAACTAACAAATACAATACCAAAAACACGTAATATGTTTATAAAATAGATGTTTATGACCAAACTGTATAATTTTACAGTTCTAACTAGCTGATTGAGGTACGATCCATTATGCCATTTGTCAATAGTTCCAACAATGCACAATAATGGCGCGCAAATTAAACCAAACCATGTAACTTTTGCTACTAAAGAACTCGTAGCATCTTCAATAAAATAACCTAAGGTATTATTTTTCTGTAAAAGAAAATTCAACATCACTACTACTGCTACAATGCAAATAAATATACTTTTTTTCATTTGTACCACTCTAACTTCCAAATATTCTGACCGATAATTAGTCGAAAAATCGGCAAAAGGACAGACATAAGCAAAGCAGTGCTGACAAACTTCACCACACCGGATTGATAGTTATTATTTCGGATCATTGCTGTAACTTGGGTGTCTGCAAATAAAGATTGATTCAAAGGCCATACATGCAACAATAGAACAATAATAATAAGAACTGACAATCCAGTTAAGATAATGTTTTTCTGCAAATATATGTGCACAATCAATACCAGTTGAAACACTAAAACTTCCCAGAAAACTGAAATGATTACTTGACAACTCCAACAAATAGAAAATAGAACAAATTGTTTCAAAGTCGTTTCATATACGATTATTCTGCAGAAAGGTATTGCCCAATATATAAAACCAAAAACGCCTGAAATTCCAAGTATTCTATTCATTAACATTTGACCAACTTGTTTATGTGTTTCTAAGCGCATCATCTTTTGCACCGGAATTTCATAATTGACAAGCCAGTAGAGTAAAAATGCAACGCTCAATACGACTTGCCAAGACCAGTTTTGAAAATAATTACCACTATTAAGCACCTCCAAACTTAACCAATCATCATAGTTTATTGCTTCCCAACTCATATTTAAAACAAAAAAAAAAATAAAGAAAAAAAGCAAAGCACAAGTAGAAAACCAAAATTTTCTTTCGTTAATCATGCTAACTCACCATGACAACGCCAAAGAAAAATCAAGCTATTAAATACTACAAATGCCGCGATAAGACACAACCAACTAAATAACCAATTCTGCCACGTAATTAGTTGGGCAAAAGATTGTAACATTTTGCCAATATCGAACATTTGACTGCCCAATAATATCGTACCTAAGCTAACCAGAGTTAAAATTTGATAAAAATTGCCAAACACTAAACTAATAGCAACCATAAACATCGTCGTTACAAAAGTTGATATCAAAAACACAAATAAGTAAGCCACAAATGTTAGTGCTGGATTTTCTAATTGCCACCAGACAAAGTGATATTTATCTACGTTAGGTAAACGTGATTTGTCAATTAATAACATCATTTGCCCATCAAATGTTTTTAGAGGACATAAGCGTATGAGCCAAATGACAATTAAATTCAATAACAAAGGTACTGCAAAAAGAATAGTTCCTGCTAAACCAGCAGCAATAAATTGACTGCTTAAATATTTTGCAATACCGACTCGACTCACAACGTTATATGATTGTCCTGTTTTAAAATCTTTCAATATGGAGAAACCTGCTCCTAGTAACAACCATATCGGGTATAAGCCAAGAAGAAAAGTAGTTAACATGTGTCCATACATGCCACCAAGACTGCTTGCCATAAAGGTGTTTAACCACATCGATTTAGCTAGTGAAAATCCGTTCAGCATCATTACATGCAGAATAGCATCAAAAATGGTGATAACAGACATGATAAACATTATGGTTAAAAATTGTTTCGTTTGTATAATACGATTCAGACTGTAGTTTAACATGACTTAATTACCAAGTCTCTTCATCCCAAGCACCAGTGATATATGGCGCAATTTTATTTGTCCATTCCGGGTTAAACATTACTAGCCTGACATTCGTTTTATTGGCATTTGCTTTTGCAGTTGTATAGACATAAGGATAACGGGGTCCTGTATAAACAGTTGCAAATGGTGAGGCCGCAGCACGATTTTTTTGTCCCATCAAATATGCTCTATAATAAGATCCGTTACCTTCCGCTGAGGTATAAACACCTACTTTCCAAGGATTTGCGTTCGAAGCTGTTTGGCGATAATGGTATCCCGTTGATGCTTCTTCTTGATACATACCTAATTTCATTTGAAAACCGTATAGATCATCAGATGCAATTACCGGTACAACAAGACTACCAGTTACCGTCCAAGCGATTGCAAATGCAATCAATATTTTTTTGAAGTTCATAATATCTCCCCCTGAGAAAAATTTTCTAATAGCCCCTTCAAGACTATTCAACAATATTATCATTTATCACTTTGACCATCTATCATTTTTAATAACATAATATTCTATTTTTGATAAAATTGTAGAAAAATAGGTTAGTTAACAACATAATGTCCAATCATAACAATGCTTTTCAGCGACACATTGTTTTTTTGATAACAAACAAAAAAGAGACATTAGCGTCTCTTTTTACAATATAATGGGCTAATCCAGCCCTTTAGATTTATCGATCACCAACACTTCATTTTGAGCAATGACTTTTTGATTTGTGCCAAATGTCACTTTCAAAATATACGGCGTGAACATCTCCAATCGTTTAAAATTTTGATAACCAAATTTATCATCGTAAAAATTGAGAATGGCGCTTAATGCTGCACCGTGAGTTGAAAACAGTATTGTTTGCCCAATATGCTGTGATAATATATCGGTTAATGCACTTATATTACGTTTTTGTAGACTATTCATTGATTCACCCAGTGGTTCATGAAAGTCAAAGTCCAACCAGCGTTGTCGCTGCAATTCATCCCCCTGATTTCCTAGTTCCCCCCTTACTCTTTCTTTTAATCTTTCATCTATTTTTAATGTTAACTTTTTTTGGTCACATATTGGTTTAATTGTTTGCCTTGTACGCATATAAGGACTGGAAATACAGAAATCAAAAGAAACATCTTTCAATACTTCTGCCACAACAACGGCATCTGCTTCTCCTTCAACTGTCAGTGGCATACTTCTGTCATCTTCCCAACTATAATCTGGTCGCGCATGTTGTACAAAATAAACTGTTGTTAGTTCTTCACTCATTGCAATGCAAACCCCCTTTGACTTTTTTAAAACAAAACACTTAAACTAGCACTCATAACGATAATTAAATATCATTATCAATCAAATCATCTACCATTGCAAGTGGCAATGAATGATCATGTTGATATCTAACTTATCTTATATCTTAATTTCATTTTTCCATCTATTAAATAGTCAACAATATTGTTGCCAATATGTCGTTAGTGCAAAAAAATAAACTCTTTGTATAAAAATAAGATTAAGTGCGTTATAATTTAGATTAAAATTATAATAGTGTATAGAAAGTGGGACACATCTTGTTCTTAACAATTTTAGTAAAAGTGATTATTTGCCTGTACGCATTTTTGATGGCTTTTGCGTCAATTAAAGAAATCAACTCTTCAGCACGCATCCCTAATTTGCTCAACATCATTTGTGCCATTATCTTATTGATTGCCTGTTTTCAAACAATTGATTGGTTCAAAAACACAGCTGTCATTGTGTTAGTCGTATTTCAACTCACTGCTATCACAAATGGTCTCAAAAATAAAAGTTTTCATTTTCAACATCATATTTTCCGTCTCATTTTAACAGCAATTCTAATCTTCTTTGTTTTTCTAACTTAAACGTAATATTTACAGGAGGCTTATGATGGATATCAATATCTTATTGTTTGACGAATTCGAACCCCTAGATGTTTTTGGTCCGGCGGAGGTTTTTCTACATGCAGAAAAGTTTAACGTTCAATATTTTACTTTGTCGAATAAGCGTGCAACTACTAGTTATGGTTTGCCTATTGTTGACCTACTATCTGATGAAGAAATTGACACGAGTGGTGTTCTTTTAATTCCTGGTGGGCCTGGTACGAGGCGCTTAGTCAATGACAAAAATTTTATTGAAAAACTGAAAATTTTAATTGATAAATCAACCTACTGCTTGTCCGTTTGCACAGGTTCAGCACTGTTGGCAATGACAACCATGCTTGATCAGAAACGCGCAACGTCTAATAAATTAGCATTTAATTGGGTAACCAGTTTAAATGCTAAAATTTTATGGCAACGACACGCACGTTGGACAGTGGATGATAAATTTTACACCTCATCTGGTGTTTCGGCTGGCATTGATATGAGCTTTGCTTTTCTAGAACATGTCACAACACGTGATTTTGCTGACAATGTCGCTCGCGACATTGAATATGTTCGAATTAGAGATAGTCAGTCTGATCCTTTTTCATAGGAAAAGGTATTGACTCAATTAAAAAACAACCTGCCACTAATTTCAGTCCCCCAAAGTTACTTTAACTTTCGGCATTGTTAGCAGGTTGTTTTTTATTCAACAAAATCACCAGAAACGCGTCTATTTTTGTTTAATTCATCCCACATCATTTCACCTTTACTTGTAACAGTTAGATGACGATCTTCGCTATTTCTCTTCACTAATCCTTCTGCTAAACATTTGTCCAAAAGCAGCCTTCCCAGTCGACCAGATAAGTGAAAACGGCGTTCTGTCCAATCCAAACATGGTTTAATAAAATTCGCGTCTTTTTTTCTTTTGAAATATCAATGCCTAATGATTGAAAAAATTCTTGCCCATTACTCGTTAATTGTAATTCATCTTGAAATCCCACCAGGAAACCGGAATTGATTAAGTAGTCATAGCAATCAACCCCCACCTTGCCTGCCATATGATTATAACAACTTCTGCAATAAGCAATTTTATTAAGAGCCACTCTTTGATGATATGATTGTGTCAATTTTTTAGGGCTAATCACCATTAATTGTTCAATTAAATGTGCAATATCTAAATTACTCAACTGATAATAAACGAACTTACCGCGTTTATAATAGTCCAACCAGCCTTCATTATAAAATTTCTTTAAATGATAAGAAGCTGTTTGATCCTTTATCGTGGCAACTTTGGCGATTTCATGAACTGTGTGAAATCGGCCATCCATGAGAAATGTTAGGATCGTTAGACTTGATTGATCAGCAAGTAACTTAGTCACATCAATCATATTTGGTAATCCTTGTTCTGTCATAAAATTCCTTTCAAAAACATATCGATGCGCATCGAACAATCTTTCATATAAAATAACTGTATCATATCGAAAAGGATGACAGCAAAATGTTCAAACAAATTCACAAAGACAGCCTCTACTATGGATTTCCAGTCACAATTTTAGCAACACAAAGTATTGATGGCAAAGATAATATTTCGCCTATCAGCTCCTCTTGGACGCTAAACAACCATGTTGTGCTGGGCATTAGTTTAGAGGGGCAAGCCTATAAAAACATACTGATAACGAAAGAGGCAACTATCAACGTTGCCGACAGTAAAATATGGGCCAATATCGAGCGTATCGCAAGAACAACTGGGAAATCACATATTGATCGTAATAAAAAAATGATGGGTTATCAATACTGTTCTGACAAATTCCAGCTTGGTGGTTTTACTAAAATTCCCAGCGCAACCGTCAAAACAGCTGCTATACGTGAATGCCCAATTCGAATTGAAGTAGCCATTGAAAATATTGCGCCTCAGGATGATTTTGCCATCATTATTTGCAAAATTAAAAGCATTTTCGTTGACACATCAATCCTATACGACAATAATCACATCGATGTCACCAAGTGGCAGCCCCTTCTTTATCAATTCCGATCATACACAACAACCTCCGCTAGTTTAGGACAAAATTTTCGATTTGAAGAATACTTGGATGCCACTAAACCAGACAACTAATCCGTAAAAGATATTGATGACACTATCAAACAAGTTTTTGAATGATCTTGTCAAACGCGCGTGTTGGCAAAATAGTATGTAACGCAACTAATGCCTTGGCACCGTAACCAACTAAATATCTTGCTTTTGTGCGTTTATTGATGACAGACTTCACAATTGTATCTGCTATCACTTCTGGGTTAGTTAGCTTATCTGATGAATAAAGTTGTCTCATACGTTCTGATGCCGCTAAAGCATGTTCTTGGTAAGCTGTTCCTTGAGACGTTTTTTTAAGATTATCAGCCGCTATTATACCCCAATTCGTTTTAATACCACCGGGTTCAATGAGCACGACATCAATGCCAAAAGGCTTTACTTCCATTCTCAGCGCATCACTAAATCCTTCTAGCGCATATTTTGTGGCATGATACCAAGCACCCATATAAGTTGTCATTCTACCAGCCATCGAGGAAACATTGATAATACGACCAGACTGTTGCGCTCTCATGTAAGGTAAGACTAGTTGTGTCAATTTGGCTAATCCAAATAAATTAGTGTCAAATTGTTTTTTAGCCTCCGAAATAGGCACGTTTTCAATGGCACCATAGGATCCGTACCCAGCATTGTTGATTAAAACATCAATTCGCCCAGACACCTCAATAATGTGTGCCACTGCTTTAGTAATTGCCTCATCATCGGTGATATCCATGTAAATTGGTGAGACACCTAGCTGAACCAATGGTGCCAGCCTGTCTACACGTCGAGCCGCACCATAGACTTTGAACTGTTGAGCCGCTAATTTTTTAGCTGTTTGATAACCAATACCACTGCTAGCTCCTGTAATCAAAACCACTTTTTGTGCTACCATCGTTTTTATCCTCCGCTTACTTGCCTTAGATTTTAGCATGTTTTGACAGACATAAAAAGCCACGACTCAGTGTTAACCTCATCATGACTAAAAATGAAAAATAATTTAAATGGCGTGTTTCATTACGATTTAATATTTTCGTGCTACTTGTTTAAAGTATGTTTTTGATGTCTTCAGATAGATACCAAAATATATTAGCACGACCCCAGCAATCGTAAGACCCATTGTTGTATAAACCACTGGCCCTACCGTAACACCGAATAGTTGCAGTATTTTGATTATCATTGGCATTGCAAAGCATAGGTGCGCAATTGCAACCACGACCGGCAATCCAAATACCCATACAACTTGTGATTTGACCGTATGTTTCACCTCGCTGTGAGACATACCTACTTTTTGCAAAATGTCAAACTGCTTCTTATCTGAACGTCCCTCAGAAATTTGCTTATAGTAAATAATTAGTCCTGTCGCCATGATGAAACTAATTGAAAAAATCAAACCAATAAAGAAGAATCCCCCATAGAAACTTTTTAACACAGACATGGTTTCTGATTTACTGTCAACAATAATATTTTGTTCACCCTTAAATGTTTTTAAGAACTTGTCTTTTTGCTTGTCTGAGCCTTTGATATCAAATAAAAGTTGGTTAGTATACGAAATAGATTGTTTATTCTCACCCAAATCATTGAATGCTGAACCAATTTTGTCTGTCACAGTCTTAGACGGTATCACAATAATCATTGAGTGAGTCATGCTAGCTTGCATACTTGGCACGCCATCGATTTTAGATAAATGTTTTTTGACATGATAGCTTTGATTCAAGAATTTGATCGTATTATTCTTAAATGTACCTTGCCTATCATAAGCATAGACTTCGTTTGCCGCTAATGTCTCACCATGTTGATTTGTCAACTGATTAAATTGTTGGATCGTCATAAATAGAAAGTCTGACAAATTATCAGCTCTTGTAACTGTTGTACCACTTAACGGCATTGCATGACCGCTGCTGGTTAAATAGCCCATGATTGGATTACTAATTTCCATGTGATACATTTTACTGAGCGCCACATCATTATCAGCAGCAGCTTGTTTCACCTTATTTTCCGATATGCTTTGATTAGCCACATTAGTCATCATAACATCACGTGGAAATTGTTTATTGACATAATCTTGCTGTCCTACAAACATTGATACGGTCGTGACAATCACAACTAATGCCATGGTAGTGAGCAACGAAATACTTGCCAAGCCGGTGGCATTTTGTCTCATTCGAAACAACATATTAGAAACAGTAATGAAATGATCTGTTTGATAATAGTAATTGGTGTGCCTTTTCATTGTTTTTAGCACAATAGTAGATGCCACAATAAATAGCAAATATGTCGCTATCACAACCATGATTACAGCTAAGAAAAACATTCTCATTGCCTTTAATGGCGAGTCCACAGTCAATGAAATATAGTATCCCCATGCCAACAGTAAAATGCCTAAACCAAATAATAACCAATGACTTTTAGGTTCACGCTCGACCTTTTGTGACGCTTGTAAGAGCGATATTGTTTTCAAACGCCATACGACCCAAATATCACTCAACAGCAGTAGCATGAATCCTAAGGCAAAAAATATCATCACAAAAATGATTGCACCCCAAGCAATGTTGAGTTGAAAGTTATTGCCCCCAACTAATTTAATAAACAGCAATAATAATAGTTTACTAAACAGCACGCCAGTTACAAGCCCAATCACTGTGACAATCATGTAGTTGATCAATTGTTGTCGCCAACTAATTTTGATGAGATCTCTTTTTTGCATCCCCAAAATACTGAACAGGCCGAATTCCGATTGTTTACGTTTATTCAAGAAGCTATATGTATATAGCAAAAAAATGACAGACAATAGACCAATAACAACTTGTCCAAACATGAGCAGCTCAATGACTGAGCTGCTAGCTCTTAGTGTTTGAACACCTTTTGAATAAATCAATAATTGAATGACCAAGTTCAAAGCCACCGCAGCAGTACCAGCCAACATAAAAGGTAAATATTCTAACTTATTTTTGATAATTGATTGCCAAGCTAATTTCCAATATAACATGTCACATTGCTCCCCCAAACAAATTTGTTGTGGCGTCATTAATCGTGATTAACATTTCTTGATCATTACGATTACCACGATAAATTTGATGAAAAACCATACCATCCTTGATAAATAAAACGCGCTTGGCACAACTGGCTGCTAAAGCTGAATGTGTGACCATCAGAATTGTCTGATTACTTTCATTGTACTTCCTAAACAGTGACAAAATTTCAGCCGCATTTTTTGAATCGAGTGCCCCAGTTGGCTCGTCCCCGAGTAAAATATCTGGATTGGTAATCAAAGCACGGCCAATCGCCACTCGCTGCATTTGTCCGCCTGATAATTCAAATGGATATTTGTTAAGCAAACCTTGAATGCCTAATTGCTCGGCTAATCGGTGCAGTTTTTCTGATTTATCTTTTGTCCTTTTTGCCAAAACGAGTGGTAAATAAATATTGTCTCTGACTGACATTGTGTCTAGTAAGTTAAAATCTTGAAAAACGAAACCCAAGTGATCACGTCGATAGCTTGCCAATGCCTTATCAGATAAATTGGTTAGATCCTCATCGTTAAGCATGATTGTCCCTGTTGTTGGCTTGTCTAATGTTGCAATACAATTTAATAGCGTCGATTTTCCAGAACCAGATTCGCCCATGATTGCAATAAACTCACCAGCTTCAACTTCAAAATTGACGTCAGCCAATGCCGTAACCGTATTGTTTTTAAATTTACCTCGATACTCTTTTTTGAGATGCTCAACTTTTAGTAATGTCATAAAATGAATTTCCCCTTTGTTATGTCTATATTCATTTTAAATGAAAAAAGAGGTGAGTTGCCTTACACCTCGTCACTAAAGCTTACAGTTTCGTAAGCTTGTGTTTTTGTCTGCTTAAAATCAATTGTTACCGTGGTGCCGCTCCCCACCACCGACGCAATTTTGATATCATGTCCAAGCTCACTTAAAATTTGCTTCACCATGAACAGCCCCAAACCACTACTGTTATTTTCAAGACGACCATTTAGTCCCGTATAACCTTTGTCAAATAATCTTGGTAAATCACTGGCTGCAATGCCAATACCAGTATCTTTAATCACTACTTGATGATGATTTTCAAAT
Source organism: Leuconostoc falkenbergense (assembly GCF_045801155.1). Classification (NCBI taxonomy): domain Bacteria; kingdom Bacillati; phylum Bacillota; class Bacilli; order Lactobacillales; family Lactobacillaceae; genus Leuconostoc; species Leuconostoc falkenbergense. The sequence goes on along the minus strand of NZ_CP174386.1, from coordinate 958,959 downwards.
ATAACCTGAATGCAACCTTGTGATGTATACTTAATCGCATTGAAAATAATTTGTTCTAATACAAATTGAATCCATTTAGGATCACTCACAACTGTAAAATCTTCGCCCGTAATTAAAACTGATAGATTTTGGCGAATGAAAAACAATTTGTAGGATTTAATCACATCACGCACAATTGCCTGCACATAGATAGGTTTGAACGTCAAGTCTTGATGTAAATTCTTGAGGCGAATAAATTGCAACATCATGTTCAAATATTGATTCACAATGAGCAATTGATTACTCGTTTCATATTTTTCAATCGTATTGGTTTGATTCATCAAATCTAACACAGACAGTGGCACTTTAATTTGATGTGCCCACATGGCATAGTAATCTTGAATGTCTTGCATGGCGTTAGCCTGATTGGCTAACACTTTTTTATGCTCAAGCGTTTGTTGCTTAAGCAAATTTTGATACAAGTGAGCCACGGAAGAAGTCGCTGGCAAGCTTAAATTATCGACTGACAATCGCTCATCGGATAAAACATTTTTTAAAATTTTTCGTGTTTGGAACCATCGCCAAAACAATAACAATGTCATGCCAAATAAAAAATACAAGCCCACATAAAGTGCATCGATTACAGCATCAATATCTAGAGAGCGCATCACAACGCTCCAAAATAAAGCGCCAAAAATGAAGACAAAAATCAGGTAAAAATACCAATAATCCATCAAAAATAACCAGATTGATTGCAGACATTTTTTAATCATTTAACGATAGCCCTTTCCCTTTAACCGTGACCAAAAACTTTGCAAATCCAATTGAGTCTGTTTTTTGACGTAAGCGTGCTAAAGTCACCGACAATGTATTACGATCAATAAAGATATCATTGTCCCACAAATTTGACATAATATCTTCGCGAGAAACCACTTGATATTGATGACTAAACAACAAGTGTAACAACTTGGTTTCATTTCTGGTCAAAGTTACTGAGCGTGTTCCCGTTTTGAGTTGATCATCAATAATATCTAGACTAAAATCTTGAAATTTTAGAACGCTTCGATCAGACACAAACGTATATTCACGACGCAAAAGCGCATTAATTTTGACAATCAACAATTCAATATTAAATGGTTTGGTGACATAGTCATCACCGCCAAAGTTCATTGCTAAAATTTGATCTGTGTTGTCATCACGACTTGATAAAAATATAATTGGAACCACACTATCCTTTCGGATTGCTTGTGTCCAAAAAAAGCCATTATGATAAGGTAAATTAATGTCCATTAAAATTAAATGCGGTGCAAAATGATCTACTTCTGTTTTGACGTGATTGAAATCATGGCACGCTTCAATTAAAAATCCCCAACTTGATAATGATTTTTTTAACAAATTCACAATTTCATGATTATCCTCGACTACAAATATTTTAAAAGCCATGACACCCTCTTTTTTCATCTTATTTCAAAACACTGAGCTTGTATTTCACCAACATTATTGTTATGTTATAGTTATTGATTTTCACTATACCTATTGTAATATATGATATACCAAATTGTTGCCTTTCAGGTCATCCGTTAGTTATCATTTATCACAAGTAACCCATATCACAGGAGAAATTATCCAAAGTATGATACCCATTGTAACAGAACGACTGATTCTTAAACCATTGCAAATAGATGACTACGAAAGTTGGTTTAATGGTTTTTCTAATCGCTACCCTGCCCAAACCCCTTATGATGAGGGCAAACTAGACATGAGCATTTGTACAGCAGATTGGTTTGCCAACTTAGTTGGTAAGCATAATCGGTTACGTGAAACTGACGATATTTTGATTTTGGCTATCTTTGATAAAAATCACAATCACATCGGCATGATTGATGTTGCAACGCTTGCTAGAACCAATATGGCGTGGGGAGAATTAGGCTACTTTATCCATAATCAACTATGGCGTCAAGGTTTTGCCTTTGAGGCTTTATCTGCGCTCATGACCTACCTTGCTGGCAACGCAGGATTTCATCGTATTGAAGCTCATGTCGCTTTGGAAAATTATGCTTCCCAAAACTTACTCAAAAAGCTTGGCTTCTCATTTGAAACAGTTCGAAAAGGATTCATGTTAGAAAATAATAAATGGACCGATAAAGCAGTTTTTTATCGTAATCTCAATTAAAAAGCGAGTGACACATTGAATGTGTCCCTCGCTTTTTGAGGATTGTAGAACTACCATTCAGTTTTTAGCGAATTAAATTGATTCAGTCATTGTCTTTTTTGACGACGTTTTTCAAATCACTTTGAATTAATTTAACCCTTTTATTATTATCCAAAAATAATGGTACAGTTTCTTCGATAACATCACTCAACTCAAGCCCATAAAAGCTACTTGGTTTGACAGTGTGACCTTGCAACCATAACCGCCCACCAATCAGGAAACGATCCCAAGGATGAATATTGGGCAAACGCAATAAATCAGCTGAATATTGATTAGCAATAACATACTTAAAATCACTCACACTACCGTGCTTATCAATCGCATATCTTGGGAACTGAGGTTTTAGAACTTCTTTTTTAATTAAGTCATTAGCAATTTGTTTGATATACAGATGAATTTGCGGCTCAACTTTAAAACCTAATCTGAACGTGACATGCACCATATGCGTTGTCCCCATCATATCAACTGAATAGCTTTTCTCATAGGGATCAGTTGCATCACGAACGGTGACAAACCAGTAAACAGCTGCACGCTTGGGCTTTGATCCTATCAATGAGTAAATAACGGATCGCTTCAACATGTAATTTTGATGGACGTTAGCAATATAAATAAGATTTGTTGCAAATAGCGGCTCATTTTCATCTTCAGATAAGTTGACTAATTGTTTACGATAATCTCGCAAAGACAAATAATCATCTTTTTTGGCAATTTGTTCACGACGTTTATTACCATAAAACCAAACGGTCATCATTAGCAAAATAGCCAACATGATAATCAGGGTGGCATAACCACCGTGTAAAAACTTACCAAGACTAGCAATCAAAAAGACAACTTCAATGAAACCAAACACGATCGCAAATACACTTGCCACAAGGCCTGACTGATATTTTTTCACAAATTCAAATAGTAGCACTGTTGTCATCAACATGGTAATCGTAATTGACAGACCATAAGCTGCCTCCATGTTGTGTGAAGTTTGAAACACCCACACAATGATTAAGCCTATCGCACACAAAATCCAGTTTACAGTTGCAATATACATTTGTCCTCGTTCATCACTTGGATAAAATGTCCTTAGCCTTGGAATCACTTTGAGATTAATGGCCTCACTAACCAGAGTATAGGCACCAGAAATCAACGCTTGCGATGCAATTACTGCCGCTAAAGTTGCTAATATAACCCCGACAAGCCGCCAAGAATGAGGTAAAATTTCGAAAAAAGGATTTGAGGCCTGCTTCAAAAGGTTTGCCTGACTGCTATGGGTCATCATCCATGCGCCTTGTCCCATATAATTCAGAATTAGCATTGTATAAACAAACGGCCAACTAATATAGATGTTATGTTTGCCGACGTGACCCATATCTGAATAAAGCGCCTCAGCACCAGTGGTAGCCAAGAAAACACTTCCTAAAATAAAGATACCGGTTTTATTTTCCGGACTTAAAAGTACCTGTATCGCATAAATAGGTGAAAGTGCTTTCAAAATTGATAAATCACTAAAAATATTAATCAACCCAAAGAAGCCAATAAAAAGGAACCAAACTAACATAACCGGTCCAAATAAATTACCGATCTTCTTGGTACCAGCCCGCTGAAAAGCAAAAATAACCACCAAAATCGCTGTTACCGTAATCATGACAACAAATTGATCATTTGGAAAGGACAAAAATCCAATTCCTTGACCTTTCAATCCCTCAATCGCTGTCGTTACGGTAACAGCAGGCGTTAGCGTCCCATCTGCTAACAAAGCTGATCCACCAATCAAAGCTGGGATCAGCAACCATTTTTTATTGATACTTTGAACACGACTATAAAGCGCAAAAATACCACCCTCTCCATGATTATCCGCGCGTAATGCAATCAAAACATATTTAATGGTAGTAATCAACATCAACGTCCAAAATACCAAAGAAACCGAACCAATAACAAACTCATTCAAATGTTGGGTACTTCTTGCACTATTTAAAATAGAATTCATCGTATATAGTGGCGATGTACCAATATCCCCATAAACGATACCCAAAGCGATTAGCGCACCAGCAGACGACCATTTAGTCTTTTTTTCTAAATCCATGTGTGATTCCCCTCTTCATTATGGATACTTTACTAATTGATGATTTGTCAATATTATAACAGTATTTATGATGTGAACACCAATGTCATTATCATGGCAAAATATGTCAGTTATCATTTCTTAATTTCAAACCACAAAAGTCAATTATTGTCCTTCTAACGCGTATGTCATTAAAATAACGAGAAAATGCTTGCAAAATCTTATTACAAGTTTTATACTTACTTTTAGTAATTAGAAAGAGGTAAAAAACCATGACAAAATTTGGTGTTGTAATTGGTTCAATTCGCAAAAATTCTTATTCAAAAGGTGTCGCGGACGCCCTTGTCGCTGGACTGCCAGAGGATGCAGACGTTACTTATTTGAATATCAGTAATCTGCCCATTTATAATCAAGATTATGATGAGAATTCACCCGAAGTTTACACAGCATTTAGAGAACAAGTGGCGGCGCAAGACGCATTCATCTTTGTAACGCCAGAACATAATCGGAGCATTCCAGCCGCATTGAAAAACGCATTGGATATTGCATCACGTCCTTGGGGACAAAATTCGTGGGCGGGTAAGCCTGCATTAGTCGCCTCACAATCAATTGGTGGCACCGCCGGTGTTTTAGCGCATCATGTCTTACGCCAATCATTAGTATTTTTGGATATGCCAACATTACAACAACCAGAACTTTACATTGGTAACACAGGCAATTTAGCCGATGAAACTGGTCAAATTACAAATGATGATACCAAAGCTTTCCTAGCAGATGCTGCCCAAAAGTTTGTGGCATTCGCTGAAAAGTTTTAATGGTCCCATCAAGCTAAGCAAAAACTAATCCTACAAGGGTTAGTTTTTTTGTCACTGCAAAACGATACACTCGTCCAAATCAATCACTTGAATAATAATTAACATCATAGTATGATTTGTGTATAAGTTTTACGTAAGCGTTTACGTAACTACAATTAGCTGTTACTTGATTAAAAAGGAGAATAGTTATGCATACAAAAGATTTTTCACTCGATGCCTTTAGCCTTGCTGGTAAAACTGCCTTAGTTACTGGTGGTGCATCTGGACTGGGCCGTTATTATACTGAGGCACTTAGTGCAGCAGGTGCCAATATCTTAGTCATTTCTCACAGTGAAAATGGTTGGTCTGAAACCAAAGAAGTTGTTGAATCCAAAGGGCAAACCGTTCACTTTCTCAAGCTCGATATTACAAGCAAAAATGTTGGGGATGCAGTGACAAAATTTGTTCATGATCACGGTGGTAAGTTAGATATTTTAGTTAACAACGCTGGTCTTCAAATACGACACGAGTGGCAAGCATTTCCTGACGATGATTGGGACGCTGTCATCAACTTAAACCTCAACGCAATGTATCATATTTCAAAAGCTGCTGCATTGATAATGGCAAAAGCCGGTGGTGGTAAAATAATCAATATTGGTTCAATGCAATCATATCGTGCTGGTAAATTTATTTTTCCTTATACTGCCAGTAAACACGGTGTGATTGGGTTAACAAAAGCATACGCAGATGCTTTGGCTCCGGATAATATTCAGGTCAATGCCATTGCACCCGGATATATTGACACACCAATGACCAAGGCTTTGCAAGAAGATAAAACACGAAATGAAGAAATTTTGAATCACATTCCTGCAGGTCACTGGGCCAATCCCAAAGAATTAATGGGAACAGTTGTCTTTTTGGCCAGCCATGCATCCGATTATGTAACCGGTGTCACACTGCCAGTCGACGGTGGTTATCTGCTCCGTTAATTTTGAATAATACTTGTCAAAGTTATCACAACGTTATGGTAAACTTAAAAAAGCAATACATTGTCTGTGTATTGCTTTTTTTAAGACGGAGATTATTTTTATGACAAATCAACAAAAACTGACCATTAGCGACATTGCCAAACTGGCTAATGTGTCGATTGCAACTGTTAGTCGATACCTCAATGGTCAACTGAATCAAATGTCTGAAGCTACGGCTCAAAAAATCAAAAAAATAATTACTGAAACTGACTATATTAGAAACTCGGCTGCAGTTCAACTCGCAAAAAAGCGATCAAACTTAGTCGCTGTTGTTGCTTCTAATATTGATGAGTATTTTTCGTCTGAATATTTTAAAGGCATTGTTTCAATTTTAAGCGCTTTTGGATATATTGGTGTCTTGCTTGATTCTGATTCCAATCTAAAAACAGAAAAAGCACACTTAGAGTCCGTCTATAACCAAAATTTTGCTGGGATTATTTTACAACCACTGACAACAGACAGTGCAGTGATTCGTAAATTTTTGAATCATAATATGCCAATTGTCCTAATTGATCGTGAGCTTGATGATTTAGAAATGAGCTCGGTAACAACCAATAACTTTGAGATCGCGAAATACGCCATGGCACAACTTTCTCCCGATTCTTTTTCTAGTGTGACTGTGATTACCGAACCAGTTAAAAAACTGTCGACACGTGTAGCGCGTGTTGCTGGTATTAAAACCGTGTTTGATCAAGTTAATGTCATTGAAACACGTTCTGAGCATTTTGATGTTAATCAACTCGCGACCACAGTTGATTTAAACAATCCCAAAAATTTACTAGTGGTTTTGAAGGAACGCTTATTGATTCAGTTATTGACACACCCTTCTTTTTTGATGCAAGCGCATCAGACGCAAAATATAACTGGCTTCATTGACACTGCGATGCCCCGTTACCTTGCACCGAATTTCAAATTCATTCAGCAATCACCCTATTTGATGGGGGCTTCTGCTGCGGAAATACTCATCAAACATTTGTCATCGGCGAACAACGATTACCAGCAGAATATTCAAAATATTATCGTTCCCTCACACTACAAATAGAGAAATATCAGGTGTCGAAGCAAAATATTTTCACCCATCAATCCGAGACAGTTCATTAATGATTTATTGCTTATGTTCAGGGCATTTTTTATGCGTAAAAAAGCTACCAGAAGGCTTTCTTTGATTAAAGATTACTACACGCGAGCGTTACTACCAACTATTTGTAACGGCATGAAGAATTTCGTGTCTTTGGCCAACTCTTCAAACAATTGATTGTCTAACTCATCTAATTGTGCCAAATGCTTCATTAAATTCATCTCATCGACGAGATGAATTTTTTTCAAATTTAAAGATGAAACTAATTTACCCAACGCTTGAATATCATCATTTAACATAAAAAATGGTTTTTCATTGGCTACTAAGTGAACATAAAGCGTATAACGAGAAGATAACAGTGCTAAAGGCGCAGTCCGAACTGCGGAACGGTAAATATCTATTTCCAAAAATGTAATCTGATCTATTGAAAAAGTTGCAAAGACATGCTTGGTTTCATCGCCAATCTTAATCTCATCATTTTTCAATTCAAGTAATCGGATTGGGAATGGATTAGAAGCTAACACTTTTGAAAATAAGCTATTTGATTGTGGCTGTTTCGGAAATAATTCACTATCTATATTGAAATCAATAAATGTTAATTTTTTGTCAATATTATTGCCTATGTCCAACATTGTTACCTGTTGCATAGTAGGTGTCATGTGTTTTCTCCCTGATAGCCATTACTTATTGTGACGATTACGCCATGCACTGATTCCTATCATCACGATTGCCACTAAAAAAGCAGCCAACAAAAAATAACGCATTAATTGGCCAACCCGAAAGCCTTCCTCGTATGCACTCACCAAAAATAACATAATGTTTCTCCTTTTCTCTCATTAAAATATCACCAATAATGATATTTTAAGACATATAATATCAACTCCACTTCAATTATGTAATCGTTTTCATAAAATGTCAAGATATTCTTGTACACATTGTATAGTTAAAAAGGACATCAGTTCTCATTTGAGCCGATGTCCTTTTATTAATAATGCTAATCGTTAAAAATACCGCGCCGTCAACGTTAGTTTATCGTTATCCGTGTAAACCTCAATAATGTCTTTGTCAACTACCAACAGCACTTCATCCAAATTACCGGTCACCTCACGACTTTCATATTGGTCACTTTCCCATTGCTTACGCGTCATGGTTAATCGATTTTCTTGACGTGATAAGATTAAATCATCACCGAAATTTATCAACCAGTCAGCTTGTGTGTTCAACGCGTATGCACCCACACCACTAACGTCTTCTGGATTTACAGATAGCGGTTGCACTAATTCAGCGATTGGTGCTTGAGTTAATTTGTTGTCATCAGTAATGTGTAAAACTCTTGGTAATGACAAGACATGAACCCAGTTGTCCTCTGCGATTGTCGGCACCTTGCTTTCACGCTCCGGGGTCATCATCCCTGCCCATCCCCACATAATACGACGGCCATCTGGGGCATTTAAGGTTTGAGGCGCATAAAACTCAAATCCACGATCGACTTCTTCGAATGGTGTTTCAGGTGTGAAATGAGCCGTTTTTTCATCAAAATGCCCCACCACATAACCAGTGTTATGAATATTTTCGTACCGGTGATTAATTTTATCCGGCGCAAGACCCTGTGGCGAGAACATGAGCACTTGTTTGCCATCAACTTCAATTAAATCAGGACACTCAAGCATGTAACCACGAACCTCAGCCAATTCACCGGTAATCAATGAGCCTCTAAATTGCCAGTTTTCAAAATCAGTTGATTCGTAAACAATAATGTCACCGATATTATTATCAGGACGTGCACCTAATATCATGAAAAAGTGTCCATTTTGACCTTGCCAAACCATTGGATCACGTACATCTTTTGTAAATCCTTCAGGATGAGGAAACAATTGACCTAATTTAGTGAAATTAAGCCCATCATCACTCACCGCCCACATTTGATGTGAGGCGACACTATGTCCAGCTTCATCACGTACATTGCCGGTATAAAAAACATATAATCGGTCATCTTTAACAAATGCTGTACCAGAATAGATGCCAGCAGCATCTTCAGCCAATGAGGGTTTCAAAGCTGTTTCAACGCGTTCCCAAGTGATTAAATCTTTAGAAACAAAGTGCCCCCATTCTTTATACTTGTGATTGCAAGCCTTGGGATTCCATTGAAAGAAAACATGATATTTTCCTTTGAAATAAACCAAGCCATTGGGATCATTTAGTAATCCCTGTGTTGGATATAAATGAAATTCCTCTCGGGAAATTGTATCGTTCTTTACTAACATTGAAACCTTCCTTTTGTTATTGTGCCTTAGGTACGATTGTCAAAATATCATCTGTCGTAATCACTTGATTTCCATATGGTGCATCAACGATTACCTGCTCAAAATTATTTGTGTTTGTCACTAAGACCATTGTCGTTACGGGATAGCCAGCGTCTTTAATAATAGCTGCATCAAACGTTCCTAGTTTATCACCTTTCGAGACAGTTTGTCCTTGTTTGACAAAGCTCTCAAAGCCCTTACCATCTAAATTAACGGTATCGATACCAATATGAATTAAAATTTCAACCCCATCTGCTGTGGTTAAGCCATAGGCATGTTTGGTGGCATAAGCAACAGTAATTGTACCATCTGCCGGTGCCACTATTGTCCCATCAGCTGGTTCAATCGCAGCACCTTTGCCCATCATACCACCGGCAAAAACAGGATCATTGACAGTCGCCAAATCAACTAATTGACCAGAAACTGGGGCACTAATTTCAAAACCATCAACAGTTGAAGCATCAGCCGAAACATCTGCGGTTGTTTGTGATGCACCATTATTTTGATTTGGCATGTGTGACTTACCATACGTTAATGTCACAACAAACGATACAATGAAAGCAACTGCTACTGCTAAGAAGAAACCAACCCATTTATTAGCTGGAATAGCAATAAAACCAATCAAGCCGGCAGGACCAAGTGATGATGACATCACGTGGAATAATCCCATAACCAAAGCCGCAATTCCTGACGAGCCTAACGCAATAAAGAATGGGAACTTATACTTCAAATTGACACCAAACATCGCAGGTTCAGTAATCCCAAGCATTGCCGAAGCACCTGCTGATGAAGACAACGCACGAACTTTTTCATTTCCTTTACTCAAGAAGTAAATGGCGAATGTAGCAGCGCCTTGCGCGACGTTTGCCACAGTAGCAATTGGGAAAATAAAGTCGCCACCCGTTTTTGCAACGTTAGCCAACAACTGCGTCTCAATTGCCGGGAAACTCTGATGAAGTCCTGTAATCACGATAGCTGAGTAGAATGAACCAAAGACACCATAGCCAATAAAGCCAAATGTTGTCACTAACCACGTCAATCCGTCTGTAATACCGTTAGATACTGTCCGTAAAACTGGACCAAGCACAATAAAAGTGATAAACCCTGTAATAATTAAGGCTAACATTGGCGTGAATGTAAAATCAATTGCGCCTTTCAAGTGCTTATGGAAAAACTTTTCCAATGTAGCCAGAATGAAAGCAACACCAATCACTGGCAACACTTGCCCTTGATAGCCTGCCTGTGCGACAGATAAACCAAACAAGTCCCAAGTTGGCATTTTTCCTGTCGCAACTGCTTCAGCAACATTATAACCATTAACCAGACTTGGCATCACCAACATCATGCCGGCAGCGGCACCCAGAATTTCGTTACCACCAAATCGGCGTGTCGCCGTGATACCAATCAAAATTGGTAAAAATGCAAATGGCGCTGAAGCCATCAAGTTGACCATCTCAGACAATCCCGTAATGCTTGGATACATACCCACCAATGATTTTGGGCCAAACATATTGGGCTGCGTTAAAATGTTGTTCAAGGCCATCAATAAACCACCAGCCACCAAGGCTGGAATCAATGGCACGAAAATATCAGATAAGACCTTAACCAAATCCATTAAAGGATTCTTTTTACCAGAAGCCACAGCTATTTTTTTAAGATCGTCAGTTGAAGCCTGCTTAACACCAGTTAATTTAACAAATTCATCATAAACACCATTAACATCTCCTGGTCCAACGATGATTTGATATTGACCATTGGCGTTATATGTTCCTTTTAAATCTGGATCATTATCCAAAGCAGCTTGGTCAATATTTTTAACATCCTTCACTACCAAACGTAGTCTCGTCGCACAATGTGCTGCGGCTACGATATTGTCCTTCTTGACTGCTTGCGCGACACGCTCAGCCACTTTCCTATAATCCATATTCTACTCCTTTTTTCAAATACTGATGAGATATTTGGAACCGTTTCCATTTCCTTAACAATTACATTGTAACCGCTTTCAAAAAATAATGCAATCTTTTTTTAAAATTAATTTTTAGAACTGAAATATTGTCTTGTGTATTTATGGTACGATAACCTTATGGAAAAAAAGATTACAATTGCAGACATCGCCAGAATGGCTAACGTCGCTAAAAGCACTGTTTCACGTTACTTAAATGGTGGCTCTGTCAGTGAGAAAACACGTCGCAAAATCGATACAATTGTTTCAGATTATAATTATCAGCCTAATGCCTTGGCTCAAAATTTGAAATTAAAAATTAACCACACGGTTGGTGTCATTGTCCCTCGTTTAGATTCAACAGCACAGGTGGAAATGCTGCGTGGCTTGGATGCTGTCAATGATGAGGACACTTTTTTGATTGTCAACACTTATCAATCTGTCGCGCGCGAGTTAGCAGCGATCGAAAAGTTGCGTAACCAGCATGTCAGTGGTCTAATCATTTTAACCGCTAATATCACTGATGACATTCGTGACGCACTGAAAGCTTTTGATGTGCCAGTCGTCATTCAGGGTCAAGATGAAGGTGATTTTCATCGCGTCTTAATGAATGATCGTCAAGCCGGTGACATCGTTGGGCAGTATGCCGTGTCTTTAACCCCGAAAAAAGTATTATTGCTGACAATACCTGAACAACAAGATTGGTCAATTGGTCATGACCGTTTTACGGGGATTTATCATGCTTTAGCAGACTACGACGTCACCACTATTCATACCAAATTTAGCATTGACGAAGCTAGAAATGATGCGTTACGTGTCATGTCCCAGAATACGTTTGATTTGGTGATTGGTGCCACTGATCGAATGACAATTGGTGCACTACAAGCGGGTATTGCCACTCATCAATCAGCCAAATATATTGGATTTGGAAAATCCGATTTAAGTACGACTGTCACCCCTCATCTCACTAGCTTTGAATATGACTTCTATGAAACAGGAAAACTCATGTATAATCTTCTAAAAAATGTTCGTGAAAATAACCCTTCAGAAAAGCAACGTCTTGTGTTTGATGGACAGTTAGTTGAACGTGAATCAACACAAAATTTTTATTGATTATTGCAACAAAAAAATGCTATGCACAAATCATGGTTTGCGCATAGCATTTTTTTGTATTCATTAAATCTTTTTAAATAAAAATAATTTAGTGTCTCGAGCATCATACCCTAACTTTGAAAAGGCAAAAAGTTGTCCAGAACTCAAATAAGAATCATCTCGCACACTCAATGTAGGACTTTTTTCAGCCATATCAAAAAATTCTGCCATTTCTTGACTCATTGATCCCGCTTCAATAATAGTATCTTGAAATCCGACTTTTAACGCATCATTTTTTTCTACAAAATTAAATAATGAGCCGTAAAGCGCTGTTTCAGGAATTTGATTAACAATGTTTCGCAAATAATAAGACTGTTCAAAAATAAATGGTTTATCATCAGCATATCTAAATCGTCGCACACTCCACAGCGGTGTGTTCGAATCTAATTGGGTGCCGATGGGTAGAAAAGCAGCTTCTGCAACTGTCGTGGCCTGTATCGTGGCATGCTTAGTTGTTAAATGACGCCCTTGGCGCGCCATTTCATCAGTCATCCCAACTGGATTTTGTAATGAAATGGCATGATTATTCATTCGTGGTCTCACAAATGTTCCAATACCATGCGCTTGGAAAGTATAACCCATTTGACTCAGATTTTTCAGCGCCTGTCTTAGTGTATACCTTGTGACTTGATAGGTTGCCATTAATTCGGGCTCTGGTGGCAATTGCATTGTGCCGGAACCGGTTGGTAACTGTTGAATATCATCCATTATTTTTTTTACTAATGTGTCTGTTGCAACAGAACGCTCTCCCTTTGCCATAAAGTTTCTTTCCCTTCCAGATTTCGTATTTTCTGACGCACTATCATCCATTATGCCTGAATTTAGCGTAAAACAAAAGACCTATTGCTCGGAAAGGCCGCCACAACAAGTCTTTGCTCAACTTAATTCAGATTATCACCATTTGTTGTAATCACCTGATTAAACCATGCGAAGGAATCTTTTTTCAATCGTTTTAAGCTACCCTCGCCAGCATCATTTTTATCAACATAAATCATGCCATATCGCTTATCCATTTGTCCGGTCCCAGCTGATACCAAATCGATGAAGCCCCATGGCGTGTAGCCAATCAGATTAACACCATCAACATTGATAGCCAACGCCATCTGCTCAATATGTTGACGGAGGTAGTCAATACGATAGTCGTCGTGAATTTGACCATCTTCAACCTTATCAAATGCACCCAATCCGTTCTCAACAATAAAGAGTGGCAATTCATAACGATCAGTCAGCCAATTTAGCATATACCGCAAACCGATTGGATCAATCATCCAACCCCAATCTGAAGCAGCCAAGGTTGTATTTGGAATTTCTGTTTTTTCATCTCGTGTTGTAAAATCGACACGCTCATCAGCGACTGCTTGCACAACATGGGAAGCATAATATGAAAAGCCAAGGTAATCCACTGTACCAGCCTGTAAGACATCTAAATCAGTTAATGTGATATCTAAATCAAACTGTCGTTGTTTGAAATACTGACGTAGCCAAGCAGGATAGCGCCCTTTTATTTGAACATCAGCATACCAAGTATTGACTTGCATCGCACGTTCTGCCTTCATGATGTCTTTTGGATCAGGACTAGCCGGATAGGCTGGCCCAAGTGCCAACATCGCACCAATTTGGAAATTAGGATTAATATCATGGCCAATTTGAACGGCCAATGCACTCGCAACCACTTCATAGTGACTAGCTTGATACATCACACGCTCGACATCCTCATCCGGTTTTACCACAATACCAGAATTTGTAAACAGTGACCATTCATTCATCATTGCTGATTGGTTATTGATCTCATTAAATGTCATCCAGTATTTAACCTTGTTACGGTAGCGTTGGAAAACCACACTAGCAAATTTTGTGAAGAAATCAATCATCTTGCGATTACGCCAGCCGCCATATTCAGTCACAAGATGATAAGGCATTTCAAAGTGAGACAAAGTAATAACAGGTTCAATGCCCTTACTTAATAATTCATCAAATAAGTCATCGTAAAATTGAAGTCCCGCTTCATTGGGTTCATCTTCGTCACCATTAGGGAAAATTCGTGTCCAAGCAATACTGGTACGGAATGCCTTTAAGCCAAGTTCGGCAAATAAAGCAACATCCTCTTTATAGTGATGATAGAAATCAATTGCCTCATGATTAGGGTAGTTTTCATCAGGCAAAATGCCATCTGTAATCCGTCGTTTGGTCTGATTATCGCCAGCCGTCATGACATCAGCTATGCTAACGCCCTTGCCATCTGCTTGCCAACCACCTTCAAATTGATGCGCCGCCACGGCACCGCCCCACAAAAAATCTTTTGGAAATGTACTCACAATTATCCTCCTATTAAGCATTCACTGCGTTTGTTTGTTCATCACGTACTAACTTACCATCATAAAACTTGATAAATGGATACCAAATAACAAATGCTACTATGACACAAACTAGTGCTAAGACGGCTGCCCGCCAATCACCACCTGATCCAATAAATCCTGACAAACCACCCGGCGTTGGCCAAGCAACCTGCGCAATCGGTGGATTAACCAGATGGAATTTGATAGCAAAGTATGCGACTGACATTGACGCCATTGGTGCTAAGAAAAACGGAATAGCTGTATAAGGGTTATACACGACCGGCATACCAAACAAAATTGGTTCGTTAATATTGAAGAATGACGGCACAATGGCAGCTTTACCAAGCGCACCTAGTTGTGCTGATTTGGCAAAGAAAGCAATGAATATTACCATACCTAGTGTCGCACCAGATCCGCCAATGGTAACAAACGAGTTATTAAATTCACCGGCAAAAGGAATATTAGCCCCAGCTTGGTTGGCTGCCATATTTGACAAGACAATTGGTGTCAAAAATGACGTGACAATTGTCGCACCATGAATACCAACAATCCAAAGTGCGTGCATCAAGAAGTAAATGACTAACAAACCAATCCATGTGTTCGTTAGATTCGTCACGAAACTAAATGGTACGGCAATGACTTTGAAAATATCAGTATTCAAAGCAACCAGTATACCGTTAATAATAATGACTGTGAATGCAATTAGTGCAGTTGGAATTAATGCCATGAATGAATTAACAACACCTGTTGGCACAGTATCTGGCATTTTAATCGTCCAATTTTTCTTCACACAGAACGTATAAATTTTCACAGCAATGATTGACATGATAATAGCTGTGAAGATACCAGTCGTACCCAAACGGGTGACACCACCACCCATTTCCCAGCCATCAATAATTTTGCTGTTTTTGCTAACAACATTAACTAATGTCATTGCACCATCCTTGAAAATAATTTCAGGGACACACATTATAAATGCCATCAGCGATAGTAGTACACCGTTTAGTGGATTAACATTAACCTTTTCTTCTTGTGCTTGAATTCTTGTGTATTCATAACCAAAAACAATACAGAAGTAAAGGGCTAAAATTCCCATCGTTGCTGTGTTAGCAATCATGTACAAGCTTGTTAATTTGTCAAATGACGCCGACCAAATGCCTGCTAAAGCAGGAAAGCTTTGGGGGATAATACTTACAATCAAAAACATTGAGCCAACAATTGTAAACGGAATGGACGCCATACCTGCCGCCATAACACCACGAACAATTCTCAACTGTGCTAACTTACCCATCGGTCCCATCAAATGCTTACTTAGAAACTGGAACATTTTGTTATCACTGTTATCCATGATTCACTCTCTTTTCTATTAAACTCATTGCAAACTTACTTTAAAGTCTTGAAGTAGCTTAAAATACTTATCTTGGTCTTGTGAAATTAAACGTGCCCGCCATTCCAATAACAGGCATAAGCCCATACCAACCAGTAAAATAATTAAAATAACTGATTGGCTTTGATCATTGATAAATGGCCAAAATGTACGGTTAAATCCAAATAACATCACCATCACTAGTGACATATTGCTTGCCAATTGAATCCAATATCCCGTCATGGTGAGGGTCAATTTGTGATTGGGTCGCCAATATTTACCCGTCTGTTCCACAGCAACCGCAATATCTACCAATAGCAACGCTGCAGGCAGTAACCAGTAAAGTCCAGTTCTACCAAACAATAAGAACATCCAGTACATATTGGTGAAAAAGAAACCTGCTGTCACATATCGAAAAATTAAAAAACGATTGAAAGCCATGCTTTTGATGCTTAGATTTTTTCGGCCACGATCCACCATTTCTGACATATCTTTCACAGTCAATCTCCTTTCGAAAAATACTTTAGCTATTCACTGACATTAAAAATTGTCATCACCGTATCCCCCAGTAAGTTAACTCATTCGAACGACTTAATTATAACATCAGTAATTAAAAATGTAAACGCTTTCTTTTCTTTTAAATCAGCTTTAAACACAAAAAAACACCTAATCGGAAACGCTGATTACCAGCGACATCCGATTAGATGAATTTTCTATTTTTTATAATTACCGTAAAGAATTAATACTGACAGAACTTAGTCATGTTTACGCTTAATTGTCACTACTGTCATAAAGATTAACGAAATAACCACACCTGCTGCTATAACAGACAAAGTAATCAATCCAGCTGTGTCTGGTAAAGCAGCCTTGCCAACATTATTGGCTTTTTTAGCCGTTAATGCGGTTGCGGATGCTGAACTTGTTGAATTGAACGGTGTCAAATCAGAACCAGTATTATGATTACCAGATACTTTGCCATTTTGACTCTCGCTGCTGCCGTTTGAACCTGAACCAGAACTATTACCATTGCTCGACGGTTTTTGATTTCCGGAAGGCTTTGCGCCATTATCAGCAAACAACGTCACCGTCATAACGCGACCAATATTACCAGCCTTATCAACTGTTCTTGCTTGAACAACTTGTTTTTTAGCAATAGTCAATGGCTTCTGATAAGCTTGCCAAGTTTTACCTTCGTCCAAACTATATTGAAGTGAAGTGCCCGCAACATCAGGATTAGGCAATTGATCCGTCATTCCTAATGATACAACAGCTGTCTTATGCGCAGCATCATATCGTGTTGAGATGGTAGCTTGTGATTCAACTTGAGGTACGATGTTGGTTACAGCTGTTGTAATAACTGCTGACTCATTTCCATAATCGTCCACAGATTTAAATTCAACCTTAGTATTTGCACCAATTGCAACATGATCGTTGTATTTTATCCAAGATTTGCCCTGATCGAGACTATATTCTGTATGAATATTATCATCGTTTGGGGCATCTGTTGTCAACTTTGCCGCTTCAGCTGTCAATGATACCGACTTGTTTGTTGGCGCTGTTGTGCTTGCACTGATAATCGGCTGGTCTAATGTTGCTTTATAATAGCGAACATTGACTTTTTTACTGGTTTGATTACCAACAGCATCACTAACCGTAATATCAGCGATATTGTCACCAGTCGTCAAATCTAACGGTACATTAAACTGACTCATCTGCCCGTTGTTACCTTTACTAAAGATAAATGAAAACTTTTGATTTTCAATCATATCGCCATTGATGTTAATTGCGAAACCATCATAATTATCATTAGCACTACCACTTAACTGATATGGTGACTGATTGGTTTTGATTTGATATGAGCCATCTGAAAGTCGTTGTAACGAGCTCTCATCAAACAAACTCAAATCAGGTAATGTTGTATCAATATAGAATTGCAGACTATTATCGACAATATTTTGTCCCTGATATTTCACCTGTACAGGTACAGATACTTTTGTATTTGGCGCTGCTTTTATCTTGGTCTCAAAAGTTAATGTTTTCGGATCATAGTTGACCACTGTACGCTTAGGTCCCGCAGTCTCACCAATCATCAAACCATTATCATCAACTGCGTGTTTCAAATGGCCACTAATTGTCAACGTCTGTGTATTTTTATCGTATGAACTCGTTGTTGATGACACAACATTCAAACCATAATTCAAATCATTGTCAAACGATATGACAGAACTTGGATCACTCATAAATTGTGCATCAGCTGAACTATTCACCGTAAATTTAACGACATCATCAACGTTACCATCTTTATCAGCTGCTTGTGCAACGAGTGTGTTATCACCAAACTGTAATGGCACATCGGCAGAAAATGAGCCTTTGTTGTCGCCAGTACTCTTAACATCCTTGGTAATGTTAGTAATCTGATTGGTAGACAAGTTACCTACTACCAAAGTGTCTAGCGAATCTAGATCGTCTAGAGTACCACTCATATTAAAGGTTGTTTGGTCGGTTGACAATTTTTCATTCGCATGATCTAAGTGAATGACTGGTTCAGTTACCGAAATTCTTGTTTGAACAACTCGAATCACATTTTTCCCAGCTTCATCCGTACTGAATATAAATTTACCATCTTCTGGCAACGGAATACCATTCTTGCTATCTGTCATATCAAACACTTGAGTCTGTGGGTCAACCTCAACCAGCTTACCATTGACATAAAAGTTTGAAGGATATGATCCCATTAAGGTTATCGTGTTGTAACGACGATGATAGATGGCTGAATTAGTTGTAATGACTTCATTATCATTTAGATCATAAAGAACGAGACCATAAGTTGTTTTATCCGGTGCTTGTACAAGTTCTTCAGCATCCCCAAAGTTACCGGCGTTGTCATAAGCAGCAATTTGAATACTATTTTTACCAGCTTGAAGCGCAGAAACTTGATCAGACTTCAATGTCACATCAATTGCTTGTTTCAATGTATGACTGTTTGACAATGGTTGATCATAAGTTGCACTAACACCGTTTATTGCGACAACAACTTTACCAAATGAAGCAATACCACTCAACTCATCTTTTAAAGTCGCCTTTAAATGATATGTGCCATCGCTGTCAACTGACAAACTAGATTTGTCAAAATCAATGGTTGGTGCAACCGTGTCTAACTTGATTGGCAAGGTCTGCGACTGTTTGTCAGTACTTCCCGATTCCGATTCAGCGGAAATTTTATAATAATACTGACCATCAGTTGCTGTATCGTACTGACCTGTTTTAGCGTTCCAAACTGTACCATCCCAACCCAAACTATTTCCTGTATAACTGGTGTAGCTTCCGGTAGATGTATTATAGTAAGTTTTAGTTACCTCAGGATCAATATAGAGGGTTCTAATTGGATTTTGGTTCGCGTTTTTATCATCATCCGGATCATTTTTATAGATTTGCGCCGTCAGATTTTTTGCATTACGCCACAAGCTCACAATAGGCGTCGCTGTATCTTGACTGTCATCAAAATTTGGTGAAAATGCGATATTACTTGGGGTAATATTATCACCTTTGGCGTTCAAACCTAAAATATTTTTTTCACCATCCATGAAATAGGAAGTACCATAGTAAGAATTTCCCGTCCAAATAGGATCATCAAATATTTTTTGACTATTCCATTGTCCATAATAACCAAGATATGGCACAACTAAGTTTTGAGCGCTTTTCGTCACACCATTATTTTCGGCTTGGAAGCCAATGTAACCTTCCACATAAGAATTCGTGGTTTGTTGTGGCAAAGTGAGTTTTATTTTAACAGTCACTGTATCACTTGCTGCAACAGTAATTTTTTGATTGCTATCTAAAACATTTGCACCTTTGCGATTAGTAGCTGACGCCAAATTAATGGCAGCGCCGCTTAACTTATCATCATAAGCATTTTGTTGACTAGTAGCACTATTTGTCCAAACACCACCATATTTATTGAAGGAATAAGTGGCCTTATCTTTACCATTGTTAGTTAATTGAACCGTCATAGTCTGTGTGTTACTAGTGATTTCTTTCAACGAAATCGACGCATCACCAGACGTAGTCGTCGCAAATACTTTGTTATCGACTGCTTTGTCAACTTGCACTAATCCCGCACCTTGACGACGTGGCGAGACAATTGCGTCAGGATGGTCCTTATCATAGAGCGGCACAGCTGTGTTCATCAAATCAGTTTTCACATATTGATTAATATTACTTGCTGCAACGCTTCCTGAAAGTGATTGTGTTACCAATGCAGAAACACCAGCTGTAAATGGCGACGCCATTGATGTGCCACTCATTTCTTGGTAACTATTATTATTTGCAGTTGACCAAATTTGACCTCCTGGTGCAGTAACATCAGGTTTTAATGTCAAATCAGGCGTTGGCCCATATGAACTGAAAGTAGACATTTTGCCAGTGCTAGCATTTGGTGTTGTCAAATTTTTAACTGCAAAATTATAAGTTTGATTACTATGGTCCTTAACGTAGGCTAACAGTGATTGCCCACCGTTATATAAAATAGCCATTGTTGTAATTGATGTGTTCATTGAAAAATTAAGCGCCGTTTCATCAGGTTTATTATTAATAATAATTAAACCTGCTGCCCCAGCATTTAGTGCATTTTCCTGCTTTTCGGTGAAGGCAATACTGCCTCGCATGACAACAGCTACCTTGCCTTTGACACCACTATCAAAGTCTTTAGCGTTACCAACACCAGGTAAACCGTCACTACCGTTTTTAGCCAAATAAAGGGCTTTGCCGTTCAGTTTAGTTAGATCAGCTTTATCTGAAAGCTGCGTGACAAGCGGATCTTTTAGTGTTTGCGCGCCAGATGCTGTCGTCAAATCTAACCAAGGTGAGACCATTGTTGTATTTTCTGATGACGCTACCGTAATTGCATCAGCCGCAACACCCGGCGACCCGACTGTACCATTATCATTTGTCAAACTAGTTGATTGATTATTCGTAGCATCAGCGGATGTCGACAAACCATTGTTTCCAGCTGAAATAACTGGTACAACGCCTTCTTTTGCTGCTTGATTAACTGCTTCTTGTTCTGGATCGTCTTGATCTTGGTTGCCACCAACTGAACCTAAGGACATGTTGATAACATTAGCCCCTAATTTAACTGAATCCTCGATTGCCGACACAATGTCATCACTATATGCCCCACCACCATTGTTAGAAAAAACTTTCATGTCTAGCAATTGTGCATTTGGTGCAACACCGACCACATATTTAGTGGTATCAGAACCAGTCTCAGCAGTTGACTTACCATTTGCTGCCGCGATACCCGCTACGTGCATGCCGTGCATTTCTGAGGCACCAGTATCGTAAACTGTATCACTAGTCCCATCAGCATAATTATATGCGAATGGCACTTTGTCAGAGTACCATTTACCATATCCAAATTTTTGGATGGCTGCACTCGATTCAGACTGCGTTAATTTTTCAGAACTATTATTATCCAACGTCAAATCTTTGTGCGTTGGGTCAATGCCTGAATCGATGATGGCAATCAATGTGCCCTCACCTTTTAACTTATACTTTGACCAAACTTGTGGTACGTTAGCAATTTCATTTGCCGATTGATCTTGTGGGGCATACACATTAGCAGGTGTGACAGCTTTAACCCCTTTAATCGCTTGAATGGCACTAATGTCACTCACCTTAGCATTGATTGAAAAACCATTCAGCAAATAGCCAAAGGTTTTTTTCGGCTTATTGCCTGTCAATGTTGCCACTTGATCACGAACTGGTTTCTGGGCCTGAATTGTCGATTGCGTGGCCTTATCAATCAGATTGATTGACTTGGTCGATCCCGTTGGCGATGCCGTTGACTGACTTGCCGCTTTTTTATCCAGTTCAACGATTACCGTGACAGTTTTGTTCTGCAATTCAGATGAGGAACTAGGAACTGTTAATCCTTTTGCTTTTAATTGTGCTTTGACTTTTTCCTCAAAAGTCGTTTTCTGATTCTTTTTTGCTTCCGACGCTGCGCTGTCTAGTGTCTTTTTAAGTTTGGCCTTTGAAACTTTATCAGTCAATCCTTTCGTCACATCACCAAAAACAGTGACGGATTGTGGATTAACAACAAATGAACTTAAAATTGTGCTCACTAAAAACAGCGAAGTCGTTTTCTTTCTTACAACTCCCATTACGCTCCCTTTCTTAAATGAAAATTAAATATAAAGTATATGTTATATTAAAAAAAGAATAATTTCAATTAGAAAAGGCGCCTGAACGGCGTATATTTTAATCTTTGTTTATTATGAACCATTCTATTGGTCATCTAAATTAGTAAATATGGGAAAATAATTATTTTCCAAAAATGAATATACTAAAAAACTACTCATGAACAATACAAATTCATGAGTAGCCGTTCAAATATAATTTTATTTGATTACTTTAGATTCATCACACAAAAGCCGTTTGATTTTGTGGTTCGTAATTACGCCAATCAATGCCATCGCTACCATCTTCGCGCAACTTCAGCAAGTCGAGAATTGAATACTGCTTCAATCGCTTTTTGAAATCTTGCTCAGCATCAAATATGATTGATAGGACTTCCTGTGTACCTGTTTCAACCGCTTTTTTGGCTGGGAATACTCTATCAGCTAGCTGTGTAGAATGAACAAAACTGTCCTTTCCCTCAATTGCTTCATAAACGTCCAACAACGTGATTGACTTTGTGGCACGTGCCAAACGAAAGCCACCCTCTTTGCTGGCAATTGCTTCTACAATATTGGCAACAACCAATTTTCGCATGGTCTTTTTTAAATATGAATCTGAAACTTCAAGATGCTTACTCAAAACGTGGCTCTTAACCGGCAAGCCATCTTTTTGTAGTCCCAACATGACTAATACAACTAAACTTTGCTCAACAGCACTAGACATTTTCATGGTGATATTTCTCCCATCTTTTTATGTACAAAGCCCCACGAATGAGGTTTATGAGTCATTTATTCCGCAGTTGATGATTGTGGAAATGATAATTGATTATGCCTTAATTTCACTTCGTAAACGCCCCAAGTTAAAATCATGGAGACAATACCCAAGCTCAATAATACGGTTAGATCCAATGCCACGCTGCCACCAATTGAAATTGTTTCACGTAGCGCGTGAACTGAATAAGTCAT
This sequence comes from Leuconostoc falkenbergense, assembly GCF_045801155.1. Lineage (NCBI taxonomy): Bacteria > Bacillati > Bacillota > Bacilli > Lactobacillales > Lactobacillaceae > Leuconostoc > Leuconostoc falkenbergense. The sequence goes on along the minus strand of NZ_CP174386.1, from coordinate 935,571 downwards.
TGGCATCCATGGGTGAATCGCATTAAAGAAGCCATTTGAGAGTTCAATTGGATAAGTTCCAGCACTGGCACTCAATTGCAAAACCATTAGAATTAACATTATACCAGATCCCAGTTTGCCAAATGCAACATTGAACAAAATCACAAATTGATTAAAGGCAAACGATGCTACCAAAGCTACTATGAATGTCATGACTGGCTTTTGAGTTTGCATACCGTCAACGATAAAGAGCAATGCCGTCATCAACAGTGCTTGCGCAATCCAGACCGGTGCATTAACTGTTTGCTTGTCAGCCCACCAGAGGAAACCATTTTTCGGTTTCTTGCCAACAGTCATGAAATCAAATATCGCACTAAATGCAACCATACCAACAAACAGACCGACCGACATCATATATGGTGCCATACCAGTACCATTGTTAGCAACTTTAGATAAATCAGAATTATCTTTTTTAACTGGTTTTGACAATGCAGTCACATTAGATTTTTGATTATGAATGCTTGATAATTTAACAGCGCCATCAGCTAATTTTTGTGACAACGTTTGCGCGCCTGTGTTAGCTTGCCCAAGAGCAACGATTGCCTGATTTTCACCTTCTAGTAACTGTGTGGTGCCAGAATTGAGCTGCGAAGCGCCTTGATTAAGGGTGCCACTATTAGCATTTAGTTGACTCAATCCGGCATTCAATTGACTCGCACCTTGTGCTAATTGTTGTGCTCCCGGAACAGCTTGCGTAGCGATACCGTTGCTAACTTCAGTTAGACTCGCATTGAGGGTTTTGATGGCTTGTTGCGCACCCTTAGTTGCTTGCGTACCTTTAGACAGAGCTTTCAGTTCAGGAAGTTGGGCTTGTAATTTTTTTAGCTCTGGTAATGCTGCAATTAAGGGCTTCAAATCTTTGTTAATGTTTTGCGCTGCTAGACCACTTGCGGTTGCCGAAGTACCACTAACTTGTAGATTAGTATTTAAATCCTGAAGATTCTTCATTACTGTTTGCACACTTGGATCCGTTTTTAGTTGTGGGTTCTGTGCAATCAACTTTGATAAGCTATCAGATATATTTTTTACATTCTCCCCAGATTTTGTAAGACTTCCTCCTAATTGTTCCAGGTTGGTCGTCAAACTTTGTGCATTACTATTAATGTCATCAGAATTTACATTGATATTGGGTGCATCAATCTCTCCCAATTTTTCTAATCCCTGCGTCAGCTCCGTCAATCCAGCATCCAACTTTGCCAAATCAGATGCCTTTGCTTGTTGCTTTGCATTAATTTCATCACTGACTTTTTGAAGTTGTGTGGCGAGTTGTTGCGCACCTGCCACTAACTGGGTAGAACCAGAATTAGCTGATGAAACACCACTTGTATACTGCGACAAACCAGTTACAAGTTGGGCAGAACCACTTTGCAATGCGGTCGTGCCTGTTTGTAATTGCTTTGTGCCATCTTGCAATTGGGAGATACCACTACTCAATTTACTTGCACCCTCAGAACCAGTATTAAAACCATCCTTGGAAGCAGTCGTAGCGGTTACAAGTGTTTGACTATACACTTTTTGTAACGACTGTGACACTTTGGTTTGTAATTTCTCGGCTGCTGATGTTGTCATTTTTTCAGCAATAAATCCTTGACCTGTGTTGTGAGCAATTTTGATTTCTGGTTGCACAGGATTACTACTCAAAAGTGTGCCAGAATTCTCAGTGAAGTCACTAGGAATTGTGATGGTCATGTAATATTTACCACTTTTCAAACCTGATGCGGCTTGAGATTTAGTGGTTTTAATAATTTTTAGTTGCTTACCATCTACCAAATTTTTGGTGAGATTATTTCCTAAATGTTGCGTCTTACCGTTAATCTTTGCAGCGCGATCTTGGTTGACAATTGCCACTGGTAACTTGTTGACATTACCATACGCGTCCCACAATGATGACAAAAAGATAACCGCATAAAGGCTTGGAATGAGTGCAATTCCAATTAGTAATAATGGCAAACCGCGTATTTTTCGAACACGTTGCCACTCCGTACTTTTCCAAAATTTCATGAACTTTCCCGTTTCCTTTTTTTATCTATGGATAAATTATATAGCCGAAAGGAAGAATATGCAAGCTCTTTATTTTATTTGTAATATATCAAAAAACAAACATTCAAAAAATAAAACTGCCAATCGGTTGACATACTAAAAAATTGCAATTATAATCACTTATGTAAACGTTTACATTTTGGAACGCCATTTTAAGAAAGGTTAATGGACCAGCTAATGAATCATAATCAAAAAGGCACGCGCACCTTTAAAAACGCGTCTTATTTACAAAGTTCAACTAGCATGTTGTTGTTCTTTGCGTCATGGGGTATTTGGTGGAGCTTCTACCAACTATGGTTGACTTCCGACACAAATGGTCTGGGCCTATCTGGAAGTCAAGTTGGCACTATTTTTTCCGTCAATTCATTGATCAGTTTAATTTTGATGTTTGTTTATGGCACAATTCAAGACAAACTATTCATCAAGCGACACTTACTTATTTTTAACGCTGTTATATCTACGCTAATTGGTCCATTTTTTATTTGGGTCTATGCCCCTCTCCTCGTCAATCATTTTGCTATCGGTATGTGGGTCGGTGCTATCGTGCTATCGACAGGTTTTTTATCGGCAGTTGGCATACTAGAAGCGGTCACAGAACGATTTAGTCGTGTATTCTCATTTGAATATGGTCAAGCTCGTGCTTGGGGATCATTCGGATACGCTATTGTGGCCCTACTTGCCGGTGTTTTGTTTGTGATTAACCCTCATTTAAATTTCTGGTTTGGTTCATTATTTGGTGTGCTACTATTATTGGTTCTTATATTCTGGGTGCCAAAAGAAGAGCGTGATGCCAATCATGCTGTCGAAACGTTAGCCCGCGAAGATTCAGTACCAAAGCTGTCAGATATGTTACGTCTTTTAAAAATGTCTGAATTATGGCAGGTGATTATTTTCATCATGTTCACTTGGACTTTTTATAATATTTTTGATTCACAAATGTTTCCTGATTTCTATACAAAGTTATTCTCAAGTGTAGCAGTTGGCCAACAGACATACGGCACGCTCAACAGTATTCAAGTATTCTTTGAAGCGCTAATGTTAGGTATCGTACCAATTGTGATGCAAAAAGTTGGTGTCAAACGGACACTCATGATTGGCGTCGCTATTATGTTCTTGCGAATTGGCCTTTGCGGATTTAACGCCAATCCATACGCCGTTTCCGCCATTAAAATGCTGCACTCTCTCGAAGTACCTATGTTTACGCTATCAATTTTCAGATACTTTACCCTTCACTTCAACACCAAACTTTCGGCTTCTCTATATATGATTGGTTTCCAGATTGCAGCCCAAATTGGTCAGGTTATTTTATCAACGCCATTGGGCATTCTCAGAGATCGTGTAGGCTATCAAAATACATTCCATGTCATTTCTGTCATTGTCTTGATTGCTGGTGTTTACGCGTTCTTCATTCTCAAAAAAGATACACAACACGTCGACGGAACCCCTTTGGCTAAGTCGTAACGCCGCAACATCCAAAACATACTTTAAGGAGACAATATGTCACACACACTCGAAAAAAAATTCTCAACGGTAACCAATGATCGCTACCGCCCTGAATTTCATTTAGCACCAACCTATGGCTGGATGAATGACCCTAATGGTTTTGTATACTTTCAAGGCTATTATCATATTTTCTATCAAAACTATCCCTACAAACCTGAATGGGGACCAATGCATTGGGGGCACGCACGAAGCAGTGATTTAATGCACTGGGAAGACTTACCAATTGCATTAACCCCTGGTGATGATGAAGATACAGACGGTGTGTTTTCGGGAAGCGCCATTGTCAAAGATGGTCGCCTTTGGCTGATTTATACGGGTCATCATTACTACGGCGACAATGATCCCGAACATTTTTGGCAAAATCAAAATCTAGCTTATAGTGATGACGGTGTTCATTTTACAAAGTATGAGCACAACCCTATTATTGCTGAAGCGCCGTCTGATAGCACCCACCACTTCCGTGATCCTAAAATTTGGGAATATGATGGCAATTACTACGTCATTTTAGGTAACCAATCACAAGATGGACTCGGTCGTGCCTTAATCTATCAATCCGAAAATCTCTTTGATTGGCAATATCTAGGTGAGCTCGACAAATCACGAGCTGTCGCAACCGAAGGTGACATGTGGGAATGCCCTGATTTTTTCACCCTCAACGGTCGTCATATCCTACTCACCTCACCTATGAAAATTGAAACCCAGCCCCAAAAATTCCGTAATCTCTATCAAACAGGTTACTTTGTAGGCCATTACGATTACGCCAAAAATCAATTTGACCGTGGCGAGTTTCAAGAATTAGATAATGGTCATAACTTTTACGCCTCACAAACCCTTTTGGCACCGGACGGTCGCCGAATCGTTATTGGCTGGGCGGATATGTGGGAAAGCGAATTTCCTGAAAAAGCAGATGGCTGGGCAGGTATGCTCACATTACCTCGCGAACTTATCCTAGCCAATGACCGTTTATTGATGCGTCCAGTCACCGAAGTACGCTCTTTACGTGGACAAGTACTAAGCAGCGGCAGTTTGTCATCAGTACAAACGTTATTAAATGGTCATTCAGCAACTGTTGAAGTTCAGCTCAATCTCACCGCCCAAGATTTTAACTTACACTTTCAAAATAGCCAACAACAAGATATTATCGCGCTCAATTTTGATAATGCTAACCAGCAATTCCAATTAACACATCAGGATCATCCTCAAGATGATCGGTTTGCAACAATTGAACAATCATCACAAATAACACTTTCCTTATATATTGATAAAAGTGTCGTTGAAATATTCGTTCAAAACGGTGAAAAAGTATTCACAGAACGATTCTATACTGATGAGGCACCTACAATCAAAATTGACGGCAAGAATTTGTTAGGTCAGTTCACAACCTATCAACTCGAAACAAACTAAACAACATTCTCCCAGCAACATTATCAAAGTTTATCATCACTTGTAGTATACTTATAATTAGTTTTATAATGCTTATCAAATTAGGATAAGCATTTTTATTTTGTTTAGGTGATGTGATGAATTACAAATTAGAAGATGTTGCTGAAATTGCCGGTGTATCAAAAACGACAGTCTCTCGTGTTATCAATAAACGCGGCTATTTGAGCCAAGCCACAATTGATAAAGTACACGACGCGATGGCTGAACTGAACTATCAGCCAAATGCGGCAGCGCAACAATTGCAAAAGAAAAAAACAAATATCGTTGGTCTGCTTTTCCCGTCAATTGCTAACCCTTTTTTTGGCGAACTCGTCGAAACACTGGAAAAGAAATTATATCAAAAGGGCTATACAGTCATTGTCGGCGATGCAACTCAAGATGCCAAAAAAGAAGAGCATTATTTAAAACAATTACTCTCCCGTCAAGTTGATGGTTTAATTGTGGGAACGCATAACTTTAATATTCAAACTTACAATAAATACCACGGCTTACCAATTGTCTCAATTGAACGCATTCTTAATGATGAAATTCCTACGATTGCCGTGAATAATTATCAAGGTGGTGTGTTAGCAACGGAATTTCTGATTAAACAAGGCGCAAAGAAAATTATTCATACCACAGATCCGTTTTCCAACAATATGCCAAGTGACCAACGACATCAAGGTTATTTGGATACCATGGCAAAGCACCACTTAACACCCATTACATGGCAAATTGATTTTGAAATGAGCTATGCACAAAAAACAGCCAATTTCACCAAAATGCTGCAACAGCATAACGACGTTGACGCTATTTTTGCAAGTAATGATGTTGAAGCAACGCAAATGCTACCCTTAGTATCAAAAATGCCATCAAAACCTATCGTAGTAGGTTTTGATGGCACGCAACTCATTCAAGCTATCTTTCCAAACATGCCAACCATTGTGCAACCAATTGAACAGTTGGCTAGTGTCGCTATTGAAGTTCTTGAGAAAAGAATTGCTGGTGAAGCAACTAAGACAAAGTACTTACTTGACGTTACACTTTCAACCCAACGCTGATTGACCACAAAATAAAAATTAAGCACCAAGCAATTTTTCAATATCTGGAATCATTTCTTTAGGTGAAGTGTTTGGGGCAAAACGTCCAACCACTTCACCTTTTTGATTAACCAGAAATTTGGTGAAATTCCATTTAATTGCCGATCCAAAAGTACCTTTCGTGTTGTCCTTTAAGTACTTAAACAATGGATCGGTATTTTTGCCGTTAACAGAAATCAAGTGGTGCATGGGAAACGTCACGCCGTATGTCAAGCGACACGCTTCAGCGGCTTCATGACTCGAGTCCACTTCCTGTTTGAATTGATTAGACGGAAAGCCCAAAACGACTAAACCTTGGTCTTGATAAGTTTTATAAAGCGATTCTAATTCTTCAAACTGCGGGGCATAACCACATTTTGTAGCCGTATTAACAATGATAACGGGGCGCCCTTTTAAACTGTCTAATGAGTATGTTTCCCCATTTTCTTTGATCGCTTGAAACTGGTATATATTAGCCATAATTTCTCCTTCAATCATATTTTTTATTAACGTCATTATAGCATTAGATAAGTCAAACTAAATGATAGGCGCTCACTAGTCAGATTGTTGATTGATACTGACTAATTTTTGCTGTACTTGTGCCAAGTATCCGGCACCAAACTGTGACAGATGGAACATCAGATAATACAGTTGATAAAACAATATGCGTCTTTCATAACCCGAAGTCAATGGGTAAGTTGCTTGATAACCACGGTAAAACGCATCGGAAAAGCCACCAAAAACGGTTGTAATCCCAATATCAAATTCACGATCACCATAAAATACTGCGGGATCAATTAGAATGGGTTCACCATTTAACCCAAACATATAATTTCCTGACCAAAGATCGCCGTGTAATAGTGAGGGTTGCGCTTGATAATCCATCATCAAACGTTCAAATTGCTTGATAGCTGCTTGAAACGATAAATCTAACTCTTCTGGCCACAAGCCTTGATCTCGAACCATTTTTCGCAATGGCAATAAACGTTGCTGCACAAAAAATGTTGACCAACTTTTTTGCCAAGAATTATCAGCTGTGTAAGTCCCCATTGTGAATGATTCATCAAATCCAAATTGGCCTTGAGGACTAGTTTGCTGATGTATTCTCGCCAAAGCAGTGCCTAATGCAAAAGCATCCCCTTGCGATTGATGCGCTAAATAAGACAAAACGAGATAAGCATTATTACCCCACTCTCCTATCCGCAGGACTTGTGGCGTTTTAACAAAAGGTGCTAAACATGCTAGGCCATTGACTTCATGAGTAAAGAATTCTTTTTTATGATCCGGTTGCAGTAGCAAAAATATGGCCCCGTACTGCTTTCTAAACGAAACGCTTGATTGATATCACCGCCCCCAACAGGTGTGACTTTTGAAATTGTTCCCAAATTAAGATGTGATAAAAACGCTGCATCCATACAAACCCCTCTTTTCAATTAAAAAATAGCAATAGCCACAATCATTAACGGCTATCACTATTAAAATTTTATAGTATCAAAATCAACCATGTATTTTGTCTTCTAATTCATCACCTAACTCATCAATTCCCTTGGCGGCAAAAATTGTACCGCCAACAATCAAGCCACTGACAATCAGCGTGGAAGCAAGCATGAACTTCAAGATAGATTTCAACATTGTGAGTCTCCTTTTATAAAAAATGTGTTTGCACGGCACCTTAGGTAGTGTTTACGACTTTGTGCGCGATTGCTTAATTTCATGATAAAGGCTGAATAACAGTTGACCAACAGCCAACAAAATTGATAATTTACTCCAAAATCCTGTACTCTTTTTTACTTTTGCCATACTGAATCCTCCTAGGAATGGAATTTTGGTATTACTAACATTACGATTATTATACTTCCGTTTATTGACCAATGCAAAAAATATGCTCTCCCAACGATTTATTTTCCTTCACGAATGGCTTGGAGTCTGGCCGGTGTCACAACTCGCTGGGCGATTTGGTCCGTGACAGAACGGTGTTGTTCATCGTAGTAAGTCGCAACAGATGTGTTTAAAGATGTTGTAAATGGTTCTGAAATTGGTCTGGTAACTTGGATTTGGTCGCCATTGATATTAATTTTTGCTGACAAAATATCCGATATCCCAGCAAAACTGTCTGTTTGCGGTACATAACGCTGAATTTCGCCGTCATTTACACTGCCCGTCATTGCCCAGTAATTTTGTGTGAAATCAAATTGGGTATTTGGCTTGCCATTCTGACCAGCAAATGCAGCTTGTATCAAAATCGCAATTTGGTGCGTTAAATCCAGTGATGCCCAATTTGTCACGATACTACTGCTTTCGGCACTACTAGAACTACTAGAACTTACGCTATTACTGCTCGATGATGTTGTACTTGAACTCTCAGTGCTAGTTGATGATTGAGAATGATGGCTTGTTGACGTTGATTTGCTTGACTGGTGCGCTGATTGCGATTTTTGTATCGTGTGTGATTGGCTGTAAGCATACACGCCAATGCTGGCCATTATAACGACCAAAATTGCAGCAATAACTGCACCAATATATTTAGTATGTGATTTCATCCTCTCCCCTTTTTTTCATATAAAATTAACTTTAACTACATTTGTTACTCTCTCATCTAAAACATAATAATCTTTATAATATATGATACGCTTTGAAATCAAAATTGCTTATTATTTTGCTTGCGTAATTGCTGATAAACAAAAAAAGAGACTTTTCCTAAAAAGTCTCTTTTATCATGGTTTAGAAAGTTTTACCTTATTTATTAGCTCTGCCAACTAACCATGAAACAATTAGCACTAGAATAACAGCGCCAATGATTGATGGAATTAGTGCCATGCCGGCCAAGCTTGGTCCCCAAGAACCCAGCAAACTTTCACCCAACCATGAGCCAATTAAACCAGCAATAATATTACTGATCCAACCCATTGCTGCGCCACGACTAGTGATAGCACCAGCTACTGCACCAATGATTGCACCAACAATTAGTGTCCAAATTAATCCCATTTCTATATCCCTCTTTCTCATTATTTAATACCAAAAGGCGCGACTAACTTTCTAAGAAATGTCAATCAAACCCCTTGGTTAATGCCTTAAGAATAACAAATATAATATTTTATTGCAAATATTATGCTCACACTATTTGAAACGAAAATGTTAGATTGTCATTAGAAACCAATCGTTTTTGGACATGCTTTTCACAAACTCATGCTATAATATCCGTAATATTAATTAAGTATGGATAAGGCTACCCCAGACTCATAAATTAATAGCAAACACCCAACAAGAATTTGATTAAACTTAGGAGACAGAAAATTATGCCACAAATTAGTGATGTATTTCAAGATTACGGCTTTAAAAACGATCGCCTCACACTCCTCGCCGGTCCATGTGCCATTGAATCATATGAAACATGTGCTGAAGTAGCTGAGACGCTAAAACAAATTACTGATGAACTTGGGATAAATTACGTTTTCAAATCATCCTTTGATAAAGCAAATCGTAGTTCTATTGATTCGGAACGAGGCGCCGGTATGGCATCGGGCCTGAAAGTTTTAGCCAAAATTAAAGAGAACTATCATGTTCCAATTGTCACTGACGTTCATGAACCTTACCAATGTGAACCGGTGGCTGAAGTCGCAGACGTGTTACAAATTCCCGCTTACCTAAGCCGACAAACTGACCTGCTGTTAGCAGCTGGAAAAACTGGTCGCGTTGTCAATATTAAAAAAGCGCAGTTTATGGCACCAGAAGATATTCAAACAGCTGTGGATAAAGTAGCGACAAGCAATCCACATATTTTGGTAACTGAACGCGGCACTATGTTCGGCTATCATCAACTTGTTGTCGATATGACAAGTCTTATTCAGATGCGCGAAACAGGCTATCCCGTCATTTTTGACGCGACCCATTCTGTTCAAGTGCCAAGTGGTTATGGTAATCATTCAGGTGGCAATCGTGATTATGCCTTTCCTCTGATGCGCGCGGCACTAGCCATTGGTATTGATGGCATTTTTGCTGAAGTCCACCCAAATCCGCCAAAGGCAATTTCCGACCAAGATAGTCAATTATACTTGTCAAAAATTCGTCCTATCCTTGAAAATGCGAATCGGTTATTTCACGAACATCTTGAAATGAAGGCGGTGTATGCCCATGACGACTTACTTTGATGATGCAAAGCACACGTTCAACACTGAAATTGACGCGTTGAAATCAGTCCGAGATACTTTAGACACGAATTTTGATAGCGTAGTGGCAGCGATTTTACAGACCAAGGGACGTCTCATTTTTATTGCGATTGGTAAATCTGGTATTATTGCTGACAAAATTGCAGCCTCTTTTTCATCTGTCGGCGTTCCAAGTTTTTACATTGATGCTGGTACAGCCTATCACGGTGATCTTGGTCGCGTTGCCAGTGACGATTTAGCCATTTTCATTTCTAATAGTGGCGAAACTCAAGAAGTCATTCAAACACTAATTGCTTTGCAAGTGATTCACCACAATAAGCTCAAAACTGTGGCCATCACTGGTTCAGAAGATTCGTCATTAGCTAATAGCACCGATTTACTTTTAAAAGTTGATGTCGCTGAAGAAGCAGACCCTACTAAATTAGCGCCGACAAGCTCAACGACGGCAACACTAGTTATGGGCGATGCTTTGTTAATTGCGATTGAAAAAGAAAAATCATTCAAACGAGAAAACTTCGCCTTGTATCACCCCGGTGGCTCCATTGGCAAGTTGTTATTACAAAATGTTAAAAATGCCATGCACACAAAAATTCCTTATGTGCATACCACAACGCCAATCAATGATGTTATTTATCGTATCAGTGATTTTGCCGTTGGCATGACACTTGTTAAAAATGATGATGAAAAAGTTATTGGTATTGTTACCGATGGTGATATTCGTAAAAAGTTTTTGAATATTAGCCAAGTCAAAAACTCCACTGCCAAAGATTATATGACAGAAGGATTTATCAGCATTAACCAAGAAGCCCGCAATGGCGCTGCTTGGAAGAAAATGGCTGCACATAATATTTCCAACTTAGTTGTCCTTGATGATAATGAAGAAGTTGTCGGTATTATCACTATTCATGATGTTTTAGATTAGAAAATTAAAGCAGATATCACTCATTGTTGCATAAGTGATACCTGCTTTTTAAATCGCTGACTTTTGAAAGAATAATATACCGCGCAATGCATCACTATACGTCGGCTGCTTCACCAATTGTTTTAACTGCGTCCGCACCTGTTTTGGATGATCAGTGATGAAACCGCGAACGCCCATCACATAAGCACTGGCAACATCCGCTGAATCATTTACTGTCCAAACATATAAATCTTTTTTGTGCTGATTAATCGAACGTACCAACGTTTGATCGACGGCTGAATACTCAATCGCGTAAAATTGATTCGTTTTAGTATTATCAATCGTATTCTTAACTGGTGATAACAATCCGGTCCTGACTTTCAAATAGCGGCTTGCTCTTTTTAGGGCGTTCTGATTTAACGATTGAATTTCTGAATGATTCTTTTGAATTAATGGACCATACTGCGTCTCAAATTTTTGCAATTGCTCATTGGTAATTGTGTCATTAATTTTCAACTCAATTAGTAATTTCTGATGATACAAATTGGCTGTTTTAAGATAATCTTCAAACGACGACAGCTTGAATGTATGCCCTGCTTCTTTTATTTTTAAGGACTTTAAAGTTGACCATTTTGTCTGATTAATTTTGTAAGACTTACCACTTGTAGTCGTAACTTTTGTATTATGACTCAAAATATAAACATCATCTTTTGTTGGCTGAATGTCCATTTCAACGTAATCTGGTTTAGTTGCACTTACTTTTTTCAAGTTCTCAACGACATTTGGTGTTTGATTTAGGCTACTAATACCTTTGTGAGCAATCACTAAGTAACGACCACTCGGTTGATCTATCCATTTACCAGACAACCAAACGCTCAAAATGCTAACCACACACAAAATCAATAGGTTTTCCCAATGCCATGCCTCAGTTTGCAAATTTGTTGGCCGTTTTGAATGATTGGGTTGGGCATAATCAGCTAGTAGGTTAACAAATTTTGCGGTAATGACATAAAAAATGCCTGTCATCACCACAATCAATACATTAGCACCAACGTGCCTTATCGCGACCGACGTGTATGAATCCAATAAATGTTGAGCATAAATGCTCCCAAACAAACTAATAACAAGAATGATTACAACCAACAATAAATCGCGGTAAAACTTCAAATTAAACTGACTACGACGCCAACTATTTTTAAAACTTAATCCAACACGATCATGTCTAATGACTGTTTGGTGAATCAAAAATCTCATTTTCACAACCAACAGAAAATAGAGTACGTACACCACAACACCAATAGCCAACGCCCATTGACTATTCAAACTATCAAGAAAAATTTTAGGAATAGTCAAGTAATAAGACAACGGGAACTTAAAGCCAAATTGATTTAAAGGAATTGTCAAAATTAACAACAATGCAGCATATAAATGAACGCGTCCCTTTAACAAACCAGAGCAAAATTGTGACCATGTGATGTTTTCCCAAAGCCACAAGAACGCACCCAAACACAACCCAACGTACGCAAACCACAGGAATAGATAGACCAAACCGGTGATAGCATAATTAACCCAATAGTCACCAATATAGTTAAGTAACCTTGTCCAATCATTGGTCGGTATTTGATAGGTTTTAGGCTGATAACCTTGTACCCAATTAATTAGAAATTGCGCAACAACATTAAAGATAAAAATGATACTCACGATTATAATTGTTTGACGTGATATTTTTTTACTGTTCATAGTCAAATCCCCTTTCATTTAGGAACTGGTACTGTTTTGAATTGAACTTTGGTGTTGTATTTTTTTAATGTTTGACGAGAAATTACCATTGCAATTGCCACTCCAATTGCCATTGGCCAGAACACTGAGTAATTGAGGTGACAAATTTCAAGAATCATAAACATTGCCATGAAAGGTGCTTGTTGGGAGGCTGATAACAAAGTTACGGCGCCTAAAACAGCGCACTGCCAAATCACAAGATTAGGCCATATCTGTGATAAACCGATACCGATAATTGCGCCCATCGCTGCACCGATGGCAATGGCTGGTGTTAATGTACCGCCAGCTGCACCAAAACGGATTGTCAACACTGTCACAACAGCTTTTAAAATACCAACAGCAATCAAAAGCCACAGAAGTTGTGAGCTTTTGGTCCACATTGCCGTCTGTGCAAGTGCCCGGCCGTTGCCCATAATTTCCGGAAAGAAATACGCGACCACACCAGTTAAGAAAGCTACCAAAGGCAACTGCCACAAAATTGGCGATTTCTTAACTTGATTTTTTTCAGCCCATTGACAGATCACACGGAATAGCGCACCAGCAAATCCTGTAAATGGTGCAATAATAATAACTAAAATCAAACTGATCATCGAAAAATGCGCATCCCCAACTAAATAGTACGGGTGAAATCCTTTTATTAAAGATCCCATTAACATGGCTATCATTGACATCGTCAGACTCACTAACACGTTGCGTAATGATAATTTTTTTAACAATATTTCAACACAAAATAGCATACCTGTGATAGGGGCAATATAAATGCCGGCAAAACCAGCACCAGCCGCCGCTGCTATCAATAAACGACGATCATCATCAGTTAAATCTGCTAGTCCCAAATGTGATTGAAAGCGTATCCAAGTTTGGGCAAGCATAGCACCTGCTTCACGAGGCGCTAACTCTCGGCCAATTGATCCACCGGTACCAACATAAACAATTTGCGTGCAAACATGGACAATTGTTTGTAATACTGGCATTTTTTGACCATCCAACGCTTTTTTAATGCCAACCGTTGGTTGCGTTTTATTTCTCAAAAAGTACCACACAATAGCCACCAAAAGGCCACCAACTGTGACAGACAGAAGCCTGTGCAAAGGGCCAGCCGTTGGCACTGGTGATTGTGCTGTTTCCAAATAATTTAGAAATATTTTTTCGACAAATTCTAGTAATAGACTTAAACATATCGCGCTAAATCCAACAATCACACCCAATATAACGGTAGCAATCATTAATGATATATTCTCTCGTGTTGTCGATGATGATCCACTATTCTTCTTCATGGCACTAGTATCCATTTTATCTCTCACTTTTATAACTATTTTAACAGGCAATAACATACTCTAGATTACCACTCACTCTGCTAGTGCACAATGTAACATGGTTTTCCAAAAAACAAATAAAAAACGCGATTGCTTTAAATTCATCACGTTTTTGTAAAATGCCAGCCATTGGCACTTGAGCGTTATCAGTCACATGAACTTAACCTATCAATGCCACCATCACCAGATAAATACTCCATCCCCAGACGATATGTCCAAAAAATTCTGAAAAGTGCTCTGCAAATGGTTGCTTGGCAGGTGACGGAATCGTTTTTAGTAGTGGCAGTAGCACAATATGAAAAATGAACCAAACGACAATCCCATATACTGTTCCCTGCCCAATCGTGACAACATGATTAAATGCCTGTAAAAAAGTAAACAGCGCAGCAAATGTAATCGAAAACCCAAAATGCATGAATAGCGCCACAAAGTATATCCGTTGATCTGTGGCATAGGTCCAATAAGCATGCGTAAACGCTCTAGAAAACCCAAGTTGTTGTAAGAGCTGTTGGGGTGGATTAGTCTCATCTCTAGCTTGACTTCTAGGTGGCAAAATTGCTTCCCAACCAATTTTCACCATGCCAGATAGTAAACCAGCAATAATACCAACAAAAACCGTGTCTCCTATGATATGCGACATCTTCTCTCTACCACCTTTAAAAAATTACGTTATCAATATTCATTTTTAATTATAGCATAACCGTTACAATTCCCTGTTTTTGATACTTCTTTAGCTGGCGTGCTAGTCGAAACGAACGCAATAAAAAAGTACGGACGGGTCCGTACTTGAAAAGGTTTTAATCATTTAAAACAGCAATCATAAAGTCCATGAAGTCTCTGACAAAACGTTCAGTCTTGACACCAACTGCCACTTGCGTTGTTGTGTCTTCAAGCAAACGCTCTCGATCACCGATTGTGCGACCGTAATCACCTGATTCTTGATCGTATGTCACCCTCATATTCAATGGAATAGTCAAGACATAGCTAGGATCAATCGCGACCGCCACAGCGAGTGGATCATGTAAAGCAGCACCACGATGGTCAATGCCAAGTTGATCATAAGCTTCAATGTAATAATCCATCAAATCAGCATATATTATACCTGCTTTAGTGCCCAAATCACGCCATTTTTGAGTGTGCTTTTTCGTCAACAATGTCCGTAAGGTTACATCTAGGCCAACCATTGTCAAACGTGCTTGCTCTCTAAACACATGATCTGCAGCTTCTGGATCTTGATGAATATTAGCTTCAGTAAATGGCGTCACATTTCCTGGCACTGTCAGCGCACCACCCATTAAGGTTGTGTTACCAATTAGGTGAGCAATTTCTGAATCGATTGTCAACGCTTTTGACAAATTAGTCAATGGACCAGTCGGTACATAGACCAATTCATCTTGATATTGGTGCGCCATCTTGATCAGAAAGTCTATTCCACTCGTTGTTTCAACTTGTCGTGGTGAACGCGTTATATCAATATTACCAACACCATTATCACCGTGAATTGCTTTAGAAATTGGCATCACATCAAAACTTTGTGTTGTTGAAGAATGAGATTCGCCCAAAAATACTGGCACATTGTCTGCACCTAATAAATGTAACAAATCCAATGTATTTTGTGCGGCTGTTTCAACTAATGTATTACCATAAGACGCGATCACACCAATCAGGTCAGTACGCGGATCACAGACAGCCCATGCCAATGCTAACGCGTCATCAACACCTGTGTCTAAATCTAAAATCATTTTGACAGAAGCCATGTCATTCTTCTCCTTCTAGTTGTTTATTCATATTTGGAATTTGCGCAACAAACCATTTTTCGAAAGCTGCTGCATCAATGTCCGTTGCAACATGGACATTTTTTCTACCTTGCGACCAGCGATTTTGCGTGTCAGCCACAGTAGCACCTGCCGCGGGCCCTTGAGTAATGACATCAACCCAATAATCTGTCAACGTGTAAAATTCTGGTGCCAATAAGTAGCAGATTGTATTCACATCATGCATTGGTTTACCATCAGCTTCAGTATCACCATAAGCAGTCATCAACTGATGTAACATTTTGCCGGACTCACCAAGTTTGGCAACATCGTCAATCGTTTGCAAAGACAGTAGTGCTTTTAACGTAACATCTAAACCAATCATCACAATGTCGATACCACTTTTAAAGACAATATCAGCCGCATCAGGGTCAGTAAAGACGTTAAATTCAGCCACTGAAGACACGTTACCACCAGATAATGAGCCACCCATCAGCACGAAGCGTTTAATATGTGATAAAGCTTCTGGATATTGTTGGATGAGCTGTGCAATATTAGTGTAAGATCCCGTCGCCACGACAGTGATCGGCTCTACGGAAGCCATTAACGTCTCAGCCATTGCACTCACTGCATCTTGTGCAATCGCCTGATTTTTTGGTGTTTCGAAATCATAACCTGGCATACCTGAAGCACCATGGATATACGAAGCATCAACAAACGCCTTCTTGAGAGGCTTTGATGCACCTTTGGCAACAGGTACTTCTTGTCGATTAAAGAATGTGGTTAGCTTGAGTAAATTAGCAGTTGTTTTATCAACACTGACATTGCCAGCCACACTAGTCAACAGCTTAATGTCAAAATTAGGATTAGTTAAGGCAATTGACAATGCCACTGCATCATCAATGCCAGGATCCATATCTAAAATAATCGGTATCATGATTTTTCCCCCTATGATGTTTACCAAATGAACAGTCCGGCTGTAGCAGCTGAAAGAAGCGATACTAAGATTCCAGAAATTAACATGTATGGTACTCGAGAACTAATATAATCATTCTTTTCTTTATTAACAAGTCCTTTAAAGGTACCAATAATCATACCCAATGTGCCAAAGTTAGCAAAGCTTGTTAAGAAAATTGTCAGTACGGCACGAGCATGTTCATTAGCGAAAACGCCTTTTCCTGCCATGATTGACTTTGAAACTTCACCCATAACAACAAATTCATTCGTTACTAATTTAGTACCCATGAAGCGTGCCAAACGGAAAGCATCTTCAGCGCTGAAACCAAGCAACCATGCAAAAGGAAACATGATAACACCAAAAATATTTTCAAGTGTCAACCAATGGAAGCCAGTCAAACTAAACAATTGGTTGATTAAGGCTGCCAGAGAAACAAAGGCAATCACAGTAGCAGTAATAATCAAAATCAACTTACCAGCACCCAAAATTGAATCACCTAAGAATGAGAAGAAAGGTTCTTTCTTTTCACCTTTTTCAGTAATGTTAACAATTACATCTTCTTCCGCAGTTACCTTAGTTGGATTTAGAATAGCAGCGACAATAATAGCACCAAGAATGTTCAATGGAATCGCAGTTAGTACATACTTTCCCGGCACCATTTGTGTGTAAGCACCAATGACAGCAGAAGTGACACAACTCATTGACATCATAGCCAACGTAAAATTACGACGGGCTGACATACTATCTAGTTGTGACTTTGAAACGGCCAACACTTCAGTGTTACCCAAAAACATCATTTCAATTGAGAAAAATGCTTCAAATTTTGGCTGCCCAGTGATAAAAGCCAGACCTTTACCAATCCATTTGATGAGCCAAGGTAAAAATCCAATATAAGTCAAAATATCGAACAAAGGTACAACTAACAAAATTGGCAACAATGCCGAAGTCACAAAGTTTGGTCCGCCATTGTTAGCTGTCAACCAATCTGGCAATGCAAAAGCGATTCCCTGTGATGCAACTGAAACTAACCAATTAAAGCCATCAGCTGCACTTTGAACCGCAACTTGACCAGCTTTAAATTGTGTGAAAAATCCGGCAAGTGCAATTTCAAGAATTAACACAATGCCAACGGACCGCCACTGAATATTCTTTCTGTCATTAGACAGAAGCGCTGCAATGGCAATGAAAACAAAAATGCCAAGTAAATTAACAATTAAAAACATAACCTATTCCTCTCTTGCAAAACAATAATTTTTAAGTAAAACGTTTAACCGAAAACAGTGTAACATATTTATTTTGAAATTGGAAGCGTTTTCAAAAAAATTACTGGTACAATAGATACTAAGTATGAGAACAAGGAATGAAAAGATGCATAAGATATCCATTAAGGACGTGGCCAAAAAGGCCAATGTCTCAATTACAGCTGTTTCACAAATCTTGAATAATAAGGGAGAACGCTTTTCAGAAGAAACTATCAAAAAAGTGTTACAAGCTCGTGATGAGCTGGGATATGTGCCAAACAGTGCCGCTCGTAATTTAAAGGTACGGCATAGTCGTTTGATTGGCATTATCGTCCCCTCATTTAGAATGCCTTTTTTTGCTGATATCATTCAAAGTATGCAGGACAACGCACCTGAAGACGTTAACCTTGTGTTCATCGGATCTACTGCTGATAACTTGCAAAGTTCAATTTATTCATTAGTGGAACGTGGCGTTCAGGCTTTGATTTTTGGCCGTCCAATACCTAATCGCGATGTTGTGAATGCTTTTTTAAAGAAGCGCCATATTCCTTATCTTGTATTAGATCAGAATGCCGATATCAACGCACAAGACATGGTACAAACCAATGAATTTACCGGTGGTAGCTTAGCAGCAAGCCATCTACTGTCGTTGGGCCACCGAGATATTGCCCTCATATTACCCAATGAATTAACCGATAATATGCGCCAGCGTCGCGCCGGATTTTTAGATACACTGTCAGCTGCTAACGTGACGCCTGTGTCAGTTATTTCATCAGCGCTCTCTAAACACGGCGGGTTGGCTGTCGTCCACCAATTAATACAAAGTCAGGCAACAGCTGCTTTTGTATTAAATGATGAAATGGCAATTGGTGTCTTGCGTGGTTTAACATGGCAAAATGTTAAAGTACCTGAAAATATGTCAATTGTTGGTTATGATGATACTGACTACGCTGAATTTATGGTGCCATCATTAACCACTATCGCGCAACCAGTTGCCGAAATTGGGCAATCAGCACTGAATATGATTTTGCAACGTCTCGCCCATCCTAATCTTCCTTACCAAACCGCGTTTTTCGACGTTAAACTAGTCGTGCGTGAATCTACTGCCAAACTATTATTGGACTAATCAAAACAAAAACATGTTATGTTTCCCCGAAATCTAAAGTAGTTTTCGGGGATTTTTATTTGCTTGACTTAAACATTTTTTTAATTTATAATAAAGTCCTAACTCAGGTAAAACGTTTAACCTCATTTTATCTTAAGGAGTAAACTATCATGACAAATAAAGTTGTGATCATTGGTAGTCTCAATATCGACACCATTCAAATGATTGAACGCATGCCACAACAAGGCGAAACAATTGCGGTTCAAAATCAAGCTAGTACCTTTGGTGGTAAAGGCGCCAATCAAGCTGTGGCAGCTGCACGTCAAGGGGCAGATGTTACTTTCATCGGCGCAGTCGGTGATGACGAACGTGGCCGTGCCTTTAAGCAATTATTAGATGACGAAGGTATCAGCACAAAGTATATTTTTACTAAAAAGCAACCAACTGGTTCAGCAACTATTATGCTGGAAAATGATGGTCATAACACAATCATGGTATACGGCGGTGCCAACATGGCCCTTAGCGTAGCTGATATTCAGCAAGCCAAAGAAGCTATTGCCGAAGCTGATGTTGTTGTCGCGCAATTAGAAGTACCCACTGCTGTTGTGGCTGAAGGGTTTGCCATTGCGAGAAAACATGGCGCACTGACTATTTTAAATCCAGCCCCAATTACGTCACATTTAGATGATACAATAATTCTAAACACTGATTTAATCATCCCTAATGAAACGGAGGCAGCAGCACTTGCGGGCACTGAATCAACAACCGCCCCTGAAAAATTACCTGCACTCGTTGACCAACTGAAAGCAAAGGGATTACACAACACCATCATCACGCTTGGGGGCGATGGCGTGTACTATAACGTCCATAATCAACACAATCAATTACCCATTTTCAAAGTCAAAGCTGTTGACACCACGGCAGCCGGAGATACTTTTATTGGTACGGTTGCCGCCAATATTTCTGCAAATATGACTGATTTAGATATGATTGTTACACGCAGTTGCTTCGCAAGTTCGTTGACAGTCAGTCGGTCAGGCGCAATTGTATCCATTCCCAACAAACAAGAAGTTGACGCAGGACTTGCTAACCAAGCAAAAGTGACGACTAGAGGCTAATAATGACTGATAAAAACTTACAAAAAAAGCAAGCTGCTGAAGCGGCCTTACAATATATTAAACCAAACATGATTGTCGGATTAGGCACAGGCTCGACTGTGTCATATTTCCTAGAAGCATTGGCAAAAGCAGATATCAATATTGTCGGCGTCACAACTTCACAAGTCACTAGCCAGCACTGTGCTGAGCTCAACATTCCCATTGTGGATATTGACGAAGTCGATCATATTGATGTGACTATCGATGGCGCTGATGAAGTTGATACATATTTGAATGGTATCAAAGGTGGCGGTGCTGCCCTTTTAATGGAAAAAATTGTCGCTAAAAACTCTAACGAAAATATTTGGATAGTTGACGAAAGTAAGGTTCACGCAACTTTAGGTAGTTTTCCGCTACCTATTGAAGTGATTCCTTACGGTAATGGCCAATTATTCCGTCAATTTACCGACCGAGGATTCTTTCCTAAATTAAGACGCCAAGCAAATGGTGACCCTTTAGTTACTGATGCGGGTCACTACATTATTGATTGCCATTTAAATAACATTAACAATCCTTATGCATTAGCGGAATATTTAGAAGGTCAAGTAGGCGTTGTCGAGCATGGCCTGTTCCTTAATATTTGTGATCGCGTCATTATTGGTGGTGAAACTGTGACAATCAAAGAACGTCAAAAGACGAATACGGAGCAAGTTTAATGTTATTTTTAATCATTGCTCTGGGCGCCGGATTAATTTTAGCCGCACAAAACGCTATCAATGCGGAGTTAAGCGCCTGCCTTAAATCCCCAATAGCCGCCAGTTTTCTAGGCTACATCGTTGGTACACTATTTCTATTCGTATTAACAATTATAATTGGTGACTTTGCTAAAATTGCTGATCTCTTTTCAGCACCATTGTGGTTACTCAGTGGTGGCTTGTTTGGCTTAATCTTTGTCACAAATTGTATCATACTTTTTCCAAAAATTGGTGCGGTTGAAACCGTCATGTTACCCACACTAGGTCAAATTGTCGCTGGTATGTTATTTGAAACAGTTGGCTGGTTCAACGTTGATATTATTCCCATGACGTTACTGCGTATTGTTGGTCTGATCGTGTTATTATTGGGAACTTACATTGCCGTTGTATTAGCCACTCAAAGGAAAACGCTCGCCAGCCGTACGCAAAACAATCAAACATCCTCACGCTTGGTCTTGCGTTTATGGGCGTTTGGTGCTGGTGTCTTATGTACTGTGCAATCAACTTTCAACGGACAACTCGGCAGCCTAATTGACAGCCCAACAGTAAGTGCACTCTGGGCGTTTGTGATTGGTCTCATTGTACTCGTTTTCCTCAAACCCAACACATGGCAAGTCTTCATTCGTGGCGTTAAAATGCCACAATCTTGGTCAGCCGGTGTTGCTGGTGGTACATTTGTGACCCTAATGTCACTCCTAATTCCTAAATTAGGTCCCGGTTTAACCGTCAGCATTTCAACACTAGGTGTTATGGTTGGTGCAATGTTAGTGCAACAATTCGGACTGTTCAAATCATCACGTCAAAATGTCTCAGTGACTCAGGTTATCGGCATATTGATTATGTTGAGCGGCATTATTTTAATAAAAATGTTTTAAAAAACTGTTCAATTTTAACGTTAGTGTCACGTTAAAATTGAACAGTTTTTATTATTTAACACCACTTGCTACATCTGCATGATAAATATAAGAACGTGTCATTGGTAAATTAGTGCTTGAGGCACCTTTCGTCAACAAATACTGAACAACGTCAATATTGCCTGATTCAAATGACGCAGCACAAGCTTGCAAATATAGATCCCACATACGATAGAAACGCTCACCGTATCGAGATATCACACTTTCACTGACATCGTGAAAGTTGTCGGTCCAAATTTCAAGCGTTTTTTGATAATGTCGGCGTAGCGGCTCCAAATCATCAACCTGCAAATGGGCGTCCATAATATGGTCAATATTCTCTGCCAAATTAGGAATATAACCGCCCGGGAAAATGTACTTATTGATCCATGCATCCACACCAGCACCTTTATGTTGGCCAGTGATACCATGAATCAAAGCAGTACCATTTTCAACAAGTAATTGGTCAATTTTTGAAAAATAGGCCGCTAGGTTTTCTTTACCAACATGTTCAAACATGCCAACTGAGGTAACATGATCGTATTGCTCTTTTAGCTCGCGATAATCTTCTAGATACACATTTACTTGACCCGTCAAACCTTCTGCTTTAATTTTGTCTGAGACAAAGTCATACTGTTGCTGACTTAGTGTTACACCAGTAGCTTTTAGACCGTACTCTTTGGCAGCTGTGAATAACAAAGTTCCCCAACCGCAACCAATGTCTAGTAGTGTTTCACCCTCTTGGGCATGCAACTTGTTGAGAATGTGACGTACTTTATTCATCTGTGCAGCTTCCAAAGTATCACTTTCACTGGCAAAATAAGCACAAGAATACGTCATGGTTTTATCCAACCACATCTCATAAAAATCATTACCAATGTCGTAGTGACTTTGCACATCATTTTTGCTGACTTTTTCAGAATGTGAGTGCTTAGGTATTAATTTAGAAAACTTGCTGTTATTGAAAAAGCTATCCTGTGAGCGGTAAGCCAACGTAACTAGTTCTTGCAAGTCACCTTGAATCTCGATTTTGCCATCCATGTAGGCTTCACCAAAAGTAAGTGAAGCATGGGCGACAATTTCCTTGATGGGAATGAGTTCATGCATAATGATTTTGGCAATTGATTCGCCTTCCCCAAAATGCACTGTTTCACCATCCCAAAATTCAACGTCGATTGGGGCGTCAAAACTGGACTTTAAAATTTGCTTGTAAATCGCTTTGTCAATCATAAATTCCCCTTTTCTAACATAAAGCTATTTTAGAAAAGCATGAATTCAAAGTCAAATCAAAACAATATCACAATACCAATTCTTAAAAATTAAGATATCAATAAATAATACAAAATTCGAAATTTTTCTGGCGTCCAGTCAGTCAAACACGGTTCATTACGATAAAAAATTCATTTTTTGTCAATAAATTAACAATGAGATCACGATGTTAACTGTCGTAAACTAAATCGAGATTCATGAAAGCAAATTTATGGCGTAATTCTGTCAGGATTTGTTGTTTCTGCTGTGCTAATTTTTTCAGGTTAATGCTGTCGTGAGATGAACCGTTAATCAATACTCGTACCCTAAAAGCCATTCCTGTTTTGTAAATAACACATGACTTAACTAAAATATCATCCGCAAGATTCGTTCGAACAACATGCTCAACTTTTTGCTGAACTTGTTTATTTTGAAGCACGCCGCCACTAATTTCAATAAAAGCTAGCTTAATCACTTGGAAAGGCATTTTGATAGTAAAAGCAATTAAGGTTACCGTGACAAAAAAATCGCCAGTATACAACAAAAAATGTAATGGTGAATTGACTGGAATAAAGAAAATCAGCAAGGCTGCTAAGCCAATACCGGAAGACATAATGCCATCAATTAGTGTTCCTTTTGTTTCAGTCAATAACATCGTACTACTATTATTGATCTTCTTATTTTGTCGCGCATAAAACCATGATAACGTGAAAGATAAACACACCATTACCATTTCGTATGGTAATACAGGTCCCACATTCATCATTTGCCCTTCCCCAAAGGCAAAATAACGATAGGCTTTAACGCTAACAGTAATCACTGATAAAGACAATAGAATGATTGTCAATAGCGACTGACATAAAGAAAATATCGGTTCTAAAACAAATAAACCATCCGGAAATCGTTGACTCTTTTTGCTACTAACTTTTGAAATAATAATGGATACTATTCCTGAAACCAGTGTAATAACAGTAAAGTAAGCATCTACAAATAGTGCTTCAATATCGGTAATTAAAAAAACCGTAATACCTGACACAGCCATAATGCTATTAATCAGAATGCCCAGCCACAAGCCACGTTGTTCAATTCGTTTTTGATTCATTTGAAATTCCTTTACAAATTACGATCAACTTTAAGCATTAGTTGTTGCAACTGCTGTTGCTCTGATTCGTCTAAAATTGATATCGCGTCTAAGAATACCTGATCAAAGAGGCGATAATTCTGTTGACAATATTGTGACATTTCTGGACTTAACGTCAGAAAAATCACTCTTTTATCATGTTTAGACGGCTTTTTAACCAAGTAACCAGCGGCGACAAATCTTTTGACAATACGTGTCGCCGCAGGTTTTGAAATACCCGCTTGATCTGCAAACTGAGTTGCTGTTGTTTCTGATTGACTATACAAAATATCTAAATAATATTCATCATTAGCTGACAACTCCGGAAAAAGCTGACTTCTTGTCGGACTATTTTGATAATTAATAGCCACTTTGTCATACAGTTTTGAAAACAGTTGACTAATTTGTTCCATTACACCACCCCTAAGTAGTTAACATAAGTAGTTACTTTTGTTAACTACTTATGTTAACTATACCACTGAAACTTCATTTGTCAACAAAAAAGATATTTCTATTCTTTTGTTGTATGAACCGTTAACACTTCTTGAATTAACTGATCATGAGCTTCGATGGGTATATTTTGTTTAATCTGTGGACTTAGCGCTAACGCAATTGTCTTTCCAGTATAATTTACCAAAAATCGGTCATAGTATCCTGCACCAAATCCAAGACGAGCGCCACTTCTTGTAAATGCTAAACCTGGAACGATTACCAGATCAATTTTGTTGGCTGATACAGCTACTTCGGTCACAGGTTCTCGAATTGACAACTGACCTGTCTGCAAGCTAGAACCATCATCAAATGGCACAAATATCATTTGATGATTAACAATCTTAGGGACAACAGTTTTTTTGTTTGCTGACCAAGCAGCTTCAATAATCGGCGCTGTATCTAGTTCTATTGGCATACTCAATGTCACAGCAATCGTCCCTGCCTCCTGCCAAGCAGCTGTCTCAAAAAGCAGCTGATAGAGTCGATTTGATTCAGTCTGCTTTTGATGTATTGATAATGTTTTTAATGCTTCTTTTTGCAGTTGCCGTTGTTCGCTTTTATTGATCATAATTTCACCAAAAAAGCTGGCTAAGCCAGCTTCTATTTTATTCAAACAAATGTGACATTGCCAACACTTCTGCGTCACGCTTGACTTGCTTTAACACTTTCTCATCATCATGATGATGAATAGCTGTTACAATCAGTTCTGCAACTCGACGTGCGTCATATTCACTAAAGCCACGCGTCGTAATTGCTGGAGTACCAATTCGAATACCAGAGGTCACGAAAGGACTGAGTTGTTCATTAGGTAATGCTTCTTTATTGGTCGTAATTGATACTGAATCAAGTAACTCTTGCGTTTGCTTACCGTTTAACCCAGTTTGGGTCAAATCCAAGTTAAACAAGTGATTATCTGTGCCACCTGTAACAACACGAATATCGGTTGTATCATTGAATACTTCAGTCATTGCCTGCGCATTGAGGATGACTTGTTTTGCATACGCTTTAAATTCTGGTCGTAATGCCTCACCAAATGCAATAGCCTTACCAGCAATAACATGTTCCAATGGGCCGCCTTGTGATCCAGGAAAAATAGCTGAATTAATTTGCTTTGCATACTTTTCCTGTGACAAGATGACACCACCACGTGGTCCACGTAGCGTCTTGTGTGTCGTTGAAGTGACAACATCAGCAACGCCAACTGGGTTAGGATGCAATCCTGCCGCCACGAGCCCTGCGATATGTGCCATATCAACCATCAAATATGCACCGACTTCATCGGCAATATCACGGAACTTTTGAAAATCAATAATACGTGAATACGCAGAAGCACCAGCAACAATCATTTGTGGCTTCACCTCACGTGCTTGCTTGGCAATTGCCTCATAGTCTAGTCGCTCAGTTTCAGCATCAAGACCATAAGTATAAGACTGATACATTTTACCAGAAAAACTAACCTTGGCGCCGTGTGTTAAATGACCACCAGCATCCAAATCCATCCCAAGAATCTTATCGCCTGGCTTCAAGAATGCCATATAGGCAGCTGCGTTAGCTTGAGATCCTGAATGAGGTTGTACGTTTGCATATTCAGCACCAAATAGTTCCTTAAGGCGATCAATAGCGAGTTGTTCCACTACATCAACATACTCAGTACCGCCGTAATAACGTTTGTAAGGATAACCTTCAGCATATTTGTTCGTTAACACAGAGCCTTGTGCTGCACGAACAGCTTTTGAAGCAAAATTTTCGGAAGCAATTAACTCAATTGTCCGGTTTTGACGGGCACCTTCTTGTTGAATGGCGCTCCACACTTCAGAATCTAATTCACGATATGACATTACGTTCTCCTTGCATTTAATATAATTATATTATACACGCAAACGTTCATTATTTTGTCCTAATATCGTACATTTTACCGAAATATTGTGTCTTATTTATCAAAGAGTTCGGTTTTTAAAGATTTTAAAATATCATTTGGTGTAATTACTTTTTGATGCAAGATTGGTTTATCAAATAAAGTTACCACCTGACTTGGAATGTCTGTATTTGTCTTACTTGACAAACGTGTCAATGCTTCAGCGCCTTCAATTGGCTTATCACCAAGTGCTGATAACATAGTCTGTGGGAATTTATATGGGCTCGCAGTAGCGGCTAACAGAGTTGGCATTGCTTGATTACTGATTGACTGATATACATAGCGCCCAACAGCAGTATGAGGATCAATCAAATAGTTGGTTTGATTAAATACCGACAAGATAGTGTCGCTCACTTGTGCTTGTGTTGCAAAACTCGATTTGAACTGTTTCAAATTGCGCCGTGTCCGTTCAGACAATTTGTATTGACCTTCATTAGCTAATGCTGTCATATATGATTGAACTTCTGAAGCATCACGATCACTGGCAAAGTATAACAGTCGCTCTAAATTGCTCGATACTAAAATGTCCATCGCTGGCGCATTTGTGACTTTAAATGGTCGCTTGCTATCATAAACACCGGTAGTAAAAAAGTCTGTCAAAACATTGTTTTCATTTGAAGCAACCACAAACTCATTAACTGGCAGCCCAATCTGGCTAGCATAGTAAGCCGCCAAAACATTTCCAAAATTACCGGTTGGCACAACAATATTAATTTTATCCCCAACCTTGATATTCTTTTGTTTAATTAGTTGAGCGTAACTATAAAAATAATAAACAATTTGTGGCACTAGTCGACCAATGTTAATTGAGTTTGCCGACGAAAAACGCATGTGATGATCAGCTAGTTCTTGAATGAGTTTTTGATTGCTCAATAATGTCTTAACTGCTTTTTGTGCATCATCAAAATTACCCGTGATTGCTGTGACATGAGCGTTTTTACCAGTTTCACTTACCATTTGTTGACGTTGAATATCACTGACACCAACTTCTGGATAAAACACCACAATTTCCGTGTTCGGTACATCAGCAAATCCGCTCATAGCCGCTGTCCCAGTATCACCAGAAGTCGCCGTCAAGATGACGACCTTATCACTAATGGCTTGCTTTTTGGCTGCAGTTGTTAGCAGATGAGGCAAAGCCTGCAGTGCAACATCTTTAAATGCTAGTGTCGGGCCATGAAATAGCTCGATATAATGTAAGTTATTTTCTTGATGTAAAGTGATAATTTTCTCATTATCCCATTGGCGACCATATGCCTTACAAATAATATGATCGATCTCAGATACGCTGAAATCGTCAAAGAAAGCATCAAAAATTTGTGTTGCAATTTCTGTATACGTTTGATGGCTAAGTGTGTCCCAATCTACTGATATTTCTGGCCACGCTTCTGGTACATAAAGGCCACCATCTGGTGCAATTCCATTCATTATAGCCTGACTAGCAGAAACTGCTGGTGCTCCCCCGCGCGTTGATATATACTGCATTTAATTAAGTTCCTTTATTGTTATTTTAATTTATTATAACAAATCTATTTATTTGTTGCTTTAAAAATGATAAAATTATAAGACATTAAATATAAAAGGAAAAAATATGGAACTTGGAATTGGTCTTTTTGGGCTTGGAACAGTCGGCACTGGTGTCGTTAAAATTTTACAACAAAATGCACCTCAAATTACAGAACGTACTGGCGCTAATTTGGTAGTCCGTCATGCTGTTGTACACAATTTAAATAAAAAACGAACCGGATTTGTCCAAGATTTTCCAATTACTGACCAACCTGCTGACATTTTAAACAATCCTGATATTCAGATTGTTGTGGAAGTCATGGGTGGTGTTTCAGGGGCCTACGATATCATTAAACAAGCGATTACTGCCAAGAAGCACGTCGTGACTGCTAACAAAGATCTTATCGCTAGTCATGGTCAAGAACTTGCCAATTTAGCTAACGAAAATGGCGTTGACCTTTATTATGAGGCTGCCGTAGCCGGTGGTATCCCAATTTTGCGAACGCTTGCGACTAGCTTTACTGCAGATGAAATCACTCGTGTAGCAGGTATTATTAATGGTACAAGTAATTTTATTTTGACACAAATGGCATCAAATGGTTTGACATACGAGAATGCTTTGGCTTTGGCACAAGAAAAAGGATTTGCTGAAGCTGATCCTACTAATGATGTAGCTGGTTTCGACGCCGCTTATAAACTCATTATTCTTTCAAATTTTGCTTTCGGTGTACAACCCGTTTTGGGAGATGTTAGTATCAGTGGCATCACGAACTTAACGGATTTAGATATCGAAGATGCCCAAAGTTTTGGCTATGGTATCAAATTACTTGGTGTTGCGCAACGTGTTGGGGATTCAAATAACGCCATTAGTATTGAAGTGGCCCCTCACCTAGTACCTTTTGATCATCCATTAGCGACAGTTCATAATGAAAACAATGCTGTCTTGGTTAACGGTGAGTCCGTTGGCGAAGTCATGCTTTATGGTCCCGGTGCGGGTGAAATGCCAACTGCCAACTCCGTTTTAAGTGATTTGACAAATGTTGCCACAAACTACACGCCAGGTAAACCATTCAACACATTTAATCAAAATCTTGATTTAGCCAAACCTTCTCAACGTGTGGCACGTCGATTTGTGGTCGTTGATGTCGCTGATACACCCGGTGCTATGTACTCAGTGACAGGTATGTTTACTTCGGCAAAAATTAGTTTCACCGATTTAAAACAAACACCGGCCAAAAATGGCTATGCACGCCTTGTTGCACTCACATATCCTGCCTCAGACGCACAATTAAACGTCATTAAAACAACTATTCGTAATGCAGACGGCATCAACTTAGTCTCGGAGTACAAAATTTTCTCATGATTACAATAAAAGTACCAGCCACAAGCGCTAACATTGGTCCGGGATTTGACTCTTTGGGCGTGGCTTTAAATCTATACTTAACACTTGAAATTCACGAACCCACGGACACTTGGGAAGTCATTCATGATTACGGCGATAGCATGCCTTCTGATCAAAATAATTTTATTGTCGCAACGGCGTTGCGCATTGCTCCTCTGCTAAAACCACATCGACTAGTCGTGAAATCAGATATTCCACTTGCACGTGGCCTCGGGTCTTCTTCATCAGCTTTAATTGCTGCCTTGTCAATGGTTAATATTCTGGACAATAAGCACTATACTCAAGATGATTTACTTCAAATTGCAACAAAATTAGAAGGTCATCCAGATAACGTTGCGCCTGCCATATTTGGCGGTGCTGTCGCTGCATTTTATGATGGCACAACAGTCTTTCATGCCCCATTGCATTTTCCCGAGTCATTAAGTTTTGTTACTTTTATACCAGATTACCAACTCTTAACGGAAAAAGCACGTGCTGCTCTACCAGAGACCTTAGAATTCAAACAATCAGTTGCTGCAAGCGCAATTAGTAATACACTTGTAGCTGCTCTGGCTGCCAATAATATCAAAACTGCACGGCAACTAATTGAACAAGATCAATTTCATGAAGAGGCGCGAGCACATCTGGCCCCAGAACTAGCCATCATTCGGCGTATCGCTCATCAGCAAAATATTATTGGTACTTATTTATCGGGTGCTGGCCCAACTATTATTTCTGTTGTTGATGAAACGGAAGCTCAGCAATTAATGACGGCGATTGATTTGGCCCAATTACCCGGAAAAACATATCATCTACATACTGATTTTACCGGTAGTATAGTTCAAACAAATGATTAGGAGGATGCGTGTCAATTAGCGCGCAATATCATTATGAAAGTTACAAAATTCGGCGGTTCATCTTTGGCTGACGGTCAACAACTTAAAAGAGTTTTTGATATTATCCGAGATGATTCAGAACGCAAAGTTGTTGTTGTTTCCGCACCGGGGAAACGTTTTAAAGATGACACTAAAGTAACTGACTTACTTCTCAGTTACGCCAAAGCAACAATCGAAGACACAGATGCAACAGATATCATTGAAGCCATCAAACATCGCTATCATGCAATTGGCGACTTTTTTAACCTGCCAGACTACGATCTAGCTGATTTAGATGAACAAATTGATCACCTATCAACGAAGCATTATCGCTCTTTTGATTACTTATACGCCGCATTCGCAGCTCATGGTGAATATCTGAATGCACAATTAGTAGCTAAAGTTTTTACTCACTTGGGTGTTTCAGCAAGATTTATTGATCCAAAAGAAATTGGTTTATTGGTTGATGATAACGCGCGCCAAGCAACTTTTGACACGAAATCATACGATACTATTGCTGAACTCGATTTATCAACATCAGAGCGTTTAATCGTGCCCGGATTCTTTGGTTATACTAAAAACGGTGATATGGCAACCTTTTCCCGAGGCGGATCAGATATTACCGGTGCCATTATGGCACGTGGCCTACGGGCTGACTTATATGAAAACTTCACTGATGTCAGTGCAATCTATGCTGTTAACCCCAATATTATTGACAAACCCGCTGCAATTGATCAAATGACTTACGATGAAATGCGTGAATTGTCGTATGCTGGCTTTGCCGTATTTCATGATGAAGCAATTATCCCAGCTATTCAAGGTGGCATACGTATTAACATCAAAAATACCAATGAACCAGATGCTCCAGGGACATTTATTGTCCCCCCAACTGAAGTTCAGCAATCGCGTCCCGTAACGGGTATTGCCAATTCTAACCGTTTTGCCGCACTATATCTCCATCGTTATTTATTAAACAAGGAAGTCGGCTTCACACTCAGAATTCTTGAAATCCTAAAACGTCATCAAATATCTTATGAACACATGCCATCAGGTATTGATGACTTAACAATCATTTTTGACAAGACGCTCTTAACACAAGAAAAAATAGATGGTATGCTAGCTGACATTGCATCGGAAATTAAACCTGATACGCTCAAATGGCTCCCCAGCTACGGTATTATAATGGTAGTTGGTGAAGGTATGCGAAATCGTATTGGTGCATTGACTGAAATTGTATCACCCTTAAAAGAACACCATATTAGTTTACAAATGGTCAACCAAGGAGCCAGTGAAATATCAATCATGCTTGGTATTCAGCCAGACCTGTCAGACCGTGCTGTCAAAGCAATCTATGAAAACATATTCAAATAGTTAAAAGGGCTCAAAATTTGAGCCCTTTTTATAATGTATTAATAATTTTCTATTAAACGCTTCGTAAATAATGACGCAAATCATCAGGGGATAATTGGTTATCAAGACCAATCAACAGCTTCAAACGTGCTTTAGGACCATTAATACTGCTGGCAAAAATGACACCTGCTCGTTCTAATTGGACGCCACCACCTAAATAATCATATACAGGCTCGGCTACACCGTTAAAACTTCGTGAAACTATCACAACAGGAATGCCCTTTTCTAGCACAACACTTACCCCCATTGCGGCTTCACGGGACAAATTACCGGCGCCCAATGCCTCAATAATCAGACCGTTAACATTAGCGTCAGCCAATAATTGGAATAATTGACCATCCATTCCAGCATAAGCCTTTAAAACTGGTATATTCTGGTTAACCTGCTGAATTGGTAAAACGTGACGTCGCGGCAAATCATAAAAATAGATTACTTGTCTTTTAGTGAGTAGGCCCATCGCGCCACTAATTGGTGAAGCAAAAGTTGCCACGTTAGTTGTATGGGTTTTAGTCACAAATCGAGCCGCGTGAATTTCGTCGTTCATGACAACCATCACACCACGCTTTCGTGAAGCTTCTGAAGTTGCAACACGCAAAGCTGATTGATAATTATATAAACCATCAGAACCTAACTCATTAGAAGACCGCATTGCACCAGTCATCACAATTGGAAAATCAACTTTAAGGGTACTATCCAAGAAAAAAGCAGTTTCTTCTAATGTATCCGTACCATGTGTAATAACCACACCATCAAATTGGTTGCCTGCCGCTAAGATTCGCTGCTGCAACTGCAACATATGTTTTGGTCCGATATGTTCACTTGGCAGGTTAAAAATACTTTCAACCTGTAACACAACATCTGCTATCTCTACCTGAGCTTCAGTTAATGGATTGACAACACCGGTCTCAACATCACCATCTTCGTCTTCATGCATTGAAATTGTACCGCCAGTGTGCAAAACTAGTATTTTTGTCATATATCTGTCTTCTTCCTAAAGTTTATGAGTTGATTTTGCCATGAGTGCATTTGTTCAATAAATACTTTTGCTCGTGGTTTCAGACCAACTTGATTTTCATAAATATAATCAATAACCTTTTGTAAGCCACGTTTCGTTTTAGTAGACATTTTGATTTCATGGACTTGCCGCATATCAATAATACTAAATTGTCTTAAGTAAAAAACCGTTTTCTGATCCAACATAAGTCGATGTTCGTCTAAATCAAAATGTTCTTCAGAAATGATGCCATTATACTTTTCCGAGTAATCAAATCGACCGTCAGTTTGACCACTAATGGGATCAGCCCGCCAATTGGGGGCAATACCGAGCGGTACTAGTAGTTGAATTTCAAAAATATTTGCGATTACTTGCGGATCTAATTGCTCATCTAATTTCTCTAAGGCAATTGCTAACTGATTATACCAGCGCGTGATAATTTGATTTTCTTCAAAAGTTGCATCAATCAAACTCACAATCAAGGCAGCATAGGCATTAGCCTCAATATCATCAACTAATCGAGAAAACATTTTCGCCGATTGAACATCGTTAATATAACCTAGACCACTTTCTTTTTTTGGCCAAGCCCCTTCAAAGGTTACCAATGTGTAAGGCTGAACGCCCCCAGCTAATTTTGATTTAGGCCGCTTGGCCCCCCGCGCCAAAAAAGTCCGCAAACCAGCCGTTTCAGTTAGTATGCGAACTAATAAATCATTATCCTTATACTGTTTTGTGTTTAACACAATGCCATTAATTATTGCCATAACACGAAGCCATCAAATTTTCCTTGATGAAATTTATTTTGCAAGATGATTTGTTAAAATTAATAATCGTCTTCACTGTAACCCAATGTTTGTAAGGCTTGTGGTCGATCACGCCATCTCGGCTCAACTTTCACCCATGTTTCTAAGTAAACTTTGTCACCCATCAAACGCTCAATATCTTTTCGGGCACGAGTGCCAATTTGCTTAATCATTGCACCTTGTTTACCAATGATTATGTTTTTTTGCGTTGGTCTCTCAACAATGATTGATGCTTGAATATGAATTTTTTCTTCATCTTCACGAGCAATTTTGTCAATGACAACCGCAACAGAATGCGGCACTTCTTGGCGAGTTAATTGTAGCACCTTTTCACGAATCAATTCTCCGATAACAAATCGTTCAGGGTGATCAGTCAATTGATCTGAATCAAAATATTGTGGTCCTTCATCCAAATTTGCCACAATATTATCTAATAATTCAGAAACATTGTCACCTTCAGTCGCAGAAATTGGAAACACTTCTGTCCATTCTGGTGCATTTTCTTGGTAACTAGCAATAACATTTAACAAATCTTTTGGTGCTAATAGATCAATTTTATTAATTAAAAGGTAAATAGGTGTGTTTTTCACTTCTTTTAAGCGATCAATAATAAAATCATCCCCTCGCCCTCTCGGCATTGAGGCATCAGCCACAAACCAAATTGCATCAGCTTCATGCAAGGCTGAAAAAGCAGACTTAACCATAAAATCTCCCAAAGAGTTTTGCGGTTTGTGCACACCTGGCGTATCAATAAAAACAACTTGCGCATTGTCGGTTGTGTAAATACCTTGAATTTTATTTCTAGTCGTTTGTGCCTTATCTGACATAATGGCAATCTTTTCACCCACAATACGGTTAAGTAATGTAGATTTTCCAACATTAGGTCGACCAATAATGGCCACAAATCCTGATTTAAATACATTCTCTGTCATAATCTATTACGGCGCCTAGGCCTATTTTCTCCTAAAAATCTATCTACTAAAATTATGAATAAACTGCGAAAAGTTCGTCACAATACCAAATTGACGCCAAACATAGGGCTGAAAAACAATCAATAAAATGATAATTTCAAAAGCGACCGCAGCTAAAACACCACCAGCAGCAACATCTTTTGCTAAACCGGCCAAAGGATGGTAACGTTTCTCAACAACTAAATCAACTAATGCTTCAATAATGGTATTCAAAAATTCACTCGAAATGACTGTAAAGACGGCAACTGTCACCCACAACCAATCAGAACGAACCAAACCATAATGCAAACCAGCGATTAAGATTAAAAAGCCTAAAAATATATGAATCCTTAAGTTACGTTCACGAACTAGAATCATCCAGATGCCATGCAATGAATTTTTTAAAGCACGAAAAAAGGAACTATTCCTTTGTACTTTCTTATTATAATCTTTTGGTGCACCCTCTAATTGTTTATCGTCTAAGGCCATAATCGTCTAAAATCTTTCGCTGTAAATCAAACATTTCTTTCTCTTCGGCATCCCCTAGCATATGATCATACCCATTCAAATGTAAGAAACCATGAACAACAAGGAAACCGAGTTCACGTTCATAACTGTGACCCAAATACTCAGCCTGTGACGCGATAATATCAACTGAAACTAAAATATCACCGATGTTCTTTGCTAATTCTTCATCCATTTCCTCATCGGGCAAGACAGGAAAATCATCACCATCTTCTTCAATGGCAAAACTAATGACATCAGTAGGTTTGTCAATACCACGGTAAGTTTTGTTGTAGCGATGGATTTCGTCATTATTCATGAATGTTACTGACATTTCAGTGTTGTCAGGCAGTTTCAAATAGCGGCCCGCATAATCTAACACTGTACGGACTAAATCTTGATGATACTGACTAACACCATCTTTTGTTTGATCAATAATGGCTAAATCCATTAGTTTTTTTGCTCCTTTTTTAATGCTGCTAGCTTTGCATCAGCTGCTTCGTAGGCGTTGACAATCAACCCAACTACTGGGTGTCTGACAACATCAGCACTACTGAAATGAATAAACGAAATACGGTTCACATCTTTTAAAATGTGTTGCGCTGCAATCAATCCAGATTTTGCACCACGTGGTAAGTCAATTTGTGATACATCACCATTAATAATCATTTTGGACCCAAAACCTAATCGCGTCAAAAACATTTTCATTTGTTGATTTGTTGTATTTTGTGCTTCGTCTAAAATAATAAACGCATCATCAAGTGTTCTCCCACGCATATAGGCCAATGGTGCAATTTCAATCACACCACGATCCATAAATCTTTGCGTTTGCTCAGCACCAACCAAGGTATTCATTGCATCATATATTGGTCGCATGTAAGGGTCGACCTTTTCTTTTAAGTCCCCCGGCAGAAAGCCAAGCGACTCGCCAGCTTCAACAGCTGGTCGCGTAATAATTATTTTCTCGACTTCCCCACGTTTTAGCGAAGCAATTGCCATAACCACAGCTAAAAAGGTTTTTCCAGTTCCAGCTGGACCAATACCAAAAGTGACGTCATTTTTCCGAATTGACTGAATATATTGGCGTTGTCCAAAGTTTTTAACGCGAACTGAGCGTCCTTTATTATCACGAATCAGTACTTCCGAGTATAAATCTCCAAAGTATTCAAGTGTGCCACGCTGCGCCATCGTTGTAGCGCTGACAACATCAGTCGCCGAAATACTAATTTGATGCTTAATTAAATCAGTCAGTTCTCGTAAAACTGCCTTGGCGAGCGCAACCTTGTCCTCGTCACCAGATATAGCAACTTGATCCCCACGGGCATGAAGCTGTACATTCAAGCTCTCTTCAATCAATCTCAGAAAACTATCATTAACACCGACCAATTTTGTTTGTTGTTCGGAATTTTCAAATGTAAAAAATTGCTGAATTTGCGTTGTCAAAAAGCAATTCCCCTTAAATGTATTTCCTTCATTTTACCATATTGGCAAGGTTGATGGTAGTTAATGTCCTAGTTTATGAATAAAAAAAGAGCCAATGGCTCTTATGATTCTACTGTTAAATCATGCATCAATGTATCGTAACCTTTTGATTCCTCTTCGGGTGTTAAGCGTAATGGTGCTGCAATAATCTCAGTTATTTTGGCTAGTAAAAATGTTCCAATTGCTGCAAAAGCAACTGTAAACAATACTGCAACAAGCTGTTTCCAGACTAGTGAGGCATCACCGTTAATCAAACCCGCAACACCTCCGACTTGTTTGTCAGCGAATACACCAGTTAGAATAGCACCAACTGTGCCACCAATGCCGTGAATACCAAATGCATCCAAGGTGTCATCATAACCAAAACTGTTTTTTACAAAAGTAATGCCAAAGAATCCAACAAATCCTGCAAGGAGACCCATAATTACTGCTGCCCACGGATCCACAAACCCTGCAGCTGGTGTAATCGCCACCAATCCCGCAACACCACCACTTGTGATACCGGACAAAGTCGCGCGTTTGTGCCATTGATATTCAGCTAATCCCCAAGTTAATACCGCAACTGCAGACGCCAACCATGTGTTTACCAGTGCTAAAACAGCCGTTCCATTGGCCGCTAATGCTGATCCTGAGTTGAAGCCAAACCAACCAACCCAAAGTAAAGCGCCACCGATTAAAACATAAGAAGGTCGAACGGGTACGTGTTGATCATTATGACGGTGCCCAATCATTAATGCCAATACCAGACCAGTAACACCACTGGAAATGTGAACAACTGTACCACCAGCAAAATCAATTGCACCCAATTGTGCAAGTAGTCCGCCGCCCCAAACCATATGAGCTAGTGGCGAATAAATAAAAATCAACCACAAAGTGATGAACACAAGCATTGCCTTGATACGAACACGACCAATAACAGAGCCGGTAATGATTGCAGCTGTAATTATTGGAAACATACCTTGAAATAGTGCAAAAGCACCATCAGGAATCGTTAAACTCTTAGTGGAGTGTGTGAAGGAAACATTTGTCATAAATAAGTGCTTAAAATTACCAATGACACTACCAGAACCACCAAAAGCAAGAGAATATCCAATGACAAACCACACCAATGTTGCAATACCAATAATCATAATTGGCACAAACATTGTATGTAACAAATTACGTCTTTCACCTAATCCACCATAAAACAACGCAAGTCCAGGCGTCATAACCCAAACAAGTGCTGCTGAAATTAATACCCACGCCAAATCTCCACTATTCATACACCTACTCCTAATTTCTAATTACTATCAATATTAACAGGTATACCAATTTCAGGAATTAATTATGGCAGGTTAGCTTACACGAACTTTCTGAAAATTTTTCAAAAAAACTACTGCTAAGCACATTCGCTTAACAGTAGTTTAAAGTGGATTAAAAAGTAATATTAAACAGTTTGAACAGTTAACATATTAGTCGTACCAGATTGTGACATTGGTACACCCGCTGCAATAACAATTGTATCACCAGTGTTAGCTAATCCTTGTTCTTTAACAGCCTTCTTAGCCAAATCAACCATTTCATCAATGGTCTGTGGCGCATCATAAACAACAGGCACCACACCATAATTCAAAGTCAAACCACGTTGCACGCGTTCTGAATAAGTAACGGCCAAGATGTTAACATCTGGACGGTGCTTTGAAACCATACGAGCTGTGTAACCAGAGTTAGTTGAAACAACAACGGCTTTAGCACCAACGTTACGTGCAATACGGGCAACAGATGCAGCCACGGCCTCAGTTGAGTCTGTTTCATCAAAGATGATGTCTTCATGACGGCCGTTTTCACGTAATGATGTTTCAGCTTTTTCATCGATAGCAGCCATTGTAGCAACTGCTTCAACTGGATAGTCACCATTTGCTGACTCACCTGATAGCATTGTGGCATCAGTACCATCAAACACAGCATTGGCAACATCGGAAGCTTCGGCACGTGTTGGACGTGGATTTTCTTCCATTGAGTCAAGCATTTGTGTTGCAGTAATAACTGGCAAACCAGCTTTGTTCATCTTACGAATCATGTCTTTTTGAACCAAAGGCACGTTTTCGGCAGGAATTTCAACACCCATGTCACCACGTGGTACCATCAAAGCATCTGAAACTTCCAAGATAGCATCAAGATTGTCAATACCTTCTTGTGATTCAATCTTAGGAATGATTTGAACATGTTCCATGTTCTTTTCCTTTAACAATGCACGAATTTCAAGCACGTCTTCAGGCTTACGAACAAATGAAGCTGCAATATAATTAATTTCGTGATCTAAACCAAAACGAATGTCATCGGCATCTTTTTCAGTGATACCTGGCAAATTAATTGAAACACCTGGTGCGTTAACACCCTTACGTGATCCCAAAATACCATCGTTATCAACACGAACAACCAACTCACGGTTAGCAGAGTCTTTTTCAATGACAGTTGTACCAAGCAAACCGTCGTCAAACAAAACTTGACCACCCTCTTTAACATCATCAAACAAGCCCGCATATGTAACAGCAATCTTGTCTTTTGTGCCTTCAAGGTTTTCATCCATTGCAATGCGCAAAGTATCACCAGTATGGAATTCAATTTTTCCATCGGCTTGCTTTGTTGTACGGATTTCGGCACCCTTAGTATCCAACAATAGACCTACTGTCTTACCAGTAATCTTTTCGGCTTCGTGAACTGCATTCATGCGACCCAAATGTTCTTCGTGGTCACCGTGTGAAAAGTTGAAACGGAACACATTGGCTCCAGCTTGGATCAACTTGACAATTGTTTCGACATCAGATGATGACGGACCAAGTGTTGAGACGATTTTCGTCTTTTTCATGGTTAAATAGCTCCTTAATTATCTTG
Source organism: Leuconostoc falkenbergense (assembly GCF_045801155.1). Lineage (NCBI taxonomy): Bacteria > Bacillati > Bacillota > Bacilli > Lactobacillales > Lactobacillaceae > Leuconostoc > Leuconostoc falkenbergense. The sequence goes on along the minus strand of NZ_CP174386.1, from coordinate 895,969 downwards.
GTTGTTGCTTGTGCAACTTTACCCAAACTCTATTTTATACATTCTTAAGCATTTGTACAAGTCATAATATCAACGAGTTTTTCTGAATATAACGTTTTCTTCGCCTATGATTGGCGCTACTTCAAGTATGATAACGGTTTCATCAGTCATCCAAAAAGATTCATCTAATTGTTGATTCTTACCCTCTTGTTGCCAGTGAATGATGACTGGATTATTACCATGATGTTTCGCTAATACCTTGATCAACTTTTTTCGATTATCTGGTGTGTCGTGCGCAACATCAAACTGCAAGTACCACGTTCCTTTTGAGTGTGGCTTTGTTATTGTTTGAATTTGATTTGCAACAATTGCTAATTCACCACGAGAATCTACCTCTGATTTGCCAATAAATTGAAGAACTGTACCAACATTTAAGATATTTTGAATGTTTTTAAACAAATTTGGAAAAATCGTGACACTAATAGCGCCTGTTAAGTCTGATATGGTAGCAAATGCCATATCATCACCTTTTTTTGTACGAATTTGTCGTATTTTATCCACAATTCCTAAAAAACGGACCGATTTATCTGGCACTGTTAAATCACCAATCAGGTTGTAATTTTCATTGAGGATTAACTCTCGGTAGGCGTCAAGCGGATGACCAGATAAATTGACACCGATGGCTTGCTTTTCGCGTTCTAATCTTTCTTGTAATGGTAATTCAGGAAATTTTTTAATTTTTGTTTCTTGTAAGATGAGGTCACCAAATGCCGCACCTTCAATCAAACTATTACTATTTTCAATCAATTCATTACGATTGTAACCAAATCCATCTAACGCGCCTGAATAAGCGAGTTGCGCTAATGTTTCTGTTTTCCGCATCTTTTCAGGCATTCTTCGTACAAACGACTGAATGGTTTGGAAGTTTCCTTGTTGTCGCTCATCTAGAACAGCCTTAACAAAATCGCTGCGAATACCACGAATGTTGTTTAATCCCATTTGCAGTTGACCATCATTGGATGTCCAAAATCGCTGCGATAAATTAATGTTCGGGGCTAAAACAACTATCCCTCGTGATTTAGCCTCAGACACATACTGCTGTACCTTGCGTTGATCACCGATATTAGCATTTAAAAGTGCCGTATAAAATGCAACAGGATAATGCGCTTTCATGTAGGCAAGTTGAAATGCTAATTTACTATATGCAACGGCATGAGAGCGATTAAAGCCATAATTAGCAAACTCATCAACATAGGAAAAAATTTTCTCAGCCTGAGCTTCAGTATGACCGTTTTTCGTTGCACCATCAATAAATTGCTCATGCAAAGCCTGCATTTTGTCTAGTTTCTTTTTGGACATAGCGCTACGTAAAACGTCAGCTTCACCTAGTGTAAAACCAGCATAGGTTTCAGCAACCAACATTACCTGCTCTTGATAAACAATAATACCAAATGTCGGTGCCAAAATTGTTTTTAGCGTTGGATCAGGAATAGTGACCAGTTCACGGCCATGACGACGCGCTACAAACTGGTGAATGTTTTGCGAAGGGCCAGGACGATATAAAGCATTAACGGCAACGATATGCTCAAACATCACCGGCTTCAAATCACGCAGGACGTGCTTAATACCAGAAGATTCAAATTGAAAGACACCGTTTGTATCACCTTTAGCAAACAACGCAATTGTTTGCTCGTCATCTAATGGAATTTGACTAATATCGAAGTTTTGTGGCAGGTGTTGCCGAGCGTGATATAGCGCTTGACTCAGGATAGTTAAATTTTGCAATCCCAAAATATCAATTTTCAGTAGGCCGAGTTGCTCAACAGTATCTTTTTCAAACTGTGTTAATAATCGCCCCTCAGTTCCTGACTGAACTGGTAATGTATTTACTAGTGGCCGAGCACTCAACACAACGCCTGCGGCGTGGGTAGAATAATTTTTGGGCAGTCCTTCAATTTGACGGGCCGTTTTGAGTAGCAAGTCACCATGATCAATCGTTTGAATGGTTGCTAATAATTTGGGCTCTTTTAAGGCTGACGCAATTGAAACTTTGCGACCGTTTTTACCATCCGGTATGCTAGAGCTCAATTTGCTCAATGTCGGTACCGTCAAACCAAAGACACGCCCAACATCTCGCAACGCTTGCTTAGCTGCCAACGTACCAAATGTGATAATCTGACCAAAATTACGTTTGCCATACTTTTGATGAAGATACTCAAAAACTGCCTCACGTTGGCTAGGTGGCCAATCAATATCAATATCAGGCATTTGAACACGTTCAGCATTTAAAAATCGCTCAAACAATAAATTGAATTGGATTGGATCTACATCCGTAATTCTTAAACTATAAGCAACCAAAGAACCGGCAGCAGACCCACGCCCCGGTCCAGTTTGAATATGATTATTTGAAGCAAAATTGACAATATCCCAAACAATCAAAAAGTAATCACTGAAACCAAGCTGATCAATAACATCTAATTCATGCGACAACCGTTTTTCATACTGTGCAACAGATACATCACGCTTTTGTAAACGCTTTTTGAGGCCGTCAAACGCAGTTTGTCTCAAAAATTGTGAACTACTTAACCCTTGTGGCGTTTGGAATGGTGGCAAAGCTGTCTCGGAAAACGAAATGGATACTTGGCTCTTTTGAACTAATTGTTCATTGGCTTGATAAGCTTTCTGCAAATCAGCGTTCGCTGCATAGGCCGACTGAATTGCTGAAATATCTTGTAAAATATGAGTACCACGTTGATGCGACATTGACACAATGTCCGTTAATTTGGAATTAGAGTCAATCGCCTTGAGTACTTGTGACGTAAAATCATCGTCAGGATTTAAATAATCAACGTCATCAGCCGCAATAATTTGCGTATTGTTTTTCTTACTGAATGCAATTAATTGTTCTTGCGTCTTTGGTGCCATTTGTGTATTAATGCCAAGGTATAAATGACTTGAATCAATTAACTGAATCAGTTGTTGCCAGTAATCACCAGTTGCTTCATACTCAGCACTAATCAATTGGCTAAGCTCACTTGTACTTGGCAAAATGACGTTGATGCCTGATAAATGATCGACTAAAGTTGAAAATAACATTTCAGAATCATTTGTCATGCGTGCTGAAGACAACCACATCAGATTCTGATACCCAGTTTGATTTTCGGCAATCAATACCAAAGGGAAAGTAGTGGCAGTATTGACTAAGCCATTCACCATTAATGTCAGTCCAAATAAAGGTTTAATCTGATATTTCTGAGCACTGCGATACCACGCAACTGCCCCATACATGACATTAACATCTGTCAACGCAACTGCCTCATAACCACGTGACTTAGCTGTCTGTAAAATTTGTTCAATTGTATTTGGATTTTTTAGTAAGCTATAACTGCTCAAAATCTGAAGCGGTGCGTACATTTTTCCTCCCTAATACGAACATCTGTTTTATTTACTTAATTATACAGGATTTTGTAGTAAATGGGTTGCACTTAATCAAATCTAAGTGTATTATAACTTTAAGTAAAGAGGTGAAAATTATGAAATATATCATGGTGGCCATTTGGTCGGCAATATTTGGCGAAATCCTAGGGTACATTGTTTCTCAACTAACTTTAGGAACTTATAACTACATTGGTGTCGCAGTTATTGCTATCGTTGTTGGAGAAGTTGCCCTCGTGGCAATTCCAGCTATTTCAGGTTCAGCAGCGCCTAAGGAAATATCATCTGAACAATAATTTCAATTCACATCATCACATCAAAAAAGAAGCCGATACGGCTTCTTTTTTATTACTTTTCTGCAGCGGCCAATGTCACAATTTCTAAAATAACATCTGTTGCCTGCTCCATAACAGTTGTGGAAACATATTCAAAGCGACCATGCATATTCTCGCCACCTGCAAAAATATTTGGCGTTGGTAGCCCCAAGAAAGTGATCTTTGAGCCATCTGTTCCGCCACGAACCGGTTCAATGATAGGTTTAATGTTTAACTTTTTCATTGCCTCTTCAGCTAACTCAACCGATTTCATATCATTTTTGAGCACTTCACCCATATTGTAATATTGATCATTGAGTGTCACTGAAATCCGATCCTCACCAAATTTTTGATTAAAAATTGCAGCGATATCCATTAACTTCTGCTTACGTGTTTCAAATATTGTACGATCATGATCTCTCACAATATAACGCATTGTTGCCGATTCTGGATTTCCTTCAATTGAGATGACGTGCCAAAAGCCTTCAACGCCTTCAGTATGTTCTGGGCGATCATGTACGGGCAATTCTGCATGAAAATCAAACGCCACTTGAATAGCGTTAATCATAGCATCTTTTGCTGTTCCTGGGTGCACGTTGCGTCCTTTAATATTGATTGTAGCGGCTGCCGCGTTGAAGGTTTCCCACTCTAATTCACCTAATGGGCCGCCATCCATCGTGTATGCAAAGTCTGCACCAAAAGCAGCAACATCAAAGTTATCTGCGCCAATACCAATTTCTTCATCAGGACCAAATGCAAAACGTAAATCACCATGCTTGATTTCTGGGTGAGCAATTAAATATGCTGCTGCTGTGATAATTTCAGCATCTCCGGCTTTGTCATCAGCACCCAAAAGTGTCGTACCATCGGTTGTGATTAACGTGTGCCCAACGTACTTTTTTAAACTTGGAAATTCAGACGGATTTAGTTCGTAACCACTTGTCCCAAGCTTAATGGCAGATTGGCCATCATAATCAGCAACAATTTGAGGATTCACATTGGCCCCATTGAAGTCAGCGGTATCTACATGGGCAATGAAACCGATTGTAGGTATGTTTGCATTTTCAATGTTACTTGACAGTTCGGCAAACACATAACCATCAGCCATAGTACGCACATTTTCAAGGCCAATGCGCTTCAATTCTTCAGCCAATTCAGCTAAAAACGCCACTTCTTTGGGCGAAGAAGGCACCGTCGTTGAATTTTCGTCTGACTGCGTATCAATTTTGACGTATTTCAAAAATCGGTCTGTTAGTTCTGGGTATTTTGTCATATTTTCACTCCTTTTTGGTCGACTGCTGCTGTCCGGACGGTCCCAAAATATACGTATAAGGATCTGTATTCAGCTTGGTGGCAAAAACATCAAGCTGGTCATCACACCATGCTTTTATTTGCTCAGCCATTTTTTGATTAGCAATGGCTTCCATGTGATGATCCGGATCAATGACTACAAAATCATCTGCTAAGATGTCATGGCCAACATGATAATATACATCAGCAGTAACAAAAGCATCAGCTCCTGATTGTTTAGCTGTTTGCCAAAATTTACCACCATCTCCACCTAGAACTGCCACCGTTGAAATGACACGATTAAGGTCATTGGCTATGACACGAACAGCTTCAACGTGAAAAATATCACGCATTTGTTTCGCAAAATTTGCTACTGTCAATGGTTTCTTTAACTTACCAATCCGACCTAATCCTGTTTTACCATCTGCATTAGGGATTAAAGGCACTGTGTGCTCAATATTAAGTGCTGCCGACAACCAATCATTCATCCCACCAAAAGCGTTATCCAAATTGGTATGTGATGCATAAACCACAATTTGATGGGTAATAAGATCTGCATACATTTGATTTTGTGGGACGGATAAATCTAAGTTTTTAGCTGGGAAAAACATTGCCTCATGATGTGCCCAAATGAAATCTACCTTAGCAGCAATGGCTTCCTTGACGACCTCAGTTCGCACATCTAATGTTGTCATAACGCGACTAATTTGTTGATTCGGATTACCAATTTGTAAACCAGTGGGGTCACCTGCTTCTGCCAAGGAAAGTGGCGCAAACTGTTCAATTTGATCAATTAATTCTTGTGCAATCACGATATCATCTCCTTGATACGATCATAAGTTGTTTGCCATTTTGTGTAGGTTGGCGTGTCTTGGTTGCCTGAATTTTCCAAATGCGCCAAAATAACTTTGATACGATCACATTCTTTTTGCCACTTGGCAACAAGAATTGGTGATTTTGATTGCAACAGATACGGACCAAAATCAATCTCACGCTCAGATAATTTGGATTCACCAGGCGTGGCAACGATCACTTCATAAAAATGCGAACCTTCCTGAACAATGTCTTCCGCTATAATCAAATAGTGATTGTTGTTTAACCATGATCTGACAACATTCTCATCAGTATTTGGTTGTAAAATCAAAGTATTGTACTGATGATTTTTTGACTGACCAGCTGACAAAATGTCTTGAATCAAAATCCCACCCATGCCAGCAATTACAACCGTGTCAACCTTATCAGCTATGTCAATGGCAGCTAAACCATTCGCTAATCGCGCCTCAAGTTTGCCATTCAGATGTCGTTTGTTAATTTCATGTTGAACATTTTCAAACGGCCCTTGAGCGACTTCACCAGCTATGGCATGCTGGACATGATTGTTCAAGATTAAATGTGCGGGTAAATAGGCATGATCTGAACCTATATCAGCAATTATTGCGCCTTGTGGCACATGTTTAGCCACCGCTTCAAGGCGTGGCGAAAGATGAATACTATCCATAATGTTCCCTAAAAAAATTTTTTTACTCCTATCAGTATAGCAAAAAAGCCAGCTACGCGCTGACTTTCCTTATCCAAATTTTATCAATAACACACCAATTGCCATCGCCATAATACCAAATATTTGAGCCCTTGTGACTTGTCTTTGCGGTGAACGCCACCAACCAAATTGTGTAACAGCCATTGATCCAACGATTGAACCAAATAAGCCCAAAGTAACTGTTACCCCCGTACCAAGTTGTGGGACTAAATAGGCGGCTGCAAAAACAAATGCAGCACCTAATACACCGCCAATGAACAACCAAAACGGCTGCCCATTCGCATGAAATTCTTTTGGCAAAAAGGACTTATCACGAATAATCACAACCAGAAGAATCAAGATTGTGCCTGTCAAAAAAGAAAACACCGAGGCTCCGACTGAGGAATGCATTAATTGGCCAAAGTGGCCATTAATGGCTTGTTGAATAGCTGAAATAGCACCTGCCACTATCCCCCACAAACGCCATAAATTCAACGTAACGGCATTTTCATGATCTTTGTCGCTTTTTTCTTCAATTTTAGCAACCCCACGGCTGGCCAACACAACAGCAATGTAAATACCTAAGAATAAAATCAAAATTCCCATAGACTTAAGCCATGTCAAAGGATGCTGCTGTGCCCCAAAAAGCCCAAAGATATCAATCACTTCTCCCATCAAAACTTGACCTAAAATGGGCAAAATAATCGTTTGAATTGCCCCTAATTTGGGAAACATTAAAATGTTAGATGTTAAAAAGAAGACACCCAAAATTCCGCCCAACCAAATCCACCACGGGTTATGCGATAAAACAGTGCCAATAGGAACAATGTGTTGATTGGTCCCCAAAAAGACGGCGATCAGAAATATTGTCCCGACTGAAAATGAAATTAAACTCGACCTAAATGGTGAACGTACCGCTGCACCTAATTTTGCATTAATAGCACTTTGATTAGCTAATAAAAATCCAGCAGCCAATCCAATAAAATAAAGCATCTCAATACTACTCCTAAATATAACTTTTTTAATTTTAACTCATGCGTAATAAGTATACCCATAGGTGCCGTTTTTGCAAGCCAAACGACTTTCATCTATTGCAGGTAAAAATGGATTGTGGTACACTCTGTTTGTGAGATAATCACAAACAATTGAAAACACCAAAGTCTGGGGTGCCGAATGGCTGAGATAATACCCATATAACCTGATCTAGATCGTACTAGCGTAGGGAGATTTACTTGAATATTAATTCTATACAGACACAAGCTACTAATCGTCAGTCTGTTTTAGCATTTGTAATTGATATTATGTCAAAGCCAATCTTCCTATGGAGATTGGCTTTTTGTATGTCTAACCTCATTGCGGTGTTTTCACAACAAATTCGGAGGTGTGCAACATGCATACAAAATGGTCACTACGTGACGTTATCTTTATCGCGCTCATCGCGGTGTTTTTCGGTTTTATTTTCTGGGCTTGGGCATTTGCTTATAACGTCATTGCAGCAATATTAACGCCTATGGGTTTAAGTCCATATGCTAATGATGCAACAATTGGTCCATGGTTAATGGCTGGTCCAATGGCGGGCTACATCATTCGTCGTGCCGGTGCTTCGATTATTGGCGAAACGCTTGCCGGCACAATTGAAATGGTTTTTGGTTCACAATGGGGCGTCATGAACATCGTTGCTGGCGCTATTCAAGGACTGGGAACCGAAATTGGATTTGCTATTTTTGGTTACCGTCGCTGGGATAAAACTAGCTTAACTGCTTCAGTCATTACCGTCACAATTGTAACCTTTGGTTGGGACCTACTTCGTAATGGCTATGCACAATATTCGTTTGGTCTACTAGTTGGTTTGTTTATCACTCGCCTGATTTCATCAGCCATTTTTGCTGGTGTCATTGTTTACTTCACGCAAAAGCTAATTGCTAAATCAGGTATCTTAACAACGCATCAATCAGAGGTGATCTCATGATTTCAAGTATTGCTGTTCAAGTTTTGCCAATGACTGCAAATGAAAACGATGTTATTAAAATCGTTGATCACGTCATCGCTTACATTGATGCTAGTGGTGTTAATTACCAAGTTGGTGCGTTTGAATCAACATTAGAAGGTGATTATGATCAACTGATGTCACTTTTAGCACAATTGCCAAAAGTGGCTGCTGAAATCACAGACATACCTGTAATGGTTTATAGCAAAATCAACATGGCAACCACAAGTGATGTGCTTACAATAGCAAAAAAAACAGATAAATATAAATAAAGCGGTGTTTTCCGCGTACATAGGATATTCTAAACCGATGATTGTTACTCTAGAACATATTAATTTAAGCTACGACAAAACAAAAATATTTAACGACTTGACACTATCCATTCCAGAAAATAGTTTCAATCTTTTAATTGGACCATCAGGTATTGGTAAATCAACATTGTTAAAAATCATTGCCGGTTTATTCCCTCAACTTAAAGGCACTGTTTTGGTTGACAATACCGCCATTAGCCAGTTACCAGCTAATCAGAGAGCACAGCATGTTGGTTTTTTATTTCAAGATCCCGACACACAGTTTGCGATGCCTACCCCTTTTGAGGAATTGACGTTTACACTAGAAAACTTACAAATTCCGGCTGATGAAATAGCTAAACGTGCGACGGCGGCACTTGAATTTGTCGGCATCAAACAACTAGCCGACCAACAGATTGCCACGCTTTCAGGTGGTGAAAAGCAAAAAGTTGCTTTAGCAATAATTGTCGCAATGAAAAGTAAATTGTTGCTATTAGATGAACCTTTCGCCAATGTCGATATAATAGCACGGCAGGAAATTTTAAAAAAAATAAAAACATTGCAGGCTGATGGCGTTACCATTCTTGTGGCAGATCATGATTTTTCAGGTTATCAAGACATTGTAAACAATGTATGGGAAATTCAACATCAAACAATCTCAACACTTGAACATGATCAATTTATGCAACGCATTTCCAAACCACAACATCATATTTTTAAAACAACCAATGAGGGTATTTTTGAACTGACTCATTTTAAATTATCGGCCGAAAAAAGGACATTAATCACTGTTCCCCAACTCTTGATTGGTGCACCTGGCATTACCCTTCTAACTGGCGCAAATGGTAGTGGCAAATCAACTTTATTTAATGCGTTAACTAAATTGAAATCTTTTGATGGGCAGATAACTTATCAATCAAAAAATATTCAAAAATTAAAAGTTGCACAATATGTTCAAAAAGTGGCGCTATTATTTCAAAGTCCCGAGCGCCAGTTTCTTAGAATGACCGTCGATGAAGAATTAGCGTTGAGCTACCAACATAGCCAACATCAATCATTTTGGTCTTCCAAAGTAATTGATCATTATCTCACGCGCCTCAATCTTAATCATTTACGTCAACACATTGTCTATCAACTTTCTGGTGGCCAAAAGAAAAAGCTGCAACTGTTACTGATGTTAATTGTTGGCACGCCCGTTTTGTTGCTTGACGAACCAATTGCTGGACTTGATGTTGCCTCAGTACGTGTAGTCTCTGAAATATTACAAGAAATTTCGGCTCAAGGTAAGCAGCGTTTCATCATTATTAGTCACCAACTGGATGCCTTACTACCAGTCATTAACTACCATCTACACCTTGATCACCAAACATTATACTATCAGGAGCAACTTTAATGAATTCCGGTGTTAAATTCGTCTTTATTTTAATCGTCAGTATTGAATTAACCTTTATATTAAACGCCCGTATTAATTTTATAGTAGCGATCGTTGCTGCAATTTATTTAATGCTATCAAGATTAACATGGCAACGCTATTTATTGCTCGTGCTAATGCCTATTTTGCCCGTTTTGGGTGCATGGACATCATTTAATACGTATGGCACTCACAACATGGCAATCGTCATGGCGACCCGTATTGTGGCTTACATTTATCTTGGTGCTGCTTTCTCATTTACAACGAACATGGTTGATTTATTAAATACGCTAGAGCAAAAGTGGCATTTACCAACGACCTTTGTCTACGGATTACGAGGTGCACTGACATTCGTCCCCCGCGTCAAACAAGAAATCAAAACAATCCATATCGCTGCTCTCATGAGAGGTGAACACTTATCATTTTATTCACCTCAATTATTTTTCAAAGCGATTTTGGTTTCTCTGCAATGGTCAACACGGTTATCAACGGCAATGGTTTCACATGGTTTTACAGAAAATGCACCACGCACTCATTTTCAGTCGATTATCATACAAAAAAGAGACTGGCTAATAGCTATCAGTCTCTTGGTGATTTTGCAATTGATGATTGCATATCTTTAATTGGTGCAAACGTTTTGCGATGAATTGGCGTGATGCCTTTCGTTTCAATGGCTTGGAGATGTTCTTTTGTCCCGTAACCGGCGTTTCTCTCGAAGCCATAACCGGGATATTTTAGACCATAGTCAGTCATTAGACGGTCCCTGGTGACTTTTGCCACGATACTAGCAGCGCCAATACTATTACTACGTGCATCACCTTTAATGAGAAACTCTTGCGGGATATCAAGGTCCAACCGCATAGCATCAATCAATAGCACCTCGGCTTTAAGCTGTAATTTAGAAACAGCAATCGTCATCGCCATGCGAGCTGCTTCATAAATATTAATGTCGTCGATGGTAGCAGCTTCGACCTCTCCAATGCCAACAGCCAGAGCCTGTGTCATAATTTTTTCGTACAAATCTAATCGCTTCTTAGCCGATAATTGTTTTGAATCAATGACGTCTATAACATTGAAATTATGAGGTAAAATCACGGCTGCTGCAATTACTGGTCCTGCTAATGGTCCACGACCAACTTCATCAATCCCTGCAATATTGTCGTAGCCTTGTTCCCAATATTGTCGTTCAATATCAAATCTATGCACAAATGCAGTCTGTTTTTTAGCCGTCCTGTCTTGGCTTTTCCGCCAATTCTGGATGGCTTTTTGCACGCCTACGCGTGAATCTTGCTGCCAAACTAATAACCGTTCATCATCAGGTGATATCGTCTCAAGTTGTGTCCGAATTGCCTTTATTGTCTCACTCATATATCAATCAAATCCAGTGTAAATGCACCCAACTTATTTTTTCGCAAGTCGTTTAATAATCGTTCACTTGCCTTATCATAATCATCTTTGAAACCAAGTTTTGCCGTAATTGCTAACAAAACATCGACATTCTCTTGCTCAAAAATATCGGCTGACAAATGATAACGTTCAATCACGGCTTCAGGACGATAATGCCTGAAGAAAGCAATTAGAAAAAGCGCGGCGTCATCTTTGGCAAAAATTGTATCCTTGACAGCACCAGTTAAGGACAATTTCATACCGATTGTTTGATCTTCAAATTTTGGCCACAAAACACCAGGCGAGTCTAGTAATTCTAACTTAGTTGGGGTTTTCAGCCAAGCCACTTTTTTGGTGACACCTGGTCGATCGGCAGTCGGTGCAACATTTTTCATCACTAAATGATTTAGCAACGTTGATTTACCAACATTGGGGACACCAGTAATCATTGCACGTATTGGTTGATCTTGGATACCACGTGCCAACTGGGCTTCTTTTTTTGCTTCAACAGCCCTTCTAGCGGCTTTAGTAACTAATTGCGGTGTTCGTGGATCACGCGTATCCAACACCAGAACTGTATAACCCTGTTCTTCGAATTTTTTTTTCCAAGCACGCGTTTGTTCTGGGTCAGCTAAGTCCGCCTTCGTCATAATCAACAATCGTGGTTTTTGACCAATTAGTTTATCAATCTCGGGATTACGTGAGCTTTCCGGAATTCGTGAATCAACTAATTCAAAGACAACATCTACTAATTTTAAGTTTTCTCGCATTAAACGGAAGGCTTTGGCCATATGACCAGGAAACCACTGAATAATTTGTGCCATTTTGAGCGTACTCCTCTTTATCGATCTGCGATATACATTGACCACGCTTCATCAAACGTCGTCATGCTCATCAAGTAAGTCGTATTTTCTTCTAAATACTTAGAAATATCATCAAAGTCCGTACTTTGTTTGGGAAATGTCGAATCCAAAAAGGCGTTGTTAGCAAATTGCTGAACATCATCCGCGGCTATTGGATTACGATTTGTCATTAACCAATTATAAAAAGAGCGATCACTTTTTTTCATCTACTAAGCCTCCTTCAAATACAAATTGATCTGCTTTCATATCAATAATTTTGGCCCGAAATGTTAAGCCCTGCGTCGTTGGCAATTGGCTCATATTAATAAAGATTTCTTTTTTCTTAGGCATAATAGTTACATATTTTGGTGCATCATAACTAGACCGAACGAAGCTCATAACAGTGGACACAGGCAGCGACAAATTACCAATTGCTAGTGATTTTGCCTTTAAAATAATGTTGCCATTAGCCGTTACTTGTGGATCAAGCGCCATGCCAAAGTTAAATTTTTGCCCTAAAAATTTAGTGCTACCATACATCATGACTTTGTCAGAAACATCAAACGTAAAACCACTGTTATCAGAATCGTTAAGATAGTGGGCTACTAAGGCATTAATTTGTTTTTTGTTTAGTGTAATATCAAATGTTGCGTCAGAATTTGCTATTTTTGACTGACTATCACTATATTTGATTGGACCTGACGCCTGATGAAAGAACCAAAAGCTGGTCAGAACGAGCCCAGTTACTAATACCCAAAAAAACCAAAACCAGATTGAACGGTGTTTTTTTGGTGTCATAGCTGGTCTTTTTAGTGTTTGATTAACCAATGTTTTTCCTCTCGCTTCATAACATGCAACAATTGTGATGTCATATATTGATAACCTTTGTCATTAGGATGATAATTATCATCTTTTGAAATCCAATTATTGTCAACACTTGTTTTTCCCGTCAAAACAGCCGTCATGGCTTTCGTTGCATTTTTTTCTGAACTATCACTTTCAATTTGCTTAACAAGTTTTTGACGTTGTGATTTTGTCTTGAATTGACCGTATGTCAAATCAAACGAACTGACATAATAAGCATTACCATCTTTTGTTGCCATTTTAGCATTGATAGCATTGAAATTTTTAACATCAGCATTGAAATCTTCACGATTAGCAAAGTGAACATAGAGCGGATTATAGTTACCAAAAATAAAGATTGGCGCTTGTTTGTTATAACCACGAACCGTTTTTAGCAATTTTGCTAACCTGCTTTGATAGTTCACTTTTCCTTTAACAACTGCTTCAGACAATGCTTTTGGAGAAGAAGCCGTCATATTTTTGAGTAACAATTGCTGTAAATCATTACCGCCAACTGTCATGACTAATACATCAGCGTTTTTAACACTGTGTTGAAAACTTGATTGTGCCACTAATCTTTTTTTAATTTGGTCTGAGCGGTCACCTGCTTTGCCAAAATTTTTCATGGTTACAGAAATATCATATTTTTCACGAATCTCTTTAGCAATTCTACCAGAATAGCCTTGCAATTTTTGTGTATCACCAACGCCCTCGGTTAGCGAGTCACCTAATGCTACCAAATTGACATGTGACACTTTTTCAGTTTTTGACAATGATTGATTGAGTGAATGATGTTGCCAGTTTTTAATACCAAAAAGTACGCCAGCACCAACAATCACGATGGCAATGAAGCTGATTAGTACCTTTCGCATTCGTAATTCTCCTGAAACTTTACTGGTAATTATTATAGCCTAAAAAAGCGTTAGTTACAAAAAAAGCGAGCTAGACTCGCTTTTAAGATAATTATTCATCAACGGGCACGATACAAAATTGCCAGTGCTCCCACACCTGTATGGGTGGATATAATCGGCGTCGTGTTCAAAACTGGAATTTCCAAGTCTGGCCAGATTGCTTTTAACCTTTCGGCTAATTGCGTGGCTTCCTCCGGAATACCAGCATGTGAAATACCAATCGCAACCATTTCTTTGTATTCTTGCATTTTTGCAATCACGTTGTTATTGAATTTAGCAATAGTTTTCATACCTCGCCCCTTCAATAAAACATCGACAGTGCCATCAGTATGTGTCACACCCGCACCAACCTTAATATTCAACAGATTACCAATAATGCCCTGTGTTTTGCTCAAGCGACCACCGGCAACCATATTTGTTAAGGAAGTGAAGCTCAAATAAATATTGGATTCATCACGAGCCTGTTCAATCGCTGGCATAATTTCTGCCATTGTTGCCCCCTGTTTTGCCATCTCAGCAGCTTGCAAGACAACAAATGCTTGTGCACGATCAGCTGCCAGTGTATCAAATGTTGTAATTTTTGCACTTGTTAAAGCCGCTGCCTGTTCAGCGGCACGAACTGTCCCCGATAATCCTGAAGACATGTGTATACTCAAAATTTCTGAATCAGGATGTTTTTGGTGAATCTCATCATAGGCAAGCTGAAACGCCCCAATTGATGGCTGTGATGTCTGAGGTAAACTCTTACTAACGGCCATTTTTTCTAAAAATTCATCACGTTGTATCGTCACGCCATCCTCATAAACGGTGCCGTCAATTTGGACAGAAAGCGGTACAATTTTGATATCATAAAATGCTATTTCTTCAGGTGTCAATGCAACAGCTGAATCGGTTACTATTTTAATATTTGACATGTTTTTTCCTTACTTACGCTTGTATCGTTCAACCACATACGCGTAATCATGATTGTTATCTTTGGGATGTGCCTCACTAGAGGTCAGCTTAAATTGTGACAAATCAATTGGCGCAACAAATGTGTCACCATCAATTATACCGTCAATCTTAGTGACAACGAGATCAGTTGCGTATGGCATAAACGCTTTGTAAATAACCGAGCCACCAGCAATTGATATGTCACGCGATTCGTTTTTAATAAGCGCCAATGCATCATCAAGTGAATGCACAACTTTTACTTCAGGATAGTTTGTCTGCCAATTTAAGTCCGTAGTCATCACAACACTTGTTCTGTTAGGCAGTGGTCGTCCAATACTCAACCAAGTTGGGCGGCCCATGATCATTAGTGTATTCATTGTCTCGTCACGAAAGAGTTTTAAATCATCGGGCATGTGCCATGGAATGCTGCCATTTTTACCAATGGCGTTCTTTTTATCCTGCGCCCATACCATTTTAATTGTCGTCATTTACCTGCTCCTTCGCATACTGTATAAGGGATTCACGGGTGTTTTCCAGCTCACCATTGACCACTGCGTACTCAATTTTTTTCAGACATTGGCCTAATTTAGGCCCGGGCATCATAACACCTTCACGAATTAAATCGCCGCCTTGAATAGCTAATTCTGACGAATTTGTAATCGGTAACATATCTATTATATGCCTTATCTGCCCAATTGTCGCGTTTGAAACATCTAGCAGTGTTAAAAGCTCGAATAACGTTTTTTGATAAGGTAGTGCCTGGTACAAATCAAAAGTAGAAACTTTATCAATTTGGCGAATCAATGGCACGACAGTCATCACCGTTGTTATTGTTTCTCGACTTAATTTCCAATTCCTTAAAAAACGATTGATTTGAGATGAAGTCAAATCTGTTTCGGCCAATACCAGCGACCAAACTGCGAAAGTATCAGCAGGTTGATGTGTTGCCAAATGTTGAATGATGTTATCCCAAATTTTCAATGGCTCACCTGGCAGGTAGTTGATAACACCATCATCTAAAGCCAATTTTAAGCTCTCAGCGGCATTGCCGCCCATTAACATTTTTTCAAATTCTACCCGTATACGCTCTACGGCTATTCTAGTTAAATTAGGTGCCAAATCACGTAACGCTTGACGTGTGTCATCTGCTATACGAAAACCTAGCTGGGCGCTAAATCTTAGCGCCCTCATCATTCTTAACGCGTCTTCAGTAAAACGTGTTTCTGCATCACCAACAGCACGAATAATACCGTTTGTCATATCAGATAAGCCATCAAATAGATCAACAACTTCACCATCATGACGCATTGCCAGAGCATTAATCGTAAAATCACGACGCTTCAAATCTTCTGATAAACTACGCACGAACGTCACACTATCGGGTCGCCTGAAATCAGTATAAGTTGACTCCGTCCGAAATGTCGTAATCTCATAGCCTTCACCATGGTCAAGCACCATCACAGTGCCGTGCTGAATACCCGTATCAACTGTCCGGTTGAACAATGCTTTAACTTCTTCGGGAAAAGCACTACTGGCAATATCAACATCATGTATTGGCGCACCCAAAAGTGTATCTCTAACAGAACCACCAACAAAATAAGCCTCATAGCCAGCTTGCTCCAAGGTAGCTAAAATAGGTTGCGCTTGTACAAATTCTTGTGGTAATTTTTCAATTTTCATATCATCTTATTTTATCAAATAAAAGACAACTGTGGGTTTAATATTCGACACTTTCAAGGCGCATTTGCATATCATCATCGTCAGGTGCAATCTTTAAATATTGTTTCATTGTGACTAATTCTTGTTCACGCATCCCCTGTTCATGATACCAGTCAACCAAATCGTGCAAAAATGCTACGTCATCGTTATAAAGCGGTGACGCTTGTTGCCAGTATTTGTTAGCCTTGTCATCTTGACCTAAAGCTTGATAAGCTCGTGCCAAATCCCAATAAAACTGTGGGTCAACAACATCCTCAGCAATATATTTTTCAATTAATTTCACATCATCTTCATACAAATTTTGCGACAAGAGTAACTCAGAATACGTAATAATAGTCATCACATCATTTTCATCTAATGCTAGTGCTTTTTGATAATAGGATTGTGCGGCCGCTAGATCACCTTGCTTGTCTGCCGCCAACCCAGCCAAACGGTACAAAAGTGTATTCGTTTCATCTTGGGCTATACCAGCTTGATAGGTACGATAGGCATTATCGAAATCTTGCTGATGTTCATACGCTTGTCCCAATAATGGGTATATAGAGGTATATTTAGGATCAGCTTCCAAGATATTGTTAAACAGCTTAATTGCCTCGTTTTCACGACCATTTTCTTGATACAATACGCCTAATTGAAACTGTGTGTCTAATGTCATTTGTTCCGGTTTAATTTGTTCCAAATAACCAACTGCGTTTTCATAATTTCCGATTTGTGCATACGCGACCCCAATCCGAGCAACCAAATCAACGCGACTAATTTCACGTTCACCTTTCAGTAACAACGATCGATAGCGTGGAATGGCTTGATGATAACTCTGATTAGCAAAATAAAATTCGGCTAATGCAAATTGGATAATTATTTCATCTGGTGCGATTTTTTCTGCCTGTAACAGGCTTAACTCAGCCGATTCATTCAATCCCTCAGTTTGGTAAATATCAGCTTTCACAAGAAGCGCTTGTAAATAAGACGATGATGAGGGTCTGATTTGTGCTAAGTAGTCTTGGGCTTCATCAATTTGACCATCTTCAATGGCGATGTCAGCCAAAGCAGTACGAATGTCATCCTCATCAGGAAATTTATCTAATAATTTTTTGTATGCTCTGCGCGACTGATTCAAAAATCCTAACGCGTATAATTCTTCGGCCAAACTATAAATCATTTCATCACTATCATGCCGCAGTGATTGTGCAAATAACTTTTGCGCCGTGTCTAGCTGCCCACTGGATAAGGCATCCAACATTTTTTCTGCATAATTTTCTGTCATAGGAGTTCCTTCTAATATTGTATGTTAATTGTGTTGGCAGACTGCATATCAGCAATGGCATCAAAATCCATTGTCACACCAATGCCAAATCCTATTGGCACTGTGATATAACCACGATCAACAACTAACTTTTCTTTAATGATGTCCCGTTCAAAATAGCGACTACTGTCGGATATATCGCTTGGAAAAGCAATATTTGGCAAACTTGCTAGCGCCAAATCAACACTTCGTCCTAACCCACTCGTTAACATACCGCCAATCCAAGGCTTATCAACCATTTTGATCGCCATAATAGCATTTGAAATGCCCCCTATTTTGCCCTGCTTGACAGTTAGCGCGTCAGCGGCGTGTAAGTCAAGCATTGTGGCGATATCATCTATATTATTGACGGATTCATCTAGACTCAAGTGTTGTTGAATACGGGCTTGTAGTTGCGCATGTTTAACAAAATCGTTAGCGCTATAAGGCTGCTCAATAAAATCAACATTATCAGGCAACGTGGCTAAAAAGGAAAAGTCTTCATCACGAAAGCTACAATTGGCATCAATAGAAAAATGTTGATTCGGGTAATCATGCAATAAATCAATCAACTTTTGCCAATTGTTCGTAGCGCCATCAATTTTCAACTTATGACGTTGATACTGCGCTTTCATCATAGCCTTAAAATCATCTGCCAATCCAATTGCGACACTAACTGGTACTTTTGTGCCTGTGCCACCAATGAGCCTTTGCAAAGATTTCTTTTTCAAATGACCAACAGCATCCCAGATTGCCATTTCAAGTCCTGATTTAGCAAATGACCCGTACGCTGTTAGCTTATTTAAACGACCAGCAAACTCCTCGGGCGATTTAAACTGATTGTCCTGCAGCTGGGGCAATAAAATATTTTGGACAATTGACAAGCTCATGATTTGATTTTCTGGCGCATAAGTGAAATCATCAAACGATTGTATTTCGCCGTATCCCATAACCTCTTGTTGCGTCAGATGATCAAATAATGTCACTTGTACAATCGTTAATGGTCGCCGTTTTGTTTCTGTATGGGCCGTTTTAAATGACTGTTTTAAGGTCAAAATAACCGGCGTGAGTGTCACACTTTTAATTTGATACATTTAATGCCTCAACAAATAGCTTTGGTTGCTCAACATGCGTGTTATGTCCTGCATTAGGAATAACTGCTTTTTGAACGTTGGGAATCAATTGTACCATTTGATTGGCGATAGCATTAAATTTATTATCTAATTCGCCAACAATCACTTGCGTTGGTATTTCTAAATCCGACAGCTTCGACCAAAAATCAGGCTGTGCCCCTGTTCCCATTTTTCGCAATGAATTAGCGACATTTGTTGGGTTTTGTGACAAGCGTTGTTGCCGAATATGGTCTTTTTTTGATGATGATAACAATTGTTGCGTTTCAAATAATGGGAGTTGAGCCCAATTATCCACAAACTTTGGAAAATTCTCTAAAATAGCTTGCGCCTTAATCTCGTCCGCAGTTATTCTTGCTTGCCTTTCTGATACAGTTTTGAGTCCCGCTGTGGTGCTTTCTAAATAAAGATTTTTTACCAAATCGGGATACATTAAAGCAAATCCCAACGCCAAACGACCACCCATTGAATAGCCTAGCAAATTAACATTTTGCCAATGAAGTGAAACCAAAATTGATCTTAAATCATCAATTTGATTAGCCATCTTAAAACGACTCACATCGACGACATCTGGTACCCGACTACCAAAACCAAGTAAATCAACTGTCAAAACTTCACCGGGCAAATCCAATTTGATATCATCAAAGTCATGATGTGATCCCATAAAGCCGTGCAACAGTAACCATTGACATGGACGTGCATCATTTTTAGTTAGAAAAATCTGATAGGGATAGTTGTTGATCATCATAGGCTTTCTCCAATATATTTTTGATGATCACGCACATTTTGAGTGCGGTTACTGGGATAAACAATTATTCTCGTGCCGTCTGTTGGTTGGTTAAGCACCTTTCGCAGATCTTCCGGTTGCTTGAGTAATACGTATGACAGCTGATACAAGGATGCAATTTTACTGATGTCCAATTCTAACGGTGTCCCAAAAAGTGTTTCAAAGTATTCTGTTGCTTCGGCTTGTGGCAAAAATGAAAAAATACCGCCACCATTATTATCAATGACGATAATATCAAGCGGTAACTGATAATTGCGGGCCATCATTAAACCGTTCATATCATGAAAAAGTGTCAAATCTCCCGTCAATAATAGACTACGTTGTTTTGTCGTGACGCTCATCCCCAAAGCTGTTGAAATAACACCATCAATACCATTTGCCCCACGATTAGCATAGATTGTTTGTGTATTAAAACCCGTAAAAAAATCATCCATATCGCGAATGGGCATACTATTGGCAACAAAAATCGGTGTTTTTGGCGATACAGCACGATTCAATGCTGAAACAATCGCCATTTCATGTACTAATTGTTTATCCTTTTGGTTGATTAATTGCCAGTTTGTTTCGAACGCTTGTTGTTCTTCACTAAGCACCACTTTTGCTTGCCTCAAAAAGTCACGTGGTGGCATTAAAATTGCACGAGAAACATGTCGTGAATGATCAGTTCCAGCATTTAAATCAACATGCCAAGTCTCAATATTGGCATGCTTTAGCCATTGCAAAACTTTCGCAGAAACTGGCGTTTTACCAAATCTAATGACTAAATCTGGTTTTAACTCGTCGGTCACTTGATCAAATTTCAACAAATAATCAATACCATGAATCGTTTCTGGGGTACGGACACGACTTAAAATATCCGCAATCACTGGCACATGGTAGGGTTGCGAAAATGCCAATAAAGCATCGCTATATGATTCTGCAACATTTGGACCGGCAAGAATTAACACACGCTTTGCTGTGATTGGTGGTATGTCAATTTTAATCTGAGATGGTTTTGAAAAGGATAGTTGCTTAACTAACACGTTATCCTGATTTCCTAATGTTGGCATCAAAGGTTTGCGTAACGGTAAATTAAATTGCACTGGCCCACAAGGTGCCGTATTCGCCAAATGAACAAACTTTTGTGTTGCAAAATCAATATATTCAGTTATGTCTTGGTGTGTCTCCTGCAAATTAAAAGCGAGATCTGCTTTCGTTAATTTTCCAAATATATTTTGCTGTGGTAATGTTTGTGGCGCACCATTATATTGTAATTCCTGTGGCCGGTCAGTTGACAAAATAATCAGTGGTACTTCTGACACTGACGCCTCTGCTACTGCCGGTGTATATTCTGTAATAGCAGTTCCTGAAGTACCTAGTAGAACCACGGGTGATAATGTCGTTTTAGCAATTCCTAGCGCAAAAAAGCCTGCTGATCGTTCATCAACATCAACATAGAGTTTCACATTTGGATGATACTTGACATACTCAGCAATTAATAATGCAACTGGCGTACTACGTGACCCCGGAGAAAGGACAAAATATTTAACACCTCCAGCTACTAAAGCGCCAATTAAGTGTTTGGTATTGTAAGTTAAAGCATCAATCATGCGTTAATTCTCCTAACAATTGTAGCATTGGCTTAAATTTCAACGCCGTTTCGTCATATTCTTGTTGTGCTTCTGAACCGGCAACAATACCGGCGCCAGCAAATAAACGTGCACGGGTCTGTTCACAATACATCGAACGAATACCCACTACTAACTCACCCGTATTATCGGCTGTGACATAACCAATTGGTCCTGCAAATAAGCCACGAGGTTGTTGCTCATGCTGCGCAATGTATTGTAAAGCTTCTTTTTGTGGTACACCACCTAAAGCTGGCGTTGGATGTAAATTATCAACTAGGTCTTTGACAGACATATTTGCAGACAATGTGCCACTAATCGGCGTGTAAAGATGCTGAACCTGTTTATTTTGTAACAGTATTGGATTAGATGGTACATTTAACTGCGTTGTTATCGCTTCTAATTTCATTTTGATACTATCAACAACAAACTGATGTTCACGCTGATTTTTTAAACTATGTAATAGGCTATTGCCTAATTCACGATCACGATGTGGATCACGATCTCGTGGTGTGGTGCCGGCAACAGCTGCTGTTTGAATTTCGCCCTGAGAGACAAATACGAGACGCTCAGGTGTCGCAGAAACAAAAATTTCATTTTCTCGTTTCAAAATGACATGATAAACATTGTGTTGCATTCTTAATGCTTGTAACAAACATGAAGCACGATTCTGATTGGACAATTCAATCATCTCCTGCCGACCAAACACGACTTTGTCGATCGGCGATTTAACATCATTGAGATTTTTTATTAAATCATCTACGCGTTGAATCCAGTCTGTTTCAGAGATAATTTTTTTTATTTGTACCCTTTTAATATCGTGGGTTTGTTGGTGATTTGCTAGGATGCTATCTAACTCTACTGTGTTAGATTGTAACCGCCCATTGGCAATCGAGACAACAATCTCAGGTTCAAACCAAAAGCCGTTCATTAGTTCTTCCTTTGAATGCTGACCATCAAAAGCGTTGGCGCCAAACACCATCGTGTTAACCTTTTGAGGCAACGTTTGCCATGAATTTTTTAATCCAAAAGCGTAAAAAATTTGTGTTGCTGTATTATTTTCAAAAAAAGCGCTCACCCGAAAATAATCAAGCATTTGGTTTAATACTTGATAATCCTGCGAAGTCACCTCACGTTCAAATTTAAAAAACTGATTGTCACTCTTTTTCATGTTACTTCCCTAACAACTAGATTAAAAAGCAACAGACACTCGCCTGTCGCTTAGTTCTACTTTATCCCAAACGCCGCGCTGCTTGCCAAACATTGCCAACATTGAACTTATCGTTCAGCACAACACCGTTTTTGATAGCCGCCAACACAAATTCTTTGGCATCTTGTACCGTATCTCGCATATCATTTTCTACCAAATTAGCAGCAATACTAGCCGAAAAAGTACATCCGGCACCATTGTTATAGGGCACTGGTGTTTTAATTTTCTCGTTCTGGAAAATTGTAAATTCCTCACCGTCAAATAAAACGTCAACCGCCAAATCACCAGACAATCTCGCACCACCCTTTATAACAACATTTTTAGCGCCTTCATTAGCTAAAAGTCGTGCGGCCTGCTTCATATCATCTACATTGTGAATGACACTATTGGTAAGTAACTGTGCTTCATTTAAATTAGGCGTCACAACTGTTGCTAATGGTAATAATCGATTATGAATCGCCTGAGCTAATTCACTTTTACCAGCTTTTAAAGCGCTTTCTTTAAAAATCATCACTGGATCAATGATGATAGGAATACTAATTGTCTCTAAACAATCGGCGACCACATTGATAATGTCTACTGTTGGTAAAAGACCAACCTTAATCGCAACAATTTGATTCAATGACATAACAGAAGCCAACTGAGCTTTTATCACATTAATGTCAATTGGAAAAATTTGAAAACTATCAGCTTGTACAGTAACAATGCTTGTAATGACACTCAATCCTACCACGCCATACTCTTCAAAAGTCGCTAAATCAGCTTGAATGCCTCCGCCAGATAGAGAATCAGAACCAGCAATCGTCAAAACCTTGTTCACCATCATTAATTGCTCGACGCTACAAAGCTAATATTATGACCGTCATCAGTCACTTTAGTAACAATATCACTATCACTGCCAACCCATGAATAATAACGATTATGGGCAATCGCCCATTTTTTTGCTTCGGCTAGCGTTTTTCCTTTCAATTTAGCTGATTCTTTAATTTCTGCAGCAGTATCTTGACTGCTCGACGAAGCACTTGAAGATGATGATGACGATTCGCTTGATGTCTCACTGCTACTACTTGAATCATCTGAAGAACTACTATTAGAGTCAATTTTTTCGTCAACTGTGCTACTCTTTGACACTTTTTGTTGAATAGGTGTAGTTGTTTTTTGAGAATCAGAATAACCGATATAAACAAAAACGCCTAACGCAACAACAATTAGTAAAGCCAACACAATAAAAAAATTGCGAATCGGATGCTTTTTTTTATAAAATCTTGGTCTTTGATAATAATTATAATCTGCCATATTTACCTCTTATTAGTCCTATTATACCAAACATAACAATGTTTTTACTAGCCAATATGTTATCATGGAAATTGAACACATTAGCGAGGTTTTACGATGAATGTAACAAATTTAGAACGCATTTCTGTGCGTGATATTGGTATGATTGCATTGGGAACAGCCCTTTATGGTTGGGGTTTAATCAACATTAATATTCCAAATCAACTGGCAGAAGGTGGCGTTTCTGGTATCACGTTGATTTTACGCGCGCTTTTTGGTTGGAACCCAGCTTATACCACACTATTATTGAATATTCCGCTTGTTTTTATTGGCTATCGCGTACTCGGTAGACGATCTTTAATTTATACAATTTGGGGTATTTCATCGCTTTCATTTTGGTTGTGGTTATGGCAAGTTGTCCCGACACCACCCGCACTTGATCACGACATGCTAATCGCAGGTTTGCTGGCAGGATTTATTTCTGGTTTAGGTTTAGGCATTGTCTTTCGATTTGGCGGTACATCAGGTGGTACAGACATCGTTGCAAAAATTACAGAACAAAAACTAGGCATCCAAATTGGTCGAACAATGTTTGCGCTTGATGCAGTTGTTCTGATTATTTCTTTAATTTATATCGACATTGTACACATGATGTATACTTTGATAGCGTCATTTGTATTTGCACAAGTTGTTAATTTTACACAGCAAGGTGCTGCATACTCAGCAAGATCATTTATGATTTTTACACAGTATCCTGAAGAAATATCCCATGCGATTATGTCAGAACTCGATCGCGGCACCAGTCTGTTAAAAGCAGAAGGTGGCTACTCACACATTGATCAGCGCGTCGTTTATGCTGTCGTCGATCCTTCGGAAGTCAACATGGTCAGGCACATCATTAATCAAATTGATCCAAAAGCATTTGTTTCCGTATTTGACACACAAGAACAATTAGGCGAAGGCTTTTCCTACTTGCGCCCCAAAAAATCAATATTTAAATTCAAATAAAAAGCGACCAATTTTTGAAATAATTCACGTATTCCAAAAAATTATTCGGTCGCTTTTTGCTTTGCCGTTGATTTATTTGCTTTATCGGTCGATTCTTTAGGAGTCGTACCATCAGCTAATGTTTTTTCTGTTGGTTTATCCCATGTTACAAAATCACAATCAGGGTAACGAGAGCAACCATAGAATGTCCGGCCTCGCTTTGTCTTACGAGAAACGACTTGCCCCTTATGACACTTTGGGCATGTCAAGCCGATTTCCTGCACAATTGTTTTGGTATTTCGGCAATCGGGAAAACGAGAACATGCGTAAAATTTACCATACCTTCCCATTTTAATAACCATCGGTGCACCACAAATTTCGCAATCCATACCTGCTAATTCATCGTGCATAATAACTTTTTCAAGAGATTTTTCAGCTGTCTCAACCTCTTTTTGGAAAGGCTTAAAGAACGAATCAATCACCGGAACCCATTGTTTATCACCTGTTTCTACCTCATCTAGCTCATGTTCAACAGCAGCCGTGAATTTTGTATTAGTGACGTCTGGGAAACTTTCCTCAACGATAGTCTGCACAATTTCGCCTAGTTCGGTCGGTACAAATTTCCGGGCATCAATACGCACGTAGTTTCTTCGCTGTATTGTATCTAATGTTGGTGCATAAGTTGAAGGGCGTCCAACACCATTTTCTTCCAATGCTTTAATTAAGGCGGCTTCTGTATACCTTGCTGGTGGCAATGTGAAATGCTGTTGTGGATCAGTTTTCGCTAATTTAACTTTATCTCCTGCATTTAAGTCAGGCAAAGCATTGTCTTTAACTTTGGCCGCTGGATAAGCTTTCGTAAAGCCCTGAAACTTTGTCTTAGAACCATTAGCTCTAAATATCACACCATTTTGTTCAATCGTGACCGCCATTGTATCTAAAATTTCAGGCGTCATTTGACTGGCTACAAAGCGTGACCAAATCAATGAATATAACTTAAATTGATCAGGTGTAAGTTTGTCCTTAATCGATTCTGGCGTTCGCGTAACATCAGAAGGTCTAATGGCTTCATGGGCATCTTGTGCACCTTCAGGTAATTTACCTTGAATTGGCTTATGTTGAGAGTATTCCTCGCCCCATGTGTCATGAATAAATTGCGCCGTAGCATTTTTAGCAACAGAAGAAATTCGGGTTGAATCGGTACGCATATAGGTAATTAAACCGACTTGGCCCAATCCGCGCCCTAAATTAATACCTTCATACAACTGTTGAGCAGCCATCATTGTCTTGCGTGTTCTAAAATTAAGCTGTGTGTTGGCCGTTTGTTGCATTGTTGATGTTGTAAATGGCGGTTGTGGTTGACGTTTCCGTTCCTTTGCGTCAACTTTAACAATATCAAAATCACCATTTTTATCAATTCGTTTCAAAACTGACTGAACACTGTCGTTATCTGGTAATGGTTGCTTTTTACCATCGAATCCATAGAAAACTGACTTAAACTTACTCCGCGCTTTTTTAAACTCGGAATCCAAAGTCCAATATTCTTCTGGCTCAAAGGCTTGAATCTCACGTTCACGTGCAATAATCAAACCCAAAGCAACTGATTGCACACGTCCAGCCGACAGTCCGCGTTTCACAGTTTTCCAGAGAATTGGTGAAATTGAATAGCCAACTAATCGATCTAAGATGCGGCGTGCTTGTTGCGCATCCACCAAATCTTGGTTAATTGTACGTGGTGTCTTAAAAGCGTTCTTAATGGTATCTTTCGTAATTTCGTTAAAGACAACTCTGTTAGGCTTTTCTGGATCAAGGTCTAAAATATGTTGCAAATGCCACGCAATAGCTTCACCTTCACGATCCGGATCGGAAGCCAGATAAACAGCTTTCGCAGCCTTGGCCTCTTTGCGCAAACCTTTAATAATATCACCCTTACCACGAATGTTAATATATTTAGGATCATAGTCATGTTCAACATCAACACCTAAAGTTGATTTTGGCAAATCCCGAATATGCCCTAAACTGGCAACAACTTTGTAGGTGCTGCCCAAATACTTTTCAATTGTCTTAGCCTTTGATGGGCTTTCCACAATAACTAAATTTTTTTTAACTTTTGATGTTTTTTTCTTTGGTGTTGTCTTTGTTTTTGTATCTGCCAATGAGATATGCCTCACAATTTGTTTTCTATAGTATATAGTGTATCAAATTGTGTCAAATAATTGTATGCTTTCCATGATATCAGTTGATTTTGTGACCATTTTTGCACCAAATCTTAATAGTTCATTTGCACCTAAAGAATTTTCAGAAAAAATTGAGCCTGGCACAACCATCACTTCTCGATTATTTTGGAGGGCCAGGTTTGCAGTAATCAAACTACCTGATTTTTGTTGCGCCTCAATGACAAGTGTTGCTGATGATAACCCTGCAATAATACGATTTCTCGCTGGAAAATGTGATCGCTGTGGACCAGTCCCAGGTGGGTATTCACTCAATACCAGTCCTTGTTGCCCTATTTGCTGTTGCAGTGCCTGATTTTGTGCCGGATATGTCATATCAATGCCTGTACCAATAACTGCAATTGGTACACCTGAATTGGCAAAAGTGATTTGATGTGCCATCACGTCAATGCCTTTTGCCAAACCAGAAACCACTGCAATACCTGATTTGACTACTTTGGGTAATAGATGTCTCATTACCGCTAAACCGTATGGTGTCGCCGTTCTCGTACCCACGACAGCAACATTAGGTAACCTTAACGCTGCTAAATTCCCGACGTAAAACAGTATTAATGGCGGCTCATAGATTTCTTTTAATTGTGGTGGATAATCGTCATCAAAATATGTCAGATAGTCAGATGCTATCGTCTCTGCTCGATTACAAGCCAGATGATAGCTAGATTTGATATTATCAGCTTGCTGATAATTTTCAATAATTGAAAAGACCTCATCCAAAGACCAAGGATAATGAGTGGGTGCTAAATCATTCACAATTGCATATATAATTTTGGCTTCTGCCGCACGCCCTATACCACGAGTTAAGTGTAATGCTAATAGAAATTGTTTTAATTTCATTTTATCTCCCTCGCTTTTATAATACGAACTACAAAACAAAAAAACTCATAAATAAATTATGAGTTTTCTACGATATCACTTAAATATTCCCAGCGATCCATTTTATTTTCAAGATTCTCGTTTAATTGATCTAATTCTTGTTGTAGATCACCAAGCTTGACATAATCCGTACCAAATGTTGCCATTTCGTCGGGGATTTCGTTAATACGATTTTCTAATTTCTCAATATCTGTTTCAATCGTTTCCCACTCTTTTTTTTCGTTATATGTGAGCTTTTTTTTGGTGCTTTGATTGACTATTATTGGCTTTGGTTTGTTAACTTTAACTTGGTTTACCGTTTCATGAGTCGCTAGATAGGCACTAAATAGGCCATCAAATCTGTTGACCACACCATTGCCCTCAAACATGTACAATTGGTTAGCCACTTTATCTAGAAAGTAACGATCATGAGAAACTGTGATAACAGCGCCATCGAAGTTGGACAAAAAGTCCTCTAATACTGTTAAGGTTCCGATATCTAAATCATTGGTCGGCTCATCAAGCAATAACACATTAGGCTGCTGTAATAACAGTTTAAGTAGATATAATCGGCGCTTTTCTCCTCCAGACAGTTTACGAATTAAAGTACCATGCATAAAGGGTGGAAACAGAAACTGTTCTAGCAATTCAGAAACACTGATTTGATTGCCATCTTTATCTTTAACCGAACCAGCAACATCTGTCAAATAAGCAATCACCCGTTTGTCATCTGGAATTTCTTCAGTCATTTGTGTATAATAAGCCATTTTCACCGTATCACCAAGCTCAATCATGCCACTCGTCAATGGTACAAGACCAGCTATCGCATTTAAGAATGTTGATTTACCGGCGCCATTAGCACCTGTAATTCCTATACGGTCACCAGCAGACACACGCAAATTAAAATCATTCAAAATCGTTTTATCGCCAAACTGAATACCAGCGTGTTCTATAACAATCACTTTTTTGCCCAAGCGCTGTTGTCCTAAATTGACGGTTACATCTTCGTCAGTTTGTAGTGTTCCCATTTGTGACGCTAATTCGGCAAACGCGTTCTCACGTCCTTTTTGCTTCGTTGTGCGTGCCCGAGCTGACTTTCTCATCCATGCTAATTCTTGTTTATATAATTGCTGTTGCTTGTGTTCTGCCAGTTGATTTTGGGCAACACGCTCAGCTTTTTTTTGCATATAATCTTGATAATTACCTTGATATTCAAACAAATCGCCAAATGATAGCTCAAATATTCTTGTGGCAACTGCATCAAGAAAATACCGGTCATGTGTGACAGTTAAAACTGCCCCTTTGTATGAACTGAGGTACTTTTCTAACCAAGCAATTGAATCAAAATCTAAATGATTGGTTGGTTCATCTAAAATCAACAAATCAGGTGCTTCAATGAGCACTTGAGCTAATCCAACACGTTTACGCTGACCACCGGATAAATCACTGATTTTGTGATGTAAATCTGGCATGTGCAATTGTGTTAGAATGGTCTTAATTTGTGACTCGGTTGTCCAAGCATCATCACGATCCATAGCATCCTGTGCTTTTTCAAAATTTTGAGCAACTTTTTCATCAGTCGGCTGATTACTAAATTGGCGCAAAGCATTTTCATAATTGCGAATAGTCTGAAAAACGGGCTGTTCACCTGACAAAATAGCATCCATTACTAAAGCATTGTCATCTAAGGTTGGACTCTGCGTCAAGTAACCAATACGGTAATCATTTTGTGTTGTAACTGTGCCAGAATCTGCTGGCGCAACACCAGATATTGCGTTTAATAATGATGTTTTACCACTACCATTAACGCCAATCAATCCAACTCTATCACCCGCCGTTATTAAAAAAGAGACATCGTTGAATAAGACCTTTTCGCCATACGTACTGTTTAAATTTTCTACTCTAAATTGTTTCATGGTACTATTTTACCTTTTTTTACCCAAAATCAACTGACCAAATATTGACAAAAATCTAATACGATTTTTATTGCTGCAAACGTCAGAGTGATTGGGTGTTCATTAGTTTTTAAAAACTTGTTGCCAAACTTTGTACATTTTTTCAGCTGAAAAAAACTTGGCTTTTTGATATGAAGCAGTGCTCATATTGGTCCATTTTGAAGGATTATTCAAAATGTTTGCTACTCGCTGAGCCATAATATTGGGCGACGCGCTTGGAACCACATAACCGTTGCTGTTATTTTCTACAATTTCATGAGTGGTCGTTGTGTAATTTATCCGGTATGAAACAATTGGTAACCCAAAAGCCAGTGCCTCAACCAAGTTCATTCCGAATCCCTCACCATGAGACGTTTCAATAATGACTTGCGCTCGCGACAAAGCTTCACTTACGGCTGCGTAATTACCATACGGTGTGAAAATGACGGATGATTCGACTCCTAAATCACGCGCTAATTGCCGTAATTTTTGCACGATTTCTTCATTAGCGGGATAACCCATGAATTCTAAGGTCGCATCGTTCACATAGCGTCTCGTCACTGCCAAAACTTCTACAGCCGCTTCGGGATTTTTTTCCGGACTTAAGCGCCCTAAGAACAAAATACGATGATTCACACGATCTTTAAAACTAATCTGAGACTGCGTTAGCATTGTCGGCGATATGAAAGTATCTGGCGCAGTTTTAACATTAAGATTAGGATAAACTGCTTGAATATCTTGCTGTTGTGCGTCAGTTGGTACTAAAATTGCATCAAATTGTTGATTTTTTTGGGACAAAGCCATTTCGTAAACTGGATAAGGCACCCCGACACGAGGTTGAACCACGTTTGGTGTATGAATATCATGAAAATAAGCAAATTTTTGTTTGGCACCACTCACTTTACCGATAGGTTCATCAAGTGTACGTCGATCAGAAATCAGTGTAACCTCTTGATATTGCTTCACAATTTCATTTAAAAAGAATGTCATCAATTCGTTTTCTGAATTGAAGCGATAATGATGTCCTTGATAATTTAGTAGCTGCCACATCGTGGGTTGAACGATACCATTTATAGCCATGTGTGTTATCTCAAGGACCACCTCACCATTTAAGTTCAAAAAACGTTGTGTGGCTAAACTATCATCCGGATGAAAAGTATCCACACTCGACTTAAATCCGCGCCAATCCCAATTTTCACGAATAGTGGGATTACCAGCACGATCTTCAAAAATGACTTCATTGACTAGCCCAACTGTCTCAGGCATTACCGTAATCGTGGCAATTCTACGCCCATTATGTTTCAAAAAACTTTGATTAGGCCCATCAGCTACAATATGATATGTATCCAAAGGCAGCATTTTTAGCAAACGCAAGTTTTGTTCTATTCTTTTAACGTCAGTCGTACCCTGAAAAAAATCATACATATTTAGCACCACGTCCGGTGTCAAACCAACCGCTTTAAGATCGCGATCAAGTAGGCGATTATAGTTGCGAGTCACATATTTAGCAGCATCATCAAATGCATTGAACAGCTTCGTTCGTTTAATTTGGGCGTGCTCAGTGCCAGAGTTAAATGAAAAGATATTTTCACTAATAAAAAAATTCATGCTGTCACTTACCTCCCTAAATTAGTCGCCGCTATTTTGTGCTGCCATTTTTGATTAGCATCATCAATTAATTTTTGCCAAGCAGCCATAACATTGGTTTCACTATATCGTTCAGCCGATTGATAAGCACCTTCAGAATAGCGCTGTGCCAATTCAGGATCGCGTAAAACAGTTATAATAGCATCAGCCATAGCACGATAATCACCATATGGGACAATTCTGCCATTAATATTATCTTGGACAATTTCATTTGGTCCGTAATTGACATCGTAAGTCAATGCAATCAACCCGTGGGCAATACCTTCCATAATTGCCAAATTAAAGCCTTCCATTCTTGAAGTTAAGCCATAAATCATGGCTTGATTTTCAACTGCATCAATATTGGTTGTATAGCCTCTCATTGTGACAGAATCAGCGAGATGATATTTGTCAATCACAGCTTCGACAGCACGCTTTGCTCGAAAATTATCAGTTGTATCGGCATAACCATACAAATCTAAACTAACTTCTGGTATTTCTTGTTTCACAATACCAACAGCCCTAACTAAGTCATCTAAATGCTTTTCCCAAGCAATTCTTGCAAACGCAACGATTTTACCAAATTGTCGTTGGCCAACACTCACATGTTTGGCATGAAGTAATGTATCCTTGACGATACCAACAGGAATTGTAAATAATGGCACATTAGGCTGAAAACGTAATTGAATATCACGCGTTTGTTGCGGCGTAGCTGATACAACCGCATCGTATTGATCCAAAGCATTCATAGCAAATTCATAATTATTGTTCAAAATTGACTGCATCGGCTCTTGTGCATCACCAGCGTGTGAATTGTGTAAATGTAAGACGGTATAAGCTGGATTTTTAAGCTGTAACAGACCATAATCAGCTAAATGACTGCGATCTAAAATAAAGATATTGGGCTCTGAAGCACTAAAAAAAGTTTGATTAATTGCGTCTAAAAAATGGATAGTTAAGTCTTCTATTGTATCAA
Source organism: Leuconostoc falkenbergense (assembly GCF_045801155.1). Taxonomy (NCBI): domain Bacteria; kingdom Bacillati; phylum Bacillota; class Bacilli; order Lactobacillales; family Lactobacillaceae; genus Leuconostoc; species Leuconostoc falkenbergense. Next base: position 863,213 of record NZ_CP174386.1, on the reverse strand, counting down.
AGTCATAACTTTTATCATTAAAAGTCAAATGCCAATTGGTTCGAGTTAATTCGGACTGGTGATTAACTGCCTTAGTGGTTTTAAAAAAGCTTTCCAAAACTGGCTGTCCATGAACATCTAACCATGTTTCTGATTCAATTTTGTTGTCTGGTGTATACCATTGCTGTAACGACTTGAAACCTCGAACATCATAGTGATCAACACGATACAAATTACCAAAGCCATCGAAAAGCTCAACAGATTTCACACGTTGTTTTTCTGAATTGACATAGTTAACACGTGCCACCAACATTTGATTGTTGTCAACTACTAAATATCGAGCATTTTTCGGCTCATCATTAAAAACTAAACCAGCAACGCCAAAATCAAGATCTTTCACCGTCAACAGTTGCGTTGCAACAATCGTCGTCTTTTGAAAATAATCAAACATATTGATTAAGTCATCATCATCAATGCCAGCCGCTATGGTTTGACGATGACATTCAGGATCCCAATCACGTAAAACTAGTTTTTGAGTGATATGATTTTTTTTAAATAACATAAACCGCTGAATTTCAGCATGCTCAATGCCTGATTTTTGTTCTGGCATGGTCGCATTAATGTGAAAAATCATGATTCATTCTCCTTTTCTGGACACTTATTTTTGAACAGAAATGTCAATTAATCGGGCTCATCAACCAACTAAGAATTTATACATCGGTCAAATTGTATCTGTACTTAACATCAAATATCTATTCATAAGTTTAGCAAAATCAACCTTAAATTGCGAATAACCGTCACCAATCATTACAAAAATATCATCATATTGAGGGTTTTTATTTTTGATATTTTCAGCTATAATTAAATAAATATTTCACAAGGGTTGAAAGGATTTTCTACTATGAATTTAACTGCTACGATTGCTGGTTTTAACTTTGAACATATTATGTTAAATGCGGCCGGTGTGATGTGTCAAACTGCCGAAGAATTAGATAGTGTGCTGGCATCAGCTCATACAGGAGCTGTGGTGACAAAATCAGCTACATCTAGCTTACGTCCCGGGAATCCAGCGCCTCGCTATTACGAATTACCTAACAAACTTGGCACTATTAATTCGATGGGGCTCCCTAACGAAGGGTTCAACTACTATATGGATTATGTCGCAAAAAAACAAACTCACAAGCCTATTTTCTTTTCAATTGCTGGATTATCAAAGCAAGAAAATCTTGAGATGTTGCATCAATTACAAGATTCAGACTTCAATGGTTTAGTTGAACTCAATCTTTCTTGCCCAAATGTTCCCGGAAAGCCACAAACTGCTTATGATTTTGAAGCAACACAAGCAATTCTGACTGAAGCTTTCACATTTTTCACAAAACCACTAGGTGTTAAGTTGCCCCCCTATTTTGATATCGTCCATTTCGATGACATTGCTAATATTTTAAACCAATTCCCATTGGCCTTTGTTAACACCATCAATTCAATTGGCAATGGTTTGGTCATTGACGACGCAACCGACACTGTTGTCATCAAACCAAAAGGCGGATTTGGTGGTGTAGGCGGAACACTGGTAAAAGCGACTGCACTTGCAAACGTTCGCGCCCTTCGCTTGCGTTTAAATCCTGAAATCAAAATTATTGGGACAGGTGGCGTTACTTCTGGCCGTGATGTGTATGATCATATCTTATGTGGCGCTGATTTAGTAGAAGTTGGCTCACAGTTAGCCATTGAAGGCGTTGCCGTCTTTGAACGACTCGAACGTGAATTATCCGAAATCATAATAGAAAAAGGTTACACATCACTTGCGGATTTCCGCGGTCAATTAAAGGTGATTGCATAAAAAAAGTTGCCAAATTAATGGCAACTTTTTTATTGGTCGTTTTTCAAGTGTTCAACATCACGCGCAATCATTAATTCTTCATTTGTTGGAATTAACAAACCTGTAACCGTTGACTCTGGTTTTGTAATGACACTCTCCTTACCACGAACATTGTTAGCCGTCTCATCCAAGACAACACCAGCAAATTTCAAGGCATTCAAAACTTTTGCACGGGTTACAGGGTCATTTTCACCAATACCAGCAGTAAATATGATAGCGTCAACACGTCCCAATTCAGCAAAATATTGACCAGCATATCGAATCACGCGGTCATAAAACATGTCCAAAGCTAACTTAGCGTGAATGTTTGTTTCTTGGACATCTTCCAAATCACGCATATCGCTAGAAATTGTTGAGACACCAAGCAAGCCAGATTTTGTGTTTAGCACTTTCAACATTTCTTCATTGGAAAGGCCTTCGCGTTCTTGAATATAGTAAATCAAAGATGGATCAACGTCTCCCGAACGAGTTGCCATTGTCAAACCAGCTAATGGCGTGAATCCCATGGAGGTATCAACTGATTTACCATTTTTGATAGCCGTTACAGACGCACCAGCACCAAGATGAAGGGAAATAGCGTTGAATTCGTTTAATGGTATACCTAACTTTTCAGCTGCTCGTTCCACGACATAGCGATGTGAAGTACCATGAGCACCATATTTTCTTGCACCATAACGCGCATAATATTCATAAGGTAAGCTATACAAGTAATTTTTTTCTGGCATAGTTTGATGGAATGACGTATCAAATACGGCCACAGAAATTGCATGAGGTAATAACTTTTGGAACGCTCTAATTCCCATTGCGTTGGCTGGATTGTGCAATGGTGCATAAGCTGCCAAACGATCAATTTTTGCTAAGACTTCATCTGTTACCACTACCGATTGATTAAACCACTCACCGCCAGCAACAACGCGATGACCAACACCAGTGATTTCCTGAAAATCTTTAATAATACCCAGATCCGACAACTTTTGCAACATGATATCAATTGCTTCATGATGATCTTTAATAGCTAAAACATGTTCATATTTTTGACCACCATTTTTAGTGAGCGAAATTTGTCCTTCTTCGGCACCAATCAAACGAACAGGTTCAATATCTGCACCATATTTAATAGTAATAACGGCATCAGGCATCCCAATCCGCTCAATCATACCTTGTGTAATTACTTTTTCTTCGGGCATTTCTAATAATTGAAATTTCAGTGAAGAACTACCGGCGTTTACTGCCATTGTTTTTGACATCTGCGTCTACTCTTTTAATCCTTTGTTTATACTATTGTTCCTAATTTAGGAATTATGCTTATTTATTGTAACATATTTCATCAATAATGAAAACGTTTACACAAAATTTCTTTTCAAAACTTTTTTCAAATGAACTGCGCTTTTTTATGTTGATAAATGTTCTTACATGGCATTTTAAAACTTCTTACCACGTTAAAAAAAGAAATATGTTACAATTATTAGCGCAAGCAAAGAAACATATTTTAGGATAATTATGGTAAAAAAGTGGCTATTTAGTAATTTAATTGGTGTGATTATCACCACAGTTGTCCTATTAACGACTTTGGGATTAATTATATCGCTTATCTCAAAAACTGAAACCTTTACGCGACCCGATAACGTACAATTACGAACAGGTCCCGGCCGGCAATATCGTTCGACTGCCTCACTCAAGCGCGGTACAAAACTGATTATCATGGACAAACAAAATGGTTGGTGGCACGTACGACGCTCTGACAACGAAAAAACTGGGTGGGTTGCAAGTTGGGTCGCAAATTCTGTTAGCTTGAAACGTGCTACTGCATTGAGTGAAGCCACTATTGTATTAGATCCAGGTCACGGCGGTACTGATACTGGCGCCTTATCAAAAAACGGCAAGTATAAAGAAAAAACTTACACCCTACGAACTGCTAGACTAGTCCGCTCCGCCCTAGCGTCAAGTGGTGCTCGCGTTTTGATGACACGAGACAGTGATAATATTGTACCTTTACTCAAAATTCCTTTGGTTGGTGAAAAATATAAGGCAGATGCACAAATCTCGTTTCATTTTGATTCATCCACAGTTAGTGCATCAGGCATTTCTCAATTTTATTACCATAAAAATGGTCAAAGCCTAGCTCAGGCATTAAGTGACAGCCTCAACAATATGCCCCTGACTAATCGTGGTGTTGATACAGCACCATATATTGTACTCAAAGACACCACACAACCTGCTGTTCTGCTAGAAAATGGCTTTATCAATAATAACAAAGACCTCAAATACATTCGCAAAACCAGTTATCAAAAGAAAATCGCAAAAAATGTTGTTGCTGGACTAACAAACTACTTCACCAAAAATACGGAGATGAAATAATGGCCCTATTCAAAAAAACACAAACAAAAATTGAACAAAATGCAACTAATCAGGCAACGGAACATGTCGAAGAAAAGCTTGAAGGCATGATTGTACAGCCATTCGCCTACAAAAAGTTGTTAATCATTTATCGTATCGAACAATATCCAAGCACTAGTAATCATATCGACAACAAAATTTTAACATTTGATCAGAAGGAACCGCTATCTGAGCGCCGCTATCACGAAATAATTGAACGATTAAAAAACGATGAGAGTGATCGTATTTCAATCGTCAACATTTTACCTCTAGTTGACTAAAAAAAATCGCATCAAAATGATGCGATTTTTTTATTTGGGCGCTAACATCGTCAGTGCTATCCTTTGACGTTTTTCATCAACAGATAGTACCCAAACATCAACTATATCACCAACTGAAACAACTTCTGCCGGATGTTTAATACGTCTCTTGCTCAAATGAGAAATATGCACCAAACCATCCTGTTTTACTCCTAGATCCACAAATGCACCAAAATCAACCACATTTCGAACTGTTCCTTGTAGTTTCATGCCCGTTTTCAAGTCTGCAATATGTAGCACATCAGATTTCAATAACGCACTAACCATTTCAGATCGACCATCACGGCCTGGCTTTTGTAAACTCGTGATAATGTCATGTAGTGTTTGAACACCAACACCTAATTTAGCAGCAGTGTCTGAGTTATCCAAAAGACTTAAAGTTTTATTGGCTGTTGAAGATGATAATTCATGAATTGACAATCGCCCCATATCAATGATTTGAGTCGCAATGTGATAACTTTCAGGATGTATATCTGTATTGTCCAATATGTTTTTGCCATCAACAATTCGCAAAAATCCTGCCGCCTGCTCATAAGCCTTAGGTCCTAAACGCGGAACGTCCTTTAACTGTGTGCGCAACGTAAATGGTCGCCCGTTTTGACGATAAGCCACGATATTTTCTGCTAATTTTTGATTAAGCCCAGCTATATGCGTCAATAATTTTGCTGAAGCTGTATTTAAGTTAACACCCACTTGGTTGACCGCTGTTTCAACAACAGCATCAACTTGTTCATCAAGTGCTTTCGCATTCAAATCATGTTGATATTGACCAACACCGACGGATTTCGGATCAATTTTGATTAGTTCTGCTAAAGGATCTTGAATTCTTCGAGCAATCGAAATCGCACTGCGTTCTTCAACGTGTAAATCTGGAAATTCCGCTCTAGCAGCCACAGAAGCTGAATAAACCGATGCACCAGCTTCATTAACAATTGTGTACTGAACACCCTTTATCAGGTTTTCAGCAACAAATTCTTCCGATTCACGCGATGCTGTACCATTCCCAATAGCCACTAGGTCAACATTAAAATCTTGCAATAATTTTTTAAATGTTGTTGCTGCTTGCTCTCGTTCATGCTTACTTGCCGGTAAGTGAGGGAAAATAACTTGCTTAATCAAAAAATTACCGTTACCATCTATAATGGCTAATTTTGAACCAGTTCGAAAGCCCGGATCAAATCCCATCACAATTTTATTTTTCAAAGGTGCTTGCATCAGCAAATGATACAAATTATTACCAAAAACTTGAATGGCTTGTTGTTGCGCAATTTGTGTTAATTCTTGTCGAATTTCTCGTTCAATGGCCGGCTGAATAAAGCGCTTGTATGCATCCTCAATCGCAAACTGAATCATCTCGGCATTGCCACTTTCAATCTGTTGATTACCAATAATTTTAATTTTCATAAAATGCAACAATCGAGTAGCCGGAAAATCAATTTTAACGGATAATACGCCTACTTTTTCACCACGATCGATTGCCAAAATTCGAAATTTATTTTCTTTCAACGATTGAATTGATTCATCAAAATCATAGTATTGTTCATATATTTTTTGTTCATCTTTGGCATTAGCACCTCTTTTCAACGTCGACAGGATGTGACCATCACGCATCATTCTAGTCCGAAGCCATTGCCGATAACTCTGATCCTCGCCAAACTGTTCCGCCAAAATTTCATGTATACCAGCAATTGCATCCGCGTCACTCTTTATAGTCTCATTAAAGTATGCGTGTAAACGTTCATTAACAGACATACTTTAATGGTTCAATAACCAGTCAGCCAGCGATTGTAACCCATTTTCACGGGCAATCATTGCTTTTGTACGTCGCTTTTGTTTATATGGCAAATAAATATCATCAACTTCACGTATATTTTCTGCATCAATGATACTTTTAGACAGTACTGGCGTGAGCTTATTTTGCTCATCTATCGCACGTAAGACTGTATTTTTTCGTTCGGACAGTTCTTGAATTTTCTTGCTTGTAACCTGTATTTGACGAATTTGCACTTCGTCTAAGTTACCAGTCATTTCCTTACGATATCTTGCAATAAATGGTACGGTGGCCGCGTTGCTTAATAATGTCAGCGTTGCACCAACCTGTTTAATCGTCATACTTGGTAATGAATCGCTAATTCGACGCACTAATTCTTGTTCTGTTAATTCATAAGTTGTCATACGCTTGATTATAGATCTGTCTGATCTAGTTTGTTCTCCTCAAAAAATATTTAAAATCGTGACTATTGCCCAATGATTCGTAAAATGATAAAATTTCAGTATAAAAATATGGATATATTAATTAAAAAACGAACATTAATGAGATTGGAACAACATATCATGTCTGAAAACTATCAAATCACCCTTTCCAAATTAAAACGTGACCTACCAATTGTCCCTATCAAATCAGATCTAGCGATTGCTTCTTTTGTACTGCTAGGTGATGCTGAATTAGCACACGTAGCTGCGGTTGAATTGTCTAAAGCAATTGATTTTGAATTTGACTATATTGTGACACCTGAAACTAAAGGCATCCCACTTGCTCAAGAAATGACTAGGCAAACTGGCAAAAGCAACTACATTGTCATACGCAAAAATGTGAAGTCGTATATGACTTCACCGCTCGTAGTCGAATCGTCAGCAATCACCACAGCCACACCCCAGACACTAGTTTTGGATGGTAAAGATGCTAAAATAATTCATAACAAAAAGGTGCTAGTGGTTGATGATGTGATTTCAACCGGCGGTTCTCTGACAGCCGTTGAAAAAATTTTATCACAAGCAGGCGCACACATTGTTGGAAAATTTGCAATTCTAGCTGAAGGGCAAGCCAGTCAACGTGACGACATTACTTTTTTAGCAGCACTGCCTCTTTTCAAATTAGGTGCTGATGGTCAATATCATATTATTAAGGCTTAAAAGCCATCATTATCCATTGAAGCTTCAAATAAAGTAACAACATCTTCACTATTAAGGCTAACATAACCATTCGTAGTTAGGCTACCAACGGCAACAGCACTATCTGCCATTGCTTTGAAATTTGTCGTGTCGGTAATGCCAACACCAGGTAATGTCGTTGGCACTTCTAGTGATTTAATCCAATCAAATGTGGCCTGGATTGCCTCACCTGCAACTGATTCATCATCTCCCAACAATCCCCAAACATGGCGCCCAAATGCTGCAAAACGAGGAAGCGTCTCCGCAGAAAGCGCTTTTTTCATCCAGCGCGGTGTTAATATGCCTAATCCGACACCGTGTGTAATATCATAATACGCTGACAATTCATGCTCAATTGGGTGTACTGTCCAGCCATTAACATTACCAAGTCCAACTGTGCCATTCAATGCCATGGTTGACGCCCACATCAAGTTAGCGCGTGCCTCATAATTTTCAGGTTCTACCAGCGCAACAGGTGCCCATTTGATAACGGCACGGTAAATACCTTCAATCATGCCACGTGAAATATCACTATCTTCCGACTGATCAAAGTATTGTTCTGATAAATGACTAAAAATATCAATTGCTCCCGCAGCAGTCTGCCATTTTGAAACTGAAAATGTCAAACTTGGATCTAAAAATGATACATCGGGCTGGCGTAATGTTCGCGTGCCCAGTTTTTGCTTTGTTTCAGGATTACTAATCACAGCATTTTTATTCATTTCTGTTCCGGTAGCAGAGAGCGTTAAAATATCAATCAACGGCATTTGCGCTGTCGCTTTTTGGGAATCTAGCACCAAATCCCAAGCATCCCCATCATAATTTTTGGCGACCGACACAACTTTGGCTGCATCAATCACTGACCCACCACCTACTGCAACAATCACATCAATATCATTTTTTTGGACAAGTTGTTGTCCTTCACGCACTGAGTCAATTTTAGGATTAGGTGCAATGCCTGAAAGTTCGAAAACCTCGTAATCTTTCAGCGCACGCTTAACACGGTCATACAGACCATTCTTTTTAATTGAGCCGCCACCGTAAGCCAGTAGGACTTTTTTACCAAAAGGTGCAACGACACCTGCCAACTCAGTGTCCAGTCTATTTTCTCCAAAGTGGATATCTGTCGTATTTTTAAATGTAAAATTATTCATTTCTTCAAATCCTTTACTATTTTGTACATCAATTATAACACGCGAGTCACGTGACAATATCGCTATCAGTAGACAACAAAAAACGCCACTTCCTAAGAAGTGGCGGGTAGGTAGATAGATACTACCCAGTTGGTCAAGACAATTATAGCAAATTACTGCCAGGCTTGCAACAATTCGCTTATCGATATCTGTCCTGGTGCACTAATTGGTGTCCCATCTAACGCAGCAAACGTTAATTCAGAGCCAAATTGATAACCAATAATCCGAGTTTTTTCACCTAATTGGCCCATACTCATTGTAATCAGTGGCTTATCTTGTGATTCCGAAAAGGCCCGCGTTGCTGACAATAAGCGATCAACGTCATTGTCATTTTGTGGCATCACTGCTAATTTAATAACATCAATGTCACTTCTAGCCATATCTACCAGCTGCGCGTGCAAATCATCGGGAGTTTGATTCATGTCATGATACGACAAAATCACGGGTACCTGCTGTTGTCGGGCAGTGGTAATCACCTTCGCGCGCAGTTCTTCAGGCATTGTATATTCAATATCCACGGCAGCAAAAGGATAACCAGATTGTAAAGCAAAAGTTAAAAATGTGGCTACTTCAACTGGTGACATTTCACCTTTTCCGCCTTGAGACTGAGTGCGATAAGTTAACAATACTGGAAACTCACCAACACTGTTAAATACGGCAGCAGTCAATTCCTTGATTACTTGCTGATTCATCATCGGCCAATTTGCCAAAAATTCTTGTTTAGCGTTGTCAATTTCTGCCAGCATTTTAGCTTCAGTCATTGTCGAGACATTTTTTTGATTCAGTTCCGCCTGCGCACCAGCTTTTACCTGCTGCCACACCACTGCTTGACTAAAATCATCAGCGATATAATCAGCTCGCCATTCAACAATATCTGGGTTCTGTGCCTGCAATTTTTGGGCAAAAGGTGTTAGTTTACCAGTTGGTCCTAGCATCAATGGCACTGCAATGAGTGGCTTGTCAGTTGTTGCTGGAATATGTAGTAGTTGTCTTAGTGTCATGCCTTTAATCCTTTTTTTGAGTCATTGTTCAAAATGACTTACTAATTAATATGATACACTACCCAAATCATCGGTGGTTTTAAAGTTTGTCGCACGACGTAACGTGAGTCACGACTCTCAGGTAATTTATTAAATTGATCAGCAGAAATAATAGTCAGACGGTCTTGGTCATGGATAAAATCTGTCATCGCCACCATTTTACTGGGGGAAAAGATAACTGATGGTCCCCAAGCATCATCTAACCCAACCTTAGTTAAATAGCGCTTCATCAGGCCTTCCGTTGCTGCATGTGTTAAGGCGATATTTCGCTGATACGCCAAATTTTCCACAACAATTAATGGCATCAATGGTAATGAAAATGTGGCGCGTACTGTTATATTTTCCCATGATAGATAATTGAAATCAACCCAGTTTAGATTTTGCTCCTGATTGGACTTAAAAGCCACTGGCATGATAAGTTCGTCCCCACTAAAATCTGATAAATGCGTTAATATTTCTTCAAAAGTATCATGCAAAATCAAAGTTTGATTCGTCATATAATGCGTTGCAGCAATTTGTGAATCTGTACCAACTGGTCCCAAAGTGTGTAATTTCATAGTTTTACCTGTTTAGTTGACGGTTTTCTTTATCAATCGCCGCCTGCATGAGAATCGCCATCACAGCATCAATCATATCATCCGTAATGTCCTCTGAAAATGCAAAATCTGCTTTTAAATCATTTCGCAAGCGGACCATTCGATTTTTTTGAACTGTTGCTATCCCAAATTTTTCTTTATATCGCGCTACTGATGAGACTACCTCTAATCGCTGTGCAATGATTTTAAAAATTTGACGATCAAAAGCATCAATTTGTGAACGAAGTGCCAATAGAGCTAACTCATCCTCGTTTGCACTAAATAAGGCAATGATTTCAGCTGCAATCCGTGCAGGTGTTTTTCCGACCGTTTCTACCGTCATGTTGGCAACACTTTGATATTTTGGATCACGTTCTTTCCAGAGCGCAAAAAATTCTGCGGTGGACTTCTCTTGCAGTAGTGGCCTTTGCCCTTCAATGATAAGCCGACCGATTGTACTCTCTAAGTTGCCGTGCAAATAAATGATTGTTGCGGGTGAATTTTTTAAAACAGCTATATTTTCAGGTCGCTCAACGACACCGCCACCTGTTGCCACCACACCATTAAAAGTTTGCACTGACGCCAACACCTGCGTCTCAAGCGCTCGAAAGCCAATCTCACCACGTTCTATAAAAATTTCAGGAATTGTTTTCCCTGCAACGCGTTCAATTTCCGAATCAATATCAATAAATTGTGAATGATGCTGACGTGCGATTTCTTTACCAACGGTAGTTTTTCCAGCACCCATAAATCCCACTAGCATCAGTGTATCTGGTTCTTTAATCATGATTTTTCCCTAATTATCTGTCTAATAATGTTTCTCGTGACGCTTTTGCTTCAGTAATCATTGCCATCAGTTTAGAACGATCATTGGCAAGAATGGCCGTATTAAACTTTTCCAATTCAACTATCAGTTGTTTTTGACTATCTAAAACAGCAGCGCTATTACTCAATAAAGCGTCTGTCCATAATTCTGGATCGCTAGCAGCAATACGAGTTGTGTCTTTAAAACCACCAGCCACATACTGACCGAATTTATTTGCTGCGCCCAAACGGCTAGTGGCAGCGTTAACCAGTGCAAAAGCCACAATATGTGGCACATCACTGATCATAGCCATTAAATCATCATGTTCATCGACTAACATCGTTTTAAAATTTGCGCCAAGTGGCCTGAATAAGTCAATTAAGGGATCGCTCGTGCTAATGGTACTTGGCATCAAAAAGTAAATAACATTATGATATAAGTTTATGTCTGCCGCATACACACCACTTTTATGCGTGCCAGCCATGGCATGACCCCCAATAAAAGTGATATTTTGTGGCGTTAACAATTTTTCTGCTAACGCCATAATCTCACGTTTTGTTGACCCCGTATCAGTAATAATCACGCGCTTTTTCAACGTCAAATGACTCAACTGAACGATTAGTTGGCTAATAATATTCACTGGTGTTGCTAGAATAATAACGTCCATTTGCGATGCTATTTGTTCGATATTTGACGCTTTTTTAGTTATAATCCCTGTTTTTAAAGCAAAGTCTACTGCTTTAGTATCTGAATCAACACCAGTTACTTCGTGATTAGCATTTTGAGATAATACAGCCGCTATTGAGGCGCCCATCTCACCTAAACCGATTATTGCTATTTTTGTCATTTTTTCTCTCTCATTAAGGCGTTCATATCTTCCAAAAAACCTGGATATGACACGCTCATTGCATCTTCACCCATCAATACAACGTCACCTTTAGTAATTAAGGCAGCAATGACATTCATCATACCAATGCGGTGATCGCCGTGAGAATCGAGCAATGCTGACTCGTTAAGCGCGTGTAATGGTGTTTTACCATGTATAATCATGCCATCTGGCGTTTCTTGAATATCTGCACCGATTTTACTTAGCTCCGTTACCACTGTGGCAATTCGATCCGTTTCTTTGACACGAAGTTCTTCAGCCCCAGTGATAACGGTGTCACCAATCGCTTGCGTAGCAGCCAATGCTAAAATTGGCAATTCATCCACAGCGCCGGGAACATCTTCAGCTGTAATTTCAATACCATGAAGCGGTTGTGCTTTAACCATGATATCAGCCATTGGTTCGCCTTCATTTTGTATCTGATTCACGTTGATGCTCGCACCCATGCGTTTTAACAACTTCAGTACCCCATCTCTGGTTGGATTAACACCAACGTTTTTGAGGATTATGTCTGAATTAGGCGTAATTAGACCCGCCACAATGAAAAATGCTGCACTTGAAATATCGCTCGGCACGATGACGTTTTGCCCGAATATCTCTGGTTGTTTTGTCACTTCAATAACACCATTTTTACTGTTAATTACACCACCAAATTGTTTTAACATTCGCTCTGTGTGGTCACGAGTTGGCAACTTTTCAATCACTCTAGTCACACCGTCAGCCTGCATACCCGCAAGTAATATAGCACTTTTTACTTGCGCAGAAGCAACTGGCATTTCGTAAGTTATCCCTTTTAATGTCTTATTCGCATGAAGTGTGGCTGGCAAAGTGCCATCCTCAGCTAACGCGATGTTGGCACTCATTTGTAGTAGAGGTGTTGCGACGCGTTTCATGGGTCGCTGACTAAGAGAATCATCCCCAAATAATTGGATATCAAAAGGCTGGCGACTGAGTAGCCCCATTAACAATCGTGTTGATGTCCCCGAGTTTCCCATATCCAGTGCTTGTTTTGGTACCTTAAATTGCTTAATCCCGCGTCCAACAACATGCAATTTTCGGCCATTTTGTGTAATCGAAACACCCAAATGTTGAAAAGCTCTCATTGTATGCATCACGTCATCAGACGGCAAGAAATTTTCAATATTTGTTTCACCGGTTGCGATTGCGCCAAACATCAACGCGCGATGAGAGATAGATTTATCGCCAGGCACGATAATTTCACCATGAAGGCCAGATTTAGGGGCTTGTGTCAATTTAATCATTGTTTATGTCTCCAATTTTTATGTACGCGGTGAAAACCGCTTATTTTTAAAATGATCTAATTTCGTCACGATAACGTTCAACTTGTTCTTTCATTCGATCAATATTATCTGCATCAAACTTGTCTAACACCGCTTTGGCCAATTCAATAGCAACCATCGCCTCAGCAATAACTGCTGCAGCTGTCACGGCCGTCGTATCTGAACGTTCAATTGACGCCTTGTGGTCTTGATGTGTATCAATGTCAACTGATTGCATAGGACGATAAAGTGTTGGGATAGGTTTCACAACGCCTCTCACAACAATCGCCTCACCAGTCGTCATGCCTCCTTCAAAACCACCCAGATTATCAGAACCACGATAAAAGCCACGCTTTTCATCCCAAAAAATTTCATCCATAACTTGGTCGCCAAATTTTTCAGCATTATCAAAACCGCCACCAAATTGAACACCCTTAAAGGCATTTATGCCAACAATTGCGCGCGCAATTTTAGCATCTAATTTTGTATCAGCCGATACGTACGAACCTAGTCCAACTGGCATTCCAGTGGCCATAACCTGAACCTGACCACCCACAGTGTTAGCATTCCGTTTTGTTTGATCGATTACTTCGCGAATTGCTGCGTCGGCCTCAGCTGATAACGCTCGTGTTGGAAAGCTCTCTGTCACTAAACGTAATTCGTTTAAATCATGATACTTTGTTAAGTCATTCAAATCCGATTTAGCGGGTCCAACATTAACCACAAAGCCATGAACATCCACACCAATTTCTGATAGTAACTTTTTGGCGACTGCACCTACTGCTACTCGCATTGTTGTTTCTCTGGCAGATGATCGTTCTAATACATTACGCAAATCATCATGATGACGATACTTCATACCACCGACCAAATCAGCATGACCAGGACGTGGACGTAAAACTTTTCGTAGTGTGTTTTCTGATGTTGCCGGATCATCTGGCGCCATAATTTTAGACCAGTTATTATGGTCGTCGTTATGAACGTTTAATGTGATTGGCGAACCTAAGGTCAGTTGATGGCGAACACCAGTGAGAAAAGTAACGGTGTCTGTTTCAATTTTTTGTCGTTCACCACGACCATATCCTTGTTGGCGGCGCGCCAGTTGCTCATCAATATCAGCTTGTGTAATATGTAATCCAGCCGGAATGCCTTCAATGACGGCAATTTCTTCCGGTCCATGGCTTTCGCCAGCAGTTGTATAACGCATATTAATTCTCCATAAATGCCGGCATATCGGCTATATTTTTCTTAACAATAATTGGCTCACCAATCTTAGCAAGTGCAACTAAGTTTAACACGCCACCGTGATTTTTTTTATCGTTCACTAGATGTTTGAAAAAATTAGGTGTGCCAATCAACGGTGAGGTTGTCGGTAATCCAACTGCTGTCAAACGATCGCGCAATGAATCAGTCATGCCACTGGGGGTTATACCGTCACGCTCAAAGCGTTGACTAATGGCAATCATACCAATGGCTACTGCTTCACCATGACGGAGTTGACCGTGTGCCAGTAACTCAATCGCATGACCTAACGTATGACCGAAATTCAAAAACTGACGTTGCCCAGATTCTTTTTCGTCAGCCATTACCACTGATGCTTTGTAAGTAATTGCTCGCTCAGACAAGGTCTGTGCTTGACCACGTATGTCTGAAACACTCTTGATTGTACCGGTCAATTGATAAAAATCGCCACCAGTCAGTGCTGATGTTTTGACCACTTCCCCATATCCTTCGACTAAATCACGATCAGACAACGTGTCCAAATAAGTCGTATCAACTAATACAAGATCTGGCTGGTAAAATGATCCCACAATATTTTTTGTGTCACCTAAATTAACAGCTGTTTTGCCACCAACAGACGAATCAACCTGCGCGGTGAGCGATGTGGCAATTTGTACAAAGGCAATGCCTCGCATATATAAGGAAGCGACCACACCACCCAAATCACCAATGACACCACCGCCCAGAGCGATGACACCATCGCCACGTGTGAATCCTGCCGAAGCCATTTTTGAAATCAATTCACCAACAACAGGCAATGATTTTGATGATTCTCCAGCTGGAACAGTCAGCGGCAATACCTCATAACCTGCAGAACGTAATTGCATTTCAGTATCTGATAAGTAAACCGGTCCAACATTACTATCTGTCAGCAATGCTATTTTACGTTTGCTCCAAACTTGACTCAGTTCTTCACCAATGTGCTTGTGTAGTTGTTTATCAATCTTAACTTCGTAAGTTTTTGTTGCTAATTCAACAATCACTTGACTCATTTAATTGCCTCCCGAATTTGACGTATCTTGTCTGCTAACAGTTTAAATTCATCCGGCGTCAAAGCTTGAGCACCATCAACAAAGGCATGTGCAGGATCATCATGAATTTCTGTCATCAGTCCTTGTGCGCCTGCTGCCACAGCAGCTAATGCTAGGGGCGTCACAAATTTAGAGACACCAGCCGCATGAGAAGCATCAGCTACAATCGGATAGTGCGTCAACGATTGCAAAACAGGAATTGCAGAGACATCTAAGGTATTGCGTGTGTATTTATTATCATAGGTACGGATACCGCGCTCCATCAAGATAATTTGGTCATTGCCACCTGCAGCAATGTATTCTGCAGCATTCAACAAATCGTCAATCGTAGCTGACATACCACGTTTTAATACTACCGGTTTTTGTTTCTTGCCTAGTGCCTTCAACAATGCAAAGTTTTGCATATTACGTGTACCAACTTGAAAAATATCGGTATATGAATCTACCAAGTCAACATCTCGAGTGTCCAGTATTTCGGTCACCATATCCATCTCAAGGGCATCAGCGGCCGCGCGATGGGCTTTCAACCCTGCTTCACCATTACCTTGGAAAGAATATGGCGAGGTTCTAGGCTTAAATGCGCCACCGCGTAACACGGTAGCCCCAGCTGCTTTAACTGCCTTTCCCATGGCCTCAACGTGAGCTGGAGACTCAATTGAATCAGGTCCTGCCATCAATGTGAAATGTTGTCCACCAATGACGCTGTGAGGTGTTTTAATGATCGTATCTTCTGGATGAAAATCACGTGACGACTTAATTGCTGAATGATGGTTGGTAATAATCTCTACAATTTCTGATTTTACTTCATGTAACTCAGTTTCAGACAAAGTCTTGACACCTGCTAAAGCAACGCGGTTATCATGAACAAACACTGGTTTAATTGGGTTTTGATGGTCTAACATCTCAGCAATATGCTGAGCAGATTCTTTTGATTTTGCAATAATTATCATGTTTTATTCTCCACTTTTTATAATAATGTCTTTAAGATGTAATGGCTGCTGCCATTAGACGTCGATTCGCTGGCTGGTCAAACCAATATTCAAAACTTAGCGCGCCTTGATTAACTAACATAGATACACCATTCATCGTCAACAATCCACGTTGTGACGCTGATTTTAAAAGCGCAGTCTGCTGATTGCGATAAATAATATCAACTACCAGACTATGCAAAGGCATGAGTGATAACTGATAATCTGTTAGCAAAGTTCGCGCATCGTTCATGCCAACAGTTGTTGCATTGATTAGCATATCTGTTTGGCGCAATGCTTGTGTTAAAGCCTGATTGTCAGCCAAGTCTTCCAAATGTCCGATGCCTTGACTCAAATAGGCAATTTCAGTCTCGCGTTGCGACCAATTTTGATGTGCACGATTGAAAACAGATATATTTCTAACCCCATACTCTCGTGCACTAGCAATAATGGCACGAGCAGCACCACCAGTACCGATGACTACAATGTTTTCTTTGGGCTGTTGACGTTTAATACTTTGCCAAAACCCATCCCCATCAGTGTTCGTACCTACTAGTCTGTTTTTTATGCGTTTCACTGTATTAACGGCCTGTAATCTCTGTGCCAACGGTGAAATATCGTCCAAATAGTCGATAATTTGATTTTTATATGGTGTTGAAACATTAAAGCCATTAATTTGTAACGTCTTTAAACCAACAATCGCCTGCTCAAATAATTGTGGTGCTACCTCAAATGACTGATAATAAGCATCAATGTGAGCTGCGTCAATCATAGCGTTTTGCATCTTTGGTGATAATGAGTGTCCTGCTGGGTAAGCCAATAAACCATATAAAGTCATTTTAAGTCCTCAATAATTCGTGCACTGATTGCGTGAGCGTCAAATCCCAATTCGCGTAACGCAATGTCTGGTGCAGCGCTCATGCCAAAATCATCAAGCCCAAAAATCAGCCCATTATCCTGTGCGATTTCGCGCCATCCCAGACGAGTTCCTGCTTCTATTATGACATTTTTTGTAGCATATTCGTCAACAATGTTATGCCGTTTAGATTTTTCTAATGACTGAAATTTCCTAAGATTGGGCATACTGATGACATTTGCAGGAAAAGGTAACAATTCTTTGACTTTTATGGCAATTTGAACTTCTGACCCCGTAGCAATCAAATTGATTTTAGCCCGTTCGTTATGAATAATCTCTGAAGCGCCATATTTCTGAGCAGTGCTGGCTTGTACTTGATTACCTTGAGTGCCTAAATTACCACGACTCAAAATCAAGATTGTTGGTTTGTCAATTGACGTTAAAGCTTGTTGCCAAGCTAATGCTATTTCATTGGCCGTCCCTGGTCGAAGAACATCGACATTTGGAATAGAACGTAACGCCATTAATTGTTCGACTGGTTGATGCGTTGGACCGTCTTCACCAACAGTTACGCTGTCATGCGTGAAAACATAAATCACAGGTAATTTTTGAAGTGCACTCAATCTGATTGCAGCCTTCATATAATCAGAAAAAGCTAAAAATGTTGCGCCAAATATTTTTGTGTCACCATGTAACGCAATACCATTCATCACTGCGCCCATCGCAAACTCCCGAACACCAAACGCAATATTACGACCGGCACGATTTTGTGCATCAAACAAATCCGACTCAACGATTTCAGCATTGGTTGAAGCCACTAAGTCAGCTGAACCACCCCACAAATTGGGTAGTTGTTGCGCAAATTTTTGCAAAATATTCTTAGAAATTTTACGACCAGCTTGCTGTTTCAAATCATCATCAATTGTTGGTACTTTTAGCTTGCCTGCTTTTGTTGACAACTCATAAGCTTGCAGGGCTGAAAGAGATGGCTGTTTCTCTTGATTCAAACGTTGTCCTATTCGCTTTTTCATGTCTGATAGCAACTGAGCAGGTACTTTGAAATTTTCAATGGTAACATTTAAGTTTCGACTTAAATCAAGGAGATCCTTTGATTGTAATGGTGTGCCGTGCGCTTTATTTGAACCGGCAAATGGTCCAAAATCACCAATAACTGTCTTAACTGCAATTAAGGTAGGTGTATTACTCTTTTTGGCTATTTCAATTGCGTCATGGATTGCGTGTAAATCATTACCATCATCAACCTGTAATGTTTGCCAACCATAACTCTGAAAACGGGCAATGTTATCAGTCACATCAGTGCGCTTTTTTGGTCCATCTAAACTGACTTGGTTGTCATCGTACAAAACAATTAGCCGTTCTAACTGTTGTTGACCAGCAAGTGAAGCCGCTTCATGACTAACACCTTCCATCAAATCACCATCACCGACCAATGCGTATGTATAAGGCAGATTGTAAAATTAAACCGAACACCTTGCATAAAAAAACTGCAGAGACTTTAATGGTAATTGACTAAAATCAACCATAAAGGATCTGCAGCTTATGTCTTCTAGTTTATCAGCTCACGAACGTTCTGTCATTGAAACAATGATCAAACTTAATCATTCAACTCGAGAAATAGCCCGTTTCTTAAAGCGTTCTCCTGCAACTATTACCTACGAGTTAAATCGAATTAAACCATACAATGCACAACAGGCTCATCATTTAGCCCAGTGTAATCGGCACAAACACGGTCGCCATCCGACCCTAACACCTGAAATATCAGCTTTTTTGAACCATCACATTGGTATCTTGAAGTGGTCACCAGAAACGGCTGCTCATGTATTGGGTATTGCTTTCAAGACCATCTACAACTGGATTCATCATGGTTTGCTTAAAATTAAGTTATCAGATTTACCTGATAAAGGTATTCGACGTAAACGTCAATCTGACGGCCGTAGACGTGTTTTTGCTCATGGCCGTTCAATTGAAAAACGACCAAAAGCTGTCCAATTAAGACAAGAATTTGGTCATTTTGAAGTTGATACGATGCAATCTGGTAAAACACGTGGCGATGTTTTAGTGACCATCACAGAACGATTGAGTCGACAACATATCATGAGACATGTCAGTGGGCGCAATAGTCAGGCAGTGACACCAGCTATTATTAGGTTTTTCAAGGGTATAAAAAATGCTAAATCAATTACAGTTGATCACGGTCGAGAGTTTGCAAAATATGATGAAATAGAAGAACAGCTAGGCATACCGATGTATTTTGCACACCCATATTCACCAGAAGAACGTGGTAGTAATGAAGTGCTAAATCGATATGTCCGTCGTTTTATCCCAAAAGAACGCAAAATTGAAACCATCAGTCAGAAAGAATTAGATCAAATTAATCATTGGATTAATGCCAGGCCAATGAAAACGCTCAACTGGCAATCACCACGAAAAGTCTTTCAGAAACATGCGGTGTTCGGATGATTCTTGCAATCTGCCATAATGATTAATTACCTCAGGGTGATGAGCCCGCAAATGTTCCTCCGCCATCGCCATTCCCACAGCCATTCCCAATCCTTGTCCCAAGGGACCAGTTGTTGCTTCAACACCAGGTGTCACGCCAACTTCTGGATGGCCCGGAGTTATCGAATAAGGTTGCCTAAAAGCTTGCAGATCATCACTAGAAATATTAAAACCAGCCAGATGCAAAGTTGCATATAATAAGGCAGCGCCATGTCCAGCAGAGAGGACAAAACGATCTCGATTAATCATTTTCGGATTCTCTGGATTAATTTTAAGTTGATTAGCATACAATTCATACAGAATAGGAGCCGCTCCCAACGCTATACCAGGATGCCCTGAGCCAGCCTTGGTAATCATTTGATTCGAAAGTAATCGCAACGTATTAATTGTCTGCGTTTCAATACTAATATTTGTTGTCATATCATTCTCCGTAATATAAAAAACCGAACTAAGTGCATAACACTTAGTTCGGTTTAACAGAAAATTCATTATCTGAAAAAATAGAACGTCACTAAGTGTTCATTACAACTTAGTGACCCAACCTTTAAAAACTTCTGGTCGCCAAGTGCGTCGTTCCCGACACACGCAGCGTGCGACGGGTTTACATAAACCAGAAGTAAAAATAACTATTGTTGTTTAAGATTGTTTTGTTCATTTTTTCCTAACCTTTAATATTTGATGTTATTTATCATAACGGAATTTAATAAAGTTGTCAACAACTAATTAAATTCTCATAAAAAAATAAATTAACTCTACCTGCTAAACGTCTTGATTTTTTAAAAGAATTGTAGACTATAAGTGCCTTCAAACGTGTCACCTGCTGCCAAAACATTGACACCAAACTTTTCCTTGAAGTTACCACTAGCGTCAACAGTATCAGCAATACCCCACCATGGTTCAAGTGCAATGAACGGTGCTTGTTTGCCGGCTGGTGTCCACACACCAATATACTGTGCATTATCCAAAACCATGCGTAAACCGTGCTGATTAGCTAATCGCGCTAACAAAAATGATGTTTTCTGACGATCTAGCTTCAAAATAATCGCGTCATCATGATAATCCTCTTGTCGTAAACGAAGCGGAATACTTGCATTAAATGGTGTTGGATTATTAGGATTTGAATATGGTCCCACGAGGCGAACACGATCATACGTGACTTCTGGTTCAATTGACAAATAATAGTCGGAGAATTTACCGCCATCAAGAGGCAAATTGAAAGCTGGGTGCCCACCAACACTGAAGAACAATGATTCTTCCGTGTCCGGATTGTGGACAATATAGGCCACATGTAGTGTATCATCGTCCCCTAACTCATAACTAATATCTAGCTGAAATTTAAAAGGAAAAACACGATGTGTTGTTTCCGTGTCAACAATACGAAAAACAACTTTATTCTCACTCTGCTCAACAACATCAAAGACCATGTTGCGGGCAAAACCGTGTTGGTTCATGTAGTAAGTTTCCCCGGCCACTTTAAATTGGTCGCCACGTAGGCGACCAACAATTGGAAATAGATTAGAAGCGTGACGGCCCCAGTATTTGGGATCAGCAATCCAAATGTATTCCAACTCAGCATCTTTATGCCAAACGCTTGTTAGTTCAGCACCTTCTTCATTGATTTTTACAATTAGGTTTTTATTTTCAAGAGTTATCATAACTATAATTCTACCTTGTTTTTTGTCATTTGTGAAGCGTTTACTTTTTTGCGCGTGGAAAAAAATTTTGATAATTTTTCTGCAAGCTTTCTCGCGTAACGTGTGTATACATTTGCGTCGTAGAAAGATTGACATGTCCTAATAATTCTTGCACCGTACGCATGTCAGCACCGTGATTTAACAAATGTGTCGCAAAAGTGTGTCGCAACATGTGGGGATGAATTTTGCCAGTTAATGATGATTGTTTCATGAGCTGATCAAGAATATAAGTAATCCCTGCAGTTGTGATAGGTTGCCCACGATGATTAACAAAGACCACACGATGATCCATACCTGCTGTCAAATCTGATCGTAATCCATCAATATAAGTTGACAGCGCTATTGATGCAAAATGACCAAAAGGTACATACCTGTCTTTATTACCTTTCCCATGAATTAAAACTAAGCGTTGCGAAAAATCGACTTGCTCAAGTTGCAAACTAGCAATCTCCGCCACACGGGCGCCAGTTGCATATAAAAACTCCAGTAAAGCAGCATTTCGCTGCCAAAGTTTATCTGAATGATCATAGGCCACATCAAATAACTCCTGCATTTCATTTTCATAAAAAAACTCAGGTAGATGATTTTGATGTTTTCTTAATGCCACGTTATCAAATGGATTATCCAAAGCAAATTTATTCGCAATCAAAAATTGATAAAACATACGAAGGCTACTAATTTTACGCGAAATGGTTGTTCGTGCTAAATTATGTTCGTAAAGATCATTCAAAAACACGCGAACATCTAGTCCCTGAACGTCTTTAAATTGCGTAAATCCGCCATTTTCAGATAGATATGTTTCAAATTCGGTGATGTCAGTGAGATACGCTTTTAAGGTTTGCGGTGAGTATTGGCGCTCCGCTTGTAAATAATCATGATATAGTTCTAGTTCTCTCGTTGTCATATCTCATATTATACCCGCCTTTTAATGTTTAAGAACACTTTAATTTGTTTAGGATATACAAAACTTACCCAAACCCTAAATAAAATATCGTATAGTAATAGTAGTAAACTTTAAAATTAATCATCTAACTATACTTTGTGAACGGAGATTTGCTGATGAAAGTACCAATGACAACCCCATTAGAACAGCTGCGTAGCGGCTTAATGACTTTACAAAACAAGACACTTATTGTTATTGCTAATTTCCGCAATAACATTTTGCACAATCGTGACTTGCGACGTGAACGTCCTATAAAAATGTCAGATACACGAGAATTGACAATTGTTCCTTACGAAGAAAAATCTAAGGTAGTTGACAATACGAGCTTCGCCTATGCACTTGAAGCTTCCATTACTGAAAGCGAACAAAAACAACATCATAGTAAATTATTGCGTGGTTTCAAAAATTTCTTCTACCATCCCCTACGTGTATTAGCGGCACTCATTATTATTATCTTATCTGTATATATTGCGTTAATGTTTGTAAAAGCAACTAATACCAACCAAAATCCGATTTCAAATTCACAACCACAATACAAAACCAAAAATTAAAAAGATGAGAACCAATGACGGTTCTCATCTTTTTAATTTTTAAAGGAATGAATTGGCGCGGGAATGTGCCCACCACGATTAATAAAATCAGCACTTGATTTTTCAACAACTGGCATAACTGGTGCAGTTCCTAAAAGGCCACCATAATCGACCATGTCCCCGACGTATTTCCCAATTGTTGGCAAAATTCGAACGGCCGTTGTTTTGTTATTTTGTACGCCAATTGCTGCTTCATCAGCAATCATCGCACTAATCGTTGTAGCTGGCGTGTCTCCGGGAATAGCAATCATATCCAAACCAACAGAACAAACCGAAGTCATGGCTTCAAGTTTGGCCAAAGATAATACCCCAGCTTTCGCAGCATCAATCATACCAGCATCTTCAGACACAGGAATAAAGGCACCCGATAAACCACCAACGCGCTGTGAGGCCATAACACCGCCTTTTTTGACAGCATCATTTAGTAGCATCAATGCCGCTGTGGTACCATGCGCACCGACTTGCTCGAGACCAATTTCTTCCAGAACTTCTGCCACTGAATCACCACGTGCTGGCGTTGGTGCTAGACTAAGATCAACAATTCCAAACTCAACACCAAGACGTTGTGCCGCCAAAGAACCAACCATTTGACCAACACGTGTGATTTTAAACGCGGTCTGTTTGACAGTTTCAGCAACAACTTGAATCGACTCACCCTTAACTTTTTCAATGGCACGTTTGACAACACCCGGCCCTGAAACACCCACGTTAATGACAACATCTGGCTCACTGACACCGTGAAAAGCACCAGCCATAAATGGATTATCCTCAACCGCGTTAGCAAAAATAACTAACTTAGCATTAGCAGTATCAGATTTTTCAGCAATTGCCATCACTGTTTCACCCATTAATTTGATGGCATCCAAGTTGATACCTGCTTTGGTCGATCCAATGTTAACACTTGACATAACCAGATCGGTTTCAGTTAATGCGCGTGGCATTGACTGAATCAAAGCCAAGTCACCATTAGCAAATCCTTTTTGAACTAATGCCGAATATCCCCCAATGAAATCAACACCAACAGTTTTGGCCGCATCATCCATAGCATGAGCGTAGTACAGCATCTCATCAGGCGTTGCGTGCCCAGCAATTAAGGCAATTGGTGTCACACTGATTCGTTTATTAGTGATGGGTATGCCAAATTCACGTTCAATTTGTTCAGCTACCGAAACCAAATCTTTAGCATAAGTTGTAATTTTATTATAAATATTTTGGGCGGTAGTTTTCGGATCACCCGCCACAGTATCTAGTAAAGAAATTCCCATCGTGATAGTACGAATATCAAGATGTTCTTCTTCAACCATCTGAATTGTTTCAAGTATTTGCTTTGTTTCCATTTTGTCTCCAGTAAACTGTGCTGAGATAGATGTAATTATCGTACTCAGAAGAGTTGATCTTGCGTTGAAACACGTGACATTGTCTCAAATATTTCTTCACGTTGCGTATGAATTGTTACACCCAATTCAGCACCCAACTGATTTAGCTCATCTTGTAATGCGTTAAACTGTTCATCTAGTGTTTCTAAATTGACTAACATACTCATGGTAAAAATATTTTGCATGATAGTTTGTGAAACATCTAAAATATTAATATGATGTTTTGATAAATTGCCAGCCACAGCTGCAATAATACCTGGCTTGTCTTGTCCCACAACTGTTACAACCGCTTTACTCATAATAATTCTCCATTTCATGTAATTATTTTAATAACGATGTTGATGGCGAGATTGCCATACCTTATAAAGCTCATCTAATCCTGAATCCGCCAAAACTTTAGCATAAGTTTTTGGCACCTGTGACAAGGCAATCGCAGATAGTTGTTTCTCAAATGGTGCAATCCGACTTGATACGATTTTATCACATCGATAGGATGCCAAATCAGCTATCACATTGGTATCTTGGTGAATCAAACTATCATCAATTGTCAACCATCCTAATTTGCCTTTAACCAAAAATGGCTGAACCCAAGACGTCACTGTCAAATGCCAAGCATAACCATCTTCTTCACGAACAACTCGGTCAATATGTGCCGTTGCTAACGCTGTACGTTTCGGTAGCAATAAGTCAAAAACACCTTGTTGTGATTTCGCCGATGAAACAACTAAAAAATCTGTAACACTTCCGGGATGCCAAGAGCGATATTCTATTTTTTTGGAACCAACCATAATTTGTGAAGCGTATGGCTGTCGGATAACTAATGCTTTCATCTAGCTTCCTAGTTTAAAGATTAAACCTAAAAGATTTCGCCACTAAAAGGTATCTCAGCTAAGGCATCAAAATCGTAAGTGGCTAAGTCTTCTACGCTTGTTAAGTAGGCAGTCAACGGGATACCCATCATCAAATTAACGGCCCCTTCTTTTTCCTTAACGACAATTACTGGTATCTTGTTTGCAACCGCATATCCGAATTCCCATGCTGTTCCAGGGTCTACCTCCTGCCCAACATAGTCAATCACTGCTACCATAACATCTGCATTGTTAATGGCATCAACGTCACCATTATAAGTCGCGATTCGCCATTCGGGAGAAAACATTTCAAATTCTTCATGCTGATGTTCACGAGGTGAAAATACAGATGAGGCTGTTGCATTTTTTTTCAAAGCAGATTCCGCTCTTGCCACACGGTCAACTTGCTCTTTATCGAAAAAAGGACTCGCCAAGTAGATTGTTTTTGCCATTTTTTTGCTCCAATTTTGTTAATAATACTAGTCTACCAGATAGCTGGTTATTCGACTAGTAATTCTTTTAACAAAAAAACGTGTTTTTAAACACGTTTTTAACGATACTGACGTTCGCCATCTTGCCAGCCCAAAAATTGAAATTGATGCTTTTGGGAAGTCGGTATTATAACATTCACATGAGAATCTAATAGCTGCGATTGGAATATTTTTTCATATTGTTCCACAGACACATGTTGTCTTTCAGACAACTGTTTTTCAACCGATTCAGCAGGTATTGATGACCTAAAATCTGGTTGAAGTGTCATTGAATAGAGCTCTGCTTCTGCACCAGAACCATAACTGAAAATAGCAATTTTTTCACCTGGATTCAAATCTTTTGAATGACTAAGCAATGACAAAAAACTAAGATAAACTGAACCAGTATACAAATTGCCAACATGACGGCTAAACTGTTGACTCGCAATTAAGTTAGTAACCAAACGTTTCTGGTGCGATTCATCAGCTTCAGACATAATTTGATCTAAAGCTTTTTTCCCCATTTTAGTGTAAGGCAAATGAAACGCAAATCCAGCAAAGTCATTCAAAACATGCGTTGTCTGATTTTTATAACGTTGCCAAAGCGTCAAAAACATTTCTTTATATACTTCAGTAGAAAGATGACCATCAACAAGTGCTTCAGTACGATCAACAGGTCGCCAAAAATCTGCTACTTCACGACTCATGTAGACAGAATCATCGTTAATTATTGTAATACGCGGATTAGTAGCAACAATCATTGCCACAGCGCCTGCTCCCTGCGTGACTTCTCCAGCCGTCGCCAACCCATAGCGGGCAATGTCTGAGGCAATAACGAGGACTCTTTTATCCGGATGAGCAGCAACATAATCACGCGCCTGCATCAAACCATACGTTCCAGCATAACAAGCCTGCTTAAGTTCAATCGTTCTGACAAACTCAGATAGTTGTAATAATTTTTGAACATAAATCGCACTCGACTTTGAATTATCAATACCTGATTCTGTGGCAAAAACCACCATATCAATGGTTTGCCTTTCTTGATCGTTAACGATTTGTCGCGCCGCATTAGCCCCCATCGTGACGACATCTTCATAATTAGGTATGACAGCCTGCTCATCTTGGCCAATGCCAATTGTATATTTATCCGGTTCGTCACCTCTTGCTTTCGCCAATGTTACTAAATCTAACACATATTCTGGTGTATAAAAAGCAATTTTGTCGATTCCAATATTCACTTTAAATTACCTCGATTACAATTTTAATGACTATATTCGTTTTAACAATTATTCTGCAACAGAGAGACCTTAGTACAAGGCTTTGACTTTGTCTTGAATGCTTTCATTGTTAATAAATTCATCATACGTTGTGTCAACACGATCAACAGCACCTTTTGCGGATACTTCAATCACATGGTTAGCAGTTGTTGCCAAAAACTCATGATCGTGCGATGTCATAATGATTGAACCTTTGAATGCAACGACCGCATCGTTGAGTGACTGAATTGATTCCAAATCCAAATGATTTGTCGGATCGTCCATCAGCAAAACGTTTGCTTTAAGTAGCATCATTTTGGCTAACACAATGCGAACCTTCTCACCACCAGACAAAACATTAATTTGCTTTAGTGAGTCATCTCCCCGGAACAACATCTGACCTAACATGCCACGTAGACTTGTATTATCTTTTTGTTCTTCTTCTGCAAAATCACGTAGCCAGTCTAAAATAGTTAAATCTTGATTTTCAAAATTATCATTCAAATCTTTCGCAATATAGGACTGAGACGTAGTAACACCCCAAGTGACAGTCCCTTCATCAGGTTCTAAGGTTCCCGCAATAATTTGCATCAAAGTGGTAGTTGCTAAATCCGAACGGGACAAAATGGCAATCTTATCTCCCGGGCGACCAATAAAGGAAATATTATCTAAGACTTTTTCGCCATCAATTGTTTTGGAAACATTTTCAACACGAACCATATCATTACCCAACTCGCGATTTAATGGGAAGTTGATAAAGGGATATTTTCGTGATGAGGGCTTGATATCATCCAGCGTTATCTTATCCAGTTGCTTCTTTCGAGCCGTCGCCTGCTTAGACTTTGAAGCATTCGCAGAAAAGCGTGCTACGAATTCTTGCAACTGTTTAATTTGTTCTTCTTTTTTGGCATTCTGTTGTGAAGCTAAACGTTGCGCCAATTCAGAAGACTCGCGCCAAAAATCATAGTTTCCGACAAATGGCGTAATCTTACCAAAATCAACATCCAAAATATTCGTTGAGACCGCGTTCAAAAAATGGCGATCATGGGACACAACGATGACCAAGTTAGGAAAATCAGCCAAAAAATCCTCTAACCAATTAATTGTTTGGACATCTAGTCCGTTAGTTGGTTCATCCAAGACTAAGATATCTGGATTACCAAACAGTGCCTGAGCCAATAATACCTTGACCTTATCATTTTCTGTAAGTTCACCCATTAGCGTGTACTGCATGTCATCGCCAATGCCTAATTTACTAAGTAATTGCCCAGCTTCTACTTCAGCATTCCAGCCATCTAGTTCTTCAAATTCTGCACCTAAATCAGCCACTCGAACACCATCTTCATCGTTAAAATCTGGTTTCGCATAAATAGCGTCCATCTCAGTTTTAATTTGATAGAGTCTTTCGTGACCTTGAATCACAGTGTCTAATACTGTAAATTCATCAAAAGCAAAGTGATCCTGCTGTAAAGAAGACATTCTTTCGCCATCACCAATTGTGATCGTTCCTTCTGTGGGCTGTAATTCACCTTGAAGCAACTTCAAAAAAGTAGATTTACCAGCACCATTAGCACCGATAATGCCGTATGTATTGCCGGGCGTCAACTTTAAGTTGACGTCTTGATATAATTTTGGTCCTGAAAAACTAAAACTCATATTTGCGACTGTAATCACGTTAAGATCCTCCAATTTAAAAACTTGCCAAATCACATCATCATACCGCGTGATTTTACCAAATTACCTTATATTAGTGTAACAGAAAAAGCGCTAATTATCGCGCTTTTTCTAAATATCAATATGAAACAATCTCTCGGCCAATTAAGATTTAAAACCGCCATCAACCGGTAATTGAATATCGTCCTCGGCGCTGTCAGACAAATTGTGGAATCCCGCTTCAACAGGAATTTGATTTTCATCTGGATCGTCTCGCGTGTCACCAAAGAAAGTAAATAAGCTAAGGACAATATACATCAATCCAAAGTAGAAGCCATACTCGTGTGATACTAAGTCAAGCAACAATGTTGAAATTACTGTAAAGAGTACTGGTAAAAAAAGCAATACAAGTGGTGAGTAGCCGCGTTTGCGAACTTGATAACCCAAATACAAAGTGTAGATGCTGTTTAATAACATGTAGAAAAATATCACTTTGTGCAGACCACTCATATTAGTAATCCTGCCTAAAAATGGTAATAAAATACCCAAAGCAAATGCTGCGAGCCATTGATAGCCATAATATTTTATAAATTTTTCCATCATCGTTGCACCCGCCTTAAAAAGTTCTCATTATTTTATTATATTATACCCGATTACTGCAACTCACGCAAGACACTAATAGCCGACAAAGCGTAGAGTGGTGCAGTTTCAGCACGCAGTATCCGTGGGCCTAATCCAGCAGAAACAAAATCAACCTGAGTCATTTCTTGAATTTCATCTACTGTTAATCCACCTTCTGGTCCAAAGACCAAGACTAAATGACCATTATTTGGTACATGATTGACAGCGTCAATAAAAGCAGATATTTCACCCTCTTTTGCCGATTCTTCCCAAGCTACTATACCTTTGTCTTTTGGTAAATGTATTGCTGTTTTCCAAGTCAAAAAATCAATTTCTGGTATAATCAAACGATGCGACTGCTCAGCCGCTGCTTGCGTAATTTTTTGCAAGCGAGCTATTTTTTTGTCTTGTTGTTTGCGCCAATCGGCGACAGTGCGCGCCATTTCTGTGAAAATAATTCGTGTGGCACCTAACTCAGTAATTTTCTGAACGAACCATTCTGAACGGTCATTTTTTAAAGGTGATACAATGACTGTCACGTTAATCGGTATCTCAACAATTTGATTGAGATGCTCAATGACCGCCATGGATATTTGGTTCGCATCAATTTGAGTCACCTGACCAATGACAAGTTGTTGATTACTATCCACAAATTCCGCTTTTGTACCAACACGTGCCCGTAAAACACGACCAAAATGATTAAATGCAGCATCTTCACGGGTTAAATTAATGATTTCATGATTGATAGTATGTTTTAGAAAATATCGTTGCATTAATGATTCCCTTTAAAATTTATTGTCTTGAATGGCTAGTGCTATTTGCCTCAAAATATGTGTATCATGTTCAGCAATCATATTAACTAAAAAATCAACTTACACAAAAACGCAAGGCAAAGTATGTGACGACACTTGCCCATAATGGACCATGTTGGACTCGAACCAACGACCGGACGGTTATGAGCCATCTGCTCTAACCAACTGAGCTAATGGTCCAATACAATTATTGTACCAAAATTCTGGCTAATCTGCCATCCTGATTAAGCAACAAAAAAGCGCCGTTTGGCGCCACTTTGCTGGATTTTGACTCATGTCCTACTTAGTTTGTAAGTTAAAGTATGTGATTATCACGGGAGAATAATTATGAGTGCCAAAATTCATTATCGTACTATCAATTCAATCGTACAATAATAGTATAACACATTAAATAGTAATGATTACTTTTTATTCTAATTGACTTTTAGCAATGAATGCATGCCATTTACCCATAATCATATGCTCGCTAATCACAAAATGAGATCGACCTAATTGGTCAATTATTTGAGGTGCTATATCATCATAGATACCTGAAACCAAAAAATAGCCATCTTTTTTCAAATGTTTGGTAACTTGTGGTATCAGTCTCTCAATAACATCGGCCAAAATATTTGCCACTACTAGATTAACTTTTAGATTACTATCGACAGACCCAAGTAAATCACTCACCACAACAGTAACATCTTTAGCTACTGGATTTAATGTCAAGTTGGCTTGTGCCACTGCTACTGCAGATTCATCAATATCAGTAGCCAAAACAGTATCAACGCCCAATTGTTTGGCTGCTACGGCTAAAACACCTGACCCTGTTCCCACGTCAATCATGCTTTCACCACCGCGAATGACCGTTTCTAATGCCTGAAGCATTAGTCGTGTTGTCTCATGTGTGCCCGTACCAAAAGCTAGTTGTGGATCCATGATAATCGGATATTCATCTCGCTGGTTTGGCAGATACGCTTCCCATGATGGCACAACTGTCAAATGGCGTGTAATACGTGTCGCGTGGTAATAGTTTTTCCATTCATTTTCCCATTCCGATTGTGCAACACCTGCAACAGTAACACTGCCCGGTGTTGCATCAATACCATAACGTTGTAATTCATTTAGCTGAGACTGAATGTTAGTTACGGTCGCCGACAACTGCTCGTTATTCTCAAAATAAGCAATAACTTTGACAGGTACTTGATCATCAACGATTTGCACACCATCAGCACCAACAGTCCTCAAAATATCTGCAACAGATTCGACTGCTTCATTTTGGGTTGCAATTGTGACTGCTTGCCAATTATTTTTCGTCATCGTATACTACCACAACTTTTCCAATTGTGCGACCCTCCTCGACGGTTCGGGTTGCAGCACGTATATTTTCTACTGTAAAGCCTTGATAAGTCTTCGTTAGTGTTGTCTTGAGTTCACCCTTATCAAGTAATACGGCTATTTTTTCAAGTGCCATACCTTGGGATAACATATCGACATGATAGTTACCTTTGGCAAACATGAAGACCCAACTAAATTGCGCACCAATGTTTTTTAACGGTCCCATATCAATTGGCGCTGTTGTTTCAACAATTGAGGCTATTGTGCCAAATGGTTTAATGATTTGTGTGACTGTTGGCCAATAGGCATCTGTACTTTGCAAAATTGCAACATGATCAACTTTTGGATACTGAATATGTTGTAACTGTTCAACCAAATCCTGATGATAATCTAAGATAAAATCAGCCCCTAGCGACTTTACCCACGCAACTGATTCTGGTCTTGAAGCTGTTGTAATGACTGTCAATCCAATGTACTTTGCTAATTGAATCAGTATTGATCCAACGCCACCAGCACCATTGATAATCAGAATTGAACGATTAGAAATACTCTCTTTTTCTAAATCGTAGCCAAAAGCATCATGTAAAATTTCAAAAGCTGTGATAGAAGTCAGCGGCATCGCACTGATTTCAGCGATTGATAAATTATGAGGTGCATGTCCAACCAAATCTGCTTCAACAACTTGGTAGGCTGCGTTTGATCCTTGTTTCATTTGTGAACCAGCGTAATAAACAAGGTCCCCAACATCAAATCTTGATACTTCCGTACCGACCTTAACCACCTCACCAACTGCGTCAAAACCTAAAATTCGAAATTGTCCTTCGGCTTTATAACCAGCTCGCATTTTCGTATCAACTGGATTAACAGAAGTTGCTAAAACTTTGACCAAAATTTCTGAGTCATTTGGGATGGGCTGTTTGATTTGCTTAGATATGAAAGCCTGAGGGTCATCAATATTTCTTGCGCGATCAAAACCAATCGCCGTCATTTTATGTTGACGTCCAATCGCCCATATACTTTTAATTTTGTCTAATATATTCATTCAGCTAACCCACTATTCAAAATATTATTTAAAGTGTCTTTGGTAATTTGATATTCTGGCTTGAAATTTTTTGTACGATACAACAACTCGATCGTAGCAATTTTGTCTGATGAAGTCGGCAGCTTATCCTTTAGGACGCGATCCCAGTTGTTGGCAACCATTGCATATTCAACCAATCGCAGTTCTTCCTGCGTTAGCTTGCTAGCGGCTGACTCATTCTTTTTAATTTGTTCATCCACATACTTTTGTACCAACGCTTGACCTGCTGGTAAGTCAATCGGCTTTACTTGATAGGTCACTTTGGCATTGTGATATTTGTCAAATTTCACCGTAGTTATCTTGAAGTCACGATCACGTTGCAACGTTTCCAAATAACGTTGTGACAAGGCTGCCATAACAGATGATTTTTGATATTTAGTACCAGAAAAAGTAACCGAATCAGCTACTTTTTGATCTGATTGTAATGCTTTTTGAATGCTGCTAGCAATTTCAGCTTGCCATTTTTTTGTCGTTAAATTAACAACACTTTGCTTGTTATTAGTAGATGAATCACCTGTTAATCCAAATTCTAAAGCCGTTTTGGCATCTTTTTTAACTACTTGTTGCCGTGTCGTTTGTGAAACACCATCAACACCAAAAACTATTCTAGCAACCACGCCACTCACAACTAAAATCATCACGACAATCGACAACGATGCCAAAATGATATTTGGTTTTATTAGTTGGCGCTTTTTGGTGGACCAATTACGCTCAACACGAGAACGATTTTGTTTAGTTTCCTCTGGCATATTGGGCATCGTCCTCCGTTTTGAGTACGGCCATGAAGGCTTCTTGTGGCACATCTACCGTACCAACTGATTTCATTCGTGCCTTACCACGTTTTTGCTTATCGAGCAATTTAGCACGTCGGTCTGGATCACCAGTGTGAATTTTGGCAGTAACATCTTTACGATAGGCCTTGATATTTGTTCGCGCTAATATTTTAGCACCAATCGCCGCTTGAACAGGAATTTCAAAGTTTTGACGCGGAATAATCCCCTTTAACTTTGAAGTAATGATTCGCCCACGCTCTGCCGCAAAATCACGATGAACTATGAAACTCAAGGCATCAACTTTCTCGCTATTTAACAAAATATCAATTTTGACCAAATCAGATTGGCGGTATGCTGATAACTCGTAATCCAATGAAGCATATCCGCGTGTACTTGACTTTAGTTTGTCGAAAAAGTTAAATATAATCTCAGACAGTGGCATATAGTATTTGACATTGACACGAGTTTCATCCAAATACTCCATCGTGTCAAATTCGCCACGCTTTCGCTGTGCCAACTCCATTACTGCACCGACATAGTCATTGGGTACCATAATTTGAGCATGAACATACGGTTCTTCAATCGTTTTAATTTTTGATGCCTCTGGCATTTCAGAAGGATTTTCAATAGCAATTGTTTCGCCTTCTGTTGTGGTAACTTTATAAGTTACTGATGGTGCAGTCGTAACCAGATCAAGTCCAAATTCTCGCTCTAGTCGCTCTTGAATCACGTCCATGTGCAATAATCCAAGAAAACCAACACGATAACCAAACCCCAGTGCTTGTGAAGTTTCGGGTTCAAACGTCAACGCGGCATCGTTAAGCTGAAGTTTCTCCAGCGCCTCTCGTAAATCAGTATATTTAGCATTATCTGAAGGATACAACCCTGAATAGACCATTGGTGTCATTGGCTTATAGCCTGCCAATGGCTCACTGGCTGGATGATCAACTAGTGTAATCGTATCACCTGAATGTGTCGTATGAATATCTTTAATCGCTGCAGTCAAATAACCTACATCACCCGCCATCAGGTAATCACGCTTTTGCGCATTTGGCGACATTACACCGACCTCTGTGACTTCATATTCAGCCCCA
The DNA here is from genome assembly GCF_045801155.1 of Leuconostoc falkenbergense. Lineage (NCBI taxonomy): Bacteria > Bacillati > Bacillota > Bacilli > Lactobacillales > Lactobacillaceae > Leuconostoc > Leuconostoc falkenbergense. Next base: position 828,765 of record NZ_CP174386.1, on the reverse strand, counting down.
GTATTCATCATTCGAATTTTATCACCGGGCTTAACGATTCCCTCACGAACACGCATGTTCACTACCACTCCACGATAAGCGTCATACGCAGAATCAAAAATCAATGCCCGAAGCGGTGCGTCAATTTCACCTTCTGGTGCGGGCAAATCTGCCACAATTTTTTCCAATAATTCTGGAATTCCAATGCCTTGCTTTGCTGAAGCTAAAACCGCATCAGATGCATCAATACCAATGACGTCTTCAATTTCTTGTCGTACTTTTTCAGGATCAGCTGCGGGCAAATCAATTTTGTTGATGACCGGTAGAATCTCTAAATCATTTTCAAGCGCTAAATAGACATTGGCCAGCGTTTGTGCTTCAACGCCTTGCGCAGCATCAACTACCAAAATTGCACCTTCGGCAGCAGCCAAAGCACGCGAAACTTCGTAGGAAAAATCAACATGCCCTGGTGTATCAATCAAGTGAAAAATATAAGTTTCACCGTCGTTTGCATCATAATGAACTTCAACGGCATTTAATTTAATCGTAATGCCACGTTCACGTTCCAAATCCATTGTATCTAACAATTGATTTTGCATATCGCGTTCTGCAACCGTGTGCGTTTGCTCTAAAATTCGATCCGCAATGGTTGATTTACCATGATCAATATGTGCAACAATCGAAAAATTACGGATATGCTTTTGTCGTTCTTTTAATTGTGTTAAATCTAGTTCTGTCATAATTGGCATTTTTCTTTCAGTTTTATGTCTATTTAATTTTACCATAAAGGTCGTAATTACTTTCGACTCAGCTTTGATATATTTAGTGAAATAAGCGCCAATTTTTAATAAAAAAAAGACCCAATTACTTAAGTCTTTTTCATTCCAATATTAAAACTTTAAAATATGTGGCCCAGTAGTCTGAAGACCACCAGATAGCAGCCTCATAACAGTAATCATTGTTTCATCAGATACTAACTTTGGTTTGCCATTAACTAGTGTTTCATAGACCGTGTCATAAATACGGCCATAGTCGCCCTGAACGCTAGGTATATACTTATCAATGCGATCGCCACTCTGATTATAATACACTAAGTGACCAAAATTTTGTGGGGCGTCACTACCAAATCTTGGACTTCCAGGCATAATACCCGTCTTTAAGTCATTTTCTTGTTCATCAACGGTATATTTGATGAATGTACCTTTTGTGCCTCGTAGTTGCCACTTTGGATATTGAATCGTAGCTAACTCTGTCGTCTGAATAGTTGCTTTAAAGGCTTCTGGATAAAACAAATTGACCTCAATTTGGTCATCTAAATGACTCTCAAGCACACGTGTTGCGCGTAAATCGTATACAGCCGCTTGTGGCGCCCCAAACATACTGACAACTTGGTCAATTAAGTGAACACCATGACCAAATAGAGAGCCGTCAATCGCAGGCCCTTCTAATTGACCATCCAGAGGACGATAGTGATCCATGTGAACTTCTAGGTCCGTTAATCGCCCCAAGTAACCGTTAGCAATTACTTGCTGTACCGTCAAAAAGTCGCTGTCAAATCTTCGACTTTGAAAAGGCATTAAAAATAAATTTTTTTCCGCCGCCAGTTTAACAAGTTCTTCTGCCTCCTCAACACTGGCAGCCATCGGCTTATCAACTAACACGTTTTTGCCTGCTTGTAATAACTGTTTTGTAACTTGATAATGACTTTGTGATGGTGTCACAACAACCACTAAATCCAAACTATCATCAGTCACAATGTCTTCAATATCTGTCGTAAATATTGTGCCAGTTGCTTCAAGTTCAGCTTGTTCAGTTGGCCTTTTTCCAAGCGTTGGCGTTACGACACGTGTAACCCTAAATTTATCTTGTCGTAACTTTAAATAAGGTAAATGGTAGCGATTGGTACTTTTTCCGAAGCCTACAAAAGCAATATTTATCATCATGAGCCTCCAGTCATTTTATACTTCACTATAACACATAACAAAATATATTTACTTAATGACGATTTGCGTCAAATCTCCTAATCCGTTGGTGAGTCGTTGTATAACGTTCAGCTGAGCATATCGATTATCTTTAACAGATTCATCTTCAGCGTTAACCATTGTTTCATCAAAATAAGCTGCGATTGGTTGTTGCAATTTTGCCAAAGCCACGTAGAGATTTTCTGCACCATCATGCATCAAAGTATTTAAATCAAGCGTTAACGTTGCTTGATATAGGTCTTTTTCAGACTGATTTTCAAATTTAGTAGGATCAACCGTCGCATTAGTTACTTGCTTTACAGCTAAACGATCCACACGAGTCAACGCCTCAATTACATCTCGGAAGCCGGCATCACTACTATGTTGGGACAAGACTTCAATTCGCTGACTAATGTATACGATATCTGCTCTATCAACATTGCCTAATCCAGCAGTGACAATATCTTGACGTATTCCAGCATCTAGTGACAATTTGCGAACACGATCCAACATGAAATCGACAACCGTCGTCAAATCAGTTTCAGCTACCACACCTTGCTGTTGCACAAAGTCGGCTAACAAAGGTTGTAAATCAATATGCCAATTTTTATCCACCAATGTACGCACGATGCCGGTAGCCGCACGTCGCAAGCCATAAGGATCATTAGAACCACTTGGTATTAGTCCAGCGGCAAAGAATGTCACAATGCTGTCAAGTTTATCTGCAACGGCCAACAAAGCGCCTACTTCAGATTGTGCAACATCACCATTGGCTGAAGTTGGCATATAATGTTCTCGAATGGCTGTTGCAACCGCATCATTTTCGCCAAAAAGCTTGGCATAATGTTCGCCCATAATGCCTTGAAGTTCATCAAACTCACCAACCATGCCGGTCATCAAATCAAATTTATAAATTTCTGATGCGCGGGTCAAATCAGACTGCTGTGTGGCATCAAACTTCAAAGCAGTCGCCATTGCTGAAGCCAAAGCACCAGTTCGTTGCATGTGTTCATACACAGTACCAATTTTTTCATGGAAGACTAACTTTTTAACTTTAGTCATGTAATCAGAAATTGATTTGGTTTGATCTTCATGATAGAAGAATTCGGCATCTTCTAACCTTGCCACCAACACTTTTTCATTTCCCGCAATAACATTGTCTAAATGTTCACGATTACCATTTCGTATTGACAAAAAGTGCGGCAATAATTGTCCTTTTTCGTTCGTCACAAAGAAGAAACGCTGATGTTCACGCATTGATGTAATCAAAACTTCATCTGGAATTTCCAAATATTTCTCATCGAAACTGCCTGCGAAGGCTGTCGGCCACTCAACAATATTATTAACTTCTTCTAATAAATCTTGCGCCGCATCGGTGTCAAGTTGCAGAACCCAACCATTAGCTTCAGCAATTGTATTCAACTGTGATCGAATTTCATTTTTACGCACTGTGGCATCAACAACAACATTAGCACTTTGCAACGTCGTCACATAATTATCCGCAGAAGTGATTTCAACATGTTCTGAAGATAGGAAACGATGACCACGTGTAAAACGATCTGTGGCAATATCCAACACATTGAAAGAGATAATCTCATTATCCAATAATGCTACGAGCCAACGAATAGGTCGAACATACAAAAAGCTGTGATTAGCCCACTTCATATAAGTTGAAAATTTCATTTGGGCGACAACTTCATCACCAATTTTAGCTAAAATTTCATTCGCTGCTACACCAGCAGTATGTTTTGTTAGCCAAACATATCCATCTTTAATTTCAAATGCTTCAGGATTAGCACCTTGACCACGTGCAAAACCTAATGCTGCTTTTGTCCAATTACCGTTTTCGTCTTGTGCGCGGTCAACAGATGGCCCGCGCTTTTCTTCGCTCAAACTTTCTGATGTTTCAGCGACATCTGTCAGAACAACAGCCAAACGTCGTGGGGTTGAATATGGTTTAATATCACCTACTGTTAAGCGATGCTCTGATAAGAATTTCTTAGTTCTTTCAATTAACTGAATTTCTGAACTAGTTACCAAATGAGCTGGTATTTCTTCAAGTCCAATTTCTAATAAAAATGTTGACATTAATTATTCTCCAATTTAAATTGTACGACAACCATCTTTTATAAAAGTTTTAGGATGGGAGTACATGGTTTTCAACATTAACTTTCGTTAAGCTTTTTTGATTGCATATTTGCCATTTTCACCAAGATACTTATCGCGTAACTGTTCATCTTTCAGCAGTGGAAATCCCAGTTTTGCACGTTCTTCGATAAACACTTTCGAAACTTTTCGAGCCATAGTACGAATTCTGTGTAAATAACCAGCACGTTCAGTGACAGATACTGTACCTCGTGCATCTAGTAAATTAAAAGTATGCGATGATTTTAAGATATAATCATAGGCTGGGTGAACAAGTCCTGACGCAAGTAAACGTGTGGCTTCCGCTTCAAATTCATCAAAATGCTTGAGTAGCATAGCTTGATCAGATTCCTCAAAAGCGTACTTTGAGTGTTCGTATTCAGGTTCTTTAAAAATATCCCCATATAACACGCCATTGCCCCATTCTAAATCATATACCGTCGGCACATCTTGAATGTATGATGCTAAGCGTTCCAGTCCATATGTGACTTCAGCAGTGACAGAGTCAACTTCAATACCACCAACTTGCTGGAAATAGGTAAATTGGGTCACTTCCATGCCGTCTAACCAAACTTCCCAACCAATACCAGCAGCACCCATTGAAGGGTTTTCCCAGTTATCCTCAACAAAACGAATGTCGTGTTCCAATGGTTTAATGCCAAGTGCCTCCAGTGATCCCAAATAAAGTTCTTGGATGTTTGCAGGCGAAGGTTTCATCACAACCTGAAATTGATGATGTTGAAAAAGACGATTTGGATTGTCACCATAACGTCCATCAGCGGGACGGCGTGATGGTTGTACATAAGCAGCATGCCATGGTTCTGGGCCATTTGCACGCAAAAAAGTGTAAGGTGACTGTGTTCCTGCACCCACCTCATTATCATAGGCCTGCATTAAATTTGCACCCTGTTTTGCCCAATATTGTTGCAATGTCAAAATAATATCTTGTAATGATAACTTTGTATCTGTCATGTCTTAATCCTTTGTAATTTGAAATATGAGATGGTGTCCATCACATTATACGAATAAAATTGATATTTTTCTTTTATTTTTGATGAACCAACTAAATTAGTTCCCCTTGCGAACCCCTTTCTGCTCAGGACACAAAAAGCGTCCTAATGCCAAAATTAATTGACATCAGGACGCTATAACGCGCGGTTCCACCTGATTTCCGAGTTATAACTCGACACTCGATAGTTATTGTCGCTCCACCAACGCCACTTGGTTTCCTCACGATTCAAACTTGATACTGTTATTATGACACGTCGCTAGAGTATTCGTCAAGTGAATTTCTAAAAATTATTGTGATTGATATGTTTCACCAATTGTTGCAATAATCAGATTAAGCAATGCCTGACTTGGCGCAATTACATATATGACTCGAATATGTCCATCAGACATATGCCACTCAAGGTATGCCATATTCTTCACCTTAGCACTATTAGGTGACTCATAGGTCCCATCAATACGCAAAACATTGATAGTCGGAAAATTAGACAATGTTAACTGTGATTGTCCTACGACCGTTTGAAATGAAAAACTTGAAAAATCAACACCCCATCCTTGGCCCTGAGTACTGGTTAAAATCATAACTTGTTGCGTTTGTTGCAGCCATTGTAATGATGACGCGTCTTGTTGCCAGTTACCCTTGACCTGAAAATGCCCAAAATCCGAATCCCCTATGACATCAACTGGCAATTGCCGATAGGCTTTAGTGGCAGAATCATCTGGCACATCGACTACGGATTTATCAGGGATTTTAGATGAGACTGATGACGACGATGACGGTATGCGCTCCGTCGATGAAGATAATTCCGCACTACTACTAGCGTCAGATTCTGTGGTTCGCACTGTATTTTTTTCGACTTTCTGTTGTTTAAACACAGCATGCACCAGTGCTTTTTTAACATCCTGCCTAAACACAGAGCCAGCAGCCAATTGCAAGCCAATGGACAAACTAACCATAATAGCAAACCCAATACCATAATATATTTTTTCTATTCTTGATAACAATGGTGTCCAATAAGCCGAACGCCTAGAAACCAGAAATACGAGCCATCCAAAATAGATCAATAGGACAAGTAAAACTAATATTGCGCTACGCAATTCAATTGAAATCTCAATGGCAATCCAAAGTAACGATGGACTTAGCAGGACAAACATAACCTGATTAATTGAAAACCCAGTATCGCGTAAACGTCTAATGAACAACGAAAGACTTGGAATAAACAACACAATAAGAACGGCTGCATCAACTTTCAGTACCAACCAAAACGAGTTGCTGACTGTCAGTGTGACGAAACCAATAATCGCTAATATTAAATCATTAACGACATGAATCCAAAAAAAATCTAATCGATAGGCACCACTATGAAAATCAAGCGCCTCTCGCCAAAATTTAAAATAGCGCCTAAACATTTTCCCTCCAAACAAAAAAACTTGGTAAAATACCAAGTTTAAAAGTTATTTCAGTATAACATAAGAATTAAATTGTTAATAATTCTTTTTCTTTTTCAGCTGCAATGCCATCAATTGCTTTAATATTTTCGTCAGTTAGCTTTTGCGTTTGATCTTCTGCCTTGCGAGCGTCGTCCTCAGGCATTTCTTTATCCTTTTTAATGTCATCCATGATGTCACGACGAACATTGCGGACTGAAACCTTGGCTTTTTCTGCTTCAGCTTTAACTTCTTTAACTAATTCTTTACGACGTTCTTCTGTCATTTGCGGAATCGCCAAACGCACAATGTTACCATCGGAAGCAGGATTCAACCCAAGATCTGACACATTAATTGCATGAACAATTGCTTCCAAAGCACTTTTATCGAAAGGTGTAATCAGCAAAATACGTGCTTCTGGCACCGAAATTGACGCCACTTGATTTAGGGGTGTCATGGCACCATAATACTCAACTTCAATACGATTCAAAATATTTGGATTAGCTCGACCTGTACGGATATTTGCCAATTCACGTTGTAAAGCTTCCTGTGCCCCTTGCATCCGCTCTTTAGCGTTTGTTAAATCAAAAGTCATTATTTTTCTCCCGTTACTGTGGTTCCAATAGGTTCACCAAGCACAACACGCTTGAGATTACCAGGTGTATTAAGATTGAACACGACCAATGGCATATTATTATCCATTGAAAGAGAACTTGCCGTTGAATCCATTACCTTCAACCCTTTTTGCAAAATTTCCAAGTGAGTCAATTCTGTAAATTTAACAGCATCAGCGTTTTTATTAGGATCTGAATCATAGATACCATCAACGCCATTTTTACCCATCAAAATAGCATCAGCATTGATTTCGTTAGCGCGCAATGCTGCGGTAGTGTCGGTAGAGAAGTATGGTGATCCAGTACCGGCGGCGAAAATAACAATACGTCCCTTTTCTAAATGACGTATGGCACGTCCACGAATATATGGTTCTGCGATTTGTTGCATAGTAATCGCTGTCTGAACGCGTGTTTGAACGCCAGAACGTTCTAAGGCATCTTGCAATACTAGGGCGTTCATCGTAGTTCCCAACATACCCGTGTAATCAGCACGTGAGCGTTCCATACCAACTTTAGAAGCTGGTTCTCCGCGCCACAAGTTGCCACCACCAACAACAATTGCAATCTGAGTTCCCAAATCGTGAACTTCTTTCAGTTCTTCGGCAATAGCTGACACAACGGCAAGGTCAATGCCTTGTCCCTTTTCACCAGCCAAAGCCTCACCTGACAACTTAATCAAAACACGTTTGTACTTAATATCAGTCATGTCTAACCTCTTTTATTTGCTTATACAATTATATCAAAAATCAGGCAAAAATTCCGAAAAAAAAGTGCGTTATCAACAACAACGCGCTTTTCATATAAATAATGGTGGAGATTAATCAATACTAGATAACAATCATCCCACACTGAAAAATCAATTAACCTAGTTGCTTAGCAACTTCTTCAGCTAAATCTGTCACTTTTTTCTCAAGCCCATCACCGACTTGGTAACGAACAAATGACTTTACCGAACCATTTTGTGAAGCAATAAATTGAGCGACTGTTTGATCACCATTTTTAACGAATGGTTGATCCAACAATGAGATTTCTGCCAAGAACTTTTTGATACGACCATCAACCATCTTTTCTTTGATGTTGTCTGGCTTACCTGCCAAATCTTCTGAAGCCAATTGTACTTCTTTTTCCTTGGCAACAACTTCTGCTGGTACTTGATCATCTGAAACATATTGTGGTGCAATAGCGGCAACGTGCATTGCAATATCTTTAGCAGCTGCTTCAGAAGCACCATCAACAACAACTAATGCAGAGATTGAACCGGCCAAGTGTGAATATGAACCAAAGTTTTCTGAGTCAGCTTTTTCAACAACTGTGAAACGACGTAAAGTAATCTTTTCACCTGTGATTTGTGTTGTACCCACAATTTTGTCGTTCAATGTTTGACCAGCTTCCACTTCAAGTGCCAAAGCAGCTTCAACATCAGCTGGTGCGAATTCAACAATTGTATTAGCAACAGCACGCAACAATTCGTTAAATTCTGCGTTACCAGCAACGAAATCTGTTTCTGAATTTAATTCAATAATTGCAGCACGATTGTCCTTAACAGCAACAGCTGTCATACCTTCTGCGGCAACACGATCGCCCTTTTTAGCGGCTTTAGCCATGCCCTTTTCACGCAATAAGTCAATTGCCTTGTCTAGGTCGCCATCAGCTTCGACCAATGCTTTCTTAGCATCCATCATACCAACAGATGTCTTATCACGTAGTTCCTTTACTTGTGCAGCAGTAATTGCCATTATAGTGCTCCTCTAAAATAATTTAATGTATTTTAATTATAACATACTAAAATACCATTCCGCGTCCCAAACAGGTTCGCAAGGAACGGTATTTTTAAATCATATAATTAGTTATTGCCTTCTTCAACAATGTTAGCAATTTCTTCGATTGATTCTGTATTTTCGTCACCTTCAACAAATGCGTCTTCTGGTGCTGAATCTTGACCTTGACGACCTTCGATAACGGCATCAGCCATCTTGGCAGTAATCAAGCGAACGGCACGAATAGCATCATCATTGGCTGGGATTTTAACATCAACAACATCTGGATTAGCGTTTGTGTCAATCATTGCCACAACAGGAATGTTCAACATGTTAGCTTCCTTAACGGCAATTTCTTCTTTCTTAGGATCAACGACAAACAAAACATCTGGCAATCCAGGCATGTCTTGAATACCACCCAAGAACTTTTCCAACTTTTCGCGTTGCTTGTTTAGCAAAACAACTTCTTTTTTAGGCAATTGCTCAAATGTACCATCTTCGGCCATTGCTTGCAAATCCTTCAAACGTTGGATACGTGTCTTAATCGTGTTCCAGTTAGTCAAAGTACCACCCAACCAACGGTGGTTGATGTAATATTGACCGGCACGTGTTGCTTCTTCAGCAATAGCATCAGAAGCTTGCTTCTTTGTACCAACAAACAAAACATTTGCACCGTCAGTTGAAGCATTACGGATGAAGTTATAGGCTTCATCAACCAACTTAACTGTCTTTTGCAAATCGATGATGTGAATACCATTACGTTCTGTAAAGATATATTCGTCCATCTTTGGGTCCCAACGGCGTGTTTGGTGACCGAAGTGTACTCCTGCTTCGAGGAGTTCTTTCATTGAAATAACTGCCATGATATGGCCTCCTAGGTTTTTCCGCCGACAAATTCGTGGTTCACGCTGACATCACTGCACCTACGTGTTCTCGTTTGTCGTGTGTATTTGTTGTTTTCCACAACAAGATAAATTATACGGTATTTTTATTTGTTTAGCAAGGACTTTATTGCCATACTTTAGTTACTTTGTGTGCCAATAAAAACATTTCTTTTTGAGGTCGTGTCAGCTTTTTAAAAGCTGCCTCTGCCTTTAATGCATCACTTTTAGTTTCAAATGATTCCTGATAAATCAATTGAAGTGGATGGCGGGACTTAACACGTGTAAATTTAGCACCCTTTCCCGCTTCGTGTGTTGCTAAGCGACGCATGACATTATCTGTAAAACCACCATAAAAATAGCCATCCGAAGTATATAAAACGTAAAAAAAATATGCTTTCATTATTACCAAGCCTTGCCATACAAAATGTTATTCATTTCGGGTGTATAATCATTAGTCTCGTCGTATGCAATCAGCGGCGGCAAAATTCGTACACCGCCTGGACGTCCTGATTTAATCGCTTCAACTAAAACCATATTTGCCTCACGACCTGCCTTACCATAGACAAATTGAACCCGCTTAATCATAAGTTTTCGTTTGGCAAAAGCTGCAAAAATATCTGCCAAACGGTCTGGTCGATGAACCATATAGAATTTACCATTATTTTTCAGTAATTTATTAGCAATTTGAGCTAAATTAGGCAAGTCGATTGTTAATTCGTGGCGAGCTAACTCATAGTGATGATCATGATTGGTTTTCGTGGTGTCATTTAAAGGAAAATAAGGTGGGTTACTGAGCACAGTTTCGACAGATCCCGGTTTGATGTCCTCAAAAATATTTTTCATATCCTTTTGTAGTACACTTACACGATCAGACATACCATTCAAATCAATACTTCGCTGCGCCATGGCTGCCAATTCAGGCTGGATTTCGACTAATGTGACGCGGCCACTCACTTTTGGCGCATAAAATAACCCCACCGCCCCAGTGCCAGCACCCAAATCAACAGCATGTCCCCGGCCTTTACCTTTAACATCTGCAAAATGTGCTAGTAAAATGGCATCAAGTGAATATGAAAACATATCTGGATTTTGAATAATTCTAATATTTTGAGATGGTAAACCATCAATCCGTTCGCCGGCTGTTAAACTTGGCTCTGTCATTTGCGTTTCTTCCCTTTTCTCGGTAAAATTAAATTTGATTTCGTTTATGAGGTGAATAAATATGAAATTTTACGACTTTCTTCGTGGTGTTGCCGTGGCTATTATTTGGACTATCAACGGCCGCATTACCTATATGAACCGCGACAAACTACCTAAAGATGACAATTATGTCCTAGTTGGTCCACACCGCACATGGTGGGACCCTGTTTGGTACGCGGTGGCTGCGTACCCCAAACACTTTATTTTCATGGCGAAAATCGAACTTTTTAAATTCAAGCCTCTTGCTTGGCTCATTAAGTCTGCTGGCGCTTTCCCAGTTGATCGCGAAAACGTTGGCCCAAGTGTCATCAAATACCCTGTACGAGAACTCAAAAGTGGTAAAAGATCATTAATCATGTTTCCTTCAGGTTCTCGTCACAGTGACGACTTGAAGTCCGGCTCATTATTAATCGCGCGTATGGCCGGAAAGCCAATTGTACCGGCGGTATACCAGGGCCCAGTGAAGTTTAGCCAGCTCTTTAAACGTCATAATACCACAATTAATTTTGGAGAGCCAATCTACATTGAGCGCGCCGATAAATTGAATGCTGAAAACATTGCCAAATATACTGACATCATGCAAGCAGCTTTTGATAAACTAGATGATGAAATCAATCCTGATTGGCAATATATTGATCCTAAAAGAATACAAAAAAAATAAGCGCTAAGCTTATTTTTTTTGCGCATTTGCACTTTGCTGTTTCATTTGAGCCATCATTTGATTTAACTTTTTTTGTGATGGCTTTTGACCCATTGACATCATCATTGACTTCATCATTTCTTCAGAAATTGGTGGATTCTTAGCCAAATAGTTTTTCATTGAACTACGTGCCAAGAAGAAACCACCAGCCAAACCAATCGCCAAGGCCAAAACTGCAATCAAGATTACAAGTCCTGTACTCATGTTTTTTCTCCTCATCGAATGTCTGATAACAATTATATCACAGCCGGTTAGTGCATGCCATCCAAAAAGTGAAGTTAATAAGTTTGCTTTTTAGCTTTTTTTTACACAGAAATCCACTAAAAATCATATAGTTTCTAAAGAAATTATAAATTTTCACGGCGACTTATTTGACATTTTCTAAAATTAACGAACACGTGTTTGATTTGTTCGTGTTTTTTGGGTATAATTGAGTTACTAATTATTAAGTAGGAACCCCATCATGGCAATTATTCAAGAAAGCAAACAAATACAAGTCTTAAGATTTATACATGAGGCCCAATCAACTAACGGTTTCCCCCCCACTGTTAGAGAAATTGGCGAAGCGGTTGGTCTGTCTTCCTCTTCTACGATTCATGGTCATATCGAGCGTTTGGTTAAAAAAGGATATCTCTTAAAAGATGCTTCAAAACCAAGAGCACGTGCCATTGAAATCACAGATGCTGGTCTAGAAATGCTGGGTGTTTCAATTACACCTGGTAAAATTCCTGTTCTCGGTGTTGTAACAGCAGGAACACCAATTTTGGCCGTTGAAGAAGAGGCAACAGAATTTTTCCCGATTCCTGACAACCTAATGCAATTTGATGGTGATTTGTTTATGCTCAATGTTCATGGCGAATCAATGATCAATATTGGTATTCTAGATGGTGACAAAGTCATTGTCCGTCGTCAAGAAAATGCTGATAATGGCGACGTTGTTGTTGCAATGAATGACAACGACGAAGCAACTGTAAAACGCTTTTTCCGCGAAGCAGATCATTATCGATTGCAACCTGAAAACGATGCAATGGCACCAATTATTTTAAAGCAAGTTGCCATTCTTGGTAAGGTTATTGGTCTTTATCGAGACGCAATATACTAAAAAAAATCGACGTAATGTCGATTTTTTTTAGTTTGCTTGCCATTTTTCTGGTTGCTTTTTCCACTCGTTTAATGTCTCAATCTGGTCCGCAGCTAGGTCTCCTCGACTAACAGCCAATGCCATTAATTGTGAATAAGTTGTCAACGATTTAAAGGTTAGATTAGCACTTTCAAAATTTTTTACACCAGACAGCAGTTCGTATGAAAAAATGGACACAATGCCCAAAACATTGCCACCTTCGTTTTCAACTGCTTTTGCTGCAGCCAATACTGAGCCGCCCGTTGAAATCAAATCATCAATCAGCACTACTTTGTGATTTGTAACGTTTGCCCCCTCTGTTTGGCGACCTGCACCATGATCTTTTGGTTTTGATCGTACATAAATCATTGGTTTTTTTAATTGATCTGCCACCCAAGCTGCGTGTGGAATGCCTGCAGTGGCAACACCGCCAATAATTTCAACATCAGGATATGACGCTTTGATTAATTCTGTTAATCCACAATAAATGTTTTCTCGAACCTTTGGAAAACCAATTGTCATGCGATTATCAGTGTAAATCGGACTTTTAATACCCGACGCCCATGTGAACGGCGCCTCCGGTGAAAATTTAACCGCACCAATTTCAAGTAAATCATTGGCAACTTCATTTGCATAATCTGTCATTTAAAGACTCCATTCTTTCAATACTTGTTGGTATGCAACAACTGGATCACTAGCTTTAGTAATCGAACGACCAACAACAAGTCCCGTTGCACCTAATTGTTTTGCCTTGACAGGGGTTGTGACACGCATTTGGTCATTCGCATCATCACCTGCTAAGCGAATTCCTGGGGTGATAGTTAAGAAATCTGATTGCGTGTTAGCTTGTATCATACCAGCTTCTAAAGGCGAACTAATCGTACCATCCACACCCGCGTTGTCAGCCATTTTTGCTAAGTGCAACACACTTTCCGCCAACGTTACTGTCGATTGGGAAATTTCTTGAACATCAGCTTCAGAAAAAGATGTTAATTGCGTCACTGCTAGTATTTTTAAGTTGTGACCTTTATTAGCAACTGCAGCAGTCATCATTTTAGCCCCGCCAGCCGCATGTAACGTTAAATACTGAATATCTAATTTTGCAATATTTGCAACTGCATGGCCAACAGTGTTGGGAATGTCATAAAGTTTTAAATCTAAAAAGATATCAAATCCTTTTTGGCGTAAATCTCTGACAAAATCCGGTCCTTCTGCATAAAATAATTCCATACCAACCTTGATTGCCGGCTTTTGGTCTAATTTTTTAAAAGGTTCTAAAAAATTTAGTGCCGTTTTACCATCTGGAAAGTCCAGTGCAATAAAAACTGGTCGATTTATCATGTTTTTTCCCCTTAGTAGTCAACTTTTCTTGAACGTTCGCGTTACTTCTGTCACGTCCGCAAATCCATATTTATCAAGTGCCTTTGGTAGTGCTGCAATGATATCTGTCATAACAGTTGGATTGGTTGCGATTGCAGATCCCACTTGAACGGCTGATGCGCCTGCCATCAAAAGTTCCAAAGCATCTTCAACTTGCGTAACACCACCTACCCCAATAATTGGAATATCAACAGTTTGCGCTGCTTCATAAACAAATCGTACAGCAATCGGATGAATAGCTGTACCTGATAAGCCACCAATTCCTCTCGCTAAACTCGGCTCACGTTTAGCCAAATCAAGACTCATCCCGACTAATGTATTGATCAAGACCAAACCATCTGCACCCGCTAGTTCAACTGCCTTCACAATCGGCTTAATATCAGTGACATTAGGCGACATTTTGGCATAAATTGGTTTCTTAGTAACTTGTCGCATGGCAGCAATCACTTCAGCAGCAGATTCAGCACTCACACCAAATTCTATACCACCACGATCAACGTTTGGACAAGATAAGTTCGCTTCAATTGCAGATACAGTGTCAATGTTATCAAAATATTTTGTTAACCTAACATAATCTTGCACTGTTTCACCGGCAATTGAAGACATTACCGGTAAATTGCTATATTTTTCCGCTATTTTTGGTAAAAATTCTTTAATCACTTTGTTAACACCGGGATTTGCCAAACCAACTGAGTTCAAAATACCAGCGGGCGTGTTGATAATCCAAGGTTGAGGATTGCCTGCTCGTTCATCCAGAGTGGTTGTTTTAGTAACTAAAGCGCCCAAACGCTCGACTTCGTAGACATCGTCAAGTCCATAATACACTGAACCAGATGATGGCATAATAGGATTTTTAAGACTTAAACCAGGCAAATTGACTGCTAAACGATTGTTCATTTTTTCTCCTAATAACAGCTCTCAGGCTGTTTTTATTAGTTCTTTATTATTATTGCATTTCTTTAACTGTAAAGCTACGTGACTCTAGGACTTCCAAAAACGCTTTAACTGTGTCCAGTGCCGTAAACAATGGCACGGCATTTTCGATGGCTGCATTTCGAATTAATCGCCCATCACTCTCTGCACGTTCATCAGCTTGGGTGGTATTGATGACAATTTGCAATTTTTGTTCACGCAATGCAACAACTGAATTGTTATCAGATTCTGAAATTTTATCTAAGATTTCGACTGGTAACGCATTAGCTGCGAGGTAACTACCTGTACCGGCGGTAGCAAAGATTGCAAATCCGAGATCGTTAAATCGTTGAGCTAGGGTCAGCGCTTCTTCCTTGTCAGCATCTGCGACTGTGAAAAGCACGTTACCATACTGCGGTACCTTAATATTTGAAGCAACAAAGGCTTTATACAACGCTTTTGGTAAAGTTGTATCTGAACCCATGACTTCCCCAGTTGACTTCATTTCAGGTCCAAGCAATGAATCAACATCTGGCAATTTAGTAAATGAAAAGATGGGTGCTTTGACATGAACCATGTCATCGGCTGGCACAAGACCTGTTTCAAATCCCATATCAGCCAATTTTTCACCTAACATCACACGAGTAGCTAATTGTGCCAATGGCAGATGGGTCACTTTTGAAATAAATGGCACTGTACGCGAGGCACGAGGGTTAACTTCAATCACGTAGGCTGTATTTTCATGGATAACAAATTGCACATTCATTAAGCCAACTGTGTTCAATGATTTAGCTAAGTTAATGGCCGCGTTAACCATTTCATGTTGCACTTTTTGTGACAAATATTGTGGCGGATATACTGACATTGAATCACCAGAATGTACACCAGCACGTTCAATATGCTCCATAATACCAGGAATTACAGCAGTTTCACCATCTGATAGGACATCCACTTCGGCTTCCTGACCAACGAGGTATGAGTCAATCAATACTGGGTGATCATTAGAAACTTTGACCGCACGCTGCATATAGTCTTTTAGTTCTTCGTCAGATGACACAATTTCCATTGCTCGTCCACCCAAAACATAAGATGGTCGGATGAGGACTGGAAAACCAATTTCTTGAGCTGCACTCAAAGCATCAGCAACAGTTGTAGCTGTTTTCCCCACTGGTTGTGGTAATGCGAGTTGTTTAATCACTTGATCAAATGCTTCACGATCTTCAGCACGATTTAAATCTTCAACCGTTGTTCCCAAAATCTGAACACCATTATCAGTGAGCGGTTGCGCCAAATTAATAGCAGTTTGCCCACCAAATTGCACGACGACACCAATAGGCTGTTCTAAATCTATCACATTCAAAACATCTTCTAATGTTAAAGGTTCAAAATACAATTTATCAGACACAGAAAAATCCGTAGAAACCGTTTCAGGATTAGAATTCATAATAATCGCTTCATATCCTGCGCGCTGAATTGCTTTCACCGCATGTACAGTTGCGTAATCAAATTCCACACCTTGACCAATTCTAATGGGACCTGACCCTAAAACAATCACACTTTTTTTATCAGAAACAACCGATTCATTCTCTTTTTCATAGGTAGCATAGTAATATGGTGTTTTCGATTCGAATTCAGCCGCTACGGTGTCAACCATTTTATACACAGGTAACAAGTGATTTGAATGGCGAAGTTGTCGTATTTCTGACATTGACTGGTGCCAAATTTTTGCAATCGTGGCATCAGCAAAACCATTCTTTTTAGCATAATGCAAGTAATCAACATCATTGACATGCTCTGCTAATTCTTGCTCAATTTCAATAATATGCAATACTTTATCTAAGAAAAATTCATCAATCAAGGTTTTATCATGGATAGATTCGAGTGAAATACCACGACGTAATAGTTCAGCAATCATAAATAAACGATCATCTCGCGCTGGCATGAGCGCTTGCATCAACGCTTCATCTGACAAATTATCAAAGGTCACATCATCAAGTCCAACAGCACCAATTTCCAAAGAACGGACAGCCTTTAACAAAGCTTCTTCCATGTTACGACCAATAGCCATAACTTCTCCTGTCGCCTTCATTTGAGTGCCAAGTCGACGATCAGCTGAACTAAATTTATCAAAAGGCCAACGCGGAATTTTCACAACGACATAATCTAGTGCTGGTTCAAATTCTGCTTTCGTTGTACCAGTCACCGGATTGATAATTTCATCTAGTGTCAAACCAACTGCAATTTTGGCAGCCATCTTAGCAATAGGATAACCGGTTGCTTTGGAAGCCAAAGCTGATGATCTTGAAACACGTGGGTTAACTTCAATAATGTAATATTTGTAAGATTTCGGATCTAACGCCATCTGAATATTAACGCCACCCTCAATTTTTAGAGCACGAATAATTTTCAAAGCTGCGTCACGCATCATTTGAACTTCACGGTCTGATAAAGTTTGAACTGGCGCCGTCACAATTGAATCGCCCGTATGAATACCGACTGGATCAAAATTTTCCATTGAAGCCACTACCAACGCATTGTCATTTGCATCACGCATCACTTCAAATTCAATTTCCTTGTACCCAGCAATTGAGCGCTCAATCAAAACCTGTGTAACTGGGGATAACTCCAAACCATTGGCCGCAATCGCTAGCAATTCCGAATGACTTTCTGCAATTCCGCCACCAGTACCACCTAAAGTGTACGCGGGACGTACAATGACAGGGTAGCCATGTTCGTCAGCAAATGCCATAGCTTCTTCAACCGTCGTGGCAATTGTTGATTCTGGAATTGGTTCATGTAGACGTTCCATTAAATCCTTAAATTCTTCACGATCTTCAGCTTCTTCAATAGCCGAAAGTTTAGTGCCTAATAGTTCAATATTTAAGTCATCTAAAATGCCCGCTTCAGACAAGTCTTTAGCCATATTTAGGCCAGTTTGACCGCCTAATGTTGGTAAAATTGCGTCTGGTCGTTCTTTACGCAAAATACGTTCGATAAAATCAAGTGCCAGCGGTTCAATATAAACTTTATCGGCGATTTCTGAGTCAGTCATGATTGTTGCTGGATTAGAATTAACCAGAATAACGTCATAACCCTCTTCTTTTAAACTCAAAGCAGCTTGTGTACCCGAATAGTCAAATTCAGCTGCTTGCCCAATCACAATGGGACCTGAACCAATTACCAACACTTTTTTGATGTCGTTACGTTTAGGCATTTTGAGTTGTCTCCTTTTTTGCATCTGCAATCATTGTTAGAAAATCGTCAAACAAGTATTCTGCATCGTGTGGACCTGGTGCAGCATCTGGATGAAACTGAACCGAGAAAGCGTGATGATTTTTCAAACGCAACCCCTCAACCGTGTGGTCGTTGATTTCTTCATGAGTCACCACTAAATCAGTGTTAGCTAGGCTATCACGATCAACCGCATAACCGTGATTTTGAGAAGTAAAGTCCAAACGTTCTTTTGATAGATGACGGACAGCGTGGTTAAAGCCACGATGACCAAATTTTAATTTATAGGTCTCTGCACCGTTTGCAAGGGCAAACAACTGATGCCCTAAGCAAATCCCCATCAGCGGTACCTTTTCTTCAAGTGCTTGAATCGTTGGAATAGCATAGGCAGCATCTTGCGGATCCCCTGGTCCATTTGACAACAAAATACCATCCGGATTAGCTGCCAAAACTGTTTCAGCGGCTACATCAGCTGGAAAAACCATCACATTGGCACCACGCTTAGCCAAAGAACGTAAAATTGAATTTTTTAAACCAAAATCAATTAGTGCAATTGA
The DNA here is from genome assembly GCF_045801155.1 of Leuconostoc falkenbergense. NCBI lineage: Bacteria > Bacillati > Bacillota > Bacilli > Lactobacillales > Lactobacillaceae > Leuconostoc > Leuconostoc falkenbergense. The sequence continues at coordinate 809,889 of NZ_CP174386.1, read as the reverse complement.
TACACCATCAGTTGGATTTTGGTATTGCGTTTTTGTAGTGGCATCAGCGACCATGGTTTTTGACGATTGAAAATTTTTCAGAGCACTTAATGTTTCTTCATTGACTTCATCTGCTAGCGCAGCCTTCATGACACCAAAATCACGTAACTCTTTGGTTAAAGCTCGGGTGTCAACCCCGCTAATGCCTGGCATACCACTTTTTTCTGCCCATTCCGGTAAACTCATCATTTGACGCCAATTACTTGGTCGCCGAGCAATTTCATGCACAACAATTGCTGAGGCAGCTGGACGCAGGCTTTCGAAATCATCACGATTAACACCATAGTTACCAATCAAAGGATAAGTGAAAACAATCATTTCGCCGCGGTATGATAAGTCAGTAATTGATTCCTGATAACCAGACATACCTGTGTTGAACACTAACTCAGCCATCACGTCAACATCCGCACCAAAAGCTTCACCTTCATAAATTGAACCATTCTCTAAAACCAAATATCTTTTTTTCATTTTGTTTGATCCTCGTAAACTATTTCACCATCAACCCAAGTTGCCAATGTTTTACCAAATACTCGCCAACCAACAAAAGGCGAATTTTTACCTAACGATTCAAAGTCATCAACAGTAATGTCACTTTCATGCTCTAAATCAAATAGGGCCAAGTCCGCTGCTTCGCCAACTGCAATATTAGTTGGTGCTTTCAGTTGAAAAGCTTCTGCTGGTGAAGCAACCATGCGTTTCATTAGTGTAGCTAAAGTCATCACACCACTTTTAACAAGATGTGTGTAGAGCAATTGAAAACTTGTTTCAATCCCAGTAATTCCAAAAGGTGATTCACGGAATGGTTTTGATTTTTCCTCGCTCCCGTGTGGCGCATGATCAGTAGCAACCATATCAATGGTACCATCCAGTAATCCAGAGATTAGGGCCTCTCTATCTGCTTGAGAACGCAGTGGCGGATTCATTTTAAACAAAGCATTGTCACTTTTAATATCGTCATCTGCTAACAACAGATGGTGTGGCGATACTTCAGCTGTCACGTTAACTCCTGCTGATTTTGCCATACGAACCAAGGCCACTGATTCTTTCGTCGAGATATGGGCAACATGATAATGTACACCCGTTGCTTTTGCCAGAACCAAATCACGCGCTAATTGTGTACTTTCAGCCAATCCTGTAATGCCTGGCAGTTCTAATTTTTGTGCCGTTGCACCAGCATTCATAACGCCACCGTGTAATAAACTATCATCTTCAAGATGAGCTGCTAACGGTTTATTGACTGATGCTGCTGCTTGCATCGCTTGCAACATGGTGTCAGCTGTCTGAACACCTTTGCCATCATTAGTAAACGCGGTTGCACCCGCCTCAGCCATCCCTTTAATATCAGAAATTTTAGTTGCCGTCAAATTAGCAGAAATAGCGCCATACTGCGCAATATGAATCAAACCGTTGTCGGTATTTCGTTGAATTTGATCCACCAATAGTTTCGGATTATCTGGCACTGGATTAAGATTAGGCATCGCAATGACTGTCGTAAAGCCACCACGCGCAGCAGCCTTAGAACCAGTTGCAATGGTTTCCTTATACTCAAACCCTGGTTCCCGAAAATGGACATGAACATCAATTAATCCTGCGGATAAAAACGCTTGTTTCGCGTCAAAATACTGATCGTTGGTCTCATCGATAACTTTTGAGATGGCAACGATTTTGCCATCTTTAAACTGGACATCGCGTTGTACTAGTTCATCATTTAGCAAAACTTTAGCATTTTTGATAACTGTCATTAATCATTCTCCGTTACATATTCTAAAATAGCCATTCTGGCAAACACACCATTTGTCATCTGTTCAAAAATTCTAGATTGTGGTGCTTCTACTAGTTCATCAGCAATTTCTACATCACGATTAACTGGTGCTGGATGCATGATAATTGCCGTGCTTTTTAATCGTTCATATCTATCTTGTGTCAACCCAAACTGCTCGTGATATTGTCTACTGGAAAATGATTGATTTTCTGTCTGCGTAATTCTTTCGTGCTGTACACGTAAGAACATCACCACATCTTGATTCGACCAATTATCATCAATATCTGTATAAGTGCCAAATGTCGTAAAATCATCGGGGCGCCAACTATCTGGTCCACTGAAAGTTAATGTTGCCCCTAAATTATTCAAAATTTCAGCATTTGAACGTGCAACACGTGAGTGGGCTAAATCGCCAACAATTCGAATTTTCAACCCTTTAAATCGACTAAATTCCTCATAAATTGTGACTAAATCCAATAAGCTTTGGGAAGGATGCTGCCCGCTACCGTCACCAGCATTAACTAGTTGTGGCAAATCATGACCAGTGACTGTCAATAGATTTTTATACCAAGCATTCTGAGAATGCCTGATGACTGCAACATCAACACCAATTGCCTTTAAAGTTTTCAATGTATCAATTAAACTTTCACCTTTAGTCATTGAGCTTGTCTGAGGATTAATAATGATTTTTTGCCAATTAAGACGATTCTCAGCCATTTGAAAGCTACTATACGTTCGTGTTGAATTTTCAAAAAATAAATTCACAGCCGTTATTGGCAAGTGTTTGGGTGTGTCCCCAGACTTCAACGCAATCGCTCGTTTAACTAATTGAAACACATTTTTTTCACTTAGTGTATTTATATTCAAAAAATTACGCATATTTTCCCTCTTTATACAAAAAACCAAGCAAGTTAGTCACCTGCTTGGTTCTAGAAAATTTGGGTAAAAGCCTACACTTCACCAATCGTATCTATCATCCTTGCAGGCCTCTCTGGACCTGGTTAAAGGTTTCATTTGTTGTTATTATAGTATCATCTTTCTACTCGTAGTGCAAACTACTTTACAAAGAAATTTGTATTGCCTTGATTAACATTTGCTTTGGCTACTTTATTGCTATTCCAGAATGGTACAACCACTTTTCCAGTAATATGCTTTTTGTCCACAAAACCAAAATAACGACCATCATTTGACACAGAGCGGTGATCCCCCATCACAAAGTATTCTCCCTTAGGAACGGTTGTATGATTACGGTCTTTGGCTTGCCAATTATTGCCACTCGATAAGGTTTTAAGCGACCAAGTAGTACCAAAAGACATTTCTGTTCCTTCCTTGCGTTCACTTGCACTGATGAAGTCTTGGTTTACCTGTTTGCCATTGACATATAGATTGCCATTTCGATATGCTACGGTGTCCCCAGGTACGCCAATAATACGCTTAACATAATCTTTCTCACCATCTGCAATTCTTGGGTCTTCTTGACGGGCATCAAACACAACCACATCACCACGCTTATAGGATGCAATTTTATTCAAAAAAACAAATTCTTTATCCTGCAAATTGGGTTGCATCGAAGGTCCACTCACGCTAACACCAGTAAACAAAAACGTTCGAATCAACACCACAAATAAAACAGCAAACCCTATTGGAAAAACCCACTCTTTAATAAACTTCATCATTTTGTTGTCCCCTATACAAAATACACCAGCAGGTCACTGCCGGTGATAATATTTTGCTTAATTTAGCTTAGCATACGCCTCAGCAACTGGCTTGGTAACAATATCATTAATTTCTGTTAAAAGTGTGTTAAGTGCTTGTTCAGCGGCCATTAGCGCCTTGATTTTGTCATCATTTTGGACCTTAGCTGCAACAGCATCCCATTCTTTTTCTTTTGCCGGATCAGGTTGTTGCTGCGTTTGCATCATTTGCTGAACTGCATGTTGAATCTGTTGAAATTCACCAAACAATTCTTTAGATGTTGCATCTTCTTGTACATCACTGAAAGCATTTTGCCAAGCAATGTATTGTTGCGTTTCAGTTAGTACTTTAGCCATCTCATTGGCATTATCATAAATATTTACAGTCATTTTTTCTATCCTTTTAAATTTGTATTTACTGTCCGAAGAGTCCTGTTACAGTATCCCATAGTTTGCCAGCACCATCAACTGCCTTTTTCACGCCAGTATTGAAATCTTTCTGAATAGTACCCCAAATATCGCTAGATGAAGAACTATTACTACTGCTTGTAGTGGCATTTGGATTAGTTACTGTGAATGTTGACTGACTAGTATTGGGTAATATCTGTTCAAGGGATGTTTTGACTAATGGTCCCATTGTTGATGTTAATCCAAGTGGCAAAGAATTTGATTGGGCATTCTTTCCTTCTAGTCCCATCCAAGTTGCTTCAACAATGTCTTTGGTATAAGCCATCGCCCAAGAATCTTTTGACGAATTGGCATTATTTTGATCAAGTGAATTTTCAGTAGTTCCTGTTTTACCGGCAATCGTATAGCCACTCGGTGCCGACCCAACACCTGTACCGTTCGTATAGGTGCCCAACATCATTCTAGTCATATTATCAGCAACCGTGCTACTAATTACTCGTGTTTGCTTTGCCTTAGGTGTATTGACAATGACTTTACCTGTGGCATCAACAATTTTTGTAATATAGTGTGCCTGGCTCATGACACCATCGTTAGCAAACGCGGTATAAGCCTGAGCCATTTGTTGTGGTGAAACACCACTTGACAAACCACCTAATGCTAATGACAATGTTTTATCACTTGAAGTCAATGGTAAGCCAAATTTGATAGCACTGTTATATCCGACCGAAACGCCCATCTTATTTAATAAATAAACTGCGGGAATATTGTAAGAATGCTCAAGTGCCGAATACATTGGCACATCAGCTGTTTCGACGTTACCGGCATTGTTTGGGGTAAAATTACCATTTACACCAAATGACATGACCTTGTTTGGCAATTCAGAATCAATCGAATAGCCACGTTGCAAAGCTGGTGCATAAACAACAATAGGTTTAATTGTAGAGCCAGGTGATAAGAGGGCTTGATTAGCACGATTATAGCCACGGAAAGTATGTGTCTCTTCACGACCACCAACAATGGCTCGAACACCACCACTTTTTGCGTTTAGGACAATCGATGCAGCTTGTGCATTGTCCACATAATTAAACATAGCATCATTGTCAAAATCATTTTGTAAATTAGTTTGGTCTTCTTGATTGAGCGTGGTATAAATTTTGTAACCGCGATTCATCACATCGCTCTCTGTTAAGCCGTATGTCTTGATAGCCTCACTAATAACTGAATCAAAGAACCATGGATATTTATACTCACCTGAAGCGTTATAGGTATCATGCAAAACCGTCGTTGTGGACTGGGCGGCACTTGCCTGAGCCTTTGTTAACTTTTTATTTTCTACCATTGTGGCCAATACAACGTTTCGCCGTGCATCTGACGCTTTTGGATGATCAATTGGATTGAATTGAGCTGGACTTGTTAACATGCCAGCTAATGTGGCTGCCTGCGCTGTCGTCAATTGACTAGCATGGACACCGAAATATTTCTGAGCGGCATCTTCGATACCCCATACCCCGTTACCGAACCACGCATTGTTTAAATACATGGTGAAAATTTTGTTCTTAGAATAATCTTGTTCAACTTGCATTGACAAAAATATTTCTTTGGCTTTACGGGTAAATGTCTGTTCCTGAGTCAAATAAGCATTTTTAACCAACTGTTGGGTTAAAGTTGAACCACCACCAGAAATTGCATTAGAGCCAGTCACTTTGTTACGAACGTACATCAGTGCTGCACGAGCAATACCTTTAACCGAAAAACCATGTTCGTGATAAAAATTACGATCCTCAATTGATAACACTGCATCACGCATGTTTTGCGAAATTTGATCGTACTTGACATAAGTTCCCTTTTGTGAGTACAATTCACCGGCTTTTTTACCCTCATCATCATATATCTCAGTGGTTGCTGATAATGTCGCCTCTAAATTTTCAACGTTTGCCGTTTTGGCCAGAACAACCAAATATACACTTGTTGCAAGAAAGAGGGTCATGAATAGCACAATCAAAAGCCGTCCGAATTGCCAACGATGCCAGATTGGGCCAAGTTTATCCCAAATTTTTTTAATTGTAGATTTTAACCAGGTCATGCATCACCCTATCAACGCTGCCCAATGATTGGCCAATTGTTCAGCGGACTGGGCAGTCGTACTCGTCACATAGATTGTATTAAATCCCGCTAATGTTGCCACTACTTCAGGCAGATTTGCATCGTCAATAATGCCAGCAACGGCATTACCACTACCATCTGTTGTCTTAATAATTGTCATAAATTCAACATTCTTGGCAAAATACGCGTATTCTTTGATTGCTTCATCGACCGCTGTTGTAGAACCCTTTTCAGGTTTCTCGGCTGTTGGCTCCTGCAATTGCTGGTAACGCAATTGACCTACGGAATCTTTTTGACGAACAATATTTAAAGCACGAATGTCCCTTGAAATAGTGGTTTGTGTTGTTTCAACACCACGGCCATTTAATTGCGCCAGTAAATCTTCTTGATTTGCAATCGTTTGATGCTGAATAATATCAAGAATCATCTCTTGACGTTTTTGTTTTGAAATCATAGATTTCTCCCTTAAAGACTCGTGTCAATCAACTACTTACATTTCTTCAGGTGCTTTAACACCAAGCAAACGTAAACTTTCTGTCAAAACAATTGAAACAGCTTGAACCAGCGCTAAACGTGCATTGAGTTGATCATCTGCTGTCAAAATTTTAGAGTTAGCATAGTATTTGTTAAACGCTCTGGATAATGTTAAGGCGTATTTAGCAATGACACTTGCTTCACGTTGCTGCCACGCCCGTTCAACTGTTTGTGGAAAATTGTTTAACGTCGTCACGATATCCCAAGTGCTATCATCATTAAGATTTAAAGTGTTTGGGTCAATCTCAGTATTTGCTTTACGCAAAATAGATTTTGCACGCGCATTCGTGTATTGAACATATGGGCCAGTATCACCTTCAAACCGAACAACTTCTTCTAAGTTAAAATCAAAATTGTTTGTACGGTCATTCATTAAATCATGGAAAACAACCGCGCCAGCACCAACCTGTTCCGCAACAAGTGGTTTATTTTGCAATTCAGGATTTTTTTCCTCAATTTGCTTCAAAGCGAGTTCATGCGCATCATCTAAAACATCTTTCAGTAAAACAACATCTCCCTTACGAGTTGACATTTTTTTACCATTAAAAGTAATTAATCCAAAGGCGATGTGTTCCACGTCATCGGCCCAATCGAATCCCATTAACGACAAAACAGCTTTCATTTGGACGAAGTGCTCACGTTGCTCGCCACCGACAACATAAAGTGACTTGGCAAAGTCATAAGTCTCTTTACGATAAATGGCTGCAGCTAAATCTCGAGTCATATACAACGTTGCCCCGTCGGACCGCTTAATCATAGCAGGGGTCATATTAGGATTAATGGCTGATAAATCAACAATTTGGGCACCTTGAGATTTGACCAAGATATCTTTTTCAGTCAAGATATCCACCACTTTATCCATCTTGTCGTTATAAAAGGCTTCCCCGTTAAATGAGTCAAATTCGATATCCAAACGGTCGTAAATTTGTGTAAATTCTTTCAATGATTCAGCTCTGAACCATTGCCATAATTGATGTGCCTCCTCATCACCATCTTCTAATTTTTTAAACCAAGCACGTCCTTGATCATTTAAGCTATCATCTTCTTTTGCCTTTTCATGAAATTCAACATAATAACGTAAGAGCGTAGCGATAGGATCTGCTTTAACTTCAGCTTCTGATCCCCATGTTTTGTAAGCATAAATTAATTTACCAAACTGTGTTCCCCAGTCCCCGAGATGATTAATTTTTACTGGATTAAAACCATTTTTTTTAGTGATATTAGCCAACGCATTACCGATTACAGTAGACCTTAGATGTCCCATTGACATAGGTTTTGCAATATTGGGGCTCGACATATCAATAGTAACATTAGCACCATTACCATTTGCATTGTCACCATAGGCGCCCTTCAAATCAATAATGGTCTTGATTGTCTGATTTGAGGTTGCATATTTATCCAAAAAGAAATTGACATATGGTCCAGTGGCAACAACTTTTTCAAATCCATTTTGATCAATCTTAGCAACAATATCACTGGCGATCTGCTGTGGTGCCTTGTGTAATGACTTAGCTAAAGTAAACGTTGGGAAAGCGACATCGCCAAGTTCCGATGACTTTGGTGCTTCAAGTTTTTCTATAATTTGATCGATTGAAAGATCAGTTAAAACTGCAGCTAAAGCCGCAATGACAGGTTGATTATTTGACATCATATTATCCTTATTTATTAATAATTTGTTGCCTACAATCATGCTTATAGGCACATAATGACACATATTTGTTCTTGAATTAATAATTTTTCAACAAGATAGGCCGCACATGCGCATTGTATAGTACTTATATTATACCGTATTCACAGCATTATTTCGCCGAAAAATTAAAAAACCATTTCTAGTCATATACAAGAAATGGAAATTCAATCACAATTGCCTAATGTTTGATAAGCTAGCAAAAACACAAGACACTCGTCACGGCAGCGCTTTAAGCCTCTTCTTCAGCTTTCTTTTCTGGTGCTGGTGCGTGTTTAATTACTTCGACTTCATCCATGCGCACAACAGCGCGGTGGTTCATCTCGTTAACAGTTGGTTGATCAACAGGATCATTTTCAGTGATTTCAACTAATAATGCGTTATCATAAATCTTTTCAACTTGACCGGTAAATGGTTTTTCCAAATTCCCATAAGCTGGTGCCAGTAAGACATCCCCAATATTAAAACCAGAAGTATTTTCTGCAACTTCTTCTACCATATTGACCTCCATAAAACGTTATTTAACAGTTTATTTTAGCACACCCAGCGTTATTATGCGAATGTTTGTCCGATCCGATTCATGATTAAACGGGCAATTTCAATTTTTGGTAATAGCATTGTCGTTTCAGGTTTTTGGTTTGGGACCAATATTGTAACGGCGTTGTCATCTGAATTAAATCCAACATCACTACGACTCACATCATTTGCAATGAGCATATCTGCTTGTTTGGTCTTTAATTTTTTTTGCGCATAGGCCATCAAATTATTCGTTTCCGCAGCAAAACCTACTACGAATTGATTACTTGATTTTGAATGACCAATTTCTGACAAAATATCAACATTTTGAACTAACGATAAATTCAGCCCCTCTGATCCCTCTTTTTTGATTTTTTGGCTCGCTTCATTAACAGGTCGATAATCAGAAACCGCGGCTGCACTAATGAAAATATCGGCGGTTACAAACGAGGATTGCACTTGTTGATACATTTCTGCAGCTGAGTTGACATAAACTACGTCCACGCCATATATTTGTGGGGCTTTTTGAGTTGAAATTAAAGTGACTTTTGCCCCAGATTCAACCGCCGCTTGCGCCAAAGCAAAGCCCATTTTACCACTGGATCGATTAGTAATATAGCGCACAGGGTCAATTGATTCTTTGGTGCCACCGGCCGTAATAATGACCTTTTTATTTAGCAATTTTGCCTCGCGAGCTCGTAATCGAATCGCTGTTTGTGAGAGTATTTCAATAGGTTCTGGCAATCGTCCCTTCGCTTCATAGCCTTCTGCTAGGAAACCGATCTCTGGTGAAATAACCAGCCAACCATCTTGTTCAAGCACTTGTATATTGCGCTGAACAGCGGGATTATTTAACATCACATCGTTCATAGCTGGTGCAATGATTTTATCGGCATGAGACGCCATAATCGTAGCGGTAACAGCATCATCAGCAATGCCATTAGCAATTTTGCCAATCAAATTTGCCGTCGCGGGCACAACAAAAATCTGATCCGCCCATTGTGCCCATTCAATGTGCAATACTGTTGCATCTTGTTGAGCAAACAAATTTGTTAAAACGACATTTTGTGACAAAACAGCTAGCGTTTTAGCGGTGATAAACTCTTGTGCAGAGTTGGTCATTGCTACACGCACATGTGCACCAAACTTAATCAACTCGCGAACTAAAACAGCTGATTTATAGGCAGCCACGCTACCTGAGACCACCACTAATATGTTTTTTTGATTATAATCATTCATGCCCTACATTATATCATGAATGAACATCTTCTCTCCAACTATCAATCTTATTAACGATGAGCCAACCAACTAGCATAAACAGCTGGCACTAAGATAGTTATCACCATTGCCACAATCAACCCAATTACAGCAATCATATTGCCAATTATCCCCGTGATAAGAAGTATAAAACCAGCAAACACCATTGTAAACCCGCCTAATCGGTTCGTTTTCTGCCAGTTTTCACTATTATGTAACGTTTCTGGCAAACGAATTCCGACCATGTAATTTGGCGTCGTTTTAGGCAAGTAATTACCCAAAACAATAAACAAAAGACCAATTACTGGTAAAATGACAGAACCTATATTGATGTGATAATTTAGCGCGTGCATAAAAGTCACAATTTGAACGACGTTTAAAAGTAACGGCAAACTCCAGATAAGGACAGTGAATACCTTTTGATTATCAATACCTTTATTCTTCATTGACCTAATAATAACGTAATTCACAGTAATTATTAGCACCGGTAATCCAATAACAGCAATTAGCTTTGGCGCATACTGATCTGGCTGTCCATCGATGCCAAAATGGATTGGTAATTGTTGCGGTAAATATTGCCATAGCAAGCCACCATAGACAATGGGCAATAAACTAATTAAATTTGGCAGCAATACCCTGCTATTTTTCATTTGTAAATCCTTTCAGCCAAAGTGTGGCTTCTTCAAATACCGATAAATTCAATTCATAATAAATATAATTTTTGTACTTTTGTTCCCGAATCAAGTCCGCATGTTTCAGCAAAGATAAATGTGCTGAAATTGTTGCCTGACTCAATTCAAAATGTTGTGCTATATCACCTGCTGGCTTGGCACCAGTTTTAAGCATCATTAAGATTTCTCGCCGAACTGGATTAGATAAAGCTTTCATCGTTTCCTGTAATGCCATATCAGCTCCTAATATTGTTTTAACCTATTATATCATCTATTTAGAAATTTAACGAAATAGATTTCAAAATTAAAAACGTGTTACCACGATTTTAATTAGTTAGTTTTACTAGCTGCTGGCGGAGCTCCTCCGCTCTTGCGCTTTCACATAATCAATTGCAACAACCAAAGCAATCACAAGTGTTTCATACTGTTCATCTTCAATACTGATGTCATATGTGCTCGACATGGCCAACCACCGTTGATCAACTCGTCCAATTTCAAATCCATCTTTTTCAATAGCAAAATTCATGTCCCAAAAATTACCCGTCACAGTAATACCCAATCCATCAATATCATATTTGGGCTTCAAAATACTAAAGCGCTTCGCAATTTCTATGCTTTCAGGAAAACCATTGATTTCAAGAGAAAATTTGGGTAATAGCTGCCAAACACGATGTGTTAACCGCGCAATGATTTGATTTTGTTTGTCATAAATTTCAAAATACTTTGGGATTCGCCAAAAACTACCGGCCACAGTGTACTCAATCTGATCATGCTCATTCATGATTGAAAATTCACCTTTAAGTGAAAATAGTTTTTGTTGCATCAGTAAGTGTTTCATTTTAGCCCTTTGCCTAATAACTTGCCAGCAACTGGTAATTTACCAAGAGAATCAATTTCTTTGCCATCAACAACGACTAGGTTAGCTGATGATTGTGCCAAGGTTGAAAAGGCATTGATTGATTGGTTTTGGAAATACTTGTCATCGGCGCCAGCCAAACCAGCTTGCACTGTATCAATTCGATATCTTTCGGCTTCAGCACGCGTTTTGGTCGCATCAGCTTCAGCTTTCGCTGTTGCCATCAAAGCATCGTTCTTGGCTTTTGTTGTCAATTCTATTGAACGTGCCTCACCTTCAGCTTTTGCAATTGTAGCTACACGCTCACGATCAGCAGTCAGTTGCTTATCCATAGCCTCTTGAATCGAAACTGATGGCCGTAGTTCATCAATGTTGATACGATCAACATTAATACCGTAAGTATTAGTTAAATCACCGATTGCATCGGCCAGCTGTACATTGATTTTGGTAGTTGACCCCAGCGCTTCGTTTAATTCCATACGACCGATGATATCACGCAGGTGACCTCGAACCAATTGTGCCATTGATTCAACTGAATCAGTGTTTTCATACATGTATTTGACCGCATTAGTAACGTGGTAGTTCAACGTCACACTCGCCTTAATATCAGCATTATCAGCCGTAATAACCGAATAATCTGGCAAACGTAATGGTCGCATTGCTAAGCTCACATTGCGAATTGTTTGCAAAAATGGAATGTAAAAATGCAAACCAGCTTCTTTACGAGACTTGTATTTCCCCAATGTTTCGACTAATCCTGCATTGTTTTGCGGTACGATTCTAAAAAATAACATTTTGTTTCTCCCTATCTACTCTCTTGGCTGTCGTGCGTTGTGTTAAAAAGCACACTGCACCGTCAACCCCCATTTTAACGTTGTTCACATGAACATTGGCAACAACTAGTGAAGCTCAGCAACTAATTCGCGTAAGGTCAAAATATTGCCATTAGCCTCTAAAATAACGTAATTTGCATCATATTTAGCCGCCGAAGCATTATCTATCAAATAACGGTAATAAATGCCTGAAACTTTAACCAACCGATTGTCCAAATCAAAGTCATGCCCTGAAATCACGTGTCCCACGAACTGCCGATCTTCAAAAGATTTAGGTTTAACACCATCTTCTAAAATCTTCGTCAAATAATTATTTAGTGATCGACCTTCTAGTTTCGCTTTTTCAGCCAAAACCTGATGTAACTCTGGATCAATACGCAATGGAATATTTCCTGATTTAGTTGTTTTCTCTTTTGCCATATCTTTATGATATCACATTTAAATCAAAACAGCCAGCATCAGTGAATAAAGTCACAAAATTAGTCTTAATTTTCGTTAAATGTTGGTCTTAGATAATAGTGTCACATCACCCCTGCTAACTTTGTTATCAGGGGTTTGTCTATGCTTTAAAATAGGCGTATTTTCATGTTAAATTTTATTTTTAAAAGTAAAAAAAAAAACGACCATAAGTCGTTTTTGAATCATTTCTTTTTAAGATTATCAATACCGTCTTTTACTGCGTCAACGGCCTCTTCAGTTTTGTCCTTAACAGCATCTGCTGCATCAGCAAACTTATCTTTAGCCTTACCAAAGAGGTTCTGTGCTTTTCCTTCTGCTTCGCGAGCTTTGTCACCGGTAACCTTGCCTTCAACTTCTTTTGCTTTACCAGCAACCTTGTCCTTAGCATTATCAAACTTTTCTTCAACTGACATAAAATGATCTCCTTGAGGTTTATTTGATGTTACAAGTTCATTCTACCGTACATGTCCTAAATTGTAAACGATTTCAACTTGGAAAAATTACTTTCATTATATTAAGATGAGGATTAACAATTTTCAAATCGCACAAAAAATGGTTCGTTGTAATCACTTACAACGAACCTATCATGCCTTCTTTCAGGGAGAAATTGACATTTTTAACCAGCAGTGCAGATTATGATACAGGACGATAGAATAATACTGCTGGTTGGCTACAATGTCTGCTAACACATTGCTCTTTCATTTTAGCAAGTCTTTGTATACAACAGGTCAATATTTGGTTTTAAATTTGCAAAGAAGACATAGAAAAACCTAACAGGGAAGATAATGGACGTTAAAAAACCTGTTAGGCTGGCAATGCTTGGTAACATTACTTTTTTAGTATATATCACAGTATCATATAATGCTTAAAATATGTTAGGTTTCCTACTATGCTTTTGGTTTACCCGAACGATTAAAAATGTAAGTCAATCACAGTGCGGACAGCGTAGTATTGTTGCGTGTCGCCTGACGAATCAAATTAGGATCATTGGCATTCCTGCCACCAAGCGGACTTGCAACGTGATACAGCACGTCAATTGTACGCAAAGCATCTGTCAGCACTACGTCATCTGGGTCATTCAAGCTTGATAACACATAAGACAGTCTGTGATCTGAATCAAACTCCTTCATAAGCCTCTGACCTTTTTCATCAGATCTAACAGTGGCAATCACATGATCCCCTTGTGCCAAAAGCTTTTGGATAATATGCCCTGCAACAAAACCGTTGCCACCGGTTACAAGTGTTTTCATACTTCAATCTACTTTCTTTTGTCCATTTTAAAAAACATTACTTCTATTTCAGTATGTCTTAAATTAAAGCGAGTATTTAGCTAAATTAGTACTCACTTCATCTAAATCGTTTTCTTTGATATCAAACATCACTATACCGGTTTCATTGACCAGATAATTAGCAAACGTTTGTTCAAATTCAGTCAGTAGTTGTGGCCCAAGATATTGCCCAAGCACTGCATATGATATGTTACCGTCATCTGTTGCTAACGTATAATATTTGTCACTTTTATGATTTTTTTGAATGAACATTAACATTTTAAAAATTCCCTTTAATTAAATTCATAACTAGCTTACAAAGGCTTTTATTATTGAATAACAGTCTAGCATACACGCCTAAATTAGACGTTGCTTGTTGTTGGAAAAGCCCGTGCTCTAAAAGTGAGCCTTTATTTTATAAATTGGTTGTCCCTTTGCCATGAACTTTTGTTCATACTCGGTTTCAACATTTCCCATTACTTTATCAGGGTCAGCGTGCAAATCAAGTGTGTAATCTTCTGCAGACCAACGCATACCATAGGTCATAAAACTAACTAATGAATACTCAAATAAATGACGATTATCTGTTTTGAATTCAACCTCACCCTGATCTGGTAAAACAGCTTCATACGATTGTAAAAATGAGCGATACGTCAAACGTCGTGCCTCATGTCGCTTTTTTGGCCATGGATCAGAAAAATTCAAATAAATTTTATCGATTTCTGACTTTTCAAAGTAAGTTTCGACACCATTGCCGTTACCGTAAATATAACGTAAATTTGGTAATTTACCGACTTGATCAAAGCTCTTTCGAGCAGCAATTGCAATCGCAGTCTCCTGTATCTCCATACCAATATAATTAATCTCTGGGTGTGCCAAAGCCATCCCTAAGATAAATTGACCTTTTCCAGAACCAATTTCCACATGAATTGGTTGATTTTGGTCAAACAATTTTTGCCATTGACCAATTTGATCTGTCGCTCTATCTTGATCAATCACAATGTCTGAGTGATTAGTTAGCCAATCGCTGGCCCACGGTTTTGCACGTAAATGCATATTTTTTCTCCATTATTTTTTTATTTTGTGGCTATTTTTTGGAATATAAAATTTGAACATGATAAATTCCACTAGCAACATAGTCGCTAAAATCACTGCCATTTCTTTCAATGGTCGAATGAATATCACAATCATAACCAGAATCAAAATAACTGGTACGGCAACAATTATTTGCACGCTAGCAAATGATTTTAACCTTTCTGTTTTTGAAACGGGCATCAACCTTGTCCACAGGTTTTGATGCGTATCATCATACAGTGGTAACATTTGAAATGTCATTAAGTACAATATTGCAGCAGCAATAGTCGTAATCAACCACAACGGCGCTGATTTTAGTGCAATAATTAGCACAACGCCGACCAATAATAATCGCACAATTAAAGGTAGTATTTCAGTATCTCTCGCTAATCGTATCAAATACAGCCGAAACATGCTTGACTGCCCTTTAATCAATCGCTTTAACAAGAAATCCAAATAACGGCGTCGTTTAATCGTTTTTGGCTGATGTGGTACTTCAGCAAATAACGCAAAAAAGTGCAACGTCCGCTGCTGTTGTATCTGGGCTTGGGCCGTAGCCCGCAACCAATCAATTGCGAATAATTCTGATTTGACTTCAGTTACCGCAAAATATCGCACCACCATTCCTGCCAGCAACAACCAAATAATTACCATGACATTCGATTGATCTGTTGACAAACCAATGATAAACGCTAACAAGGTTCCGGGTACTAAAAACCTGAACAAGATTTTTTCAGCAATGGCATCCGGCTCAAAAATAGCGATTGTCAACCGACGAGATTTCAAAAAAAGTTTATCCCGCTCATACATCAATAACAACATCTTGTAACTAATCACAAAGATAATCAAAAAAAATAGTCGCGACCAATTATCAACATCCATTCGCCACAATATAGGCGCAATCACAGCGATAAATATTATTTGCCAAACAGACGCATAGCATATACTCAAACGCATAGCCGAAGCCAAATAGGATTTAATGATATCACGATCGTTCGCAAATAAATAGAGCCGATCGGCAGGTTTAAAATAAGTGACAAGACTACCAAATTGCAAACCCACTAACAACCATAAAATACTGATTGCTTGCCACCAAATTGAATGCCAATAGGTCACAGATTGATGTGCTGTCAGCAGATTACGATACCCCAATATACCAGCACCCAAGGCTATCATCAAAAAAAGAATAAAATGATCATTAAACAGCAAACGTAGATATCTAAAATTTATTTTCTGCGCACGCCGTAATCGTTCCTGAAACAAACTATCAACTTTCATCGGCTAGCTCCCGCTGGACAAGGTCAAAAAAATCATCCAACTGATCCAACTGCAACTGATTTTCCTCAGCCAAAGCTTGTGGTGTCCCTATGAATCGTGACTTACCATCATGCAATACTACAAATTGGTCGACAAATTCGGCGGCCGAAGCTAATAAATGAGTCGTCATCAAAACACTGTTTCCTTTATTAGCTTGCTCATGAATCAATCTAACGACATCTTTTTGTGCAACCGTGTCTAATCCTAAAAAGGGTTCATCAATAATAATTAGCGGTGCATCTAGCATAAAGGCCGATATCAGCATGACTTTCTGCCGCATCCCTTTTGAAAAATGGATTGGCAACCAGTGTAGCTTATCATCTAACCGGAATTGTTTCAATAACGTTTCCGCACGTTGCCAAGCAACCTCATCATCAATATTATGAGCAGCCAGCATTAAATGTAAATGTTCACCTAATGTCAATTCATCATACAAGATAGGCTGTTCCGGAATATAAGCAATTTGTGATTTAAAACCGGTCGGATTTTGAACCAAATTAATCCCATTCAACTCAATTGTGCCCATTTGTGGTTGAAGTTCACCAATAATATGGTTGATTGTCGTCGATTTACCAGCGCCATTCAAACCAATTAATGCCACAATGCTGCCATTAGGCACATCAAAGGTGACATTTTTTAAAACGTTATTACCGGCATAACCACCAGACAGATTGTTAATTTTAAGTCCCATAGCTTCTATTATAACAGGCACCAGTCAATATTTGATATAATAAAGTCAGTAAATTGAAATGGAGCAAGATAAATGGATATTTTTGATAAAATTATTGCAGGTGAAATCCCAAGTTACACAGTTTATGAAGATGAAGACGTTTTAGCCTTTCTTGACATTTCTCAAGTGACACCCGGTCATACATTACTTGTGCCAAAAGCTGATGTGGCTGATATTTTTGATTACACAGATGACATTGCCAAAAAAGTATTGCTAAAATTGCCAGTTGTTGCTGCCGCAGTAAAAGCAAGCAACCCTGACATTACGGGCATCAATATTCAGTCTAATAACGGTGTTTCTGCTGGCCAAACCGTCCGCCATTCTCACTGGCACATCATTCCAAGATTTGATGATGATAATCTCAACAGCAAACTAGCGCCAACGATTGACAATAGTTCAGCATTTTCACCTGAACGCTATCAAAAAATTGCTGATAGCATTGCTGCCCAATTCTAGAAACACGGAAACAAATCACGGAGGTCAATATGAAGCTGTTTAGTCAATTAAAGTCGTTAATAGCTGATTTCAAAGAGATTTCAGCTTTATTGAAACAACTCCAGCAACAGCAAGCAATTTTAACTGAGCAATTGAAGCATGTTCAAACTATTGGTGAGGAAATTCAAACCGATATTGACAAAATGAATTTCAAAAATCAGCCACATCTTGATCGCATCGCCAAAAGTCAACAAAACATAGACCATGAGTTGTCTAAATATAAAGCGCGATAGTTCATTTTATGGTAAAATATTCAGTATTGTATTTAGAAAAGGAAAATAATCACTCATGAGAAAGTTTATTTGGGGATTGCTCGTTGTCATTTTCGTCGGCGGGCTTATCTTCCTAGGGTTTAATTCATCCAAAACATTGGTTACAACTAATGTTGGCAAAATCACACAAAAAGAATTCTACAATGACTTTAAAAAGTCATCAGCTGGTCAGCAAGAATTTGCCAATATGGTAATCAACAAAGTGCTTGCTGCAAACTATGGCAAAAAAGTTTCAAAAAGCGATGTTCAAACCGCTTATGATACTCAAAAAGCACAGTACGGCTCATCATTTAAGACAGTTTTAGCATCAAATAATTTGACACAAGATCAATTTAAAACAAATGTGAAAAATAATTTAATTATGAACGCCGCTATCAAAGCTAACTATAAGGTTACCCAAAAGCAGTTGAAAAAAGCTTATGCTAGTTATCATCAAAATACAACCATTTCGATGATTACCGCTAAAGATGAATCTTCTGCTAAAGAAGCCATTGCAGCCTTAAAAAAGGGTGACAAATGGGCAACCGTCTATAAAAAATACTCAACAGATACCACATATGCCTCATCAAATGGTCAATTACCAGCATTTGATTCAACAAGCTCAACAGTTGACTCTTCCGTTCAAACGGCTGCGTTCAAATTATCAAAAGTTGGTGACTATTCAACAGAACCTGTGACAGGTAGTTCTAGTGGCTATTATGTGATTCAATTAGACAAAACAACTACGAAGCCTGCAATGAGCAAAGTTCGTAGTAAGTTGTCAAATAAAATTGTCAGTGACTTCATTAGTGATTCAAGTAACACGACAGAAATTCAAGCCATTATTGGTAAAATTTTGCGTAAAAACGATGTCAATGTGAAAGACACTGATTTGAAAAATGCATTGAGCAGTTACCTCACAGCCGGCATTTCTTCAAGTTCTTCAAGTTCTTCAAGTTCTTCAAGTTCTTCAAGTTCTTCAAGTTCTTCAAGTTCTTCAAGTTCTTCAAGTTCTTCAAGTTCTTCAAAGTAAACATAAAAAAAGCGATTCCAACGGGATCGCTTTTTTTATGTTTACTGTCACAAAGTTGTTTCATCACGGTTTTCAGGTTTGTAAAACTTACGATTAT
The DNA here is from genome assembly GCF_045801155.1 of Leuconostoc falkenbergense. NCBI lineage: Bacteria > Bacillati > Bacillota > Bacilli > Lactobacillales > Lactobacillaceae > Leuconostoc > Leuconostoc falkenbergense. The sequence continues at coordinate 790,805 of NZ_CP174386.1, read as the reverse complement.
CTAAACCAAAGACTCTATCTGAGAAGGAACCATCAGCTGTTTTTTCCAATACTCCGCTCATCATCTGAATACCCGCATCAAGTTCATCCAATTGATGCAACACTTCAGCTTCCATGACAACTGGTCTCACTGGAGATCCATATTCTAAAATACCATGATGTGATAACACCACATGCCGTAGTAATATCAAGTCCTCATCTTGTAAATCGAACTTCAGTTCTCGTGCTGCCAAAACAATTTGTTCATCAATTAACGTAATATGACCAATCAAATTTCCTGACAAAGTATATTGTGTCGCAACTGGCCCAGACAGTTCAATCGTTTTTCCTAAATCATGTAACAATGCACCGGCAATCAACAACTCCTGATTTAATTGTGGATACTGTCCTGCGACACCTTTAGCTAATTTTGCAATAGATAATGAGTGAAATGCCAAACCGCCAGCAAATGCATGATGATTTGATTTGGCAGCTGGATAGCGTAAAAATGCATCATGATATTGTGTAAATAAGCGACGTACTAAACGATTCCAAGTTGGATTAACAATCAAAAGAATATAATCGTTTAGGGCATCGTTCATATCTGCTTCTTTAATTGGCGCATGCACCATAAAATCAGACGGATTTTCTGGCTCTCCGGATTCAGTTAAACGAACGTTTGTAATCTGAACTTGTGGCTGATCGTGATATGATCCTCGTACACCCTGCAATTTAACAATTTTTCCAGGGACAAAGCGAGTTATCTGTTCCTCAGTAGCGTCCCATAAATTTCCTGGTAAGTCACCAGACCTATCAGAAAACACTAATCCAATGTATGTTTTCCCATTTTTTGTCAAACGTACATCCGCACTTTTAATCAGCGCAAAACTATCCACATGCTCCGAATCCTGATAATTTGCTAATAATTTAGTCATATTCTATCCTCACAGCTTTATCTATTACAATTTTATCATATTTGGAAAATCGTTGGTTTCTACACTAGTTGTCAAATAAATAATTTGTTGTTTGTCTGACAATTGGGCTAACATATCAAGCATAACAGCACGTCTCTGTGGATCAAAGTTGACAAATCCATCATCAATTACCATAGGAAAATTAATCACATCAGCAATAACGCGAGCCAATGCAAGACGCATCGCAACGTAAAGTTGTTCCTGAGTACCAGTAGATAACAACATCACGTTAAATGACTCATGGCGCGCAGTAGTTACAATAATTTCGTCTTTTTCAAAATTAATGTGTTGGTAACGCCTTACGGTTAATTGACTAAAGTACTCTGTCGCAAATTTCATCATCTTAGGAAAACGATTTTGTGAAGCAGCGTGTAAAGCACTGTAAATCCAACGATTTGCTAATTTTTGCGCCAAATATTCACTAAATTGAGTGATGAGTTCAGTTTTTTGGTCTGCAACCTTTTGTTGCATTACCATGAAATCATCATTACTAACGCGTTGCATCTGTTGTGCCTGAATGCGCGCCAATTTTGCCTGTTCTTCCGCAAAATGCTGCTTTATTTGGGCAAGATTATTATGCTCGTTTTCCAGATTTTTTGAAAGTGCTTGCGCATCCTCAAACGCTGACAATTTTTTTTGGTCTTGAGCAGGTATTTGTTGAATCATTGCTTGATACCGATGATCGTTAACCATTTGCTCGTGATAAGCAATATCCAAATTTTGCAAATCAGTCATTTTTTCAACATCATATTTCTGAAAAATCACTTTTAAATCAAGCTTTTTTTGATTTAAAGATATACTTGACGCTTCAATCATATTATCCAGTTGTGATTTCTGTTGTTGCCTGAGAACATTTTCATTCTGCTTTAGTAAATCACGATTTTGAATCGTTTGCGCCAGTTGATCCACTGAGTCATGAATCGCCTGTGATACTAACGCCACATTTAGATCTCTGGCTAAGGATTGTAGTGCTTTATTAATGTGAACAGTTTGCAACTCAATTTTTTGATTAATGGCTGTCAAAGAATTGTCAAGCTTAAGGTAATGTTCAATACTAGGCTGAACAGCACGTATCTGTGTCTCATTTAAAGGATAATACTGCTTTTTAATATCACTAATCACATTATTATTTTTCACTACAAATCTAATAATAAAACTCAAAATTACAATTGCGACCATAAACCATAGCCAAATGGGTGTTACCACCAAATACACTGCAATGGCTAACAAAATTGCCCCACTAACCATTCCAATAAATCGGACTTTGTAGTTTGACAAACGTTGATCATCATCGGCTGTCAGTAATTTTGGCACCTTATTGGTTGCAAACTGTGCTTGAATTGCTTTTTGTTGCGCCAATAATTCATCATGCTGTCGCTGATCATTCACTAGTTGGCTGGCCATCATTTTTATAGTCATCAACCGTTTATTACTGTCTTCAATTTCACTTGCAGATTCGGGTTGTACACTCAGATCTTGCTCTTGACGACGAATGTTGCTTGCCAAGAGATCAATTTCAACTTGCAATTGCTCCGCGTGCTGTAAATCTGACTCTGAGACTGAACGAACCTGCTTTCTCTCAATTTGTTGCGCTTCATAAAACAGTCGGTATTGCCGTTGCAATTGCGTTAGCTGATTAATATTTTCTTGGGATTTATCTAATTCTTTTTCTAACATGGCAACTGATTGTGTCAACTCTGAAACAGTCTGTTGGTCATCTAAAAAAATTTTCAACTGTTCTGATTGCTTTGCCAATTCGGTCTCACTAACTTCGTATGAATGGACCGCTTGATTAAGTGATCTTCTCCCTGTGGCACGTGACGCAAATAATTTATCTGCTTGCTTATCAAATTCAGTTGCTGTCTCAAACCATTGTGTACTGCCAACTGCGCCGAGATTTAATAATAGTTTTTGTAAATCTGGTGCAGAAATTTGTTTCATTTGTATCAAATCCTGCTCGCTAAAGTTAAAAATATCATCAAAAGATTGCCTTGTTAAAGGCAATAATTCATTGCTTAGCCATTCATCTGGATTTGTGATTTCATGTTGGTCTGCAAGACGGGTAATTGTCAAAGTACTTTGTGTTCGATCAAAGCGTGCAATGCGAAAATCACCATTAGCAGTCTCAACCACCAAATCACCACCATATCGACTGCCATCTTGGGGATCATAAACATTTTTTGATTGTTTTTTACTTGGAAAACCAAATAAAATACCAACAATAAATGCGCGTAAGGTTGATTTACCGGACTCATTCTGACCAACAATTATCTGCAATTGACTGTTAAAATCAAATGCCACCTGAGACCATTTACCAAAACCACTAATATGAACTTGTTTAATCTTCATGTAAGTGTCGCCTTTCGCTAATTAATTCCGTCATCCGTTGACGCAACAAATGTTTACCGGCTGATGTCATAAAATAATCACGCACAAAAAAAGGCACTTGATTTGGTAAATAATCATTCACTTCAAATGAAGACATCAATTGCGTCAATGAGTTTTCCCAAAATTGCTGATCAATCACGTCGTTAATTTGTGCTGATTGATAATCCATAATCAGATTTAAACGAACAGTCCACACGTTTGAAGCCATATTGGCACGCAAGCCTTCCAGTGTTAAGCCGTGTGTAATACGAGAAATAAATTCAGGGTCACTTGTCTGAGAGATATCGATGGTCCAAAACCCAACTTCATCATCAGACAATGTTTTGGCACGCTGAATCAAATCCAGTTCATCTGCAACGTGATCAAAAGTCACTTCATGCCAAACAACTGGTGCCACAGCAACAAATGTAGGTACCAAACGACCAGTATCATCACTAACTAAATAGTAACCTTTTGGCCCAGTTTCTGTGAGATTCAACCCCTGCAAATTTCCTGAATAACCAACAAAGGGCCGCTGATTCAGTGTTTGTCGCTTATGAATATGGCCCAGTGCCCAGTAGTCATAGTTTTTAGATAGTAAATCGCCAACAGAAAACGGTGCATAAGATGACCCCTCCGTACCAACAGACCCATGATACATACCAATTTGATAATCAAATTGTCGATTCTTTTGAGGAAAATCATCAATAATACGAGTTGCTTGTTGCTGAGTCTGATAACTAAATCCAGTAATTGCGACACGTTTACCACTTTTTATCGTTAACGATTGCGTCACAACCTGCTGAGGTAAAACAACAACATTAACTGGCCAAGGCAAATGTTGTCGTCGATCTGCTTCAAAATCATGATTACCAAAACTCAAATAAACCGGTATTTTTGCCTCCAGTAACCGATTAAATTGTTGGTTCACAATACTTTGAATTTGGGCGCTATTTTCAGCAGCGTTGTACAAATCGCCTGGAAACAATACAAAATCTACTGATTCACTAATTGCAGCATCAATTAACTTTATGAAAGCAGTGATAGTTGCCTTATGAACCGTTTCTTTTAACATTTCGGGCAACTGCCCGTCCAACCCCGAAAATGGGTTACCCAAATGTATATCCCCTGCATGAATAAATTTCATTGTCACTCCTAAGCGAATATTTGTTCGTATGATTAGTATACCGAAATTTCAAGATGACTTCAATAAAAAAACGCTCGTTTGAGCGTTTTGAAGGCTTAATGTTTGAAGTGACGGGTACCACTAAAGACTAACGCAACCCCTAACTCGTTAGCTTTGTCGATTGAATCTTGGTCTTTGATTGATCCACCTGGTTCAACAATTGCCTTAATACCATGTTCAGCAGCATATTGCACCGAATCATTCATCGGGAAAAAGGCATCAGATGCCAATACCGCATCGCTAAGATCTGACTTATTGGCAGCTTTTTGAATAGAATAAACAACAGAGTCAATACGGTTTGGCTGTCCTGCGCCAACACCCAAAGTTTGACCATCTCTCGCCACAACTATTGCGTTAGACTTGACATGTTTGACAACTTTTTGCGCAAAAATCATGGCCTTTAACTGCTCCTCTGTTGGTACAACTTTTGATACCACCTTGAACGAATCCACTGACTCTTCCACCAAATCGCGTTCTTGAACGACGGCACCACCAAGCACAGAGGTCACTTCAAGCGCTTGCGGGATTGCAGTAGTAAATGGCAACGTCAGCAAACGTAAGTTTTTCTTAGCAGACAAAATCTCAAAAGCCTCTGGTGTAAAGCTTGGCGCAATGATAATTTCCAAAAATATCTTGTGCATTTTTTCAGCAGTTACGGCATCAACTTCTCGATTTAATGCAACAATTCCACCAAAAATTGAAATATCATCAGCAGCAAAAGCCTTATCCCACGCTGCTTCAACCGTTACACCTTGACCAATGCCAGCTGGATTCATATGTTTAACTGTCACCACAGTTGTTTCGTCAAATTCTGCAATAATGCGCAACGCAGCGTCCGCATCACGAATGTTGTTATATGACAATTGCTTCCCATGCAATATTTCCGCATTGAGCACTGAATATGCCTCAGGCAAGGCAGTTCGATAAGCTGCGGCAGATTGATGAGGATTTTCACCATAACGCATATCATCAAATTTTTCAAACGGCAGTGTCAGGTTTTCTGGAAATTCTGTTTCTGTCAAATAATGAGCGATTAAGGCATCGTATGACGCCGTATGTTGAAATACCTTGGCTGCTAGGTTACGACGATAGGTTTGGTCCACTGAACCAGACTTCAATTTGTTAATAACATCATCGTAATCAGCTGGATCAACAATTGGTAAAACAGCGGCAAAATTTTTAGCAGCTGAACGTAACATTGATGGCCCACCAATATCAATATTTTCGATAGCTTCTGCTTCTGTGACCCCATCTTTTTGAATCGTTGACTTGAATGGATATAAATTCACAACCACAATGTCAATTGGCGTAATATCGTATTCTGCCAATTTGGCCATATGTTCTGGCAAATCACGACGTGCTAGTAAACCAGCGTGCACACGTGGATGCAACGTCTTGACACGCCCATCTAACATCTCAGGAAAATCTGTGACTTCGTCAATTGCCAATACTTCCAAGCCAGCCTCTGCTAACACTTTATGTGTCCCACCTGTTGACACTAACTCATAACCTAATTCCACTAAACTTTTAGCAAATGGTACCAAACCTTTTTTGTCGGAAACACTTAGTAATGCACGGGTCATTTTAAAAATACTCCTTCTTTTAATAACTTTTCTAGTGTGTTCGGGTATAAAACGTGTTCCACATGATGGATACGCGTTTCCAGTTGTTCAAGTGTGTCGTCTTTTTTAATTGGCACCACTTCTTGCGCAATAATTTCGCCAGTATCAATGCCATTGTCAACAAAATGCACTGTGACGCCAGTCTTATCGACACCTGCTTCAAACGCATCCAAAATACTGTGCCGCCCGGGAAAACTAGGCAGCATCGCTGGGTGCAAATTGATGATTTTACCCAAATAACGATTGATTAATAATGGTGTCAAAATGCGCATGTAACCTGCCAGTAAAATACCATCAACTTGATCTAATTCCAGCTGGTCAATAATCGCTTGTTCAGCAGCTGTTTTGTCAAGATAGTGACTGTAAATAATTGTCGTGGTTGGCACGCCAAATACTTTTGCTAAGTTGAGCACACCAGCTTTGGAATGATCAACCACTAATCTGACAATTTCAGCATTTAGATTGCGTTGTATAATGGCGTCATTTAATGCCTGAAAGTTTGTGCCAGTACCAGAGGCAAAAACTGCTAATCGTACTTTTTTTACCATGGTGCCACTCCTGTAAACACCACAGCTTCTTTTTGACGGTCAGTGATTTTACCTAATAGATAAGCAGGTTGTTCATTTTCAGTCAACATCGTCATGGCATCTGCTAATTGACTAGGTTTAACTACCAATACTAAACCTAAGCCATTGTTAAACGTCAATAGCATATCTGCGAGAGAAACATTGCCACGTTGTTGTAAATCATCAAAAATTGGCAGTATGGGCCATGATCCCCAACTAATTTCAGCTGATAGATGCTTTGGTAAGGCGCGAGGCAAATTTTCAACTAACCCACCACCTGTGATATGCGCCATTGATTGTACCAGACCTGCTTGAACTAATGGCCATACCGATTTAGCATATAATGCTGTTGGCTTCAGCAAGGTTGTTTGCAGTTGTTCATCAAGCTGTTGAAAGGCCACTTCATTATCAATATGATAAATGTGTCTAACTAATGAGTAGCCATTTGAATGAATGCCTGACGATGGCAAACCAATTAAAACATCATCTACATCAACATTTTCTGGTTTCAATAACTGATCCCGCTCTGCTATTCCAACAGCAAATGCAGCTAGATCGTAGTGATTTTTAGCATACAATCCGGGCAATTCAGCACTTTCGCCACCAATAAGAGCCATACCAGATTCTTTTGCTGCATGTGCTATGCCTTGTACGATTTCAGCGACCACTTCCGGTCGCATTTTATCAACCGCTAAATAGTCCAACATGAATGCCGGTTTGGCACCTTGAGCTAAAATATCATTAGCCACCATACCAACTAAATCTTGGCCAATGGTGTCGTGCTTATTCGCCGCAATCGCTAGCAATAACTTTGTTCCGACACCATCTGCGCCTGAAATCAGTACTGGATCTTTGTAGTCTGTACCAAGTGCATAAGCCGCACCAAAACCGCCAATACCACTCAAAACATTATCGTTATATGTCTTAGCAACTTCATCTTGCATTAAATCAACAGCTTTTTCACCAGCTTTGATATCCACGCCAGCCTTCTGATAGGCATTTTCGTTGGTCATCGTTCTCCTCCCATAATTGGTTGTGCATCAAGATGAACAGTTCCATCTGCCAAAATATCTTGATTACGCAAAGATCTGACTTGATGTGGATGATAAGTTGTGGTTGGCTCTGGTGCAAAATCAACTTCGTGACGTGCCTCAAAATCCGCTAATCCTGCTTGATAGTCATATATTGGGCTAGGATAATGTCCATCAAAATATGCTGTGGTCAACCCTGTCCCCTCACCATAGTATGGCAAGTCAATCGCTGACACTAAGCCATCTACCGACAAAAATCCTAAAGAATCAGCCTCTATCATATCGGTCATTTCTGTCAATGAGTGGTTAGCGCCCATTAACTCTTTAGTCGTTTGCATATCAATACCATAAAAAGAAGGAAATTTAAAAATTGGACTCGCAATGCGCACATGAACTGACTTAGCTCCCGCCTCTTTTAGCATGCGAACGATGTACATTGATGTTGTACCACGAACGATTGAATCATCAACCAAAACAACGTTTTGTCCACGAACGACATCACGAACCGCGCTTAATTTCATACGTACTGCACGCTCACGTTTATCTTGTGTTGGCTCAATAAATGTTCGAGCAATATACTGATTTTTTACCAAACCCATTTCGTTTGGTAGGCCGGTAGCTTCTGCAAAACCAGCGGCAGCGCTCAAACTTGAGTTGGGAACACCGACCACAATGTCGGCATCCTTCACAGGCTGTTCAGCTGCCAAAGCTGCTCCCATACGCTTGCGGGCTTGATGAACATTGACACCATATATTGATGAATCAGGTCGAGCAAAATAAATATATTCCATCGCATCGATATTTAACGTCGTCTTATCAGTATAATGGTCAATCGTGAGTCCACTATCATCAATAATCAACAGTTCACCAGGTTGTACATCTCGCAAAAATTTAGCGCCAACAACGTCTAATGCTGCAGTTTCAGAAGTCACAATGTATTGGCCATCCGGCATTTGACCAACCACAAAAGGTCGAAAAGCATGGGGGTCAAGCGCCGCGTACAATCCATACGGGGTTAACAGCAAATAAGCAAATCCCCCGCGGAGAACATTGAGCGAGGCTTTAAGTTTGTCAACAAATGTTGACGCTTTAGAACGACGAATCAAATGCAATAAAATTTCTGAATCAGCCGATGACTGGAAAATGGCGCCTTCTTCTTCGAGCTTTTCGCGCAATGTCAAGGCATTAGTCAAGTTACCATTGTGTGCAAGTGAAATTTGCATATCGTGAAAGTTGACCATGAGTGGTTGAATATTTTCTATACCATGAGAGCCAGCAGTCGCATAACGAACGTGTCCAATTGCACTGTTTCCTTGCAGGGCTTCTATTCTGCTTGGATCTCGAAAGACGTCACTTAATAAGCCAAGTCCTCTTTCCTGCCACAAATGGCCTGAACGATTAGATACAATCCCAGCACCTTCTTGACCACGATGTTGCAATGCATGTAAACCATAATAGGTCAGCTGCGCAGCATCACTCCGTCCCCAAACACCAAATATGCCACATTCTTCATTAAGGCTTCGAACATTGACGCGTGATTGCTCAGTTCTCATTGCCTGATTCGCTTGTGTGTTAATATCTGTCATTATGCCTTTAATCGCCATGAAATGCTCTCCTGATAGATGGTTTGAGTTTCTTGTCGTGATAACTGCAATAATTGGTCACTTGATTGAATCGTCATTTGATCCTCATCAGATACCTCACCAATTTTTTGAGCTGACTCACCCGCTAGTTTTTCAAAATCATCACGATTTTGGGGTGCCACGGAAACAATGAAACGACTAGGTGTTTCAGCAAATAGGAACTCTGAAATCATGTCAGTGACAACATTGAAACTTAAATGACCAGCAAATGCACTTTCCAATAAACCAACAATCAAACCACCTTCGGATAAATCGTGTACGCTAGCTAATAATGACTGCTCTATTGCTGCTAATACTAGCTTTTGATTGGTAATTTCATCATGATCATTAAATTCAAAAAGCTGCCCGTCGATGGTACCTGTCTGCATTTTTTGAATTTCAGTACCATTGAAACTAGCGCTCGTTTTCCCAATGATATAAATGCTGTCGCCGGCATTTTGGAATCCAATCCGTGTTGCTTTTGACACATCAGTTAGCAAACCAACCATGCCAATCATTGGTGTCGGATAAATGGCTTGACCATCCGTTTCATTATAAAGTGATACGTTTCCAGAAATAATTGGTGTATTGAGTTGTTTTGCAAGTTCATTAATGCCGTCAACTGCTTGAGCCAATTCATAATACACTTCCGGATTATCCGGTGAACCAAAATTCAATCCGTCTGTGATGCCAATTGGTGTTGCCCCAGTAGCAACGATATTACGAGCTGCCTCTGCAACAGCCATTTTAGCGCCTACTTTAGGATTTAAGTACAAATATCGTGCATTCACGTCGGTCGTCATTGCTAGTGCCTTCTTAGTCCCACGAATCCTGACTAAAGCAGCATCACCACCAGGTTTAATGACCGTATCAGCACGAACTTGGGAATCGAAATGACGGAACAAATCACTTTTTGAAGCAATCGTCGGTTGACCAACTAAATCAAGGACTGTTTGCTTTAAATCAGTTACATCTGGTACGAATTGATCTGCTTTCAAAATAGCCAAACGTTTAGGCGCCACCATTGGCAAATCTTGTTTAGGGGCATGCGTCAAAAAGTCAACGGGCACATCAGCCACTACTTGATCATTGAAACGTAAACGATAGCGACCATCATCCGTCACACGACCGATAATGACAGCATCCAAGTTGGCTTTTTTGAACAAATCTAATATAACTTGCTCTTCCCCTTTTTTAACAACAAATAACATGCGTTCTTGGGATTCGGACAACATCAATTCATAAGGCGTCATCGCTGTTTCACGTTGTGGCACTTGGTTTAAGTCTAAATCAATTCCCATACCAGCTTTTGAGGCCATTTCTGAACTAGAAGATAACAAACCAGCAGCACCCATATCCTGAATACCAACAATAATATCTGAATGATCGCGAACTGCTTGCAAAGTGGCATCCATCACTAATTTTTCTAGAAATGGATCGCCAACCTGAACAGCAGAACGATCTGACTCATGTTCAGTTGAAAATTCGGCCGATGCAAATGATGCCCCGTTAATCCCATCGCGCCCAGTTTTGGCACCTACATAAATAATTGAGTTACCAACACCTTTGGCTTGACCGACTTGCATACCCTTTTGATCCATTAGTCCAACAGCCATGACATTAACTAATGGATTACCCGCATAAACTGGGTCAAAACCAATTTCACCACCAACTGTGGGAATCCCAATCGCATTACCGTAACCAGCAATACCAGCAATCACGCCATCAACAATGTGGCGAGTATGTGCGTTATCTAGTTCGCCAAAACGCAATGAATCTAGTACAGCAATAGGCTGGGCTCCCATTGAAAAAATATCGCGTAAAATACCACCAACACCAGTCGCCGCGCCTTCATAAGGCTCAACAAATGACGGATGATTATGACTCTCAGCTTTGAAAACTACTGCTTGATTATCACCAATATCCAATATACCGGCACCTTCACCCGGCCCCTGCAAAACACGTTCATTGGTTGACCAAAAATGACGTAAAATTGGCTTGGACTTTTTGTAAGAAACATGTTCTGACCACATGCCAGAGAAAATACCTGTTTCAGTATAATTAGGTAAGCGATCAAGTGTATCAACAATAAGTTGGTACTCCGTATCAGTCAAACCCCATTGCTGATAAATTTTACTATCACGGACCATTTCGGGTGTTATCTCATTATCACTATGCATGTCCTAATCTCCCGCTATTATCTCTGACAAAATGCTTTTGAAAAATGGTTGTCCATCAACATTGCCTGTTACTGCGTCTACTGCGCGTTCTGGATGTGGCATCATGCCAAAGACATTGCCCCGTTCATTCATAATGCCAGCGATGTCATGTGCCGAACCATTAGGATTTTGAGCATAACGGAAAACAATTTGATGATTATCTTCCAGTTGCGCTAATGTTGCGTCATCAGCATAGTAATTACCTTCACCGTGAGCAATTGGAATCATAATTGATTCTGTTTCATAGGCATTTGTGAACGCTGTATTTGGATTTTCAATCAACAGCTCAACATCTTCACAAATAAAACCTGGTATCTTGTTAACTTGCAATTGACCAGGCAACAAACCAGCTTCAGTCAAAATTTGAAATCCGTTGCAAACACCCACCACTAATTTACCATCGTTAGCCGCTTGAATAACGGCCGCCATGATTGGCGAAAACTTTGCAATGGCGCCAGTTCTCAAATAGTCACCGTAGGCAAAACCACCTGGTAAAAAGACGGCGTCAAAGTCATTGAGGTCGTTATTATCAGCTGAAAGGATTTCGGCATCAATACCAAAATCTTGCAAAGCATATAACATATCAAAATCGCAATTTGATCCTGGAAATCTAATTACTGCTGCTTTCATAAGGTTGCCTCGTCTTCATTGACAATGGATAAATCAAAACGGTAGGTTTCTGTATTTTGGTTAATTAAAAGCGAATCGGTAAAACTTTTCACTTCAGCAGTTGCCGCTTCAACATCTCGTGCATCCAATTTCACTTCGAAATACTTACCCTGTGATACTTGCGAAATACCAGTGTAATCCAGTCGTGTCAGGGCTGATTTGATGACCTCACCTTGTGGATCAAGAATTGATGGCTTATAGGTAACATAAATTTTGGCTAAGTACATGTTTATTTCTCCAATTTTTCTAAACGCTGTAATACTTCACGATAACCGACCGTCAAATCACCTTTGTGTTGGCGGAATATATCTTTATCAAGTGATTGACCACTTGTTTTGTCAACCAAACGCATATTATCTGGTGACAATTCATCCGCGAGAATCATATTGCCATCAGCTCTTCGACCAAATTCCAGCTTGAAGTCAATCAGCTCAATATTAATTTCTGCAAACCGACGTCTCAATATATCGTTGATTTCAGCGCTTTTCAAGCGAAGCGATTTAATTTCTTCAGCTGTTGCGTAATGCAAAGCAATAAGTTGTGAATCGTTAATAAATGGATCATCCAAAGCATCTGATTTATAGTAAAATTCTTGCACAATTGGTGTTAACTCAGTCATGCTCGCGACACCAAATCGACTGACGAAATGACCTGAAGCAAAATTTCGCACCACGACTTCAACGGGAATGATATCTAATTTTTCAACCAACTCATCCGTTTCTGAGATGTGTTTTAAATAATGCGTTGCAACGCCATGTTGGTGGAGGTGCTTGAATAAGAGATAGGAAATTGCACTATTAAGGCGGCCTTTATCAGAAATATTTTCATGAACTTTACCATTTAAAGCTGTTGCTTGGTTTGTATCATGTAACCACAAAATATCTGCCTGACTTGTCCAATAAACAGATTTAGCCTTTCCTTGATACTTCAAATCACCACGTGTTATCGTTTGATTGTTATAGTCTGTTACGTTGTTCATGTTGTTTACCCCATGCGATTAATGCTTGCCCGTTTTCATCACCTAGCACCGTAATGTGTCCCATTTTACGATCTGCCTTGATCGTTGCCTTGCCATAATCATGAAAATGCCATTCTGGATGATTTTTAAAATCGGCCTTTGCCTGCGTCAATTCATCGCCTAATAAATTCAACATTGTTGCTGGCTGCGTTAACGTAATCTCTGGCAGTGGCAATCCTACAACGCTTCTAATATGACCTTCGAATTGAGAAACATTAGTTGCTTCAATAGTAAAGTGCCCTGAATTATGAGGACGCGGGGCCAACTCATTTACCCAAACTTCTTCATCATTGACAAATAATTCAATACCCAAAATACCACGCAAATCAATTTTTTCAGCAATTTGATGAGCAATCTCGATGATCTTTTTGCGCAATGTGCTAGAAATTTTAGCAGGAACGGTTGTGTACTTTAAAATATGATTTTGATGCACATTTTCTGCAATTGGCCATGTCGTTATTTGCCCATCATGGGAACGAGAAACCATGATACTAACCTCTTGCTTAAAATTGACCAGTGTTTCCAAGATTAGTCGACCACCTGGAAAATTATCAGCTAATTGTGATGCTTCGAATGGTGTATTAAGTTGCCATTGACCATGCCCATCATAACCACCACTAACCGTTTTTAAAATTGAAGGCGTCGTTACCGTTTTCAACTGTTCAGCCGAATCAATTATTTGAAATGGTGCGACTGGCACACCTGCTTCATCACGAATAAACGTTTTTTCTGCTATGCGATCACTGGTAATTCTTAACAAATCGACCCCTTGTGGCAAAATTTTTGCGGCATACTTTTCCAAAACATCGCGATCAACGTTTTCAAATTCATAAGTTAGCACGTCACTGCGACTAGCTAGAATTTTGAGGGCACTCACATCGGCATAGCTTGCGATAATTTGATCATCTGCTACCTGCCCTGCTGGAGACTGTGGTGTTGGATCAAGCACAATGACAGTGTAACCCATTGGTTTTGCAGCCAATGCCATCATACGCCCAAGTTGCCCACCACCAATGATACCAATGGTTGCTGGTGGTAAAATACTTTGCATCATTTCAACTCCTTTTCACTGTCAATTGAATGTTGTGTTTGAGCTTGCCTGAAGTTAGTCAACTTGGTCAATACTTCATTATCAGACAATGCGATTATTTGGGCTGCCAAAATGGCTGCATTTTTAGCACCAGCATCGCCAATTGCAACTGTTGCAACGGGAACGCCTGCTGGCATTTGAACAATCGATAACAACGAATCAATGCCGTTTAAAGCATGTGATTTCATAGGAACACCAATCACTGGTAAGGTGGTGTTAGCAGCTAGCATACCTGGTAAATGTGCAGCGCCACCCGCACCAGCAATAATGACTTGAAAATGATTATCGCGTGCTTTTTCAGCAAAATTTTGTAAATGTACGGGCATACGGTGAGCTGAAATCACGTGCTTTTCGTAGCTAACACCCAACTCTTTTAAAAGCATGACTGTTTGCTTCATGCTTTCCCAATCACTGGTTGACCCCATTACAACGGCTACTTGTGTCATTTTTTCTCCATTCTTTTTAGTTCCGCATCACTAATCATTCGTTTATGATACTAATTTAACAAATTTTCAATCAATTGTGTTCGTTTTAAAATAAGAATTTTCACAGTTTATTGTTTATAGTTCGCTTTTTGCTGGATTTTTACGCATTTTAACAAAAATAACCGAATGTTAAGTTTATTAGCGCTTTCAAAAACAATTTAAAATACATTTTTTTGAGCACAAAAAAAAAGCGACAAGCGCTTTTTAAAATAATTATTTTAGTAATTTTCAAGATAAGAATCTGTTTCCCATTCAGAAACAAACTGACGATATGATGTGTATTCAATCTTCTTTGCTTCAATGAACTTGTCTGCAATATGTTCTCCGATGGCTGAACGAACAACGTCGTCAGCTGCTAACTCACGGACGGCTGCCAACAAAGTGTCTGGCAAATCTGTAATGCCAGCCTTTTCACGTTCAACCTCATCCATCAAATAAATGTTTTTATCGACTGAAGCCAAAGGCTCTAGTTCACGCTTGATACCATCCAATCCCGAAGCCAAAATGGCTGCTAAAGCAGTATATGGATTAGCTGTTGGATCAACTGAACGTAGTTCCAAACGTGTTGAATTACCACGTGAAGCTGGAACTCGAACCATTGGTGAACGATTTGATGCTGACCATGCAACATAAACAGGTGCTTCAAATCCTGGTGTTAGGCGCTTGTAAGAGTTAACTGTTGGGTTTGCAAGTGCTGTAAACGCAGTCGCATGTTCCAAAATACCACCCAAGAAATTATAGGCTGTTTTTGACAAGCCCATTTCATCTGACGTATCAACAAACGAATTACCATCTTTAGTAAATAGTGACATGTTAGTGTGCATACCCGATCCGTTGATACCGGCAACAGGCTTAGGCATAAAGGTTGCATAGTAACCATTCTTACGTGCAATCGTTTTAACAACCAACTTAAATGTCTGAATATTGTCAGCTGCTTCAAGGGCTGACGCATATTTAAAGTCCACTTCATGTTGACCTTCAGCGACTTCGTGGTGAGCAGCTTCAATTTCAAAGCCCATTTTTTCCAAAGTCAAAACAATTTCACGACGAACATTTTCGCCCATATCCAATGGTGCTAAGTCAAAATAGCCACCTTTGTCATTTAATTCAGTAGTTGGGTTGCCATTTTCATCGAGTTTGAACAAGAAAAACTCAGGTTCTGTACCAACGTTAAATGCCGTAAATCCAGCTTCACGTGCATCAGCTAGTACTGAACGTAGTGCATGACGTGGATCTCCCGCAAATGGCTCACGATCAGAAGTGTAAATATCTGCAATTAGACGGGCAACTTTACCACCATGACCATCTGTTTCCCAAGGGAAAATCATAAATGTCGATAAATCTGGGTAAAGGTACATATCTGATTCATTGATACGAACAAAGCCCTCGATTGATGAACCATCAAACATCAAATTGTTGTCAAGTACTTTATCTAATTGAGAAGTTGGTACTTCAACGTTTTTAATCGCACCAAGTACATCAGTAAATGTCACACGAATGAATTCCACATTTTCATCAACAACGATCTGTTTAATTTCTTCTTTGGTAAATGTTTTGCGAGCCATGATTTTCCTTCCTTAACGAGCCCCGAATCGCCCAATTTGAGCGAATTCTTTCTGTAATGAACGACGTAGTGCTGATTCCGAATCTTGTTTTTCTTGTGCTTTGCGGTGTTGTTTGGCGAATATTTCTTGAATATCTTTGATAGAATCACCCGAATCCAAAAAATCACGAATAGCTAATAATCGATCAACATCATTTAGTGAAAATCGGCGCTGACCACCTTTACCACGTCCTGGTGTGATTAAGTTTTGCTGCTCATAATACCGTATTTGACGGTCAGTCAGTAACGTTAATTCACGAACTGTACCAATTGTTAAAATCGATAGATTACGTCTTAACTCACGTTCGCTCATCACAATACCCCTTCGCTTAAGATACTTTTATTTTATACGAAATTTTAGTTGTTTGCAAATATATGTCAGGAAACCTAACATATAGTTTTTTATTATACCAATTAATTTTTATCATTATTAAAGAAAAAGGTAAGGGCACAATCGTCCTTACCTAAAAAGTGTTATTTTGTACCACCCTGATCACCATTGGCACCCTCTTCAACACCTGGGTTCCACCAACTCACACGAGCATTGGTGTTATAAACCTGTAAGTTAAATCTCGAAACAACGCTTTGCGGGGCATTTTTCCAAGTATAAGTGCGCTTCAAATCTGCGTGGGTAATAATACGATACTGAGTTGAGGGAAATAAGCAACTAATGATTGTTAATTGCGCGTTTTTTGTTGGATCCAAAACCGAGACATCTGTATTCTTAACAGCATCTTGCCCTGTAATCTCATATTGGTATAAGCCTTTATTGTTTGCTAACAGAACTGATGTGCCATTCAACCATGATGATCCCTTTAATTGACCATTAGTGAGATAGGGTGCATTTTGATTAATGACTTGTTGCAAGCCACTAAATCCAGTCACACCATCATTGAAATTATGTGCTGCCAAACCATAGTTTCCTTGACCCATCACTGGTACTTTAGTGCCATCTGGGTCTTGGCTAGAGCGGTTGGCGTAATCAGCTCCCAAATTTAACCCAGCATCACTATAAGCATCATTATAGATTGGCAACAAAATATTACGACTTGGAATCGACACAAAGCCTTGTTTTTCAAAGCCCTTGGCGGCATTTCGCATTACCATTTTCCTAATTGTGGCACGTGAAACCGTAGATGATGATGCTTTTTTATCTGCTACTTGTCGTTCATGATGCTGAACAGGTTTCAAAATAGCAGTTTTAACGCCTAATATATTTTGTTGATAAACATAAGTACCACCGAGGTATGCTAGTAAAATAATACATGCACCAATTAAACCATCATAGATAAGTTGGCGTGGTTTGAATTTGTGATGACGCAAACGTGTTATCAATAAGCGACAAATAGCAACCAGCAAGAAAGACACCACGAAAACGGCAACATAAGTCGCAATTTGATGAGCTAATTGATGAGGAACTTGACTGTCATTTAGCGTAGCTGCTAAATTATTTGGTAATATTATCATGATAATCCTATACTTTTCTGTTACTTAGCATCATACCATGTGGCGCCAGAATGACTTTCCACTTTCAAAGGCACATCTAATGACACTGCTGAATCCATCACACTGGTAATGATTTCTGATAATTCATCAATTTCACTAGATGGGGCTTCAAAAATTAATTCATCGTGTACCTGTAATAGCATGCGTGCTTGGAAGTGATGCGCTTTTAATGCATCATTAACTTTAATCATAGCGATTTTGATGATATCAGCAGCTGATCCTTGAATCGGTGAATTCATGGCAGTCCGCTCGGCAAAAGAACGCAAATTAAAGTTTTTCGCATTAATATCTGGCAAGTAACGACGACGATGAGCAATTGTTTCAACATAGCCATGATCGTGCGCAAATTGTTTGATTTGATTCATCCAATCATGTATTTGAGGGAACTCTTGAAAATAAGTATCAATAAATCGCTTGGCTTCAGCTCGAGAAATGCCCAAATTATTAGCCAGACCGAAGTCAGATATACCATAAACGATTCCAAAATTAACTGCTTTAGCAGTTCGTCTCATAAGTGGATCAACGACGGCATCATTTGGCAAACCAAATACAGCTCGTGCAGTTTCTGCATGAATATCTTCGCCGTTCAAAAATGCTTTTTGCATATTAGCATCCCCTGTCACATGTGCCAACACACGAAGCTCAATTTGAGAATAGTCGGCACCAAAAATTTGCCAATTTGGTTCACTTGGAATAAACGCCGTGCGAATTAAACGTCCTTCTTCTGAGCGCATTGGAATATTTTGAAGATTGGGGTCAACAGATGATAATCTTCCTGTTTGAGTGAGCGTTTGCAAGAATCGGGTGTGGATTTTACTATCTTCTGGATAAATGACTGACAGTAAACCATCAATATAAGTAGATTTAAGTTTAGCCAGCTGACGATACTGCAATATGTGATCCACAATCGGTGCTTGTGGGGCCAACTTTTCAAGAACATCAATTGCCGTAGAATAACCTGTTTTCGTTTTTTTGATAACTGGCAATCCCATTTTTTCAAATAATAGCACACCGAGCTGTTTAGGTGAGTTTAAATTGATTTTTTCTCCCGCCTCAATATAGATAGCCGACTGAATATCTTCAATACGTTGCGCTAAATCACGTCCTCTTTCTTGTAAATATTCTGGGTTAACTTTAATTCCTTGAAACTCCATATTAGCTAATACATGTGCCAAGGGTAACTCAATGTCCGTATATAAATGAGTCTGTTGATGTTCATTTAATGCTGAAAAAGTTGGCTCTTCTAATGCCATCAACGCATTTGCTTTGTTAGCAATATGCATCAAAACTCGACCACTATCTGAAGGTATCTTAAATTTAGCGCCCTTGCCATAGACTTCTTCATCAGGAGTGAGATAAATGTCAAATCGTTGCGCTAATGTCGCAAACACATTGTCATTATCAACAGTATCCAGTAAATATGCCGCGAGCAAAAAGTCAAAATTAACACCAGTTAATTTCAAGCCTAAACGCTTAAATAAGACTAATTGCGCCTTGACATTGAAAACATTTTTTTGAATTTTATCGTTTTCAACCAACGTTTTGAGTTCGGACTGCTGTAATAATGACACATCTCGGCTACCATAATACCCGACAGCAGCATTTCCAATCACAAAGCCAATCATCTCGCCAGCATGATAATCTTCGCTGACATATTCAATATGGAGCGCAACTTTGTCCCCTAACATACTCAAAGCGCGTAAATTACTGTCTTTTAATTCAACAACTTGTACACTCTTCTCATCAACCGTATCGTCTCCGGCAATTTGCCCCGAACGTTTTAGTGCTTTAATTTTAGCTAATTGTTGCTTAAAATCTAATTTCTCATAAAAAGGAATGAGGGCATCATAATCAACACCGCGATATTCAATCTCTTCCAATGGTAATTCAAGATCAGCCGCTGTTAAAATCGTCGCTAGTTGACGTGCTCGAAAAGCTTGATCACGATCATTCATCAAATTTTCTTTCATTTTAGACGGCTTCATGCCATCAATATTGGCATATAGGTTATCCAAGTCATGGTACTCTGCTAGTAACTTAAGCGCCGTTTTCTCACCGACTTTTGTTACCCCGGGATAATTATCAGAAGTATCACCAGTCAAAGCTTTTTTTTCAATAATCTGGGCCGGCGTCAAATTGAATTTTTCTAGTATGTAATCCGGCGTATAACGTTCAATTTCGGTCACACCTTTTTTGGTGACATTTACAGTAATATTATCAGTCGCAAGTTGTATTAAATCTTGGTCACCAGTCACAATGGTCACTGAGTATCCAGCCGCCTCGCCTAAACGCGAATATGTACCAATAATGTCGTCTGCCTCAAGCCCTTCTTGTTGATAATTGCGCAGCCCATGGAGCGCGACCATTTCACGCAAATAAGGAAATTGTTCTAAAAATTCAGATGGTGTTTTAGAACGCCCATCTTTATAGCTTGATAATAGTTCACCACGAAACGTCGTTTTACCAGAACCAGCATCCCAAGCCACTACTGCCAAATCAGGTTGCATCGGATCAACTATTTGGTCCAAAAAATTATTAAACGCAACTAGTGCATTAGTATGTAGGCCGTCATGTGAAATCATACGGTCTAGTTGATTATACATCGCATAAAAGGCTCGAAAAGCCAGTGAATTACCATCAATTAATAAGAGTTTTTTATTGGTCATTTGCTATCCATTCTGTTTTTCATTGTAATGATATCTTCAAAAACAATGTAGTGAGATAATACCTATCCCAATTATTATACCATGTAATAATTTTCCAAATAAAAAAGCCCTAACGGGCTGATTTTTATTTTAAATAAATTAGTCGCGAGATCCACCGGCTGCAACACCAAAGATACGCAACAAAGCGAAGAACAAGTTCACAAAGTCTAAGTAGAGACGTAGCGCACCATTAACTGCCAAGCCTGTTGTATCAGCTTGTCCAGCATATTGAGCGTACATAATCTTAAGGCTTTGGTTGTCATAAGCTGTATACAATGAGAAGACAAAGACACTTGCCCAAGAAATCAGCAATGATACCATACCACTATAAAAGAACATGTTAACAACGGAAGCAATGACCAAGCCAATCAACAAACCAAACAAAATTGATCCTAAGCCAGTCAAATCACGCTTTGTCACCATACCATATACAGCCATACCGCCAAAAACACCAGCAGCTGAAACGAATGCAATTAAGACTGATGCGCCAGTGTAAACTGCTAACAACAATCCGAGCGTTAAGCCTTCAATCACGGCAAACGCCATGAGCAATCCAAAAGCTTTAGCAGGATTTTTGAACGTTGCACGTCCAATCATTGTCATGATTAAAATTTGTACCCCGAACAATGCTAACGTACCGATAATGTTACCAGCAATAAGACCATAAACTTGAGTCAAGAAAAAATTCTGAACAATAAACCCTGTAATCGCAGTCACAATGATAGCAATACCCATGAAACTATATGTTTGTCTAAAAAATGCTCTTAGCCCATCATCGACACCCGTCACATCGCGACGTGCATTCATATTAAAATTATCCATTAATGCTTACCTCCTCCAATTAGCAAATACAACACCGTTGTATTTCAGTTATATCTATTATATCAGAAAGGTCATTAAATAGACATTAAGTCAAATCAGTATGAAGTTGCCCAAGTAATTTTTCGTAAGCAAATTCATATTTTTCGATGTCACCAGCCCCCATAAACACCATGACCGCATTATCATAAGGCATCAGCAAACGCATATTATCTTCCTGAACGATGCCTCCAAACTTGGAAATTTCTGCACCTAAGTCCTCTGAAGAAATCGTACCTGATTGTTCTCGCGCTGAGCCAAAAATATTGGCCAAATAAACTTTATCAGCTGCTTCTAGGCTTTCAGCAAATTCGTCCTTATAGGCAATGACACGAGAAAATGTGTGTGGTTGAAAAATAGCAATAATTGGCTTATTAGGGTATTTTTGTCGAGCAGCATCTAAAGTCGCGGTAATTTCTGTTGGATGATGTGCGTAATCATCAATTACCGTGATATCACCGATTTGTTTTTCACTGAAGCGCCGTTTAACACCCTGATATGTGAGTAAATACTGACGTATCAAATCGAGATCAACTTGTTCCATATAACTAACACCAATGACAGCCAAAGCATTTAAAATACCATGTTGACCGAACAGCGGAACGGCAAAATCACCAAGACTTTTACCGCGAAATACCACTTCAAAATGAGAACCTAAGGTTGATTTACGAATATTAGTAGCAACAAAATCATCTTTATCAGGGTTAACACCATAATAGTAAACGTCAGCATCAGGTTTTAATGAATGCAGATGCTCATCATCACCCCATGCAAAAATACCTTTTTTGACATTGTTGGCAAAATCAGCAAACGCATTCGTCACATCCTCAATACCCGTGTAATAATCAGGGTGATCAAAATCAATATTAGTCAAGATTGCGTAATCTGGACGATAATCCTTAAAATGGCGACGATATTCATCGGCTTCCACAACAAAAAATTGCGAGTTTGGTACACCACGTCCGGTTCCATCTCCAATCAAATACGAGGTTGGCGCGATGTTTTTGAGTACATGAGCCAATAATCCAGTAGTTGATGTTTTACCGTGCGCGCCAGCGACAGCAATTGAAGTAGTTTGAGCAATTTGCTCTTGCACTGCTTCAGGATACGAAATCATCTTGACACCTAGTTCAAGTGCGCGTGCTACCTCAACATGCGTATCTTCAAAAGCGTTTCCTCGTACAAAAACGGCTGACTGATATTCATCAACATTTTTAGCTTCAAAGGGTAAAATTTTGATACCCGCTGCTTCTAAAGGTGCTTGTGTGTACGTATAAGTATCAATATCAGATCCCAAAACTTCATTGCCCTGATCATGCAAAATTTGCGCTAAGGGTCCCATTCCTGTGCCTTTAATACCAATAAAATAATATTGTTTACTCATTATTTTCACCTTCTGTTACAAATGTAAAATATTGCAACTCACCTTTTCGCAGTTCAAAAATTAAGCGACGATACTGTGCTGTTTCGTCATTTAACGTGCGATATACTCGTGGTGCATTCTTCAAATTATCGCTCATTAGTAGTTTATGTCCACGAGATTATCACGATACAAATTAGCAGCCTTTTCAAAATTAAAGCTGTCACCAACCTCACCAAAATCGTCTGGTAAAATCAGTGCGCCTGGCTTATCAGGAGCGCCTGGCAAATGCAATTCTCTGCCAGACACAATCATTCCAGCTGAAGGTACACCGCGTAATTCACCATCCCAAATCAAAGCCCCACTCGGCATCATTGTGCCTGGTTGCGCAACTGCCACCTTGATATTTTCTTTAATGTTAGGCGATCCCGAAACAATTTGTAAAGTTTTATCATTAGCCACGCGCGTTTTGGTGACATGTAAGTGATCAGAGTCTGGATGTGTGGCAACCGTTTCGACATAGCCAATGACTAATTTCGTTGGTTCAACTGTCAATTTGTCAGAAAATCCTGCTTGTTTTAATTCTTGATTAATGACATCAATTTGTTCTTGTGTCAATGTTAGCTGACCAGATTTGTGCTTAATCTGTAATTTTTCGCCAATACCAAAGATGTTATAGCCTGTTGTTTTATCCGAAGATAAATCACTCACTCGTGTAACATTCTTATTGGTTGTCACAACTTGCTGGTTAGCATTTGGCGCCAAAATAATCATTAAAACATCTCCGAGATGTTCTGGGTTATATGTTGTTATCATGGTTCAATTCCTTTGTTTTATCAGTACATTATCTATTTTACATTACTTTTTAATCCCAATAAAGTCAATATTTGACGAACGCTTGTGAAAAGAGTAAAACAGAGTAGTACACTGAAAAAACAATGGGGTAATCATCTTGAAAAAAGCTTATATCTACGTTCTCATTTCAACATTTCTCTTCAGTTCGATGGAAATTTCATTAAAATTAGCCGGTAGTCAATTCAATGGCGTGCAATTAAATTTCCTGCGCTTTTTAATTGGTGGCTTGGCTTTAGTCCCTTTAGCTGTTCATAACATGAAACAGCGTCACGTCACCTTTCAAAAACAAGATATTGGTACTTTTCTTTTAACTGGTTTTATAGGTGTTGTTATCAGTATGACATTCTTTCAAATTGCAGTTGAAGTCGATGCTGCTTCAACGGTGGCGGTCCTATTCAGTTCGAATCCCATTTTTGCCCTCATTTTTGGTTATATCATTCTTCATGAGACGCTGACACGTTCTAATTTGATTGCCGTCATTGTATCAGTTATTGGGTTACTCGTTATTGTCAATCCAGCCCACTTAACGAATCCACTTGGCATTTCACTTGCGCTGATTGCGGCACTAACTTTTGGATTATTCGCGATTATGCAGCGACAAGTTGGCATGAAGCGTGGCTATGACGGCTTAACAATGAACACATTTTCGTTTATTGCTGGTGCCTTGGAGCTGATGGTGATTATGATTTTATCTCATATTCAGAGTGTGGCTAATTTGTTTACACATAATCCTGTCATGCACGATTTTTCGAATATTCCTTTCTTTCAAGGCATTACTATCCACAATATCATTTTATTGGCATACATATTCTTGGGTGTTACAGCAGCCGGTTATGTACTCTATTCACTAGCAATGGAGGCTTCAGATGTCTCAACTGCCTCGCTTGTCTTTTTTATTAAACCGGCCCTTGCACCAATCTTGGCACTGATTATTCTCCACGAAAGCATCAAACTTAATACAATAATCGGCGTTGTCATTATCGTGATAGGTTCAACCATCATGTTTATTGGTAATCGTTATAGTAGTAAAGCTGACACCGTGCCCTATCAACAAGAAACCGAAACACAAAAAAAAGCCTAATGGCTTATTTTTTTTGATCCAAATACCGTAACAATAGCTTAGCTGAAGCTCTCCCTGCTTCAACAACATAGTCATCAAACACAACGCCCGAATCACCATTCGCTAAGTCGGAAACACCGCGTAATACAATAAACGGCGTCCCAAATTGGGTGGCAACTTGCGCTACTGCTGCGGCTTCCATTTCAGCAACTAGAGCGTCTGGAAAATGAGCTAAAATACGTTTCTTGGCATCGTCTTGTACAAATTGATCGCCGGAAACAATGAGTCCTTCTTTAACGGCAGCCAATTTTTCAAAATCAGCGACAACTTCAGGATCGGCCAAATAATACAAAGGTTTGTTAGGTACCTGCCCAAATGCATAGCCAAATACAGTAACGTCAACGTCAGAATGGGCAACTCGAGTACCGACAACCTCATCACCAATTTTCAAGTCAGGGTCAAGGGCGCCAGCCGAACCAGTATTTACAATTAAATCTGGTTCAAAATTGT
The DNA here is from genome assembly GCF_045801155.1 of Leuconostoc falkenbergense. Taxonomy (NCBI): domain Bacteria; kingdom Bacillati; phylum Bacillota; class Bacilli; order Lactobacillales; family Lactobacillaceae; genus Leuconostoc; species Leuconostoc falkenbergense. The sequence continues at coordinate 765,521 of NZ_CP174386.1, read as the reverse complement.
CAATCATTACTGTCGCCGCTGATGCTGCTGCAACTTTTCCAATACCGGATTCTGTTAAAATCACTTCATGACCCTTATAAGTGCCTGTGGTAATTGAAGTACCACCATGCTGCTTTGTCTTTGTGTTATCTAGTGCAGCAATCAATGACAACTTTTCTTCCGCCATTGGTGTAATAATACCGATTTTCATAATAATTTACGCTCCAAGTCTAATTTACTAAAAAGAAATACGCATATGTCGCAATAATTAATACTGCCAAAAAAATAATGGCCAAATTGTAGCGATGAGTTAATCGTTTAGATTTACCGATTGGTGTCAGTTTCCCGTCTGAACCCAACTCATAGCGACCTTTGCGGGTTAACCGCATCTCTTGACGTGTTTCTGGTGTGACAACTTCTACTTTCATTGGATGCGCTTTAGCATATTCTTTTTCTGCTTTCACCCGTTGTTTATCACGTTGCTTTTGTGCCTTTTTCGCAGCTTTTCTTGTTTCGTTATCCATTCATTAACCTCTAAGATAGGCCCAATACAAAAACGCCGTTACTGTCTTTTGATCGTTTAATTTTCCAGCCTCAAACATCTCTTTTAAGTCATCAAACGAAATTGTTATTAAATCCATTGTTTCCCCTAAATCACGAGGCAATTGATCTGATTTTGCTATTGGTTGCAAATCTTTAGCAACATAGAGATGCATATAAGCATCAGAGAAACCGACCGTTTCTACAAACCCGAAGGCCTTTTCAATCGTTCCAGCAGACATTCGTAACTCTTCGTTTAATTCACGAACGACCGCATGATGTGGGGCATCAAAATCTCTTTCATCCAACTTGCCTGCCGGAATTTCAAGAATAAAATCACCAATTGTGGCACGCCATTGCTTTTCCAAAATAATATGATCATCATCCACCATCGCTAAAACTGAAATGGCTGGCACGTGTCTCACAATATCACGCTGTGATGTCTGATTATTGTAGAGCTGTACACTTTGTGTCTCAACACTAAAAATAGGTCCTTCATAGACAGTTTTAGTGTCAGTCACGATCTCTTTTTCAGCCATTAAATTTCTCCAGCTTTTGTCTTAATAGGTTGCACACGGGCAGCTTGATAGTTTTGATGACCTTGCACCAAGACATACTCGACCCTTTCACCTTGAATTAATGACTTAAAGCCATCCATTTCAATGCCATTAAAGTGGACAAAAATATCATCCCCACCATCATCAGGTGTGATATAACCGTAGCCACGTTCTTTTTGCCAAATTTTTACTTTTCCTGTTTTCATATCTTTATTGTATCAAAAAAGTTGCCCCCACGGACAACTTTCATAGTTTTCAACTATTTTTTTAAATAAATGCTAGGACAACAAAATTTATCAAGAAAAAGAGCGACACGATAATTAATACCGGTGAAATTTCTTTGAATTTACCTAATGTTAATTTCACTATAATGAAAAATAAGAAACCAGCGGCAATACCGTACGAAATGGAATAAGAAAATGCCATAAACACTGACGTGAAGAAAGCTGGCAATGCCACTTCTAGGTTTTCCCAAGAGATTTTAGTAAATTCTCCCATCATCATGATACCTACCAGAATCAGTAATGGTGATGTTGCCGCAGTTGGTATAACGCCAACAAATGGGGCAAAAATAATCATCAAAGCAAAGCCAGCTGCTGTGACAATGTTTGCCAAACCAGTACGGGCACCAGCAGCAACACCAGCTGCCGATTCAATAAACGTTGTCGTGTTACTAGTACCCGCGATACCAGCAAATGCTGTTGTAAAGGTGTCAACAACCAACGCGCGATCCATTTTAGAATTAAACCCTTTATCTTCTTCGAATGCCTTTGTATCTGCTTTTGAGAAAATACCAGTTTGGTCACCAATACCAATCAAAGTGCCAATCGCATCAAAGAGACCGGTAAGTCCCATTGCAAAAATCGTAATAATTGCTAATGAAGCATGGTGCCAATCAGTGAACAATGATCCTAAACCATTTGCACCTAATGCTTGCCCAAAAACATGTCCCAAGGCGCCAAATGCTGATCCAACCGATGTACCGGCTGAAATATGAGTATTAGTAACGCCCATTGGAATACCGATGACCGTTGTCGCAATTAATGTGATCAAAAATGCACCAGGCACTTTACGCATTACTAATATTACTAATAGAACAAACCCAATTAGTGCCAATAGTACAGACGCAGAATTGAACTTTGACAGTTCAGGTGTCACGCCACCACTCGCTAAAATAGAATTAATCGTACCTGTGGCCTTGCCAGTAAATGGTTTGTCATTTAGCGTCAAAATATTGCCTGGATCAACGATAAAGTTGATAAAACCAGCGTTTTTTAATCCAATATAAGTGACAAACATACCAATACCACCACCTATGGCAGCCTTCAATTCGCTAGGAATGCCTTTCACAATAGCGCGTCGACCATGTGTTAAAGTAATGATGATATCAACCACACCGACCAAGAACACGATTGCTAAGGCTTGCTGCCAATTAAAGCCAAAGCCAAACACAATCGTATAGGTAAAGTACGCTTGCATGCCGATACCTGGTGCTAAAGCAAAGGGTACGTTAGCAAACAATCCCATAAACAGGGTGCCAAATACCGCCACTAAAATCGCAGCCAAGAAAACAGCTTGCTGTGGGATACCTGCTTGACCAAGAATCTGTGGATTCAAGAAAAAGATGTAAGCCATGGAAACAAAGGTCGTGATACCTGCGACAATCTCCCGTCGTACACTGGTACCATTTTCCTTAAGATGAAAAAAATTTTGCATATGTGTATCTCCCTGTGACATAGAAAAATCCACCCATCACAAACGATGAATGGATTAGCACCACACAATTTATGATAGTCCAACATGTTGGTGTTGGGTAGAAACTGTCGGCCAATATCCGACACTATATCAACAATTTATTTTAATATATTCTAGTTTAGCACCGTCACGACGCAGTTGCAAGAATTTCAAACAGGCAGTAAATGCTGAAATTGAATCCTCATTTTTTTCGTAGCAACCGCGTCAATAAAGTCCTTATAATGAGATACAATCAAAACAGCGCCAGCATAATGCGTTAAAAAATTTGTCAGCGCATCTAAGGCGAGTAAATCTAAATAATTAGTGGGTTCATCTAAAATAAGTAACTGCGTATCGGTAAATAAAACTTGTAGCAGTAACACTTTTACTTTTTCACCGCCACTTAGTGAACTAACTTTTTGAAAAGCCATATCTCTTTTAATGCCAAAAGCACCAAGAAAATCTCTGGCTAATTGTGGCAGTTGAGAAGATTTCAATAATACGTTTTCTAGGACTGTCTTTTCTTCGTCCAAACCAGACAAATTTTGTGAAAAATAGCCAACCGGCTTATCATAATTTTTGATGATTTGCTTAATCAAGGTGGTTTTACCACTGCCATTATCACCTAAAACAGCCAGTCGCTCCCCTGTTTCCAGATTAAAATTCACGTCTTGTAACAGTAAATGATTGCCGGCTTTAACTGTTTCCCCTGTTATTTTTAAAATAGTCCGTGTTTTATAGTTTTGACCTGCAACCGTTTGAAGTTTTAAAGGCTTTGTGACAAGCGGTTTATCAACTTTTTCTAGTTCTGAAAAGCGGCGCGCCATCGTTTTGGCATTTTGACCTAATTTTTTCTGAGCTTTTAATGCTTTACTTTTCCCGCTGCCCAAACGTGCATCAGATGGACTAATATTCTTTGGTAGTTTTGTTGCTCGCCCTTCTCTCACCTTCACTTTCGTCATTGACCGTTGCAGTTGCTTTTTCTTATTGACTGCATCATGATACAGATGATTCTGAGTTTCGTTGGCAAGATTACGTTGCGCTAGATAGCCGTGATAATTGCCATTATAAGCAGTAACTTGTTGTTCATGCAGCGCCCATATTTTTTGGATGATATGATTAAGAAAATAACTGTCGTGTGAAATCACAATCAATGTACCATAAAAATGTGACAGCCGTTTGATTAACCAATTCTGATGTGTCATATCTAAATTAGCAGTTGGTTCATCTAACACCAAAATATCAGGTTGATTGTTCAGTGACTCATTGATACGTTGCATCATTTTTTCACCACCACTACGATCACTATCGTCGACGACCAATTGCGGCACATAAATAACACGGCCATTTATAGAAATCTCACCACTGTCAGGTGATAAATCACCAATCATTAAGTGCGCCAATGTCGTTTTGCCAACACCGTTAGCGCCAATAATGCCAATACGCTCACCAATTTTTATTTGCTGAGTAACTTGTGTTAAAATGTCGCGTCCGTCAATACTGTAATTGACTTTATTTAATGTGATTGCATGCATAAAAAAACCTCCTCTGATTTTTCACAGAATTGGTTTCGTAAACATCGCAAAAATAACGACTTATTGTCGATTTTGGCGCACTTATCCTACTCTTTCCAATTCCGTTTGTGAAATTTGAATGAATAGTTTAGTTACGCACTGGATCGACCTCTTTTCAATATTTAAAATGATTATATCATGCTGTACGAATTAGAACAAGCCAGTAATTTGACCCTTTTCGTCAATATCAATGTCTAATGCTGCAGGATGTTTTGGCAAACCGGGCATTGTCATAATATTACCAGTCAATGCAACTAAGAAACCAGCGCCCAACTTAGGGACAAATTCACGAATATGAATAGCAAAGTCTTTTGGTGCTCCTAACTTTTTAGCATCATCAGACAGAGAATATTGCGTTTTAGCCATAATAATTGGTAGCTTATCCCAGCCACGAGCTTCAAATTCTTTTAGTTGCTTTAGAGCTTTGCCAGATAATACAATAGTTTTGCCACCATAAATCGTTTGCACAATGGCATTAAGTTTATCAGTTGCAGCATCGTTAGCTTGATAAAGTGGTGTAAAATCAGATTCTTGTGCTACTTTTTCAATAACGGCTTGTGCCAAGTCTGTTGCACCTTCGCCACCCTTGGCCCAAACCTCTGTCGTGTAAGCGGTCGCGCCAAATTGTGCAACGTAGTCTTTTATGACTGCTAGTTCTTGAGCTGTATCCGCGGTGAAACGATTAATTGCAACGACAACCGGTACACCATAACGATTCATCGCCGTTAAATGCTGTCCTAAGTTTTCTAATCCAGCAGACAAAGCCTCAATATTTTCATTGTTTAAGTCGCCCAGTGCCACACCACCATGATGTTTCAGTGCGCGAATGGTCGCTACAATAACAATTGCATCCGGTGTTTTTCCTAGCAATGGGACTTTAACATCGAGGAATTTTTCACCACCCAAATCAGCTCCGAATCCGGCCTCTGTAACCACGTAATCAGCCAATTGTAGTGCTGTTTTTGTTGCCAAAATTGAGTTTGTCCCTTGCGCAATGTTTGCAAATGGACCACCATGAATGATTGCCGGTGTATGAGCCAGTGTTTGTACCAAATTAGGTTTAATTGCATCTTTTAGCAATACTGTTAAGGCACCGGCTACACCTAAATCAGCAACAGTAACTGGTTCTTTGTCGTAAGTATAGCCAACGACAATACGATTAATGCGAGCCTTTAGGTCCATTAGATCAGTTGATAGCGTCAAAATAGCCATTAATTCAGATGCAACAGTAATATCAAAACCATCTTCACGAGGCACACCAGAAGTCGGCCCCCCTAAACCAATAGTCACATGACGTAAAGCGCGATCATTAATATCCACAACACGCTTCCATAAAATGCGACGCGGATCAATGTTGAGTGGATTACCCTGATGTAAACTGTTATCTATCACTGCCGACAAAGTATCATGTGCCGAAGTAAGCGCATGGAAATCACCAGTAAAGTGCAAATTAATATCCGCCATTGGCACAACCTGCGCATAACCGCCACCCGTTGCACCACCTTTTAATCCCATAACTGGGCCTAATGATGGTTCACGAAGCGCAATCATCGTATTTTTACCAGCTAATTTAAGCGCATCAGCCAAACCAACTGTCACGGTTGATTTACCTTCTCCAGCAGGTGTTGGATTTATTGAAGTAACCAAAATGAGTTTCCCCAAATCGGTTGGACGTTTAACCTCAGGATCTAACTTAATTTTAGCTTTATCATAACCGTATGGTTCGATTTCTTGGGGCTGTAACCCCGCGCTGGCAGCAATTTCAGAGATAGGTGTAATTTTAGCAGCTTGTGCAATTTCAATATCTGTTGGCATGAATTTATCCTCTTTGAACGTGGTACACATCTAAAATATAATGTGATCGCTGGTTAGTATTTCCGTTAAATTCATTATAAACTAAAGTCCACCTCTACGACAATTATTATAACAAATCAGTCAGTTGATGCGCTGAAGTCAACTTTAAAGCGAATTTCTAAAGAAAAACCGAAAAATCAGCCTGCAAACATTTGTCACATCAACTTATTTTTCAGTTACATTTTTAATACTATTTGTCAATTTCTTTCTTACTGTCTTTCCGAAAATCCTTGGCAGCTTCTTCCACAGCATCTTCTACACTATTAACTGCCTTTTTAACAACATTAGCGGATGACTTACCAGCATTGCTTATCAACTTATTTTTTGTCATCGTCATTTGCCTCCTTGCATTGTAACGTTAACACTAATTTCCGTTTTGACAACCTCAGTGTATACCATCAAATATGTGAAAGCAACTAAAAAGCCCAACAAACGAAGACTATATCAGGATAAACATATGTCGTTTGTTGGGCTAGCAATACAGGGAGTATCACAACATTAGTGTAAACTATTATAGTTATAATGTCGGATTTTTTGTCAGGTTTCTTACCATCATCAAAAGGGTATATTTGATGAGTCTGCTTTTGAAAGCGTTGTCGGCTTGGATTATTCAACAGCTTGATAGCCAATATCATGTCGAAATACAAGTGCCATGTCAATCTTATCAAGCGCATCATACAATTGCTTTTGAGCCACAGCAGCAGTTTTTTGATGGTGAACAACCGTTAAAACACGACCTCCCTTGGTCACCAACTGACCATTTTGCAATGACACACCAGCATAATTAACCGGATAAGGTATTTCTGGAACTGTTAAGCCATTTTGTGGTGCTTCAGGATAGCCGGGGGATGCTAGCACCACACCAAGATAGATATCTTCTTCCTGCCATTTTGGAGTAGGTTGATTGCCTTGTAATAATTGCATAATTAGGTCATAAAAATCACCTGTATACTGTGGTAACACAACCTGTGCCTCTGGATCACCAAAGCGGACATTAAATTCAATTACTTTTGGTCCTTGTGCTGTTAACATCACGCCAGTATATAGTACACCTGAAAATGGTATTTTTTCAGACGACATGGCTTTAATAGTAGGCTCAACTAACATATTGATCGTTTGACGTCGAATGTCATCTGAAATCCAAGTCACTGGACTATATGCTCCCATGCCACCAGTATTTGGTCCTTTATCACCATCAAAACGGCGTTTATGATCCTGCGCCAACGGGGCGTGGGTCATTTGACCATTACGACCAACTAGCGTGAAAACCGAAAATTCAACACCGTCCAAATATTCTTCAATAACCAGTTTCGCATTAACTCGTTGTTGATAAAGATTATCTAAATAAGTTTCCCCATCGTTTCTATTATTGATAATCGTGACACCTTTTCCCAGTGCCAAACCATCCAACTTGAACACGACAGGAAAATCAAATAACTCTAAGCTGGCTTGAGCCGCCGAACGTGATGTGACAGTTTGTGAGTTTGCTGTGGGGATGTGATACTTCTTCAAAATATTTTTTGTGAACGACTTGGACCCTTCAAGTTGCGCCGCCTGTTTTGATGGTCCAAATATTGTCAAGCCGGACGCCTCAAAAACATCGACAATTCCTAACGTCAATGGTTCTTCACTACCAACAAATGTCAAATCGATTTTTTTGTCACGCGCAAAATCGCGCAATGTTGTTAATTCAGTGACAACAATATCTTGACAAATAATGCCACTTCTCAGCATGCCATCATTGCCTGGTGCAACAATCACCTCATCTACTTGGGGGCTTCGCAAAAAAGTCTGCGCAAGTGCGTGCTCACGCGCACCAGAACCAACAATTAGTACTTTTGACATAATTACCATCCATAATTTTTATTTCCTACCTACATATTTTAACAATAAATGTGTTTGATTTGTACGGTTAATACAATTATTTAAGTAAAATTTTTTGTTTTTATTTGGCAAACCAAGTCAAAATACGAACATTAAAAAAACGCCATCGTTAAGATGCCGTCAAAAGTTTTCTTATTATTGTGCCAAATAGCCACCGTCTACAACAAATTCTGATCCTGTCGCAAACTTTGACTCTTCACTAGCCAAATAAACAGCCATATAGGCAATATCATTTGGCTCACCAATGTGGCCCATTGGTGTCTGTGTACGTTGTGATTGTGCTTCTTCAGCACCAGGAATATTTTCTACCAGTGGCGTCTTGATATAACCTGGGTGAATTGTGTTAACACGCAAATTATAATCATTTAGTGCAGCGTGTAATGCAGCTGACTTGCTCAAGATTCGTACACCACCCTTTGAGTGATTGTAAGCAGCCAAGTTAGGGTCACCAACAAATCCTTCAATTGATGACATGTTGATAATTGAAGCACCGCCAGGTTGATTCTTCATATATTGAATGCCGTACTTAGTACCCAAAAATACACCATCAGAATTAATTGATTGCAAGAATTTCCAGTCTTCAAAAGTTGTTTCTTCAATGTTCTTCGCAATTGCGATACCTGCATTGTTTACCACAGTATCAACATGTCCAAACCACTTAATTGTGTTTTCAAACAGATCAATCCAGCCTTGCTCATCTGAAGCATCGTGCTGTACAAATCGTGCCACTGATTCATCACCAATTGACTTTACAGCTTCCTCACCAACGTTGGCACGACGTCCTGTGATAACAACTTTTGCACCTTCTTCAACGAACTTCTGAGCAATAGCCAATCCAATACCAAGCGTACCACCTGTAACAATTGCAACTTTGTTCTTTAAACGATCTACCATGAAAATTCCCCTTTTTTCTTTTATATTGTTTATTATATCACAATAATTGTTAAAAAATTCACTATCTTTGTAAGCGTTCACATTTATTTCAATTTTTGATCATTAAAAAAGCCAACTTTCGTTGGCTTTACTTTGACAAGATTGATTCAATTGTTGTTAATTCATCGTCAGAAAACGTCAAATTATCTGAAAACTTTAAATTATCAATCAAATGTGTGACATTGCTTGCCCCAATTACAACACTTGCAACGCGGCGATCTTTTAGCAACCAAGCTAAAGCCATTTGTGAAAGCGACTGTTCTCTTTGTTGGGCAATCTTATTCAAAGCATTTAATTTGTCAATTAAAGCTACTTTACCTTTTTCAAATAATACGGCATTTGTACGGTGAATTGGATAATCATCTGGTATATCATTGAGATATTTTGATGTTAATAAGCCTTCAGCTAATGGTCCATAGGCAACGAGACCAGCATGATTTTGATCCAAAACTTCTAATAAACCGTCGTTTTCTGCGGTGCGATTAAGCATGTTGTATGAAACTTGGTTGCCAATAAATGGCGTTCCTAGCGTCTCAAAAATTTTCGCAATTGCAGCTGTTTGTTCAGCATTGTAATTTGAAACACCCACGTACAATGCTTTGCCTTGCTTAACAATCAGATCTAACGCACGCGCTGTTTCCTCAAGACGTGTGTTTGGATCCCAACGATGGGCGTAAAATATATCAACGTAATCCAATCCCATTCGCTGCAAACTGAGGTCTAACGCTGCCACCAACGTTTTTTTACCAGAAAATTCACCCAACGGACCAGGCCACATATGATAGCCGGCTTTAGTCGTAATCACCAATTCATCACGATATGGCTTTAAGTCTTGTCGAAATACCTGTCCAAATGTTTCCTCAGCTGTACCATTACTTGGGCCATAGTTAGAAGCATTATCAAAGCTAAAAATACCGCTATCAAAAGCCTTTAAAATAACTTTTTTTGAGTTTTCTAAGGGCATTTGATCACCCAAGTTTCGCCATAAACCAAAAGAAACTGCTGGCAAAATTAACCCTGAATCACTCACCCGACGATAAGGTAACTTTTCATAACGTTGCTCATCTGCTGCATATACCATTATTTCAATTCCTCCAAAATTAATTTTGCAATACGTTCATGATCGACGACAGTTGGATGAACACGATCAGTGGCAATTTGCCAGTTGTTTGTATTGATAAAAGTCAACGCTTCAAATCGTGACATCTCATTTCGAAAAACAGTTTCAAATGCGCCATTAAACGGTAGTAATATAAAAATTTTTGCATCGTGGAAACGTTTGATAATCTCTAGTAAATAGACACGTAAGCCAAACGCAAAGTCCTGAGGACTGGCCCCATAGTTCAAATCATTGGTACCATAATTAACGACTACTATATCGGTTGAAACCAATGGCCGTGGCACATTGAGCGCAACATGCCATAATGATTCAATTGCAGTTGGTACTTGAAACGGTGCAAAAGGTGTTAGCCCTGAGCCACCATAAGCAATGCGTGCCAATGGTTTTTGGAGTGCTTTAGAAACCAACACCGGATAACTCAATTCAGGATGATCACCATCTGATGCCATCTCCTCACCTACCGTAATCGAATCACCGACAAAGGTAAGAAATGGTTGCGACTGCGTAATGGGAGAAACCAAACCATCATCAATCGACATTGACAATAGTTTTAACGGAGATGTCCAAAATAAGGCTTGATCTTTTTGCCAAGTTCGTAATATCAGAGAATGGCGACCATCTTGAATGGATATTGTAGCGCGACCAGTTAAATCAATAACAATATCTCGCCAATCATTATCATTAGAGGAATATGCTAACGTAATAACACTATATGGGTTGTCAAAAACAATTTGTAATTTTTTGACACCATCAGTTATAAAACTTAACGAAGCACCCAGCTGTGTTGTAACATAGTAAGCTTCCTGTTGCGCCCACTCGGGAGATAACAGTGGTTTTAAATCAATCTTCATAATGTGACGTCCATATTATCTTGACTTTTCAGCACGTCTTGAATACTTTCAAAGGCATCGACACGTTTGAGAGCCTCAGCAAACGGCGCCGCCACAGATAACTTAATCAGCTTGCTAAATTCCTTTTTAGCAGGTACTTCAATTGTATTTGTAACAATGACCTGTTTGATGTGAGACTGATCCAATAATTGGCTCGCTTTGTTAGATAAAACAGCATGCGTCGCAACAGCGTAAATGACATCAACCCCAGCAGCATTGAGTGCCTTACTCGACTGAACCATACTTGCCCCAGTATCAATAATATCATCAACCAAAATAGCACGCTTACCGGCGACATTTCCTGTGATTTGATAGGAGAATTCATTCGTATTCTTGTCTAAACGATGGTCAACGATAGCCCATTCAGCATGCAACAATTTAGCAAATTTACGAGCGCGCGCCACACTTGTGTGTCCCGGCGCAACCACTACCAAATCATCCCCGAGCAAATTATTTTCATAAAAGTAGTGACCAAGTGCTGGCATGGCAATCAAATGATCCACCGGAATGTCAAAGAATCCTTGTACCTGATCTGCGTGCAAATCCATCGTCATAACGCGTTTAACACCTTGAGACTCAAGCATGTCTGCAATCAATCGTGCCGAAATCGGTTCTCGTGAGCGTGCTTTTCTATCTGCACGCGCGTAACCAAAGTATGGAATCACCACATTTATTGAATTAGCAGAGGCTCGTCTGGCAGCGTCAATGAATATCATCAAACGCATAAAGTTTTCATTGACGGGATCTGAAATGCCTTGGATAACATAAACGTCACGGCCACGAACAGTATTTTCAATGCGCTCATAAATTTCATTGTCAGCAAAAGTTTTCACATCTATTGGGGAGAGCGGCTTGCCCAAAATAGTTGATATTTCCTGTGCAAGTTGGTTATTACTACCAAGATTAAACAATTGATAGGCTGGGGTCATGTGATTCTCCATTCATTATTGTTCTGATTTTATTATACTATATGAAAACGATTACATGAAATCATAGGGTGATATATTTGCCATCCCAATCATTGGATCAATACTACCATCAATGATCTGATTAACAGTGAGTTGATTAGCTGACACTGCTGCTTGCGTCAACTGATTTGCCGTTATAGCAACATTTTTTTCGGGTAACGGCATCGTTTTTTCGCCATCAAAATTCAATCGTTGTTGCAAAAATGTTTGACGTGGGGGTACTAAAGTTTCAGCGGCACGTTGAAACGCGGCGTACTCCCCCACCAAAATCAAAGCTTCTTTAGCACGTGTCAAGCCAGTATACAAAAGATTTCGATTTAGCATTAGGCCAAACTGATTGATTAACGCCAAAATGACTAATTTGAACTCATTACCCTGTGCCTTGTGAACCGTGGTGGCATACGCTAGTGTCAGTTGATTTAAGTTCTTTTTGGGATAAGCCAGTTCTTTCCCATCAAAATCAATTATCAGGCGATCTTCATTATCATCATTGCTAGGATCTTTTTTATACTGAACAGCGATAATTTTCCCCATATCGCCATTGTAAACATCACGTTCGCTGTCATTTTCTAACTGCAACACCTTGTCACCTTTGCGAAAAATCAAGGCACCAAACTGAATACTTTTTTGAGTTGGCTTAATGGGATTAAACAAGGCTTGCGCCATTTGATTTAAGGCATTCACCCCTGCAGAACTCTTATACATTGGTGTCAAAATTTGTAAGTCATCTTGCGTGAAACCCTTTTTAACAGCAGAAGTGACTATCTGTTGAATGGCGGTCAACGCTTGATCTGCCCCCACCATAAAAGCCGATCGGTCTGGTTGATGTGTTAAAAAGTCACTTGGAAGTCGACCCTTTTTAACATTAGCTGCCAAATCAGAAATACTACTACCTCTACCCTGCCGATAAATGATGGCGAGTTCCACATGTGCAATTTTTTGAGAATTGACTAAATCAGCGAGCACATTTCCGGGTCCAACAGACGGTAGTTGATCACTATCGCCAACAACAATCAGCTTCATACCGTTTGGTACAACCGCAAGCAGCTTAGCGGTCAACTCAATATCTAACATTGACGCCTCATCAATAATAAGCAAACCACCGGCAATTGGATTATCCGCATTAAATTCTGGTTCATCCAAATCAGAAATTCCCAACAAACGATGAATTGTTGAGGCCTCATGTCCGGTCACCTCAGTCATACGTTTTGCAGCGCGACCGGTTGGCGATGCCATCCGTACTTGGTATTGTTTTAACAGCTTTTGCCCATCTGCAGCGGTACTTGCACGTTGCTGCACTATTTTTTGCCATGTTGCAACAATCGTTCGAATAATCGTTGTCTTGCCAGTTCCTGGTCCGCCCGTCAGCAAAAAAATGGGTGCGTTTAACCCCTCTTTAACAGCTGAAATTTGTGTTTCATCTAAGGTCATATTGCCTGGCGTCACAAAAGCTTGGTCAATGTCTGACATTGTTAATTCAAATGGTGGCATGGCTGTTTGTAAACGCTGAATATCATTCGATACTTGAACTTCCGCTTCAAATAGTGTGTTAGGGTAATAACGACCATCATCATTCACTAAGATATGACTACTAATCAAACGCGCAATCGCTTTTTCAATTTGTTTTTCAAAACTTTGACCCTGCTCATGAATCATTTGAGCAACCGCATAACGTAATTGGTCATGATACAGATAAGTGTGACCGTGCTGAAAACTCACTCGCATAACCGCCGCATAAACAGCTGCTTGTAAACGTTTTTGATCCGAACCTTCAACACCAATTTGGCGACCTATTTCATCAGCTTTTTTGAAATTAATGCCTTCAAATTCGAATACGAGACGATATGGATCTTGCATTAAAATATCTTGTGCCTGATTACCATATTGGTCATATAAGCGGCCTGCTAGGTCAGCCCCAATGCCAAATTGATTACCAATTTGGAACAAACGCTCCAAACCAAGGTTGAGTTGCAGCGTTTTCGCCATTTTTTTCGCGGTTGAATCCTTAATGATACCGTCTAAAACAGTAACATCTGCTAAAATCAAATCCACAGCATTTAGCCCAAGATGATCAACAATTTTTTGTGCAGATTTTGGTCCAATACCTGAAAACTGACCACTAGCAAAATATTTAATTAATCCATTTTCATCAGGTGGTAATTCATTTTCGTATCGTTCCGCCTTGAATTGTTGCCCGTATTTGGGATGGCGCACTGTTTGACCATAAAAAGCATAAACACTACCTTCTTGGACATCACCAAAAGTTCCCGTCACAATGATTTCAGGCGCGTCCCAGTCGTCAAGTGACGTCTCTTCTACTGACACAGATAAAATTTTAAAATAGGAATCCGTTGACGCAAAAATCACAGATTGTAATGTGCCAATAACTTTATCCAATTCTGTCGTTACTAATGCCATTAAATTGTTGTCGAGTCATCTTGCTTTTTATTGAGATAACTCGTATTATTCCAATCTTCAATTTGATAATGTTCACCATCAACAGTTGATAATACAGTTGTCGAGGTATTGCTCAAACCACCACGTTCGCGGATGCTCATTCGTGGTTGCTGTAATAAACCATTCAATCCAAAAGAAAGCGCCATACCATGCGATACAATCAAAATATTGTCGTTTGGATATTGTTGTGCTATATCTTTAATTACTCGCACAAAACGTTTGGTCGCTTTGGTATAACCTTCACCGCCAAATTCCTGACCCTCGAACTGATTCAAATCATGACGATAATTATTGTAGGCCTCTGGATAACGTTCTTGCACATTTGCAACTAATTCACCTTCCCATTCGCCTAAGCCAACTTCGGCCAAATTAGATCTCAGTGATAAGGCTGGTGATGCCTTTAAAAATTGCGCAATTTTTGTAGCAGTAATCCGAGCACGTTTAATCGGCGAAGCATAGATGTGAGCAAATTTGACGTCGCTCAAAAATCCGCCTACTTTTTTCATATCCGCATAACTTGATGGCAGTAACTCTGAATCACCATTGCCACCTTGAAAGCGTCGTTCGAGATTCCATTCCGTTTGACCGTGCCTAACAAAATAAAATTTAGTCATATTGATTGATTTACCTCCAAAAAAATTGATGATAACAATGCGTTCTAATTAACCTTTGTAATAACACCGCGTTGCACCAATTCATCAATAAAAAAATGATACAACTTGACAATTTCTTCAGCATTATTGTTTTTGAAAATATCCACGCGAACCACATCCCCTGCTGAGACCGTGCTCATTTTGAAACCAGTCAAATCTTGATTAACGGATACTTTAAGCTGAATTGAATTAGCTAATGCTTTTTCTGGCTCTAATGCTCGATGCAAAACATGAATTCCTGCATTGTTAGTGACAAATCCTAAATCACCTAGCGTATATTTTTTTAGTTGATCACTCAATTGATAAGTCGCGTCTCCGGCGATTGTTACACTTTTCTCAAATGCCATTATTTTGTAGCTCCTCAGTTAGTCTAACTATCATTATAGCAAAAAAGCACCACTATCGTGGCGCTGATTGACTTAAAACTTTTGATTAAATTCAGATCCCTTTGGATGGTTAGGGACTTTTATCTTACCGTTGATGATTGCCTTTTTAGCTTTATTAACAGCTTTCTTTTCGGCAGAAGTTAATTCCGAATCCGTGAGATAAACACCATGCTCTTTCAAACCATAAGCAATTGTTTTACCACCAGGGAATTTTTTGGTCTTGTTGTAATTATCCGCAACATTTTTGACACCATCGCCTACTGACGTAATTGATGAAGCTAATGTCGATGTCGTCTTTTTACCATCTTTTGAAGTGTAAGCCCCATCAGACTTTTGATCGCGGTCAACACCAATGATGTAGAGACGTTCTTTGGAATCTGCGTTCAACTTAGCATTTTCTGCCTTTGCTTCAGAAAATGCGCCATTTCCAACAAATCCAGCTGCCGCAAAAATAGTACGAATACCAGAAGCATACATCGTCGCTGCAATTGTTTTTCCTTTAGCAGAGTCAGTAAATGAGTTAGCATACTGCTTTTCAACTTTCAAAGATGAATCAGTTGCTTTTACACCAGCTTCAAACCCTGCATCAAAAGCATCAATAATGTTACCGTGAATACCACCAATGAAGCCAACTGTTTTTTCACCGTTGGCGTCGGCTTTTGTTGCAGCAGCAACACCAGCAAGATATGATGATTGTTCAGAACGGAACATGACACTTGCGACGTTTTTACGACTTTTAACAATGTCATCTACCAAAACAAATTTTTGTTTAGGGTTCAATTTAGCAGATTTTGTGATTGATTGGTTCAATGAATAACCGATACCATAAACAATCGTGTACTTCTTACTCTTTGTTGCCAAATTAAAATTTTGATCAAGGTCAGAATGATCAGCTGTATTAAAATAAGTCACAGGGGCATTTTGACCAGACTTCAAATTATTTTTCTTAGCATAAGCTTGTGCGCCTTCCCATGCAGATTGGTTGAATGAATGGTCATCCACACCCCCAACATCCAAAACAAGGCCTAATGTTGCTGCCTTACTAGTATCAGTTGATGATGTTGATTTATGGCTAGTAGCCGCATAAATACCGCCGCCAATCACGGCAACTGCTACGACACCAGCAATAATTTTTGTTGATTGATTCATGGTGATTCTCCTCTATTACGCTCTCACGTTTTTTCATTGGGTACGCTGACGCGTAGCACCGACCCAATTATTTTTGACTAACTAAATATAAGCTGTACTTTTTTCAATTAGTTCCAGCTATTCATTTTACATTAGTGGCAATAAAAAACAAGGCCCATAGTGGTCCTTGCTTTTTTATTTTAACGTTCTTAAGAACACACTTACAGTTACTTACTTTTGCAGAGCTGAACGAATAATTGCCCAAAAATGCCAGTTTAATTCACTTGTTCTAATATCCAAATACTCAGTTTTTGTGTACAAACGACTGCCTTGTCGATAAGGTACTGTTAAAATACTTTGGTTAAAAATGTGTGCCTCAATGATGCGTTGCGCTTTATTTAATCTTCGAAGTAACTGCGAAACCGTTTCATTTTTATTTGATTCAACACCATAGGCGGTTGCTGCGCGTAATGATAATTTAATCAAATTAGGTTTCACTGATGAGCCGACATCTGCGATGTTTCTTGCAAAACTTTCATGACAAAATACAATGTCACTCAAATAGTCTTTTACTGTCCACTGCTCTGTTAAATATTGCTTTTCATCAGTTAAAACAACCTCATCACAATTCAAATCAGTTAACTGAAACAATCGCCTGAATTGCTGTAAAGCATATTGTTCACGTATCAAAGCAGCTGTCAAAACACTATCAGGATTATCAATTATCATGTCAAAAACCGCTTTCTCTGATTTAATTGCTTATTGGCACATTATTTTTAGTGCGTTTCTCACTTATGCACGCACAGCAAAGCGCAACCCTTTTGGCAAAAAGTTTTTGATTTGTCCGGTCACAAATTTACCCCAACCAGCACCATTGCCGTTAACCACCATCAATATCCACCCCTTAGATAATGGCTCATCAGTATTAATAACATCGCCATGAGCATAATCAGCCCAGTCTTGATCCACTAAATTAAATTGCTGCTTAACTTGTGTTGGTGACACAGCTAAAGCCAGAGCATGTGCTGGTTCAAAACGATTTTTTTTGAAGGTACCTATTTCCAATCCCGGGCGCACAATCTTCAACCCATTCAAATCAGGTGTCGCATCAGGCGCAAGGAATAACCGATCACCAAACAGCAAAAATTGACGATTTTCAATGTCAAACTGTTGAAAAGTTGATTCCCAAAAATCAGCAATAACTTTTTGTTGCTCACGATTAAGTTCGGCTGGTTTGAGCGCTTTTATCACATTCTCAGTAGGTTCTACTTCTTTAGCCCTTTTGACCAATTTTGCTACAAAATGCCCTTCACCATTTAAATGATGTGGCCATAAACGCGCTGTTTTTAGGAGCTCAGAACGATTTTGCGTTTGACTAGTTGTTGTCACGCCACTGACAAAATCAGAATCAGCCCACTCTGGACGCCCATCACTAATGCCACTGTTAATCGGCTTATCAATTGGCATCAGCTCAAATTCTGGATAAGTATCAAGTAACCAAGCTATCATCTGCTCATCTTCTTCAGGTGAAAAAGTGCAAGTTGAATAAACTAACTCACCGCCAGGCCGTAACATCTTAACTGTTTCATGTAATATTTCCCGTTGCCGTTGTGCGTTTTCAGCAGGGTAATCTGAATGCCAATAAGCCATTGCTGCCGGGTCTTTTCGAAACATCCCTTCACCTGAACATGGGGCATCTAGTAGAATTTTGTCAAAAAATAATGATAGTCGTGCACTCAATTCCGCCGGTGTCTGTGAACTGACAATTGCATTTTGAACACCGAGTCTCTCGATATTTTCGCTTAATATTTTAGCACGCGACATAAAAATTTCATTAGACCACACCAAGCCTTTTTGCATCATAAAAGCCGCCAAATGAGTTGATTTTCCACCCGGTGCTGCAGCTAAATCTAATACTTTTTCTCCAGGTTTTGGGGCAAGAACCTCACCCACAAATTGAGCAGACGGTTCCTGAGAATAGACAACACCGGTAACATGATCTTTTGAATGACCATCAACTGCGCCGAAGTATCCCCATTGACCATAAGGCACTTTTCCATCATTTGGTGTATCATGCGACACTGGATTTGCTTTCAAAGGGTTAAGTCGATAGCCCTTTTGATGGACAGTCTCAAAACTGTTAAAAAAATCTGTTGCTTCCTGTCCTAACAAACGTGTGTACTTTTTTTTGAAATCTTCAGGTAAGTTCATGAGTATGCTTCAACCTCATCAAATGTTGGAATTGAAGGAATGGCCCCCGGCCTTGTTACAGCGATAGCGCTAGCTATGCTAGCACGTTTTACAGCATCATCTAAATTATTAAAATCAGATGCTATAACACTCGCCAATGTGCCAATGAAAGTATCTCCCGCCGCTGTGGTGTCTTGTGCGACTACCTTTTCAGGTTGTGCCCACCATCTTCTTTGACCATCAGCAACAAAAGATCCTGCGGCGCCAAGCGTGATAATACTTCGCTTTGCGCCTTTTGCTTGCAACGCATCCGTCACACGATTTAAAACACCTTCGTCATTTACAACTTCAATTCCTGTCAACAGTTGTGCCTCTGTCTCATTTGGCAAAATAATGTCTGTAACAGCCATTAATTCGGGCGTTAATTCGTACACTGCTGGAGCCGGATTTAAAACAGTTTGAACATGATGGTTATGTGCTAGCTCAAAGGCTGCCAAAATAACAGCATACGGCACCTCAAACTGCGCAATAATCAAATCGGCATCAATAATTAAATCGCGATCTAAGTCGGCAGTTGTCAGAGCTTGATTAGCACCACCATGAATTAGAATTGTATTGGCGCCATCATCTTGTAACATGATAAAAGCAGAACCAGTCGGTACATCACCATTAGTTTTTAATTGATCGACGTTAACCCCGTTATTGACAAGAGTAGCGCGCATGAATTGACCATTGGCATCATTACCAATTGCACCAATAAAGGACACATCGGCCCCCTGCCTTGCCGCTGCAACGGCTTGATTGGCGCCCTTTCCACCCGGTGCAGTAGTCACATTAGTCAAAGCCATTGTCTCTCCGACTAGTGGCATTCGCGGCATTTTCATAATGCTATCAACATTCAAACTTCCAAGAACAACGATTTTTTTTGTCATAACTTTCATCCATCTCATTAATGTCAAATAAAGTTGATAACACAATTGGTTATCAAACATTATTTTTGCATAAAGTTAATTATATCATTTATTATCACACACTTGGAAAGTCATCAAAAAAGACACGCTCGTCTTAAGCGTGTCTTTGAATATCGCCACCATTTTCGATCATAATACGCAGCATTTCCATTAACTCTTGATTTTGATTTGTCAGTACTTGCAATTCAAATCGCATCGCCTTGATCTGGCGTTTCATTTCAGCTAAATCGTCGGTTGTATTATCTTGATAGCCAAATACTTGGTGATATGGTTGCTTATTACCTGTGTAAACAGACTCTGAAAAGGTATCACGTTCTTGACGCACCCACCGCATGACCGTGTTATAGGGAATCTCAAATTCAGAAGCCACTGATTTTCCAGATTGATGGCGATTAATGATTTTGTCACAAACTTCGTTACGCGTTTTTAATGAATAATGTGCTCTAGTTTCCATTTTTTACCATCCTTTTTAATACTTTGATAATTATTATAAAGGAAATATTTATATTTAAAAATGGACAAGTTGAACAATATTACCCATTTAATATTAAAAATGGTATATTTTAAACGCTAATCATTGCGAGTGTTGCCCGTTTGATCGTGAATTGCTACAACTTTGGCATTATTAACTCGCCCTGTGCCAGAATATGGTTGATAATCATCAAACAAAACACCTTGATCAGCCCACCATTTTCTTAAAACTTCTTTATTGGCATCAAATCTTGGTGGTAACGCAAATGTTGTTCCTAAATCTTGGACAGATTCATCTAGTGTAAAACCAGGATTAGTAGTTGCTACCTCAACGCGATTACCACCTGGTTCAATAAAGTATATAGAATTGAAATAGCCACGATCAATATAGACTTCCCGACGCCAACCTTGTTCCTGTGCACGCGCCCACAAGTAATCTAGATCCTGCGAAGATTCGACGGCTAAAGCAAAATGATCAGTTGATCCTTTGCCAAATTTTGATTCTGGGGCATCGTTAGGTGTTTCGTACAAATAAATGGCCTGTTCATCTGCCAAATTAATAACGTTGCCCTTAACAACAACGCCATAATCACTGAATAGTTGTTCAAAAAAATTCGCAGTCGCCACAACATCAGGAACATGTAATTCAGCACCTAGAATACCTGTGATTTGTTTGTTCGCTGGAACATCTGACATAAAGTTGATATGCCAGTCAAATTGTTGCTGATTGACTGCCTTAATTTCAATTGGAATAGCATCAAAGTCTTGTGTGTGTAGTATACCACGGCCATCAATCGTTGCTGGTAAGTTGAATGATAACAATCGTTCTTGCCAATATGGTAACGCACCTGCTGGCACACCAAAATGTATCCCATTGAAAAACATTTTACCGTCGACACGAGGACGATCAAGTTTTGCATCTGGGAAAAAAGTGACCACAGTGCCCGGTGTGCCAATGAAATCACCATAATAAACATGACGCATGTGAGGATTAGCCTGATTAATAGAATTTTTTATGAAACGTAAACCCAAAATATCAACATAAAAATGTGCATTTTGTTTAAAATTACCTGTTAAAAGAGAGACGTGATGCGTTTTCATATGCTTATCGCCATGCGCGTCAAAAGGCGCGCCTTTCTATTTTTATTGTTGATTAAATTATATATGCCCTAAATAAAAAAACAAGCATTTTGCTTACTTTTTAGAAGTTAATTATCCATTTTTGGTCTAAAACAACGATATATTGCCTGCGCAACTACCAATAAGAATATTGCTGCAGCTAACATTAACGTTTTATCGGTTTGATCATGGTAAACTAACATCGCTCTTATTAAAGCTGTCACGCCAATATATAAGAAGTTGCCAGTTGAAATGTGTGCGTCTTTTATGAAGTATTCACGCACCAAACTCAAAAACTCAAAAAACAAAAATACAACCAATATTTCTTCGGCCAATTCTGTAAAATGACCAGCGATATCGGTCATCCACAACATTTGAGCGAGATTCAACAACTCTCTTAGCAAAAATCCAAATATCACGACGCCAATAACAATCATGACTGCATTTAAAACATACTCGAAGTAACCTGCAACTTTTTGATGCCACTCATGCTTCATTTATTCACCGCCTTTTCATATTTATCACGTTAAAAATCAAACAAACTCAACTGATTTTCATCTGGTAGTCCTTCTAGAACGGAATGCTGTGTCATAAAATCAATAATCGTTTGTGACACTTTACCTCGTTTTTTGAGGTCTTCTTTACTCAAAAAAGGTTTTTCTGTTCTTGCAGCAACAATTTGTTTAGCCACGTTGTCACCTAATCCTGGCAGAGAAATAAATGGTGGTATTAATGTTTCGCCATCAATCACCCATTCAAGCGCTTCCGATCGGTTTAAATCAACCATTTTGAAGCTGATTCCCCGCTCAAGCGCTTCGTTAGCCATTTCAAGAACTGTCATTAAATTCTTATCTCCAACAGTCGCATCATTGCCAAGTTCACGTAATTTCTTTAAAGCAGATTTGGTTGCTTCTTTACCCCGACTCATCGCAACAACATCAAAAGCATCCGCACGAACCGAAAAGTAAGTTGCATAATAAATTGTGGGGAAATAAACTTTAAAATAGGCAATCCGCAATGCCATCAAAACATAGGCCGCAGCATGTGCCCGTGGAAACATATACTTAATTTTGAGCATCGACTGGATGTACCACTCTGGAATGTTTGCTTCACGTAACTGCTTTTGGTACTCATCAGTGATGCCCTTACCTTTACGGACTTTTTCCATAATGTTAAAAGCATCAGCTGCTGGGAAGCCCCAATTAATTAAATCGGTCATGATTTTATCACGCGTTCCAATAACAGTACCAATTGTAGCCGTTCCGTTTTCAATCAGCTCGTTAGCGTTGCCCAACCAAACATCAGTCCCGTGAGATAGGCCAGAAATTTGTAATAGCTCAGAATAAGTATGCGGTTGCGTTTCTTCCAACATACCACGCACAAAATTAGTGCCGAATTCAGGCAATCCCAGTGTACCTGTCTTTGAAAAAATTTGTTCTGGCGTCACACCAAGTGCTTCAGTAGAAGTAAATAAACTTAAAACCCCCGGGTCGTTTGCTGGAATTGATTGCGGATCAATGCCAGACATATCCTTCAATGTTCGCACCATTGTCGGATCATCATGTCCCAAAATATCCATTTTTAATAAATTATCATGAATCGAATGATAATCCATGTGAGTTGTTTGCCAGAGAGATTTTTGATCATCAGCAGGATACTGAATCGGTGTGAAATCATAGACTTCATATTCACGTGGCACAATCAATATACCACCGGGATGCTGTCCTGTTGTCCGTTTGACGCCTGTGATTCCTTGGGCCAATCGTTCAATTTCTGCCCCACGATAATGTTTATCATGATCCCGTTCATAGCCTTTCACGTAACCAAAAGCTGTTTTTTCAGCCACTGTCGCTATCGTTCCGGCACGGTACACATTATGCTCGCCAAACAGTACTTTCATGTAATTATGAGCAATTGGCTGATAATCACCAGAAAAATTCAAATCAATATCTGGCACTTTATTTCCGGTGAAGCCCATAAAAGTTTCAAACGGAATATTTTGTCCATCACCAATCAACATTTCACCTGGATGATTGGGATCTTCTTTTTCAGGCAAATCATAACCAGACTCATATTGTTTCGGATCAACTAGTTCGAAATAATCACCATGCGCGGATCGATAATGAGGCGGCAACGGATTAACTTCAGTTATACCCGACATTGTGGCGACAAACGAAGATCCTACGGATCCTCGCGACCCAACTAAATAGCCGTCTTTAACAGATTTAGCTACCAAACGTTGGGCAATCATGTAGTGTGGCGCGAAACCATTACCAATAATTGCTTTCAACTCTTGGTCTATGCGTGCTTGTATTTCTGGTGGAATTGGATCACCATACCAAGCTTTTGCCGTCCGGTAGGTTTTTTCAGTGAGTTCATCACCTGCACCAGGAATATTTGGCGGATAGGAACCACTTTTCAACGGTTCAATATCGTCAAGCATATCAGAAATAAGATGCGTATTCTCAATCACAATCCTTTTTGCTGTTTCGTCACCAACAAAAGCAAAATCATCCAGCAATTCTTGGGTCGTTTTGAAATAATTATCAGGTAAAGCAGTTCTATTTTGTGGATTACCTGGTTGTGTTGCAATCAAAATATTACGGTAAATTTTATCTTCAGGGTTGGTGTACTTAACATCACCAGTGACCACCACTGGCTTTCCTAATTCATCACCAATGGCAATCATTTCCTCTAAAATTTCTTGCAGTTTTGTTTGGTCGGAAATTAGTGCCGATTCAATCATTGGTTGATAGTTTGCGGTTGGTTGAATTTCAATAAAATCATAATATTTAGCTTTTTCAGTCGCCTCATTTTTTCCTTTTTCAATGAGAGAAATGATGACATCTCCGCCTGTATCACCTGTTCCTACTAGTAAACCCTCACGATATTGTTGTAAGATGGAACGCGGAATTCGAGGTACACGAGCAAAAAATTCAATGTTTGAACGGGAGACCAGTTTATAAAGATTTTTTAATCCAGTCGCATTTTGAACCAGCAATGTCACATGAACCGGCCGCCCATGCTTCCACGCGTCCCCTTCAGTCATGTGGTCGTTAAGTTGATTATGGTAGTTTAAATCAAAACGTTCTTTCGCCTCTTTCATCAAGCGCCATGCGATATGTCCAGTAGTTTCAGAATCGAAAATAGCACGGTGAGCTTGCTCTAAATTAATATTAAATCGTTTAGCAATCGTGCCAAGTCGGTAGGATTTATAATCAGGATATAACCATCGAGTAAACGGTAACGTATCAATAATAGGGTTACTAATTTGGGATTGTTTATAACGCGCATAAGCGGCGTTCATGAAGCCAATATCAAATGTTACATTATGACCCACTAAAATAGCATCACCGCACCACTCTCGAAAACGTCGAATAATATTTTCTTCGCTATCAGCATTTGCCACCATGGCATCAGTAATTGACGTGAGATTAGTAGTAAATTCAGATAAAGGAAAGCCTGGATTAATATATTCTGAGAACTTATCAACAACGTTACCAAGTTGCATTTTAACAGCGGATAGTTCAATAATTTTATCTGTTACTGCCGAAAGTCCAGTAGTTTCCAAATCAAAAGCGACAAAAGTTGTGCCTTTGTCTAATAGTGAAATGGGTTGCAGATTGAAGGCAATTGGTTCACCATCTTCGACCAAATTAGCTTCCATACCGTAGATCATTTTGAGGTTATTTTTACTACCCGCAGCAACCGCCTCGGGAAAGCCTTGAACATTTCCAGTATCAGTAACAGCCAAAGCTGTTTGGCCCCAATTTTTTGCGAGCTTTGCAACTTCTGAGTAGTTTGTCACAGCATCCATGGTCGACATGTTTGTATGAACGTGTAACTCAATGCGTTGCTGTTCTCCGGTATAATCTTCCTGACGATTAGCATGATCAATGACTTGTAAATCGTAGATATTCATAACCAGTTCGCGGGCATAAGTATCTTCTTGAACATTACCACTTAGCCGAACCCACAAACCAGCCTTCAATCCCTCAAACACAGCTTCATCAGATTCATTATTAGAAAACTTTTTGGCTGAAATGGAGCTTGAATAATCAGTTATTTTGATAGTGAGAAGTTGTCGTCCTGAACGCAATTCTCTGATTTCATCAGCAAAAATGTAGCCTTCAACCACCACACGATTTTCTTCACCATCGATGTCTTCCAATCTCGTAATTTCAGCATCAGTTGAAATTTTACGACCCAGCGTTAGCGGCACACCTTCTGATGTTGTTTTTGGTTTAGCCTGTTTGTTAGCTTCAATTGCTTTTTGCAAGTCTTCACGGGCCTTAGCGTGATGCTGTGCAACATTTTCCTGAATTTCTTGTGCCAGTTGTTCATCGAGCTGTGGCACTAATGTGATTTTGGGAAAACCAAAACTTTCATATGCTGAAATTATTGAGGCAACCGCCTGACTATCTAGTGATTGAAATAGTAGTTGCGCACCAACTGCAACACTGAATTCGTTATCATTTAATAATTTAAGAATCGTGTTACTTGCTAACTGTTGCGCCTTGGCATGGTTTAATTTAGAGTGATCTAAAGCCAAATGCCAGTATTGTGCCATCATTTCTTGATTAATTGCTTGCGATTGACTGGAAATCATTATCGACACGTCAGCTATATTAGTAAATGCTTTTTTCAAATATTGCTGAAATTGCATATATACGTTGGCTGGCAGCGGTTGCAATAATTGAATGTGGAATACCCACTGTCTCTGTCTAGCTGATACATCTACGCGAGTTAGCTGACCACCTTCAAAAAAGGATACAATTTCGTCTGATAATTGGATCTGAGTAATTAAATGCTTTAATTGTTCTTCATGGGTTAACGCCATTTGTCCCCCTAATTTGAGTAAAAAAGCCGATCAATCATCGGCCAAATGTTTACTCACTTATTTATTCACTGTCGCCTTGAAGCAAAACTAAAACTGAATCAACCACTTCACTCACGCGCATCTCAATATTAGTATTACTTGCACGAACTTTCACTTCAACAACGTCTTCACTCGCCTTTTTACCTACTGTAATTCTAATTGGTAATCCAATTAAATCAGCATCAGCAAACTTGACGCCTGCACGTTCCTTACGATCGTCAACCAAAACTTCCAAATGCTTTGCCTCTAGCAACGATTCAAGTTGTTCAGCAACACGCACTTGATCGGCATCTTTCGTATTCACCGGTACAATGTGGACATCAAATGGTGCAACACTGGCTGGCCAAACTAACCCAGCCTCATCAGCTTTTTGTTCTGCAATCGCGCTCAACAAACGTGAAACACCAATACCATATGAGCCCATTACAACATCAGTTTGACGACCATTTTCATCCAAAACCTGTGCGCCTAACGACTTAGAATAACGCGTACCAAGTTTAAAAATATGACCAATTTCAATACCGGAAGTAAATACTAAGTGTCCTTTGCCATCAACAGCCAAGTCACCTTCTCTAGCGACACGAAAATCGCCAATATTTGTTTCCTCAACGTGGACGTCTCGTCCCCAATTCAAATTAGTCAAATGATAACCATCCTCATTGGCTCCAGCGACAAAATTTACCAAATCGGCGGCCCGTTCATCGACCAAAAGTTTCACATTTTCAGGTAGTTCGACTGGTCCTAATGATCCAAAACCTGCACCAACAATATCTCGAACACGGTTTTCGTCAGCTAATTCAAATGTATCAGCATTCAAGAAATTTTGGACCTTAACCTCATTAACATCATAATCACCTGTTGTCACAACTGCTACAAGCTGATCGTCAGCAATAAACATCATTGTTTTAACAAGTTCATTGGATGATTTACCCAAAAATTCTGCCACTTCCGCAATTGTTTTCACTTCAGGAGTTGCAACTTTTTCCGACGCCCATAATTCTGCATCAGTGGTTTTTCTCTCATAGAAATCCTTGGCCATTTCCAAATTTGCCGCATAGTCAGTCGCGTCAGAATAAGCAATGGTATCTTCTCCAGCAGCTGCAGGAGCCGAAAATTCTTTTGAATCCGATCCCCCCATAGCGCCGGCATCACCGACAATTGCACGATAATGCAGACCAAGTCGATTAAAAATGTTCACATACGCTTTTTCCATATTGTGAAAGGCATCATCAAGGCCTTCTTGGTCGGCACTAAACGAATAGGCATCTTTCATAATGAACTCACGTGTTCGAAGTAACCCAAAACGTGGTCTATTTTCATCTCGGAACTTTGGTTGGATTTGGTAGACCACTAAAGGCAATTTTTTATATGACTTAATTTCATCAGCAATCAACTGAGTAAAGGTTTCTTCGTGTGTTGGTCCTAATATGAAATCACGATCTTGCCGGTTTTTAAATTTATACAACGCTGGACCATATGTCGCATAACGACCTGAGCGTTGCCACAATTCTGCTGGTAAAATTTCTGGAACTAACATCTCATTGGCGTCGATTCGCGCCATTTCCTCACGAATGATGGCTTCAATTTTGTTTAGAACCCTTTTGGCTAAAGGTAAATATGAAAACATACCAGCTGCAACGGGGCGTATATAACCTGCTTTTAACAATAATTGGTGGCTTTTAACCTCTGCTTCCGCCGGAACTTCACGTAAAGTTGGCATCAGTAATTTAGACTGTTTCATATAAACTCCTCTTTTATTAAATGTACTCTCATTTATTTTATCGCAAAATATCATTAATAGTAACAGCAATCATTAGAATTACCATTGCAATTGCACCTACCACGGTGACACCATTTTCAAATGATGCTGGCAATGGACGCCTTAGAATCGCTTCCAGTAAGTTCAAGATTAGTTTACCACCATCTAGAGCTGGTATTGGAATTAAATTCATAATACCTAAGTTAATCGACAAAAATGCCATATAGAATAGAATATTCAAAAAACCTGTTTTAGCAACAGTAGACGTTGTTTTGGCAATTGAAACTGGACCACCTAGTTTATCCAAAGTGAACCCACCACTAAACAGATGTGTCAACGCATACCAAATCCGGCTAGTTGTCGAAGCGGTTGTGTAAACACCATACTGCATACGTGCACCAAAGTTCTGGTGTGTTTTCTCTGTGATACCCACTAACGGCGTTTTTGCACCGTTAACCGTAACCAATTTAGGTGTGACTTTGATAGTCTCTTGTTTACCGTCACGTACAATATCAATCGTCATTTGTTTGTGTCCAACACTGCTAATTGCGGTTGCTACATTTTCCCAAGTTGTGGTTTTATGACCATTCACTTCGGTAATTCGGTCACCCGCTTGCAGTCCAGCCTTTTGAGCTGGCATGTTGTGTTGAACAGTGCCCACAATCGGTTCGTTAAGTGTAACACTTGGCAAGGTGAAGCCTAGTCCTGAAAAAACCACTAAGGCTAAGACAAAGTTCATAAATGGTCCGGCAATATTAATCAACGCGCGTCGCCATAATTTTGCACTTTGAAACCATGTGTCACGCGGGGCGATTTGAACAGTCACACCATTTTCTTCAATGATTGTCGCATCATGACTAACAGATAACACTTTCATCTCTGAATCATCAGCTTGGTAACCTGTCAGCGTCAGATCATCACTCAAGTCAAAAGTGTCGATTTGAAATGGTACACCTTGACCCGCCTGATCAATCCGTGTGTCAATTTCGGTAACTTTACCCACCTGATCAAAGCGTAATCGCAAGCGCTGTCCTGCTTCTAAATCCGGTGTTTCATCCATTCCAGCCATCCGTACGTATCCACCAACAGGTAATATACGGATTGTATAGGCAGTATGATTGCGATTCCAGCTCAATAACTTTGGCCCCATGCCAATCGCAAATTCACGAACCAATACACCAGATTTTTTGGCAGCAAAAAAATGCCCAAATTCATGTACTGTAACCAATACACCAAAAACAAATATGAATGCAATTATCGCCGTTAAACTCATTCCAAATCTCGCTTTAAATTAACATGCCTAAAATAGACATCAGTGGCATAACAACTAACATTGAGTCAAAACGATCTAAAATACCACCATGCCCTGGTAAAATATTGCCTGAATCTTTTACGTTAAAGTGGCGTTTCAAGCCTGACTCGATTAAATCACCAAGTTGACCTGCAATAGACAAGACAATTGCAAATAGTAAGAGTTCAATGAAATTGTATGCTGGCAACCAATTAAATATAGTGTACAAAGATGCCACAACAATTACTGCTACCAAACTACCACCAATTGATCCTTCCCAAGTTTTATTAGGACTAATTTTGGGGGCGAGTTTGTGTTTCCCAATAGCTCGGCCAACCATATAAGCACCTGAATCAGTTAACCAAACAATTAGCATACCAAACATCACTGTCGCCAATCCTTTTGTGTCGGCTTGGAAAAAATAATGAAATCCAGTACCAATATACAGCATGGCTAGAGTCAATGTCCCAGCATCGTCAAAATTAAAATGGTTGCGGCTAAAGACTGTATGTAGTAATAAGAGAAATGCTAGTATATAAAAGAATATATGAGCACTTTTAATGAGTGGGACGTCTTGCCAAAAACTATTTGGCAAAATAAGTGCCACAACACCTATAAAACTAACCCAAGCTTCGGCAGAAACAAAAAAACGATGTTTCATCCGCAAAATTTCACTCATCGCAATCACACCCATAATCAATGTCAAAATCAGAAGTGGTGCGCCGCCCATGATTAAAAGAGGAACAAAGATAATCAAAGCAACTACTGCCGTAATCACACGTGTTTTCATGGCTTACTATTTCTCGCTTTCGTCATTAAGACCGCCAAAACGACGATCTCTTTTAGTGTAAGATGTAATAGCTTCTATCAAGTCTTCACCTGAATATTCTGGCCATAAAACATCCGTAAAGTATAGTTCAGCGTATGCCGATTGATAAGGTAAAAAATTACTCAAGCGCAATTCACCCGACGTACGAATCATCAAATCAGGCGTCGCTAATTCACCTAAAGGTGAAGTTTGAAGGGCGCTGGCAAAATGATTAGCGTCAATCTCTTCAGCGGTCAGATCACCTGACGCGACCTGTTGTGCTAGTAATTTCGCTGCTGCCACAATTTCGGTTTGACCACCATAATTAAGAGCAAAGTTCAAAATCATCCCCGTACCCTGCGCTGTTTGTTCAATCGCGCGCTGCACGGCATCTTGCGTACCCTTAGGTAGGCCCGCAACATCGCCCATAACTTCAACACGAATATTATTTTTAATCAATTCTGGTACAAAATCATTAAAAAAATCAATCGGTAATTGCATCAAAAAGTTAACTTCGTCATTCGGGCGTGACCAATTTTCGGTTGAAAAAGCATACAGTGTCAATACTTCAATACCTAGGTTGCTGGCTGCAATCGCAACTTTTTTGACAGTTTTCATACCCGCTTTGTGGCCAGCAACACGTGGCATAAAACGTTGTTTTGCCCAACGACCATTACCATCCATAATAATGGCAACATGTCGCGGAATTTTGAGCTGGGAGACGGTCTTCGTCTCCTCATTTTTAATTTTAAAAAGCGCCAAAACGCTCCTCCTTCGTATGCAACCACTGAATGCATATATTGTATCTAACCTATTTTACCAGAATGGCGCGCAAGGTACAAAAAAATTCGATAAGAATTATCCTATCGAATCATTAAAATTATTGAACCGTAACACTCTTTGCCAAATTACGTGGTCGATCAACATCTAAGCCACGGTCAAGGGTCGCATAGTAGGCAATCAATTGTGCCGGAATGACTGTCAGCAATGGCATTAAGAGCTCATTGACCTCAGGGAGAACAAAAGCATCATCTGTTTTAGCCAAAGTCTTAGCGGCAATAATAATCGTATTGGCGCCTCGTGCTGCAACTTGTGCAATTTCACCACGGACAAGTCCAGCAGTTTTAGTCTGAGTCAGCAAAGCAAATACTGGTGTACCTTCTTCAATCAAAGAAATTGTACCATGTTTTAGCTCACCAGCTGCAAAACCTTCAGTTTGAACGTATGATATTTCTTTTAGCTTCAACGCCGCCTCAACAGCAACCGCTGCATCTAAGCCACGTCCAATATAAAATGCTGAACGACGATTCTTTAAGGCACTTTCAGCAATTGATTTGAAAGTGTCTTTTTGATCAATAATCACTTGCATTTCAACAGCAACTTTTGCTAACTCATTTTTTAAATCAAATGGTGTATGACCAACCGCTGCAGCCAAAATAGCTGTCACAATAATTTGTGCTGTATAGGCTTTTGTCGAGGCCACAGCAATTTCAGGGCCAGCCAACAATGGTAAGGCAAAGTCCGATTCACGAGTCAATGTTGAATTCATGACATTAGCAATGGTTAAAGTTGGATAGCCTTGTTTTGTGATATTATCCAGTACTTCACGTGAATCAGCTGTTTCCCCAGATTGGCTTAAGAAAATGAAGAATGGCTTTTTACTCAACAAGGGCTGCTCATAAGCAAATTCCGACGAAATATGAACTTCTGTTGGTGTTTGTGTCCACTGTTCAAAATATCGTTGCCCCACAAGTCCCGCGTGATATGATGTTCCAGCTGCAACAATATAAATGCGATCTGCTGCCTGAATAGCCTCAATAACTTCAGGAGCAATATTTTGCACCTGCCCTTCATCGTCAAAATAGTATTGTGACAAAGTACGTGCAACGATGGCCTGTTCATCAACTTCCTTTAACATATAGTAAGGATAAATTCCTTTGTCTGTTTCAGAAGCATCAATATCTAAATGAAAGGCCTCACGGGTAATTTGTTTGCCATTTGGATCAAACAAATCAATCTTTTGCTTGTCAATGACAGCAATTTCCCCATCCATCAATTCAATAAAATCATGGGTCACGTCTAACATTGCTGTTGCATCTGATGTCACAACGTTGCCAACTTCAGAAACACCAATTAATAAAGGACTCTTTTTCTTAGCCGCATACATCAAATCGGGTGTCTGACGATCCATTAAAAGAAAGCCATACGCTGAGTTACCATCTAACAAACTAATCATTCTGCGAAATGCGTCAAATGTCGACAAGTGGTTTTCCTTTGAAAATTTGTCAATCAATTGGACAGCAATTTCAGTATCTGTTTGTGAGTGAAGCTGAACGCCTTGTAAATATTGATCACGCAATGCTTCATAATTTTCGATAACACCATTGTGAACCAAATAAAAGCGTCCATCCTCGGACATGTGTGGATGCGCATTTTCAACTGATACACCACCGTGAGTTGCCCAGCGTGTATGGGCGATACCCGCAGTACCTTCAATACCCTTACCTTCTGTTGCACGTTCCAAATCAGCTACGCGACCTTTTTCTTTGACAAGAAAATCGCCTTTATCGCCGTCATTCACATAAACACCAGCTGAATCATACCCACGATATTCTAATTTTTCTAGCCCTTTTAACAAACTAGGTAACACTTGATTAACACCTGTAAATCCGACAATTCCGCACATATATAGCCTCTTTACCAAAACTGGTTTACTTTTTATTTTTAACTAACAGTAGCTATTTTACAGTCTTTGTAAACCTTTGTCAAACAATAAAAATAAATTGGTATAGTCCTATTTTTATAATTGGTATAATTACAAAATAACATAGTGTCAAAATACAAACCCTGCCATTATGGTATGATAGAAAAAACCTGAAAGTGAGATCTATTGTGACACAAATTGTAACCTGGCATATTCAAAACGCTAAAATTTTGGATGTTTTTAATCTTAAATTCGATGACACCGAGCTTTGGATTGACAATAACATGATTGTTTATCGTGGTCCTCGAGATGATCTTGCTGCAACTCACACATTTGATGCTGGCGGTCGATATGTTGTCCCCGGTTTGATTGACGCACATCTTCATATTGAAAGTTCCCTACTCGCACCAAGTGAATTTGGAAAATTAGTCCTACCTCATGGTGTTACCCGTATCATTGCTGATCCGCATGAAATCGCTAGTGTAGCAGGTATATCAGGCATCCAATATATGCTCGAAGAAGCACGACAAACACCACTGCACATTCACTACATGCTACCATCCACAGTCCCTGCAACGCCTTTTGAACACGCTGGAGCAACACTGCATGCCGAAGCCCTCAAACCTTTTTACAGCATTCCTGAAGTAAATGGTCTAGCCGAAGTGATGGATTATCCTGCTGTTGCGAACGGTGACACAGATATGCTTGAAAAAATCAACGACGCTTTAGCAGCAGGTAAACACGTTGATGGCCACGGTGCCGGTTTAAGCCGCGCACAACTTTCAACTTATCGTCAAGTCGGAATTGATACCGATCACGAAAGTGAAAACGCTACTCAAGCCTTAGCACGAGTCGATGCAGGATTTTCTGTCTTTGTGCGTGAAGGTACGGTAGAACGTGATGAGGAAGCCATATTACCAGCTATTACAACAGCCAATCACGCACATTTTTCATTTGCCACCGATGATAAAACTGCCAGTGACATTCAACATGAGGGGTCAATTGACTTTAGTATTAACCTCGCACTTCAAAATGGTATTGCGCCGGAAATCGCTTTTACTATGGCAAGTTATAATGCTGCCAAAGCCCATAATTTAAAAAACGTCGGCGCATTAACAGACGGATTCGTTGCTGATTTGGTTGTGTTTGATACATTAACACAATTCAAAGCCCAAGAAGTTATGGTAGATGGTCACTGGTATGAAAATAAGTTTTCAACTGTGACACCATTAGCAAATCAGTCCCTGAATTTCACATTATCCGCTACTGATTTAATCTTGCCACTAGCAGACGACGTTCCTGCACATGTTATCAACATTATGCCTCATCATATTACAACCCAGCACACCGTTGAAAACGTGCCAGTCGTTAATAATCACTTTGAGGCGAATAAAACATTTGCTAAAGTTGTTGTGGCTGAGCGTTATCACGACTTAGGACATGGTATAGGTATCATTAAAGGCTTCGACATGGTAACTGGTGCAATCGGTTCTACGGTAGCTCACGATTCACATAACATCATTATTGCTGGTGTTGATGACAAGGATATGTTATTAGCAGCTGAAACGTTAAAGAAAATCGGCGGCGGACAAGTTGTCGTGATCAATGGTCAAGTGACCGCAATGCCCCTTCCAATCGGTGGCCTAATGTCTGATCAAGATTATCAAACGACTATTGATCAAAATCGCGCTTTAGATAAAGCTTTTTCAAAAATCAGTGATGTACCATTTGATCCATTCTTAACACTCTCATTTATGGCTTTACCTGTTATTCCAAGTTTAAAAATAACAGATCAAGGTTTGTTTGATTTTGATAAATTTAGTTTTATTGATATTCAAGATGCAGGAGAATTTAAGTCATGAAAGCCTTTAGTATAACGCCACAAGACCTATTGTCAGTATTTTTGGGTCAAAAAACCTCTTTAATGGTTCCCTATACCGGTCAATTATTAATCGCGGCCAATAAAAATGATCAACGCCACTTACCATCAGAAATGGCCGGTGCAATCGTTGAAATTCAAGAGAATCAGCTCACATTAGTCAGTTTAGTTCATCCTTTTAAAATAGCATCGGAAGCGCAATTATTTGAAGTTGACAATCAACTAATTCAACGTGAACCCGTCAATTGGTTTGGTCCGCAAGCACTAGTCATTGAAAAAAAGATGAGCGATTTTGCTAAAAATTACGATGGCCCACGTCCAAAAAATGGCGGGATTCCGCGTAACTATATTCCTAATGAAATTGCCGCCCCAATCATTTTGTCTGATGACTATTGGCAAACTTATGCGCAATTCGTCAATGATCCCGACGGCTCATTTGCAGCTCAAATCAAACCAATGTTTGATTAAGTTACATAAAAACGTATCATCCAAATTCTGGATGATACGTTTTTAATTACCAATAAAATGAGAGATAAACAATTGTGCGACGTTAAAATAGATTAAAACAGAAGTCAAATCTGACAGCGTCGTAATAAACGGACCACTCGCAACCGCGGGATCGAACCCTAATTTGTCAATTAATACCGGGACAAGATATCCCGCCAAATTGGCAACCATAATTGCAATCGCCATAGCAATGCCCACAGCTAATCCAAGTTCAAAATTGTGTTTCCAAATTGTCACGATTGCAAACACTGAAGCACCTGTCGCAGTCCCAACCAACAACCCCGCCAACACTTCGCTCCAAAAGTTTTTCCAAGCTGTATTGTCAGTTCCCACTGCCAATCGACGTACCGCCAGCGCCAATGCCTGCGTTCCAGCATTACCCGCTGTACCGGTAATGAGCGAAATAAAGACCGCCAAAATAGAAGCTTGCTTGACTAAACCATCAAATGAACTGATCAGTGTAGCCGTTGACATACCTAGTAATAGCAAGGCAATCAGCCACGGAATACGTTTTATCGCTGAATGCCATGGTGTATCGTCTGTTTGACTAACGTTAACGGCGGCCAAACCAGAATAATCTTCCACCGCTTCTTCATCAATAACATCAACAATATCGTCAACCGTAATCACACCCAGCAACAAATCATTATCATCAGTAACTGGAATAGAAAGAAAGTTATAATCAGCCACAATTTGTGCCACATCTTGCTGATCATCGCCAGCTTTAACACTAATAATTCGATCATTAGTGATATCTGACACCAACATATCATCAGGGTGTGTCAACAAATCACGCAATGAAATAACGCCGACCAAGTGTTTTTGGTTATCTAGAACATACACGTAACTAATCGCTTCAGCTTCAGCGGCTTGGTGTTTAACCAATCGCATCACTTCAACAACTCGCAAATCCTCAGTCACAGCCAAATACTCTGTTGACATTAAAGATCCAGCTGTTTGATCGTCATAATCAATCAGCTTACGCATTTCATCTGCTTCAGCTTTAGGCATCAAGCTCAGGTATGTTGCAACCAAACGAGATGGTAGATTTTGCAAGACATCCGCCTCATTATCGGCGTACATGTTACGCAAAATTTCAGTCGCTTTTTGAGGCGGCATTTCTTGGAGTAATTCCCCAATGTCGTCATCATCCGCATCCAAATTATCGAAGACATCTGCCAAAGTCTCGTCATCTAGTAAGCGCCATGCGACTGCTCGCATTTGTTCAGGCAAACTACTATAAACTTGGCCCATTTCAAAATCGTGCAACGCTTTAAATGAGACCACAAAATCCTCATCTTGACCTGAATGGAGTAAATCGGCCAAGTGAGTGACAGTCTTTTGTAATTGTTCTGCAGTTTCTTCCAAACTTAATCAATATCCCTTAATGTTTTGAGATCCTCAGGTAATTTTGTATTAAACTCACGAAAATCTTCAATAAATGGGTCGTAAAATTTCATATGATAGGCATGCAACGCTTGACGTTGGAGCCCATACCAAAGTGGTCCATTATAAAGATCGTCACCCACTAATGGATGCCCAATGTTTGCAAAATGAACCCGTATTTGATGCGTTCTCCCAGTGTGCAATTGTACCTTGACACGCGTCATTGGGTGTTGTCCATCTTCATCATAACGGCGTTCAACCCAGTATTCTGTTCGAGATGGTTTACCATCATCACGAACTTCACGCTTAATAAAATCGCCCTCAACACGACCAATTGGGGCGTTAATATCCCCGTGATCATCTGATATAATACCAGACGGATAAGCCAGATAAAATTTTTCCACAGTATGATCTTGTAACTGTTGATCTAATACAGCATGGGCGAATCGGTGTTTTGCCAGCAAAACAATACCTGATGTATCCCGATCAAGTCGTGTCACTACATGAGGAACCAAATCTTGTGCCTCAATTTGTTCCAAATGGCCCTTAACTTGATTAACCAATGTGTGTAGCCGATCAGCATGTCCTGGCACTGTTGTGACACCATACGGTTTATCAACTACCAGCCAATGCTCATTTTCAAAAATAATGTTTAAAGGTTTGTAATCAGGTACGACGAGATCATTACTCTCTTCTACCGGCATCACAATCGTCACTTTATCCCCATCTTTTAAATAATCAGACGTATAAACTGGCTTCTCATTGACCAAAATCGCCCCACCATTATGTTTCATTTGACTAAACATACGGTGAGAAACGCCATGTTTTTGTAGAAACGTACGCACTTTGCGCGCTTCTGATCCAGTATAAGTCCAAGTAAACTGCATATTCTTATCATACACATCATTTGTCGACGTGTATTTTTCTCCCAAAAAATTTAAAATATTTATTCAATGTCATTGATGAAGGCATTTTGTACGCGACGCCAAAAATCGACGTGACGGTATCTAGCAAAATGGACACATTTTTCAGACACTCTAAATCGCAACTCTAAAATATGATCACTGGCAATTTCTCCCTGATCATACATCACCAAAAAGTTATTACTCTGCGGCCTCATTACAATTTCTTGATCACGAGGTACAATCAATGGTGATCCTAACGTTCTAA
This sequence comes from Leuconostoc falkenbergense, assembly GCF_045801155.1. Classification (NCBI taxonomy): domain Bacteria; kingdom Bacillati; phylum Bacillota; class Bacilli; order Lactobacillales; family Lactobacillaceae; genus Leuconostoc; species Leuconostoc falkenbergense. Next base: position 727,730 of record NZ_CP174386.1, on the reverse strand, counting down.
AAACACGATTGTTAATTGAAGCAATTTCCGACATTTGAATTGCTTGTAAAGCAGGGTGCAAAACAGCCCCACCATTAGCCTTGTTGTAGGCAGTTGAGCCCGTCGGCGTCGCCACAGCAATACCATCACCCCTAAAACGTTCAAAAACTTCGCCACCTAAATAGATATCAGCGACTAGCGTACCAAGTGGTTGTTTAATGACGGCTTCGTTCAATGCCAAATATTGGCTCTTCTCACCACTCGTTTGAATAACTGTCAATTCCAACAACGGATAACTGACTTTTTGGCCGTTGTCGTGGCTTAAACTAGCTACTAATTGATCTAATTCTGTGCTCAACCAATCAGTGTAAAATCCCAAATGTCCAGTATGCAAACCAACAAATCTAATATGGTCAATTCGGTTGACATAATGCTGAAAAGCGCCCAAAAGGGTGCCATCCCCACCAACAGAGACGACAATATCAGGCTCATCATTATCAACAGTCAAACCCTGTTTTCGCATTTCTAAAGCAAGATTTTTGGCAACAACACGACTGCTAACATCTTCATTGTTGAAAATAGCATACTTCATTCGACCGCTCTTATTTCACTTAATTCTTGATCTAAAGCAAATGTTGATTCTGATAATTTGGTGAGGCGATCAGCCAAATTATCACTTAATTCACCGTGTTTGTAACGCAAATCATGCTCGACTGTTGCCCAAAAATTCATGGCCATTGTACGAACTTGAATTTCCGCTAGTACTTTTAGTTCACCACTATACATTTGAACAGGATATTCAATGACGATATGATATGATCGGTAGCCTGACGGCTTGGCATTAGTCACATAATCTCGCTCTTCTAAAATTTGAAAATCTGTACGCTGTCTTAGCAAATCAACCACAGTATAGATATCTTCCACGTACTTGGTCATAATTCTCACACCAGCGATATCTTGTAAATCAAGCGATAAACGATTTTCGTCTAAATGGCGTCGCACAATTTTTTCTTCAATAGAGGCCTGTGATTTGACACGGCCTGTCACAAATTCAATCGGTGAATCCTCACCGTTTTTTTCGTATTGATCGCGTAATCCGCGTAATTTAACTTTTAATTCTGATACAGTTTGAACGTATGGTGTAAAAAAGATTTCCCAATCCATATTACTACCCCTTTTATACAATTTAAAACATTACTATTACATTTTAACATATTTTTGAGCCTATCATTTGTCAATCCCAATATTGACGGTTATACTAATATCTTGGATATTTATATTGTTTTACGTAGGAGAAACATCATGATCGACATTTACCACTTCGCTAATCCTTTATCAGAAAACTGTTTAGCCACCGAAGAATGCCTTGAAAAACTCACTCATACAGTTTTCCAAAAGGCGCGCTTACGCTTTATTCCACTCATCAATGAACAAGTCAGTGCCAAATTAATCCAAGGTGAGCAATCATTACCGTTAATGGACATACCTTATGACAGAGAATCCCTCATTTGTCGTGTAATTCTTGATTTTAAAGCGGCACAAATTGAAGGCAATAAAAAAGCGCGACCTTTTTTGTTAGCTTTACAGACTGCATTGATTAACAAAAAACAAGTCTACTCTCATTCATTGATTACTGCCATTGCCACACAGATCGGACTAAATCCCGACGACTTTTTAAAAAATCGTATGAGTCAAGAAGTCGTTCACGCGTTAATAATAGATCAAAAATTAGCATGGCGCTTACTGAAAAAATACCAAGTTACAATTGCGATTGATGACTCAAATACACTTGAAACCAACCTATTGACGAATTTTTCAAAAGAATCTCTAACGACACACTTCACACATTCTCGCCAGCAACTTGTTGTTAATACAAAAGATTTGGTCTCCTCGGAAAACGCCAAGACCTTTGCTTAACTTTTTCTCATCAAACGCCAGCAACCCCAAAAAATGACTCACAATTTTAACACAGTTATCAGTAAATACAAAAAAGCTTAATAATTCATCAATACAGATGAATCATTAAGCTTTTTTGTATGACGCTATTACTTCACCAACTTGTCCCAAATCACAACTTGGTCGGATGCCAATGACTTTGGTACATCAATGATTCTTTGATTGGCACTACCTCTGAATTGTAATGTTAAGTCCTTTTCTTCTTCCAAAAAACGACCATCAACCAAAATATCAATTAACGACAATAAACGCGCTTTATCATAGGTTTCGTTTTGCAATTCATCCCAAGTGTAGCCTGTCCAAGACCATATATCTTTTGAATGGCCAAACTCCTTACGGACTCGACGACACAATTTTAGACAAACATCCGTATTGAGAAACGGCTCTCCACCCAATAAAGTTAGACCTTGAACATAATCTTGACTTAAATCTTCAATAATTTGGTCTTCTAATTCTTGCGTGTAGGGCTGTCCAAAATGGAAATTTTGAGCAGCAACGTTATAACAACCAGGACACAGAAACATACAACCACTTACATATAAGCTACAACGCACACCCTCACCATCAACGAAATTAAAAGCTTTGTAGTCAGCAATATAGTTCTGACTATACTTCTGCGCCGTCCATTCTTTGGGCATCGGATTGTTTGGTTTTCGCATAGATCGCGGCATTTTCAATCATCTCCTTGGTTAGGTTCTTTTCACGCGAAATTATTTCAATATGTCGTCCATGAACCATAGGCCGTTGTTGTGGATTGCCAAGATAACCACACGTTCTCTTAACAACATCGCATAGCTCTGGGTCGTGATTGCCACATTCAGGACACATAAAGCCGCGAGCAGTTGCCTTAAATTCACCAGCAAATCCACATTTAAAACACTTATCAATACAAGTATTCGTGCCCAAATAACCGACATGATCATAAGCCCAATTCCAAACAGCTTCTAACGCTTGTGGATTCTGTTTCAAGTTAGGATATTCACAATAATGAATAAATCCGCCCGACGCATATTTTGGGAAAGTCTCTTCAAAACTTATTTTTTCAAATGGCGTCGGATGTTTGCGAACATCATAATGAAAACTATTAGTATAGTACTCTTTATCAGTAATATCAGGCACATCACCAAATTTTTGCTTGTCGAGGTGACAAAATGTGTCTGTTAGTGATTCAGCTGGCGTCGAGTATAGGCTATAATGATACCCACTTTCTGCTTCCCATTGTTGGCAATATTCGTTCATTTTTTTAACAATGTCTTCGGCAAACTCATGTGCTTCGGGATTTTTTTCCCAATTTGCGCCAAAGAAAGTTAAGCACGTTTCGTATAATCCAACATAGCCCAATGAAATTGTAGCACGTCCATTTTTAAACACTTCATCAACTTTATCAGTTGCCTTGAGCCTTTTCCCAAAAGCGCCGTACATATAAAGCAGTGGTGCATTTTCAGGAACAGCTTCTTTTGTTCGTTCAATACGATACGATAAAGCTTCGTGGCATAGCGCCATTTTTTCATCAAAAATTTCCCAAAATAGTGCCATATCACCTTTCGCAAATAGAGAAATACGTGGCAAATTCACCGAAACAACCCCTAAATTCATTCGGCCAGAATTTACTGTGACACCATTTTCATCTTGCCAGCCTTGTAGAAACGATCGACAACCCATTGGTGTTTTGAAGCTACCAGTTAGTTCAACAATTTTGTCATACATTAACAAATCTGGGTACATCCGCTTTGTTGAACATTCAAGCGCCAATTGCTTGATGTCATAATTTGGATCAGTAGGAGCAAAATTTAATCCCTTTTTCAATGTGAAAATCAACTTTGGAAAAATAGCAGTTCGCTTTTCTTTTCCTAATCCCTTAATTCTGATATTCAAAATTGCTTTTTGAATTTCACGTTCAAGCCAACTAGTCCCCAATCCAAAATTAACGGTGGTAAATGGTGTTTGTCCTTGTGATGAGTACATTGTATTAATCTCGTACTCCAAAGCCTGCATTGCATCATAAATATCTTTGCGTGTTTTTTCTTTAGCGTAGGCGTCACGCTTGTCTGCAACTACCCATTGTTCGGCTTCGACAATATGTTTGTCATAATTCATCTGCGCATATGGTGCCAATAATTGATCAATACGATTTGCTGAACAACCACCGTACTGCGACGAAGCGACATTAGCAATAATTTGCGCCATCTGTGCTGTCGCTGTTTGAATAGAATGTGGTGAATCTACCCACGCATTGCCTATTTTATAACCATTCGTCAGCAAATTATCAAAATCGATTAAACAACAATTTGTTGCTGGTGTCACAGGTGAATAATCTAAATCATGCCAATGAATATCGCCGCGTAAATGTGCTTTAGCAACAAGTGGCGGTAACATTTGTAGTCCCAAGGCCCGACTAGCTGCCCCCGCTTCCAAATCGCGTTGCGTATTGAACACGCGACTATCTTTATTCGCATTTTCATGCACAACTGATTCATCTCGTGAAAATAATTTTTCGATTCTTTTTTGGACATTAGCAGCATCCGAAAAATTTTGTTTTTCAACTTGATAGTATGCCTCATATTCGTTAACAGCATCTAATTGTTCATAATTTGTGAGTAACGAACATAATAGATTACGAATTTCAGAAGTTGTCACACTCACTTGAGAATCCAAATATTGATACAAATCATGACTAATCGCATCAATAATATGGTTTGATAGATTGAGTTTCGTCAAAATAAAATTAATTTTGTACTCGTAAAATTGTGTTTCTTCACCACTTTGCTTAATGACTGTTAAATGGGGTAAATTGCTAAGTTTCATCGTATCGCTCATTACTAAACTAATTCCTCCAATGCTTTTTTGAATTGTTATAATTAAGATGTTACAACTATTCTTTGCATAAGAATAGGACAAAAAGTGTCCCCTATTACCGCATTAATCTAAAGACTATTGATATAATCGCATTTTAAGCGTTAAAAAAATTTATAATAATAGACCGTTCAACTCAAATGTTTTGTTACACACCACAAAAAAAGACAAATCAGTTACCCACTGATTTGTCTTTTTTATTTATGCACGTGCAAGGCTTGCTGCACCAATTACACCAGCATCATTCCCTAATTCAGCTAATTTCACGCGTGTTGAATTACGAACAGTTGGAAAGGCAAACACTTTCCAATTTTCTTCAACACGAGCTCGCAAAAATTCACCAGCAGCAGCTACACCACCGCCAATAACAATTGCAGATGGGTTCAAAATATTTGACATTGCTGCCGTAGCATATCCGAGATAATATGACACTTTGTTGACAACCTCATTAGCTAAAAAGTCACCGTTTTTTGCTAAGTCGAAGACAATTTTTGATGTCACTTCTTCGCCATCATCAATCATCTTTTTCAACTTAGAGTTACCGACATACTCTTCTGCCAAGTCTTGTGCCAAATGGACCACACCCGTTGCGGAAGCATATTGTTCCAAGCAACCACGATTACCACATGTGCACAAATAACCATTTGGCTCAACAACCATATGACCGACCTCACCACCGGCACCTACTGTACCGTGAATCAGCTGGCCATTTGCCACCAAACCACCACCAACACCAGTGCCTAATGTCACAAATGACACTTCATCATCGTTGTTTCCAGCACCTTTCCAAGCTTCGCCAAGCGCTGCTGAGTTAGCATCATTGTCAATCGTTAATGTAAATCCAGTACCAGATTCAATATCTGCTTTAACTGGCTGCTCTGTCTTCCAATTAAGGTTAAAAGCACCTGTTACCGTACCAGTAACCCGATTAACAGTACCTGGTGTTCCCATTCCAATACCGATAATACGATCATGATCCAGTTGGTACAAATCAAGGTGATGATTAATTGATTCCACAATATCTGGAACAATATGAGCACCATCATCTAGAATATTTGTTTTGATTGACCATTTTTGCTGAATTTCACCTTGATCTGTCAAAATTGCAAACTTGATAGTTGTACCACCAAGATCGACACCGATAAGCTTATCTTTTGCCATGATAATTATAATAATGTTGCCCGATCTAACGACTGCAAGTTCACTGGACAGCCTCAATGAAGGCAACATATTTCCTCCGTATGAATTGATTACTTAATCATTCTAACAGATATGACTAGCCAAGTGCAAGCGGTTTCACAGTCTAAATAAACAATGATAGTCAATCACTGGGACTTTCAAGTTCCAATCGGTGTTCGTGTGCCAAAATGACTTTCATTGTTGCATACATTTTTGGTTGAATAATATCTGCTTTATATAAATTGTCCACTTCTAAGGCAGCCATTTCGATATCCCATAGCCGCTTTCCAACATGAATATACACACCGAATTCTTTTAAATATTGTAGAACATCATAAAAAGTTTTCATGATTTGCAACGCTCCTTATATATCAACGTTTAAGATATTTTTTGAGTTTACTAGTTCACTTATGCTCTCTTGGCATTTCTTTGTTAGTAAACTGATATGTACTTATAATTAATTATTGCTTTCATCTCTTGAATTCAAATAGTTAACAATCTTTTTAACATAGTCCATATTAATTAAACCAGCAAAAACTCACCATTCTCACTCATCACAATATTATCAGGAGATATATACTGTTTATATCTCTCATCTTTTGAGATATAATTTTTCATATCTTCGTTTGCCGACAACAAGACTAACAATGCTTTTTTAGACAATAGCGTTCGTTCTCCGTCAGTTTCCCGATAAAAATAATAGCGACGTGTAAAACCCGCTGTCCTGTTTCCAATATTCCACAAAACATCTTTCCAACTATGTTTTTCAAAAATACCATACTTCACATCACTATCACTCATATTTGTAAATTTCCCCTTAATTTATACAGATACACCAAGTAAACATATCACATCTATTCAATAAATAGCCATCACAGTGATTTCCTGACAAAGTTATTTTTTAGGATTTTTCAAATTCATTTTTTGAATAAGATTATGTCCGCTATCAGCCAAATAAAAGGCACTACACTCGTCGTTCATCATGTCTCAATTTAATTAACTCATCCCCTTTGTTGTGCGATTACGTTTAATATCCTTTTAAAATCTTCTTAACTAATCAATCAGTATATTGTTTAGTTGTATACTGATAGTTGGCTAGAAGGAGGGAAAATATGTTAGATGTTGTCGTTTCGGTGTTACATCTTGTAATTTTTGTGAGTGCGATTGGAAGTTTTATTGTACTGAAATCACTATTCAATACGTTCACTAAAACACAGAAGATATGGGTCGCAATTCTGGTAGTGTCTGTTGTGATTTCATTTATCATTTCATTTTTTACTAATGAGATGCCAGATATTATCCAAGGATATAAAGATGGCTTCAATGCCGGCAAATAACCTGTTCAACATCGTCATACTTGATGATGTTTTTTTGTGAGATCAACGACTTTAAAAATTGTCAGTATAAAGGCGGTCGTTCTATCTGACTTGTAATCTGGTTAAGTTATTTGTTTAATGACATAACGTAACCAGTGCCTTTTTTTAGATCAAGATATTTTAGAACATGCCAAAATATCTTGAAAAACCAACGTCTGGTTTGTTTAGCTGATTCAACAATTTTAACGCAGGCTCAGAAAGTTTCTGATTATTAATAATAACTGATTTCAAATCATATACTAAATTTTTAACAACGACTTTTTCGCTCTGTTGCTCATCTCTTAATTGATGTATCGCTTTATTGACAAATTTTTGTTCTGTTTCATTAACTGAAATTGTTATTAACTCATCAAGTAAATTGTTTTTTCGCTCGCTCATGTTGTCACCTCTTGACACTGATTTTACGCCAAGGTTATTAGTGTCGCAAATTATGACTTTAATCGTATTTTTATGTTAAATACCAAACTAAACAACCATCCGCTCTTACTGACATTTATATATTTAGCATATATGTAATTAATTCAAAATTATGAACTGAGCTTAGAAGTTTTCATGATTTTACGCCCATAAAGATAGTCAATCCGATTAACAACAATGTCAATAATACCATCACTAGCCGAACATGCCAGCTGAATTTCCCGTTACGACTATAAAAACCAAAAATCATGGCAAACATTACCCCGCCAATGAAGCCACCAAGATGACCCCAAAGATCAATGTTTGTAGCAGAAAAACTTGACAACAATGTCAATAAAACAAACAATCCCATCATTGATCCTAATGCCCTTACGTTGGGGTCATGACGGAACTGATAGGCAAATATCATTAAGCTACCAAACAAGCCGAATAATGCTGTCGAGGCACCCACTGAAATCGTATTTGGCGAAAATAAATACGAAAAAATATTACCGGAAATACCGGAAAAGAAGTATAAGCCTAAAAATTTGCGGCTACCAAAAGCGTCTTCTGCTATCGGACCAATAAACCATAAAGTCAACATATTAGTGACAATATGCATAAAACCAGCGTGTAAAAATATAGGCGTGATTAAACGCCAATACTGCGAATCGCCCTTGATATAAGGTCCCCACTTAGCACCTACTTGGACCAAAAAATAGCTATTGTCGGTTGTCCCACCACTGACGACCAGCTCAATCAAAAAAACAACAACTGTTACCGTCAATAATATCGTGGTTACTGGTGCAACTACATAATGTGTTTTTAACGTTTTCATAGTCCCCATTTTAACAGATTATAACCTTTGTTGCTCGCATAAACTATTCCACCTTCATATCATTTTTAATAGTCCTATGTTAAAATGACAACAATTAGTTATGTAAGGAGAACAACCAATGCTTGGTATTCTATTAGTCCCATTCTTTATTTTGATAGCTTTTATTTATTTAATCACCTTTATGTTCGTTAATACATTCGGTGTTGTTTCGCGACTTATTTTTGCCATCGTGATTATATTATTACTAGCTTTTATCGTGAAAAATTTCTGGGCTGTCGTTGGTTTCATTGTATTAATTGCATTTGCTTTCTGGATTCGCCAGAGGTTTATTCAACCACACATGAATCATCAAACGCAACAAGACCCATCGACATTTGATGGCGAATTCGAAGAAGTAGATAAAGACAAGTAATTATTTGGGTTCAATTTAATCAAGTTGAGCCTTTTTATTTGCATATAAATGACCAAACAAAAAAGCATTCAAATAATCAAATGCTTTATTTCAACGACGATCTTTCAACCGCTGTTGCATCAAATACTGATACCTTGCGTACCAAACGTCTACATAACCCTGCGAAAACGGACCTGTGCCAGCGTTAATCCAATCAACCAAAATTTTGACATGTGCTTTTAAAATCTTATCAATTTCTGGTGGATAATGCCATTTCTTACTGTGAGCTGCATATTCATCAGCGTCCAGTAAATGTTTTTCGCCATCTGGAAACACTTTAACATCAAGATCGTAATCAATATATTTAAGCGCCTCTTTATCCAATACATAAGGAGATGCGAGATTACAATAATACGATACGCCATTATCACGAATCATCGCAATGATGTTAAACCAATACTTTTTGTGGAAATAAACAATGGCTGGTTCACGTGTCACCCAACGCCGACCATCGTCTTCAGTCACTAAAGTATGATCATTTAGGCCAATAATCGCGTTCTCACTAGTTTTTAAAACCATGGTATCGCGCCAAGTTCGATGCAACGAGCCGTCGTGCTTATAGCTTTTGATCGTGATGAAATCACCTTCGCGTGGCCCGCGACCTGGTTTATCAACGCTCATAACGCTACCTACTCTTCTAACACCGAATTTCTATTTCAGTATACCACAATTTACTAGTCGTCTTCCAGCATTAAATTGGTCAACACACTGTCAATTAAATCGGAAGGATACCCTTTTGCGTAAAGCCCCTTTTTCGTTTTAAACTGGCGTTTTGAATTATCGTCACGATGATAGCGTCGCCATAATTTATCAGCTTCTCTTTGAATGTTTTCTATCTCTGACTGCTCATCATTTTCTGCCTCTAAATCACTCACAACATTTTGTGCAATATCAAAAGAAAAGCCTTTCTTAGCAAGTGCCGCAATGATTTTTTGTTGCTTACTGCGTGTTGATTCTCGTTTATACGTAACAGCTGCTTTCTTGGCGAGTTGTGTTGCAACGATGATTTGTTCCTCATCAGTGTATGTTGCCAATGCTTCTTCAATATTGATATCCGACACACCCGCTTGTTTAAGCGCCATTTTAATGACAATTGGTCCCTTTGGACTAATTGTTTTTTTAGTGGCAACATAATGGATGGCGTAATTAAGATCATCAAGATAATGTTGCGCCTCTAATTGACTGATCACTTGTAATTGCACTTGTTCAGGAATTTCTTTATCGTTCATTTTTTGCTGAACTTGTTTTATTGTTCGAAGCGAATGACCAAGATAGTTCAGGGCAACGCGCATTGCTTTCGCTACTTCGTCGCTCAATTTAATATCAGCAATCAAGTCATCATCCAGCTCGCGCCCTTTCGCTAATCCGTATTTAATCAGGACACTCTCAGATACACCAAATGCAAATTGATTATCTAAATCAATGTTGTATCGACCAGCTTGTTTTTGAACTGAAATTTTGGTTATTATTTTCATAATGATGTGATGTTTCTCCTCCGTCAACCAAAATCAGCCTGAAACACAATAAAGTTTCAACTCACCAAGTGAGCGCCAAAAGTCATGAACATCAAAATGAAAAAAAGCAAACATAGTGCCACTACCAACACACTAACAACAAAGTCTTTATTAACCAAATACTGATGTTTCTGCGTGATTTCATTTCTTTTGTGATACCATTCTCGACGATTTTGATTGCATACTATACTGGCTAATATCATACCAAAAAAGCACAATACAAGTACAGCAACGCTCACCCAAAAATTAATCTGTGTATTTTGGGTCAATTGTGGCACTGCTCCTAGCAAAATCATGATTGCCTCCAAATTTATTTTTTCATTTTTGTTCTGGTTGGGCTAACCCATGTTCCTTGTCCAGCTAATCCCAAGACACTTTTCAGGGCTGGAATGAAAGTGACAGCTATTGTAATGGCATTCATTTGCCAATACCAAGCCATGTACATGGGTGCAAATAAGAGATATTTTAATTTTGCACCGTGATTATCAAGCACCAAGGACGCAACTAACTGCCAAATCCCAACCATTGAGATAAATGCTGAGAAGACAAAAACCATGTCTAACGTGTGAATGAGTTGCTCCGTGTCATTAGTGAAAACAAAATAAAATAACTTGAGCGCCAACCAACCGGTGAATATCAAATAATAAAAACTCCATATTATACTACCTGTTTGATCCAATAGAAGCACTATTTTAGCAATATTTTTGATAGGATGCTTAAAAATACGCGAAAAATTAGTCACCCATGCTTCTGTGCCACCCTTTGCCCACCGCTTTCTTTGACTATATAGCATACCTAACGTGCTCGGTACATTCATATAAAACATAATATCTGGTGCAAATACGGCTTTCCATCCGCTAAATTGTTGATCCCAAGCAATCGATATGTCTTCGGTTGCACGATCCTGACGGAATCCCCCACAATCAAGAACGGCATTCTTGCGATACATTGTGTTAGCGCCGGAGTACGCGTACATATTGCCGAGAACACCCATTTGAGAGCGTTTAATGATACCCACAATGCTGGAAAATTCAACGGTTTGCGATTTTTCCAATAGCAAAGAGCGATTTTGGACATCCATATTAGCTGTGACAGCAGCAACATTTTGACCACCAGGTCGCAAAAAATAATTCATGTATTTCCATAATCCGTCTGGCGCACAAACCGTATCCGCATCATTACTCAAAATATAGTCACCACGACAAAAAGATAACCCGATATTAAAAGCATGTGCCTTACCCTTATTCTTGTTGACACGTAAAACGCGTAACTTCTGATACTTAGCACTTAGTCTAGACAAAATTTCCGGCGTTGTATCAGTTGAGCCATCATCACAAACCAGCACCTCATAATTGTGATATTCTAAATCGTTCATTAAATAATCAATCGTATCTTCAATAACCATTTCTTCGTTATGGCAAGGAATCATGATTGTAATCATTGGCTCTTTTTCGACTCGAATTTTTTTAAAATCACGATCCAAAATTTTACCAACGTACACTGTGCGATAAAAAATGCCACCAATAGTCCAAGCAATAGCGCCAATAATCGGATATAAGGTCAAAATTTGCACAAAAACTGCCAGAATTTGCTTCATTTAATTTCTACCCCACTTTCCTTAAATAAGTCACTAATTAGGTGATCATCAATATTTTGTTCTTCATTAACAGCATAATATTTCGTTGATTCACGGAAATTTTTATCACCATATCTACTCGTGTAAAGCTTATCCATGACTGCCTTTCGCGCCTGAAGTTTATCGTCATCATACGTGATTTGATTCGGGTATATTTTTTGTTCACGATAATTATTTCGTACCAAAAATGCCAAACTACATACAAGCACAACGACAATCGCAATCAAGATTGAAGCTTGTAGGAATTTAGTAAGATCAAACCCATCTTGATATTGCCAATGATACAATGACTGCCACAATTTACCGTTTTTTAATGAATTAAACAATATCAAAACTGGTAACACAAGCACGATTAAGAAAGCAAAATTGATGCCGAGTTGTCGTAATTTAAGTCCCCAATTGCCTTTTTCGAAAAAATCGTCTTGTACAAAATTTTTCACATTTTGTGACTTTGATGCTTTATCATCAGTTTCAATAAAAATATTTTCTTGACTAAATTGCTTAGTATTTGATTGTATATGTTTGTCAGTCATTTTTTTCAGCCAATTCAATTTTTTTGTCAAATTCTTATTAGGATCTAATAAATACTTCTTTTCCAATTGTAGAAGCGTCTCTTTTGGCAAAATATTGGCATAATAGCCTGTATTGTTGAGATCAAGTTGTAAAGCATATACCGCTTCTTTAATAAATGATGCTTGTCCACTTTCCATATACTTGATAATGACCATTAAAAACTCAGATGACAAAAATTTATCTGGAATCTTAGAGTCCTTAAGTATCGAATCGTTGATAATTTTTGAAGCTTTTCGATCAATTGCCTCAACTTCTAAACGTAAGTTTGCCTCTAAATCTTGATTAATTAATTTTTTAATTGGCCAAAACACCTTATATTTTGACAATTCTTTTGACAACATATAGACAATTAAAAATAAAAAGGCCGATAACATTAATAATCCAACAACGCGCGTCCAAATATTTTCAGTCGTGCCAGTGCTGCCATACATTAAACTTGCTGCGCGATTAGAAAAAACAATACTTCCCAATAAAGTCATTGGTAAGATTAATGCCACAACACTTGTAATCAAAGATTGTCTGTCGTTTGACTCTTTTTTAAATGCTCTGATACACTCGTTTCTGGAAAAGGCGTTTTTTTCTAATTCTTGCAAAAGTTCCCATGACACATAACAGTAGTCTAACTCGCTAATTTTCTGGTCTGTTACCATTGTCAGCACTCCTTTCCATCGCCAACATTACTTGACGGCTTTTTCTTTTTGGCGAATCGCATCAGCAAGAATCTGCGTAAAACTTCTAGGATTATTGAAGCCATGTTTGAAATAAAAATCACTGTATTGAAGGTCTTCAACCGTTAAATTATTTTGGATAGCTAAGGAAATAATCTCTGCTTGCGCGCCAACCTCAAAGGATGATCCTTTACACTGTATACCTAATATTTTGTGGGTCACTTTTTCATAAACCAAATAAGCTTCAAAGAAAGCATTACCATTGACATATTGATCTCTTATGGTAACAACATCGCTATCAAAACCTTCTTGTTTCGCTTTTTCGTGTGTCAAACCAGACATGCATAACGATATGTCACGGTCAAAATTCAGTTTGTATGTGCCTTGAGAATATTTCAATTGGACAGTATTGCCTGCTAAATTAGCGCCCGCAACATCTCCTTGTCGAATAGCGTCACTCGCGTGTGGCACATAAGTTGGTTCCTTTACGTTGGTTAGTTTGGTTGTCGCACAATCACCGACAGCATAAACATCTGGATGACTCGTTTGCATGTAATCATCTACGATAATCGCGCCACGATCGCCCAGTGCTACTTGATTGGCTACTAGAAACGAATTGGGTCTAAACCAGTTGCATAAATAATACCGTCAGCCTCAAAATGTTGACCATCAGCTGTCCTAACATGGCTAATTTTACGATTACTGTCCTTTAGATTCTCTTCATCAATGCTGGTAATCAAAGTATTTGTGATAATTTTAACGCCATTTTCTACCAATGCATTTTGCATATCAAGCGCAATTTCTTTATCCAAATATCGGTTTAAGATGAAATCAGAAGAATGAATAATTGTGGTTTCAATTTTTAATTCACTCAAAATTTTAGCCATTTCAATGCCAATTGCACCACCACCAATCACAATGCAGCTCCGACTTTCAGCCATTAATTGTCTAATTTTAACCGCGTCTTCAAATTTTTTGATAACATAAAGTTTATCTACAAAACCATCTTGAACCAATGACAGACTGGGATACGAGCCAGTGGCAACGACTAATTTATCAAAGTGATCTTCTTTTTCTACATCATAAACCATGTCAACATAGTGAATGGTCTTGTTACTGAGATCAACAGAATCAATCACAGTTTGTGTTTTAACTGTAATATGTTTTGCTTCTAGTTCAGCAATTGTGGTATAACTTGATAATTTCAAAAAGTTACTATCGCCAGCTAAATAGAGCGGTATACTTTGCGCTACAAAGCCAATGCTCTTTTGCTTTTCGTAAATGACGATGTTACTATCTGGATTTTCTTCCCGTGCCCGTAGCGCACATGCTATGCCGGCGTGACTAGCGCCGATGATTCTAATTTCCATAATTACTGCTCCCTTAATCAATTTTTGATATCATAACATTAATAATGCCATCATCTTAAATAATCATCATAAAACTAATATTATTACCTATTTACGTTTATTTTACATGATAAATATGAATTTTATGTGATTTCAGACACAGTAGCAAAAAGAGTTATTTAGAATGATTATTGATTAAAACAATTAATTGGCGTATGATAGCACTAGTTTAATAATTGGAGGGAAAAATGACAGTTAATCCATTAAAAGCGCAAGATGTTTGGAAAGATGTTGGTGAACATGTTCAATTCACTGTACTCAAGTTCAAGAGAATAGATCGCGCAAAAACACAAGCGGCAATTCAGGAATTCGCGGATCGCTCACAGGCAATTATTCGCTCGTTACGCATTCGTGATTCTCATTTGGCAACAGAATCAAGCTTGAAAGTTGCCATGGGATTTAGTGAAACAGCTTGGGAATATCTTTTCCCAAATCAACCTAAACCTGCTGAATTAGAAACATTCAGCGGCGTTAAGGGCCCAGAATACGAAATGCCTGCTTCCACTGGTGATTTGTTTTTTCATATACGCGCTAGCAATGAAGCTGTTGTCTACGAGGCACAAACACAATTTATGCGTTTTCTAAACAATATCACTGACGTAGTCGATGAAACTAAGGGATTCCGCTATTTTGAAGGACGTGCAATCATTGGTTTTATTGATGGTACGGAAGCACCAGCTGTTGAAGATGCTGCAGATTATGCGCTTATCGGCGATGAAGATCCAAACTTTACTAATGGATCTTATGCTTTTGCCCAAAAGTGGCGTCATAATATGGACTTTTGGGGCCAACTTAATAATGAAACACAAGAAAAAGCAATTGGTCGTGAAAAATTTACCGATCTAGAATTAGAAGATGATGACAAATTCAAAAATGCCCATAATGTTGCGTCAAAATTTGAAAAAAATGGTGAAGAACAAAAAATTGTTCGCATGAATGTACCATTCTCAGATCCAGCTTCAGGCAACACTGGCACTTATTTCATTGGGTATTCACGCTATTGGTCAGTTACCAAGGGCATGCTAACTAATATGGTCGACCAATCTGATTATTTACTCACTTTTTCAGATATTTTATCTGGTCAACTTTTCTTTGTTCCTTCTCGCGATACTTTAGCTGACATCGCCGAAGGTGTTTATAATCAATAAAAAAAAGTTACTTCAGTTCACTACTGAAGTAACTTTTTAGTTTAATAACTGGTCTAAGCCAATCACGAGGTGATCTAATTTTGTAACGGCATTTAATGACATAATGACACCTGGCACAAACGCAGCACGACTAGTTGTGCTTTGTGACAAGGTGAGTTGCTCATCAATGCCGCCAAAGTAAACTGTTTGTTGCGCAATATAACCTGGTAAACGCATCGCGTGCACAGGCACATCATCAACTCTTTCGCCACGCGCTTCACCAACACTTGTTTGTGCTGGTGCTTTTTGTCGTGAACTAGCAATCATCCGTGCAGTCTGTTTTGCAGTGCCAGAGGGTGAGTCCACTTTTTTGGGGTTATGTGCTTCAACAATTTCCACATCTGGAAAGTATTGCGCTGCCGTTTTTGAGAATTGCATTAACAATACAGCTGACAAACTAAAGTTTGGGACAATTAAAATACCATTTGTCGCTGAAGCTTTAAGGTGAGTGACTTGCGCATCGCTTAAGCCTGTCGCACCAATGACTAATGCCATATTATGAGCAATTGCGTACTGGGCGTTCTCATATACGGTCGCTGGTGTGCTCACATCAAGCCAGATATCTGCTGATACATCAATGTCTTCAAGAGATGTCCAAACTGGTATGTCACTATTATGCTGATGACCACTTAAAATGCCAACAATTTCATAATCGGCCTTGAGACCATTTTGAATCGCCTCACCTAATTTGCCGAAACCACCTGCTAAAATAATTTTTGTCATGAATTCTCCAATAAATCATTCAGATGTGCCTTTTCAGCTTCAGCCAAGGCTAAAATAGGCAATCGAACATCTTCTCTAATCAAACCAAGATCAGCCAGTTTTGTTTTAACTGGTGCTGGAGATGGGTAAGCAAACAGTGCATTCATTCTTGGCGTCAAATACCGTTGCAACCTGCCGGCTTCTTGCCAATTATTTGCAGCCATCGCTTTAAATAACGCTGTCATCTCATCACCATATAAGTGTGAAGCAACTGAAATAGTACCCGCCCCACCCACAACGTAAGCTGATAAGGTCATCGCATCTTCACCAGTATAAACTGAGAAATCAGTCGTACCAGCAACTTCAGCTGCAATTAAATCAACCGAGGTTGTTTCTTTGATAGCGTTGATGTTCGGATGCTTTGCAAGCTTTAAAACACTATCTAGTGTCAAACCAACCACGGTACGGCCCGGAATATTGTAAAGCATGACTGGTTTGCTAGCGGCGTCTGCGATGGCTTCAAAGTGGGCGATCATCCCTGCCTGACTGGGTTTATTGTAGTAAGGTGTAACCGCTAAAATACCATCAACGCCTGTAATAGCGCTTAATTCGCGCGCTGCCATAATAGACTCTTTAGTATTATTAGAGCCAGCGTTAGCAATTACTAAAGCACGGCCACTAACTTGTTGGACAATATGCGTGGTTAAAGCCAGCTTTTCTTCGTGAGTTAATGTGGGAGATTCGCCGGTTGTACCTGCAACAACAAAACCTTGCGTACCATGCTGCAACAAATGCTCTATCAAACTATCCAATGAGTCATAATCAATACTGTCATCGGCTGTAAACGGTGTTACAATTGCGGTGATTAAACGAATTTTTTCGTACATTTTCAATCTCCTTGCGACATGCGATAAACTAAAAAGGATTTAAGGGCCAAAAATCCGGGCATCAGTGCTGCTTCATCAATGTTAAGCTTGGCGCTATGAAGTGGATGGGAATCGTTTACGCCTAACCACAACATCACGCCAGGAATATGCTGTAATAAATACCCAAAATCCTCGCCCGTCATAGCAGGCTTGGCTAATTCAAAGTTAATATTGTCATTTTCCGTCATATAATTAATCAAATTTTCAGCCAATTTTGGATCATTTTCCACTGGTAAATAACTACCACTTTCCAAAGACACTTCGATAGTCAAATCATTGGCTAAAGCAATGCCATCAGCTATTTTTTGAATGCGTGACATCATCGTTTTCAATCCAGCTAATGTCATGCTACGTACTGTACCTTCCAAATGAACACGATCTGGAATAACGTTATTTGCGAAGCCACCTTGAATTGTGCCAATACTGACAACGCCACCTTCAATTGGATCAACACCACGCGAAACAACTGTTTGTAACGTTGTAATTAACTCCGCAGCGCCTACAATTGGATCATGAACCAAGTGAGGATAGGCTGCATGACCGCCTTGGCCAATTACATCAACCTTTAACTCAGCAGTACCAGCAAATAAAGTGCCTGCTAACGTACTCAAAGTGCCAGCAGGCAAATCAGGTTGATCATGAATGCCATAGAATTCATCTGGTCGCCATTGACCTTCAAATAAATTCAAGTCATAGGCTAATTTTCCACCACTCTTTTCTTCTTCTGCTGGTTGGAAAAAAATAATGACATGATCTTCTGGCTGATGTTCACTAAAATATTTAGTAATGGCTAAGGCCAAACTCATGTGAACATCATGCCCGCAGGCATGCATGCGACCATCGTGTATTGAAGAAAATGGTAGCTGCGTATCTTCTGTAATTGGCAAAGCATCAATATCTGATCGATAACCAATTGTTCTTTTAGGATGGGAACCCTCAAATCTTACTAACAAAGCTGTCGGTAGCTCTGGTACCTCTCTTATGGTCATAAAATCGGTCTGCCATGACTGAACTTTTTTGAGCAAATAATCATGTGTTTGAAATTCAGATAAAGCTAGTTCTGGTATTTGGTGTAATTCACGCCGAAATGTCTGTATATCTGCTTCAGAAACTGTCATTAAAGACTCCTTAGTGCATCAATTAAAGCGGTTTTTTGTTGCGTTTGTTCATCGATTGTTTTGATTACTTTGGCAGGTACACCAGCAACCACCGTGTTTGCCGGTACATCTTTGGTGACAATCGCACCAGCAGCAACAACGGCTCCATCCCCAACTTGCACACCTTCAATGACAACCGCATTTGCACCAACCAAAACATTATCTCCAACTCGCACAGGTTGGGCAGATGCTGGTTCAATCACACCCGCCAGTACGGCACCAGCGCCGATATGTGAATTTTTACCAACAATCGCACGGCCACCAAGGACGGCTCCCATATCAATCATTGTCCCCGCGCCAATCTCGGCACCAATATTAATGACGGCACCAAGCATAATCACAGCTGAATCACCAATGCTAACTTGATCACGAATAATAGCGCCAGGCTCAATTCGAGCATTGATAGCCTTTTTGTCCAGCAACGGTACTGCTGAATTACGTGAATCATTTTCAATCAAAACACTGTCTTCTGGCAAATTTGAAATCAATGGCGCAACATCAGCCCAATCACCAATCAATTGACCAAAAATATCATTACCAAAATGTTTGACTTGGTCTGGTACCTCGGCATTAAGTGATCCTTTATAGGTCACTTTCACAGGTGTTTTTTTGGGTGCATTTGCAATAAAGTTGATCAAACGTTGTGCTTCATTTTCAGGCATTCTACTATTCTCCTAAAGTATAATCTCGGTCTAACGACACTAAATGTTCAAATGTTTCTCGTTCTACAACCAATTGGTGTTGGCCGTTTTCGACAAATACCACTGCTGGTCTGGGATTACGATTATAATTCGAGGCCATGGCATAACCATAAGCACCCGTTGCATTTACCGCTAAGATATCCCCTGGTTTTGTGGCTGGTAAAGCTTGTTGCCAGACTAATACATCACCAGATTCACAATATTTACCAGCAACTCGAACGACTTCTTCAGTTTGAGCATTCGGTTGATTAGCTAACACCGCTGTGTAATTAGCTTGATATAACGCCGGTCGAATATTATCACCCATACCACCATCAACGGCCAAATAATGGCGAATATCAGGAATGTCTTTTCTTGAGCCAATTGTATACAGTGTTTTCCCAGCTGGTCCAACAATTGAGCGTCCAGGTTCAATCCATATTTCTGGCATTTTCCAATCATATTCAGCAGCTTTTGCTTTCAATACACGAATAATAGCCTGTGCAAATTCACTTTCAGGTAACGGTTTATCCTCATCAGTATATTTAATACCAAAACCACCACCGGCGTTAATGACTTCAGGTTGCCACCCCCAAGCATTAGCCGTGTCAGCGAGGAGCGCAGCGTTTTGTTCAAAACCAGTAACATCAAAAATTTGTGAACCAATATGTGCGTGCAAACCACGTAAGTTTAAATGATCATCATTGATGGCGATGTCAAAAGCCTCTTTCGCCTGCCCAGATATTAAATCAAAGCCAAATTTACTATCTTGCTGACCCGTACTGATAAACTCGTGTGTATGTGCTGAAATGCCAGGCGAAATTCGTAACAGAATGTCCTGTTTAATGGCATTTTTTTCAGCAATTTCAGAAAGTAATTTTAGTTCTAAAAAATTATCGACAATAATGGTTCCGACACCTTCTTTAACAGCAAATGTCAATTCGTCATAACTTTTATTATTACCATTAAAACTTAAATGCGCTGCTGGGAAGCCAGCAGCTAGCGCTGTATATAATTCACCACCAGACACCACATCTGCATGAATGCCTTCCTGAGCGACAACTTGATAGATTGCTTTTGTGGCAAATGCTTTTCCAGCATAACTAATCACAAATGGAATCTTTTCTTGTTCAAATACTTGCTTAAAAGCACGGATTGTCTGTCTGATATGACTTACATCATAAACATACAGCGGTGTACCATACTTTTGCGCTAATTCAATGGTGTCGACGTCTTCAATTGTTAAATGTTGATTCGTATTCGTTGGATAACTCATGCTTTCCCCTTATTCACAATAAAAAGCCATTAGTCTGAGCCTCACGGTCACAGTCTAACGGCTTTTTAATTTACCAATTTTGACAGTTGCCATAGCTCACCGCACGTGTGCGACAGTCTAACGGTTCTTAACCCTTAGCCCAACACGTTTCATTTGTAGATAAAACGTATTTCGGCGACGTCCCCTAACCTACCATCAACCCCTACAAGAGCTCCGGCAGGCGCAATGTCAATCGCAACCTCTATGTGAAATATATAAGTATTTTTAACTATTATCCCTTGAAAATTAGAAAATGTCAAGGTAATTATTTACTTGTCTTTAATCTTAACTTATAACCTTGTTTTGTGAACAACATATTGATTAAAATTCTTGATCAATAAATGTTAGCCCAAGCTCTTTACCATAACGTCTTATTGTTGATTCTGCTAAGTTCATTTCAAAAGCTAAATCAATGTAACTAGTCATCCCTTGATGAAACAAAACTTGCATTTGCGCTTTTCTTTCATCTTTTCCGATAGCCGATTCAGTGCCTAATGCTTTAATGCAACGCCCAACCATGCCTGTTTCAGGTTCACTAATTGGTTGATGATCACGTTTATCACGTTGACGCCATGCTTGTGCTGCGGCTTTTTCATCTAGTCGTGTGACTTTGACTGACATATCGTCTTCACTTGGTTGTTTACTAAAATGATAGTTTAATCCCACTTGTTATTAGTCCTTTCACTCATGATTGTTGGCGCGAGCCAATATGTCTGCACCATTAATTGGTGACACAATCCCATTATGGTAGACTACCTCTAATAGATCTTCACCAGGTTCGTTTTGTGAAACAGTGATGATTTTATGGTCACGCTGAATGACTTTCAAACGTCCCGATTTTGATGCCTTTGAGACATCCGTTTTAGGCTTTTTTTGAATGTTGAGATGATCGCCGTTAGATTTCTCGGCATACGCGGCTTTAATAGCAAACCGTTCGGTATCACGTGTAAATCCTTCTTGTAGCAAACCACCACCAGAACCAACGACCAGATTATCAGCTGACCACCCTTCTGCCAGCAGCTTTTCATAAAGTGATACGATGGTATCAGCTTTCATACCGTCGCCCTGAATGATACCAACATTATGTTTAATAACGCGATAGCCTTTATCGTTTGTTTCCGTACCAAAAATGTCAGCCAAACAACTTAATACCTCTAAATCAATCTGTTCAGGATCACCGGAATCAGGACGCAACACTATTCTACCTGAACGTTTCATGATTCTTGACTTCATTGAATCAGATCCAATCACATTTTTGACAAAGTTGATGGCATCATAAGAATCTATCACGATCGACAAAACAGCATCTTCTGGTGCACGATCAAGTTGCGCATTCACGTAATCAAATTCACCTTGTCCATCACCATAAGCAGTTGCAACCGAATGTTCGGTCGCCCAAACGGACAAAGCCCGACCCGCAATACCATATACATTCTCAAAGTATTGCGACGCCGCCAAATTATCGGATCCTTGAAAATGTAACAAGTGCGCAGCGCCACCGCGTTTGCCAGATTCCAAACTCGTAGCGCCTCGCAGTCCAAAATCATTCACCGCTAAAAACAAACCATCAACTGAACCAGACTGCTCAAACAATGGCCGCAAACGTTTTTTTATCACCATAGAATTAGTGGCAATTGTCGTTGGATACCAGACATGCATTAAAATGACTTCCAAAGCATTCAATGTTGTGGCAAACCACGGTGCTGTCGTTTCAATTGTAAATAACGCATTCCCCGTTGGCACAGTCATGCCTTCAGGTAATGCCTTGATAGTGACAGGAAAGTAGCCCAAGTCACGAACTTTTTCCCAGACATTACGATTAAAGTAAGCCGATGTTCCAAATGTTTGTAAAGACATTTTTTCAGCTTCGTCTATCATATCATCAGTAATTTTGATATGAAAATAATCATGTAAAATCATCCCCAAACCAGCTTACTCGATCAAACTGACCACCTACGCGTGCTTCGCCATAAGAATATAACTTAGTAATATTATCAGGATACTGTAAATGGTGGGTCAACTTATAAGCATCCGTCGCTATAATTAAATTTTCAGCCATGCTTTATCTCCGTCAATTCAGTCGTGACAAGCATACGAGTTACGTCTGTAAACGTTTCACCACTATGGCGAATCAAGCGCCAATCATATTCTTTATCATCGTTAAATTCATCGATATAGGGTTCAAACTCACCATCAGTTTGTAAAATTAAATAGCCAGCAAAAGCGGCAACAAATTCTGACTCTGTTTCGACAATTCGTGTTAATTGATTGTTATCAAAAAAGCCAACTGCTAATTTATCGGAGCCCCACTGACCTTCAAATGACCATTTTAAGGTAATCCAATCTGACATTGTTATGCCAAGATTTAACAAATAGTCGACAGATAAACGAATGTGAATAGGATGCGCTAGTTTTTGTGTCTCGATACCTTTGGCATCCAATTGTGCTGAAAAAATACCACTGAGCGCTTCTAGTTCACTGACCGTTGGCATGATGGTTTCATTTTCCCAAGCTAAAACGGTTTCACTTTCAACATCAAGTGCATCAGCAATTTCTTGACGGGTCATTTGGGTTAACTGTTGTAATTTTTCAATATTATTCATGTTTTCATCTCATACCACCGGCATTCCCGATGGGTCTATCTCATTTTCTTTCTATTGTAACACGAGAGCAATCATTACTTAATTGAATTTATCATAAAACCACCTGATATAGTGGTATATCAGGTGGTTTTATGATAAATATTATTTTTTAGATAATTTTTTTTGTCGACGTGAAATCATTGCTGAACGAATAATGCCAATAATCGTTGGCAACAGTGTTACCAGAGCAATCCCTAAAATAATGATAGAGAAATGCGCCTTAACAAACGGAATATTGCCAAACAAGTACCCTGCCCCCGTGGCAATCAAACTCCACGTAAACGCAGCAATCACGCTGTTTTTCAAAAATCGGCCATACGGGAACTGACTAATACCTGCCACAAACGGCACAAAGGTTCTCACAATCGGCATGTAACGCGCAATAATGATGGCAACCGCGCCCTTTTTCTCGAAAAAGCCCTCTGCTTCTCGAATATGCTCCTCTTTAATGAAGCGCCCAATTAATGGGTGCCTAATCAGCTGATACCCACCTGTTCGGCCAATCCAAAAATTCAATGAGTCGCCCAAAACGGCTGCAAAAAAGAAAACAAACATAAATACCCAATGATTCAATCCAGCATTGAGTCCAGCCGGCGTGGCAGCAATTGCACCCGCAGCAAATAACAAAGAATCCCCAGGCAAAAAGGGCATAATGACTGCGCCAGTTTCAATAAAAATGACTGCAAATAAGATAAGATATGTCCATAAACCAAATGATTGCACCAAATTAGCAATATGAGCATCAATGTGTAGAATAAAATCAATTAAAAAAGCCATGATGAGTTTGCGCCGACCATAATCTGAAACAGCGACGCATTTTCCTTCCAATTTCAGTAATTCTATTTTACCACATCGTTATCTTGACAGCCCCCGCAAGTATTGATAACGATTTATTTAGTCGAAAAAAGTTGTTCTAGGGTATTAACATCTTCTTCAAAATTCGCAAAAACACTATCAAGATACTCCCCACTGACCATATCAACCCCTGCTGACTTAATGAGATTAACTGGATAATCGACGCCACCTGAAGCCAAAAAACGGCGATAGTTATCCAGCGCTTGCTTGTCACCACTCAAGATTTTATTAGCAATCGCACTAGCCACCGCATACGCTGTAGCATATTGATAGACGTAAAAATTGTAGTAAAAATGTGGCACGCTGGCAAAATGAAATGCGTAACTATCATCTAAATAATCGTCAACAATCCGATCACCATTAAATTGCTTTTCTAATTGTGTCGCCATTTGATTCAATACGGTTAATGACAAGGCTTGACCATTTTGTTCTGTTTGGTAAGTCATTTGCTCAAATTCTGCAAACTTTACCTGAGTAACAAATGTTCCCAAAAAACTAGCAATTGATTTTGTACGCAAATAAATTTGCGCTTCACGGTCATTTTGGTATTTTTTAATCAGATAATTTTGCAATAAAATTTCGTTGAGCGTAGAGGTAATCTCGGCATTGAAAGTTGCCGCTTCACTATATTGAACGGGTTGTGTTTGATTACTTCGGACACTATGTATCGCGTGGCCCAATTCATGCACCAAAATATTAGTGCTATACAACTTATTTGTCCAATTTAATAAAATATACGGATGAACTGTTGCAATACCAATTTCAAAACCACCAGAAGACTTACCAATATTTTCTGCGACATCAATCCAGCGATTATTTAATGCCTCTTTCACTTGGTTAACGTAATCCTCACCAAGTGGCTTCAATGCCTCTAGTGCCAGCTTTTTCCCCTCTTCATAGGTTGTTGGTAAGAAATCTTTGCCAGTTAATGGTACAGATAAGTCATAATGATGTAATTGCTCAACCCCAAGCATTTTTTTCCTTAAATCGTAGTAGCGGTAAACCGTATTGATGTGTTCATGGGTTTTACTAATGAGCACGTCGTACAATGCTTCAGGAATATTGTTTTGTGCCAATTGCTGTGAGCGCGCACTGTGATAGCCACGTAACGCAGCAATCGTATTTTGACTGTGAACATGGGTATTATAAAGTTTAGCCATGGTATGCGAAACGCTAATATGCGCGTGCGCTATCATATCAACAGCTTTTTTTCTGATGTCGCGATTTTGTGACTGAATAAACTGTGAAGCATTCCCCATGGTTAATTCAATTTCATCGCCATTTTCATCTCTCAATGTGCCAAAGTTCAAATCAATATCATTAAGCGTATCAAAAACATCATTGGGACTCTGAAGAGTTGCGTTTAACACACCCAATAATTTTTCTTCTGTCGCTGTTAATTGATGGGCACTATTTAAACGAATTTTGTCAAAATAAAATTGATAATGCAACAATTTTGGCTCTTGCGTCATATATGACTGCAGTTTATCGGATTCAATGCCTGATATTTCAATTTTGTAAAAAGCTGTCCCTGCGTAAAAAGTTGCCATGAGCTCGTCAGATGCCCCTTTAACTTGCTGAGCAACTGGATTAGTCATGTCACTAGCATACAAAAGTTCTGCATAAGCCCAAGTTTTATCAATATTAACGTCGATCACATTCACTAACTTTTCAGTTGCAAGCAATAAATTTTGAGCGCTATCACCCAGATGATCTTTAAAGGACGAAAAATGATTAATTGTATCTGTCGTTTGTTGGCACGCCTTCTCATAGTCTGCCGGCGTTTTAAAAATATCAGTTAAATTCCAAGTCAGATTTACCGGAACTTCTGACCGTTTTAGTTTTCTTTTATGAGCCATGATGAATTTTTCCTTTTTATAATCTAATATTCATCATATCGTTATCAAATAAAAAAGCAAGTCACTAGGACTTACTTTTCAAGACTAATTGTTTTAGGCTGCCTCATCGCGATGAAACCAAAGACAATGAGCCATATCGTTGAACCAAGCGCCGGAATACGCGACTCTGGATTAAAAAATAAGGTTATGAACACAAAAACAAAGAATATAATGGCCATTGGCACCAAAACCTTTGGCGCAATAACCAAGAAACCATCCGGCATATAATTGTCTGATTGAGGATAACGCATATAAGCAATCAAAATAAGCACATAAATCATCAAAAACAGATCTGTGGATGCACTTGTCACAAAACTAAAAGCGTTTGTAATCGTTGGAATTAATGAAATAATTGCAGAAAATGCAATCATTAGAGATGTAAACAAAATTGCTCTCACCGGTAATTTAGCATGAGACATTTTGCGGAATGGTTTTATAAATGAGGCTTTTGACTGATAGGCCAAGGCATAAAAATTTCGACTAGCACTAAATAACACCGAATTCAAAGCCGATGCCGCACTAGTTAATACGACAAAGTTTACCAAAGCTGCTGCCCATTTAATCCCAGCCAATTGGAATATCATAACAAACGGGCTTTGATTAGCAGGAATTTTTTGCCAAGGATAAATCGTCATAATAATGAATAATGCACCCAGGTAAAAGAACAGAATTCGCCACGGGATTTGATTAATTGCTTTTGGCAAGACAGCACGAGGGTTCTCAGTTTCTGCCGTTGTCATACCAATAAATTCCATTCCAACAAAGGCAAACATCACCATTTGAAAAGCATTAATAAAGTTACCAACACCATTTGGAAATAGGCTAAAATGATGCCAGACATTACTGAATGCAACATCACCAACCGTCGTTTTAAAGCCCGTCAAAGCCATGATGATACCTGTGGCAATCAGTGCCAAAATAGCTACGATTTTAATCATTGCAAACCAAAATTCCGTTTCACCATACAAAGCAACCGTAACCAAATTAACACATGTCAATAATACCAAAATCACGACTTGAATCAGCCAACTTGGCAAATCTGGTAGCCAAAACTGAATGTATTTTGCAACAGCTGTCAACTCAGCCATGCCCATAAATACAATTGTTAGCCAATACGACCACCGTGCAAAGAAACCCGCGCGATTACCAATATACTTGGTAATAAACGTGATAAAAGTGTGCTGCGTTGGATCTGCATATAGCAACTCGCCAATCGCACGCATCATAACAAACATAAAAAATCCAATGATTAGATAAACGAACAGTATGGACGGCCCAGCAAAATGAATTGAATTTCCAGCACCCATAAACAAACCTGTCCCAATTGTGCCGCCAATAGCAATTAATTGAACGTGTCTATTTTTCAAACCATGTTGCTGCGGTTGATGACTCTCTTTTGTCTCTGACATATTAATATTTTACTTCTCCTCTTACTGCAAAGCACCCTGCGAAATTCGTAGGGTGCTTTTGTTAACAACGCCATAATTGAACTTTTTAATCGTTTACTTCACGTGAATAGTGTGAAACATCAGTCAATATGATGTTTTGGAAATCTTCAAATGACATGGTTTGTGTCTTGTCTTCCCCATACTTACGGACTGTGACAGTTTGACCATCCACTTCAGAATCACCTAGAACCAAAGTATATGGAATTTTGTTCGTTTGTGCCTCACGGATTAAATAGCCCATCTTGGCATCCTTTGTCTCAACGTGTGCACGCAAGCCAGCGGCTTGCAATTTTTGTTGAATATCTCGAGAATACTCACCATGCGCATCAACATTAACGGGAATGATTTGCACTTGTAATGGTGCTAACCATGTTGGGAAAGCGCCCTTATACATTTCAATCAAGTAAGCTGTAAAGCGCTCCATTGTGCCCACAATACCACGGTGTAACATAACCGGACGATGGTTAGCTTGTCCATCAGCACCAATATAAGTCAAATTAAAACGTTCTGGTAACAAGAAGTCCAGTTGAATGGTAGACATTGTTTCTTCACCACCCAATGCTGTTTTAGTTTGGACATCTAATTTTGGACCGTAAAAGGCAGCTTCACCTTCTGCTTCAAAGTAATCAAGGTTAAGATCATCCATTGCGCGTTTCAATTGCGCTTGAGACTTTTCCCACATGTCATCATCATCAAAATACTTTTCTGTATTTTTAGGATCACGATACGACAAACGGAAACGATAGTCAGTGATGTCAAAGTCACGGTAAACTTCCATCATCATTGTCAAAATTGACTTAAATTCTTCTTCAAGCTTTTCAGGTTCCACAAATGTATGCCCATCGTTTAAAGTCATTTCACGAACGCGTGACAATCCTGTCAAAGCCCCTGATTTTTCATAACGATGCATCATACCTAGCTCTGCAATGCGCATTGGCAATTCTCGATATGAACGTGGCTTATGCTTGAAGACCATAATATGTGAAGGACAATTCATTGGGCGCAACTCTAGGAATTCGCCATCACCCATATCCATTGGTGGGAACATATCTTCACGATAGTGATCCCAATGCCCCGACGTTTTATACAAATTCAGGTTCGACAACACTGGTGTATAAACATGTTGGTAGCCATTTGCTAATTCTTTGTCGATAATATAACGTTCAACTTGTCGACGAATAGTTGCACCATTTGGTAACCACACTGGCAACCCAGAGCCAACTTCTTGACTAGTAAAGAACAAGTCTAGATCACGACCAATGGTACGATGATCACGTTCTTTAGCTTCTTCACGACGTTTAACCTCAGCATCGACGTCCGCTTGTTTCCATTCAGCAATACCATAAATACGTTGCATCATTGGATTAGATGATTTACCACGCCAGTAGGCTCCGGCAACTGAAGTTAATTTGAAATGTTTTACCCAACCTGTTGATGGCACAAGTCCACCTTTGTCTAATTCAACATGATCGCCTTGAACAGCAATTGTGATTTTCTCATCGGCTGGCAAATCATTAATGAGTTCAATCTTGTATGGATCATTTTTAAATAATGTCAACGCTTCGTCACGTGAAATTTCACGTGATACAATTGGCAAATCTTCTGCAACAATCTTGTGCATCATGGCTTCAATTTCCGCAAAATCGTCAATTGAAACTTGATTACCTGAACCGTTATCAGTGTCGTAATAAAAGCCATTATCAATAAATGGTCCAACACCAAAGTGCATATTAGCAAACTTAGGAATGCGTTTTAAGGCTTGCGCCAACAAATGAGATGCTGAATGACGTAAAAGTTCCAACGCTTCATCATCACTTGTCGTAATTAATGCGAATTCGCCATCATTTTCAATCGCATCATTCATGCCAACATATTGACCATTCAACTTAGCGGAAACTGCTTTTTTGGCCAAAGACTTTGAAATCCCAGCTGCAACCTCAATTGGCTTTGTACCTGCTGCAAAAGATTTTACAGCACCATCTGGAAATGTTAATTGAATTTCTGTCATATACTTTCCCTCTTCATCATAAATAATCAAATTACGTTTCGAAACCCTGCGCAACACTTGAAAAAAGCGTCCCTCTGAGCCAAAAGGCTCAAAGGGACGCTTTACCGTGGTACCACCCAAGTTTTGCATCATAAGATGCAACTTAAATGACAATTAACGGCGTCACCCGAATGAATTTCGTTACCTACTTATCACCACTCAAAGGTAGTCTATCAAACTTACGCTGTTCATTTCCACCAAACATGAACTCTCTTTAAACGCACAGTAATCAAGTTGTCCTCATCAAAGTTTCTAAAAACAATCTTAGCACTGTTTTAGAACTTTTGCAATTTATTTTTTCAAATCCACTAATACCTGCTTCAAAGCATCATGGGCAACGTCATCATGATCAAGAATACCATTGTCATATACGTTTTGTAATGCTGCTATTTGTTCTTTTGATAATGCCATTATATTACTCTCCTTTTATATCACTTGTTTTACACTTACTGTTCAATACCGGAACTGCCATCCGAAACATTGACGTGCCGCGGTCTTGAACCATCAGCTGGGCCAATATAGCCACTTGCTTCTAAGTCATCAATTAATCTGGCAGCTCGATTATACCCAATTCTAAATCGTCGTTGTAATAACGAAGTCGATGCCTTTTGTTGTTCAATCACAAATTGCAATGCGTCTTGGAACAATTCATCTTCACTGTTACCATCCGATATATCACTACCATCTTGCGCAACTTCTTCATCTGTCACCGTCATAGCTTCAGAATACTGGACTTCTTGCTGCGCTTTAACAAATTCTACCACACTAGTAACATCAGCGTTACTAATGAAGGCACCTTGCACACGTTGTGTTGGCTTACCAGGTGGCGCAAAAATCATATCACCTCTGCCTAACAGCTTTTCTGCACCGTTACTATCCAAAATCGTACGTGAATCAATGCCTGAAGCCGTTCTAAAAGCAATTCTACCAGGAATGTTACTTTTGATAGTCCCATTGACCACTTTAA
The DNA here is from genome assembly GCF_045801155.1 of Leuconostoc falkenbergense. Classification (NCBI taxonomy): domain Bacteria; kingdom Bacillati; phylum Bacillota; class Bacilli; order Lactobacillales; family Lactobacillaceae; genus Leuconostoc; species Leuconostoc falkenbergense. Next base: position 697,078 of record NZ_CP174386.1, on the reverse strand, counting down.
CATCTGGACGCTGAGTAGCCAAGATCATATGAATTCCAGCAGCTCTGGCTTTGGCACCTAATCGTGCAATTGAAACCTCAATTTCACTACCAACCGTACTCATTAAATCTGCAAACTCATCAACAATTGCGACAATGTAGGGCATTTTTTGCATGATAGGCTCACCTGTTGCAATAGCACCAGCATTTTGTTTATCAACCGCAGCGTTATATTCACCGATATTCCGTTTGCCAAATTGCGCTAACAATTTGTAACGATTTTCCATTTCGTCAACTACTTTTTGCAATGATTTGGCAGCTTTTCTTGGCTCAGAAACAACTGGTGTTAGCAAATGTGGGATCCCATTGTAAATCGATAATTCAACTACCTTCGGATCAACCATCATCAATTTAACTTCATTAGGCTTAGCACGAAGTAGAATTGAAATGATAATGCCGTTGAGTCCCACAGATTTACCAGATCCTGTTGAACCGGCAATCAATAAATGTGGCATGGCTGATAAATCGGCCATAATAATATTACCTGTAACATCTCTGCCAAGTGGCACATTTAGTGGATTATCATCAAACGGTGCATGTTCAATCATATCTCGGAATCCGACAGTTGCTTGTGTATCATTTGGTACTTCAATACCAACATATGGTTTTCCTGGAATCGGTGCCTCAATACGTATTGATTTAGCCGCCAAGGCTAACGCCAAGTCATCTGCCAAATTAGCAATGCGGTTAACTTTAACTCCCTGTCCAGGTTTTAATTCATACTGCGTAACGGTTGGTCCCAATGAGACACTGGTCACTTCCGCTTCCACACCAAAACTTTGTAATGTGTCATGAACTAGGCGTGACTTTTCAGTCAAACTTTTAAATTCTTTTGTTTGATCCGCCGGAGGTACCTGTGTCAACAATTCTGCTGATGGCAGTTGATAATCTGGATTATTTGCTTCTGGTGTATCGGTCGCTAGCGATACTTCTTCATCAGCCTCTGATAATGTTGTGGCAGGTGTTACCACTTCCTCTGACGGTTTATTTTCATTATTCGTTACTGGACCATTCCACTTAATTTCTGGTTCAATAAATTCGTGGCTTTGAGGCAACTCGTCAGTAACCTTTTCAGCCTGATTGTCCATTTCTGACGCAGCCGAATGATCAACACCTAATGGATTATCGCCATAATCAGTAATATCTTTTTTACGTCCGTTTTTATTGAAAAAAGGCTCACGTTTAGGGGCGTTAGCCCGTTGTTCTTGAATATATGCCACACCCGCTTGTGCCTTCTCAACACTTTTTTCAGCAATATCACGAGCTGGAATTCGGAAAAATATAATCACACCAGCAAATAATAACAATGTCGTGACAATCCAAGTACCAACATTTGACATTAACATGAACAACACATGGTATATTGCCGCACCAACAACGCCACCCCCAAGTGGTGTGTTAGCTGCTTGATTCGCAAAATCTTGCTTGATAATACGAATGACTTCATTTACATATCCTGTACCATCTTGCAACGTATAAGTAAAGAACAGTAACGAAGAAATAACTTCAATGGCAATAAATGCCATACCGGCTCCCATCCAAAAATGTCCAGCGATTTTAGGCAACTTTCGCATGAGCATATAATATAGCATCCCGACTGTTAAGGGAACAATAATTGCAAAATAAACGTTACCAAAGAAAAAGCGGAAAATATTCGCTACAAAAATGCCAATCAAGCCCAGCTTAAAAGTACCCAAAACACCTAGAATAGCGCTAATTAATAACGTCAAATTTCTAGCAAGTGGATGTTGCTGTTTTTTTGAACGTGAACTGGTTGTTCGTCGTTTTCTGGTTGTTTTTCTGGTAGCCAAAATTATTACCTCATATATTATTAACGCTCTATTTTATCATGTTTAAAATGCGAACGCGTGTTCATCTTTAATTCTTAAGAATTGCTTAACTGTCAATAAAGTCATTTAATTTCAATAATTATACACAAAAAGCCGCAACCGAAGTTGCGACTTTTAGTAGCTCGTGAGAGAATCGAACTCTCGATTCCGCCGTGAAAGGGCAGCGTCTTCGCCACTTGACCAACGAGCCATGGTCTTTGTTATTTCACTGCTGAAACAACTATATAATCATAACAAGATTTTGTAGTGACGTCAACCCCTTATTTTAATTTATCTTGTTCATAAGTATGAACAGTATCAAGATTTGGAAACGACTGTTGACGTAGCGCCTCATAGATGACAATGGCAACAGTATTTGACAAATTCAGAGATCGAATATGTGTGTCGTCTTGTGGAATCCGAATTGCCTTTTCTGGGTTTTGACGCATAAACACTTCTGGTAAACCAGTGGTTTCTTTACCAAAAAGGAAGTAGTTATCCCCATCAGCTTGTGTATAATCAGGCTCTGTATAATCTTGGTTCGCAAACTTAGAAACGAGATACAAATGATCCGTAGGTGCCAACGTTTCCAAAAAATCCGGCAAGCTTGGATGCCTTACCAATTGCACGTGGTCCCAATAATCGAGACCAGCCCGCTTAACATGTTTGTCATCTAAATCAAAACCTAGAGGCTCAATTAAATGTAAAACAGCGTCCGTACCAGCAGTTGTACGCGCAATGTTACCTGTATTAGCAGGCATTAAGGGTTCAAATAAAACAACATGATTAGTCATTTTTCAACGGTTCCTTCCACTTTAAACAATTCTGAATTATGTCGCCACCACTCGTATATGTGTGTCACTAGAACTTTCGCAACAGCATATGTTGGAACGCCTAACACAACACCTAATACACCAAAAATATGGCCACCGCTTAACAATACCACAATGACAGTGACAGGGTGAATAGACAGTGCTTCACCCAAAATTTTTGGGGCGATCACATGGCCTTCTATGGGCTGTTCAATTACCAAAACAATTATCGCCAAAATTAACAACTTTGGTCCCCCAGCAATTAACGCCACTGTAAACACTGGCACTTGGGCAAGAATAGATCCTACATACGGAATCATATTAAAGAAGCCAGCCATCAAAGCCAATAATATACCATACGGTAACCCAATAACTGTATAACCAATCGAGAACATGATAATAACCGCTAACGCAACACCGAGCTGTCCACGAATGTATTGTGCCACTTGCGAACTCACTTCTCTCAACAAATGATAGACAGATATTTGTGCCTTTTGTGGGAATTTATCAGCCACAACAGCTGAAAATTTATGTCCATCAAGCAACATGTAATAAAGGATAAAAGGCGTAGAAACCATCGTTACACCAATTGAAGTTAGCGTCGACGCAAACGAACTAATGCCAGCAACACCACTCGTCAAATACTTTTTACTCCAATCAATCACATTTTGGTTGATATCCGCATTTGTATGATTTAGGTAATCACGAATAAACTTAAATTGATCAGATGCAAATGTGTCGTTAATAAAGCGTTCACTCGTGCGCCAATATTGTGGCCAATTATCAATAAATGACACAACTTGTGTGCGTAATACCATATAAACAGCAACAATCACCCCAGCAATGACTGCTAAAAGTGCAATCAATACAATGCCAATTGATAAATTTCTGGGTAAATGAACATGCTTTTCCAATAAGTTTACCAATGGACTCAGCAAATAATACAAAACCCCTGCAATAATAATTGGGGCACCCACTGCCGTAAATAAAGCTCGCATAGGTTCAAACACAAAACGAACTTGCCAAGCCAGAAAAATAATCAGTAAGATTAGCAGTATCACAATAAGTCCATTGAGTAAGTTGTTGCCAGAAAACCATCGTCTGTACCATGACTGTTGTTCTTGGTCTTTTAACATAAATATTCCCCGATTCATCACGTTTATTATTATTTTACCATAGAAATAAAAATCATGTTGCTAGCCAAAATCGCGCTGTTTCATCATGCTTTTCAGGCATAATGACAGCTCCGTTAACAAAGAAATTTGTGAAAAGGCTTACATTCGAGTATAATAAATTTAGACATTTTAAAGGAGTCCTTATCATGGCAATTTATAAAATTTTGTTTGGCACCTACACAAAAAGAATCTCAAAGGGATTGTATGAAGCGGAACTTGATACTGAGAAAAAGCTATTACAAAACCCAACACTTGTTGGTGAACTCACTAATCCAACCTATCTTGCAGTCTCAAAGGCAAACAAGGTTTACGCGGTTGAAAATCGTGATGGTCAAGGTGGCGTTGTCACCTTTGATAATTCTGTACGCCCGCTGGCTGAAATTGATGCGCAACTCAGCGAAGGATCTGCTCCAGCCTATATTGGCGTAGACGAAGCGCGACAATTAGTATACGCCGGCTACTACCATCGTGGTACTGTGGAAGTTTATCACATTAATGCCGATGGTAATTTGACATTAACTGATCAATGGCAAAATGAAGGTTCAGGTCCACGCCCAGAACAAGGGTCATCACACATTCACTTTAGCAATTTGACACCAGATAATCGTTTAGTTGCTGTGGATCTTGGTGCTGACGAAGTCATTACTTTCGATGTCTCTGATGATGGCAAACTTACTGAAGCATCACGCTTCACAACTGAAGCTGGTTTTGGCCCAAGACATATTCGCTTCTCACCAGATGGTCAATACGCCTACCTGCTTGGAGAATTGTCAAGTTTGCTGAGTGTGCTAAAATATAATTCTGAAGATGGTTCTTTCGAACACGTTCAAACTGCCTCTACAATACCCGCAGACTGGACAGAACATAACGGATCAGCAGCTCTTCGTTTGAGCAAGGACGGACACTACATCTACGCCTCAAACCGTGGGCATAATTCAGTTGCCGTATTTAAAGTTTCAAATCTTGGTGCAGAAATTGAACGAATCCAACTCATTAGCACTGAGGGAGAATTTCCACGTGATATGAATTGGGACAAGGACGAACAATTCTTAGTTGTTGCTAACCAAGATACAGATAACGTATCGTTATACGGTCGTGACAGTGAGTCTGGGGAACTGACACTTTTGCAAAAAGACTTTGCTATTCCTGAAGGCGTTCGAGTAACTTTTGAATATTAAATTTAACTACAAAAAAACCACTTTGAGTGTACACACCAAAGTGGTTTTTTATATTATCAGGTTGCATTGAAAAAAAATTAAGCGTATAATCAAATCGTTTGAACTATCACAAGACTTAGATAATTCTAACCAGCAAATAAAGATTACCTGTGAGTAATCATTTCAAGGAGAATTAATATGCAACAAACTGGTATGTCCCCGCTCAATGCGCACCATTTTAGTGCTTACCAAAAAAAGGTAATCGCTTCTACTGCAGCAGGTTTCGGGTTGGAAAACATGGATGTGATGTTTTTGTCATTTACACTTTCATCTATGATTGTTGATTTGCATATATCAGGTGCAGCAGCTGGCCTGATATCATCAATCACAAACTTAGGTATGCTGATTGGCGGTCTCTTTTTTGGCATATTAGCTGACAAGTATGGCCGAGTAAAAGTCTTTACATACACTATCTGGATTTTTGCAATCGCAACAGCATTAATGTTTTTTGCCAAAAATGTCTATTGGGTCTACGCTCTGCGTTTTCTTGCTGGAATAGGTGCTGGCGGTGAATATGGTTCTGGAATGGCTATTATTGCTGAAAGTTTTCCAAAAAGAGCTATCGCCAAAGTAACATCCCTTTCAGCTATTGGTGGTCAAATTGGCGCCATATTGGCAGCAATTTTGGCAGCCGTAATTTTGCCAATGTTTGGTTGGCATACACTTTACGTCTTTGGTTTACTACCCGTCATTTTGATTTTCTTTATTCGCCGACACTTATCGGAAAGTAAAGTGTTCACTGATATGCAAGCTAAGCAGACCAGCACCGAGTATCGTCCGGGTTCCATTACAGCATTATTTGCAACACCAGCGCAAGCATGGCAAACAATTGCTTTAATGATTATGGTTATGGTCCAAATCGCTGGCTATTTTGGACTTATGAACTGGCTGCCATCCATCATGCAAAAACGAATTGGGCTCACTGCTGCAAGCTCCTCTCTCTGGATGATTGCCACAATAATTGGGATGAGCCTTGGCATGCTAACTTTTGGCGCAATTATGGATAAATTTGGCGCAAGACGTGCTTATACCATATTTCTGATTGCTTCAGCACTTGCAGTTTTTGTATTAACAATGGCGTCAAACAAAGTAGAATTACTTCTAGCACAAATGTTAGTTGGTTTCTTTGCAAATGGTATGTATGGTGGTTATGGTGCCATTATGGGCCATTTATACCCCACGGAAATTCGTGCCACTGCCAATAACACCATCATGAATTTTGGTCGTGCAGTTGGCGGATTCTCGAGTGTTCTCATTGGCTTTCTAATGGATCGCTATTCATTGGTCATCGTCATGGGATTTCTATCTGTCTTGTATCTGATTAGCCTAAGTGTCATGCTCACTATTCCAAAACTAAAATCAAAAACAATCTAAAAAGACTTGATTTCTAATCAAGTCTTTTTTAATAGCTCTTAATATTATCGAGATGTCCTGTTCATACGATTTTCAGCATAACCCAGTGCTCGGCTAATACCAAATGTTAAGACAAAGTAGATTAATGATGTAATCACCAATGGGAAAAATGGCTTAAAGGATGCGCCTTGGACAACACCTGTTTGAAACATCAACTCACCAACACCAATGACAGATACGACGGAACCTTCCTTGATGACAGTCACAAACTCATTTCCCAATGCTGGCAATATGTTTTTAACGGCTTGCGGCAAAATAATATAACGCATTGCCTTGCCCTTAGACAAGCCTAACGAACGCGCCGCTTCGTTTTGGCCATTATCAACGGAGTTAATACCAGAACGGATGATTTCTGCCACATAGGCGGCAGAATTTAATCCCATGGCCAAAGCACCAGCAGCAAAGGCAGACAAATTGAATCCAATCACTTGTGTACCGAAAAATACCATAAATGCTTGAACAAGCAGTGGCGTGCCACGGACATATTCAACATATATATTACCAATTGCTTTTAGGATAAAATTAGGTGATAGCTTAAATAATGCGAATATCGTACCTAATATAACGCCAATCACAACAGCAATAGCGGCTAACGCCAGCGTTAGCAATGTGCCTTTAATAAATAAGTTACCGTACTTCGCCCAGAAAGACTGATCAGCAAACATTAACTTATTGGCTTTTTTCTGATATGCTGCCAATTTTCCAGATTTGACAATCTTAGTGATCGAAGCATTAATTTTTGACTTCAAGACTGGTGAGTTTTTGGGCATAGCTACTGAAACTGCCCCTTCACCTGAAGCAGGCTTTGGATAAATAATTTTGAAAGTTTTATTTTGTTGTGTATATGCTTTAGAAATTGGTTCATTCAACACAATTCCAGCTATCTTGCCAGTTGATAACTGTGCAACCAAATCAGGCACTTTTTGCAGGCTAACTAATGTTGAGCTACTCATGTTATCTTGAACATAAGTTTCTTGAGTCGTTTGCTTTTGGGCACCAATTTTTTTACCAGCAAAGGAAGACAAATTACTCGAATATTTGCCAGCATCCTTTTTAAGGACCATTATTGTTTGCAATGGCTTCAAATAAGCCTGCGAAAAGTCAACAACTTGTTCACGTTCCGGTGTTGCGTTAATACCTGAAATGATAACGTCGATCTTACCAGTCTGCAGGGCACCTATCAGACCGTCAAATCCCATTTCTTTAATAACTGGCTTAACGCCTAAGTCCTTGGCTATTTGCTTAGCCATGTCAACTTCAAAACCAACAATTTGATCACGTCCATTAACAGTCGCGTGAAATTCAAAAGGCGCATAATCGGCTGACAAACCAATCACCAATGTACCTTTCTTTTTGATTTTAGTCAATGCTGGATCGGTTGTTGCTGCGTTCACCTTAGTTTGACCTAAAGTTCCGACAAATGGCATTAACATAATTGAAAGCATTGCTACTATCATTATTTTTTTAATTATTTTCTGCATATCCAAATCTCTCCTTGTGCTGTATCACAATAATAACAGTTTACGCGATAATGAATTTTTATGCAACATTATTTTCTTTTTATACAAAAAATAACTGCATACCCTTGCTTTTTATTCATTAAAAAAACTCGCCGAAGCGAGCTTACCTGATATAAGTATCTGTAGGCCATGTTTTGTTCCAGTGATATGCAGGTACATATCACCTTCGGTAATCATCTATCTAAGTTCAATTGCTTAAACCATACCGATCATCGTTTCATTTTACTAGATCAGCCGCCCCTACCAAAAGTTTGGGTTGCCCGCTTGTGGGGTTTACCTCGTCTCAAATGCCAATTTTCACTGACATATACGTTTCTATGGCACCTTCGTATCTATTCAGACATAGCTAGAAGCCTTAGCCTTTTCGATCGCCGTGGCATCACTGCCCCCGGGTTTATTCTTTATCCCGGCACAAACACTACACCCATCTCAGAGTGTGCGAGCATGGACCTTCCTCACGTCAGAAATATGACGCGCAATTACCCGATACTTATACAACAACAACAACAACAATCATATTTTACGCGTTTTCATTTTCAGAGTGGTCACGACCAAAAACAGCACGTTCCAAGTTAGCAACACGTTTAATCAGATCCAAATTAGTAACAGTATTAGCTGAAGGTGCAACAGGCTTAACCTCTGGCGCTGGCGTAACAACAGGCGATACTGCCTCAACCACGGGCGCCGCAGGTGCAACATTAGCAGCTTGAACGCTCTGTTGTTTTACAAGGACTAATTGATCTTGCGCATCTTTTAATGCTGTCTGTAAACGCGCAACTTCACCTTGTAGTTGCTCAATACGACCACCAAATGCACCATAATCTTTTATGATATCATCTAAAAAGCTATCGACATCGGCCGGATCATATCCGACACCCATGCGCTTTTGCTTAAAAACACGTTCTAAAATATCTTTTTGCGTGTATTTTACTTGTTCCACAAGACACACCTCGTTTAATTTTTTAACTTAATTTATATTACCAATAAATTCTCAGAATTACAAGAAAAATAAACAATTATTCATCAAATATTATATTTTCTATACGTTGTTCTTCGTATTCCGTAGCGTAATCTTGTAACGCCATCATATCAATTTGTGTCAATGGGTAGGGCGTTTTCTTTTGATATGCTTGAATAATTTGACTGTCAAACTGGGTTTTTCCTGGATAGTCTGCGTCATATATTAATAATGCACCATCCGTATGTGAAAGCATAAATTGTTGGTAAGCTCTGAGCTGCTCTGAACCTTGATACTCTTGAGCAGACACACTCTCTGCGAAGTCGCTCTGTGCAATCAAGTCGTGCAGCTTTTCTTGATTTTTTGATTGCCATTGCCCGCCAAAGTTTTTAAAAGGCAGCATCATAGCAACTTTTAAATTTGGATAGTCCCTTTTCAATTCTTGAACAACCGACACCACCCATTGCTCAATTCCCAACTGACCACCTGTGATAACCCACTCTAACCCTTCATCCAATTGCGTCTTTAATGCCTGTTTCAATGCAAATTTAATCACCTTAATTTTGGGATCTTGATCACCAAAAGTACCAAGCTCATAATTACGATATCCGGTTACCCATAGCCGCATTTTTCCCTCCAAATATAAAGAACAATCTTAGCTATTAATAGCCAGATTGTTCGATCAAATCCTAATTAATTGTTTCCTGTTGTAGATCCAGTCGATGCAGAGTTCGTCGAAATACCCGCTTCAGCAGGTGTTTCACCAGACTGGGTAATAGAGGTTACACTTGGTAAGCCACCATTGCTCCATGAGGCATTTTTAACTTCATATTCAACAATATTACCCTTTACGGTTTGTTTAACACTATCAGGCATGGTCCAGTCCGTATTATCCTTGTTTTGCATAGCATAAGCCATTACTTTGGCATAATATTGTGCTGGCAAATCTTGTTCTGTCCAAGGAATATAGTTTTGCTTTGGATAATCAAAACCTGTCCAAACAGACAGCGCATATGACCGTGTATAACCAGTGAACCAAGCGTCAGAAATGGCACGTTCAGGCATATTATCATCTTCATCATAACCAACTAATCCAGATTTACCAGCTTGATGTAGACCAGTAATCGCAGCATCAGCAGCTGTGGCATTAGGCTTGATAACGCCTTTTAACATGTCTGTTATCATGAAAGCCGTGCTTGTTTTCATCGCGCGTGTGCCAGTTGTTGTGTAGTTATGTGTTGTGCCATCAGCAGTTACCACTTTAGTAATATAAGTGGGTTTGTAATAAGTACCACCGTTCGCGATTGCGCCAAAAGCAGCTGCTTCTTGCTCTGATGTCACTGGAATACCAATGGCTGCCGAACCACCAGGCGTGCCATCGGTTGTAATTCCCAAACCATTAACAAATTTCTCTGCGTTAGCCCCACCAACTTCTTCTAGTGTTCGCACAGCAGGAATATTACGAGACTGGGTTAAGGCAGTACGCATAGTGATATTTCCCATATACTTTTTATCCCAGTCGTAAACATCCTTATCGGTACCGACATACTTATATTTTTTATCGACAACCGTTCGATACGTTGGCCAGTTCAAATACTCAATGGCTGGTCCGTAATCCAGCAATGGTTTAATGGATGATCCCGATGAGCGTGAAGATTGTGTTGCTCGGTTTAAACCAAATGTCGTTGTGACATTTCGACCACCAATTTGCGCCACAACACGTCCGTTATTAGGGTTAGTCATTGTTGCACTAATCTGTAAGTTTGCACTAGAAAAAGTAACTGACCCACTGTTCGCATTATCGTACAATGATTGTTGCAAACTAGAATCCATACTAGTATATATCTTCAAACCTGATTTAGAAGTATCATATCCAAGTTTTTGGGCTTCTGAAATGGCTGATTTGGCGTAAGCATCAACCACCTTGCGATTTTGATCAGCATTTTCTGCTTTCGTTGTCAAATCTTGCAAGCCGTCGTTGACAGGAGTAGCAATAGCCGCCTTAGCTTGTTTTTCAGTAATGGCACCATACTTGACCATTGCTTCAATAACAGTATTTCGTCGTTCTTTGGCTGCAGAATTATTTTTTAAATAAGGATCGTAATACGTTGGCGATTGTGGCATTCCTGCAAGCAATGCCAACTGTGGTATCGACAACTCCGTTAATGGTTTACTATAAAAGTATTCGGCGGCCGTTTTCATGCCATAAATACCATGACCCATATAGACTTTATTAACATAGAACGTTAGAATTTCGTTTTTAGTAAAATTCTTTTCAACTCGTAGTGCAAGCCAAGCTTCTTGGGCTTTACGTTTTAATGTTTGGTCGGCTGATGATGTACTAAAGACAGATAACTTAACAAGTTGCTGAGTTAACGTTGAGCCGCCTTGCATACCCAGTGAAGAACCTTTAATGTTAGCTAAAGCGGCACCCATAATACGAATTGGATCAACACCATTGTGCTTATAAAAGCGTCGATCTTCAATTGAAACAACCGCCTGCTTCAACGTTTTAGGAATTTCGTTTGCATTCGCATAGTCACGCTCTTGCGTCGCCATAGTCCAAATAACATTTCCCTGACTGTCTAATAGTTGCGTTGAATTTTCAGAAGCTAAATCTGATTCAGTAATATTTGGTGCATCAGTGGCATACGTGAAAAATAATGCCGCACCAGCCAAACTTCCAATAATTCCTAGCGTTAATAGCCAAAGGAAAATTGCAAGTAACCATCGTCGTTTTTTTCTTGGCTTAAGAGGTTTTTTTGGACCGCTACCCTTGCCTTTGGGTCTGGGCCTTGGTGGTTCTTGACCTGGCTGATTATCGTACATATTTTGGTTGCGATCAACACGCGACCATTGATTTGAATTATCATTTGCCATAATACTGAGAGAGCTCCTAGATATTTATTTTAACGATTCAAGCATCATATCAACAGCTTTTAGATAATCCAAACTTGGATTTAAGCTTTCTGGAATAATGTACCCATGTGTCATAATGTCATGATACGAAATGGATTGTTTACCCTTTAAATTCTGCCATTGTTTGATCAATGCACTTGCTGGGTACACATACCCCTCATTTAAAGTAGTGAATTTGATAATCACAAAACCAATGCCACCTTGAGATAAAATGTTTGCTAAATGTGTAATTTGATGCTGATGAAAGTTTTTCAAAGGAAATGATGTTTTATTTTTAGTTTCCTTAGCATCAAAATCAATATAACGTCCTTGATAAACACCATTATAATCTGTCGTGGAAGCCTGCTTGAAGTAGGCTTCCGTAATTTTAGCTGCAGCTCTGGCTGGATAGTCAACTTTGACAATTGTAATGGGGGTCGGCTTTTTGTGGACGACAGCAAGTCGATTTGCCAAATAATAATCGTTAGCCTCATTAATTTCATCTTCCAGTCCCATACCACGTTTACCGAAAATTAAGGCTTTTTTTGTTGTCTTACCCGTTCGTATTGTATTTTGAACAGAGTTCTTATGGCGTGTGCCTGCTGGATATTTAATGGTCATCACTGCTCTCATCACTTTTTTAAATATATATCTCTTATTTTACCATAAAAAATTGGCTAAACCACAATTGTATAACCTTCTAAATAAATATGACCGTCAAAATGCAACACATGATTATTCTTAATTGAATCTGTTATCTAATTTTTTAATCAACTTATTATCAAATACTGATTGACAATGATAAGTTTTTTATGTTAGGCTGGAAAAATTTGAAAATTTCGAGGTAATCTAACATGAATAAAATCAATCGCCATATCATTCACGCTTTTTTGGGGATGAGTTCAATGGCCATTTCCTTATTAATTGGCGGGTTTTTTAATAATCAGTGGTTAGGTGTGATGAGTTGCTTTGGTGCATTGACACTCATGTACTATGTACCCGCTAATCAACATAAAACAATATCACAACTGCTGATAGTAGACGTTATTTCTATTCTAGCTTTGCCTATCAGTGCTTTGTTAGCTGGATCAATGTTTGCTATTTTGTGGATTGGCATGTTAGCATTTATTTCACAATATATACTGACTAAAGAAAAAATGTTTGGCCCTCAAGCTTTTTTTATCTTGATGATTAATGGTATGTTGTCCAGTTTGGGTCAAATATCAATCATAACAAGACTTTTATTTGCTTTGTACATCATTTTAGGTGCCGTTATTGCAACTGTTTTCGCACTAATCGAAAATTGGTGTTATGAAAAATATGCCATCACATTCCGTCTAGATCGAGAAAAATTCACTTATAACATTGAATCCATGCGTGCCATTAACTATTCTATTTTTGCTATGTTAGCCTATTTTATTGGTGTTCAGAGTCACCTCAATAACTATTACTGGTTGTTAGTCTCTGCTATCACCATCTTGCAAGCTGAAAACATACCAACCGCTAGGCATCGCCAATACCACTATGTGCTTGCTGGCATTGTTGGATGTATATTTGCTTTATTAATTTATACAACAATCCATCAAAAAATCTTATTGATGATTATTGCAGTCATATTGATGGGAATAATTTGTTTCGCAATGCCTAAAAGCTACTTGATTGGAAATTTTTTTACAACACCAATTGCGCTTATTCTTTTTAAACTGGTTCGACCTGAACTAGGAACAAATTTAATCATCACTCGGTTAATCGCAATTTTAATTGGTACTAGCATCGGCATTGTCGGTGTTATTGCTTTTGATATTATTTTGCGCCAACAAAAATTAACCTGATATCATCTCACTATTCGCCAGCCGTCATTTTTATGCCAATAATAGCCACAATTAACAAAATTACAAACAACCAAGTGGCCCCAGAAAATTTATCATGAAACAATGACACACCAACGACTACCGAACCAACTGCACCAATGCCTGTCCAGATAGGATATGCTAAGCTAAACGACAAATGTTTGACTGCCTGCAATAAGAATAGCATGCTGGCAATTAAACCAACTACCGTAACGATAGCCCAACTAATTTTTGAAAAACCATCGCTCAGTTTCATTGCAGTTGACCAAAGAATCTCAGATAAACCGGCCATTAATAAAAAAATCCATGGCATATCAGACCTCCAAATAAAAAAGTTGTAGCACCTTATTGGACAAACTTTGTCCCTTAGGTGACACAGCTTTGTTGACATTTTTTTTGATAAGCTTCACACTAGCTCTTATTTTATCATATGGCAATGACATAGCCAAGTAATTATATCATCAAAGTAATTTGAGCAAAAAGCTGACTGATTAACTTTCTCAGTTACCTATGTGTTTTAATTTTTAAAAAAATTTTTAAATCATTTAAGTTTAATAAAGCAAGTTTTCATAATAATTAGTTCAACAATATAGCATATTATTTTATATATCATGCCTCATTTAATTTTCAAATATCGTCTTTTCTTTCTGATACTCACTATTAAAATGACAAGATTTCATCGTTATCGATTAATTATCATGTTGCCTAATTGATAAATTGCATATTCATTAACTATAAAAAGCAAACATGTTGTCCATGTTTGCTTTTAAAAATTTAAAACGTAAAAAACTTTTGTTTTGATTAGTTGGGTTATTCCCACTCAACAGTTGCCGGTGGCTTAGCGGTAATATCATACACGACACGGTTAATATGTCCTACTTCATTAACGATTCGTGCTGAGATTTTTTGAAGTAATTCCCACGGAATATGAGCAAAGTCAGCCGTCATACCATCAACAGATGTGATTGCGCGAATAGCAATTGTATAATCATACGTACGGTAGTCACCCATCACACCGACCGAGCGGACACCAGTTAATACGGTGAAATATTGCCAAATATCACCTTCAAGACCAGCTTTAGCAATTTCATCGCGTAAAATCCAATCCGAATCACGCACAATTTCTAATTTATCTTCGGTAATATCGCCAAGAATACGGATACCCAGCCCCGGTCCCGGGAAGGGTTGACGCCAAACCATTTCATGAGGCATATTCAACTTTTCACCTAACTCACGAACTTCATCCTTGAATAAAGTATTAAGAGGTTCAATCAACTTAAATTGCATGTCTTCAGGTAACCCGCCAACATTATGGTGAGACTTAATAGTTTGTGCAGTATCTGTGCCCGATTCGATGACATCTGTATAAAGTGTGCCTTGTGCTAAAAACTCAATCCCATCAAGGTTTTTAGCTTCATCATTGAAAACTTGAATAAACTCATTACCAATAATTTTACGTTTTCTTTCCGGATCTGTTACACCAGCTAACTTGTCCAAGAAACGCGATTGTGCATCAACTTTGATAATATTCAGACCAAATTTACCACCAAGCATGGACATGACTTGTTCAGCTTCATTTTTACGCAACAAACCATGATCTACAAAAATGGAAGTTAATTGATTCCCGATTGCACGATGCAATAAAACTCCAACAACGGAAGAATCAACACCACCTGACAAACCAAGTAGCACTTTTTTATCACCAACGATTTCACGAATTTTGGCAATTTGATCATCAATGAACCCACTCATGTCCCAATTTGCCGTCGCACCAGCAATATCTTTAACAAAGTTCTGCAAGATTTGCTTTCCGTTCTCCGACAATGTTGTCTCGGCGTGGAATTGGACACCATAGAGACGTCGCTTCTCATCAGCAATGGCTGCAATCGGTGTTTTGTCCGAACCACCAATTACTTCAAATCCTGCCGGCAATGCGGTCACATTATCAGAATGGCTCATCAGAACCGTCTGTGAAACTGGCGTATTCGCCAAAAGTCGCCCCGCGTGTTCAGTATGATTTAAAATTGTTTGCCCAAATTCACCATTACCTGGGTTTGCTTCAACTTTTCCACCTAAGTTTTGCGCCATTAATTGCATGCCATAACAAACACCCAAAACAGGGACACCTAACTCAAATATTTCATTATCAATTGTAAAAGCATTTTCTTCATAAACGGATTTAGGACCGCCAGAAAGAATAATTGCCTTTGGATTGTAATCTCTAATTTCTGAAGCCGTCATTTTTCGTGACTTTAATTCAGAAAAGACACCCATTTCTCGAATACGACGAGTAATGAGTTGATTATATTGACTACCGTAGTCAAGAACTAAAACTTTATCTAGTGCGTCAGCCATGAATTATCCTTTCGCGTAGTTAGGGGCTTGCTTGGTGATTTCAACATCATGCGGATGTGATTCACGAAGGCCATTATCTGTAATCTGCACAAACTTAGCATGTAATTTTAAATCTTGAATTGTTGCAGACCCAGTATAACCCATACCAGCCCGAAGGCCACCATCAGTTTGGAAGATGGCATCATCAATTGCCATATCACCGCCCTTAAACGAGCCATCTGCTTCCAGAACTTCTCCTTTTAAAAGATCCGAAACAAGCGTTGCATCTGCACCAGCAGCCAATGCTTTCACGACATCCCCAGAGTAATGAACACCGCCAACAGCAATGACTGATTTGTTGTCATAATTAGATGCTACATCTGCTATACCCATCGTCACTGTCAAAAATGGATAAGTCAAATCATTTGGCAAGGATGAATTGACACAGCGTCCTGCTAGAACCGCGTCGGCACCAGAATCATAGATTTGTGCAGCTACATTTGGATCCTCTACAACACCAACAGCTACCAACAATTGTGGATATGCTTGTCTAGTTGCCTTTATGATTGTTATTACACTATCATCCAAATCAGCGTGTAAATAGAAGAAAATAGCGTTCACACCAGCATTTACCAAGGCGTCTACACGCTTGCTAGCGTCAGCACCCAACCAAACTTCAGCACCAACAACCAATTTTCCTTGATCATCTGTCAAAGCATTTGGAAATTTTTGTTCATCGATGACTGTAGATTTTGCTGACTTGACTAGTTCAACTTGTTCATCCACTGATTCTTGTTGCACAAAGATACCCAAGCCACCATTAAGTGCAATTGGTACAACCCGTTCATCTGTTTCAGAATCATACGCTTCAGAAATTAGTGGTATATTTAATTTGAAATTTGGTGCTAATTGACTTGTTAATGAGACTGTATGTGGTAAAACATTTGAGGCGCCTGGTACAAGTAAAGCTTGATCATAGCCTAGGCCAATAAATTGAGTTGATTCAGACATGATTTCTCCTAAGATTAATTTAAAAAAGAGTGGGTGCTTTTTGTGTCAAAATAGCTTCAAAATCAACAGCTTGAGTAGATTTTGCTAAATGATCATTTGCCACTAGTCCAGCTACCGCTGATTCACCTACTGATGCCATTTCTTGACGCATACCTGTCAAAATACCATTTAACACATCAACCAATGCTCCTTTATAGGCAACTCTAGCTTCAATACCTTCTGGCACCATCTTATTTGCTTCATTAACTTCGCCTTGAAAATAACGATCTTTTGAGCCATTTTCCATAGCAGCAATCGACCCCATACCACGATAACTTTTGTATAGGCGGCCATTATCTTCAAACGAATCGCCTGGTGTTTCTTCTGTACCAGAAAACATTGACCCCAACATCACAGCATTACCACCAGCAACCATTGCTTTGACAATATCTTCAGGTGTTTTGGCACCACCATCAGCTATGATTTTTTTACCCCGCGAAGCGGCTTCTTTGGCGGCCTCACGTACAGCAGAGATTTGCGGTACACCAATACCTGCTACAACTCGAGTCGTGCAAATTGAACCAGGACCAATACCAACTTTGACAACATCTGCTCCGGCATCATATAGAGCAGCAGCACCTTCGCGCGTCGCAATATTTCCAGCAATAATATTAAGTTCTGGGAAGGCATTACGAACTTCTGAAACCTTACGCAAGACACCTTCTGAGTGCCCATGAGCGGAATCTAAAACAATGGCATCAACCCCAGCTTCTGCCATAGCAGCAACGCGATCAACAGTATCATTTGTCACACCAACTGCACCAGCAACTAGCAAACGGCCTTTAGCATCCACGGCAGCTTGGGGATAATTTTGTCGTTCAAATTTTGCTATCTTAACTTGGAGCACCTGCTCCGCCTGTTGGGCAATCGTCATATTCTTATGAATAACACCCAATCCACCCAATTTAGCAATTTCAATGGCAAATCGTGCCTCAGTTACAGTATCCATCGCTGCCGAAAGCAGTGGGATATGTAAATTCAACGTTGGTGTCAACTCGGTTTCCAGAGTAACCTGATCGACCTTAACTGCCGAATTTTCCTCTGGCACTAAATTGACATCTTCAAACGTTAATCCCATTGGGACAAATTTACCTTTTGAATTAAACTTTTCCATCATATTCTCCAAAAAAATTTATACTTGTAAATCCCATCGTCATTCATTGTGACACACACTAAGAAATCGACATGATATACATTCGCTAATCAGGCCTTTTTGCCAACACAATTGTCAACAGATCCGCCAAAAATTAAAAATAAAAAAACACTTGGGATACACAGATCCACAAATGCTTTTGAACGGTCAAAAACACTTGCGGATAGTCACGTCATTTGGTGCGTGGTAGAGACTGCTGGCCATTTTCCAGCACTATATCTGCAAAGTAATGTTTTAATTATTGGTTTCATGTTACACGCTTTTATGAGAAAAAGCAACTGGTTATATCAGAACAAACAGTTGCTTTTGAGTAAATTATTGTATACTACCTGCAAAACTAGGCATAAAATTAGTTGAAATTGTTTCTACACGCACGTTCATACCTGGTTGCGGTGCGGCAACATACTGATTTCCTCCAATATAAATGGCCACGTGATATGAAGCACCTTTGGTTCCCCAGAACAGCAGATCACCCGGCTGCGCTTGTGAAACTGCCTTTGTTTTTGTGTAAGATTCCTGTAAAACGGATGAATGTGGCAACGAGATACCAGCCGCCTTTTGGAATACATAACTGACCAAACCAGAGCAATCAAAACCAGTTTGGGGTGTAGAACCAGCCCAAACGTAAGGAATGTTTTGAGTTGCTAACTGCTTAGCTAATGAAACAATGGCTGCACTAGCAGTTGTAACGTTTTGGTTGGCTGCTGGTGCCACAGACTCTGATTGCTCAGACTGTGATGCAGATGATGAAGCACTAGCGCTTGAGCTTTGCGCTGCAGAAGCCGTAGAGTCTTGGCTTGCCTCACTTACAACAGACGATGTAGTAGATTCCGATACTGTGCTAGCATCTGGTATATTAGCAGATGACGATGTGCCTGTTGTTACCACATCTGTATCATCACTACTTTCAGTAGCTGTTACAGGTGTCGTTGGAGTAGCCTCGCTAGCCACTGATGTCGGAGCAACTGCGCTTGAAGTTGAAACATTTTGAGTTACCGGCGCAGCACTGGCTGTCGAAGTAACCATTGATATTGCCTGATCAGAATCAGCATTTGCCTCAGTACCATCCGTCTCATTGGCCGAATCTATCTCTGTGCTGCCAGCATTAGTGTCTATTGTGCTGTCTGAACTGCCAACTGTTGAAGCAGTTTCAACCACTTCGGGTGCTGCAGACGTAGCATTCTGAGTTGCTGGTTGATCTGTCGGCAACGTCAAAACTTGACCAGCAGAAATCAAATCAGAATTATTGTTGTTGGCAACTAATGCGTCAACACTGACTTTATGGTCTTGAGCAATTGACCAGAGTGAATCACCCGCTTTGACACGGTATGTCGTTGCTTTCTTTTTAGTATTGGTTTGGGCAGCTTTCGTTTCTGCTGGCGTATTGACATGTAGCACTTTATCTTTTGGAATCGTCAAATTTGCCTTTGACAAACTGACCTCATTCGATTGCGCTAAGCCAGTTGCTTCAGCAACTGAGCTTACGGCTTTATCCACTGCGTTTTTTACTTGGTCAGCATTGACGATACTTGAACCAACGCCAACAAGACCGAGCACACCAAGGCCAGAAGCAATAATTTTTTTATCCAGACGTTCCATATATTCACCCTTTCCGCCTATATCATTGTAGCCATAGCCACTTTGACAAAATTCTCAAATCTTAAGTTTCTCTTAACATATTAAGTTTATCATGTAAAACCTTAAGAAAATACCAAAAATTGATTATTTCATCAAATTGTCACATTTTGATAACATTACGAAAAAAAACAACCCTGTAGGGGTTGTTTTGCTAAATAACTTATTGGTCACTTTTAAGAACACCGCCGACTGCGTAATGATCTTTTGGCATTTCTCTTAAAATAACATGTACTGCTTCGCGTGAAGCCCCGGCATCCGTAACGATTACATCGGTAATATCTTTAACCATTTTAGCGAGTTGTTCGTGTGAACGTCCTTCTAGTAATTCAACTTGTACGATAGGCATAAATAGCCCTCCTTAATATTTAAAATCTATTTTACCTGATTATCGTTCACATTTTCAAGTTGAGATTCTAATTGTTTCTCTGCTTCAATCTGTGCCTCAATCGTTTCAACTTTTGGAACAGCAATAGCTTTTTTCATTTGTAATTGTCTGTCAGAATCTAAAAACTCACCAGAAACATTAACTGTGTTCAATAAGTTAACAAAGGCCTTAGGATCAGCGCGATGGACAATTTCTTGCATTTCAAATAATTCGTAACGAGAAATCACCATCATCAAGGTAGTTGATTCTCTTTTTGTGTAAGCACCTTTGGAGGGCAGGATAGTAATACCACGTATCAAATCCTTATGAAGCGCTTCTACAACGTCATCCCCTTTTGCGGTGACAATCATCGCAGTTAGTTTCTGATATCCTGTATACAGAGTATCCACAACTCGACCTGTTGCGTAAATACCAATTAACGTAAATAGGGCATTCTGCCAACCAATGAAGAAACCGGCAACAATAACCACAACACAGTTAATAATATTCATTAACGCGCCCACAGACTTACCGGTTCGCTTTTGAACAACCATTGCAACAATGTCCATACCACCAGTCGAAAAACCGTATCGCATCGCTAAACCAATTGCAACACCTAACAGCAATCCACCAAATAATGCTGCCAGCATTGGATCAGTCGTCAACGCTTTTGTGGGTGCTAAAATTTGAATAATTGACACAAATATGGCATTTAAAAAACTTAAGATTGTAAACTTTCCACCGATTAATTTCCAACCAACAATTCCGATTGGCACGTTAAATACCATCATAAACGTTCCAGTTTGAACATTCATATGAAAAGTATGTTGCGCAAATAACGATAGCAACTGCGAAATACCATTAAAGCCACTTGAAAAAATATTATTAGGAATTAAAAACGCATTCAATGAAATAACTTGAATGATAGAACTGGCAATAAATACGACAGCTGTTAAAAAGATTTTACGCCAATTAAATTGAATATTTGTCATTGATATGATTCTCCTAAAATACGTGGTCACTTACCTACTAATCATATCAAATTGTATTTGTTTTGTATGCTTTTTAAATGAAATTAGTCACCAGAAAGTAGAATTAATTCAGACATATTTAACGCTAAACGATTAACATTTGGTTTGGTTTCACCATAAATCGTGAAATCAAATAGGCGATGACATACAAAATGCTAATTGCCAAAAAAACAGTTTGGTATGGCATACCTAAGACGTGCACAATATAACTCGCTAACTGATTACCAGAAAGTCCAGCTGCTGCCCATGCAGTGAGGGCTAACCCATGGATTTTAGAGATTGCTTTCATACCAAAGCGATCTGCTAGTAGAGGTGGCAAGGCAGAAAAGCCACCACCATAACCAGCATTAATTAAAAAGAATGTCCCAACCAATACAACAGGCATTAAAAAGTTACCGCTAGGCAAAAAATAAGATAACAATGACATCACGATTGAAATGCCAAAAATCAACTGATAAACACTGTTTCTATCTTTAAGTCGATCAGATAATGTCGCAAATCCAATTCGACCTGAAGCATTGAAGAAAGCATCAATACTCAAGATTGTTGTGATTGCACCAATTGAGAATACTGCACTCCCACTTTGTAACGTCAAATTCGATAAAATATCTTTTTCTTGGGAAATAATCGCTAAACCAGCCGTTATATTCAGATAAAACATCAACCAAATTCCAACAAATGTCATGTTCCCCATTAATTTTAATGGTTGAAATGGTGTTTGTAGCGGTTTCTCTTGCCAATCAATTGGTTTATGAATCAGCAGCGTACCAATCAACATCATAAGTGCAAAAACAACTGATAACAAGATAAACATCTGCCATAAACCGATAGATTTTTGCAGCGTCATCATAACCGGTGAAAACACCATTTTAGCGAGACCGAATCCAGCAACCGCCAAGCCGGTTCCCAATCCCTTATTATCTTTAAACCACAACATTAAATTTTTAACTGGGGTTAGATACCCAATTCCTAATCCAATACCCATGACAATCCCATAAAAAATATAAATACCGATTAATGACCGTTGTTGAATACTGAAACCAGTTCCTAACATACCTGCAACAAAAAATAACGTTGCTAATAAGGCCGATCGTTTAATATTTTTTTCGACATAATGTCCCAGTACGGCAGCCGAAAGTCCTAAAAATAATATCGCGATGGAAAATGCCCATTCCACATCAGGCACACTGGCACCAATATAATCAGCGACTGACTGTTTAAAAACACTCCATGCATAGACAGTACCAATACTGCCATGAATTAGAAGTGCCGGTAAGGCTGCTCGTAGCCATTTATTTTCCATTGGATTCTTTCTCCTGTGTTATATTCTGAATTTGTTACTTTTATATTTAACCATATTCGCAATACGAATGTAAAGCTTTTTACGTATATTATTTTAATAAAAGTTGTAAAATAACTTTTTTTACGAACTATAATCAGTTTATATTCTTTTTAAATAATATAAAAGCAAACTTTACCACATTACATCAAAAAAAGCCTCCATGAAATGGACGCTTTCGAAGAGATTACATTTTTTCCAACCGCGCAATCCGTTCTTCAATTGGTGGATGCGTATCGAATAAATGTTCTTTATTTTTTAAAGGGTTACTAATATACAGCGCTGCTGACGATGAATCAACATCTTGCATTGGTTCTGCACCGCCTAATTTACGTAAAGCTGATATCAATCCCTGTGGATTTCGTGTCAACTCAACACTACCGGCATCAGCAAGATATTCTCTATTTCGAGAAATAGCCATTTGTACGGCTGCCGCAGCTAGTGGCGCGAGTACCATCATCAGAATCGAAAATATCATCAGAATTGCCTGCAAGCCACCGCTATTGTTGCGATCATTTTCTCTGCGCCGTTCCCCACTCCCCCAAAACCACCAGTTGCCACCGATATTAGTTAGCAAAGTAATGGCGGCTGAAAGTGCTAATGCTATTGTAGAAATACGAATATCATAATTACGAACATGACTCATTTCATGCCCAATGACACCCTCCAACTCGCTTCGCGTCATTATACGCAAAAGACCTGTTGTTGCTGCTACTGCCGCGTGTTTGGGGTCATTACCAGTTGCAAAAGCATTGGGGCTTTCATCTGCAATCACAAATACTCTAGGCATAGGGACTTGTGCAACCATTGCCATGTCCTCTACGGCATGCCACAATTCTGGTTGTTGGTCAGCATTCGTTATTTCTTGACCATGATTCATAGCCATCACAACAGCAGTTGAATTACTAATCATTATTGCTGTGTAAATGACACCAATAATAATCGCAGCTACAACACCATAAACCAAAGAATCAAGCAATAGATAACCCACGGCTGCACCCACGAGCGCAACCAGAACAAAAAAAGCCACTAATAACACAATGGTACGTCTTTTATTTGATTGTATTTGTTGATACAACATTAAAACTTAACCGTTGGTACTTCTTTCTCTGCTTCAGGCACTTGCAAAAACTCACTAGGCTGGAAATGATGAACACCAGCGACAATATTTGTAGGAAATGATTGCAATTTTGTATTGTAGTTGGCGGTAGTGGCGTTAAACAATTGTCGTGAATAAGCAATTTTGTTCTCAGTATTTGTAAGCTCTTCTTGGAGCTTGTTAAAATTGGTATTGGCTTTTAAATCTGGATAAGCTTCAGCACGGGCAAAGAAACCAGATAACACACCACTTAATTGATTTGAGGCGGCCATTTTATCTGCTGGAGTTGTTGCCGCTGCAACATCTTGACGCAACTGTGTTACTTTAGTTAATGTCTCGCTTTCGTGCTTGGCATATCCTTTAACTGTTTCAACCAGATTAGGAATCAAATCATTTCGGCGCTTTAATTGCACATCAATTTGGCTCCACGATTCTTGCGTTTGCATTCGAGCTTTCACAAGACCGTTGTATATAGCGATCCATGCTAACGCAATGACTGCTATAACTAATATTACGATGATTATTGTCATAATTTCCCTTTCATTCTACAAAAACTTCTCGATGATCTTTTAAACCGACCTGATCTAACCACATATTGTACCATTGTGCCAAAAAAGGCAATTGTTGAATCAATGAATACAGTGTCACATCTTGGTTATTATCTATGATATCATAATGCCAAAAACTATGCCCCTTGTCATCACGATTTTGAATTATATCAAGTGTCACATCTGCAATTTTTAGCGTAGCACCTGTTTTTTGTCCTTGATGGCTTTTTAACACAAAATGCTGTTTTGCAGCCGCCACAAACAGACTATCAAGAACGTCAACCGGTAGGTCCTTACCTCTCATGGTCAAATCGAGGTTATTCTTGGCGTCAATCCCTATCACATCTACATCATAATCCAATTCTTTCAGTTGTTCGGCAATACCTGTCAAACGCTGTTGGAACGATTTCAGGGCTGGCAAGCCGGCCAACTGTAATGCCTCTGTCTGAACCAATTGTGCAAATTGGTCGGTATCAAGGTAAAAGCGACGACGCGACATATCCCAATACAGTATTCGCAAATTTTGCGAAATTTCTTCGAGGTAATAACCACCCGCTACCAAAGGCGCTGCTGTGAATCGAAATGATGCATTTGGAAACTCAGCAAAATGAAGCTCCGCAACCTTTTGCAATTGAGGCAGTACGACGCTTGTCTCAGATAAAGAAGCCATGCTTGATAGCTTTGCAAAAGCAAGTGTCACCCAATGTGTACTTGGATACCAATGTTCACTAGCAACACGAAGAATTGTCGCTTCATGAACATCAAATGCAAGGATTTTATTGACGACTTCTAGGATATCAGCTGTTGTTTCAGCTTGAGACAATGTTTCCACTAATACCTGCCACCGTTGCATCACCATTAAATCTTTTTTTAATTGTTGCGCATACTCAAAATTATCGAAAGTCATATCACTTCTTCTGCAATAATGCGTTTAAATAATCTACATAAAGATGACTAATCTTTTCACCAAATGCTTTGACACTTTCAAAATAAGTTAAAATTTGTTCCAGCTCTAAGCGATGAATCGCATCATCTTTTTCTAATTTTAAAATTTCAGCTTGATGAGACTGTAATTTCTCTTTGACTTCAGGTACCCGTTGTTGAGAAGCAAGCAATAATTCACGTTTATTTTCAAGTTCTTCACGAGCTTTTTTATCGGTACGACCCAGTAAACCAGACTTATTTTCCTTCAATTGCGCCAATTGATCCTCAATCACTTGAACCTCAAGTTTTCGCTTCGTCTCATCATCTAAAAATGCCTGCAATCCCGTCATGATTTGCTTAATTTCACGGACTTGATTATCGTTATTGTTCACCCCATCTGGCAATTGTGAGACATTGTGCAAGGCCAACATCATCTTTTGATCAACCTCTAAGGTCAAAGCCAAAACATCAAGCGTGCCAATTTGACGATGGTTCCACCAATCACCTATAAAAACTTGATAAATTGCAGGTTCACCATCAATTGCTTCAAATTCTAGAAATTGAAAATGCGCCTTTAAATAGTGAATCAATTCTGGCGCAAGAAAGGTGGCTAACTCATTGTGAATATCAGCAACCATCTGTGCTAGGCTGGCGTTACTGTCTGCATGCGCTCTTTGTCGAACTTGCTCATTAAATTGCTGAGAATCTAATAATTCATAAATTTGCGGCAACTGATGAGCCATAATTGCGGACTGTAACTGTCCCAGATACATTATCTTACTATCAAGCCGATTAATTAATTCCGGCTGCAATACAGTTTGTGATTCTGTCATTTGATATGCCTCCGTTGAAACAATAGTTTAAAACCTAATTTTAGCATACCGTATATAACGTCTAAAAAATACCATCTTTAGAATATTTTATGTTATAAAAAAACGATGAACAATCATCGCTTTGGACGTAATATTTTTGGCACAAATCGCATCTTTGATCCTAATAAGTCATCGGCCACCCCGATACGAAGATAGGCCATAATCAGAATAGCGCCACCAATGAATACTGCAACAAACGTTGTAATCGTTACTGATAACTTTGTATCCATCGGGAAGACAAAATTACTGAAAAAGAAAACAATTAGTCTGGCAATTACAGCCATCATAGCAGACGCAACAAACATACGCCATAGCTCGCGCCCGATTGTACTAAATGAAACACCGTACATTGACTTCAAAAAATCAAGCATATAGGCGATTGCAACAACCATGCCAATGACACTAGCCATTAAAGCACCCATTCCTTCAAAAAAACGAATTAACGGTATTTGCAAAACAATTTTAATTACAAATCCTGCTATAAAAGCTTTCATCACAATTGACACTTCTGACAATGCTTGTAGCACAAAAGATAGTAACATGAATAGACTAAATGCAATAGCTAAAATAGTCGAATATTGTAACAAATAGATACCGTCTTGATTTGAAGGTCCGATTGGATAAAACATTTTATATAACGGTCCAGCAACAGCATACATTCCCAATGCACTTGGTAACATGATTAAAGCAAATAATTTCATAACTTGCTTAAGTTGAGTTTGAATGTCAGCATGTGTTAATGTCGCTTTACTACCTGATAACATAGGCAAGGCAGTTGCCGCAATACTAGTTGAAAAAGGCACAATAATCATGATCAGTTTGTTGGGATTAGCACTGAACAAAGCAAACTGATTTAGTAATTCAGTATTAGAATTGGAAAAAAAATGGTTCATAATATCAAAGAAAGAATACTGATCAACCAGTTGGAAAAGCGTAATAGCTGATCCAATAATAATAAACGGCCATGATTCTCTTAAAATATTTAGAACTAAACCAAATGTTGGGGCGTGATGTGTCGGTTGCGCATTTTCAATTGGTTGCACCAAAATGTGACGATACCTGGCCCATCCCCATATAAGAACCAACATACTGAAAATAGCACCGATAAACGCTGCAAAGGTTGATTGAACGACGACACCCGTCCAATTTGTAGGATTAGATTTTAGAATAACGACCGCTGTGATAAGCATATACGCGACTCGAGCAATTTGTTCAATGACTTGTGACATAGCTGACACACTCATTAATTGGTGCCCTTGAAAAATACCACGAATCATCGACATTAGTGGGAAAATTGCCACTGCAGGCGCCAACGAATGCAATACCGGTATTACATTAGCATTACCGTTAGATAACCATGGCGCCGCAATATATAAGATGGCGCCAAAGAGAATGCCTAAACCAATCCCAAGCCAAATTGATTGACGTGTGAGTTGCCGTGAACGATAAATATCATGTTTAGCAGCTAATTCCGCTACAATTTTAGAAATGGCCGCTGGAATACCAAACGTTGCAATGGCCAAAAAAACAGCATAAACATTATAGCCTTGTGTAAATAAACCATTTGCTCGGTTACCGTACACGCCCAACATCGCCATCCAAGGCAAAATGTACAATGCACCAAGAATACGTGACACCATGTTACCCACTGACAACCACGCGGAGCCCTTTACTAACGTCGCTTGGTTGTCACTGACAGGAGCTGTATCTGAAGGGGTTACAGGTTGTGATTGCGTATTTGAAGTCTCTGCTACTGTCAAACTGGGCTTCTTTTGAATGATTTTCTTACGTGCCTGATCATTTTTTTGCTTTAATAACGCAATATCAGCATTTGACATGACTGTTTTTTGATGAGACTGAGGGGCTACTCCACCGGAATGTGATGGTGACTGTTTGTTCTGCACACGCTTACGTGCACGAGCTAAAATTTCCTCAGCACTCAACATTTGTCCATCGACGTTAATTTTATCGACGCGATTTCCGCTATTGAGATTTTCTGGACGTTGATCATCCGACATATTTAGTGACCCCATTTTTTGATATGTACCCTCACCTAAGTGAGGATTTGCGCAACATTCTAAATTGACAAATGCCGCAACATGTAATTTCTTAGCTTACTACAATATTAACAAACTTACCAGGAATCGCAATAACTTTACGAATTTCTTTGCCGTTAATGAAGTTTTGGACATTATCATCTGCTTTAGCAGCTTCGACCATAGCATCTTTGTCAATATCTATGGCGACAGTTGCCTTACCACGTACTTTGCCGTTGACCTGGAAAATAATTTCGGCTGTGTCTTCAACAAGTTGTTTTTCATCATATGTTGGCCAAGGTTCATAACTAACACCTTCCGTATGACCAAGTTTTTGCCATAACTCTTCAGCCAAAAATGGTGCGATCGGTGCTAACATTTGTACAAAGCCATTCATATACTGAATTGGCAAAGCATCTGATTTATAAGCTTCATTCACGAAAACCATCAATTGTGAAATAGCCGTATTGAAACGCATATTTTCTAAGTCGTCAGTTACTTTTTTCACCGTCTGATTATAAACTTTATCTAAATCACCAGGGTTAACTGTCGTTACGTGATCACGCAACTTTCCCTCATCATCAACTAGTAATCGCCAAACACGATCCAACCAACGACGTGAGCCAGCAACACCTTCTTCAGACCACGGTTTACTTTGTGTTAATGGTCCCATAAACATTTCATATACGCGTAGTGTGTCGGCACCATAATCATTAACAATCTCATCTGGATTAACCACATTGCCTTTTGATTTAGACATTTTTTCATGATTTTCACCTAAAATCATGCCTTGGTTAACAAGTTTTTGGAAAGGTTCTTTAGTAGGTACAACACCCAAATCGTACAAGAACTTATGCCAAAAACGGGCATACAATAAATGCAAAACAGCGTGTTCAGCACCACCAACATACAAATCAACATTCATCCAGTATTTCAACTTTTCTGGATCTGCTAAAACCTTTGAATTATGTGGATCCACATAACGCAAGAAATACCAAGAAGATCCCGCCCATTGTGGCATAGTGTTGGTCTCACGTCGTCCTTTAACACCATCTTCTCGTGTCACATTTAACCACTCAGTTGCATTGGCAAGTGGCGATTCTCCTGTTCCTGAAGGCTTCAACTGATCTTGTGTCATTTCTGGCAGACGAAGTGGCAATTCTTCCTCAGGTACGAGAGTTTGTGTCCCGTCTTCCCAATGAATGACAGGAATCGGTTCACCCCAATAGCGTTGGCGAGAGAAAATCCAGTCTCTCAATCGGTAATTGACTTGTTTATGTCCTGCGTGATTGTCTTCCAACCATTCAATCGCTTTATCAATAGCCTCTTGCTTATTTAATCCGTCCAAAAATCCAGAATTGATATGCGTGCCATCACCAGTATATGCGGCTTCATTAACGTCGCCTCCAGCAATTATAGGTGTAATTGGCAAATCAAATTTCTTAGCAAAGGCATAATCACGTTCATCATGAGCTGGTACCGCCATAATTGCACCTGTACCGTATGACGCCAATACATAATCAGCAATCCAAATTGGCAATTTTTCGCCATTTATAGGGTTAATACCGTAAGCACCAGTGAAGGCGCCCGTCTTGTCTTTATTAAGATCAGTCCGCTCAAGATCAGACTTTGTGGCAACAATCTCCTGATATGCAGCAATTGCTTCTGCTTGATCTGGTGTTGTAATTTTTTCAATTAGGTCGTGCTCGGGCGACAGCACCATATATTTAGCGCCGAAGAGCGTATCAGGTCGTGTGGTGTAGACTTCGATTTCGTCATCAAAACCATCAACTTTGAAGTTAACAGAAGCACCAGTTGATCGACCAATCCAATGCCGTTGTTGTTCTTTAATCGCTTCAGGCCAATCTAAATCTTCTAAATCATCTAACAAACGATCTGCATACGCAGTAATACGCAAAACCCATTGCTTCATAGGTTTGCGATAGACAGGATAACCACCACGTTCAGTCTTACCGTCAACAACTTCTTCATTGGCAACAACAATGCCACCACCCGGAAAATCTGGGGCCCAGTTAACCATAATCTCATCTTCGTAAGCCAAACCTTTTTCGTACAACTTTTCAAAAATCCATTGTGACCACTTATAGTATTCTGGATCGGTTGTATTAATTTCTCGTGACCAGTCAATCGAAAAACCTAAAGACTTGATTTGCTTTTTAAAAACTTGGACATTTTTATTTGTAAAACCAGCTGGATTATTACCAGTTTTGATAGCATATTGTTCAGCCGGCAACCCAAAAGCATCCCAACCAATTGGATGTAATACGTTGAAACCATTGGCGCGCTTGTAACGACTAACAATGTCTGTTGCCGTATACCCTTCTGGATGTCCAACATGCAGCCCTTGCCCTGAAGGATAGGGAAACATATCCATCACATAATACTTTGGTTTATCTGATTGATCTGGCGCTTTAAAAGTTTGATTATCCTCCCAATATTTTTGCCATTTATGCTCAATTTCTTTGTGATTATATGCCATAATTTATTCCTTTGTGTGCTTTATTTAAGTTGGAACATCAAGAAACCGTTAGATTAACCACCTTCAAATAAAAAAACCTATGCCATGCAAAAAAGCATGACATAGGGTGAAATTTGAATTCACGGTACCACCTATGTTCACGTACGACTACGTCTCTAATTGCCTTAACGCGAGCATACGTTACAGACTACTTGACATTTCACCCGTAATTCAGTCAACCGAGTTCCGTATTTTGTTTGATAAGTTTACAGCGCCACTTATTCTCTACAACCCCGCCATACTTACTAATGTTGACTGTAATACTTTCATTATATCACATCTTTACGCAATCGGGTATAATCATTATATGCGTAAAATACAAAAAATTTCTATTCTCCCTTGCATATGTTTGGCAGTTTTTATTACTTTAACAGTTGGTGTTTTATTAAAAGCTAAGTTCATTCAGCAATTTGACAACTTTGGGCAGCAATTAATTCAACATTACGATCATAAACATAATTGGTTTTTCACGGCGATTACTAGTATTGGTAATGTCAGTTGGAGTGCAATTATTCTGATAACTTTTTCACTTTGGCTCATCTACCACCATTTTTATCGCGAAACGCTATTTATTGGATTTAATGTGATTGTGTTTGCAGGATTAAGCAATCAAATTGTTAAAAACATTATCACCCGACCGCGCCCAACACCTCATTTAGTCCCTGCATCTGGATTTAGTTTCCCGTCTGGTCATGCAATGGTATCTGTTTTGTTGTATGGTAGCTTGATTATCATCTTACATCGCCATCTAAAGTCTAATTGGCAACGTCGTGTAGCTTCCTGCTTATTACTTGGATTAATTATTTTAATTCCCATTAGTCGTGTTTATGTCAACGTTCACTACCCGAGTGATATACTCGCTGGGATGGCAATTGCATACACAATGCTTTATATCAGTCAACAACTATTTTTTAACAATAAAGGAGTACCTGATGATTCC
The DNA here is from genome assembly GCF_045801155.1 of Leuconostoc falkenbergense. Taxonomy (NCBI): domain Bacteria; kingdom Bacillati; phylum Bacillota; class Bacilli; order Lactobacillales; family Lactobacillaceae; genus Leuconostoc; species Leuconostoc falkenbergense. The sequence goes on along the minus strand of NZ_CP174386.1, from coordinate 665,501 downwards.
CTCAAGTAACACATTTACACATCAAATAATTGAACAAAATATTAAAATCGGTGATTTGGTTTTGGATGGAACAACAGCTAATGGCGTTAATACACGTTTTTTAGCAACACGCGTGGGCAACGAAGGTCACGTATTGAGCTACGCAACAACAAAAGATAACGCCAACGCCGCAGCCGCATCTCTCTTCATGAGCGGGCTATCAGAACGTGTCACTCTGCTTGGTCATAATCTGACGCAGCAATTAAGCACTGATATGGGTGAACGAAAACAAATTAGTATTGCAATTTTTGATTATTCATCTGATACAGAGAACACAAATGACAAACCACCACATTTTATCAATCAAATTGACTTGGTTTTGCCAAAACTAACACATGGTGGTCTCTTGATTACAAAATTTAATGCAACGCCAAAAGATTGGCTAGATTATTTGTCAGAACTTATTCCAGAAGATTTCAATCAAGCTAATTATACGACATCTGCAACTCAGACATTTATCATTGAAAGGATTTAATCATGAAAAAATTTGCACCACAAATCATAATGGCGGTGATTCTTGCACTACTAATTGCTAGTATTGTTGGCTACCAGCATTTCGCTAACTCATCAAACTCAGCGACTTCAACCACAAAAAAGGATCCAAAGTTAGAAAAAGTTGCTTTGCCTCAATTGACTAATGCTGTATCTGAGAATGAAAGTGAAGTAACGCTGCATACGAGTTATGGCGATATCACTATCAAACTATTCAACAAATATGCACCATTAGCTGTTGAAAACTTTATCACCCATGCCAAACAAAGTTACTATAACAATACAATTTTTCACCGTGTGATTAACAACTTCATGATTCAGGGTGGTGACCCCAAAGGTGACGGCTCAGGCGGAGAGTCAATTTGGAAAGGTAAAGACAGCAGTATTGATAGTGGTAATGGTTTCAAAAATGAAATTAGCACATCACTTTATAATATTCGTGGCGCCGTATCAATGGCTAATGCTGGAGCAGACACAAATGGTAGCCAATTTTTCATCGTTCAAAATAAAAAGAATCTCTCAAAGCAAGTCGATGAAAATAATTACCCTTCAAAAATTTATGATGCCTATAAAAAAGGCGGTGTGCCTAGCCTAGATGGTGATTACACAGTATTTGGTCAAGTAATCAAAGGCATGTCAGTAGTAGACAAAATTGCTGAAGCAAAGGTTAAGGATAACGCTTCTGGAGAAGCATCAAAACCAGTTAATCCTGTCAAAATTACTAACATCACGATTATTAAAGAGGCCAAATAAAAAAACACCAAATGATTTTCAACATTTGGTGTTTTTTTACTTTTCAGAAGTACGCATGATGAGAACATCTGTATTAGCAACTTGTGTCACAAATGATGGAACAGTTCCCGCCATTGCCCGTTGTAGTCGACTCAACCCTGTTTCCCCAATCACAATCAAATCATTTTTGTGATCCTTAGGAAAATGTCGAGCAATAACTTGCTTTGGTGATCCAAAACGAACATGAACATCGACATCAGTGTGACCTAAACTCTGCGCATATTCATAAGCTTTGTTAATTGACGCTTCAGCATCTTGCTCCATTTGATAAACAACATCATCACTCATCGCAATTGAACCAAAATAACCACCGCCATTGGTGTCAACAACAGTTAAAATGTCAATGTGTGCTTCTGGAGCAAATTCAACCACCTTTTTAATTAAAATGTTTGATACATCTGATCCGTCGATTGCTACTAAAATATTCTGATATGCCATGACCCAACCTCTTATCGTTCTTGATACTTTTATTATAACGCTATTTCTTCGAAAATGTAAGCGCTTTTACTAACTTACATCATTTTCAGTAAATTTAAGTATCAACCGCAATCAAGAGATTATAGAACTTTCTGTAAAAAATCTTGTGCGCGTTCTGTTTTGGGCGTTTCAAAGAAAGTTTTAGGTTCAGCAATTTCCTGAATGCCGCCATCAGCCATAAACCAAACTTTATCTGCAACTTCTCGGGCAAATCCCATCTCATGTGTGACCACAATCATTGTCATGCCATCCTCAGCCAATTGTTTCATTACCGCCAATACTTCACCAACCATTTCTGGATCTAATGCACTAGTCGGTTCATCAAAAAGCAACATATCTGGAGACATGGCCAATGCACGTGCGATTGCAACACGCTGCTTTTGTCCACCAGAAAGGCTTGCGGGATATTGGTCCGCCTTGTCAGAAAGTCCGACCTGCGTCAATAACTGCTTGGCTGTTTCTGTGGCAATTTTATCATCTTGCCCCTTAACTTTAAGGGGTGCTAATTTAATATTTTCAAGAACTGTCAGATTTGGGAATAGATTGAACCCTTGAAAAACCATACCCATTTTTTCACGCAATTGATCAAGCTGATTTTCATTTAAGCTAGTCAGTTGGTTTTCCTCAAACAAAACCTCGCCACTTGTTGGTTTATCTAACATATTGATAGCTCTCAAGAATGTTGATTTACCAGCACCTGATGGTCCAATGACAGCAATTACCTCGCCTTTCTTTACATTAACGTTAATATCTTTAAAAACTATTTTGTCACCAAACTTTTTTGTTAAATTTTCAATCACCAATAAATCAGCCATATCGCTCTCCGTTTCGAATTATTAATTTATATTATACATGATTATCATATATATGCAGTTTATATACATAATAATTTGAATAAAATGTATATTTTTGCATAAAAAATAATGTAAAATTAAGAAAAAGTGGAGGATCATAATGGCAAAAATTGTTAATCGTGAAGAAACACAAACAACCCCGATAGATGACTTATTCATTTTACCAAATGAAAAGGAGGATGATGTTGCACGAACAGCTGCTTTAGGACGAGACAGCGAGACTGAGACACATAAATAATCACACCAAACAAGTATGCTATTGCGTACTTGTTTTTTTCATAAAAAAAAGGACACGCAATGCATGTCCTTTTAAAACTAATAATATTAGTCTTCGATTTCAGTAACTGTACCGGCACCAACAGTGTGGCCACCTTCACGAACAGTAAACTTCAAACCTTGTTCGATGGCAACTGGTGAGATCAATTCGATTTCGAATGTCACTTGGTCACCAGGCATAACCATTTCAACACCTTCTGGCAATTCAACAACACCAGTAACATCTGTTGTGTGGAAGTAGAATTGTGGACGGTAGTTTGTAAAGAATGGTGTGTGACGACCACCTTCTTCTTTGCTCAAAACATAAACTTCGGCTTTGAACTTCTTGTGTGTTTGAATTGAACCTGGCTTTGCCAAAACTTGACCACGTTCGATTTCGTTACGATCAACACCACGCAACAATGCACCAATGTTGTCACCCGCTTGAGCTTCTTCCAAAGTCTTACGGAACATTTCGATACCAGTTACGGTAGTCTTCTTAACTTCATCCTTCAAACCAACGATTTCAACTTCAGTACCAGTAGTCAATACACCACGGTCAACACGACCAGAAGCAACTGTTCCGCGACCAGTAATTGTGAAGACGTCTTCGACAGGCATCAAGAAAGGCTTGTCAGTTTCGCGCTTTGGTTCTGGAATGTATGAATCAACAGTATCCATCAATTCTTCGATAACCTTAACTTGTTCAGGGTCACCTTCCAAAGCCTTCAATGCTGAACCCTTGATAACAGGAATATCATCACCAGGGAAGTCATATTCAGACAAAAGTTCACGAACTTCCATTTCAACCAAGTCGATCAATTCTTCATCATCAACCAAGTCTGTCTTGTTCAAGAACACAACAAGATAGTCAACACCAACTTGACGTGCCAACAAGATGTGTTCACGTGTTTGTGGCATAGGACCATCAGTTGCAGCAACAACCAAAATAGCACCATCCATTTGAGCGGCACCAGTGATCATGTTTTTAACGTAATCCGCGTGACCTGGGGCATCAATGTGGGCATAGTGACGCTTCTCAGTTTCGTATTCGATGTGAGAAGTGTTAATAGTGATACCACGTTCTTTTTCTTCAGGCGCGTTATCAATTTCAGCAAAATCAGTTGCTACTTTACCTTGCTTTTCAGACAATACCTTTGAAATAGCAGCAGTCAAAGTCGTCTTTCCATGATCGACGTGTCCAATAGTACCAATGTTAACGTGGGGCTTAGTGCGAACGTAAGTTTCCTTAGCCAATGTAGTTTCCTCCAAAATTCATTTTTCAGTAATTCTGAAAAATGTTTATAAATATATTTTACAACGCAAGCCGTCAAAAGACAACAAGTAACTTGCATTTTTCCGGCTCTTGAAGCCAAAAATTATTATACCGACTTATTAAGAAAATGTAAACACTTTTAACATTAATTTTCAAAAAAGCTGTTTGTAATTTCATTTACTTTATCATGCCAATATTTTTGCAGTCCAACTTCAGTATGATTTGATTGTCCATAGTAGCGATCTAGACTGCTATCAACCCAGCTGTCAGCATCAATAATCACGTCGTCAGTTTGTGGGTACAAAAGTGTTAGCTCTAATCTCATTTGATGGGCTAACATTTCCAACGCTACAGGATCTTCTTGACCCAATCGATCGTCAATTAATGTCGCAATTTTTTCAAAAACTTCGGAACTCGTCAATGGATTAATTTGGTCAAGACGGATAGTGTAAAGTTGTTCATCTAACCAGCGATATTGAACGGGTTCTTGAATATCTAGCTTTTGTAAATCTTCTAATAAAGTTGCGCGTATTAGCGGCAAGGCAAATGGATCAACTAATAAAAATTTAGCGCCGATAACAAAATCAGCCACCGGTAGCCTTCTAGCAGCCTCGTAACGATTGCGTTGCGCATCCAAGTCGTAGTCGCTCATGTGATAAAACTGACGACTAATCGTTGCTAAAGTTGTTGCCATTGTTTCTTTCGCATGATTTTCAGCCGTTCTGATTTCATCTAAAATTTCTGACTGTGTCTGTTCATCATCCCATAACATCGCCAATTGTTGCGCATAAACAAAGCTCTGATTTTGGACTGCCAGTGCAACTATCATGCGAAAATGTGTTTCATCATCGAGATATTCTGCCAAAAAATCGTCAGCATAAGAAGATGCTAATTGATATTGTTTATCCATAAATAAGGCTGTCACTAAGCGATTGTTAATATCAAAAGTCTGCAAACTTTCATATAAATCAGCCAGTGTTTCTGCTGCATCGTGCCAGTTTTCTTGTTTCATTTCCACCTGCGCACGGTTAATAAGTTCCTGTGTTTCTGGCGTAATATGGTCAGTCATTTTTTCGGTCACATAACAAATCATGACAATTAAAACTCAACTCATAATTGTTACGATACTCCTTTCTTGATTAGTCAAAAACCCAACTCACTTGAGTTGGGATTTTTGTTATTCAGCCGCTTTAGGTTGCGGACGGCGATTGTTTGGACGACGTGGTCCCTTCTTAACAGCCTTTGTCACCTTAGTAACATTGGGATTATTTGGTTTTTTTGGTGTTTGGCGCTTATTTGATTGTGCACCAGACTGTGTCGCCGTTGACTTATGGTTATTTGGTCGCCTGTTTTGGTTAACTTCCATCACCACTGGCATCACCATTGGACGACGCCGAGTCTGTTCAAACAAGAATCTTGAAAGTACTTCTCGAACACTATTTTTCAGCTCATTCCAGTCAAAATTTTTCGTATTACTGAGGTAGTCTTCAATTTGTTTAACCGTCAAGTCTGAAGCTTCTTTCATTAAGTCACGGTTTGCTTTAACATAGACAAAACCACGCGACGTCAGCTTAGGTTTTGAAACAACTTGCCGTTTTTTGCGATCAATCGTCACAACAGAAACAAAAATACCATCTTCAGATAAAATGCGTCTATCACGTAGAACCACATTCCCTATATCCCCAATACCAGCGCCATCAATTAGTGTTTCACCAATTGTAAATGAATCTTGTAACTCAAAGTGATCATCTAACCATTTGAATTGATCACCTTTCATAGCCATCATGATATGGTCTTCGGGAATATTGACTTCTTCAGCAGCGTCTTTTGCGGCCGTCATCACGCGATACTCACCTTGAATAGGCATAAAATACTCTGGTTGCATAATGTTAATCATCATTTGTAAATCATTTCGTGAGGCATGACCACTTGACCGCATATCATTACTGATCTGCTTAACATCTGCTCCCTGCTTAAACAGCATATCACGTGTCTTCGCAACAACACCCTCCATTGCAGTTGAAGGCGTCGTTGTTATAAACACTAAGTCCTCTTCGCCAATATGAACATACTTATCCTCGCCATTAGCCATACGATTCAAATGTTTAATTGGTTCTCCCATTCGACCGGTTTCTAGAATGACGGTTTGACCAGCTGCCAAATTTTTTGCATTTTTCAAATTCACAAAAAGCTTATTTTCAGGGATTGGCAAATCCAACTTTTTCAAACGAATTGCTGTTCTCACGACATTTTCAATATCGTTCCCTGACAAAACCAGTTGCCGTTTTGTTGCAGCAGTGGCATTGATTACTTGCTGAATTCTTTGAATGTTTGAGGCAACTGCAGCAACAATAATACGCTTCTTTTTATTGTCTTGGAAAGTCTCTAAGATATAATCGCCAATTTTCGATTCATTAACTGAGTCAGCGCCACCTTCTGTACCAGCCGCATCGGCCAACAATGCCAAAACTTTACTTTGCCCAACTTCAACTAGACGTGCAATGTCTGTCCGATAGTAACTTTCAGCAGTTTGGTCGAATTTGAAATCGCCAGTATATACAACTTGTCCGTATTCAGTCCCTAGCACAATCCCTAGCGATTCTGGAATTGAGTGTGTGGTATTGAAAAATGATACCTTGACATCGCCAAAATCAATTTCTGTTTTTTCATTGACAATATGATAATCGTCATAATCTTTTAAGGCGTCTTGCTCCTTGATAGCCAATTTAGCTAATTCAATCGTTAATTCAGAACCAAATATTGGCACATTTACTTGTTGCAGAAAATAAGGTAATGCCCCAATCGCATCGGCGTGGCCATGTGATAAAAATACACCAGCAATTTTATCTGTATTTTTGATTAAATACTCAAAATCTGGTACAACCACATCAACACCAAGCTGATCAGTTTCGGGATATTTCAACCCAGCATCTAAAATAAAAATTTCGTCATTCACAGTCACAGCATACATGTTTTTCCCGTTTTCACGGACTCCGCCAAACGGAATAATACTTAAATTAGTCATAATTCTTCCTTATAAATGGTATTGGAAAATAGCAAGCAACAACGTTGTTTGCTTTTTCTTTTTTCGTATAAATCTTAACAGGATTCTACTGGTCTTAAAACACTGAGGTCATCCTTGTTGCTTGTCTCGATACGTCACTAGTTTCTATTTTAACATACTTTTCTCTCATTTTCTGTTATTATTGGTGTAGCATACTTTCGGTTATTGCTAGTGGATCAGATAATTGGCAATGGCCACCCTACTTCAGAAAGGAATTTATTTTTCATGCAGCGTCAACCCTTTAAAAAGTCTCACAAAAAGCGGAATTTAATTATTGCATTAGTGATCATCGTCGTCCTGTTGATTGTCAGTTTCACAGTTCTTGGACACCAATCAAATAACATCAAAACAACAACTTCATCATCAAGTACCAGTTCAAGTAAAAAGAAAAAAACGACGGCAAAAAAAGCAACCTCTAGTTCAGAAACTACAATGGTATCTTCTAGTAGTGAAGTTGTTTCGGCTGAAAGTTCAAGCACTGTGACTGTGGCACAAGCACCAGCGAGTGCTAGTAGCGAAGTTGCGGCTGCTATTAGTAGTGCAAAGCAAAATGCAACACAAGCACCTGTTGATAGTTCAACCAACAGCAGTAGTGTTTCATCAAGTGCCACTTCAAGTAGTGTTGCAACCAGTGTTGGTAATTGGACACTTTCAGCATATAACAATTTAAGCTTAGGTAGCGTCTCGTATGATAGCGTTCAACAAACTTATGGCGCCCCAACCTATTTGACGGCCGATAACCAATATGCCTATGCCACGTGGCAAAGTCAAAGTGGCGCCAAAGTGGTCATTGTATTTACACCGAGTGGCAGTGAAACTAACGTCCAATTGATTGCTAGTAGCAAATCACAAACTGGACTTCAATAATATAAAAAGTCAATTTCAATATCGAAATTGACTTTTTATATTATCACGAAGTTGATGATCATCAAAGCTTTGTATTTCATCCATTAAGGCCAGCTCTTTGCGCCACTGGCACTATAACATTGCCAATAAAAGAAACAAGAATAACACCAGTGATAACTTCAAATAAACTATTAAATGATACGAGACTAACCAGCCACCCTAACAAATTATGATTCGGAATACCAGTAAAATTGGTTTTCATCACTGTAAAACCTACTACTGTGAATAATACCACACCTACTGTATTGATGAGAGCAGATAATGCCCCTAAAGCACCCAAACCGAGTGTACGCAAACCAGCCTTTTTCTGACGAAGCCACCGATTAAATAACCAGCCCACAACAGCACCAATCAAAATTCTTGGGACAAGCGCGGTGAAAGGATTTTGAAACATCAATGAACCAATCGTGCCAGGAGTTGACCAAGCTTGCCATAAAGTAATCACACCCCAAAAACCACCCAAGAACGCACCCCACTTGCCACCTAAAATGATAGCCGCTAGTGCCACAGTAAATTGAATAATTGTAGGCTGCGCGCCGACAATCACAGCGCCTAGTGGAATGTATCCGAGCCATGGCACTAACACTTGTAGCAAAATAATCGCCATAAAAAAGGTCGCTACAATCAAATATTTTGTCTTATTATTGGTCATGATAATCACCTCTTATACTTATCTATTGTTAGTATACATTATTCCATTGAAGATTTCTCAATATAATATTTGTTTTTATCGCCTAAAATCGGTATAATTTATGAGTACCGCGTCCATAGTTTAACGGGATAAAACGGGGACCTCCTAAGTCTTTGCTCCCAGTTCGAGTCTGGGTGGACGCATTTAATTACCCTTTAATATCAGCTTTTTCTGCAATGAGTAACAAAACACCAGCAACAAGGCCGACTTCAATAAAACCAACTATCATTTCAAAAATTGCATTAAATGAGACAATACCGACTAACCAAGGCAAGATACCATGTGTCGGAATACCAGTAAAATTGGTATGCATGACGGTGAACCCAAAAGCTGTCAACAATACGACACCCGTTGTATTAACTATCGCAGCAACCGAGCCTAATAAACCTAATCCCAAAACCTTCGTGCCTGCTTGACGATTGCGGAAGAAGGTGTTGAATAGATAGCCAACTAACAAACCGACCAAGACTCTTGGTACAATCGCTGTCAACGGGTTTTGAAACATCAATGAACCAATCGTACCAGGATGTGTTAACGCGTTTATAAATGATAATACACCCCAAAAACCGCCAATAAATGCACCATACTTGGGCCCTAATATAATCGCCGCGATAGCAACTGTAAACTGAATAATTGTCGCAGAGGCGCCAACAACAAATGCGCCAAGTGGTAACATTCCTAACCATGGTACAATCATTTGAATTAGCACAATAGCCATAAAAAAGGTCGTTACAACCAAATATTTTGTCTTTTTGGTACCCATGTTATTCTCCTAAATGGTTTATGCCATATACTATACATTTAAAAGATAGGGTTGTCAATTAAAAAAATGCCTGTTTGAAAACTCAAAACAGACATTTTTTATAAGCTTATTGTAATAAAGGCGATACGTATGATAGTAGATTCAAACAACTGTAAACTGACGATTTTTGAGACTGATTTGAATATCAGCAGCTTTGGCAACGTTTGGTTCGTGAGTAACAATTATGACTGTTTTCCCAACTTCGTGAGCCAGTTCTTGAAATATACTAATCACCTCTTGTGTATTTTTTCATCTAAATTACCAGTGGGCTCATCAGCAATAACAATTTTGGCGTCCACTGCCAACGCTCTGGCAATAGCGACACGTTGTTGCTGACCACCAGATAATTGTTGTACATTTTTGTCAGCCAGTGAGCTGTCAATGCCAAGTTTATTAAGCGTGCTGTATATATAATCTTTATCACCAGTATGCTTGGATTTTGTCATTGATAAAGCCGAAGCAACATTTTGAGCGGCAGTCATATAATTTAGAAGATTGTAAGCCTGAAATATAATGGCTACTTTTTGGTTCCGATATTTGGTTAAGCCATAAGATTTGATATCCTGATCATCTAGTGTAATTGTTCCCTCGGATGGCGTATCCAAACCTGCCAAAAAGCTTAACAACGTTGTTTTACCAGAGCCTGATTGACCAACAATACTATAAAGTGTGCGGGGCTCAAATGTCATATTAACATTTTCATATAAAGGGCGTTCCTGCGCGTTATATTGATGTGTCAAATTTTTGATTGCTAATGTCATTGACTAACTCCTTTTGTTTTTTCACGTGGTCCTTATTCATTTGACAAAATCTTTTTGGGCTTCAAGCGGAAGATTGGTGTTGACCCTGCAACAACTGCGATAGCGATAATACCTAATCCTAGTCCACCTAATTCAGCCATCGCCGAACCACTTAGCTTCGTCTTTAAGGTTTGTACTTGGCTACCTGTTGCTGACATTGTGTTGCGATTCGTTTGACCAGTTGTTGGTGCACCAGATCCGCCGCCATTTCCACCACCAAATCCTGCACCGGCTGTGGTAGTCTGTGTAGCAGTTGTTTGCTGTGAAACAAGTTGTTTACCAACAGCATTACCAACAAAATTACCAGCAACACCTGCAATGACTAGTGAAACAACTAATATAGCAAATAATTCAGAGAACAATTGCAGTACAATTTTAACTTTGCTTTCACCTAATGACATTAATACACCAATTTCATGACGACGTTCACGAATCATCAATACCGTGATCAAGGCAAGAATAATTGTGCCAGCAATACCAACAACCCAAACAATTTTATTGGCAAAACTTTGAACGTTTTTCATTGGTTTCATCAGCAAAGCATATGTTTCAGAACTTGAGGTTAAACTGAAACTACTTGATACTAATTTTTTAGCAGCTTTTGTAAAGGCAGCTTCTTTAGAAGAGTCCGTCAGTGTGTAAACAACACTTGTAACTGTGGTACTGTCACCATTGACCGTACCAGCGAATGTATAACTACTGAAAATAGTATTGGCTGGATCAGATTGTTGGCCTGGACCACCTTGTGACGAACTGCCAGAAGTTGTCTTGGCTTTGTAGATACCGACAATCTTCATTTCGTATGTCTTAGAAGTCGTGGCAGTTGTTTTGACTTTAATGGTATCACCAACTTTTAGCTTATTGCTTGTTGCTAATTCACTTTCAATTACCACATTATTCGTATTTTTATCTGCTGATGTTATGCCTCTACCAGAAGTAATCGTATAGGCTTTTGACTTAAAATTAGTTTCGGCGGCTGTTGTGGATACACCACTAATGGTAATATCACCTTGGGTGGATGTATCACCTGATGGCCCGCCTTGAGCACCACCACTTTTTGATGTTGTTGTAATCGCTGTGAAACCACTCGCATTCACAGAAGCGCTGTTACTAAATTGATATCCTGCCACATTACTTAGCGCAGCTATTTTTTCAGCTGTGGTTATACTAACCCCAGGCAAGGAAATAGTTGGCCGAGTCGTCGAGGAACTGCTGCTTGACGATGATGCACTTTCCTGACTTTTTCGCATTGCAGCAAAGGCTTTTTCACGATTAGCGCTTAAAGTAACAGTTGTTCCTGCAGCATTTTTAGCACTATTAGTTGCTTGAATCGCCGCATTTTGGATAATTATACCCGCTAAAACAAAGATCATAATCGCACTCATCACCAAAGTAATGAGTGCAGTTCGACCAATTTTTTGCCGTAAATACAAACCAGCTCGTTTGATAAAATCCATGATAACACTCCTTAAACTTACTTAATGATGACAATATATCAACCAAAAGTTAAACTTATATCAATTAAATGAAAATTAAATGAACAAAACTGTTAATATGTTGGTAAATCAACGATTATCCTGTATGATGGAGTTATATTAGATTAGTAAGATTAGAGGATATTTTTATGTTATCAGAGTTTAAAGCATTTATTATGCGCGGAAACGTGCTTGATTTAGCAGTCGGTGTTATCATCGGTGGTGCATTCACTGGTTTGGTTAAGTCATTGACAACTAACTTGATTGGACCAATCATCGCTTTTGCAACTGGTGGTCATTCAGATTTGGATAAGTTACAATTAGTCATTAGCAAAACGTTAACTTTCAAGTATGGCGCTTTCTTAAACGATTTAATTAACTTCTTGATCACAGCATTTGTTGTCTTCATACTAGTCAAGGTAATTAACCGTGTCTTCAAGGCTAATAAAGAAGAAGCTGTTAAAGTTAATCCTGAACTGGAAGTTTTGACAGAAATTCGTAATTTATTGGAAACAGAGAAAAAAGCTTAATATGTACTTTTAACCTACCATGTTCATTGTGGTAGGTTTTTTTGTTCGAAAAAAAACACCACGATGTGGTGTCAATGTTAACGAATTGCTTTTAGAGCGTCATCAATTTGGTTTAGAATCACTTGTTGATTGTCTTTTTGCTCTAAATCGTATGTTTGTAAATCAATTTTGAGTTTTGGCGAAGCATCATAATCATCAAACCAATCGCGGTAAGCTGACCACATCTTGAAATAGTAATCACGCAATCCCTGATTATTTTCAAATTGTTCATAGTTGCGACCGCGCTTTTTGATGCGATACAAAATCGTTTCAAAATCAGTCTCCGCATACACCATCAAATCAGGTGCTTTTTTAGGCATTTTTTGCAGTTCAGCCATCATATTATCAAGTAAGCTTGTATAGACATCCATTTCAGCATCTGAAATATTGCCATCTTTATGATTTTCCTCAGTGAACAAAGCGTCTTCATAGATAGAACGATCCAACACATTGTTATCATCAGCAAGCGCTTGTTTAATCATGTCAAAACGACGATTCAAAAAATAAATTTGAAGCAAGAAGCCGTATTGTTTTGGATCTGAATAGTAAAGGGGTAGCACAGGATTATCACCTACTGGTTCATAAAATGCTTGTGTACCCATATGCTCTGCAATTAAGCCTGTTAATGTCGTTTTCCCAACGCCGATCATGCCCGCAGTAATAATCACCATGACGACCTCCAATAATTTATTAGCTTACTTATCATACAAAAAAAATGCCTAAATAACAAGGTCAATTCTTGGACGTATTGGTAGTAAAAGCCGAACTATTTCACCAACATCTTCAAACCAGAACGAATATAACCATCCGTGGAATCACTTGTTTGACTTAATTGCTCACCTACCACTTTAACATCTTTTTTAGTGTAGCCAAGTGCCAAGAGTGCTTCCAGTGCGTCATCAAGTGCACGAGAATCACTTGACGCTGTGGATGATGTTGCCACGCTATTTTCAACCACTAGATCATCTAATTTACCTTTTAAATCCAATACAATTTGTTGTGCAGTTTTTTTACCAACACCTGGAAACTGTGTTAAATATGCGCTGTCATCATTTGCAACCGCATTGACTAATCCAGTAGCATCAGCGCTGGCCAAAATAGCTAAGGCGCTTTTAGGCCCAATACCAGAAACATTTAAAAGCTTGTTAAACAATGCCTTTTCATTCGCATCAATAAATCCAAACAAACTGATGTCATTTTCTCTGACAATTTGTTGCACATAAACATGTGATTCAACATTTTCCTCAAAACGGTAGGGGTTCGCCGTATAAAGACGATATCCAACGCCACTCCGTGAGGCAATCACGATATAGGCTGGTGTAATATTAGTAATTAATCCGTTAATATATTCGTACATATTCACATTCTCTTTCACTATTAGTGTCATTTTATCAGAAGATTAAGCCATCTGTTTTTCCATATTTTTTCTTGACATCGGCTATTAAATCAGCTTGCTTGAACTACTACCCAAACAAAAGCGTTTAATAACGCGACTTATACGTGTTGATTCAAAAAAGTAGCAACTCGTTCAATATATTCTTTTGGATATTCCTCAAAAGCAGCAACATGACCTGCGCCCTTTGGCAACCATACAACGTGCTCTCCCTGATGTTGCTCGATCAATTCGTAAACCATTTTTGTCGGCACAAAATCATCAGCCAAGCCATGAATAAACAATGTAGGCAATTGACTTTTTGCAATTAAAGGACGAGCGTCTGCCTGAGAGTATTGAAAACCAGCCCGCCAACCAGACATCCAATTTAACACATTTAAAACAGGAAAAGCCGGCAAATGAAACATATGTCCCGCCTGATATTTTAGTTCATCATAGGCACTTGTATATGCCGAATCAGATATTACGGCTTTGACATTATTTGGTAGCTTTTCACCACTGACTGACAGAACCGTTGTGCCTCCCATGGACATCCCCATCAAAACAATTTTCTGACGTTGATCCTTCTGACAGACCATATCAATCCACTGCAGATAGTCAAATCGATCCAAATAACCAAACCCAATAAATTTACCGCCTGATTCGCCATGCGCCCGATTATCTGGAATTAAAACGTTAAACCCTAAATTGTAAAACAAGTCACCAAAAGTTGCCATTCTAGCTTTTGTTATACGCCAGCCATGACTCAAAATAACGGTCTTTTCACTGTGCTGATTAGCGACATACCAAGCTTTCAATGTCAAGCCATCAAACGTAGTTAACGTCCAAGTCTCTCGTGGTAATCGATTAAATCTTTCTTGATTAGCAAATAAGACATTATCCGGATATACATCATCTGGAACAACAGTTTTTTCACTAGCCACTGTGGCCATTCTAAAAAGTTGATTCGTGCCAAGAATAGCACCACCCAAAGCCAAACTTGCGGCTAAAAGTGTTGTTGTTCTTTTTTTCATTCATTTACACCTCTATTATTTGTGAATGAACATGGCATCTCCAAAACTGAAGAAGCGATATTTATCTTCAACAGCATGTGCATAAGCATTCAAAATGTTATCACGGCCAGTAAACGCAGCCACCAGCATGACAAGCGTTGATTTAGGCAAATGGAAATTGGTTATGAATGCATCCACAACAGTCCAATGATAACCGGGCTTAATGAAAATATCAGTCCAACCAGAATCAGCTTTTAATTCACCGTCAAATTTTGACCCAATTGTTTCTAACGTCCTGATTGACGTCGTACCAGTAGCAATAATACGTCCGCCCTTAGCACGCACTTCATTCAATTGATCCGCTGCCTCTTGACTTAATTGATAAAACTCACTGTGCATCTTGTGATCGTCAATATTTTCTTCATCAACTGGTCTAAATGTTCCCAACCCAACGTGAAGTGTTAGCTCAACTGTTTTAACTCCCTTAGCTCGAACCTTGTCTAATAATTCAGGCGTCCAATGCAACCCTGCGGTTGGCGCAGCAGCGGAACCATCTACTTTTGAATAAACAGTTTGATAACGCTCTTGGTCAGCTAACTTTTCTTTAATATAAGGTGGCAATGGCATTTCACCTAACTGCTCCAATAATTCCATGAAAATCCCATCATAATGGAATTCAATATAGCGACCACCATGCTCCAATTCGCCAACAACCGTAGCTGTCATAATCGGATTGTCCAAGTTATCCCCAAACACAATTGTCGAGCCAATTGGTGATTTTTTTGCCGGTTTGACCAATGTTTCCCAAACGTCACCATGATCTTGGCGCAACAATAGGACTTCGGCATGACCACCTGTCTCTGGTCGAGCCCCATGTAAACGTGCTGGCAAAACGCGTGAATTATTCATCACAATTGCATCTCCGGCGTTGACATAGTCCAAAATATTATAAAAATGCTTATCCTCATATTGACCTGTCTCTGCGTTAAGGACCAACAAGCGTGAGGCATCCCGCTGCTTTAAAGGCGTTTGTGCAATCAATTCTTCTGGTAAATCATAATCAAAATCTGATAAGGTATAGTGTTTCTCTGTTGTCATTATTAGTTTCCTTTTCCGCCGCTGTTCCCAGCTAGCCCTGTTGCTTTTTCAAATTCATATCCTGTCTGTGAGACAGCTGCTTTTTCGTCAACTGACAGCTGTTTGTTCACGTTTGGGATGTCAAATCGATCTAACACGTCTGCATAAGTTAAATGATTCTTGTTGAGATATTCAACCAATAAGGCGAGTTCATGCCGTTGTGTTGGTGTCGGTTTATTGATGGTAATGACTTCATCAAATGCCCGCTCGACTTGTCGGTCAAATCGCTTATTTTCCGACTCAATCGCATATGATTGTTCAATCATTTCTAACCGCTTTTTTAATTCCGGCCATAACTTATCAAATGACAATGGTTGACCAAAAGGATATTGTTGCATCAAAATAGAGTCAAGCGATAAATTGACCATACTAGGGCTTTCGTACTCTGCTTCGTGAATGTGACCGTGCACCGACAAAATTGGATATGGCAAATCAATTGCGTAATGGCTTAACCAAACCTGAATGCCATTTATTTTAATAGTCTTTGCCGTATCTACCACCTCAATGAGTTTTGTTTCAGGTGCCTTCAAGGCAGCTTTTAGTTGGTCAGAATGATCATGATTGCCTTTGAAAAAAACTTTTTCCCCTTTTAGGCGAGCCAATTGTGCTACAAAATCTTGCTTCTTACGAAACATACCCAAATCACCTAAAAAATACACAACATCATCATCGTTTACCGTATCATTCCATTGGTTTTCAAGATACTCATCCATATTCGTAACTGTGGGATCAATACCTAAATTACGCAATGCATCTGCTCTTGATTTATCAAAATATAAAATTTTCTCATGATTAAAATGTGTATCAGAAATGATAAAGTTCATGTTAGTTCCTCTTGATAAGATATGCCAAGGTGCTCATAAGCTGCTTGCGTCACCACACGCCCACGCGGAGTGCGTTGCAAAAAGCCAATCTGCAACAAATAAGGTTCAACCATGGACTCTAATGTTTCAGCTTCTTCACCAATATTAGCCGCAATTGTATTTAAGCCAACTGGCCCACCATGATAATAAGCAATCATCGTTTCCAAAAATTTATGATCTGTTTCGTCTAAGCCACGATTATCAACACGTAATTTATCCAATCCAACACTAACAATTTCTTTATCGATTGCTTGTTTCCCTTGTACTTGTGCAAAATCCCTTACCCGTTTTAATAAGCGATTGGCAATTCGCGGTGTACCGCGTGACCGTAGAGCAACTTCATAAGCACCTTCTGGCTTAACAGGTGCATTCAAAATATCAGCTGTACGGACCACAATATGTTGCAACTCTTCTGGTGTATAAAACTGAAGCGCGTTAATGATACCAAATCGATCCCGCAGTGGCTTCGATAACATACCAGGTCGGGTTGTCGCACCGATTAGCGTGAAAGGTGGCAAAGGAAAATGGACTGCACGGGCAGTCGGCCCTTGCCCAACCATAATATCAACAAAATAGTCTTCCATCGCTGAATACATCATTTCTTCAATGTTGGTTGGTATCCGATGAATTTCATCGATAAACAAAATATCACCTGGCTCAAGTTCGTTTAGCAATGCCACTAAATCACCTGGTTTCTCAATAGCAGGACCTGATGTCGTCTTGATATGGACCCCCATTTCATTAGCAATAATCATCGCTAACGTAGTTTTGCCTAATCCTGGTGGGCCAAATAACAGTACATGATCCAGCGCCTCTTCTCGTTGCTTGGCAGCAGCAATATAAACAGCCAGCTCTTCTTTGAGTGGTGTCTGTCCAATATACTCACGTAAATGTTGTGGCCGTAATGATAATTCATCGCGCTGCTCTGCCGCGTTGGCTTCCGCATCACGTAATAGTTCATCAACCTCAGTATCTTCTTCGTACCATTGATTAAATTGTGGTCCTTTTTCTGTCATATCAATTATTATACACGTTTATGACAACGTAAAAAAGCCATTCTATCGACGATAAAATGGCTTTTTAAAAAGAATGGATAATCCACAACACGTTACTATTACCGTGCAACAATCACTGTCAAATCAGACAAATCCTCATGTCGACGATTATAAAACTTCACTGTATATTGTTTGTCACTAACTGTCAAAATAGCATACGTACCACCCAAGTTAGCGTGTAATCCTTTGGGAATAGTGGTAGAGCCAGGATTAATAAATAGCTTACCTTGATAGGTAACAGCGCCTTCTTTATGCGTATGTCCAAAAAGCACCACTTGCGCGTGCGCCTTATCTGCTGCCTGATTCATTTGTTGTAAATTAGCCCAACCTAATAAAGAAGTAGCATCATACAGGTGACCATGTGTTTGGAAAAAGGTAATGCCATCAATCGTTGTTGAACGTGCATCAACGAAATCGGGATCCCCATCCATATTGCCAATCACGGTAGAAACGCCTTCAAACACTTTATCATCAGCAGATAATTCCGAATCACCATTATAAAAAATACCATCAACTTGAGATTGCCAATGTTCTAAAATATCCAAAAAAATGCTACGATCACCATGAATGTCTGATACGATTAAAAATTGACTCATAATTATGACTTACCCTTTCATTGCTAAACTTAATTTTCAGCCAACCATTGTGGTAATTGCTTGCCAAGTGACTGTAACGCAAGGCCGCGATGACTAACAGCATTTTTTTCTGAAGCCGTTAATTCAGCAAAAGTTCGGTCGAACTGTGGCACCCAAAAAATGGGATCATAGCCAAATCCATTATCACCATGTCGTTGCGTTGTGATAACACCATCAACGATACCAGAGGTGACCAGCCGTTGACCGTTAGGCGATAACAATACAATCACACTGTGAAAATGTGCCGCACGGTTGGTAGTATCACCCATCTTGGAGAAAACTTTTTCGATATTTGCGTCATCATCATGATCGCCTGCATATCTAGCAGAATAAACACCCGGTTCACCGTTTAATGCATCAATCGTCAAACCTGAATCATCAGCTAAAATGTAGTCATTAGGCGCGATTTTTGCGATTGTGGTAACTTTTTTTGTGGCATTTTCTTCAAATGTTTGACCATCCTCAATGATTTCTGGCACATTATCTAATTCACGCAACGGTACGACTTTCAAATCAACATTGATATCACGTAATATTGATTCTAGTTCTTGCATTTTGTGTTCATTATTACTGGCAATGATCAATCTTTTCATACGCTTTCGTCCTCTAAATGATTATTGGTTATAACTAGATGACGAACATCCAGTGGCTGTGCTCGTGACAACCAGTTCGTCGCAATTTTTTCGAACAGTACTTTATCACCCGTTGTATGATAAATATCATGATCATGTCCATGAACAACATCTGAATGCAGGTTGTGGGTGTCAAGATATTGGCTAACAACTGTCACTGTTTCAGCACCAGCATCAATTAGCTTGACTTGACTTCCCACGGCTGACTGTATAAACGGTGCTAAAAGCGGAAAGTGTGTGCACCCTAGAATAAGCGTATCAACTGTGTTATCAGCGAAATGACTTAAGTGATTTGCCACTAATTTTTTGGCGTGTTCAGACTGATAGTCATCGTTTTCAACCAAAGTGACAAAATCTGGCTCCGGCTGGGCTTGTATGACAACGTTTGGTGCCAATTTAGCCATTTCTTTTTCATAAATACCACTCGTTACTGTACCTTGCGTGGCAATTAAACCAATATGATTACTTTTAGTCATACGAACAGCTGCTTCAGCACCAGATTGAATCACACCAATAACAGGAATTGATAACTTGGCTTGCAGCAGTGGTAATGCTCGGGCTGTTGCTGTATTGCAAGCAATCACAAGTAATTTAATATTTTTTGTTTCAATCAAAAAATTGGCCATCTGAAAAGTATAATCAATCACTTCTTGAGCTGGCCGTGGGCCATACGGCATACGTGCTGTATCGCCAATATACATAAATTGTTCGTTGGGTAGTTGTTCTTGGGCGGCTTTAACAACAGTTAAACCACCAATTCCAGAATCAAGGAACCCAATTGGATTATTTTTATTCATATTATTAATTATGAACGGCTTAATTAAAAATGCAAGCATTTCACAGTCATAATTGTGTATAATGAAATGAAAGGATTACCGCACTTATGGACATCAACGATTACGATAAAATTTTACAAACAAATTTTCAAGTTAATAGCTTCGCGCTTAGTCTTTTGCGGGATGGTTTACTCGTTAATTTATTACAAGAAGACTATCCTCACATTCTGTACTGGGCTGGAAAAGAAATTGCACGCCAATTTCCAACTGACACTTTAACTTCTGTCAAAGAATTTTTTGCTGATGCAGCTTTCGGCGATCTCGAGATCAAGTCTCAAGATAGTAAAAATCAACGTTGGGAATTGACCGGCGATTTAGTCAAACAACGTCTTAGTTTGAATAAAAACGCTGATTTTAGCCTAGAAGCAGGTTTTTTGGCACAACAGCTTGAGGTTCAAACGGGTGCTATCGCTGAGGCGAACTTTAAATATCTCAAAAAAAATGAAGGCGTGTCATTTGAAGTCGTAACAGACTTAACCGAAACAGTTAACGTAGAAGATATTAAGCAACGTGTTGCCGCTCGTGAAACTTTCTTAAAGAAAACTCATGATACAACCGAAAATGCAACTATGGTTGAGGTTCGTAATGATGATGATATCTCCCGCGAACAATCTATTACCGATTCCCTCTTAGCTTTTAATTTCGATGACACATTGATGCCGACCGAGGAACACTCAAGTCTAAGCGCTTTGTCTGGTGAAGAAATTGATCCATTCAATGTGCCCTCTCAACCAAATCAAAACAAATAAGCCACTAATTTTTTGACAATAAAGAAAGTTTTCAATTTTCTTCTCACATGTCTGAATTAGCGGCTTTTATTATGATATTTTTTTGTAATAAAAAATCCCTTGACCTAAGAGGGGGATGGTCAAGGGAATTGATAGCCGAAGCTATCGGTGTTCAATCAGTAATTGGGGGAACTGATTGAAACATTACTGGGGGGAGTAATGAAACTCAAATGTTATTTGAGTATGTTTCTATTATAGACCAACTATGACAAAAAAACGTATCTACATTTTGACAAAAACGTTACAGAAAAATTACGTTAAAGGTTGTCACATAAGTTAACAATTACACAATAAGGTTCAATATCAGGACCATCCCCAGCCCTACGACAGCGATAATCGTCTCTAATACTGTCCATATCTGTAGTGTTTGCTTAACATTTAAATCAAAATACTCTTTGAACATCCAAAAACCAGCATCATTTACATGTGAAAATGCTAACGAACCCGCACCGATCACCAATACCATCAATGCCGGATTGATGCCTGAAGCAGCCATTAATGGTTGAACGAGTCCTGCCGCGGTTAAGGCAGCTACCGTAGCCGATCCCAATGCAACACGTAATAATACAGTAATTAACCACGCCAAGATTAGAGGCGAAATTGCTGAATGAATGAACAAATCCGAAATTTGTTTTGAAATACCACCATCAATCAATATTTGTTTGAAAGCGGCACCACCACCAATAATCAACAATAACATAGCGATTGATTTAACCGCTTCTTCAACCGTTACCATCATATCTTTCGTTGCACGGCCTTGGTGCCAGCCCATTGCCCACAAAGCAAATACCAAAGAAATAATCATTGCGGCAACCGGATTGCCAATCATAGTAATAAAAGCGTCAATACCCTTTGGATTTTTAAAAGGTTGGCCATCATTGTAGATAATAGTGTAAACTGTTGTAATCCCCATCAATAAAACAGGAAATAACGACGTTAAAACTGAAATACCAAAGCTAGGCGTCTCATCAATCTGAAATGCTTTTTGTTGGCCAAAAGCAGTCAGTTGTTTTTTGACCACAAAAGCATCTGGTGCAAATTTTTGTGCTAATTTTGTGAAAATAGGTCCAGCAACAATGGCAGCTGGAATAGCCACAATTAGGCCATAAACCAACACAGTCCCAGGATTAGCACCTAGTGCGCCCGCAATAGCTGTTGGTGCTGGATGCGGTGGCAAAAAACCATGCGTCACTGACAGCGCAGCGGCCATTGGAATACCGAGGTAAAGTAATGGCACCGACGCTTCTAAAGCGATTGCAAAGACAATCGGAATCAATAAAACCATACCCACTTCAAAGAATAGCGCAATACCGATGATAAAGGCCGCAACCATAATGGCTAACTGAACACGCTTTTTCCCAAATTTGGCAATTAGTGTGTGAGCAATGCGATAAGCACCGCCAGCA
Source organism: Leuconostoc falkenbergense (assembly GCF_045801155.1). Lineage (NCBI taxonomy): Bacteria > Bacillati > Bacillota > Bacilli > Lactobacillales > Lactobacillaceae > Leuconostoc > Leuconostoc falkenbergense. The sequence goes on along the minus strand of NZ_CP174386.1, from coordinate 643,272 downwards.
TCAGCCACCAACCTGCCTAACACCGCACCAAAACCAAACACGATTGCCAACTCACCGAGCGATGATCCAATACCATTTTGAATCGATGTTGGAATTTGATCAAGCGGCATACCTAATCCAGCGCCAACTAAAGCAGCGGTTAAAATCAGCGAAATAAAAGTATTGATTTTAAACTTAATAATCAATACTAATAAAAATAGGATTCCCAATCCTAATACAACAAATGACATCATATGCATTCTCCTAAATAATATGCTATTTTCTGTAACCGCTTTCATTTTATCATACAATTCATATTTTAGGTCAAATTTTGTCGCAAAAAAAAAGCATCTCAAATTGAGATGCTTTTTCAGTAATTTAAACATCGCGACGACGTTCTTTAATACGAGCTGCCTTACCTTGCAATGCACGCAAGTAGTACAACTTTGCACGGCGAACTTGACCAAAGCGAACAACTTCAATCTTGTCAACACGTGGTGAGTGCAGTGGGAAAGTACGTTCCACACCAACGCCTGAAGAAATCTTACGAACAGTGTAAGTAGCTTGGATGCCAGCACCCTTACGCTTAATGACAACACCTTCAAACAACTGAATACGTTCGCGTGAACCTTCAACAATTTTAGCATACACTTTAACAGTGTCACCGGCACGGAATTCAGGAATATCAGTACGCAATTGTGCTGATGTTACATTTTCTAAAATACTATTTTGACGCATTGGTCATTCTCCTATTCGACAATCTTGCACTTGCCCGTAGGCTAAACGCACAGCGGATTACCGTTAATATGGCAATTAATAGCCATGTAACAGTATATCAGACATAGCCCCTTGTGTCTAGTACTACTTAGCGTGGGTCATTAAATCACTGGCAATTTTATCAATTTTAGCTTGAGAAGTAGCTTGTGCATCCGAAACAACACCAATATAGAACTTTAGTTTTGGTTCTGTACCGGAAGGTCGAACCGCAACCCATGATCCATCTGCTAGCCAATATTTCAAAACATTAGCTTTAGGTTGCTTGAGTGCCACTGTTTCACCCGTATTATCAGTTTCTATTGAAGATAAGAAATCTTGTACGCGTGTTACACTGACACCGCCGATTGATTTTGGCTGATTATTACGGAATTCAGAAATAATAGTTGCCATTTCATCATTGCCATGAATACCCGGAAAGTCTAAACTAATGGTTTTTTCTTCAAAATAACCAAACTTTTCAAATAGTTCGTGAACACCATCTGCAAAAGTTTTACCCTGAGACTTGTAGTATGCAGCCACTTCGGCAAATAATACGAGTGCCTGAATCGCGTCTTTATCATGAGCAAAAGGCTTCACCAAGTAGCCAAAACTCTCTTCAAAACCAAACAAAAATTCGTGCGATTTCGTTGCTTCAAATTCATCAATTGTTGCTGCAATATACTTAAATCCGGTCAACACATCTGCCGTCACAACACCGAAACTTTCAGCAACAGTTGATGCAAATCTTGATGAGACAATTGAAGTTACAATAGCGCCATTTTCGGGTAATGAGTGCGTGTTTTTCTTAGCAGTCAAAAGATAATTAACTAATACAGCAGCAATTTGATTGCCAGTAAGCACTTGGAAACTACCATCTGACAATTTAACCGCAGCGCCCATACGATCGGCATCCGGATCAGTAGCGACAACCGCGTCTGCCCCTTCGCGCTTTGCATATTCAATCGCAAGTGTTAAGGCTGCTGCATCCTCAGGATTAGGCTTTTTGACCGTCGGGAAATCACCGTCAATCACGGCTTGTTCTTTAACAACAGTATAGTTAGTGAAACCAGCCTGTTGCAGTGCTTTTTCACCAATATATTGGCCCGTACCATGAAGTGGTGAATAAACAAACTTTAGTGAAGCCCCTTCACGTGCAACTAGTTCAGGATCAACTGTTACTGTTTTCATTTTTGATAAGTAGAGGTTATCAATATCGTCATCAATCATTTGAACATTGGCGCTTTTCTCATCCAATGAAATATCAAAAATATCAGTAATACCTTCCAACTCTTTCACAACTGCTGCAACAGCGTCGGGAACCATTTGGCCCCCATCTTCACCATAAACCTTATAACCATTGTATTCTTTAGGATTATGTGAGGCAGTAATCATGATGCCGGCAAACGCTTTCAATTCACGCACGGCAAATGATAGTTCAGGTGTTGGGCGCAATGAGGTAAATAAATAACTCTTGATACCATGTGCAGAGAGTACCTGTGAAGCATCTGCAGCAAACTCAGGAGAAAAATGACGCGAGTCAAAACTGATTGCCACGCCACGCTGTTTTGCCGCATCCCCTTGTGAAGTAATATAGCGCGCCAATGCTTCAGTTACCTGACGAACAGTATAAATGTTCATGCGATTAGTACCAGCCCCAAGTAAGCCACGCATGCCTGCAGTACCAAAACTCAAGTTTTGATAGAAAGCATCTTCCTGTTCTTCTGCTGAATATGATGCCAAATCAGTTGCCAAATAGTCAGGCAAATTTGCTGATTGCCACTGTGCCAGTTTTTCTTGATAACTCATGATTAACCTTCTTTTCCCATTTTCTTAAATTATAACAAAATTATTTCCGTGTGAACAACGCCAAAATCCAGTTTCTAAACTTTTGCATTCTTAAAACAGTAATTGCTATCACAGCAATTACGATAAAAATAGTCACAGTCACGGACTTTGGAATCTCCAAATGGCCTACAAAATAACCAATTGAGACAATACTGGCTGACCATAAAATACTAGCAAAAGCAGCCATTCGTAAATAAACCGGAAAGGCTAACCCCAAACGATGTGCTAATAATGGCACAGCAACGCGAATAAAGGGTAAAAAGCGGCCTAACACAACGAATAGCAACCATCTCTTGGGATGAAAATCTTTAGCGATTTCATCAGTCAAACTACTGTGTGAATATTTTTTTACCCAGGGTATTTTAGCGATTTGTGTCGTAATGAATGCGCCCAACCAATAATTAACAGCATCTCCTAAAAAAGAAGCAATTGCAAAAATGCCAATAACCAAAAGCAATTCACCAATATTATGATGGGCGCCAGCCAAACTTCCTACTGTAATCAAAATCGTATCACCAGGAATAAATCCTGTCACAATCCCAGCAGTCTCAATAAATATCAATACAAACATGATACCAAACGCTGCTAATGTGAAATGATGATCACTGGCGATTAAATGTTCTAGCCAGTTGGGCAATGCAGTGAGTGAATTTAGAAACATTTTCCCCTCCGAAATGTTACCAAAAATTAGTCTTTTGGTAAATGCAGTGACACTGGCAGCAAACTATCAGGCGTCATTGTTGTTCTTGGTGTTTTAATCAGTGCAAATAATACTTCTATTAACTGTGATGCAGCCGCCGTAATCGGTTGAACAATTGTTGGCAAATTTGGATGCAAACGCCGGACAATTGGTGTCCCGTCGTATCCAATAATGTTAATATCCTCTGGCACTCTTTTACCAGCCTTCTGCAAAGCATTTTCTAGTTGAATAGCAGCCACATCATTATAGGCAAAGACCCCCTCAATGCCATTCTCAATGATATAAGACACCATATTGTCGATGTCCTTACTTGTAGCAAACCCTTGTAAACTATAATTTTGTCTGACAACAGGAATCGAATTCTGTTGTGTAGCACGTAAAAATCCTGCGTACCGTTGATGGGTTGGCGATTCTGAGCCATCATCATCACTTAACATTAACAACCTTTTCGCACCAGTAGACAATAGATACTCACCAGCTAGATAGCCACCTTGTTCATTATCCTCGCTAACAATTGGCACGTTATCTGCCAAGTAACGATCGTAAGAAACAATTGGTAAAAAGGTGTTTTGATACTCACCAATACCCAAATTATGTGAAGAAGTAATGATACCTTCAACTTGATTCGCAGCTAACATTTGAAGGTACTGGCGCTCTTTTTCAACATTATTAGCTGAAGTTGCAATAATGACCTTATACCCTAACTCAAATAGCTGTTGCTCAATCTCACTCGCCAAAGCTGTAAAAAAGGGATTTTCCATGTTCGGAAAAATCAATCCGATAAATTGCGATGATTTTCCTTGCAGCGAACGCGCCATGGCATTAGGTTGATAATGCAACTCTCGCATAGCTTCGTGAACTTTATTAATTGTTTTTTGGCTTAATGAACCATAGTTATTGATGACGCGCGATACCGTTGTTACTGAAACACCAGCTAACGCCGCAACATCACTTAATTTTGCAACCATTGCAATCCTCCATACTCTCTTAATATTCTATCACATGGTCTATTCCCCTTACTAAAATAAATGTGATAAACGTTTGACTTTGTCATGCTAAAGGTTTACCATTGTCCTCGTAAGTTAATTTAATCACAAATCAAAAAGGAGAACAAACATGGAAGCACTTGTGTTAACTGGTACAAAAAAATTAGAGGTTGAGAACATTGAAAAGCCTGAGGTAAAACCCAATGAAGTTTTGATTCATACAGCATTCGCTGGTATTTGTGGTACTGATCACGCTTTGTATGCCGGTCTTCCCGGCTCAGCAGATGCTGTGCCACCAATTGTGTTGGGTCATGAAAATTCCGGTGTTGTAGCTGAGATTGGTTCTGATGTTACAAACGTTGCTGTTGGTGATCGTGTAACAATTGATCCTAATATTTACTGTGGTCAATGCAAGTATTGCCGTACTGCACGTCCAGAACTTTGCGAAAACTTGTCTGCTGTTGGTGTTACACGTAATGGTGGATTTGAGGAATACTTCACGGCACCTGCATCAGTTGTTTACCAAATTCCTGATAACGTTTCACTTAAGTCAGCTGCCGTTGTTGAGCCTATTTCATGTGCGGTTCACGGTATTCAACTACTTAAAGTGACACCTTACCAAAAGGCATTGGTTATTGGTGATGGCTTCATGGGTGAGCTTTTTGTTCAAATTTTGCAAGCTTATGGTATTCACCAAGTCGACTTGGCTGGTATTGTTCCTGAAAAGCTCGCTATGAACAAAGAAAAGTTTGGCGTGAAAAATACGTACAATACTAAAGATGGTGATAAAATTCCTGAAGGTACTTATGATGTTGTCGTTGAAGCAGTTGGTTTACCACAAACACAAGAAGCAGCCATTGAGGCCTCAGCCCGTGGTGCTCAAGTTTTGATGTTTGGTGTTGGTGGCCCCGACGCAAAGTTCCAAATGAACACTTATGAAGTCTTCCAAAAGCAATTGACGATTCAAGGATCATTTATCAATCCAAACGCCTTTGAAGATTCATTGGCATTGTTATCATCAGGCAAGTTAGACGTTGAATCATTAATGTCTCACGAACTAGATTACCAAACCGTAGATGATTTTGTGAATGGTAAATTAGGTGTTGTTTCCAAGGCAGTCGTCAAGGTTGGTGGCGAAGAGGCATAAGATGGCAGAAAATGCGCGACATCATAATCCACGAAGCATTTCAATGAGCAAATCACTTATGTTTTTTGGCATTTCATTGATTTTAAATGCGATGGGAAATGTTTTGACGCTCGTCACAGCTTCACATATAAAACCCGCTTTTTTGGGATCAGCTTATTGGACAGCTGCAGAGGCTAATCTAGGTCAAGCCTTACTAGGAAATAATTCACTTGTCTTATTTTGGGCATTCCTAGTCCTCGGCATGCTTATTTCATTTCTAAATGCGCTATTGATGAAAAAATTAGATTGGCATCGTGTTGTTGGTAATTTCTTGTTTATGTTACCATTTTCAATTTTCATTCAATGGTTTTCAAATATTTTCAATCAAATTATGCCGAATGCTAATTCAGTGGCAGCAACTGTGTTGTATACAGTAATTAATTTTATTGGTGTTGGCTTCATTGCCGTTGCCATTTCGATTTATCAACGTGTGAATTTAGTATTACACCCAGCCGATGATTTAATGCAAATCTTGCGTTTCAAATACTTTCATGGGTCAGCTTTCAAAGCCATGTGGGCATCTTACATTCCACCAACGATTTTTGCAATCATTGCTTTTGTAATTACTTTCCCTAATTTGTATAATTTCGGTTTAGGTACTATTTTCGCATTCCTATTTCAAGGCGGCATTACGGGCATTGCAGATAAATATGTCTTCAAGAATTTAAAGCATCAGGCAATAGATGTTGGTAATTAAAACAATTATTTTGTAAAATGAACATATTCAGTAGCAATACTACTAGAAAGGTATTATTATGGCATTTTCAGACTATTATAGTGGCGTACAGCACATTGGTATTCCTACGTCATCTTTGGCAAAATCAGAGGCTTTTTGGACAAAGCTGGGCTTTAAAAAGACTGGCGATTTCCCCGTTGGTAAAGTTATCTTCATGCAACGTGGCAACTTAGTCATCGAAACTTGGGCAGGAGATGAAGTTGTTGGTAAACCAGGTGCAATCAATCATATTTCAATGGATACAACTGATGCTGATGCCGCTTTTGTGGCAGCAAAAGCGGAAGGATTTGATTTGCTTAACACCGAGGTGCAACATTTGCCATTTTGGGAAAAAGGAATCAAGTTCTTTAACTTACAAGGACCTGATGGGGTTATTGTAGAATTTTGCGAAATAGTTAAATAAGCAAAAAGCGCCTATTGGCGCTTTTTTATTTTCTAAATTAAATCAATAAAAAATACGCACAGTGATGTGCGCATTTTTCATTCAGTTGTGATCGTCTGAACAGTGGTTTCTAAATGGCTGATGTAGTCATAGACTCCTTGTCCAGCCAAGCCACCATCACCAACAGCCGTCGTAATCTGTCGCAAATCTTTGACTCTGACGTCTCCTACTGCGAAGATACCAGGAATTGCTGTCTGCATCTTCTCATCAGTTAATATCCATCCCTCAGAGTCGGTAATGTCGAGATTCTCGAAACCTTGTGTATTTGCTTTTAATCCAACGTAAACAAAGACACCTGCTGCATCAATATGTGCTTTTTCCTGTGTTTGATTATTAATAATATCAAGTCCTGTGACTTTGTCATCATCACCAGTAATCGCTTCCACTTCTGTATGCCACATAAATGACATTTTTGGATTCGCAAATGCCCGATCTTGAATAATTTGTTGTGCACGCAGTTTATCACGACGATGTAGAACAGTAACAGACTTTGCCAAATTAGTAAGATAAAGTCCCTCTTCAATTGCTGAATCACCACCACCAACAACAACAACATTCTCATCACGGAAGAACGCACCATCACAGACTGCACAATAACTCACGCCACGACCTTGATATTCTTCCTCGCCATCAGCTCCTAAGTGAATATGCTCAGAGCCGGTCGCGATGATAACCGCTTTGGCGACATAATCGTCCATGTCAGTATGAATATACTTCAAGTCATCCTTTAATTCAACACGTTCGACTGTCCCAAAACCATATTCAGCACCGAATTGTGTTGATGATGAATACATTTTTTCAGCTAAATCGGGTCCTAAAATCGAATCAAAACCAGGATAATTTTCAACTTCAGCCGTATTATTCATTTGACCGCCATAAATACCACGATCAAGCATTAGAACTGATAAATTGGCACGTGAAGCATAGGTCGCTGCTGTCATGCCGGCAGGACCTGCTCCAACGATAATAACATCATATATTTTAATATTTTCTGGCATCACTACACCTACACTTACTTTTTGTTATGACTATTGTACTCGTTATTATATGAAATGTCGAGGGCAAAACCTGTCATTAGATATTTTAATAATGAATATGAAAAAACGAGAACTAGTCTCGTTTTTTAGTGATTAAAGTTTAGCCGCTAACTCCTTGATGTAAGCGCGCAGTGCATCTTTAGTCTGTGGGTGTTTCAAGCCAAATTCAATATTTGTCTCTAAGAAACCAATCTTTGAGCCAATATCGTAACGACTACCCTTGAATTCATGAGCATATACATGTTGGCGATTATTCAAAGAATCAATTGCGTCTGTCAATTGAATTTCGTTGCCCTTACCAGGCTTTGTATTTTCCAATTCTTCAAAAATTTCTGGTGTTAGCAAGTAACGTCCAATAATAGCTAAATCTGAAGGTGATTCTTCTGGCTTTGGCTTTTCCACAAAACTCTTAACACGGTATAGACCGTCATCGTTAACTTGAGCCGCCGGATCGATCACACCATATTCAGATACTTGATCATGAGGCACCTTCATCACGGCCAAAGTTGATTCTCCAGTTTCTTCATAACGCTCAATCAACTGCTTTGTCAGTGGCACTTCATCTTGCATTAAATCATCACCCAGTAACACAACAAAAGGCTCGTCACCAATGAAAGCCTTGGCTGTCAATACAGCGTCACCTAGGCCTTTAGGATGTGATTGACGTATGAAATACATATTGATATCTGTTGTTTCTTCAACAACTTTCAGTAAAGCATCCTTACCCTTTTCGCGCAAATTATTTTCCAGTTCAGGATTTGAATCAAAATGATCTTCAATTGAACGCTTTGACTTACCGTCCACGATAACAATATCTTCAATGCCAGATTCAATTGCTTCTCTTACAATATATTCAATTGTTGGTGTGTCAACAATTGGTAGCATTTCTTTTGCTAATGCTTTTGTTGCAGGTAGAAAACGTGTACCTAACCCTGCTGCTGGAATAATTGCCTTACGTACTGGTTTCATAATTTTTCTCTTTTCTTTAATCTTCACTGCGCAAATTGCGTTGCATTAATTGCGCAATCGCACTTTGCAATGGTAGTTGTTCATATAACACTTGATAAATTGCTTTTGTAATAGGCATATCTACTTGATGTTGCACAGAAAACTCATAAACAGCTTTAGTCGTGCTAACACCCTCAATGACCATTCCCATAGCCTCTTCCACTTTAGCTAACGATTTACCAGAACCTAATTCTCGACCTGCTCGATAGTTTCTTGAATTTGGCGACATGCCTGTCACAATCAAATCGCCAATGCCAGCCAGCCCCAAAAAAGTTTCGGGTTTAGCACCCATTGCCTGGCCTAAAGCGCGCATTTCTACTAATCCACGTGTTAGCAATGCCGCTTGTGCATTAGCGCCATAGCCTAAGCCAATCAATGCGCCAGAGCCAATCGCGATAATATTTTTTAACGCAGAAGCTAATTCAGAACCTAATAAATCGTGGTTCGTATAAGGTCTAAAGACATCATTTGCAAAAATCGCTTGGATTAGTTCAGCAGCTTTAGGATCATCACTGGCAATTGAAACAGCTGTCAAATCATGTTTAATAACGTCTTCAGCGTGTGACGGACCTGACAGCATCGCCAAAGCAGTACGGTATTGTGCCGGTACTTCCTCAGCCAACATTTCTGAAATGCGTTTAAATGTCACAGGCTCTAAACCTTTTGTTGCATGTGCCAAAATAACACGATGATTTTGTTTTGCCAAGACATCTGCTAGTTGATGTGCGACTTCACGAACTGCTTTGGTTGGCACAACGCTGAGCACAACGTCAACGTCAGAAACGGCTAGTGCCATATTGTTAGTAGCAATCAAACGCTCATTTAATATTGCTTTTGGTAGATATTTTTGATTTGTATGCTGATTGCTTATTTCTCTGGCCTGATCAGCGTTATGTGTCCACAAACGCACTTCTTGATGATTTTCAGCAACAACATTAGCCAAAGCTGTTCCCCATGATCCGGCGCCCAATATGGCAATTTTAGTCATTTTTGTCACCTGCTGCATCAATTTTTTCGTTTTTCGCCATTTCAGCTGTCATACGTTGTTCTAATGTTTGTAACGCGTCAATGCCCATATTTGCGGTTCTAAATTTAACAGCAGCTGCATCAATTACACTAGCTGTGTTACGTCCTGGCGTCACTGGCACCACCATACGCTTGATTTGAACACCCATAATTTCTAATGAATCATTATCATTTCCTAATCGATCAAAATTGGCTTCACCAATTTTACCATTTGAAAGATGAATATTCAGAGCGATGGTAGCATGTGACCGAACAGATACGGCACCATAAACTTGTTGCACATCAATGATGCCTACGCCACGAACTTCCATCATGTTTCGTAAAACACCATTTGGTTCACCAATTAGGCGCTCTTCATCTTCTTGATAAATATCAACACGATCATCAGCCACCAACCTTGCTTTACCTTGTTGAATTAACTCAAGTGCAGATTCAGTTTTTCCTATACCGGCATCACCTGTAATCAATACACCAAGACCATGGACATCAATCAAAACACCGTGGACATTTTCTCGTGGGGCTAATTGTCCGCCAAGATAGTAAGTCATATTTGATAAAATACGAGATGATGTTAGCGTTGAAGTTAAAATCGGGATATGTGCTTCTTGTGCCGCTTGTTTCAACTCGTCACTAATCGGTAAACCAGTTGACACAACAAACGCTGGTGTTGTCGTATCAGCCATTCGTCGATACACCATCAACAATTCGTCATGATTCATACGTTCTGAAAAGGAAGTTTCTGTAATTCCTAACAACTGAACACGCTCTGGTGCGTAATAGTTGAAATAACCAGTCATTTCCAGTCCAGGACGTGAAATGTCCGCCGTCGTGATTTCTCTGTCAAGAAATTGCTCACCTGCAACAATTTTAAGACGCGTGTTAGCCACTAATTGTTCTACTGTTACTGAATTTTGTGCCATTTTAATTTCTTTCTACTTGCACATGCAAATCATTGGTTAAAATTGTGTTGATAATTGATAAGGTGAAAGCAATCAACATTGCCCAACCGAAACTGGTAAATTCGAATCCACCAACAACATCAGCCGTTATTTCAAGGAGGAACGCGTTAACAACGATGGCAAAAAAACCAAACGTTATAATAGTTAACGGTAACGTTAGAACTGTCAGAATTGGCTTAATGATAGCGTTTAGTATTGATAATACAAACGCTGCAAACAATGCCGAAACCCAATTATCAACTCGAAATCCAGAAGTGAATATCATTGATAAAACCAAAAAACTCAACATGTTTGTTGCTAATCGAACAATAAAGCGCATCGAAACCCCCGTAAGATTTTCTATGAAAACGGTTACTATATTGATACAATAACACTTTCACATAACAATTATACCAAATGTAGACTATAAAAAAAAGCGCCTTACAGACGCTTGACTGTTAAATAAAGAAATTGTAACCTGGATTCAATTCGATAATCTTACCAGTGCGCTTGTAGACAATCCATTCCGCAATATCGGTTGTGTAATCACCAATACGCTTCAAATAGCCAGCAATCACCAAATAATCAGCCGCTGAATCAACTAAATCAGCATTTTCTTTCATACCGTTTACTGAATCGGTTCTGACTTTAGCAGCACTTTGTGACAACTTATGGTTAGCTTCAGCTATTGATTCAGCGCCAAGGGCGTCATTTTTAACATAGTATTCCATAACCTGAGAAACCATGTTAGCTACCATTTCACCTATAACACCAAGTTCTTGCTCAATGCTAGCAATATGCTTTGTCCCTTTAACACGAATAGTTGAGTTAGCAATATTGCGCGCCTGATCTCCCATTCGTTCCAAAACTGAAACAGCCTTTAAAATTGTGACAATTTCACGCAAATCTGTGGTCACAGGTTGATATAGTGCAATCATCTCAAACGTTTTCTTTTCAATGGCAGCTTCTCGTTCATTGATTTGATGATCATTTTCTAAAATTTGACGCGCACCCTCGCGGTCATGATCCACAAATGACTGAACAGCTTTTTGAATAGTTTGAGACACTAGCATACCCATTTCAGTAAATGAGCTATCTAAATCTGCTAATTCTTCATCAAATAATCGACGCATAACAAACTCCTCCATGACTTTGTGTAATGTGGTCTTGCAATATGACTTTTGGTTTCAACTAACCAAAACGTCCAGAAACATAATCTTGTGTTTCTTGCTTTTGGGGATTAAGAAAAATGTGCTTCGTCTGATCAACTTCAATCAGATCACCACTCAAGAAGAAAGCGGTACGATCAGAAATTCTTGAAGCTTGTGACATTGAATGTGTCACAATAATCATGGCATAATCTTCTCTTAATTTCAACAATGTCTCCTCGATATTACGACTCGAAATGGGATCAAGTGCTGAAGTGGGTTCATCAAGTAAAAGCAAATCTGGTGACATTGCCAATACACGCGCAATTGAGACACGCTGCTGTTGACCACCGGATAAGCCTAATGCTGATTTGTGCAAGTCATCTTTAACTTCATCCCAAACTGAAGCTTGCTTTAGTGAACGTTCCACTGCTTCATCCAATATCGCTTTATCTTTAACACCATCTAAACGCAATCCAAAAATAACGTTTTCATAGATTGAAAATGGAAATGGATTTGGTTGCTGGAAAACCATACCAATTTGCTTACGCAAATCAACTGTATCAGTCGTTGGTGCATATATATCAGTACCATTAAAATTAAATGAACCTGTTACAGTCACACCATCTTCCAAATCGTGCATCCGATTTAATGCGCGTAAATATGTGGTTTTTCCTGAACCAGAAGGACCAATTAGAGCTGTGATACCCTTGTTTGGAAAGTCCAAGTCAATACCATGCAAGGCTTCTTTTTGACCATACCAAAGACGAACATCACGTGTCGATAAAATTGTTTTTTCTTGTTTGTCTGTCATCCGAAATTACCTGATATATAATCATTTGTCAAAGCGACTTTAGGTCTTGTAAATATTTTACGCGTCAAATCATACTCAATGACCTTACCTAAATGGAAGAAAGCCGTGTAATCACTAATACGGGCAGCCTGTTGCATGTTATGTGTCACAATGATGATTGTGTATTGATTCTTTAATTCAATCAGCGTGTCTTCGACCTGAGCTGAAGAAATTGGATCCAATGCACTTGAAGGTTCATCCAACAAAAGAATATCGGGTTTCAGTGCCAAAGCACGTGCAATAACTAATCTTTGTGCCTGCCCACCGGACAAAGCTAAAGCTGATTTATTTAATTCATCTTTAACCTGATCCCACAATGCTGCTTGTTTTAAACTGGTTTCAACTATTTCGTCCAACTGTTCTTTTGTGTAGTTGCCGCGCTGCGTTAACGCAAAAGTAATGTTGTCATAGATTGATTTTGCAAACGGATTAGGCCGTTGAAAAACCATGCCAATATGGCGGCGCATCTCATAAACATCAATATTCTTAGTGTTAATGTCAACACCACGATACATAATTTGACCATTAACGGTGGCAACATCATCATTCATACGGTTCAAAGATCTTAAAAATGTTGATTTACCAGAACCAGATGCACCAATAAGGCTGGTAATCTTATAACGCTCAAATTCCAAATCACCTTCGCTCAGAGCAAGATTATCCCCGTAAAACACTTGCAAATCATGCGTAGAAATCGCAATTTCATGCTTGTCAGCGTCCATATTATAGATATAACGTTCAGGAGCGTCTTCTCTAATAAAATCGCTGGCAGGTTTAAATTCAAAGTTAGGATTTGTCATAGTCGCCTCACGAACTAGTTAATTTCTTATACAACTTCATACCTAATTTACGAGCACTAAAGTTGAACAGTAATACAACAATAATTAATACTGCTGATGCACCAGCAGATACAGCGTTGACATCGGGCATAATGCCTTCAGAATTAATTTTCCAAATATGAACCGCTAAAGTTTCTGCTGGGCGCATTGGGTTCAAGGGACTGGAAATATTAAACGGATTCCAATCACCAAAGTTCAAAGCTGGTGCAGATTGTCCAGCTGTGTAGATTAGTGCGGCAGCTTCACCAAACACACGCCCGGCTGACAAAACAACTCCTGTTACAATTGAAGGCACAGCCGCGGGTAAAATCACGTGTAAGACTGTTTCCCAACGTGATAATCCCAATGCAGATCCTGCTTCACGTTGTAAATCTGGAATTTGCGCCAAACTCGTCTCAATCGAACGTGTCAGCAATGGTAAGTTGAACAAAGTTAGCGCAATGGCACCAGACAAAATCGAAAATCCTAATTTAAATTGAACAACAAACAACAGGAATCCAAACAAACCAACAACAACAGATGGTAATGAACTTAGAATTTCAATTGCCGTGCGGACAATCGCTGTAAAATAATTTTTCTTAGCATATTCATTTAAGTAAATTGCTGCACCCAATGCGATTGGGAAGCTAATTACCATAGCCAAAATCAATAAATAAAATGAGTTGAAGAGTTGTACCCCAACACCGCCACCCGCCTCAAAAGCTCGGGCAGGTGAGGTTAGAAAGTGCCATGAAAGATGTGGTACACCTCTTACAAGGATAAACGACAGCATCGCAAACAAAATTAATGCGACAATACCAGAAATGGCGTAAATAAAACCAGTAGCTATCTTATCAGCAGTTTTTGCTTTCATTACTTCATCGCTCCTCTACGTCCAATTGCACGCACAATTAAGTTAAATACCAATGACATGATTAACAAAATCATTGCCAACGTCCATAATACATCATTCTGTAATGATCCCATGACAGTATTACCAATTCCCATCGTCAAGACAGAAGTTAATGTTGAGGCAGGAGTCGTCAAACTATGTGGCATCAACGCTGCGTTTCCAATGACCATTTGGACCGCCAAAGCTTCACCGAACGCTCGAGCCATTCCAAACACAATTGCTGTTAGGATACCAGGTGTTGCGGCGCGCAAAACAACCTTGTAAATCATTTGCCAACGCGTAGCACCAATTGCTAGAGCAGACTCGCGATAATGGCGTGGCACAGATTTTAATGTGTCGACGGTCATCGAAGTAATAGTGGGCAAAATCATAACGAAAAGTACAATTGTACCTGATAAAATACCAAATCCTGAACCGCCAGCAATTGTTCTTATAACTGGTACAACAACTGTTAAACCAATAAACCCATAAACAACTGATGGAATACCAACCAACAATTCGACAATAGGTTGCATAATTTTGGCGCCGCGCTTTTGTGCAATTTCAGTCATGAACAAAGCAGTACCAATTGCAAATGGTGTTGCGACAATGGCAGCCAAGAATGTTACTAAAAACGAGCCCAAAATCATTGGCAAAGCGCCAATATAAGGCTTTTTTGTTGCGGGATCAGTTACAGAAGGATTCCATGTTGTGCCAAATAAGAAATCTTTCACATTGACACCATCTTTATAAAAAGTTGACAAGCCACGACTCAAAACAAAAACGAAAATTGAAACAACAACGATTGCAATCAAGATCAATGCTGTCATGCTGATTGCACGACCAATAGTATCTTTTCGAGTTGATTCAGAGCGTTGCATTAGTTTTTTTGTGATATTATCCATGTTTTCTCCACGGTGAGTGTTGTTGCGCCAATTAGCGTCAACAACGAACACGTTTATTTTTCAACCACTTGACCATTAACACTACGACTAATTTTCATGTCATGAATTGAAATATAGCCCAACTTTGGCACTAAAGTAGATTGAATTTTTGTTGATGTGAGATACTTTAAAAATTTACCAACTTGAGCATTGGGTCTCCCCTTAGTGTAAACATGCTCATATGACCAAATGGCGTATTTGCCAGTGGCAACATTTTGATTATTAGGTTTTATGCCGTTAACACTAGCAGCCACAACAGACGAGTCGATGTAACCAAAAGCAGCATAAGAAATTGCGCCTGGCGTTGTCGCCACAATTGAGCGTACCATACCTGATGAGTCTTGCTCCTGAGCTGAAATACTTTCAGCACCATCTAAGGCCCATTTTTCAAAAGTCGCCCTTGTACCAGAACCAGTTGCACGATTGATAATGACAATGTCAAGGTTTTTACCACCCACTTCTTGCCAGTTCGTTATTTTACCTGTAAAAATAGCTTTTAATTGCGCTGTGGATAGGTTTTTAACACCGTTGTCTTTATTTAACAAAGGTGCAATACCCACAACAGCAACTCGATGATCTACTAACTGACTGGCTTTAATGCCTTCTTTTTCTTCAGCAAACACATCTGAATTGCCTAAATCTACGGCGCCTTGTGAAACTTGGCTGAGCCCTGTTCCCGTACCGCCACCTTGAACGTTAATAAATGTACCAAGATTTTCTTTAGCATATTCTTCGCCCGCCGCTTCAACCAATGGTTGAAGTGCAGTTGATCCAACAGCCGTGATTGAAGTGCCAGATGCGCTTTTGTCACGTGTGGCATAGGCCGTTCCAAGTGCTGCAACAATAGCCACGACAACGATTGAAGATATAACCGCGCCGCGATGTGATTTCGACATGTTAATGCCTCCCAAGATTTACTACTACGTTTTAATTATCTTAAACTTGTGTAAAAATCAGAACGCCTTTTTGTAAAGTTTGTGTAAAGAAAATCGAATTATTGAGGCTGTTTGTTCCCTTTTTCGGATTACCGTCGCTATTTATGCTTCCTATAATTTTTTAGATACAAAAAAAGAAGATTTTCACGATATCTTCTTTACAAAGGCAATGTCAATGTAATACTCGTACCAACACCTACTTGGGATTTGACTTGCAGACGACCATTATGTTTTGTCACAATTTCATTAACAATTGCTAATCCTAAACCGGTTCCACTAGCAATTTTACGTTGTCTAGACTCATCTCCTCGGTAAAATCGTTCAAAAATACGTGATTGTTGACTCAAAGGAATACCAATGCCTGAATCGCGAACATTCAAAGACCACTGTGAGTTATCTTTTTTAGCCGAAACCCATACTTCGCCATTTTCAACATTGTACTTGACGGCATTGGTCAATAAATTTTGAATAATCGTTGTTGCATCCTCTGCAACACCGACAACTTCAAACTGATCCTCCACATCATTGTGAATTGTGACACGTTGACTATTAATTTTTTGAATCTGCTGATTGACGATTTCAGACACTTTAATAATTGAAACTTCCCCATCTGCTTTATGTTTAAGACGCGACAGCGACAAAATATCATTTACTAAATCAGAGAGGCGTTGTGACTCATTTGCTACGATGGTCAAAAATTGAGCACGTGTTTTTGGATCGTCACCCGCGGGTCCTTGTAATGTTTCAACAAATCCTGTAATCGCAGTCAACGGTGTTTTAAATTCATGCGAGGCATTGGCCAAAAAGTCAGCCTGCATGCGCTCAATTTGCAAAACACTCGTCAAATCGTAAAGCATAATCATGACTTCACCCTCAGCGCCAGATTGATGATATAGTGTGCTAGCATCGTATTGCCGCGTTTCACCATTGATTGTTAGGTTTAGAATTGATTGTTGCTTTGATTGTGTATTAAAAGTTTGGCTAATTAACTCAGACAATGTAAATTGACGAATTATCAAATTTTCTGAAATGGGTAATTTTGGTAAAGAAACCCCCAACAGATCAGCAGCTTTTTGATTAAAAACATCAATCGTATGATGTCGATCAACATTTATCACGCCAACAGGTAAACTAGTGAGTAACGTCTGGTAGTTGCCAACATCACGTTTATTATCATATTGAGAGTGCCGAACATACGTCTGTAATGCATTAAAAGATTGCAGTAAATCGTAATAAGGTGATTCAGGTGATGCTAATACCCCCCTCGGTGTCTCGCCAGCCAACGTGTCTTCCATCCGCTTCTTCATGACAGCTAGTTCAGTTGCATCACTCATTTCCCACAGTTGAGAAAGCCAAGCTTCAATAATTGAAATCAAAATCACGATAAAAATTAAGGCTGTTAAAGTCTGCCTTGTCAATGACACAATTTGAGTTAAGGAGATCAGTAAAATCAAGTTTAAACCCAAAATAATAATGAATTTTTCAAATTTATTTTTCATACGTTTATCATATCATCTTCGTTACAAAAATCAGCACTAATTTGATTAACAAAAAAAACAGGTATTACCCTGTTTTGAATAACTGCTATCATTTAATTATTTGTCAGTGACTTTTCCACTTGAATCACGTGTTACTTTCATATCTGTCAAACCAATATAACCCAACTTTGGCACAATCGTCTTTTGAACTGATTTTGTTGAGAAGTAATCCAAGAATGCCTTAGTGGCACCAGTTGCCTTACCCTTTGTATACATGTGTTCATATGCCCAGATTGGCCATGAATTGTCTTCAACATTAGCTTTACTTGGCTTAACGTTATCCAAGTTAAGCGCCTTGATACCATCAGCATCTAGGTAGGCAAAAGCTAGATATGAAATAGCACCGGGTGTAGTTTTAACAATTTTTTGAACAGTACCATTTGAATCTTGCTCAGTTGCTTGCACTGCATTTTGACCATCTAAGATATTTTTCTCAAATACAGCACGAGTACCTGACCCTGTTGCACGGTTAATCACAACAATCTTTTCATCTTTTCCGCCAACGTCTTTCCAGTTAGTTATTTTACCGGTGAAAATCTCACGTAATTGCGTCTTAGAAATGTTGCTAATTTGGACATCGCTATTGACAACAGGTGCAATACCCACAACAGCAACCTTGTGATCAACTAATTTGCTAGCGTCAACGCCTTCTTTTTCTTCAGCGAAAACATCGGAATTACCAATTTGCGCTGACCCATCAGATACTTGGCTAAGACCAGCACCTGAACCACCACCTTGAACTGTTACTGTAACATCTGGGTTTTTATCTTGGAATGAGGAAGCAACTTGTTCTGCCAATGGCTGCAAAGCAGTTGATCCCAAAGATAGCACTTTACCACTAACCTTCGTCGATGACGTTGATGATGATTTACTGTCACTTGACTTGTTATTAGCAGAGGTATACAACGCAATCCCTGCCGCAATGACAACGATTCCTCCGATAATACCTGCAACTTTTTTGTTCATGATGTACTTCTCCCTTTGGATTATGTAATGAAACAAGGTCGTAGTAGAGGCTCTTGGGGGCCGCTCCTTGTTTACAAGTTATATAATACGGTGTTATTGTTATGAATCACGACCCATTTTCGTCGTGTTTCTGTAAATAATTGTAAAGAAAGGTTTACACAAAAAAACGGCCTTTGGCCGTCAATTAATCATTGTATAGCCAAATCCGCGAACCGTTTTCAATATTTCTGGTGATTTGGGATTTGTTTCTATTTTTTCGCGTAAATTACTAATGTGCATATCAACCATGCGACTTTCACCGGTATACTCATAACCCCAAACTGCAGTCAAAATAGTTTCTCGATCAATCACACGGCCCAATCGTTGGGCGAAATACAATAATAAATCATATTCACGTGGCGTCAATGCAACACTCTGACCAGCCTTAGTAACAATCTTTTTACCATCGTTGATATTCAAATCTTGAATCGTAATCACTGTTTCTTCTGACTGAACTATGGGTGTTTGTGAGCGACGTAAAACCGCTTTTAATCTGGCAATCACTTCTCTCGGGCTAAAAGGCTTGGTAATATAATCATCTGCTCCAAGCTCCAAACCAAAGACACGGTCAAATTCGTCTCCTTTAGCTGTCACTAAAATTACCGGTGTTGTGATTTTATCCTGACGAATTTGTTTTAAAACCGTCATGCCATCTATGTTTGGTAACATCAAATCTAGTAAAATTGCATCAAATTGTTCTGATTTTGCTAATTGATAAGCTGAGTTACCATCTCCTGCTGTTGTAACCTCGTACCCGTTTTGTTCCAAATTATATTGTAACAGCGTTGAAATTGCTACTTCATCATCGACAACCAATATTTTAGTCATGTTAATCTCCAAGGAATCTATTATCTGCATTGTAACAAAAAAAAGAAAAACGCCCTAGCGTTTTTCCGAAATGTTTACATAACTTATACAATTGGTTCATCTGTTAGATCATCATCAATGCCCAAATCCAAGTCTGCAGTTTGACTAACCGCACCATCCTTTTCTTCAGGCACATCTGAGGTTGTAGAAACATTGTCGCCATCATTATTAATACCGTACGCTTGCCGAACCTTAACATAAAGTTCTTGTCTCAAATCAGCGTGATCAGGATCATCAAGGTAATCCTTAGCTTTTTCTCGACCTTGACCAATTCGTTCGCCCTCATATGCATACCAAGCACCAGCTTTATCAACAATATCCTGATCAACTGCTAAGTCTAAAATTTCACCAGTCTGTGAAATTCCCTTACCATACATAATATCTACTTCTGCTACCTTAAACGGCGGCGCAACCTTATTTTTTACAACTTTAACTTTCGTTAAATTACCAGTCACATCAGTACCATCTTTAATTTGTGTCGAGCGACGAACCTCTAGACGAACCGTTGAATAAAACTTGAGTGCGCGACCACCAGGTGTCGTTTCAGGGTTACCAAACATTACCCCGACCTTTTCTCTAATTTGGTTAATAAATATAGCAATGGTCCCTGTACGATTTAGCGTACCAGCAAGTTTTCTTAATGCCTGACTCATTAAACGTGCCTGAAGACCGACGTGTGCGTCACCCATTTCACCTTCAATTTCGGCTCTAGGGACTAGCGCAGCAACAGAATCAATCACAATCATATCAACCGCACCAGATTGAACTAATGCATCAGCAATTTCTAGACCTTGTTCACCCGTGTCAGGCTGAGAAAGCAATAGCTCATCTTTTTTAACGCCTAAAGCCTCTGCATACTTGACATCCAAGGCATTTTCAGCGTCAATATACGCTGCTGTGCCTCCCTGCTTTTGCACCTCAGCAACAGCATGTAGCGCAATCGTCGTTTTTCCAGAAGATTCTGGTCCATAAACCTCAATAATACGACCCTTAGGATATCCACCAACTCCCAACGCGATATCTAACTTAACAGATCCGGAAGGAATTGTTTCCACTTGCGTCAGCGCATTGTCTCCTAAAGTCATCACTGAGCCCTTACCAAAATTTTTTTCAATTTTTTTTAGCGCTTCATTTAATGCAGCCTGACGGCCATCCTTTTTAGCTTTGTCATCTTTTTTTGTCGTCTTTTTTGTTACCATGCGGCAAACTCCTTTTATCTTACTTGATTAGTGTAACTGTTTCTAGAATCAAAAGCAAGTCTTTTTCGAACATTTGTTCGTTATCTTTTGTTCATACTTTGTTATACGAAAAAAGCGCTTCAAGCGCTTTGAAAACGTACTATAAACCATCTGAGAAAACAACTCTATTTTGCCAAAAGTAGTCTAATCCAGAATATATCGTAAATATTACCGCTACCCACAATAAGATGTCTCCAATTGGAAAGCCAATTGTGGCAAACGGTGCATTGTGAATATACAAAAAGAAAATAGCAAACATTTGAGAAAATGTTTTTATTTTGCCGGGCATTTGCGCTGCCAACACTTGACCATTATTTTCAACAATTAATGTCCTTAAACCAGTAATAGCCAGTTCGCGAATCACAATAACTGCTGTCATCCATGCCGGTACAACGCCAAAGCTGGTTAGAAAAATCAATGCTGTCATTACCAACAGTTTGTCCGCCAACGGATCTGCAAACTTGCCAAAATTGGTTACTAAGTGCTGACTGCGTGCAATTTTGCCATCTAGAAAATCCGTGATTGCAGCAATTGCAAATACAATTGCTGCAATTAACCATGTGGTGGGCACTGTAGTACCCGCCAATTTCACATTTCCCCAATCCAACGGCAATGTTAATAACAAGATAAAAATTGGAATTAAAATAATACGAAAAACTGTTAATTTATTAGGTAAATTCATGAAAAATCCTTCTATTTATTTAGATTAAATAAAACATTCCAAAAGGCAGTAGTAGCACCATCCACTGGCACAGTTTCACCGTCCACAGTTAAAGTTGCGTTGCTAACATTAGTAAATTGTACATTGAAAGAAGTTGTACCAGATGGAATCTCTACTGTTTTATCATTACCAGCCGAAACTGTCTCATTTAATAATATATTGCTATTGCCATCACTAACCTTAACAGTTGTTCCGGTACTCTGTGCCTTAATCACAACAGTATGCTTTTTTGTGCTCTCGTTAGACAAATTAAAAATGGTTGTTTGTAGACTTGTATTTGTTTCGGGAGAGCTTAAATCCAACTTTTTCTTGCTGGAAGAGGAAGCAGAGGACGAAGAACTTGATTTTTTTGATGATGTAGCATTTGACGAAGATTTCGGTACAGCCGAAGACGAAACTGAAACATTCCCACTATCACTATTTTGTGATGTACTAGTACCAACATGAGTCAAAACAAACCAAATCACTGCCAATGCAATCACAATCAACAAACCAATCCAGATTGTCGGCATAAAATTGGACAGTCTTGACTTGGCCGTCATTGTATGATCAATACCAGCGCGCATAATACCATCATCATCTTGGTGCGCGCGACTCAAATCACTACTACGTGAAATCGACACTGGTGGTTTTTCTCCCAAAACCTCATCTGGGTGTAAACCAACAGCTAAAGCATATTGACGAATAAAAGCACGCACATAAAAATCACCCGGTAGAACGCTGAGATTATTTTCCTCAATCGCAACCAAATAACGACGTTGAATCTTGGTGATATTCTGAATATCATCCAATGATAAATTTTTAGATTGGCGAGCAGCTTTTAATTGTTCACCAATTTGATTTGTTAATGTTTCACTCATAAATGTCCTAAAACCTATTTTTGCAACACAAAACGTTGCAGTACAGCACCCTGAAAAATTATATCGGCTGTTACAAGAATGTCATCAAATGTTAAATCTTGTAACAACTCTATCTTATCAAAAAGATTAGCCCCAGACAAGGCATCATCTCCTCGAAGTGCAATGTTTTCAAGTGAATTTAGACGTTGTATACCTTCACCAATGGTTGCTCGTTTAAGTTGTTCAAAATTATGGGCTTGATTTTTCAACGCGCTGCGATATTGATTAATTTGCGTTTGAATTGCCTTTTCTAACGCCTGATAAGCTGTCGTTTCCGCAAAGATACTAATAAATTGATATTCACGTATTAAATCAAAAGATGTGTCAAATTCTGAATCAATAATACCTTTATTATACAACTTTTGATACCAATCCGTCTGCTCACCAAAGAGTAAATCCAACATTAGATCAACCGCTAAAGTACGTTTAGTGACGATTGTACCACGCAACGGCTTGCCATTAATGCGAATACCAAACGCAACCTTGGGCCGTGAAATATTAAACTGACGTGTATCAGACAGATTAACCGCTGGTTGAAGATTTGGCGTCAAGCGTGTGACTGATGAAGAGTTGCCTGAAAAAAGCTGTTGTGTTTGACTAATTGTTTCTAAAACTTCAAGCTTATCAAAATGGCCAATTACTTGCAGTGTGAGTTGGCTCGGTTGATAAAAGGCATGGTGAATATCATACAGTAATTCTGGTGTAATCGTCGCAATAGATTGCTGTGTGCCGGCTATATCATGCGCCATTGGCGATTCTGGATACATCATAGACAAAATGCCCATATAAACGGCCCAATTCGGATCATCTTCGTACATTTGAATTTCTTGCCCGATAATACCCTGTTCCTTTGCAACAGTTTTATCGCTAAAATAAGGTGTCTGGACAAATTGCAAAAGATGCCGGAGTGCGGGTACAACATGTTGCGTCGTAGAAAATAAATAGCTGGTTTGATATGCATTTGTAAAGGCATTAGCGTCAGCACCTAATTGACCAAAACGTGTAAACGCATCTTCATTTTCTTTTTCAAAAAGTTTATGCTCCAAAAAATGAGCAGTTCCAGCTGGAATTTTTTTGGGTGAACCTTGCCCTACTTGATATTTTTCATCGAGTGATCCATAGTCGGTCGTCAAAACAGCAAACGTCTTATGATAATCCGGTTTTTCCACCATTACCACTTTTAAACCATCCGGCATAGTCTCGGTTAATACTTTTTCTTTTAGTTGTTTGTAATACTTTTCTAGCATGCTATTCCTTAGGCAACAATATGAATCTGCTTTGTATCTGAAGCTTTTGTGCTACAAGCGCAATGTCATTTGACTTAACCGCTTGTACTTGCTTAATCCATTCAACTTCACTGGTCTCGCTACCAGTCAACAAACGTGAGAAAGCGATTTCTATTTGGCTATTAGGTGAATCTTGCTGACTAAGATAATCATTTATCAAACTTTTTTTAATTGAGGCTACCACTTTCTCGTCAAAATCACCGTTTTGGATAGCCAAAATTTCTTGATGAATCATTTTCTCTGTTTGTGCCACCTTGTCAGCATCCAATCCAGCTGCAATTAATAAAAAACCAGTGTCGTACTGCCATTTTGAATAAATGCTGTATGCTAATGAGGCCTTTTCACGTACATTCATAAATAATTTCGACAAAGGCGAACCCCCTAGCAAAGCATTCATCACCATAGCAGCAAATCTTTGCTTATCCAACGGTGGCACATTCAGATGCATCGCTAATGTCAACATTGCTTGGTTAATGTCTTGAAGATGTTTTTCTTTTTCGACAGTGGCTGGGCGTAACGCCTGACGATAAAATGGTTGTAAAAACGGTAGCCTTCTCGCTGGGACTGACCAGCCGCTGACTAGTGAAGCGACTTCACTATCGTTGACATCACCTAAAACAACAATATTTACAAGATCATTAGTGATCATATTCTTGTAAGCAGTATACACTGACTCAGATGTCAAATTTTTAACCAAATCAATATCACCCGCCGATGACGATTGCAAATTTGGCACATCATACGTGATATTACGTAATTGGCTGATTGCATAACGTGATTTGTCATCACTAATGCTTTCTAATTCATTAATTAGACTTTGCTTTTCCTTTGCAAAGACGTCATCATCAAACTTTTGCTCACTCACAAGTGGATCAAACATCATATCTTTTAAGAAATCAAACGCACTGACTAACAAATTGCTACCATCACTGACATAATCAGGAGCTGGTAATTGCATCGTCACTCGCAAATGATGTGTTTGACCAAAGCGATACACATCGGTTTGATATTGCGCCCCGTATAAATCAATTGTTTTTTGCGCCACGTCTTGTTGTGTGGGGTATCGTCGCGCACTGACTGCCATAAGGTAAGACAAAAGCGATCTAGCACTGATATTAGATGTTAATGCAGGCGCCACAAAATCAACAGCAATATGTAATGTTTTAAATTGTGTGGTAGGTAAAATAACTAAATTTACCCCTGAATTGATTCTATATTTTTTCATAGTATTGGTGAGAATAGTCGACTAAACTTTTGCTTGAATTTCATCCAGACAGATTGTTGCTCAAAATAATCAGCTGTCAAAAGTGTCGATTCCTCAATATCCTTTAAAAAGAGTTCCTCTAATTGAACCGCAAATTCTGGATCATAAATGAATGCATTAGCTTCAAAATTAAGTGAAAACGAACGAATATCCATGTTAGCAGACCCCACTGTGGCCACCTCATTATCAATCATCACCACTTTGCTATGAAGAAATCCACCATCATAACGATAAACCGTCGCCCCCAAGTCAATTAATTCTTTTGCATAATACTGAGTTGCCCGATAAACTAACGGATGATCCGGCATACTTGGAATCATCAGGCAAACCTCAACGCCTGACAAAATAGCAATTTCCAATGTTTCTAGAACTGGTGAATCAGGAATAAAGTAAGGCGTTTGGATCATAATTTTTTTGCGTGCAGAAGCAAACATTCGCATAAATCCTTGCTTAATTTGTTTCATATCATTGTCAGGTCCACTTGAAACAATCTGAATCATAGACTTGCCCGGTAATGAAAAATTTTCAGGAAAGTATGCTGTCGTTTGTGTCAATATTTCTTTCCCTTCAGCTGTGGCATTCCAATCCATTAAAAAGCGACTTTGTAGTGATAACACCGCATCACCAGAAATTCTAGTATGTGTGTCACGCCAATTGCCAAACTTTTTGAATTTTCCTAAATATTGATCCCCAACATTGAAACCACCAATATAGCCAATTTTGCCATCTATAATTGCAATTTTTCTGTGATTTCGAAAATTAAAACGCAAAGTCAGAACTTGAAAACGACGCATCAAAAAGGGTACAGCTACACCGCCAGCAGCCCGTAAACGTTTGTACATATCGACGTGTTGCCCATGAGAACCAAACTGATCAAAAATGACTCTCACTTCAACGCCTTCACTGGCCTTTTGGGTTAACAAATCAATTAACTGGTTACCTATGGTATCATCATAGATCGTAAAGTATTCTAAATGAATATGTTCCTTTGCCACACGTATATCGTCAAATAAAGCTTCAAACTTACTCTCACCATCGGTGAATATCGTAATCTTGTTACCACGTGTTAGTACAGATTTGTCAGAAGTCAAAAATAGACCCAATAGCTCACTTGCACTTTCAGGAATAGGTAATAATGTTTCGATATCAGCCAATTGATGACGTTGGTTAATCGCAATTTGTTCAAGACCTCGCTGCTCTTGTGTCCTTAAACGAAAAATTTTTTTGCTAGAGATACGACTGCCCGCCAAGAAAAAAATAGCAAATCCAATTACTGGTAGAAAAAGCAACACTAACATCCATGCCCAAATCGTCGCAATATCTCGCTTTTGGCGAAAAACGGTAATAAATGCCACGACCGTATTGACGACTAAGGTTAAAATTATAATTATCCAAAATGAATCTCTAAGCATATCTCCCCCATTAAACTGGTTTAGGCATAATCATATTTTAACACAAAAAAAGGCGCCAATTGGGCGCCTTCATGATTTTAACTACTTTCCAAACCACTTCGTACTTAACTTCTGTAAACGACCATCCTTTTCAAAAATGGCTAATTCTTTATTGACAGCCTTTCGAAGCGACTTGTCTGATTTTCGGAATCCGACACCTGTGTGGTCAGTTGGAAAATCGCCAACGGTCACCGTATAATCATTAGGATTAGACTGATGTGCCACATAATAACGCGCATAGTCTTCGTCAATCAAAAGACCATCAATCCGTCCAGCGTTCAAATCATTGAATGCTTTGTCAAATGTGTCATAACCTACAACAGTATTATCCTTGACATACTGTTTTAATACCTTTGGATATTTATTAAATCCTTCATCACCACTTGACGCAGTCTGATCACCCAAAACCTTGTCTTTCATATCAGCAAAACTGTTAATATTATTTTTTTTCAACGTTACCAAAACTTGTGTTGCCTTGTGATATGGTGTGGAAAATGCCACTTGTTTCTTTCTAGCGGCCGTAATAGTATAACCGTTCCAGATTGCGTCAATGTTGCCAGTGTTCAATTCTGTTTCCTTCATTGACCAGTCGATTGGCTGCCATTTAACTTTTATGCCCATACTTTTGAAAACAGCATTTGCCAGATCAACATCAAATCCAACTAGTTTACCATTTTTATCACGAAAACCCATAGGTACAAACGTATCATCTAAACCAATTGTAATTTGCTTAGATTTTTTGATTCTTGACCACTCGTCGGTCTGTATGGTCGTTTGATTATCACTCGTCTTCGTTTGAGTTGGTCGTGATAACGCGAGCCCCGCCCATATAAGAATGGCAAAAAATACTAGTCCAACAATACTATTGACAATAATTTTCTTTTTCAGACTTGGCATTAACGTACCACCTCCTTAGCAAAATCAAAAATACGATCAGAAACTATCTCTGCAAAAAATTGATCATGGGTAATAATAACTTGTGTTACACCACGAGATTTTAATGTTTTCACAACTTCGGCAACCTGTTTAGTGGAAGATTCATCCAGACCACTTGTTGGCTCATCGTAAGCCAATATTTTAGGGCTCATGGCTAATGCCCTCGCAATTGCCACACGTTGCTTTTGACCACCTGAGAGTTGATATGGATATAAATCAGCTTTGTCCGCCATACCCAGTGACTCTAGAAGTGATAGCGCTTGTTCTTTAGCTTTTTCAGCTGGCACTTTATTGACATTAATAGGTGCCAAAGTAATGTTATCCATTACTGTAAAATTAGGAAACAGATTAAAATCTTGAAAAATGAGTCCAATATTAGCATCTGAACGTTCACCGTCTATACTAATTGCTTCATTGTTAATGGTAATTTCACCACTATTGGCAGGTTCTAATCCCGCCATTATTTTAATCAAAGTTGTCTTACCAATACCAGATGGCCCAACAATACTGAGAACTTCACCCTCTTTTACTGTCAGATTTAGGTTTTTGAAAATGACATTTTGGTCATACATTTTGGTCAAATTTTTAATGGTTAACATTGGGTTACCTCCAAGTATTGAGTACTTTTTCACTACGACGTAATAGCAACGTCACGATTGCAGTCATTAATAAATAAATCAAACCAACTAACAGGTATGGCATTAATGTCACATCACGACTTGCAGCAATATTTCCGGCCCGAAGCATATCACCTAGACCAATAACATAAACAAGTGACGTATCTTTAACTAAATTAATCACTTCATTACCAAATGACGGTACTACAATTTTGATTACTTGTGGCAAAATGATTTTGAAAAATGTCTGAAATTTGTTAAATCCTAACACTTTAGCAGCATCATATTGTCCAACGGGTATCGCCTGTAACCCGCCACGGAATATTTCAGCCAAGTACGCTGCATAATTAATAATGAAAGCAATTATAGCTGCCTCAAAGCGAGGAAATGTCACACCAATCATGCCTAGCCCATAGTAGATAAAAATCAACTGAAGCAATAATGGTGTCCCACGCATAATCCAAATATAACCATTAATCAACCATCTAATAGTGAAATATGGTGACTTCAATCCCAAAGATACAATGATTCCCAGCGGTACTGATCCAATAATAGTGAAAAAGAAAATCCCCAATGTCATTTTCAAACCTGATAACAAACTCGGTAATATTGTTGCTAAATAACTCATGCCCTGTACTCCTTTTGAAAAATTAATTATAATTTTGATATATCATAAAACGAAAAGCGCCCCCTTACAACGATTTCATCATTGTAAGAGGACGCTAATGCGTGGTGCCACCCCAAATTTAAGTTTTGTTCACACAAAACTTCTCAATCAGTCAATCTACCACTAAACAAAAACACCCTCCAAATACAATTAGTATTCAGAGGGCGTTTATCGCGGTACCACCTCTTGGTCATGTTACCATCGCTGTCAACATCTCAATCAGTCAAAGACTGTATGCAATAACGGGCATCACCGGCATGACCTACTCAATTCAATCACTCACTCGCGAATGTGGTTCATCAATCATAGTTACTTGCTCACACCAACCGCAAACTCTCTTCATACTATGAAAAATTACTCTTTCGCTCAACGTTTTATTATATGTTTCTAAGTATACTAGGATTTTCTAATTTGTCAACGTAAGAATTGAAAAAAAGACCAAATCGGATAATAAACTACTGCTGCTAGTCCCACATTCAAGAATACTGTTGGCAACACTTCATACATCAAGAACGTCAACAAGCTAATATTAGCTAACCCAATGATAAAACCGGCCAAGTAACTAATAAAAAGATACACCACTAAACCAGCCAAATAGAGAAATAGGCCACTGAGCAACCTTTCGTCTAAAACACGATGAAGTTGTTTCATAACTGCAACTGCCACCAAGAAAGCACATGTATAAGTACCAAAAATACCAGTATAATACATATCAAATAAAATACCAACGAGCGTGACGTAAAACCATAATGGCAATTCATTATCAACATCAAATTGCACACCAAGAAACGCCCATCCGAGTGTCAAGGTCGGTAAAACATGCCAAGGAAAATGCGTCAATATGCCACCTAGTCCTGACATTAAAGTGCCATCAATAAATAAGGTAAGTACAAACAACACAGGATAAATGACACGTAATCTTGTTAGCTGCCAAAAAGCCATTAATTTGCTCCAATCTGAGAAATTGCAACCATCACCGTTGTGACGTTACCTAAGTCAGCTGCCGGTTCAATATAAATTTTCTTTGACAAACCATAATCATCAGTACTGACTTTAGCAACCTTCCCCACGTACAAACCAGCGGGGATAACACCACCCAATCCAGATGTCTCAACTAAGTCACCTTTTTTAATTTTATTATCAGATGTTACCTGCCCCATGATCAGTTGATTTTTTTCGCGATTAAAGCTTGTCACAATCCCGTTAACATCACCATTGTCACCTTTAATTGTGATAGCAAACCGATTGGCATCAGAACTCGTATCAGAAATTAAGGCTACTTTCGAATTAGTCGTATTAACTTCACTAATACGGCCAATAATACCAGCACCCGCAAGAACCGGCATACCTTTTTTTAGGCCAGCGTTTGAGCCTTGATTAATGACAAGCTGTGACTGCCAAGTAGTTGGAGAACGGCTGATTGTCACAGCAGATATTGTTTTATAATCTGTTAATGTTGCTTTTAACTTTAACTGCTCTTTAAGAGATTTATTTTCTTCTTGCACAGTTTGAAGTCTAACTTTATCTTGTGCAAAAGCGTCTATTTTTGCTTTTAAAGCTTTATTTTCTTCAAAAGTATCAAGCAAGTTACCGATACTATTAGCTGTCCGCCCAATTGCAGTAGTAGGAACAGCGATAACACGACTGACACCCCCAGCTAAATCATTCCCAAACCGTTGCAAAAAAGGGGGCGTGTTTGTGCGCTTAGCCCACCAGTTAGATCCTGCTATTAAGCTAACAATCACAATAATGCCAACAATTAATGTGACAACTGTACGTGATGAAAATATTTTTTTCATGTTTTTCCCCAAAACGTGAAGTAGCAGTATATGCCACTAATCGCAAATAACGTCTATTTCTGAAAATATAAAAGCGTAGCGCAAGCGCCACGCTCTAGAATACAAAATTAAAATTAACTTTGTCGCATGACATCAATTGACTTTAATGCCTCTCCAGTGCCAATAGCCACGGCATCTAATGGCTCGTTGGCAATTAAAACAGGTACTTTGGTCGCTTCCTGAATAATTTTATCCATGTCACGCAATAAAGCCCCACCGCCAGTCAAAACCATACCGTGATCAATAACATCAGCTGCAAGTTCAGGTTGTGTTGATTCTAATGTTTCACGAATAGCTGCAACGATTTCTTGTACTGGCTCTTGAATAGCGGCAGCAACATCTTCCGCCGTTACATCAATCGTTTTTGGCAGTCCTGTCAATAAATCACGACCGCGTACCGTTGCATTTGGTAAAGTTCTCGCCAAATCCAGCGAAGCAGCACCAATTTCAATTTTTAAACGCTCGGCAGTTGGTTCACCAATGGTGACATTATATTTATTGCGGACAAAATTGGCGATAGCTTCATCTAACTTGTCGCCAGCAATACGAATTGAACGGCTTGATACAATGCCACCAAGAGAAATTGTAGCCACATCTGTTGTACCGCCACCCATGTCAACAACCATGGAACCAGTTGGATCCATGACGGGCAATCCAGCACCAACTGCTGCTGCAAAGGGTTCTTCAATGACGTAGGCATCACGGGCACCAGCAACACGTGCTGCATCAATCACGGCGCGTCGTTCAACAGCTGTCACACCCGAAGGTACACCAATAGTGACGTATGGCTTACCAATACGACCGCCAAGGGCTTTTTGCAAATAATAACGAATCATAGCAACTGTGGTGTCATAGTCAGCAATAACACCATCACGCATCGGACGAATCGCTGCAATACTAGCTGGCGTACGACCTAACATGTCTTTTGCCTCTGAACCAACTGCAACTACTTCGTTTGTTTGAGTGTTACGCGCGACAACTGAAGGCTCACGCAAAACGATGCCACGACCTTCAATATATACATATGTGTTTGCGGTACCTAAATCAATACCGACATTGCGTTGTCCAAATGAAAATGCCACGTTACTGCCCCTTTAATTGCCATTTAAAATAATATTATTTTTTACTTAACTTATAATATTGTAGCATAAAAAACTTGCTTTTCGTATACTAATTTGCACGGACATATGTCACCTGGCCATGAGCATGTGCAATACCTCGAATCGCGTTTTGATACGCAAATGAGGCCCATGCCTTTTGAAACGCCGGAAAGTTTTCTGGGTTAATTTTAATTTCATTTATTTTGCCATCACGCAAATCATTCAATGCTATTGTGTAATCCATGTTTCACCTCAATTATAATTGTAACACGATTTATTTTTAGCACTCATTCGTATTGAGTGCTAATTAGTTGAACCTTTTTGTTTTCTTTATGATATAATAATCTTATAACCTATGAAAGGAGAGTATGGCTTTGAATCACACACGAGCCATACGCATAGTAAATATGGCACAACAAGATCCCTTTGGTTTTAATAACTTAGACGACATGTTCCGGGCTATGAACGAACAAATGGCTCAGGTTCAAGGTCAACAAAATACACAATCGAAAAAAAATAAAAATAGCAAACGTCAATTACTTGATGAATATGGCATTAACTTGACACAACAAGCTCGTGATGGCAAGCTCGATCCTGTTATCGGACGTGGCAATGAAGTGTCACGCACAATTGAAATTTTAAACCGACGTACAAAAAATAATCCAGTTCTTATTGGTGAACCCGGCGTTGGTAAAACCGCAGTTGTAGAAGGTTTAGCATTAGCTATTGTCGCTGGTAAAGTTCCCGATAAGCTCCAACAAAAAGAAGTTATCCGTCTCGATATGTCAGCTTTAGTTCAAGGCACGAGCATGCGTGGTCAATTTGAAGCAAGAATGCGTCAATTGATGAAAGAAGTGACAGACAATGATGATGTCATTCTATTCATTGATGAAATTCACGAAATTATGGGCGCTGGTAATGCGGAGGGCGGAATGGATGCTGGTAATATTCTAAAGCCAGCTCTTGCTCGTGGCGAGTTTCAATTGATTGGCGCCACAACTTTAAACGAATACCGTAAAATTGAAAAGGATGGCGCAATCGCCCGTCGTTTTCAACCTGTTCAAGTTGAAGAACCAACTAAGGAAGAAACACTCACAATTTTGCAAGGAATTCGCCAACGATACCAAGATTATCACCACGTCATTTATACAGATGACGCTTTGAAAGCGGCTGTTGATTTATCAGATCGTTACATTCCTGAACGATTTTTGCCGGACAAGGCCATTGACTTGATTGATGAAGCTGGTTCACGCAAAAACTTAACTATGAATGTTGCCGATCCACAAACGATTCAAGGTAAAATTGACGCTGCTGATCGTTTCAAGCAAGAAGCAATTGACAAGGAAGACTTTGAAAAAGCTAGTTATTGGCGAGACCAAGTTAATCAACTCGAGTCTCAAAAAGCCCAAGTTGAAGCGCATCCAGAAATGTCAAAACCACAAAACATTGACGAGAAAGATATTTTAGACATCATCGAGGAAAAAACAGATATCCCCGTTGGTGAATTGAAAGAAAATGAAGCTAATCAATTACAAGACTTGGACAAAAATTTGTCCGAGCATGTGGTTGGTCAAGAAAATGCTGTTGAAACTGTTGCTAAAGCAGTGCGTCGAAACAGAATTGGTTTGACAAAATCTGGTCGCCCAATTGGATCATTTTTATTTGTTGGTCCAACTGGCGTGGGTAAAACTGAAACTGCTAAACAACTTGCCAAAGAAATGTTTGGTAGTGAAGATGCAATGATTCGTTTTGATATGTCAGAATACATGGAAAAACACACTGCATCTAAAATGATTGGCGCTCCCGCAGGGTATGTTGGTTATGAGGAAGCTGGGCAGCTCACTGAGCAGGTCCGTCGTCACCCTTATTCACTAGTGCTGTTTGACGAAGTTGAGAAAGCCCATCCCGATATTATGAATATGTTCCTGCAAATTCTGGATGATGGTCGTTTGACGGACGCTCAAGGCCATGTTGTTAGCTTTAAAGATACAATTGTTATTATGACATCCAATGCCGGTTCAACAGATACAGGTAACTCACCAGTCGGATTTGCACAAGTGGATAATCAGAATCGACTAATGCAGCGACTAGAAAATTATTTTAGGCCGGAATTTTTGAACCGTTTTGATGATATCGTTGAATTCCAACCACTATCCCAGGCACATTTGCTAAAAATCGTTGATTTATTGTTGGACAATATGAATGATAATTTATCAGAAAACGGTCTCCACATCGAAGTCAGTGAGTCTGCGAAAAAGCAATTGGTATCTTTGGGCTACGATCCTTCAATGGGTGCTCGTCCGTTGCGTCGAGTGTTACAAGACAAAATTGCCGATGGTATTGCTGACTATTATTTGGCTCATCCAACTGTCCATCAGTTATTTGCTGACTGGCAAGATGGATCCTTTATCATTAGTGAAGTTCAAAACGAACCAGCTCAAGTTGAAAAGTAATAATGAAGACCTGCGGGTCTTTTTTTGTTTGTGATATAATGGTGACATATTCAAAGGGGATTCTTCTATGGCAAATACTGCACCCGTATGGGTTTACGATAAAGATATTGCAACGGGCGAACTGTTACAGGAACCGCGTCGATTAGACGGGGAATCTGGTACTGATTACCATGTTTCACCGGCTGCGATTAAACAATATGAATATGTTGATAACTCTGGTCAATTAACGGGCGTTTTTGGTAATTTACCACAAACATCAGTCTTATATTATCGTCCTAATGACTGGCGAGCTGTACATCGTATTGATATGTTTGTAGAAACGTTAACCAAACTGCCTGTTTATCCAACCCCTAGTGATCTTAGTCCAATTATCACCACAATTTCACCCAAAGAATTTTGGAATACTCATCTTCGTGTCATTACCAGTAATGGTCAATTCTGGTATCA
The DNA here is from genome assembly GCF_045801155.1 of Leuconostoc falkenbergense. Lineage (NCBI taxonomy): Bacteria > Bacillati > Bacillota > Bacilli > Lactobacillales > Lactobacillaceae > Leuconostoc > Leuconostoc falkenbergense. The sequence continues at coordinate 608,716 of NZ_CP174386.1, read as the reverse complement.
AATTGGTGATCATCATTGGCTCAGATACGATTCAAGTCAAATGGCTCTTTCAGATAACGCGCCAGATCAAGCAAACGTCAACTATTTCAATAATCCTGAAAAAGTTGAGAGTGATCAACCTAACGCCATTGTTAACTTTTTACCAGGGCAATCAACGGAAGTTTTCGAATCACCATATGGATTGCCTGTTGGCAGTGTTCTAGATGGTGACTTTGTGGCTATCTCAGATGAGTTGCACGATGCCAACGGTGTCGTTTGGTTAAAATTAGCTACTAAAGGCTGGATAAACGGTGTGTATATTGATCGATTATAAAAAGAAGCAAAGTGAATGTCCTTTGCTTCTTTTTATAATCAATCTAATAATGTTGTTGTAAATGTTTTTTCACCAGACTTGCGAATCAAAATCGCCTGCATTTCATTGGCTGTCTGTACAATGATTTTAATTGGCACATTGCTTGGCAAATACTTCAAAGCTGATTGTGAAATATAAGTTGTGAAACTTTCAATTTCGGTTTGACTATAAAATTGCGTTGTGACGTTGACTGTCATGCTTGACAACGTACCATTCTTAAAGTCAGCAACAGCGGTTGCTCCTGCAATATTCGGGAAAAAGTTGGCAACGTCATTTTTAAAATTAGCAAATCCTGTGTTAGCATCCGAACCCAATTTAGAAGTATCAGTTGACTCTTTTGGCAATACAATTGATTGATCGTTAATATCGGACCATTTCTCAATTGTTGTCCCTTTATCACTCGTTGTCTGTGCGTAGAAACTACCTGGTGCAAGTGAATCTGTTTGTGAATTAGCATACATGGCAATCACGATTGGCGTATCATCACTAACACCTTTTTGTTCACGAACTTGCTTTAAAATCTGTGGCGCAATTTTTTTACCGTAAGCAATACGGTCCGCTTCAGATATATTTTGCGTGTAGGTGGCACCATACTGTTCTTTTTGGTATTCATCTTGTGTATTCATTGCAACACCAATGATCATACCTGATAACTTCAAACTATTACCATCCTTGACCATAAAGTCTTGTTCCGTCAATGTTTGCACATAAATTGGGTTGCGTGAACTATCGGTTTTACCATTATCCTCAGGGTTAAGGCCAATGGTATCACTACTACTTTTGCGTCCCAATAAATCTGTCACCAGAGATGAACCCAAGTATTGTCCTTCTTGAAAAATATAACGACTGGGTTTAAAGTGGTCTTTTGCCAAATCTAGTAATGATGATTCAAAATTTTTAACATCCAGACTATTCGGCTCAGAAGAAGCAGTAATGCCTCGTGCGGCGCTCACTAAATATCGACCATTCTTAATAACTGTTTGGTACTCACCGGGTGTACTTTGTGTAATCTGTACCCCACTAGTTTTTTTAGTCGTTGTCGGTGTGACCCGATTGGCATTAAAAAAATATAATGCGCCAACCGCCACCCCCAAGACTACCACCGCAATTATCATATAAATTCGGAAACTAATGCGTTTCATGACTTGTTATCCTCTTTTAACTGTGCATCAACAAATGCTTGTTCTGTCCAAACCGTGACACCCAGTTCGTTTGCTTTCTCTAACTTACTACCAGCAGCACCACCGGCGATGAGTAAATCAGTTTTTGCCGAAACAGACCCGGCGACACTAGCACCATGATCTTGCAACCACTTAGTCGCAACGGGACGACTACTCTGTTCTAGTTTACCAGTTAATACAACCTTTTTGCCATAAAAAAATGAATTTTCGTCAATTTCGACCCCAGATGAATAAATTTGATTGACACCTGCTTCAGTTAACTCTTGCTGAAGTTGATCTGCAGCGGGCATGCTGAAGTATTGTACTAATGACTGAGCAATGGTTTCACCAATGCCTGGAATGGCTGAAATTTCATCAACATCCGCATTTGCTATTGCTGTGAGTGTTTTGAATTTTTCAGCAATTAGGCGTGCCGCTTTAGCACCAACCATACGAATGCCTAATCCAAACAACAAACGCTCTAACGAATTATTTTTCGATTGAGCAATTGCATTGATTAAATTTGCCGCAGATTTTTCCTTGAATTTGTCTAATGTCAACAGTTGAGACAATTCCAACCGGTAAATTGAAGCAACGTCTTTAATATATCCTGCTTTCAATAGTTGACCGATAACACGTGGCCCCATACCATCAATATTCATCGCATTGCGCGACGCAAAATGCGTTAACCCTTCTTGAATTTGAGCTGAACAAAATGGATTGATGCATCGCAAAGCAACTTCACCTTCAATATGAACTAATTCCGATCGACAAGCTGGACAAAAAGTGGGGATTTCATAGATGGTACTATCAACTGGTCGCTTATCTACTATCACTTGCCCGATTTCTGGAATGATATCACCGGCTTTGTGAAGTGTTACAGTATCACCGATTCGCACCCCTTTTTCATTCAAATAATCAGGATTATGTAAGCTAGCACGTTGCACTGTTGTCCCCGCTAACTGAACTGGATCCATCACAGCAGTTGGTGTCACTGCGCCAGTGCGGCCAACTGTCCATTCAATGTCTCTAACAACTGTCAGTGCTTCTTCTGGCGGAAACTTATAAGCAATTGCCCAACGAGGAATTTTAACCGTATTGCCTAAATCAATTTGCAAATCTAATTGATTAACTTTAACAACAACACCATCAATACCATATGCCAACTCATCACGTTTAGCAGTGTACTCTGAAATATAGTCAGCAATATCTGCCATTTTTTCTATCACACGGTTTTGGTGATTGGTGGGTAAACCAAGTGATACAAAACGCGCCAAAGCGCCACTTTGAGTTGTAGCACCCAAAACTTCCGGTTCAGCGGTGTAATAAACAAAGGCCGACAATTCACGTGATTTCGTGATACCAACATCTAATTGACGTAATGACCCTGCTGCCGCGTTCCGTGGGTTTGCAAAAGGTTCTAATCCATCAGCTTCTCGTTGCAAATTCAACTTAGCAAAACTTTTTTTCGGCATATAAATTTCACCACGTACCTCAATGGTTAGTGGCTCTGTTAGCGTTTGTGGCACTGATTTAATTGTTTTCACATTGCGTGTGACATCTTCACCAACAACACCATTACCTCGTGTTGAGGCCTGTACCAGTTTACCTTGTTCGTAGGTGAGCGCCACTGCTAAACCGTCAATTTTGAGCTCCAAATTGTACGCTGATTGAAACCCTAATGATTTGGTCGTGCGCACATCCCACTCCTCGAGTTCTGCCAAACTAAAGACATCCCCTAGTGACAACATCGGTGCTGGATGGGTAACTTTTGCTAGATCAGATTTGGTGTCAGCACCTCCAACATTTTGTGTTGGTGAATCCGGCGTCATAAATTGAGGAAATACGCTTTCCAGCGCAACAAGCCGTGCGTATAAAGCATCATAGATATGATCTTCAACCAAAGGCTCATCGTTTTCATAATAGGCAACACCATAATTGATTAATTGTGTCTGTAAATGAGCAATTTCTTGCTGCGCTGTCTCTGTTGTCATTTTTTCAATTGGTGTAAATTCTGGTAACATCTCATACCTCACTGATGATTAATTCGTTGCATGATAACTGCGATAGCTTGTTTCAGAGTAGTCGTTTGATTAAAGATTATTCCGTTTGACAATCCAAGATAATCTTTTTTTCGATACCACTTGGCAACATCTGACTCTGTAAATGATACAAATTTTTTTGTTCGATGACGATTAATCGTTTCTGGCAACGTCAAATCATAATAGACGGGTATAACAACGTCAAACTTTTTTAAAGCAGATTGTAACATTTCTTGATATACATCTTGCCGTAAAATACCTTCCAAAATCACAATGTCCACATGCAAACGACCAAATTCAATTAATTCGGCCATCAAATTAATGGCTAAATTGCCTGCATGATCATCAACTTGTAGCATTTGTCGGCGAACAATATCTTGTGAAATTAGAAAACTATTATCACACTGGTCATGTAAAGCTTGTGCTAACGTGGTTTTACCACTTCCAGAATTGCCTCTAATAATGATAAATGTTGTCATTCGACACGTGTAATTGGTGCGAAAGCGGCCAAAAGTTGCTTAACCCCTTCAGAAGGAAAAGCGACTTTCAATTCTTGATCTTGGGCGTCTCCGGAAACGGCGACCACTGTCCCAATGCCCCATTTTTTGTGTGATACTTTATCGCCAGCTCGCCATGGCGTTTTATCCGCCCCAGTCGTACCTGATGTCGTTTTTGTTACAGGACTTGCTTTATAGGTTGTTGCCGTTGCACGCTGCGTACGATTGTCAAACGGTAAATGGCGGTCTAAAGTAGTAGAACTATTAAATCCACTATTAACCATGTCGAGTAGTTCAGGAGATATTTCATCAATGAAACGCGACGCTTCATTAGATTGTGTACGACCATAAAGCAAGCGTGAATAAGCGTTTGTTAAGAACAACTTTTTCATTGCACGTGTAATACCCACATAAGCCAACCTGCGTTCTTCTTCAAGTTGATTGTCATCCATCATTGAACGCGATAGCGGGAAAATACCTTCTTCCATGCCGACAAGAAATACCACAGGAAATTCCAAACCTTTGGCAGCGTGTAATGTCATTAGTGTCACTGCGCCATCACCTTCTTCAAAATCATCTAAATCGCTCATCAGAGCAGTTGAGCCAAGAAAATCTGTCATTGGATCAACTGAATCAGGATCATCTGTATTATATTTAGCATCAAACTCTTTGGTAACTGACAAGAACTCCTCCAAGTTTTCTAAACGTCCTTGACTTTCCGGATCATTTTTTTCTGCTAACATTTTGCGATAACCGGAGGTCGTCATTGCCATTTCTGCTAATTCAGTAACATTCAAGAACTCAGCTTGTTGACGAAGATTGTGCATCATTTCAGCAAAACTAATCAACTTAGAAGCGGCTTTTGCTGTAATTTCGGGCGCTAGTTCAATATTTTCAATGGCACCCATATAGGACAAATCCATACGATTGGCAAAAGCACGTAAACGATTAATTGAAGTTGCGCCAATGCCTCGTTTGGGTTCATTCACGATACGTTCAAACGCAGCATTATCTGATGGATTGGTGATTAAATTCATATACGACATAATGTCTAAAATTTCTTTACGCTCGTAGAATTTATGCCCACCTACCATCGTATATGGCATATTAGCTTTAACTAAAGCTTCTTCAATGCCTCGTGATTGGGCATTGGTACGATACAAAACAGCAAAATCACTGTACGCCATTTGTTCCGTTTGTCGCATTTTTTGAATATTTGATAAAACAAAATTAGCCTCGTCACGTTCACTTTGTGCACGATAATAAGTTATTTCGTCGCCTTTGCCATTTTCAGTCCATAAGTTTTTGTCAATGCGCTCATTATTGTTGTTAATAACAGCATTGGCGGCGTCCAAAATATTTTGTGTCGACCGATAATTTTGCTCTAACATGACGGTATGCGCATCAGGATAATCTTTCTCAAAATTTAAAATATTATTCATATTAGCGCCACGCCAGCCATAAATGGACTGATCTGCATCACCGACTACTGCTAAATTACGTGATCTTTTGGCTAACATATTAACAATTGTATATTGCGCATCATTTGTATCTTGGTACTCATCGACGTGTAAATACTCAAATTGATTTTGATATTTTGACAATACATCTGGTACTTGGTTGAACAAATCGATTGTCAGCATAATCAAATCATCAAAGTCCACACTTTGCGCACGACGTAATTCAGATTGATAGGCAGCATAAACTTCTGCGACAGTTTCTTCGTAAACATTGCCGGCTTGTTTTGCATATGCTTTAGGTGTCAACATATCATTTTTGGCATTGGAAATCGTCCCTAAAATTGTTCTGGGATCATATTGGTTTGTGTCAAGATTTAAATCATTAATCACTCTTTTGAGCAAAGTACGCTGCGCACTAGTATCAACAATGGTGAAATTACGTGATAAGCCAATATTTTCACCATCACGTCGCAAAATTCGTACTGCTAAGGCATGAAATGTTGAGACCCAAATTTCTTTTGCCACTTCAGCATCAACAAGTTGGGCAATTCTTTCACGCATTTCTCGTGCTGCTTTATTAGTAAACGTAATTGCCAAAATGCGCCAAGGATAAATATTTAAATCTTGTATGAGATGTGCAATACGATGTGTCAACACACGCGTTTTTCCCGAGCCAGCACCAGCCATAATCAATAATGGTCCCTGTGTCGTTTGTACTGCTTCTGATTGTCGATCATTCATTCCTGAAACAAGTGTTTCTAATGGCATATTGTTGTCCTTTATCTGTAAATTAGCTCTTTCTATTTTACCACCAATAGGCCGATATCTCTATTCACTGGATCAGGATTTTTTTTTACCCGTTATGATAAAATATCAAATTGTGTTAAACTATGAGTGACCAAATCCTATTTTATGGACAAAACAAAAGAAAGTGTATCAAAAATGAAACTTAGACCATTAGAGAAAAGAGATTTACCCTATATTTATGAACAGGAAAATTCTCGTCGCGTCATGGCACTTTGGTTTGAGGAACCTTATTCTTCATTTGACGAACTACAAATTTTATATGATCGTCATATTTTAGATCAAACTGAACGTCGCTTTGTTATTGAGGATAACGAATCGTTCATTGGTGTCGTCGAATTAATGGATATCGACACGCTTCATCGTCATACTGAAATTCAAATTATTATACATAGTAAATATCAGGGCCATGGTTATGCACAAAGTGCGATGAAAGCCGGCATTGAATATGCCTTCACAGTGCTTAATATGCACAAAGTCTATCTGTATGTCGATGTCAAAAACGCAGCAGCTGTTCATATTTATAAAAAAATTGGTTTTATCGCTGAGGGAACCTTGCGAGAACATTTCTTTGCCGAAGGTCGCTACCATGATAGTCTCATGATGGGTATTTTTAAATCAGAATTTGAAAAATCAACAAAATAAAAACTAACAATTACAAAAATTGTTAGTTTTTTATTTTGTGGGCACATCAAATCGATCGAGATGCCACGTTTGAATGATTGTAATTAATTTTTTGGCATAGGAAGGATCGGTCGCATAGCCATCTTGCGTCAAAGCTTGTGCAGCAGTAGCATAGTCCTTTGCCGCCAAAACGTGTTGATATTGGTTTGTATTCCAACTAGTCCCACGATACAAGAGCATCGCGTGAGCTTTCATACTCTCTTGCCAACTACTGTAAGCAGCAAAACGCCCTTGAATCGTGATCCACTGCCCATTTTCATATTCTTTAGTTGGCAATACCACACTTTTTTGTCCTGCGTCTGCCTTGATGCCGTATAAATTATGATATTGAGTTGCTAATGTACTTGTATTCCAATTGGATTCTAAAATGGCTTGCGCAATACTAATTGAGGCAATGACATGATATTTTTCTTGCAATTCACGCGCATACGGTGCTAATTGATTAATCCAAGCAGCTTTTTGAGCATGGTCAGCATCCTCTGATTGTGTTTGTTGCCGTTGATAAATAACCGTCTCTGAAACCATAGAGGCAACGACCACCAAAGCAAAAAGGCCACCGATTAACCATAATAATCGTTGTTGGCGCAGTTTTTTTTTGGATTTACGACGCTTTTTCTTTGCCATTAATATTGATCCATTAGTAGTAGTTGCTTAAATCTTTCTGATTCATCACGAAGAAGTGATGGTTTACCCGACAAAACAAATTTGCCTGCTTCTAAAAAGTATACTTTATCAACATTTTCAATACCTGTCAAATGATGTGTTACCCAAATAATCGTACGATCTTGTAAAACTGAAAAGATTTGTGTCAAGACATCATGTTCAGTTTTTGGATCAAGAGATACTGTTGGCTCATCCAAAACAACAATAGGTGCTGCCTGCAATAAAATACGCGCCAAGGCAAATCGTTGCTGTTCACCACCTGAAAATCGAGCGCCAGCTTCACGCATTTGTGTGTGATATCCCTCTGGCAAAGCGTCAATTAGCGGTTGTAAACCAGCTTGTTTGATGGCCTCTGCTACTGCATCATCAGAAGCATGAATATTACCCATGCGCACATTATTCAATATTGTTGAATCAAATAAATAAGCTTGTTGATCCAAAACAGCTACCAATTCTGACATTTTTGGCTGTAATTGGCTAACTGGCTGACCACCAATAGTAACTTCGCCTTGATTTGGATTGATATCGCCTGCCAGCAGTTTTAATATAGTTGTTTTACCAGCACCAGAACGGCCCAATAATGCAATTTTTTCGCCTGATGTTATTGTCAAATCTAAATGATCAATTATTGTTTTATCAGCATAAGCAAACGTTACTTTATCAAATTTTACTACCGTATTTTTAGGAATTGGTGCACTTTCAATCTTTTTAACTGCGGGCAACTGATTCAAGCGTGTCATACTATCTTCATAAACCGATGCTTCACTAACGCCTTGATTAACACCAACAAAACTATCAACCAATGGGAATATTGCTAATGTGAAAGCTGCGATATAGTTGACCAAATCACGATCATTAGCAAATTGATTGCCCGCCCAAATCAATGTTGTAATCGTCAATAATAATACCAACATTTGAATTAAGAAATCACGCCACCACCCAAATTTCATACTTTTATTTTTAACATTAGCTAATTCTGACATCACTTTGCCCTGCCGAGAGACCAAATCAGCTTGTCTACCCGAAAGCACCCAGTCCTGTAATCCCAAAATAGCATCCGTCGCTTCAGTATATAGTTGATTCTGTAAAGCTTTTTGACGGCGCACACCATTGTAATTCCATTTTAAGCTTAGCAAAGGAATCACGATTAAAATAACAGCCAGTATAAAAAACCACCACAACATAAATTGCCAATTAACAACGCCAAATCCAATGCTGACAAAAATATACAACATGATGCCAGCACCGAGTGGAAACAGTGTTCTGAGATAAAGATTTTGCAATCGATCTAAATCATCAGCTAACAAACTAAGTATATCACCCGTCTGCATACGACCACGAATGCTACCTGCTGTGCTCGCAACACTCTCATAAAGTCGTCGCCTTGTTTTTGATACAATACGTAATACCCAATTGTGTGACACCAAACGTTGCGCATAGCGAAAGACTGGCCTTGCAATACCAAAAGCACGCGTTAATACGATAGGCACATAAATAATTAAAATATTTTCAGGATGTTGTGCCGACCTTGAAATTAAGAATCCAGAGACAAACATCAAAGCGCCTGCTGCAAAAGTAGTCATGAAGTTTAAAAATATTGACCAAAACAAACCAGATTTTTGTTGCCGCAAAAATGGCATAATCCAATGATCATTTTGAAGTAACTTTTGAATTTTTTTCATACCAATTTACCTCGATACAATTCATGACGTAGGTGATTAAGCGCACTATTTTCATCGGCTAACAATGTTTTAGGCTCACCAGTTTCAACAATTTGACCATTTGCCATCACTAAAACATAATCCATTTGATCTAACCAATGTAGACGATGTGTCGCAAAGAAAACTAAGTGATTTGCTAAAATTGGTGCCATGGTTTGTTTTAATTCAACTTCAGTTTCAATATCCAAATGAGCAGTTGGTTCGTCAAAAAGCAACACTTTTCGTTGAGGATCAAGTAACATTCGCGCTAACGCTACGCGCTGCGCTTGCCCACCAGATAGCTGACGACCACTCTCACCTATCATTGTATCGAGTCCATCCGGCATTTCACGAACCAAAGAAGACAGTCCTGCCCGTTCAATAGCTGATTCAACCGTCACATCATCCGTATTTGGTGTATAAAATTTAATATTATCACGTAAAGAAGCATGAAAAATATAGGGAGATTGTGGCATGTAGAAAAACTGTTTTTGCCAATTCTGCTGGGTCAGGTGTGACAATGTTTGACCATTCACAATAATTGAACCTTCATTTGGCTGCAAAAAACCGCCCAAAAGCTTCAATAGCGTTGATTTTCCTGAACCACTCTCCCCGACAATCGCAATTTTTTGATATCCTTTTGCACTGACGTTAATGTTTGTTAGTGTTGGTACCGTATCGTATGAAAAAGCAACATCAGCCAAATTTAATTCAGAATTCGTTTGCCACGTTGCCAGTGTCAACAAATCTTGTTCCGGAACACTTGGCATATCAATAACCGTTAATACGTCAGTCAGAGCATTTTTGCCGTTTAAGGTTGCATGATAATCATCTGCAAAGTTACGTAGTGGCAAAAAATATTCTGGTGCCAAAATTAAAATAGATAGTGCCGGCAAGAGTGTCATCTTACCATTCATAAGATCAAAACCCAAAAACACGGCCACAATTGCAATAGAAAGTGTGGTAAAAAAGTCTAATGCAAATGTAGAAGTGATTGCTATGCGGAGTGTCCGCATTGTCGTCTTACGATAATCCTCTGAAATGTTATAAATTTCTGACCCATAAGATTGTGATAAACCAAGCTGCTTCAATGTTGGCAAACCACGTAAAGCATCCACAAAACGATTATTTAAATTTTTAAAATTAGCAAACTCAGCATCCGCTTTACTCTGTGCAGCTAAACCAAGAATAATGAAAAATAAAATTACCACCGGAAAAATTAATAATAAAAATAACCCTTGTTCCCATTTTAAGAAAAAAATGTAAAGTAAAATCAACCATGGAATAATACTCAAATCAAAAACTTTAATCAACAACAATTGAAAATAATTTTTGACATTGTCTAAGCCAGCGCCAAGTGTTGTAACCGCATTTCCGGTACCTGATTTTGTAATGACACTTGGCCCAATTTCCGCGTACTTTGCCAGTAATTGTACACGATAAGACTCGACCGCCTGATCTGAAAAGTGGGCCATCAATGAATTTTTAAAAACGACCAGCAATTGCCGAACTAAAAAAGCAATCGCAAAAGCAAGCACTTGATTCACCACACTTGTGATACCATTACCTTGCCATAAAGCAACAAGAACTTTGGCAAGAAAAATACCCTGAAACAATATTGCAAATGCTTGTAATCCTGTAAATACAACCAAAGTTGCCAATATTTTTATAATGCCCGGCACGGCAAACAATCTTTTATCTATCATCTACTATCTATTGTTTGCTGAAAATTCAATTATTCAGCATACTCTCCTTAAACTAAAAAACGCTCACATCAATTGTAAACGTTTTTTGTTTTATTATTCAACCACTTTGTCCGCGACAATGCGCTTACGGAATACCCAGAAACTCCAAATTTGGTAAGCAAGGGTAATTGGTAAGGCAGTTAAGACGACAACAGTCATCACTTTTAAAGTGTAAGGTGACGAAGATGCATTAATGATTTTTAGGCTGTGTAATGGATCAGCTGCAACCATCACACGAGGAAACATACCTACAAATAGCAAAACGACAACTTCCACTAATGTCAAACCAGATAACACAAATGGCACACCCTCTTTTGTCTTAGCAATAGCCAAGTACCAACCAAGCAAGGTTGTTCCAACAATTGCTACCAGAATTAGCAAAGTCCACAATGTTTTTGTTTGCAAAAAGTCAGTGTAGAAAAACAGCAAAACAGCAAACAATGCTTCACCTGCCAAAAGTAGTGGATACAAAACTTTTAGCTGTGTTAAAGCACGAACACGCAAATCACCATCAATCCGCAAACGCGTGTAGTTAAGGCCGTGAACATAGCTCATTAGTGCAACTGCGACACCGCCCACTAGTGTAAATGGCGTAACATAATCGAAGAATCCTGCCGAAATGTTACCTTTGGCATCCATTGGCATACCGGAAACCATCGCTGTAAAAATCATACCTAAGAAGAATGGTGCAATGAACGAAGACAGCGCAATCAATCTTTCCCAAAGTTGCGTACCTTGAATAGTTGGCATGTGCTCACGAAATTCAAATGACACACCACGGTAAATCAATGCCATCAAGACAATAAACAAAAGTAAATAAAAGCCAGAAAATAGTGATGCATACCAATAAGGAAAGGCAGCAAAAGTGGCACCACCAGCAGTCAAAAGCCAGACTTCGTTGGCATCCCAATTCGGTCCAATCGCTTCATATAGTGCCTGCCGATCTTTTTGATTTCGTGCGTTAAAGGCAAACTGCATACCAACGCCAAAGTCATAACCCTCTAAGAATAAGAATCCTGACCACAAAACAGCTATTAATATGAACCATAAAATTTGTAGAAAACTCATTATGCTTCTACCTCACTTCCTGATAGATGTTCATAAGGGTCACGTGGTGAAGCTTCTGCTTCTTCCTCTGCATCCGGACCAGCATGAAGCACGCGTCGAGACAACCAAATCATGACACCACCCAAGGCAGCAAAAGTTAAGAAGTAAACAATGTTAGAAATCAGCAATGAAGCAGCTGAAACATTTGGTGAAACAGCATCTGCGATTGTCATCAAACCATAAACAACCCAAGGGAAACGACCCAATTCAGTGACCAACCATCCGGCTGTATTAACCACGAATGGGAAAAATGTCATAACACCCATTATCCATAAGAACCAGCGCTGAGACAAAATTAAATTAGACTTCTTACGGTTAAACCATAGTGCAACAACTGCGACAAGGCCAAGTAATCCAGCGCCCATTGCCATCACACGGAATGAATAAAACAACGTATTTTCTGGTACATAATAGTTTTTGATACCATCAGTTGTTTTACCGTATTTCTTTTCAAATTGCTTTTCAAGCTCAGTTGTACCAGTAGTTTTCCCGCCAGTTAAAGAGTGATTACCAAGAATTGACAATGCATAAGGAATTTCAATTTTGGCAATGACACGATGTGTTGCAGGATTAGTCACTGAAATCAATGACCAAGGTTGTGCTTTATCAGTTCTTTTGGATGCATCAAGAGTTGTATCAACACCTTCCATGGCAGCGTACTTCATAGGCTGCATTGACTGCAACTCAAAGGCATGTTGATCACCCGTAATCAAGGCGCCACCAACACCAACCAAAGCAACAACTAAGGCAACATTAATTGACTTACGGAAGAAATCAATTTGTTTGTCACCTTTTTTTAATTTGAGCAATTTAAACGCTGCCATGCCAGCAACGATAAAACCACCTGTTACAAAAGTACCAACTAAAACGTGCGGAAATTCGATCCAAAGCTGTTTGTTTGTCAGCAGAGCACCAAAACTTTTTAATTCAGCTCGACCCATGTGGTTGTCAATTGCATAACCAACTGGATTTTGCATGAATGAATTGGCTGCTAAAATCCATAAAGCAGAAATACTTGATGCAAAAGCGACAACCCAAATAAAAATTAAATGAATGGCTGGCTTAAATCGGTCCCATGTAAACGACCACAAGCCAATAAAAGTTGACTCCGCAAAAAAAGCAACCAAAGCCTCAATCGCCAATGGCGCACCAAAAATGTCACCAACGTATCTTGAATATTCAGACCAGTTCATACCAAACTGGAATTCTTGAATAATACCTGTCACGACACCCACAGCAAAACTGAGTAAGAAAATCTTACCCCAAAACTGTGTCATTTTTTTGTACGTCTCATCTTTTTTGATGACATACAACGTTTCCATTAACGCAACGACAACAGCTAATCCTATTGACATTGGTACAAAGAAAAAGTGAAAAATCGTGGTCATCGCGAATTGGAATCGCGCTAAATCTAGTATGCCCACTAATGCAACCATAACTATTCCTCCAACGTATTGGTGTCGATTATTATGACAATCAATACTTTCAAATATTCAACTTGATGTATTACACAAGAAGTTCTCTATGAATAGTTTATCACTTGATAAGCTTGATTTAAAGGCTTTTATAATTTTTTGCAATAAAAATGTACCTTGTAATTTGGTCAAACAAAATTATAAGGTACATTTTAATTCAATTTAGTTAAAGTTCGTATCATCGTCCAAGAAAGTGTTAAGCACTTCTTCGACCATATCCCACTCTTTGTCGTCTTCAATTTGAATAAGTTCTTCTTCGGTAGCATCGCCATTTTCATCAGGGTTGAAAATGTAGGCTTGTATATCAACTTCCTCATCATCCTCAACACCCTCAGGGACTAACAAAATATAATCTTTGCTATATTCATCAGAATGGAACGTGAAGAGAATTTCATAAAGCGCTTCATCACCGTTTTCATCAATTAGGGTAATTTTTTGTACTTCTTGGTTATTTTCACTCATAGTCATTTCCTTTAACTGTTAATGATTTCATTATAACGTAAACGCGCTGATCCGTATACCAAGAACAGCGCGTTTTGAGTTATTTAGTTAATTTACCGTTCGCATCCAGATAATTCTGTAAAATAAATTCTGCAGCAATTTTATCAATGACTTGTTTCCGCTTTTTACGTGATACATCAGCTTCTTCAATTAACATGCGTTCAGCTTGAACAGTTGTGAGCCGTTCATCTTGAAAATCCGTGGGCAAATTAAAGTGTTCTTCAACCATCTTGGCATATTGACGAGCCGCTTCGGCACGTGGTCCCTCACTGTTATTCATGTTTTTAGGTAGACCCAGAACAACACCTTTAACTTGCTTTTCTTTGATAATCTCACCAAGACGCTCTAGTCCAAATTGCTCTTCATCCTCGTTGATACGAATAATTTCGACACCTTGTGCAGTCCAACCCATTGGATCACTGACCGCAACGCCCACTGTTCGACTACCAACATCTAATCCTAATAGTCGCATTATTTATCTAAATAGGCGTGTACGAGCTCTTCAATTATTTCGTCTCGTTCGTGACGTTTAATCAAATTTCGAGCATCATTCAAACGCGGAATATAAGCTGGGTCTCCAGACATCAAGTAACCTACAATCTGATTAATTGGATTATAGCCCTTTTCTTCCAGTGCATTATACACAATTTCTAATGTTTCATGAATATCCTTAGGCAACTGATTTCCAAAGTCAAAAACAGCCGTTTCATCTCCTACTGTCATGGTACACGCTCCTTTCTCTTCAAAATGCAATGTGATTGACACATTGTTACTTACTACTCACTATAATACTAAATTATTTTCTCAATCAAGTTACAAAAAAATTACTTATCAGCTAAGAAATCTGCAACGGCTGCCAATGCGTCTGTGATACCATCAGGATTTTTACCACCTGCTTGTGCCATGTCTGGTCTGCCACCACCACCACCACCAATTTTTGGTGCAATGGATTTAATTAAATCTCCTGCTTTGATGCCTTGCTTAATCGCTTCAGATGAAGCAGCAACAATCAAGCTCACCTTACCTTCTGCAGCTGATGCCAAAACCAAAATATCAGAGGGCTGCTTTTCTTTCCAATTATCAGCCACTTGTCGGAGACCATCAATGCCATTCACAGTCAGCGCTTTCGCAATATAACTGTGATTGTTGACTGTTTGAACATCGTCAAAAATCTCGCCCGATTTAGCATTAGCTAATTGTGCGGCAAGAGACTCATTTTGACGCTGTGTATTACGCAATTCAGCTTGCAGCTCGCTCACTTTATTAGGTATATCTATTAATTTTTGTGCTTTCAAGCCATTAGCAATTTGTTTCAATGCTTTTTCTTCAGACTGGTATAATGCTAATGCTGTTAATCCTGTGACAGCTTCAATTCGGCGTACACCAGCGCCAATACCGGATTCGCTGACAATTTTGAAAATGCCTAGTTCCGCCGTACTATTGGCATGCGTGCCACCATCAAATTCTTTGTTAAAATCACCAATAGAAACGACTCGGACTTTTTCACCATACTTCTCACCGAACACCGCCACAGCACCCAGTTTTTTAGCTGACTCAATATCTGTTTCAACCCATGTAATCGGCAAATTTTTGGCAATTTCTTGGTTGACCATTACAGCAATTTCATCTAAATCATTATCAGAAACTGGACCATCATGGTTAAAATCGAAACGTAAGTAGTCAGGTTCAACAAGCGAACCAGCTTGATGCACATCCCCACCTATCACATTCCGTAGTGCTTGATCAAGCATGTGGGTCGCTGTATGATTTTTTGAAACAGCAATGTGACGTGCCATGTCAACTTCAAGCGTAACACGGTCACCTAAATTAAAGTCAGATATTACTTCGACGGTATGAATATGCTGTCCATTTGGCGCTGTCTGTACATCAACAACATGTCCAATGAGCGCACCAGCCTGATTTGAAATGTCACCAAAGTCAGGCACTTGACCACCCATTTCAGCATAAAATGGTGTCACATCAAATACAAGTTGCGTTGTTTGACCTGCAGTTGCACTATCTAATAACGCATCAACACCAGCGCTATCTTGACCAATAATCGCAACAATTTCAGCATTTGAAACTTTTGTTTCAGACCATCCAACATACTTAGAATCCACTTTCAAATCAGTTAGAACAGCATTTTGAACACCCATTGACTTGTCACTAGAACGTGCTGCACGAGCGCGCTCACGTTGCGCTTGTAAAGCATCACGATAGCCATCAACATCAACTGTTAAGCCTGCATCAGCAGCTTGCTCTTGTGTCAATTCTAGGGGGAAACCATACGTATCAGACAGTTTGAAAGCATCCAGACCGCTAATTTGGTGTTGACCATTCTTTTTGGCGTCAGCAATCACGTCATTCAATAAAGCCAAGCCACCAGCTAATGTTACATTAAATCGTTTTTCCTCAGAGGCAATTGTTTTTTGAATTTTCGTTGCGTTTTCTGAAATTTCTGGGTAATAACTCACCATAATTTCACCAACAACTGGGACTAACTTAATCAAAAATTCGCCCTTAATGCCTAACTTTTGTCCATGCAATACAGCACGACGAAGTAAACGACGGATAACATATCCGCGTCCTTCGTTTGATGGCAACGCACCATCACCAATTGCAAATGTGATAGCACGAATATGATCGGCAATCACTTTAAAACTAGTATTGCTTTCACTATCTTGACTATCATCATAAACAAAACCATCTGTTAAAGCTTCTGTGGCATGAATAATAGGCAAGAAGAGATCAGTATCAAAGTTAGTTCGACCATTTTGGAAAACAGAAACGACACGTTCCAATCCCATGCCTGTATCGATATTTTTATGTGGCAATTCAGGGTATTGCGAATTATCAGTTAACCCCGGCAAATGATTAAACTGCGAAAACACGATATTCCAAATTTCTAAGTACCGTTCATTTTCACCACCGGGATACATTTCAGGATCATTGTCTGGTAAATCTTGAAATGCTGGTCCCCGATCAAAGAAAATTTCTGAATCAGGACCTGATGGCCCCTCACCGATATCCCAAAAATTATCTTCTACTTCGTAAATATGGCCATCTGGTAAATCTGTTTTTTTCTGCCAAATTTGTTTTGCTTCTTGATCTTTCGGGTAAACAGTGACATAAAGCTTTTCTTTATCCAAACCATACCACTCTGGACTCGTGAGCAGTTCCCATGCCCACGGAATCACTTCGGCTTTGAAATAGTCACCAATTGAAAAATTACCCATCATTTCAAACAAAGTATGATGACGTGCTGTCTTGCCTACATTTTCAATATCATTGGTGCGAATAGCTTTTTGAGCGTTTGTAATACGTGGATTTTTAGGCACCACCGTACCATCAAAATATTTTTTTAATGTCGCAACACCTGAGTTAATCCACAATAGTGTTGGATCATCTTGCGGAATCAAATTTTTTGAAGGCACGATTTCATGCCCTTTAGAAGCAAAAAAGTCTAAAAACATTTGACGAATTTCTGCTGAACTCAACTCTTTCATGACAAGTTTTCCCCTTAATTAATATAAAAAGACCAAAACAAAGTGCGGACGCTTTACCGTGGTACCACCGCAATTTGTAATGATCTTTGATCTTTACCTTTATAGCTCATAACGCCGAGACGCGGTGATTTTTCAATCACATCTAGTTTTGGGAGCACAACCTCATATACGTGTGTTTTTCATCAGCCAACACATTTCTAATTGACAATACACAAGGCCATATATCCAATGCCAAATCAATTATATCATATCACCAACCAATATGACTATCAGTTTGTGGTAATACAATTTTTCCCGCTTCTAAATCTGAAAAAGCCTGATCAATAATCGCCAACGCTTTGGTTAGTTCTTCTTCCTTAATGACTAGTGGGGGCTGAAAACGTAAAATATTGCCTCTCAAGCTAATCATAATCGCACCAAGCTCAAATATACGGTATATCAATTGATTGGTCGCATGCGTGTCTGGTTGTCCTTGATTATCAATGATATCAATGCCACCATTTAAGCCATACATGCGAACATCACCGATAAAATGATAACGTTGTGCTGCATTTTCAAAAAATGTTTTTGCAATTTTTCCTAATTCATACGAACGCAAAACCAACTGTTCTTGCTCGATAATGTCTAATGTCGCCAGCGCTGCTGCTGCCGTGACTGGATTACCGGCCGTTGTATAAACGTTAGCAGGCGCTGATAAACTCGACATGATATCTCGACGTCCCACAACTGCACTTAATGGTAAGCCACTTGCAATTGATTTACCAATGCTCATCAGATCAGGTACTATACCAAAATGATCAATAGACCACATTTTTCCTGTTCGACCAAGCCCTTGATTAACTTCATCAACAGCAAACACAATATTATGTTCACGCGTAAAATTATAAACTAACGTCATAAAACGTTGTGGGGCTTTAACAATGCCACCATCACCTTGAATTGGCTCGATAATGACTAACGCCACTTCATCGGCGGGCAAATAGGTTTCAAATGGTAGCATAAATTGTTTGAATAGTCGATTAGAAAAATCGTCATCACTTTCATTAACCAAACGTTGCGTTTGATCGGGATAAGGTACTTTAATAACATCTGGCAGTAAAGGGCCAACTTTTCGCGTCATATTCAAACTCACACCTGAAATTGACATAGAGCCATACGTCGACCCATGATAAGCACCAGTGAAGCTAACAACATAGGATCGGCCAGTATATCCGCGAGCAAATTTGATAATCGCATCATTAGCATCAGAACCAGAATTGCCAAAAGCGACTTGTTTATCAAAATTTCCTGGTGCAATATCTGCCAGACGTTTTGCCAACTGAGCTGTTGTTGTGTTAGCAAAGTAAGCCGGCGTATACTGAATTAATTTCTGCGCTTGCTGGGTAATTGCCTCAACCACTTTTGGATGTGAATGCCCCGTATTGGTAGCACTAGCACTGGCTAACAAATCAATATAGTCGTGACCATTGGCATCAGTAATAATGGCACCACTACCATGATCAATCACAATATCAAAATACTTAACTCGTGTTGCATCAGCTAAATAAACCTTTTCTTCATTTAAAATTTCCGTATTTTTCGACATATGAGGCAGCTTTCATTTATGATTTGTGTACAATAAAAGCCCTGAAACAACAGGACTTTGTCAATTAATTTCGAGATAATTTACTATGTTTGGCACCATAAATGGCATAAATTATCAAACCTAGTGCAAACCAGCCAAATGCGTATATTTTAGCCTGATCATCTAATTCATAAAAAATGAATCCTGATCCTAAGGCTGCTAACGCT
This sequence comes from Leuconostoc falkenbergense, assembly GCF_045801155.1. Taxonomy (NCBI): domain Bacteria; kingdom Bacillati; phylum Bacillota; class Bacilli; order Lactobacillales; family Lactobacillaceae; genus Leuconostoc; species Leuconostoc falkenbergense. The sequence goes on along the minus strand of NZ_CP174386.1, from coordinate 589,229 downwards.
GGTAACACAGGATAAAATGGCATTTTGAAGCCAGGTTCTTGAATATCCTTACCTTCACGTGGGCGCAAAGCATAAATACCAAGGGAAACAATCATAAAGGCAATTAATGTACCAGCAGAAATCAAACCAGCTAACTCAGTGAAACTGAAAACCGATCCAATCAAAATTGCAATTACTGATAATGCTAATAACGCATTGTTAGGAAGCCCCTTATCGTTAACCTTACCCAAAAAGTTTGGCAACAAACCATCACGTCCAAAAGCATACAGCAATCGTGATCCTGCAAGCATCATACCAATGATGGCTGTGAACATACCAATCAAAGCAACAATAGACAATAGATTTGAAGTAAAGACATGTCCTGACTGCAATAATGCCCAAGCAGCTGGCGCAGCATTGTCAGCATACTTAGAATAAGGGAACATACCAACCAGAACCAAAGCAACCGTAACAAACAAAATCGTAGCAATGATGAGTGATCCAATAATACCACGAGGCATCGTCTTCTTTGGGTTCTTTGCTTCAGCGGAGTTAGCTGCAATCGAATCAAATCCTATATAAGCCAAGAATATTTGTGAGGCACCGGCGAATATGCCTGTCCAACCACCGAACTCCGTACCAGCCTTGTGCGCTGGAATAAATGGTACATAGTTACTAGGATGAATTGCTGTCAAACCAACAGCAATAAAAATCAAAATGACAGCAACTTTACCGATAACCAACACATTTTCTACTCGAGCGGTTGTATTTGTACCTCGCCAAAGTAAAATAGCAACAATCAAAACAGCAAACAAGGATGAAATATCAATTATGCCACCATTACCTGCAACAAATGATCCTGCTAACGCTTTCGGCAACGCTAAATGATGAGACGCTAAAAATAGTTTGAAATTAGCTGACCACCCTGAGGCAACGAATGCAACAGCAATAAAGTACTCAGCCAAAAGTGCCCAACCAGCTATCCATCCAAAAACCTCGCCAAACACAACATTAGCCCATGAATAAGCAGAACCCGCAAATGGCAATGCAGAGGCAAATTCAGCATAGGCAAAGGCCGCAAGTCCGGCCACTATCGCAGCAATAACAAACGAAATTGCAACTGCTGGTCCCGCATGATTAGCTGCAACAATTCCCGGTAAAGTAAAAATGGCTGTGGAAACAATAGTTCCAATTCCTAGCGCCAACATTTCTTTGACACCCAAAGTTTTACGTAAGTGTCGATCACTTTCCGTAAAACTTACAGGCGACGCTTTGTGAAACCAGCCTGTTTTTTTATTTAATTCTGACATATGTTTATCCCTTCAACGCTTAAAAGTTATTATAATATATTAACATTTTCTCATCTCAGTGTCAACATTCCCATGAAAATAAAATGAAATTTATTATATTTTTATTATCATGGGATAAACTCCCTAAAATCAAAAAAACCACCTTTTAAGGTGGTTTAGCAGTTTAAGCGAAAATAGTTGTCATAATCAAAATGACAATCAAACCTGTCACTGAAATTATTGTTTCTAGTACCGTCCAAATTTGGAACGTTTGCTTAACACTCAAGTCAAAAAATTCTTTAAAAATCCAGAAACCAGCATCATTGACGTGCGATGCTATCAATGAACCGGCACCAATTGCTAAGGCAACAAATACTGGTAGTAATGTATTTCCTGGATTAGAAGCCAAAATACCTGTAACAATACCAGCAGCAGTCATGCCCGCAACAGTTGCTGAACCAACTGAGACACGCAACACCGCAGCAACAGCCCAAGCAAATAGTACCACAGCGATAGGGCTCATTGAGCCCCCTGCTTGGAAAGTTGTAGCAATTTTGTCAGATAGGCCGGAGGTAACCAAGACACCACGCAAAGCACCACCACCACCAACAATTAACAGAATACCTGCAACAGCAGCCATACCTTCATTAAGTGATTTACCTACTTCAGTCATAGACTTTTGTTGCCAAATTCCCATTGTAAAGATAGCAAATACCAAAGCAATTGTCATAGCAACCGCAGGATTGGCAGCAAACTCAACCACTTGGTCAACCATTGTTGGATTTTTAGGAGTCACACCACCCGTGTATATTAGTTTATAAACGGTAGCGATAATCATAAATATCAATGGGAAGACAGAGGTCAAAACTGACAAACCAAAGTTTGGTGTTGCTTTGAGATCATATTCTTTGACTGGTCCTACTGCTTCTATTTCTGTTTTAAATTGGAATGCACCAGGTGCATATTTTTGAGCAAGTTTAGTAAACATTGGCCCAGCAACCACGGCAGTAATCACTGACACGACCAAACCAAAGATCAACATCATACCAATATTAGCACCCAAAGCTGATGCAACAGCGGTTGGTGCTGGCTGTGGTGGTAAGAAGCCTTGAGCAGAGCTCAAAGCAGCAGTCATTGAAACACCTAAATAAAGTAATGGCACGCCGGCTTCAATGGCAACTGCGAACACAATTGGTATCAAAAGTACCATACCAACACCAAAAATCATTGAAATACCAATAATAAATGATGCAATCAAAACAGCCCATTGCAAGCGTTTCACACCAAACCAATCAATTAATGTCTTGGCAATGCGATATGAACCACCTGCGTCTGCCACCAAACGACCAATCATGCCACCAAAGATGAAAATAACTGAGTTGGGACCAAGAATATTTCCGACACCTTGTGCACCGAGGACAGCGTCAGGAATTTGCATTGGCTTCATGCCAAGCAACAGCGCTAAAATAAACGCAGTGATAATTAATGATACGAATGTGTTTAATTTTAATTTTGCAATCAACAACAACAAAATTAAGATGGACACGATCAACATGACGAATTCCATGTGTATATATAGGCGGCTTAAAAACCGCCTTCTCCTTTTATGGTTATCAGTAAAAGCTAATGTAGACACCAATATTTAACCGTACTTAAATATTTTGATTAGCTGTTTAATTAGAATGTTTTCTTTGATAATTAGCAATATTTTCATATTCCGTCTGCAATTGACGCGATAATCTGATGAAAATTGGTGCTAATTCTCGATAAGCCTCGAAATTTTCCGGATCTGGTTGGTAAGTATTAGAAGCACCAACATACTTTTCAATTTCGTACAAATCGTCAATCTTACCCAATGCTTTTTGGGCAACAATTACTGCTGCCAACGAACCAGATTCAAACGCCTCTGGCACAGTTACTGGTTGTTCGAAGATATCAGCGAACATTTGACGCCAAAGTGGTGACCGAGCAAAGCCACCAGTGGCTTGAATTGACTTCAGTCCACCAACAACTTCTTCCAAAGCTAGGCTGACCATATAAACGTTGAAAGTAATGCCCTCTAAGACAGACCTTAGCATGTGGGCACGCGTGTGTGCATGGTTAAGTCCAAAGAATGAACCGCGAGCATTAGCATCCCAAATTGGTGCACGTTCGCCACCTAAGTATGGATGGAAAATCAATCCTTCTGATCCAGCTGGAATGCGAGAAGCAATTTCAGTCATCAAATCATACGCATCTTCTCCCAGCAAAGCAGCGGTAGATTTTTCAGCGTCAAACATGTTATCACGTGCCCAACGGAATACATCACCACCATTATTAACGGGACCACCAACGACCCAATGATCCTTATCCAATGCGTACGTAAAAGTACGTCCCTTAGGATCAATCACTGGTTCATCAGCAACCACGCGAATAGCACCAGATGTACCAATAGTAATGGCCGCCACACCCGGTTTAACAGCATTAACACCCAAATTTGATAGTGGCCCATCGCCAGCACCATAAACAAAGGGTGTGTCTGCTGGAATACCAATCACCGCAGCATACTCAGCGACCATATTTGTTTCATATTCATATGGTTCAACCGGTTTTGGCAATTGTGATTTTGTGACGCCAGTCACTGTAAGTGCCTGTTCATCCCAATCAAGATTGAAAATATTAAACAATCCAGTACCAGAGGCAATCGAAATATCCATTTTATTGCTGCCAAACAAGCGATGGAACAAATACTCTTTGATACCTAAATAGTGCGCAGCATTTTCATAAACGTCATGATGTTCCTCTTTCAGCCATAATAGCTTTGACAAAGGTGCCATCGGATGAATAGGCGTTCCAGTTTTTTTATAAATTTGAGCGCCTAAACCATTAGATTTTAGTTCTTCTGTATACTTAACTGCTCGTGTATCAGCCCACGTAATAACGCGTGTCAATGGCTTCCAGTTTTTATCAAAAGCAATTAAAGAATGCATCGCTGAACTGAATGAAACGGCGGCAATTTTGTCACCGTCTTTTAAATCAGCAGCACGCACGACATCAGTTAATGCTTCAATTAGGGCATCAAAAATTTCATTTAGGTCTTCTTCCGCCATATCTGGTACATCACGATACAATGGATAACCTTTATTAGCACTGGTTACAACCTGATTTTTATCGTCAAACAAAACTGTTTTAGTTGACGTTGTGCCTAAATCGACACCAATCATATATTCCATGTGTTCACCTCAAATTACACAATTAATAATTGTTAAACGTTGAACATTATTGCATTAACACAGAAAAAGCTCCCATATTGGGAGCTTCTGTCCAAGAAAACGAACAGATTCTTATTACTTGGCAGCGTCCATTGCGTGACCACCGAAGCCGTTACGCAAAGCTGAAACAACCTTACCTGTAAATGTGTCATCTTGCAATGAACGGTAACGCATTGCCAAAGACAAGTAAATAACTGGTGCTGGAACATCCAAATCCAATGATTCTTGCACTGTCCACTTACCTTCACCTGAAGAATGCATACGACCAGCAATAGCATCCAAATGTGGATCCTTGGCGAACTGTTCTTCAGCCAATTCCATCAACCATGAGCGGATAACTGATCCGTGGTTCCACAACTTTGAAACAGCTTCATAGTCGTAGTCAAATTGTGAGGCTTCCAATACTTCGAATCCTTCGGCAATTGCTTGCATCATACCGTATTCGATACCGTTGTGAACCATCTTCAAATAATGACCTGATCCCAAACGACCTGTATACAAGTAACCATCTTCTTCAGCGATTGACTTGAAAAGTGGTTCAATAACTTGCCATGCTTCGGCGTCATCGCCACCAATCATGAAGTTACCACCATTACGGGCACCGTTCATACCACCTGAAGTACCGGCATCAAAGAACTTGATACCTGCAGCAGTTGTACGCTTGTTTTGTTCCAAGTTGTCTTTGTAGTTAGAGTTACCACCATCAATAATGATGTCACCCTTGTCCATCTTGGCAATCAATGTATCGATAGTTGAGTTAGTTGGTACGCCTGCTGGCACCATAACCCAAACAGCTTTAGGAGATGGCAACTTTGACAACATATCATCGATGTCTGAAGCGCCTTCAATTGAAGCTGAATAGTCAGTTGCTTCTTTGACGAAGTCAGCATTCAAATCGAACGCTACCACTTCATGACCGTTATCAACGGCGTTCTTAACCAAGTTCAAGCCCATCTTACCAAGGCCGATCATCGCAAACTTCATGTTTACATACCTCTTTATTTTTTGTGTTTTTAGTACACTTTTATTATATGAAAATAATTTACAGTTTGCAACCCTTTATTGAAAAATGTTTTCTCATCTTGTATGATTAGTATATTGGAGTACAAATTACTATGCCGAAAAACATCATTACCCAACTCAGGGTACAGCGCAAACAATATAATACGACTGAACAGAAATTAATTGATTATATTATTCATAATGTTTCACAGGCACAAGAAGCCACGATTCAAGAAATGTCTGATGGTTCTGGTGTTTCAACAGCAACCATTTCACGATTTGTCAAAAAAATTGGTTTCGATTCTTTTCGTGATTTTTCAGTTGATCTTGCCCGCATCTCAGTTCAGAAATCGCCTGTTGAATTTTTTGGGGAAATTGTGGACACAGATGACACCGTTGCCATTGCTCAAAAGGTTTTTCGTGGCGCTGAAAATGCACTCGCAGCTACGGTTAATAACTTGACAATTGACCAACTAGAGCAAGCCACGCAATGTTTGATTAGTGCACGACGGGTTGGTTTTTTTGGCATTGGTGGGTCGTCAATTGTTGCTTTTAACGCCTATCACAAATTTTTACGAACACCGATTGATGTCATTGCCCATCCTGATTATGACGTCCAATTAATGCAGGCCGTTAGACTGGATCACACGGATGTTGCCGTTGTCATTTCGCATTCTGGACGTAACAAAGATACTTTGCTAATTGCTCAAAAATTATCTGAGAATCATGTCAAAATCATTGCTATTACATCTTTCCCAGACTCACCGCTTGCTAAACTTGCAGATTTAGTGTTGTTATCCCTAGCCGAAGAGGTTAATTTTCGTAGCGAATCAATGAGTTCACTGATAGCCCAAATCACGATTATTGATACCCTGTTCACTTTGGTTGGTTCACAATTATCGGAAGACACACAAAGTGTCGTTGATACGATGCGCGATACAATTGAAGAAACACGTGCACAATAAAAAGCGACGTTTATAAATAAACGTCGCTTTTTATTGTGTTTTCAACATAGCTAGTATTTGGTTGGTAATCATATCAATAGCAACCTTATTTTGTCCACCCTCGGGGACAATGATATTTGCATAGCGCTTGGTTGGCTCAACAAATTGATGATACATTGGCTTCACTGTCGCAAGATATTGTTCAATAACACCACGAACCGTGCGACCACGTTCTTCAATATCTCGTTCCAAACGTCGTAAGAAACGAATATCATCATCAGTGTCAACGTACACTTTTAAATCAAGTAAATCACGGACTCGTTTGTCATTAAATAACAAAACGCCGTCAACAATAATGACATCAGCTGGAAGCACATGAATCACATCACTGGAACGTGTGTGTTTCTCATAATCATAGACAGGTTTGTCAATAGCTTCTCTAGCCAACAAACGCCCTAAGTCAGCGACAAACAAGTCAGTTTCAAAAGAATCAGGATGATCATAATTCGTTTTGACGCGTTCTTCAAATGGCTTGTCAGACTGGTCGCGATAGTATGCATCTTGTTGTAACAAAATAGCACTGTTATCAGGAATACGCGCCACTAATTCACGACTCACTGTCGTTTTTCCTGATCCAGAACCACCGGTTACGCCAATGACTAATGGTTTTTGCGCCATTATTTTCTTCCTCCCTCACTTGCTTCAATGCCATCTTGCAAACCGGCCATATCTTGTTTCATTGCTCTAAAATCATGATTATCAATTGGTAAGTGCTGCTCAAACTCATCAAAAATCAATAAACTGCCTACCATATCATCAGCCTCGAAATCTAACACATGACCAGCAAATTTATGATCATCAGCGAGAAAATGCAAATGCCAGCCAGCCGCAGTAGCGCCACCGAAGACAGCTGGTGCATAATAACCAACAAGTGTGCCTTGAACATCACGAGTTTCAAATTCTGGTTGGTGCTGCGCAACTGTCAAAAGACTAGGATACGGTTTTGTCTGTTTTGGTGCCACGCGAACATGAACGTGAGTAAAATGACCATGTAATTTCAAAGCTGAAAAAACGTTGTCGATTTGTTTTTCTGTTAATTGCGATGATAAATTTTGGTAAGTCGTTGCATTAAATGGTAATTGATAACTAATGTCTGGCTGATCAAAATGAACTGACGCGAATGGTAATGTCGTTTCCTTATCAGTAATATGGTTCACTGCACCGGTACTATCTGCTTGGTAAACATCACCATTTAAAATGATGACTTCGCCATCCAACCCATCCAGTGTTCCAATGCCTGTATCACCGTGTGTAAGCAATTCACCGACCGTAATCGTTCCCGCCATTTGCTTGGCCATTAATTGTGCTAAAGTACCATGCTGATATACTGTTGTCATTTTTTTGCCTCATTTCTACTAATTCTTATTTTAAGTGAATAAAAAAGGACTGTAAAGCCCTTTTACTATTTTGCACCCAATTGATTCAATTTTTACTATGAGGTAATCGCATAGCTAACAAAATACCAATTGCTGGTACCAATATAAACCAACCACTAGTTCGCGTTAATGCTACACCAATTGACTCAATTCGACCAAAACGAGTCACTAATATACCCAAAATGACAACGCTTCCTGCGCCAATCACCTGACGCATAGTTGTAATGACTGCTGTGCCATGGCTCACAAGTTCTTTTGGTAAAACATTATTTGCTGCAGTCACAGCTGGCATCATGATAAAAGCGTTACCACCTTCAAGCAAAATAGCTGCCACTAGACCAAAAAGCCATGATTGCGTACCTAACTGATTTAACAAAAGATAGCCAACAATCATCATTACCATGCCAATATAAACAAGATTTTTCAATCCTATGCGCGTTAATAAATAACCCGCCCTTGGGTTTAATTGGCTGAGTACAACCGCTGCCGGTACCATAAGCAGTCCAGACCATAGTGGCGTAATATGAAAGACACGTTGATAAAATAGTGGCATCAAGACCGTAGCTGTAATCAGTCCTGAATAAGATAGTCCTGTCAAAATCATAGCTGGCGTAAAACCACGATACTTAAATACTGATAAATTAAGAAATGGTTGTTGATGACTCATTTGACGAACAACAAAAGCCACTAATAAAGCGATGCTTATGATGACAATAAGCCACCATGTTATCGTTAATTTCGTGTTCGCAATAGTTGATAGGCTGTATAGTAACCCACCGAAACCAATTAACGTGATTGCCGATACCCAATCAAATTTTGAATGATGAATGGTATGCGTATTTTCAATTAAAGGTTGCAAACTCACGGTGAGCAGGACCAGAGTTACAAGAAATAATCCAAATAAAGCCCGCCAAGAAACATACTGCAAAACAATACCAGAAATAATTGGTCCTACTGCCAGAGCAGATCCCATCACCAAACCAACCACGCCCATAGTGATCCCGCGATCCGATTTCGCTGTATTTTCAATGATGACACTTTGAAAAGTAGGAAAAAGTGCACCGACAGCTATGCCTTCCAGCAATCGGCCAACAATGATACCGGCAAACGAGGGTGTGAGCATGGCAATTGCTGTGCCAATCACAAATATTGCGACAATAGCGTTTAGCAATGGTTTCAGTAAAATATTATCTAGCAACCATGGACTGAGCGGCATCACCAAGGTCATGGCGACCATAAAACCGGTTGTTAACCACTGTACAGTACTTGCATCAACATGAAAACTAGCCATTAAAATTGGATAAGTCGTTGTCATCGTTGACTGGCTGATTGACATAATAAACGCGATGGCTAACAGCACAGCTGAAAAAGGTGTGAGTTGCCTGATATTTTTAAACATGAAATCCCCCTAAATACGTTATTTATAATCATTCTAATCTTTTGCATTATTTTTTTCAAGTTACAAAAAAAAAACATCTCTCGATGTTTTATTCAATATGATTCACTTCAGCTGTCTTTTCTACCAACAAACGAACGTAGTTACGATCACCAGTTGGCCCCTGATGAACACCATCATCCGCGAACCAATCCGTATGTTGTTTGGCCAGACTAAACCAATCAATCACGTGCAAATTCTTGTAGTCTTTTTGTGCAGCAGCAAGCATATCATTATTACTATTTTGCCATGGTTTACTTTGAACAAAGTTATTCATCCAATACACTTGTCGCTTAGCACCAAAAGTATGCATCATGCGATCTAAATCAGGCCTTTTCACTTCACCGTTTGTGCCCAGACCCATTAAAATATTGGGAGCCAGTTTGCCACTATGTGCCATGCCATCTATGATACCCGGAGTTTGATAAGCCTGACGCCCAACTTCTGCATCAACGTGCATGTTCGGATCAACTTCTTGCAAATAAGGTGCGGCATCTAACATGACTGAGTCGCCAATTGCTGTGAATTGCATATTCTTAAAGGCTAGGTAGGCGTTTGTTTGTAATCCGTAATCAGCAATAATCTTTTGATCACCCTCAGACAACTGCGCATGCTTTGTTTTACTTTGGGCAGAAGATGAAGCTGCTTTTTCAGCAATTTTATTACGTTTTGCAACTTCTGCCTGATTTTTAGTTAATTGTTTTTGCAATCGTGTTTTAGGCTGAGGTAAAACAGCTTTTTTATCTGCTAGTCCATGACCGACAAACAATAACAAAAGTAGGGCCGGTGTCGTAAAGAGGAAAAAACGATTACGAGAATGCAATAGCCAGTGCCAAAATTGGTGTAGCTTGCCATCACGTCGTATAACATTTTCAATATACCGATAGCTTAATTCACTTAATACCAGAACTAATATAACTTCTATTAGTAAATTAACAAAGGTTGGCTCATAATTTGAGACAAATTTTTCATAAAAAACAAAGACCGGCAATTGATAGAGATAGATACTATAAGACCGTGTGCCAAGATAATTCAATATTTTATTGTCGAGCAATCGACTGTACCACGAAGCAGGATGTGCCGTAACGGCAACCAATATGGCAACATCAGCAGTAAATAAATACATTAAACCATAATAGGTTGCAGTGAATTGTCCATTTACCCATATCATCCCAGCAATCAAAATAACTAAAGCAGCTGTCCCAATACTATTTAAATACAGTCTTGTTTTGTCTTCAATTTGTGTCGATAACTTGCTAGATGGCCAAACAAAAGCCAAGGCGGTGCCTAACAATATTGCAAAAACACGCGTATCAGTGCCATAATAAACCCGATTAATGGTGGTCGGTGAGTATAAGATTGCCATTAATATTGCACTGATAAGTGAAGCAGTCAATAAACCAATCGCAACATTAAGTCGCTTATAACCCTTTTTGAGAATAAACCAGACGATAAACGGCCAAATAAGATAAAATTGTCCCTCAATCGACAATGACCATAAATGAGTAAACGGTGATTCACCACCAAATTGTTGAAAATAGGATTGTCCATGCCCAATCGCCCAAAAATTATAGACATAGGTCAAATTAGTTAATATAACTTGCCGTAAATTAAAAATTAGTCGCTGATCAAAAGCTAAAATAACGGTTGTCGTCATCAAAAGCATCATAACTAATGCTGGATAAAGCCGTTTTAATCGACGTATGTAAAATTTGACCGCTGCAATCGTGGCCGTTCTATCATATTCTTGGATCAAAATGTCTGTAATTAAATAACCAGAAATGACAAAAAAAAGTGGTACGCCTAGCCACCCACCAACAATTTTAGTCGGCAATAAATGAAATAAAATTACCCCGCATACGGCGAGTGCGCGCAACCCATCAAATCCAGTAATATAGCGTCTCTTTTGATTATTCATGAGATTATAACCATCAATTCCCACCCAGTAAAGATTTTGTCGTTATTTTTACATCTAGATGCAAAATAAAAAGCAAACCATCTATTTTAGTTTACTTTCATTAATATAATATGTCAATTATTTCGATTATGTTTCTTTAAAATTAAAGTCAAACACAAAAATTAAGAAAACGAACCAAAAAAGACTTGTTTCACGCAATTTTAAGGTTGTGGGTTAATTGTTGTACCGCGCTTTTCAAAGGTATGTGGCAATTGTACTTGCATATCATCAACCACTTCGTTATTCATTAGCTTTGTTAACATTCTCATTGCTACCGCACCAATGTCGTATTTAGGTTGGCCAATTGATGTCAACTCAGGCCTTGTCACAATTGCAAACTTTGTGTCGTTGGATGTGATGATTTCAAAATCTTCAGGAACTGATTTACCGTGATCCCGCATATAATTCATAATACCAAGTGCGACTTCATCATCATATACGACAGCCGCTGTGGCTTGAGCAGCAAAAATTTTTTCGGCTACTTGAAGTCCAGCTGAGTAATCTTGGTGTGTCGCAAAAAGTAAACTATCATCAAATGCAATATTAGCTGCTTTTAGACCAGCTTGGTAGCCAACTAGGCGGTGATGCTTGTTAATAGCATGAACCATTGGTCCAGTTACAAGTGCCACACGATCATGTTTGTTACGGATTAGAAGTTCAGTCGCCTCTTTGACGGCAGCAACATAGTCAATATTGACACTTGGCAAAATTCCTTCTTCATCTAGTGAACCTGCCAAAACAACTGGGGCATCAACTGCCGCAATTGTATTAAGTACTTCACGATCCAATTCATTTCCCATGAAAATAATACCGTCTACTTGTTTACTAGCAAGGTTGTTGACAGCCATTGTCTCACGCACAGGATCTTCGTCTGTGTTTGTTAACAAAACATCATAATGATACATGTTGGCTACATCATCAATACCACGTGCTAATTCAGAGTAATACATATCGGTCACATCAGGCATGACTACCCCGATAGTGGTTGTCTTTTTTGAAGCTAGTCCTCTAGCCACAGCATTAGGATGGTATCCTAACTCTTCAATTGCATCCAAAACCTTACGTTTAGTTGATTCACGTACATTACTATTACCGTTCACTACTCGTGAAACAGTTGCCAAAGACACCCCAACACGACTAGCAACATCATATATTGTAGCTGTCTGCTTTTTTTGCATAATATAGTCCTCTTTCAATTCATTAATTTGACACAATCCATGTTTTAAGTCATCTCATTTCATTATAGCAAAATAAACACAATTTGCAAACGCTTACAATGACTAATTTACACGTTTTCACAATTGTTTCAATTTGTTACAAGAAAAACAACAAGAAATGAAAGTGATACAATAAAGACATAGTAAACTACGAGGTAGATAATTTTATGAACTCAGAAAAAATCAATCAATTAACGAATTGGTTAAACGATCAAAACCTAAGTGGTGCAATCATCACAAACTATCATAGTGTTGCCTATTTGAGTGGCTTTGAATCTGATCCAATTGAACGTGTACTAGCTTTGGTCTTGTTAGCTGATCATGAGCCATTTTTATTTGGCCCTGCACTTGAAGTTAATAGTATGAAAGAAAGTGGCTGGCAGTATGAAGCTTTTGGTTATGAAGACCAAGAAAACCCTTGGTCAAAGTTGGCTGCGCACATTCAAGCTGCGACTCATGGTACCTTTTTTGCTGTCGAAGCAGATAATATGACTATTGCTCGCTTGAATTTGCTGCAAGCAGCATTTCCAGCAGCACAATTCATCACCGATATCACTGACCAAATTAACAAGTTGCGCCTCATCAAAACGCCAGCTGAAATTGAACACATGAAAGCTGCCGGACGCGATGCCGACCGTGCCTTTGAAATTGGCTTCCAAGCATTAAAAGAAGGTGTTTCAGAACTCGCTGTCGCTGCTGAGCTAGAATATCAGCTCAAAAAATCAGGTGTAGTTGGCATGAGTTTTGAAACACTCGTTCAATTTGGTGATCATGCCGCTGATCCCCACGGTTCAACCTCTAGTCGCACTCTTAGTGCCGGCGAAATGGCACTATTTGATTTAGGCACAATGACAGAAGGTTACGCCTCAGATGCTACCAGAACAGTCGCATTTGGGCCAGTGAGTGATGAAGCTAAACGAATTCATGCTGTCACTTTAGAAGCTCAGCTAGCAGCACAATCACAAGCTAAAGTTGGCATGACAGCTAGCGAGTTAGACGCCGTAGCGCGTGACATCATTACCAAAGCTGGATATGGCGAATACTTCAATCACCGCCTTGGCCACGGTTTAGGATCTTCAGTACACGAATTCCCTTCAATTATGGCAGGCAATGATATGACCCTTGAAGAAGGTATGGTATTTTCAATTGAACCAGGTATTTATGTCCCTGGCGTTGCTGGCGTTCGAATTGAAGATAGTGGCTACATGAGCCGAGATGGTTTCGTACCTTACACACATACATCAAAAGAATTACTACAATTCTAAATTTAAAAAAGATGCGTTCATATGCTGAACGCATCTTTTTTAATGTTGCATTTTATTGATGGCCAATAGTAACAGCGGTATCATAGTCACACCATTATTCAGCATGTGAATCGCAATATTATTTTGAATCGCACCTGTTTTTTTATACACATAGGCTAACACCATACCCATGCTGGCGTACATTAAATAACTCAATCCGTCTGATAACGTGGTGGGAATCAGACCCATGTGTGGAAAAGCGAATATCACACCCGATAAAATGATATTTCCCCACCACCAATTGCGTCGTAAAAAGTAATTGAGAACTAGCCCTCTAAAAACCAGCTCTTCGACAACTGGTGCTAAGATCACAGCATAGATAATCATGGCAATCATTGTGACATTTAGATTTGAAGTCAACTGATTGATGGCTTCTTCATTTGCTGTTGTCGTCTCACCTGTTAAATTGACTCTTAAGTTTGCAATAGTTAACTCAATGGCCAACATAAGCAACCACATGCCAACCAGCCACCAGAAACTTTTCCTTTTTGGTGATGAATTAGGTTGAAAAATTGGCGTTATGGCCGTTGCTTTGAGCAAACGGTAGGCGTATATGCCTATCGCAATATACACCACAACCATGACCGATGCCCACAAAATCTGTTCCCATAAAACAGAACTTGCACTCGCTAATCCCAAAAAAGCAGGTGCAAACATCATCAAAAATATTACTAAACCAAAATTAATTATGCGAAGCCAAAGAGATTTAGGATTCGCAGTTTCCGTCATTTCAAGCATCATCTTCCTCATGTTGCATTTTTTGTTTTTGCCAATATAACCAAATATACCCGATATTAACCAGTATAACTAATATGACGACTAACAAAATGGTTAACCAAAGTGTTAGATAATGATGATAGTATAACAGAAATATACTAATAAAGGCCACAATCGCAATCAATGGCAAAACAATACGCGCTGCCAAATTAAACATTTAGCCCTCCAAATGAGTGTTGATAAACTCAGCCACAGCGCCTTCATTATTGGTTTTATCCAAAATCAAATTAGCAATGGATTTAATTTCCGGCTTTGCATTGGCAACAGCTGCACCGACACCAGCGGCTTTAATCTGAGAAGCGTCATTCAAACTATCACCCAACGCGGCAACTTCATTATGCGCAATACCTAGCAAATCAGCTAATTCTAGCCCTGTTGACCCTTTATCACTGCCCTTAGGATTAAATTCTACATAGCGATCTGAACTATATGTCGTCAGCACTTGATCCGCTAATTTGGCATTAACAGTTTTATCAATCGCACGCAAAACTTCATGGTCAGTATGCTCAAAAATGACTTTCATGATTGGCTTTTCATTAGATAAAAAGTTCAAATCATCATTAGGCATTTCAACATACGGCACTGAACGTTCCGCCATATAGGCTTTATCAGCTGATGAAATATTATGAATAAATAACGTATCAAGCGTATAAATATGGGTATCAATGTCGTTTTGAATCTGACCTAATTTGAAAATTTCTTTAGCTAGGTTGAGTGACATGCCATGCTGTACAACAATTTTCTCAGAACCATCAGCGTGCACCTCAACAATAGCACCACCATTGTAGGACACAACATATTGCTTTTCTTGTTTGTTTAGTCCCAAAGTAGCTAACGTACCAAACACTGATTTGTATGATCTTCCTGTATTAGGAACAAAATAGCCACCTTGTTGCACGAATTTTTGAACTGCTGTGATGTTTTCAGGATGAATCGTGCCATCATCATTAAGTAACGTCTCATCGAGATCTGAAAGAATTAGCTTGATCATAGTTTTCTCCAATTAATTGTCTTACATTCACTATAAATGAATACGCTTACTTATTCAATACCTCACCTAACAATGTCAAACGCGCACCGCATTGACCGCAACGGTAACGGCCGACTTGAAAACGTCTATGTTTAAAAATATCATGACCATTTTCGCATTGATAATGCCAGAGATGCTGTGTTTTTTGACGTTGGCCAATGTCTGGTGCATATCGAATACCACCAACCTGTGACAGTAGTTGCTTGAAATCAGTATCTTTGTGTTGATAGCCTTTATGCGCAAGATGTAAATGATAGTGGGTTAATTCATGTTTAATGATTTGCTCAAACACTGGTAAGTTAGCCATTTTAGGGTTGAATTCCAATTGATGCGTCGCCAACAAATAACGACCACCGGTTGTTTTCAATCGATTATTGAAACTAGCACGGTGTCGAAATGGCTGATGAAAAGCTGTTTTTGATATGTGTTCAACCAGTTGTTGTAATTCAAAATTAGTCATTTTAGGATATTGTGCGTTTTCAAATATTTTTTAGCAACTGTCGCGGCTGATTGGTGCTTAACATTAACGGCGTAATTCATATTTTGCATGTCTTCGTTACTAATTTTGCCCGCCAAACGATTCAGAGCTCGCGTAATTTTTGGATTTTTTTTGGCGAAATCTTGACGCATCAAAGCAGCACCTTGATAAATTGGAAAAAAATGCTGATTATCTGCCAACACTTTCAATCGATATTGAACCAGTTGCGAATCAGTTGAGTAAGCATCGACCACATTTACTTGTCCTTGCTTGATCGCTTGATATCGTAGGTCGGGGTCTAAACTGACCGTTGGTATTTTTAAATTATATTGCTTTTTGACACCCGGCATGCCATCAGTGCGGTCCAAAAATTCAGCGGTCATGCCCGCTTTTGCATTAGGCAATTGCGTTAAATCAGCGATTGTTTTCAAATGATACTTCGAAGCATCCTTTTGAGTTACAGCAATCGCGTAGGTATCATTAAATTGCATGGGTTTTGTTAAAGTTAATTGCTGTTTTTGGGCAACTTTTAAAGCGGCCTGATAGGTTGTCTGTGCATTAGCACCAACTGGCAGTGTCACAGCCGGTTCAGCTAGTGTTGCTGTGACAGTACCAGTAAATTCAGGATAAATGTCGATTTTGTTACTTTTGAGTGCATTAAAGAGAAAACTTGTTTTGCCAAAATTTGGCTTCAACACAACATTAGTATTGGGGTCTGCTGATTTGATCAAATCAGCGTACATATTAATCAAAATTTCTGGTTCAGACCCAAGTTTGCCAGCAATAGTAATCGTTTGCGTTGTTGATTTTTGAGGCAACATCGGCCAAACACTTCCGCCAATAAATAAAATAGCTAATAAGCTGATAAGCCATTTTTTTACTTTAAGCCTTGCAATCCAGTTAATTAACGCGCCTGCTAAAATAGCCATAATTGCCGAAGCCAGCGCACCGATTAGAATCAAATTTGTGTTATTACGGTCAATACCCAGCAGGATGAAATCACCAAGCCCGCCCGCACCAATTAATGCAGCTAATGTTGCTGTCCCAATAATTAGCACTGTGGCCGTTCTTATCCCAGCTATAATACTTGGCATCGCTAGTGGTATTTGAACTTTTCGCATGACTTTTTTTCTCGGTAACCCTAGTGCATAAGCAGCATCAACAATACCTTTTTCAACACCAGTTAACCCCAAATAAGTATTTTGGAAAATAGGTAATAATGCATAAATAATTAAAGCAATCAGTGCAGCCGGCCAACCAATCCCAACAAGTGGTATCAGCAATCCCAAAACCGCCAGTGATGGCAGTGTTTGCAAAATACCAGTTGCTTGTAATAACCATTCAGCGTATCGTCGATGTCGTTCAGACCAGATTGCCAGCGGTATTGCAATAACACCAGCAATCACAACTGCTGCAACTGTCAATTGGGTGTGTTGCCATAGTGCATTCCAAAATTGCGACTGCCTTGATAATAATGTCTCCCACATGTCTTCCCCTCAATATTACAACAAAAAACGTCATATTAATCTCTATTGTTGGGTAAGCATGTGTATGATTACTTGCTTGTTTTAGCCACTACCAAAGCCTGCTAGTTTTGTCCCAATAATACCGATGTCATATTTTTTCAATGTCATGAATCACTGCACTATTTAGCTTATCACAATCTTCATATTCTGACACACACCAATATCACGACTAAGCAAAAAAGCCCTAGCATGAGCTAGAACAATCATTTAAATCTGTTCAACATAAGCAAGCAATGTTTGGATATAGTCTTCAAGATCTGTTTGGTCCTGCTTCGTAAAACGGTTAAGTGTTGGTGAGTCAATATCTAAAACACCTAGTTTTGTACCGTCCGCTTTTGTAATTGGTACGACAATTTCTGCATTAGAAATTGGGTCACAAACAATATGTCCGGAAAATGCTTTAACATCAGGCACGACGACGGTAGATTGCGACGTAAAAGATTGACCAACAACACCAGAATTAGGTGAAATAACTGTCACAGCTGGCTTACCTAAAAAGGGACCTAGTACCAGTTGCTTCATCTGTTGGTCATATAGATAGAAACCGACCCAATTAATATCATCGACATTTTGATGAAGAATAGCAGCTGCATTGGCATAATTAGCCAAAGTAAGCTTTTCGCTTTTCTCACCCTGAATCCAAGTATCCAAAATTTGTGCAATTAGCGACTTTGTTTGAACTTCTGACATCTGATTGACCTCCAATAGTCATTGCTGACTTAATTAAATAAAAAAACCTGCACAAATATTTAACTATTTGTACAGGGACGACATGTCGTGGTACCACCCATTTTTGTGGGTATTCCCACCTTAATTCACAACAAAAATTGTTGCCAACATACGATAACGGTACATCCGGTCTAATCAGCTTGCACCGATTGACGTGTATGATGAGTTCATCTTCGTACTATCAATTTGACGACTTTCACCAAACGTCGCTCGCTGAGCAAATTAATCGTACTACTCTTCTCAACACTTTTTGATATGAGTTGTCCACAATTTTACACTGATTATAAATAAGTGTCAACAAATTAATGTTGATGGGCTACGATGTAATCAACTGTTTGTTGTAGCGTCACCAAATTTTCGGCATCATCATCAGAAATTTCGACATTGAACATATCTTCAACTTCCAATACTAACTCAACAAAATCAATTGAATCAGCGTCAATATCCGTCAAAAAATTAAGATTAGGTGTAATTGTATCGCGTTTCACATTGAAACGTTCTGCAATCTCATCCGCCAACATATTATAAATCGTTTCTTTTTCTATTGCCATTAGAGTCTATTCTCCAGAATTTAAATGTTAAAAACTAATTGTAACACAGATTATACATTTTCATCGTTTTGCAGTGCTTGTTTAGCTGCTTTTAAATCATCCGCATGATCAGCAACGAAAGTCTGTATATCCCCAACTAAATTATTTTCAATCATAATTTTGATTTGGCCCATCGTATTGGCAACAGCATTCGCTTTTGCGGAACCATGTGTTTTGACAACAGGGGCATTAACGCCCAAAATCACCGCACCACCGGCTTCATTATAATCCAATTTCTTTTGAATTGTTTTAAAAGCTGGTTTGAGCAAAGCACCACCGATTTTTCCCGACAAACCCGAGGCCATGATAGCTGATTTAATTTGTTTTAACATCGTCAGTGCAGTACCTTCAGTGGCCTTAAGCGCTGCATTACCAGAAAAACCATCGGCAACAACCACATCAGCCGTCCCAGCCAATAGTTCACGAGCTTCAATGTTACCGACAAAATTAAAAGCGTGCGAATTTTTCATCAACTGATGTGCCACTTTATGCACTTCATCGCCCTTATCTTCTTCGGCACCATTATTGAGCAAACGCACACGCGCATTCTCAATATTTAAAACGTGTGACGCATAAAAGCTGCCTAAAATACCATATTGATATAAATGAACCGGCTTATTTTCAGCATTTGCACCCAAATCCATGAACACAAATTGATCATGTGGGCCTTCAAAACTTGGCAAAGCAGTTGCCAAGGCTGGCCGATCAACACCTTTAATTCGACCAACTAAAAAGATGGCACTAGACAACAGTGCGCCCGTATTTCCCGCACTAAACAATGCGTCTGCTTCACCAGCTTTTACGGCGTTTGCCGCGCGAACCATTGATGAGTCCTTCTTTCGGCGCATTGCTTTAACAGGTTCTTCACCCATTTCAATCACTTCAGTTGTTGGTATCAAATTAATACGTGTCCAGTCCTTGACTAAAGGTTTTACCTGCTCTGCTGTCCCATATAATTGAAATTCAATTTCTTGGTAGCGATCACGTGCCTGTTCGACACCTTTAACAATTTCTAATGGGGCAAAATCACCGCCCATTGCGTCAATAGCAATTTTCATGTGTCCATCTCTTTCCGTATATCATTTATTTCTAAAAATTATAGTTCATTTTAACATTGTTTTGCGTTACCCGCCGGTATTGACTCTAATCAAAATGTCGGTAACGTGCCATTGTTCGTGACAAATACGTCACTAAAGCTTTATTTTCTGGCTTATCGTCCCAATTTTTTTGACTAACTAAGTCAATGGCTTCTTGTTGCGCAATCGTCATCATGGTCAAATCTTTAACGGGATCACCAACTGCAAATTCTGGCACACCAGCTTGCTTAGTGCCTAAAATATCACCAGAGCCACGTAGTTCTAAATCTTTTTGTGCCAAAACAAAGCCGTCAGTTGTTGACACCATAGCATCTAGACGGGCACGGCCATAATCAGTTTTTGGATCGGCTACCAAAATAGCATAAGACTGTCGAGAACCACGCCCAACACGACCTCTTAATTGGTGCAATTGCGCCAAACCAAATCTGTCCGCGTCCATAATCAACATAATACTAGCATTAGGTACATCAACACCGACTTCAATCACTGTGGTAGCAACTAAAATTTGAATGCGGTTGGCTTTAAAATCTGCCATTAAACTTTTTTTCTCATCGTTTGACAAACGACCATGCAAAAGTCCAACCTGACTGTCTGGAAATTCAAGTTGCATCGCTTCATACATTGCTTGCGCATTTTGGACATCTAAGGCTTCAGACTCTTCAATCAATGGTGTGACAACATATACTTGCGCACCGTCTTCTAGTTCTTGACGAACAAACCGCAAGGTTTGATCCAGTTGGCTATGACTAATTTTGCGCGTTTGAATTATTTTTCGACCGGCTGGTAACTGATCAATAACGGATACATCCATTTCACCGTACGCAGTGATTGCCAACGTACGTGGAATTGGAGTCGCCGTCATTGCCAAAATGTCAGGATTAACCCCATTTTCGCGAAGTTTTGCGCGTTGATTGACACCAAAACGATGTTGCTCATCAATGACTGCCAGACCCAAGTGATGAAATGCTACGTCAGGTTGAAGTAAAGCATGTGTACCAACTAAAATATCAATATCACCATTAGACAAATCTTCTAATAAATGACGACGTTGTGCAGCTTTAAGACCACTCGTTAATAATTCGACGCGTACAGATAGACCAGCTTGATCAAACATGTTAGCTAAATTAATTGCATGTTGTTGCGCTAAAATTTCAGTTGGTGCCATCATAGCTGCTTGCATGCCAGCAGTTATCACTGCATACATTGCCATGGCAGCCACCACTGTTTTACCAGAACCCACATCCCCTTGCAACAACCGATTCATGTGACGTGGTCTTTTTTGATCTTGCAAAATCTCGTGTATAACTTTTGTTTGTGCTGGCGTTAATTTAAATGGCAAGCTATTTTCAAATGCTGCCAAGGCTGTCTCATTATAAATGACACTTTCCCCAGCAAAATTTTGATCGGCTAACTTTAGCAACTGCAACCGCATTTGGAAAACAAAAAATTCTTCAAAGGCCGCACTGCGTCTTGCTGATTTAGCATGATCAGCATCACTGGGAAAGTGCATGTTTTCAATCTGCGTATTACGATCTAGGAGGCGATACTTATCGCGCAGCCCTTTAGGCACTAGTGAATCAGCATGTCCGCGTACCTCAGACCAAGCTAGTTCAATCAAATGACGTATGGTTTTAGCACTAATTTGCTTCGTGGCAGGATAAATCGGCGACAAAGCATCTATTGAGGCTTGAATCATTTTGATACCAGTCAAACCAGCTTTTGCAGCGTCGTACGTGCCATACACCGCCACCTCTTGACCAACCTCAACATTTTGCGCAATCCAAGGCTGGTTAAAAAAAGACACACGGATATTTTCATGGTCAATTAACAATCCAAAGCGTGTTTGTGAACGTTTACCAAAACGATTAACGATTGGCGGCGTACTGACAACACCTTTGAAAGTTACCTTATCACCATCTAGTGTCTCAGAAGGCAGCCGTTCACCCAGATCCTCGTACCGAAATGGAAAATAATCGATCAAATCTTCAATTGTAAATATATCGATGTCGTGAAGCGCTGTCAGGCGTTTTGGTCCCACACCGGGCAGAACATCAACATTATCAGTTAAAGTTATCATTTGCTATTTATTATATCATAAGAAAAAACGCCTATTAAGGCGTTCCAGAAGGTAGTAACCGGAGTCGAACCGGCGATGACGGTTTTGCAGACCGTTGCCTTACCACTTGGCTATACTACCATTTCGCGCTATCAATAAAATAACACCGCTTTTAATTATATAGAAAAAGTTATCAAATTACAAACGTTTCGTTACTTTTCAATAACTTCACCGTTGACAATCTTGAATGTACTCTCAACACTACCATCAGCTAGCCAAACTGGCGTTTTAGTTTTAGGATCCCACCACCCCTTTATTCCTAGACGATTATCCAGAACTAAGTCAGTGCCATAAGGTAAATCTAGAATGTTTTGCAATGATGGTTCAATTGCTAATGCCGTTTCAATAATTAAGGGCATAAAATTATCAGGTTGATCATTCCAAGCTTCCGTATCGTTGTCGGCAAACAAAAACCAGCCAGAATCCTGCGGCGTCGTGGGTGCTAATTCCCTGTATACCCAACGTAAACGACCTGTGCCATCAAGCAAATGTTTTGAAGCCAGCACAACGGCCTCCGGTTGATTAAATACTGAACGCATAACTGTTTATGTACGTTAGAACGCACTTTCCTCCTCAAAATAAAAATAAAATTCATGATCACAATATCATAACTAACCAACACGATTTTCTAACAAAATAGCTTGTAAATCTTGCTCTATCTCAGGTGTTTTAACCCATTCTTCCCAGCCATCATACTCTAACGGTAATAATTGATAATGGGCATTAATATAAGCAGTGACTTTTTCAACATTGGTTGATTTTGGAATATTCATTTTCAAAATGCGAACTTCTTTAATATAACCATGTTCTGCCGCATATTCTGCCCGTCCATTTTGCGAAATATTCCCTAATTCAAAATAAACGGACCCATCATTTCGCGTGATTTGTTCAATTAAATCAAATGTTTCGTTCACTTTATACCTACCTTTTTATGTTTCACAAACTGTCTCACAACTAACCAGCTAGCCACCCAAATACTGAGTAAAATGCCTAACATTCCTAAAAGCATGGTCACAACTTCCATCATGAGAACTTTGGCATTCACAAACATTGCCAACGAATATTTTAATCGAATAAACCAAATTAGCAATGGCAGATTAGCCCCCAACACCCCAAAAAATAGTGTATTGATAGCAGTACCTAGAATTTGCCCACCAATGATACGCGAATGTGCATACAAACTATTACTGGTCATATCTGGCGTTCTGTCAATAACCTCATTCAAATCAGCAATAATCGCCATTGCTGCTTCTGCTACGGCGCCTAATAGTGAAATAACCATCACAACCATCGCCACATGACTAAATGACAAACCAACATTGAGCGATAGCCCTTCTAATTCTTCTGAATTTTCGGTTGAAAAACCTTGAAACTGACCAAAATGTTGTGCCACAACAGCAATAACCATCAGAATAGCTACTACAATGAGACTTGTTTGAAAAGCTGTATTCGCAACCGCTTGGTTATCCGATCCCAAATAAATCGCAATCGCTAAAATGACAATACTGACAACAGCAGTCACAACGTAGGGGTTAAACTGCCAGTTAATCAAAATCATTAAAATAAAAATAACAATAAAATTAATCAACAATCCAAAAAACACTTTGAGCCCTTGATTACCGCCAACAAAAATCATTAAAATAAACAGTATTAAAACCAATAATCCAATTGCGTTCATGATTTCACCACCTGTTGATGTTTAACAATTAAAGCAACTAGCGCACTCGTTACCGGAACTGCAATCACAATACCAATACCAGAAACAACCGTTTGTAAAATACCTAGATTCATAATTTGATCCAAAATATATGGCCAATTATTGCCATTGCGCAACATTAGAAAGACCATTGGCATGGTTTCAGCAATAAAAATCATGAACAACACGTTGACTAACGTCCCCATAATGTCACGGCCAACATTCATGCCAGCGTGCCAATAATCTTTGAAATGATGAGCAATTTTTTCACGTCGCATGCCAAACAGCGCTGCCACAATATCAGCTGATTCATCCATAACAGCACCCAAAACACCAATGATAGTTTGTGCAATAAACAACGTCGTTGGTACTTGCGTCACATAAGACATTGTTTCAAAATGGACGCCTTCATTGGCTGTTACCTTCAATGACACTAACATTAATATCATCGCTAATAACGTTGCCAATAATGTCGACGCCAAAGTTACGACCATTTGCAGGGTTCTGCCAAGCACCAGTGCTAAACTCGAAAAAGCCACTAGCACGGCCAAAATAACGAAAATTAATAGCACATTAGCATTTTTAACATTAATATCAATTACTAAAGCGAGAACAAATAAAATAATATTGATAATTAAACTTAATAGCAACCAACTTGTTGCACGCCATTTAACATACAGCAATAACAACGAAACTAACAAACCCAGTAACACACCGATTGTTGCATCACGTTTTAGCGATAAAATTCTGAGCTTACCCGTACCATCAAGCAATAACTGATCACCGACATGATAACGATGCGTAACGGTTTGTGAGTCAGCGTATTGGTTTGACAATGTCACTGTTTTATTGCGATTCAATAGCTTGATCGTTAACCGTTGCGAATATATTTTGTCAGTATTACCATGCTCGTCAGTTGTTTTTTGAGTTAATCGTGCAGTCTCATGGACAACCTGACCAACAGGTTGTTGATAAATAATAGCATCATGACGCAATAATACCCACGTCAAAACTAATGCACCAAGCACCAACCAATATTTTTTTGTCTTTTGAAAGAAAATCAAATGTCTAACCGCCGATTTTTACCCGTCATCTGAACAGGCTTTGCTAAATATTTAATACGCTGCATGAGTCGTGCTGCTTTGACTGGCTCAACACCATCTTTTGTCTGTGCTAAATAGCTTTCCAAGCCAACCATATCAAAATTAGAAGTAAAGAACGTGGTTAATTCATTTTGCATACGATACTCTAGGATAATGCCAAGGATGGCATCACGGCTCCATGATGTCAATGTGTCAGCCCCGATGTCATCTAAGATTAAATTAGAAACCGTTTTTGCCTTAGTTAGTAATTCGTCAAGTGATGCGTCCTTGTGGTCAAAAGTCCCTTTTAAATCACTGATAAACGACGGAAAATGCAGTAGCATGACCTCTATATTATTGGCAGCAAGCGCATTGGCTAACGCCCCCATCAGGTAAGTTTTCCCAATACCAAAATCACCAGATAAATACAGCCCTTGGATAAAATCTGTCTTCCCACTAATCTTTTGTGACAAGATATCCACAACTTCAGCCAATGCTGTCATGCGACCATTATCTTGAATAAGTGTCTGTAAGTCAGCATCTTGAATCGCCTTAGGCATCTTGTATGCAGTTAGCTTGCGCCGTTGCATCAATTGTTGCCGCGTGTTTTCATCAGCAACATAATGCACTAATGGATAGCCTTTTTCAATTGTTAACTGTGGATAATAGCCGGGATATAGCGTTTTTTCCCCAGCCGCTATTTTGTTTTTTTGCTGAATAAACTCATATAAGTCACCCATTTTGAGTTGGAAAGCATCGGCTTTCAAATCATTTTGATGGGCATCCCAAAAAGTTCGAATATCATCATCTTGACCGATAGATTCGATTATTTCAGCTAGATTCGCTTTGTTAGCATATTGCTTTTGAAATTGTTGCAGGACTTCTGATAGATTTTGCATATTAGTTTTTCGTCTTTATATTTTTTAACTTGGCCAAAGCTGCTGCTACATCTTGTTCTGACTTCTGTGGTGTTGTGGTTTCAGAGCCAGTCGCTAATTTAGGTTCAATACGTTTGTTTTGACGTTTTGTCGCACGTGGATTATTTGTTTTAACAGCAGGCTGATATTTGTCAATCGCATCAAGTGCATTCTCCGCTGAATCAACTTTTAATTGCAGCCATGAATTGGCGATTGTTTCAGCTGTGTCAACATTCACCGTATCACGATTGCGTTTGACCAATTCATACCAAACAAGCATGTTCACAACTTCAGCTTTTAAACGAATATCTCTAATCATCTTGTTGATGAAATAATATTCGTTTCTCGTCACAAAACCGCCACCTTTTTTAAACTTAATATCCTCAATGAAGGCATTAGGGGCTAATGTTTGCGCGTCTCGAATCAATTGCAACATTTCTTGAGAACGTTTTGTTGTGGTAGCAACCGCATGAGCGGTGTTGATGTCGGCCATGTCTGGCTTTTTGGCTGCACGACGTGAATGTAGCATTTCTTGTAGTCGTCGTTCGTCTAAATCATGCGTATCCAGTGTCATGGCTTGCGTCACGTAACCAGCCAATGTCGTTTCATTCAAGCCATAGATAACATGAATAGCTACAATAAAATCATGATGCTTCGCTAATTGCGACACCGTCGTACCGCGCACCAATTGGGCAAAGCCATCAAAATCAAAGGTGTCTTTTGCTTCCGGTAATGTTGGCGTTTCTGAAGCCGGCATGCTAGGCAACACGCTATTTGTCGTTGGCTTAAATACCTGTAAGAAATGCGCCGAAATATTATCACCTTTGATAACGGATTGCCCATGATGACCATATCGCTCCTGTAAAGTCACAAAGCGATCTTCCCCAACGAATTTAAAAAGTAACCCTGCTAACAGTTGTTCCTGAAAGAATGCGGTTGCATCCAGTGGTGGAAACATTTGATAAGTGTAGATTTCACCCAAGCTATCTTCAATAAAATAGGTCTTGATGAGACCGACTGCCTCTAAACGTCGTCTCACTTTAACAAAATCGGGCAAACTCATATTTAGACTATCTAGTACAAAATTATGATCTTCACGATGACTCAATTGTGTATTGTACGGCACCTCATTTACTAATAAATGGTACAAAGCATACCCTGTTGCACCAATAAACGGTGTATACAGATTAAAGGCCCGATCTAAATCAGCTAAAGTAACTGGTGCTTGTGATTGAACAAAAACACCTGCTTTGGCATGAAATTCAATTTTTCCATCAGTTGGTGTTGTCATTGGCAGCGATTTCCTTTAAATTTTCTATCAAATCGGTCACTTGCTGTTTCAGTGATTGCTGATCTTGATTATTGTCGATTACAAAATCAGCTCGAGCTACTTTATCTGTTAACGGCAACTGTGAGTGAACGCGATTACGCGCTTGTGAATCAGATAGCTGGTTACGTAGTTTCAATCGTTCCAGCTGAGTTGACTCATCAGTTGTAACCACAATAATTTTATCTATTTTACCATCTTTTTCATAATGTCTTTCAAACAACAATGGTACATCCAAAATTAAAATTGGCACCTGTTGCATGCGCCAAAAGTTAATTTTATCTGCCATTGCTCGGCTAATAGCTGGTTGCATAATGTCATTTAAACGCGCTAGCTCTTGGCTGTTTGAAAAAACGATATCACCCAATCGACGGCGATTTAGGACACCGTTATCAATGACGCTTGGTCCAAAAGCTAATTTAATTTTTTCAAGTGTTGGTGTGCCTGGCTCAACAACTTCTCGAGCAACCACATCTGCATCAACAATTGGTAGACCTGCATCTCGCAGCATACCACTCACCGTTGATTTGCCTGTTGCAATCCCACCTGTTAATCCTACTAAAAGCATGCGCATACCCCTTAATTACCAAATCAATCAAATTTCACCTGACAGAATGGGCAAAACGTTGTACCTCGTTGGCCAACTTTTATTTTTACCATTGGTGTTCCACAACGTAGACATGGTTCACCTACTCGCCCGTATGCCTCTAACTCATTTTGAAATTTACCAACTTCACCAAATACATTGCTAAAACTGTGAACAGTCGTACCATGATGTTTGATTGCCCGTGCTATTTCCGCAATAATATTGGTGCGCAATATCGCTAACTGTAACTTGGACAATTGATTAGTTGGCGTTTCTGGGTGAATTTTGCTCTGCCACAATACCTCATCTGCATAAATATTACCAATACCAGCTATTTGATTTTGATCTAATAAAAAGGTTTTGATTGGTTTTTTTGACTTTGAAAAGGCATTAATCATATATGGCAATGTCAAATCAGCTTCAGTAGGTTCTGGTCCTAATTTTGCCAATGATGGTGAAACGAGACTTTCATGCCCAGTAGTAGCGAGTACCATACGTCCAAACCGGCGCGTGTCATTGTAAAATAAAGCACGATCATCTGCAAGTTCAAATATAATTTCTGTATGTTTATAAGGTGTAGTACCAATCGGTTCAACAGAATATTGCCCCTCCATTCTTAGATGGGAGACAATTGTGTGTTGATTAGACAACCGCAACAACAAATATTTGCCGCGTCGGTCAATTTTCGTAAAAGTCGCTTGCATGACACCCGTAACGAACGCCTGTGAATCGCCGGTAATTACCTTTGGATAAGGCACATTCACAGCAGTTACTGTCGTGCCAATGATCAATTTTTCTAGTCCGCGTCGGACTGTTTCAACTTCTGGTAGTTCTGGCATGTTGTCCTCTTACAATTATTATGACAATATTTTCAATTCGTACTAACTATCATTTTGGCTAGTAACCAATACAAATCATCTGATTACATTTTAACACAATGGTGCATAACCCTTCAGTCAAAAACTTTTGACGTCAAAAAAAAACCAGCACTGAATTGCTAGTCACGCTTTTTAGCCCATTTAGGCTTACCCTTATTTTTTGAATGTTTGGCCCGTTTCTTTTTTCGTTCAGGCAAATCATTTTTTGTTTCCACTTTAACAGGTGAGTGTTTTTTTGATGGTGATGGCGTTATACTTGGCTTTTGCGTACTATCACTATCCACTTTTGATGGCGCAATGTTTGCCTGTTGCTTGTTAGCAACTGTCTTTGTAGATGGTTCAAATGTATTGTCAGCTTTGACCAACGTAAACTTATCACCAAGCTCACGCTTTAAGTTACGAATATCATGATCATTGCCTAAGTTCAAAACCCTACCATTTTTACCCATACGACCAGTTCGACCAGTTCGATGAACATAAGTTTTTAAGCGTTCAGGCAACTGTGCATTGACCACTAATGGCAAATTATCAATGTCAAGGCCTCGTGCAGCAACGTCTGTGACTAGTAAGAGTGCCACTTCACCCTTTTTAAACAGTCTCAATGCGTCTGCACGTTGCACTTGGCGTTTGTCATTACTGCCGATGCTCATAACACTGACATGTGCATGACGCAGCGTCGCTTGCATTGACACGAGTGCACTGATTGTATTAAAGAAAACTAGCGCTTGTTGATTATGACGAGCTAATTGAATTAATATTTTTTCTTTAGCGCGTTGGTCGACGTATTGAAATTCATGTTTGATGTTCGCAGGTGCGTCAGTCCCAACCGAAATTGGGTGTACTTTTTGATTAAATACAGTGTTCACGTACTGCAAATCTGCACCAGAAGTAGCTGAAAATAACCCCAGCTGCAAATTTGTTGGTAACTGATCGGCTAACGCTTCTAAACTGGCATGCCGTTCTTCGGTCAGCATTGCATCAGCCTCATCAAAAATGACAGCCTTTATATTGTCTAATTTTAATACACCACCTTCAAGCATTGTCAGCACACGTCCAAGTGTCCCTACAACAATTTGTGGTTTATCTTTTTTGAGTTTTTCAGCTTGTCGACGCCCATTGGCGCCGCCAATAAGGCTGGCGACACTCACCCCAACTAAAGCGCCCCACTCCCGCGCAACCTGCGTTGTTTGCATGGCTAATTCTTGACTAGGTGCTAAAATTAAAACTTGCGTTCGCTTTAAATTAGCGTCAACTTGAGATAACATTGGCAACACGAAAGCTAATGTTTTCCCCGTCCCCGTTGGGGCCAATCCAAAAATAGAATCACCATCGATTAAACGTTGCCAAACAGCATTTTGAATGGGGGTTGGTTGCTCAAAAACAGCATTAAATTTTTCTAAAAGTTCTGGTCTCATATTAGTCCTTTATATCAGCAGGAAATACAATACCAGCTGATTGTCGTAAATCAAATAATGTTTGGTTCACCTGCTTAGCAAGCTGCCACCATTGTTGATAACGGACGTGTTCATTTAAGGGATCAGTAATGACTCGTGCAAAATCTGATGCTTCAGCGACCATCGGATTACTCGTCCCTGCCACCCCGATGTTATCTGCATTACCTTCGCCATCATGATAAGTTATGGTGTTGAGTTCTGCAATATTATTTGTTGCAATCGTCTCTTTCAAACCATAGATTTCGCTCGATAGATAGGAATTAGCATTTTTTCCAAAGATAACTGTTACATTAAATTGGTCATAGAATAGGTTAGCAGTCCCTCGTCCATCCGCACCATTGTTTAAAAGTGTTGGCAAATATTGTACCGCCCTTGGTGCGCCAAACAAAGCAATCGCCGCATATATAGGGTAAACGCCCAAATCATATAATGCACCACCACTAAATTCACGTGTCAAAACATTGGGTTCTTTGCCCTCCAAATAAGCATCATAACGTGAGGAATACTTCTGATAAACAAATGTAGCGCCTTGAACTTGTGGCAATTCAATCACAGCCTGTTGCATCAGCTTAAAGTTTGATTGATGAACATGCCGTGCGGCTTCAAAAACACGTACATTTTCATGTCGCGTCAATAGCTCTTCAATTATCGCAAATTCCGTTGGATTGCTAAATGATGGCTTCTCCACAATTACATGCACATCTGAGGCAATCGCTACCTTAGCTTGTTCAAAGTGCAGCGCATTAGGAGACGCAATATACACCACATCAATGTCTGTGTATAAATCACTCAAAGTGGTGACCACCGTTACATTATCAGTGTCAGTGTCAAGATCAGCCAAAAAAGTGTTTCCTTTTTCTTCGATACGTGAATACACTGTTGTCAGCGTATAGCTACCTGTTTGTATTGCTGCCTCAACAAACATTTTTGAAATCCAGTTAGTGCCAATAATACCTAATTTAATCATTTGTATGCCTCGAATTGTTTCTTTGTGCCATTGAATACCGACGTTGGCATCTTAACCGCTTTCAATCCCGAACCAATTGTACGATCCTCATCATATTGTATAAATTGATTCTCTGCTGCCTTATTATCAGTATTGTCTTCAATTAACCAGTATTTTGTATCTTTAATTGTGTCAGCTAGTTGCTTTTGTACCGCAGGCGTCGTATAAATTACAATATCATGATTATAGTGCGAATAAAGTGTCTGAATGAGCGACGCTAAACGCTGTGCATCAGTTGCCGTTGAAATTTGGTCATCTGGTACCTGAATTGCGATTGGTAACTCACCAATCTGATTTCCAACATTATCAATGAAATATTGCGCCTGCACGGCGGCCGTTGTGTTTGAACTATATACTTGGATTGCCCCGACTTTCAGATTAGCAGATTTAGCACGCGTACAGCTGCTTTTATAGCCGTCATCAGCGAAAGAATTGCCTGAAGTAGCACGCAAATAAGCAAAATCAATCCCGTTATTAGCTAAATTTTTAAAGTCAACATAACCAGACGTCTGATTAATCGCCACACCTTGTACAGCAAAACCAGTTGGTGTCACATCCGTATTAACAATGACTGGCTTAGCAAATACCCAGATCACAAAAGAACCCACAATACCCACAGTAATGAGTAACCATGTGGTAAAAGTCAGTGATTTTTTAGTTTTATAAGATGCTACTTTTTTCGTCGAATTATCCATAATCACTATTATACAAGAAAAAACGCTACTGCGCTGATTAAGCTGTTCATTTATATCATACGATTTCTATGAAAAAAGCTTGTAAATAATGATTATTCATGGGAAAATGAGCAGATACACTAACTTTTATTCAGGAGAATATCATGTCATTAGAAACGCAACTCAACAAGTACGCTGAACTCATTGTCAAAAAAGGCGTCAATGTGCAGCCTGGTCAAACAATTATTTTGTATGCTGCCGTTGATGAAGCCTACTTCGCTCGTAAAATCGTGGCCGCTGCTTATGAAGCTGGTGCTCGTGAAGTTGTGATGGAATGGTCCGACCAAACAATTGCAAAAGCTTTTCTTGACCATGCACCAGAGGATCGTTTAACAACCGTACCTAACTATACGATTGCCAAAGCCAATGAATTGATGGATCAATACGCTTCACGTATTTCACTGGTGTCACAAGATCCTGATGGTTTGGCAGGTGTTGATGCTGATCGACTTCACATGCTAACAAAAGCCAATCAAAAAGCTTTGGTACGTGTCCGTGAGGCAACCATGAAAGATGACATTTCATGGTTGGTAGTTGCCGCTGCTGGACAAGCATGGGCGGAAAAAGTTTTCCCTGACCTTAAGGGTGAAGAAGCAGTTAATCGTCTGTGGGCTGAAATTTTGAAAGACGTTCGTGTTGATGATGAAACGGACGCTATCACCAACTGGGACGCGCACATTGAAACATTGAAAAACAAAGCCGATTGGTTGAACAGTCAGAACTTTAGAGAATTACGTTATCATAATGCTAAGTCAGACTTTACCATCGGTTTGGCAACAGGTCATATTTGGGAGGCAGCTTTTTCATACGATAAGGCTGGTAACATATTTATTCCGAACATGCCAACCGAGGAGGTCTTCACATCACCTGACAACCGTAATATTCAAGGTCATGTGGCAGCAACATTACCACTTTCATATCAAGGTAACTTGATTGAAGATATCGAATTAGATTTTGAAAATGGTCGTATTGTAAAAGCTTCTGCCTCAAAAGGTTTACCGGTCTTGCAGAAGCTAATTGATACAGATGAAGGCGCAAAATCATTGGGTGAAGTCTCACTCGTACCTGATCCTTCACCTATTGCTCAAGGTGGTGTGTTATTCTACAACACGTTGTTTGATGAAAATGCTTCTGATCACTTGGCGATTGGCGCTGCCTATGCTTCAAACATCGCTGGCGGTAAAACAGATCAACCAGAAGATTTGGCAAAACGTGGCTGGAATATTTCAGATGTTCATGTTGACTTTATGGTCGGTTCAGCTGATATGTCAATTGATGGCATCACACAAGATGGTCAAACTGTACCTGTCTTTAGAAATGGTGATTGGGCATAACATGTCTTTGGGAGAGCTTTCAAGATGATCAATAATTTATTAGACAAATGGGATGGTGGTCGTTCGGTAAAAGAGCGACTTTATGACTTATTTTTCATTGCGATCATCGCTGTCATTGGTCATCTTGATTTTTGGCATACGAGTCCCAAGACAAGTATGGCAACAGCCATTACGATTATTGTGTCAACAGTGATTGCGCTGCTCTATCTGTTGCAATTACCCCGCCTGAAAAATAATTCAGATATTCCTTATAAGTTAACGTTTTTCTTTTATGTCATTTATGTCATTAGTACATTTATTTTGACCAGTACGTTGACACGTGATGTATTGTCGTTGAGCTACTGGCCACGTTTAGCAACTTTTGTCATTATTGAAGCAATCATGATGACACGTGTCATGCATGATCATTAAAAAGCAAGTTACCGTTGGTAACTTGCTTTTTTGATGAGAAAAATTGTGATAATGGGTGGATAAATAGACAGACAAAAAAGCCCGAAAATGCTGTGTACCTCGAAAATTGAAGACACATCAAAAACGCGCTTTTCTATGTTTAACCCTCAGACTCAATCAATTGTGAACCAAGTTCATAGTTGTGTGAATAGTCTACGGGAATATCAACTACCACAGGGCCTTCCGTAGCGAAAGCCTCGTCTAAAATTTTATCCAACTGATCAGGTGTTGTGACACGCAAACCTTTAGCACCAAAGCTTTCAGCATATTTTACAATGTCAATATTGCCAAATGTAACACCGGCAGACTCACCGTTGTATTTCATTTCTTCTTGGAACTTAACCATGTCATAATGCGCGTTATCATTCCAAACAATGTGAACAGTGTTCAATTGTAAACGAACCGCTGTTTCTAACTCCATAGCTGAGAAGAAGAAACCACCATCCCCTGAAACCGAGACAGATTTTGCATTTGGCCGAACCATAGCAGCGGTCAAAGACCATGGCAAACCAACGCCAAGCGTCTGCATACCGTTAGAAATTAAGAAGTGACGTGCCACGTATGACTTAAAATGACGTGCCATCCAAATATAGTGTGATCCAATATCTGTTGAGACTGTCATATCATCTGTAACATGTGCTTGGATTGACTTAATAACATTAAGTGGATGGTTCAAGTTACCTTCAGCAGGTGTGTAAGATGGTTCGTCAGAAGCACGCAAATCATCTTTTAATGCTTTCAAGACATTTTGACTTTCAGCAGGGACTTGATAACCATTGATACGCTCTGCCAACAAATCCAAACTCTGTGCTAAATCACCAATTAATTGACGTTTTGGTACAAAATTGTTGTCAATTTGAACATGTGTCGTGTCTAGCGCAACAATATTCAAATTATTTTCCTTATTCCAATTTCGTGGCTCGTATTCAATGGCATCATAACCCAATGTCACCACTAAATCTGCTTGTTGCAAAAGCTTGTCACCTGTTTGGTTACGGAATAATCCAATACGACCAAAGAAAGTTTCAGGTTCAAGGTCTCGAGAGATAACCCCTGCACCTTGGAACGTTTCAACAACTGGTAACGTCGTTTGTTCAAGTAAATGATGCAAAGCCGTCACCGTAGCATCATCAGATCCGCGCGCACCAACCAACAAAACAGGTAGCTTAGCCTGTTTGATTTGTTCTGCCAACCAATCGAGGTCAGCAATCGCTGCGGCACCTTGTTGCGCCTCAGGAACTTGTGGCAATGCAGAAATTGATACCGGTGCATCATCAACATCTTGTGGTAATGACACAAAAGCTGCACCCTTTTTGGCACCATTAGCCGCCGCAAAAGCATTAGCAATGATTTCTGAAATATTATTAGGATCTTGAATTTCTGAACTATAATGGGTGATAGCGTTAAAGAGTGATACTGAATTCGTTGACTGGTGTGTCAAACGATACAAATCACGGCGTGGTACTTGACCACCAATAGCAACAACTGAATCACTTTCAGCGTCAGCTGTCATCAAACCGGTTGCTAAGTTACCAACACCTGGTCCAGAAGTCGCAATCACAACGCCTGTTTTCCCTGTGATACGTGAAAATGCTTGTGCCATAAAGGCGGCATTTTGTTCGTGACGCGTCACGATTAACTTAGGTACTTTTTGACCAGCTTTGGGATGCTCAAGTGTTTCAAATAAACGATCAATTTTTGCACCTGGAATACCAAAAACAAGATCAACACCATGATTAACTAGACTGTCTGTGACAATATCTGAACCATATTTTTGTTCTGTCATGTAAAGTTTGCCTCTTCTTGATTTAATAATGTTATCATAGCACTTTTCACATGAGTTTTGTACTGGTTAATTGTGAAGTTTGTTTTAATAGCAATGATACATAATTCACAAACTTAACATTTTTAAAGATTGTGAATTGTTTCTCAACAAAAAAGCTTGCCTCATCAGGCAAGCTTAATCACTTTTAATCACTAAATTCAAAAACAAAGTCAGAATTATTAATGCGCACATCATCACCATCTTTGGCACCGGCTTCGCGTAATCGGTCATCAACACCCATATGACGTAATTGACGAGCAAAGCGCATGATAGTTGCATCTCGTTGAATATTGGTCATTAAGAACAACTTCTCAATTTCTGCCCCACTTAACAACCAACGCTCCTCATCTTCAACCCATTCAACAGTAAAGTTGTGTGTTTCAGGTGTAAAGGTGTACGTTTTCTCAGTCACTTCGTTTTCCACTACTGGACGATAACTTTCTGGCGCAGGCGCAGTGGCCAACATATCAGCTGTCAAACGCATTAAGTCTTTTACACCATCTCGTGTAATTGAAGAAATCGGCATTATCGTTGGTACAGTTGGCAAACCTGAATCAGCTTCAACTTCTGATGTGAATTTTGACAAATTTTCGTTTGAATCAGGCATGTCCATCTTAGTGGGCACCACAATTTGTGGGCGATTTAAAATCGTCTCATCATATTGTTGCAACTCATCTAAAATTTTGCGATATTGCGTATAAGGATCAGTTCCTTCAATACCTGACATATCAACTAAATGCAAGATTACCTTAGTTCGCTCAACATGTCGTAAAAATTGAAAGCCTAGACCAACGCCTTGCGCAGCACCCTCAATCAACCCCGGCAAGTCCGCCATAACAAAATCACGGTCATCATCCAAACGCACCATACCAATATTAGGTGATAAAGTAGTAAAGTGATAAGCAGCTACTTTGGGTTTCGCATTTGATACAACAGACAATAGCGTTGATTTTCCTGCAGAAGGGAAACCAACTAGGCCTACATCAGCTAAGACTTTCAACTCTAATTTGAGATTGCGAATTTCACCTGGTTCACCGTTTTCGGACAACTCTGGTGCAGGATTAGCAGGCGTAGCAAAATGAATGTTCCCACGACCGCCACGACCACCTTTAGCTACAACGAGTTCTTGCCCATTTTCTAGCAAATCAGCTAATACTTCACCCGTGTCAGCGTCGCTAACTGTTGTGCCTTGTGGCACTTTAATATAACGGTCATCAGCAGATGCCCCAGTCATACCTTTTGTACCACCATTACCGCCAGGCTGTGCCTTAAAATGACGGTTGTATCGGAAGTCCATTAATGTCCGCAGACCTTCGTCTACTTTAAAAATGATTGACCCACCGTGACCGCCGTCACCACCGAAAGGTCCTCCCATTGCTACGAACTTTTCGTGACGGAATGACACGATACCGTCGCCACCTTTTCCGGCTTTTACTTCAATTTGTGCTTGATCTACGAATGCCATAAAATTGTCATGGCGTTGACCTCAAGTCAGTCGCCACTTTTCTCCTTGTCTGCACACCCTGTGTGCTTGCGTATGTTAAACACTCTAGTTTACCATAAAAGCGTAAAATTAGCTACGCTCCCCTGCATTCAGGGACAGGTGAATAACCCGCGCTAGTTTTTCGTTAATGCCAATCGCTGCCAATTCATCAATGCTTGCCGCCGTGATTTTTGGTAATGACCCAAATTCACGCAATAATTTTTGGCGTGTCTTGGGCCCTACGCCTTGAATTGTGTCGAGTCGAGAAGCTAACGAATGCTTACTCCGTAATTGGCGATGAAAACTAATGGCAAAACGGTGAACTTCTTCTTGTACACGTTGAATTAAGAAAAATCCCTCAGATTGTTTGTCTAATGTCACAATTTGCTCTGTGTGACCATCAATTAAATCAGCCGTCTTGTGCTTATCATTTTTGACCATTGCAGCAATTGGGACATTTGTAAGGCCAAGTTCGTCAATCAATACCTCTTTAGCTGCATGTAGCTGAATCTCACCACCATCCATTAAAATCAAATCAGGTAAATCACCACCCTCTTTGAGCACACGACTGTAACGTCGACGGATTACTTCCTGCGTTTCAGCCCATTCATCAGCGTGATGAGTAGACTGAATTTTGTACTTGCGGTAGAGATCCTTGTTTGGGACGCCATCATCGAAAACAACCATCGCACTGACAATCTCGACCCCTTGCGTATGAGAATGGTCAAATGCTTCAATCCGATGTCCCATCGGGATATGCAACGCGTCGGTGATTTCTTTCATAGCACCAGTTGTTTTTCGTTCATTTAATTGCATCAAACGGAATTTTTCTTCTAAGACGATTTGCGCATTTTTGGCGGCCAAATCAAGTAAATCTCGCTTTTCACCACGCACTGGTATTCGAACTGGTACGTTCAATATTTCGGAAAGCGCCTTGGTATCGATGCCCTTTGGCACCAATACTTCTCGTGGCTTCTGAATGTTTTTTTGTGCATAAAACTGCTGTATGAAGCTTGTAACCTCTTCGTCAGCCTCGCCAACAATAGCAAAGGTTCGTTTAAATTGGCGAATTAGGCGGGCTTGGCGCAAGAAAAAGACTTCAACCGTCATCCAGCCCTTATCCAAATAATAATTGAATAAATCTCGTGGTGTGGTATCGCGTGATAATACCCGTTGGCTTTCAACTGTTTCATCAATATATTTCAACTGATCACGCAAATCCGCTGCATGTTCAAATTCCAGCGATGACGCTGCTTTTTGCATCTTTTCGGTGATTATTTTTCTCACTGCCTTAGTGTCGCCATCTAGAAAATGCTTGATACGTGTGATTTGTTGATCATATTCAGTTTTAGGCACTTCATGCCAACATGGTCCCAAACACTGCCCCATATTGTAATACAAACAAGGCCGCCCTTGAAACCCATTACAGCGACGTAAAGGATAGTTTTTCTCTAAAAATCGTAATGTTTCCTGCGCTGCATAAACGTTTGGATATGGCCCAAAATAAAAACCACCGTCTTTTTTAACTTCGTTGACTAACGCCATTTTAGGATCACGTTCTTTGGTGATTTTGATGTAAGGATATCCCGTACCGTATTTGAGCCGAATATTATAGTAAGGTTTGTACTTTTTAATCAATTCATTTTCAATTAAAAAGGCTTCCTTATCAGAATTAGTCACAATAAAATCAAAATCAACAATATTGGCAACCAATTCAGCTGTCTTGCCATCGTGATCTTGTTTAAAGTATGATCTTACTCGGTTTTTGAGATTTTTTGCCTTGCCGACATAAATAATTTTACCGTTAGCATCTTTCATTTGATAAGAGCCTGGTTCAGCCGGTAGCAAGGTTAATTTTTGTTCAATATGTTGTGATGGATTTGCTAACATAGTTTCATTATACCAGTCATTTCACGTACTGCTATAAAAACGGTCATGACAAGCGATTAAAAATCCTACCATTATAGATGATAGGATTTTGAGAATAATTATTTTTGATGCGCCAAGGAAGCTGCCACAAAATCATGGTAAAGACCTTCTGGACGATCAGGGCGTGATAAGAATTCAGGATGGTATTGCGCTGCAACGAAGAAATCATTTTTAGGATATTCGATTACTTCCATCAAACGATCATCCGGTGAAGTTGCCGCAAAGACCATGCCAGCTTTTTCAAATTCATCACGGAATTTGGTATTAAATTCATAACGGTGACGATGGCGTTCTTCCACTTCTGGCTTATTACCATAAGCTTTTGCTGTCAATGTGTCGTGCAACAACATAGCTGGATACAAACCTAATCGTAGTGTGCCACCACGATTTTCAACATTTTCTTGATCTTTCATCAAATCAATAATTGGTGCTGATGTCTCTGGATTTAGTTCAGTTGAGTTGGCATCTTTGTAACCCAAAACATTTCTTGCAAATTCAACTGATGCTAACTGCATGCCCAAGCACACACCTAAGAATGGTGTATTGTTTTCACGGGCATAACGAATCGCTTCAATTTTGCCTTCTGTACCACGTGCGCCAAATCCACCTGGTACAATCACACCATCTGCGTCTTGCAATAAATCGTTAACATTATCAGCCGTGACAGTTTCTGACTTAATGTGATTGATGTTAACTTCTGCTTCTTGCGAGTAACCAGCATGTTTCAAAGCTTCATTGACTGAAATGTAAGCATCTGGCAAGTCCGTGTATTTACCAACTAAGGTAATGTTAACTGCTTTCTTAGGATGCTTAATTGATTCAACCATTGTTGACCAAGCTGTCATATCAGCTTGTGGTGCATCAATTTGCAACTTATTCAAAACCACATCATCCATGCCCTGCGCTTGCAAATTCAATGGAATTTCGTAGAGGGTTTCAACATCGCGTGATTCAATAACAGCATCAGCTTTAACATCAGTGAAAGTTGATATCTTACGTTTGAGTCCTTCTTCTAAAGGTTCTGATGTACGTAAGACAATCATGTCAGGTTGGATGCCCAATGAACGCAATTGTGCAACCGAATGCTGCGTTGGCTTTGTTTTGGCTTCACCAGCTGCAGTCAAGTAAACAATCAAACTGGTATGAATATAAAAGACGTTTTCGTTGCCAAGATCAGACTTCATTTGACGTAGCGCTTCAATGAATGGCAAGCTTTCAATATCACCAACCGTACCACCGACTTCGACAATAACGACATCCGCATCAGTCGATTCAGCAGCTTTCTTCATTTTGTCTTTGATAGCATCTGTGATATGTGGAATAACTTGAACTGTTCCACCGTCATAGTCACCACGACGTTCCTTAGCCAAAACTTCAGAATAAATACGACCCGTTGTCACGTTAGAATACATGTTAGTATTGATATCCATGAAACGCTCATAATGACCCATATCAAGATCTGTTTCCAGACCATCCCCTGTCACAAAAGTTTCACCATGTTGATAAGGTGACATCGTTCCGGGATCAATGTTGATATATGGATCTAGTTTTTGAATCGCTAACTTGAGTCCGCGATTTTTCAGCAAACGACCTAAAGATGCTGCCACAATTCCTTTACCAAGCGATGACACAACGCCGCCGGTAACGAAAATATACTTCACTTGTTTATCTGCCATGATGCCTCCTCATGATTCCATCTGCGTTTACAACCACAGAAATGACGTAACAATTAGGGGTAAAATAAAATAGAAAAGCTCCCAAGAAAGTCTTGAGAGCTTTTAACGTTTGTCCCAACAAATGGGAGCCCTAATTTATAATACAGAGTTAGTCCTCATTTGTCAAATTGAATTACTCATTAATTTTCTTAGCGTGCCAAGCACGTGTTGCAAAGAAAACAATTGTCATGATGATTAGAAAAGCCAACCCAACAAGCAATGGTGCTCGTGTGTCGGGGTTAATCATCATAAATACCAACGTTACCAATAACATCAAAATCGCAAAATAGTTGGTGTATGGCGCAAAAGGCATTTTAAATGGATGATCTGCCATTAATGACGCATGAGCTTTGCGGAATTTGATTTGGCTAACCAAAATGACAAACCAAGGCACCATACCGGGCAACGTACTAGCTGAATAAACCAATACGAAAATGCTAGAACTACCATGCCAAAACATTGGCAAAACTGCATTTAAAATGATGCCTAACAAAATACCACCAGAAATTGCTAACACAGGCAGCGTTGGCACACGATGCTTAGATAATTTCAAAAACTTAGGCGATAATTCTTTCCCCAAAGCCAATGTGTACAGCATACGACTTGATGAAAAAATACCCGAATTCAAAGCCGACATTGCAGCGGTCATCATGACAAAATTAATGATCCCCGCAGCAGCTGTAATACCTACTCGTGAGAAAGTCTCCACAAATGGCGATCCCACTTGATCTAATTTATCCCAAGGATAGATAGTAATGATAACAAAAATAGCACCAATGTAAAATATTAAAATACGCGCAACAATTGATTTGATAGACTTAACAATGGCAACCTGAGGATTGGCAGCTTCACCTGCTGTAATACCAATAATCTCAATTGCTTGATATGACGTAATGACAATTGATAACGCAAAGAAAAATCCTTTTATCCCACCAGCAAAAAATGGTCCGTGTGCCCACAAATTTGAAAAGCCTAACGGTTGCCAATGATTACCGAATCCTAGTAAAATCACGAGCAATCCTAGAATAATCATGAAGATGATAGTGACAACTTTGATTAACGAAAACCACGTTTCCATTTCACCATAGGCTTTCACTGTCACTAAGTTAGCTGCCGTCAACATAGCTAATACGACAACACCCGTCACCCAATCGGGAATGTGCGGGAACCAAAAGTCTAAGTAAATTCCCACGGCAATGGTTTCACTAACACCAACTGTCAGCCATTGAAATACATTTGCCCATACCGTGAGATATCCAGCTACGGGATGAATATATTTTGTAGCGTAATTCGCAAAAGATCCAACAGATGGATCAACATATAACATTTCTCCCAAAGCACGCATCACCAAATACAGCACTAAACCAGCCAATGCGTATGCTAACAGTACAGAGACACCGGTCCATTTAATAGTTGCTGAAGATCCCATGAAAAGGCCAACACCAATTGTGCCGCCTAATGCAATCATCTGCATTTGACGTGATGATAAATCTCGATTCAATTCTTTTCCTGCCATAACTCGTCCATCCTCTTTTTTAAACAAATAAAAGCGCCCTTAAATAAAAATTCAAGGGCGCTTTCCGCGCGGTACCACCTTAGTCATATCAGCCGTTATTACAACCAGCCAATTCATTTCACTCTCATTGGAATAACGACCAATGACACCGGTCATACTTTCACGTGCGCTACTCGTATGTCACTTCGGAGGTAGTTATTCACCATCATTGCTTTGCCACTCTCACCAAGTATGGCATCTCTTCAACAACAACAATAGTTACTTGTCCTCTTCAACGTTTTCATCAATAATACACTAATTTACTATTTTAAGCAAATAAAAAACAGAATTCCTAAGAATTCTGTTTTTTATGGATCACCCAAGGTCGCCTGATTAACTCAGTGCTCCCGCTCGGATTCGAACCGAGGACCTTGGGATTAAAAATCCCCTACTCTAACCAACTGAGTTACAGGAGCATTTCTTATGCCTTAGCACATTTATATATATTACAGACTTTTCTAAAAAAAAGCAACCCCTTTTTTCAACTAAGTTTTATTACTTTTACAAAGCTGACACAAGTGGCTTAGACCGGCAAATTTCAGTAGCTGTAAATGGCATAATGTCACTCATTTTCAAAGCTTATTGAACATATCAGATAAAAAACCTATATGACTTGTTCCTCATCCCTTTCAGCTAAATGAAACACATGCCAGATAGTAATGGCAACAATCCAAGCCACAACAAACAAGCAAACCAAAATAATACCCATTTGGTTAAAATCTAACCCATTTGCCCATTTCGTTAAACCATTTTGCCAGCCAAACATGACGGCAAATGACTGAATAAAATCCACAAACCCAATGAAGCCTGCAGCTAAAATAGAAATACCTGTAATCGTCAAATTATAATAGACTTTTCGATATGGTGACGAAAATACCCAATGATAAGTTGTACTCATAAAGAAACCGTCAACTGTATCCATCAAACACATTCCCGCTGTAAACAGCAACGGAAAAGCCATTGTTGAATACCATGGTATTCCCTCATTAGCAGCGGTAGCAGACGTTGCTAAAACCGCAATTTGCGTCGCAGTGTCAAATCCTAAACCAAACAAAAAACCAACGATTGCAACTTGCCAATTATGTTTTATCATGCCCAATAATTTCAAAAATAAACGATATATTTTGGAGGTATTAACTTGCTCATCAGCCTTATCCTCTTTACCATTATGATTGCGCATTGACGCGAATTTCACCCAAATATCATGCAAAATGAAACTATTGACAATAGCTAACATCATCAGCATAGCAGCTGCAATTGAAGTCCCTAAGGCACCACCAATATGTTCAAAAACCGGCATGGCATGTTTTGCCCACTCGACAAATAGAACTGTTGCCAATGCCATCAATACCACGACCATTGAATGACCAAATGAAAAACTGAAACCGACACCGCGTGTATTTTTGCCATCATTTAGCATTTTACGCGTCATGTTATCAATGGCAGCAATATGATCGACATCAAATGCATGCCTTAGTCCCATGGTAAATGATAAATAAGCCATTGCTATCATTTCAGGATATTGCGAAGCACTGGTCATTAATAACATTATTCCTGCAATTAAAAAAAGGACGATTATTGCGCCATAGCGCATTGCATCTGTCTGTAACGTTGTTTGTTTTTGTGTGCGTAACATCATATTTTTTCTTCTCCTTACACTGAAAAATAAGATTA
Organism: Leuconostoc falkenbergense; assembly: GCF_045801155.1. Taxonomy (NCBI): domain Bacteria; kingdom Bacillati; phylum Bacillota; class Bacilli; order Lactobacillales; family Lactobacillaceae; genus Leuconostoc; species Leuconostoc falkenbergense. Next base: position 545,427 of record NZ_CP174386.1, on the reverse strand, counting down.
TCATAGGGTATATCTCTGGTAAACATAGCGAACAAATGGTGTCCTTAGTAGACAAAATATGTCCTTTTAACTTGTTACTTTGACGAGAATATGATCGATAATCGCTGACTACATTTGTTGCTTTGAGTGCATCAACACAAAAACACCCCAACTATATTAAAGTTGGGGTGTTTTTAATGTTGTCCCAACTATCTACCAAACGATTTTTGTTTAGTAGATAGTCACTCAAAGAACCTACTAAACCTCAATTGAGAAGTAGGTAGAGGAGAGAATGATTGACTTGCTTCATTGTTTTATGCATAATTTTACCTCTTTTTTTGTTATTTATTTAACAATATAATTAAAAGTATATTATTAAAATTTCATTTTGTCAAACGTTTAATAAATCAATATTGTTTATCATTGCTTGATTCTTATATCCCCATCATCTGTTGATATGATATATTTGCCAGTTGTCCCTTTATAAGCATAAGTTGACTGATCATCCTCATGCTTATTAAAAGCCGAGATGTCGCCATCCTGCGTTTTAGCAACCACACTACTTTTACCAATAGCGATTGCAACATCACCATCTTGTGCAGTGATGTTTAGTTCACCTGAAAGCTCATTACTTAACAAATTAATATCACCATCTGACACATTTATTTCACCAACATTCATGTGGTTTTGATGCATGTTTAAATCACTATCTTGAAGTTGAATCGTCGTTCTATTGCTAATGTGCGTATTTTTTATAGTTACATCCCCATCATTACTTTTAATCGTAGCTGTGGACGCAGTGATGTTGTTTAAATCAGTGTCCTCAGTATCATCGAGTTTTAAGTCATGATTGACTGTCATGTCTTTTAACTTTGTATCTGCAACATGTTGTAACGTTATTTTATCTGCTTGAATACCTGACAGACTGACATCGCTGCTATTCTGACCATTAATTTGAAGATTAGACAAATTTTGTGATTGCGGTACTGTAATCACAAGTTCTTCTTGGTATCTCTGGCTATGGCGCTGCCAAGTGAATCCAGTAATATTAAATTCAATATTAACCTCGCCTCGAGACACACTGCTAGTCTGTTTATCAGTAATTGTTAAATGACTTTGTTGATAGTTCATTTCAGGTAACTTGTGATAAGTGAATACCTTAACAGTGGCTTGCTTAACATCACCCGTGACAACGCGTACAGGTAAAGCTGTTGAAATATTAATGCTTTTTACATTGTCAAAAGTATATAATTTTTGCGATATTTTGCTTTTCTTTGTTTTTTGATCCATAACTTTGAAACCATTATCCCAAGTAATAGCACTAGAAGCCCCACCAAAGCAAATGCCAATTAGTGCCATTACAACACCAATAACAACCAAAGTTAATCCAATCTTAACGCCTCGTTTCATGTTACCTATCCTCCTGATGTACGTGATTTTTATCAATGAAACGACGATAAATTAACTTGCTAAACTTCGCCGTTTTATTAATTAGCCACTTCAAAAGAGCAACACCAGCTGGTATGCCAGCCACCATAATTCCTAATATCGTCAACCCACAGCCAATATAATAAAGGCCCGTCCAAGTTGACTGCAGCAATACACCAACGCCACTAATAACTGCCAACATACCTGTCAAACCAAGCGCAATTATAATCGCAATCAAAGCCGCGACAAGGGCAAAACAAACCGCAACTAGCGTAACCAAAATAATAAACACAGGTAACGCTAACGGTGACGCCAACAGTGCCAAGGCAATCCACCAAATTAGTTTAATATTTGACCGTGAATTTTTATTATTTGTATCATCTGCTGATTTTTCATCAGCCTTAATTGAATAATCAGCTAAAATTTTTCATGAGAGTTGTTTTGGTGTACCTAATTCACCTACACATGCTTCATATGTGATTAAATCTGCATCCATCAAATACTCACGATAGAAATTCAACGCTTCCTCTTTATCTGAATGGTACAACTGGTTTAGTAATTGGTCTAATTCAGTCAAATAATTCTCCATCTGCTTATTTCTCCTTCAATAATGTGTTGACATTGGCTTGAAATATTAACCAATCTTGTCGAATACTAACCAATTTGTCACGACCCTGCGCTGTAATTTGATAGTAGCGTCGATTTCTACCTTGACAAGGTTGATCATAAGTAGTCACGTATTGATTATTTTTTAATCGTCGTAACACCGGATATAGCGTTGATTCTGAAACGGAAATGGTGCCTTGTACTCTCTGTGTCAGCGCATAACCGTAGTAATCTTCTTTATCTAATATTGCTAACACGCAACCATCTAATAATTCTGAACTCATTTGAATTGCCATACTTATTTTCTCCAATACTATACGACATATAATATATGTTCAAAAATATTATATGTATTTTTAATTGTTCTGTCAACAAAAAAATATCTCAACAGATGTCATCGTTGAGATATTTTTGTTGCCTAATCATCTTTTAATAACCCGCTATCAATAAGAAAGAAATCATAGTGGTAATTTGGCTTTTAACTGTTTTATGCAATTTTTTAATAATAAAATCCGTGACGATAATCCCATGACGAGAAAATATCACTCATAATTTTCATAATTTTGTCGACATCTAATCCTTTACGAATAACGATTGGTGCTGCTTGAACACCAACAGCGCCATTTTGTTCTGGGATAAGCTTACCTGCTTCGTCAACCATTGATACCATCACACCTTGTTCGTAACGTGTGTCCAGCGTCTTATCAGGTTGAATTGATGCCACATAATCATCGGCCTCAATAATTAGGTCAGCAGCATTTTCAATTTGATCACCAATACCAGCTACTAATCCTCGGTTTCCCTTACCAGAAGGATTAGCTGAACTTGCAAATGAGAACTTGCCATACTTTTCCCACATTTCTTTGGCAATATTTTCACTTGGTGTGCCAAACTTGATAACAAAACAACTCGTTTCACGTTGATCCATCATCAAATCTTTTGTACCGTCATTTGGTATCTTGCTCTTAGCTTCTTCTTGCCATGGTAAGATGCACCCCAACAAAATGTCCTCATCCCAATGTTGTTGATACATTTGTTCGATTTCAGGTGTCATCTGCGCTAATTCTTTAACTTGTTCTACTGAACCACATAATACGACACCTGGCTTGTTACGCTTACGATTTTTAGCAGCAAACTTTCTTTCTAATCCTTTATCGTCTGAAGTCATGATAATATAACCCACTTTTGTTGGGCTAACAATCATTCCGCCATCTTCTTTCAAGATATTAATGGCTTCAGCTTGAACGCCACCATTCCAATGAATCTTTGCTGTTGTTGCTTCTGTCATGATAAAATACCATCCTTTTAATATATTGCTTTTTGTTTTGTTTCTGGTCCATAAACTGCGACCACAATAGCTGCAATTAGCGCTACTGCTGCGATAAAATAGAAAATCAAGTTCGCGCTAAATTGTGTAATTGCCCACGCTGCAAAATATGGTGTTAAAACTGTCAAGATTTTAGCAACGCCATTAGCAAAACCTGTTCCACGGAATCTAAAGTAAGTAGGGAACAACTCTGACATATAGACCCCGACAACCGAAGCCATCAAAATATACATCATAGTTACAACCAAAAATCCTACGGTTAAAATTCCAACCGTTGTATGTTGCTGCGAATAAATCATTCCAAACACCGCAGTCATCACAAAGGCAGAAACAATGACCTTTTTACGACCTATCACGTCAACCAATAATGCGCCTATCAGTGCGCCTATTGGAGCCCCAGCCATCATAACTGCGGAGAATGTTAGTGAATGAACCACTTCGATGCCTTGTTTAATCAATAAGGTTGGCATCCATGATGTAAATGTATACTGTGTTAAATTAACTGCACTGACAGCAACCGTTGCAACCAACAGTCCAATACCAATCTTGGTCTTCACTGCTTGTCGTTTTACATTAGAATCATTTGTATCGTATGAGCCATTCACTTCCAATTTCTCAATGATTTTTTCAGCTTTGTCATACTCACCACGCGCAATTAACCATCGGGGTGATTCTGGAAAATGACGACGAACAACCCATAAAATCAATGCTAATACACCAACAATAACAAACATTGCGCGCCATGTATAACGAGGAATAACGCTTGCTGCCAAAAGTAAAGTCAATGGTGCAGCTAAGTTAGCAATCACAGAAGTGACCCCACTCCACCGACCACGATTTTTAATGGGAGCAAATTCATTAATTAAGGCATGACCTGTCACAATTTCTGCACCTAACCCAATTGCGGCGAAAAAGCGTAGTCCGATTAACATCCAAATATTAGTTGCAAATGCCGCACATAAGGTCAGTACACCAAATATCAACAAATTAGTAGAATATGCTTTCCTCCGACCAAGAAAATCACCGATAAATCCAGCAAAAATAGATCCAAAGAAAAGCCCTAAAAATCCAGAGGAAAGAAACACAGAACCTTGTGCAAGTGTCGCAAAGTGCGTGCTTACTATTGCACTATTTACTGCACTAGCAAGATAAACATCCGCCCCATCTAAAATCATACCAGCCGCAATCATCGCAAAGACATGATAAAATGTCGCTGTTTCTTTAGTCGTGTCCATCCGTTGTTGCAAATTCATTGCCTGTTCCATGTACTACCTCCTATCCGAAATTTGGTCGTTGCTTTTCAAACGCTGAAATCAAATTTTCATATTTCATCGTGTTATCAATATCGTCTTCACCATTGATAAACTTTTCTTTCCATTGTGAGTTGATGTCAAAGTGGAAAATATTATTTTTATAAGTCACAGTTTGTTCGGGTAAATCAATTTGAATAGTTTCATCTGCTTGAATGCCTCGCAATATTTTCCGATTTTCTTCAGGCAGCACAATTGGTAGCAAGCCATTCTTGGTTGAATTCATGTAAAAAATGTCTGAAAATCCGCCGCCAATTACTGCTCTAAATCCATAATCCGTTAACGCCCATACCGCATGTTCTCGTGATGATCCTGATCCAAAATCATTGCCTGTAATTAAAATTGAAGCACCCTTATGTTCTGGTTTGTTTAGCTCAAACGCCTCATTTAACGAGGCGTCGGTATTGTAACGCCAGTCATAAAATAAATCTTTCCCAAATCCGGTTTTTAAAATATTTTTCAAAAATTGTTTAGGCAAGATAATATCAGTATTAATGTTGTCATTTGGAATTACAACTGCTCTGCCTATCTCGCTTACAAAAGCTTCCATGTTATCCCCCTATACAAATTCATCTGTCGTAATATCAACAAAGTGACCAGCGATTCCTGCCGCAGCAACCATAGCTGGAGAAGCTAAATGCGTTCTTGATCCTGCACCTTGGCGTCCAATGAAGTTTCTATTTGATGTGGACGCAACATGCTTGCCTGCTGGGATTTTGTCGGGATTCATTGCCAAACATGCCGAACATCCTGGCTCACGCCATTCACAACCAGCATCTTCAAATATTTTAGCAATGCCTGTTTTCATTGCACGATTTCGAATGGCCCGACTACCTGGCACGATCCACGCAGTAACGTTGGGCGCTAAATGATGCCCTTTCATCATATTTGCAGCAATTTCAAGATCTTCGTAACGGCTGTTCGTGCAAGAACCAATGAAAATGTAATCCAAATTAATATCAACTGGCTTCATATTGGGGTGTAAACCAATATATTCATAGGCATTAGCATCATTTTCATCTTTAATTTCTGGCAAATACTGATCAACAGGTGTTGCCATTCCTGGATTTGTTCCCCATGTCACCATCGGTTTCAAATTTGATACATCAAAGGTCAGTATCTTATCAAAATCACTTTCATCATCTGTATAGAATTGTGACCAATAGTTTTTAGCAGATTCAAAATCTTTTGGTGCTTGTTCACGGCCTTCAATATAGTCAAACGTCGTTTGATCTGGTTGTACCATACCAGTTCTTGAACCAGCTTCAATTGACATATTACACATCGTCATACGTGCTTCCATTGAAAGATTTTGAACAGTTTCTCCATAAAATTCAATCGCATAGCCGACACCAAATGACACCCCATATTTAGCAATGATGCCCATGATAATATCTTTGGCATACGTATTTTTAGGCAGCTTCCCAGTAACCTTAATCCCCATGGTTTTTGGTTTCACCTGCCAAATTGTTTGGGTCGCTAGCACGTGCTCAACTTCGGAAGTACCAATTCCAAAGGCAATTGCGCCAAATGCACCATGAGTTGCTGTATGAGAATCACCACATACGATTACTTTTGCAGGCTGTGTTAGACCGCGTTCGGGTCCCACAACATGCACAATGCCTTGTTTGTCATCACCAATCGATGCTAATGGAATGTTAAATTCCTTCGTGTTTTTGACCAATGTATCCATCTGTAATCGAGACATTTGATCTTGCACATTAAATATATCTTTCGTTGGTACATTATGATCCATGGTTGCAAAAGTTAAATCAGGTCGCCTAACGCGGCGATTTGTACTTCTCAACCCATCGAAAGGCTGTGGTGAGGTAACCTCATGTACTAAATGTAAATCCACATAAATCAGTTGAGCTTCACCAACTTCCCCAGTAATGACGTGTTTTTCCCAAATTTTATCAAATAGTGTTTTGCTCATTTTATATCCGCCGATTCATAATTTTTTATGTAATCAACCATTTTTTGTGTGACTTCATCGGTCGTCATCGTGCCACCCATATCTGGCGTCACATAGTGGTTTTCAATAATGTAGTCTACTGCTGCAGTAATTTTGTCTGCAATCTTTTTTTCGTCAAAGCTTTCTGATAACATCATAGCTACCGTATTTACCATAGAAATGGGATTGGCAATGCCTTGACCAGCAATATCAGGTGCTGAACCGTGAATTGGCTCATATAAATTAGGACCACTTTCACCAACTGACATAGAAGGTATTTGTCCAATGGAACCTGTAATTTGTGCTGCTTCATCACTTAAAATGTCCCCAAATAAATTAGGTATAATCACAACATCAAATGTTGTGGGCTTGGTCATAATAGCCATTGTCATCGCGTCAACATAGTAATAGTCGATTGTCACATCCGGATAACTTTTGCCAACTTCATTCGCAATTTTTCGCCAAAACTTTGATGTAGCCAATACATTTGACTTATCAACAATCGTGACATGCTTGTTTCGCTTTTGAGCCATTTTAAAACCTTGATGCATAATGCGAGTGACTTCTGCTTCGCTGTAATACATCGTATCAATGGCTTGATGCGCTTCCAGCTTGCGTGGCTTTCCAAAGTAAGCACCAGAGGTCAGTTCACGAACGATAACAAAGTCCGTATTTTCAACATACTCTGGCTTCAATGGTGAGCGGTCAATTTGCGCTTGAGTCACTTTTGTTGGCCGTATATTAGCAAATAAATTAAGTTTTGATCTAATTTCTAATAGTCCTTGTTCTGGACGTCGTGGCGCATTATCCCATTTTGGTCCACCAATTGCACTAAGTAACACCGCATCAGCTTGTTTTGAAACATCAATCGTTGCCTGTGGTAAAGGGTCACCAGCTCGATCAATACCATCACCACCAAAAGGTGCATCTATCAATTCATAAGCAAATGTTGTATCTTTTGTCGCAGCATCTAATACTGCCAACCCTGCTGTCATAATTTCTGGACCAATATAATCGCCTTTTAAAACTACTATTTTTTTAATGGATGTCATATTATTGATAACTCACCATTTCTTTTTCTTCAACGACTTGCATAATAACCTTTAATTGCTCGTCTGTAATCAAGTCAGACTCTTCAGCAACTGATTTAAAAATAGGGAAAATTACTTTCATATCATCACGCGTCACATCATAACCTAAACTATTTAGTTTTGACATTACCGCATGCGACCCCGACAATTTACCTAAAGGTAAGGATGCCGTAGCACCAACCATTTCTGGCTTCAAAATTTCATACGTTTCTGGATTTTTTAAGTACCCATCTTGATGAATACCAGATTCATGAGCAAAGGCATTGCGTCCCATAATGGGTTTATTACCCGCAACTGGCATGTGGGTTGCGCGTGCGACAATGTCAGAAATGACTTTGGACTGAGCTAAGACAATATCTGTTTCAACATTGAACTTTTCATGACGCACTTGAATCGCTGCGGCGGCTTCAATCATGTCAACATTTCCAGCACGCTCACCAATACCATTAATTGTGCCCTGAATTTCCGTCGCCCCATGCGCAATGCCTGCCAAAGCATTAGCTGTTGCCATACCCAAATCATTATGCGTATGAGTTGACCAACCAACTGTGTCAAAACCAATAATATTTTGACGCAAGTTTTCAAAGACTTCGCCATATTCTTCTGGCGTATCATAACCAACTGTGTCTGGTATGTTAATCATTGTTGCTCCGGCGTCAATGGCTGTTTGCACGCTGGCTACCAAAAAATCAGGTTCAGTTCTCGTCGCGTCTTCAGGTGAAAACACAATATCTTGCATATATTGCTTAGTAAAAGTAACGTCTGCTTTGATTTTGTCCAATATTTCTTCTTTAGTCATGTTCAATTTGAACTCGCGGTGAATGGGTGAAGTGGCAATACATACGTGAATCATTGGATGTTTTGCATTCTTAGTTGCCTCAATAACGGCATTAATGTCATTTCTGACCATTCGTGCCAAACCGACAACTTTTGCGTTAGTCACAACTTCTGCAATTCTTTTCACTTCCTCAAAGTCTTTCTGAGAAGCCGCAGGAAATCCTGCTTCAATGGCCGCAACACCATAATTATCCAGTCCTTTTGCTATTTCAATCTTTTCGTCAATTGAAAAGTTAACCCCAATTGTTTGTTCACCATCACGCATTGTTGTGTCATAAAAAGTTACTTTGCTTACCATAATTTTCTCCTTAAATTAAAATCCCGGATTAGTCAATATGACTAGTCCGGGATTATGCACTCACATCCTTTTATTCACTAGCCATTAGATAAATACCTAACAACTAGCTCAAAAGCTCAACTTGTTAGGGTAGTCTAAGCAAGTTGAGGAGAAGGGCTGCGTTTGTTTTGTTAATTTGTACTGTGGCCTGATTTCTCATGTGAAACACTTCCTTTTAATTTAATAATCCAATCATAACGGGTATGTCATTTGTCGTCAATTTTCAGGTGTGTTTTATTCCGAATTTATATAATTTTGCCACACTATAATCCTAACGCCATTTTAGCGTATCGTGACATTCTATTGATTTCCCAAGCTGGTTGCCAAGTGAGTTCAACTTTGGTGGTCTTAACTTCAGGTAAAATTTTTAATGCGTCATCAATCATTTCTTCCAACACACCAATCAGTGGACACCCCATTGTTGTCAACGTCATATTAACAGTGACGTCACCGCTAGCGCTGATAGCAACACCGTTAATTAGTCCCAAATTAACGATATCAACTCGTAGTTCTGGGTCAATGACTGTTGTCAAAGCATCCATAATACTTGCCTCAATTTTTTGATTCATACCTTATCCTACCGATCCAACCATTTCAAATTTCATTAATCGATTTAACTCAACAGCATATTCCATTGGCAGCTCTTTTGTAAATGGCTCAATAAAGCCCATAATAATCATCTCTGTGGCTTTTTCAGCAGAAATACCACGTGTCATAAGATAATACAATTGCTCTTCGGAAACACGTGAAACTTTTGCCTCATGTTCCATCGACACATTGCCATTCAAAATTGTGTTGTATGGAATCGTATCGGCTGAAGATTTATCATCAACTAAAATTGTGTCACACTCGACGTGAGCAAATGACCCATCAGACTCGCGACCAAATTTCACTGTACCGCGATAATCTGTGGCACCACCATCGTGTGCAATTGATTTTGAAATGATAGATGACGAGGTATTTTTGGCATTATGAATCATTTGCGCGCCAGAATCTAAATTTACGCCCTCACCAGCAACGGCAATTGATAGCATGGTGCCTTTTGCACCCTCGCCCTCCAAATAAACTGATGGATATTTCATCGTCGTTTTTGAACCAAAATTACCATCAACCCATTCCATCGTTGCGTTTTCATGCGCTGCTGCACGTTTTGTTTCCAATGAATACACATTATTTGACCAGTTTTGAATCGTCGTGTAGCGGCAATAGCCATCTTTTTTAACAATCACTTCTACCACAGCAGCATGCAGCGCATCCCCTGAATACATTGGCGCTGAACACCCTTCAACATAATCAACATGTGCCCCTTCGTCAACAACAATCAATGTCCGTTCAAACTGACCCTCATTTTCAGTATTAATTCGGAAATAAGACTGAATCGGTGTCGTCACGTGGACACCTTTTGGTACATAAATGAATGTACCACCAGACCAAACTGCTGAATTTAAGGCCGCTAATTTATTGTTGGTTGGTTTAACAAGTGACCCAAAGTATTCTTGAATAAGCTCGGGATATTCTTGGACCGCAGTATCTGTGTCGGTAAAAACAATCCCTGTCTTAGCAAATTCTTCTTTCATGCGATGATAAACAACTTCTGACTCATATTGTGCAGAAGACCCTGCTAGCCACTTTCGTTCGGCTTCTGGAACACCCAAACGTTCAAAGGTTGCTTTCAATTCTGCTGGCACGTCGTCCCAGTCACGATATTTGTCATTGGTTGGCTTGTTATAGTAATAAATATCATCAAAATTAATTTCGCTTAGATCCGGTCCCCATTGCTGCATTGGCATTTTGAGATATGTTTGATATGCCTGCAATCGGTAATCTAGCATCCACTGTGGCTCATTTTTTTTAGCTGAGATTTGACGGATAATGTTTTCATTTAGTCCTTTACCCGTCGAAAAAACTGCTTGATAATCGTCTTGAAAGCCTAATTCAGTCGCCTTATCATTTGAAATAGCAGCCTTTGTCTGATCAATGGCTGCTTGCCTGTCTATTTCCATGCTTGCACCTCTCTTATTTTTCTATTGCTAATAATTCTGCCAAAGCATGCCATGCTAAAGTTGCACACTTGATTCGCGTTGGGAATTTAGTCACACCTGAAAGAATTTGCGCTTCCCCAAGAGCGTTATAATTTCCCGCTTCGCCACGAATCATTTTTGAAAATTGATCTACTAACTGGGTAATCTGACTGATATTTTTCCCGATAACTAAATCCGTCATCATCGAAGCGGAAGATTTCGATATGGCACAACCATCCCCATAAAAATGAATATCAGTCACAATATCATTATTTATATTAAAAGCCAAATCAATGACATCGCCACAGGTCGGATTATACTTTCGAATATGATAATTTTCGGTTTCCAACATAGGCTGATAATGGTGCGGATGTTGCGCGTATGCCATAATCGTTTGACGGTACAAATAATCTAAATTATGCAAACTCACGGTTAAAATACTCCTTAATTTTTCCTAAGGTGGCAACAAAGCGATCAATTTCTTGACGTGTATTATAGATGTAAAAGCTAACACGAACAGTCGCAGCAACATCTAAATAATGCATCAGTGGCTGTGCACAATGGTGTCCTGCTCGTACCGCAATACCTTCTTGATCCAAGGCAGTCGCTAAATCATGCGCATGAATACCCGCTATATTAAATGCGATTACACCAGTGTGCTGTTCACTGTCTTGCGGACCATAGACAGTCAGACCATCAATACTTTTAAGCTTTGGCAAAGCATAATCAACCAATGATTGTTCGTATTTTGCTACCTCAATCATCCCGATATTTGTTAGATAATCCACAGCAGCTCCCAGACCAATAGCACCAGCAATATTTGGTGTTCCCGCTTCAAAACGCCAAGGCAATGGTTGAAACGTTGCTTCATGTAAATCGACAAATTCAATCATTTCGCCACCAAATTGTGCTGGTCGCATTTGATTTAACACATCATACCTGCCGTACAGCACACCAATACCGGTTGGTCCCAACATTTTATGACCTGAAAAAGCAAAAAAATCAACACCCATTTCTTGCACGTCTATTGCCATGTGAGGCACTGATTGTGCCCCATCAGCAATCATAATGGCCCCGTGTTCATGTGCCATCTGAGCTAATTTTTTAATTGGATTGACCACGCCCAACACGTTCGAAACATGGGTAACTGATACGATTTTGGTTTTATCAGACAGCTTTGCTTTGGCATCGGCCAAGTCTAAGGTACCGTCTTCTTTAAGGTCAATATATTTCAAGCTAGCACCCACACGCTTGGCCAACTGTTGCCACGGGACAATATTAGAATGATGTTCCATGTACGATAAGAGAATTTCATCTCCTTGTTTAACATTTTCTACACCATAACTGCTTGCCAACCAATTCAACGATTCTGTTGTGCCACGTGTGAACAATATTTCTTCTCGCCTTTTGGCATGTATCAATTTTTGGACCTTGTCTCGCGCTTGTTCATATAAATTGGTAGCACGTTGTGATAATTCATAAATACCACGATGCACATTTGCATTGTCATTTTGATAGTAACCAGTGATGGCGTCGATGACAAATTGAGGCTTCTGCGAAGTTGCAGCGCTATCGAAATATATCAGAGGTTCGCCATTAATTTTTTGGTTCAGTATTGGAAAATCAGTTTGATTCATCTTCATGTTTTAACTTTCTGTCAATTTCCGTCACTACCTGCTGTTGCGCTTCCTTAGTTGGCATTTTTGCTAATACTTCACCCATAAATCCACGAATAACCAGTTTTCGAGCAACTTGTTCACTAATGCCTCTACTCATTAAGTAGTACATTTGATCCTCGTCAACACGACCAACAGAAGCGGCGTGACCAGCAGTCACATCATTTTCATCAATTAATAATAGCGGATTAGCATCACCGCGTGCTCGACGTGATAACATCAAAACACGTGACTCTTGTTGTGCATCTGAACCCTGTGCACCTTTAATAATTTTGCCAATACCGTTAAATACTAGAGTTGAGCAGTTTAAAATGACACCTCGCTGGAAAATATGCCCTAATGTATGACGCCCTCGATTCAAGATAGTGGTCACAAATCCTTGTGTTTGTTTTTTAGTTGTCAGCCCAATGACATTCGCATGTGAGGTACCCCCCTCACCATTCAATTGGCTAGCTAAGCGGATTATCGCATTGCCATCATTAAATTCAGCATTTTGCCATTCAACTGTTGCATGGTCTCTCACTTCAGCTTCACGATTAATATAAGTTGTTGTCTGCTCGTTAAAGGCGTCAATATTAGCATAAGTTACTTGGGCGCCCACATCAGCGATAACTTCAACAACAACTGAAGCTTTGGATTTTTGATCGCCTATCGTGTGTATTTCTTGCAAAATATCCACCTTAGCATTTGCACCAATATAAACAAAAATACGCGCAACCAAATCTTTGCCAGAGGCAGCCAAATGATTTAGTGTTAAATGCAAAACGTCATCAAATTGGACATTTTCTGGGATATATACAAAAATTCCTGTATTAAATTGCGCAAAATTTTGTGCAGATAAACGATCGGTTGTCTTAGTAATGACGGTGCCAACCATTTTTTCTAGCAGTGCCGGGTAGTCGATTTTTGCTTGCACCATACTCATCAAAATCACACCTTGAGCAGTCATTGCCTCGGTCAAATGTTGGTAAGTTGTCGATAATCCACTCACTTCGATACCATTTCCCTTATTTTTCATAAAAAATGGTGTCGTGGCTGTTTCACTGGCTGGTATCATATCATCTAGTTGCCACGCGTTATACCGTACTTTGGCAAATGTAGGCAATGGTAAAGATTGTATTGAATGATTATCAGCCATATTAATCCTCCACAAAATATGAGTTCACATCTTCGTCAGTTAACTGAACACTCAAACCCAATTCATCTCGAAGGCCAGCATAGCCTTCAGTTTCCAGCTTTTTGGCCAATTCGGCGCCACCTGTTTTGACAATTTTTCCGCCCATCATCACATGAACAAAGTCTGGCACAATATAATCCAAAAGTCGCTGATAGTGGGTAATCATTAACGCGCCAAAATCACTAGACCGCATGTCATTGACGCCTCGGGAAACAACTTTCAAAGCATCAATATCTAATCCTGAGTCAATTTCATCCAAAATCGCAATTCTTGGTTCAATCATCATCATTTGCAAAATTTCATTGCGCTTTTTCTCCCCGCCTGAGAAGCCTTCATTGAGATAACGTTCCGCCATTTCTTCAGACATAGATAAAAATTCACGTTTTTCATCCAGTTTTTCAATGAATGACATAACACCAATTTGATCATCTTCTGGACGGCGTGCGTTAATGGCAGCCCGCATGAACTCAGCATTGGTCACGCCTTGAATTTCTGATGGATATTGCATTGCCAAAAATAAACCGGCGCGTGCGCGTTGGTCCACTGACATGTCAGCTAAATCTTGATCATCAATGGTAATATGGCCTTGAGTCACCTCATAAGCTGGGTGCCCCATAATGGTTTGCGATAGTGTTGATTTACCAGTACCGTTTGGTCCCATAATGGCATGAATTTCACCAGTATTAACGACCAAATTAACCCCTTTCAAAATTTCTTTTCCTGCCACTGAGACATGTAAGTTTTCAACCTTGAGTGTTGTCATTTTTATTTTCCCCTTTTTTTCGTTGACTGAGCTTTTTTAGGATAGCTTCGTTATTATGTATTTTAGCAATTACCCGCGCATTTTCAATCATTTCATTGACAATAAAATCTTGACTGTGCCACATGTCGCTTGCTTGCACCAATTGCCAGAAAAAGTTTTCCAAAAAATAGGTGCTATCATCTGCATGTGCTAAGTCAATCCCATAAGTGGCCAACATCATTGCCAATTGATAGTTTTTCATCAACATCTGATATTCTGCTAGTAAGTAGACAATTGCTTCTTGACAACCAGTGTGATCATTGACAGCATTTGATTTTTGATGACGCCAGACGTCTTCAAACGCTTGTTGCGCTTTGGTGAATTGACCACAATGATAATAATAATGACTGGTTATCGCATAAAACAATAATTTGTATTGTTGATTGAAACACGCAATATCAATATGCGATACCAATTTCTTCGCTTGATTATCATCTTTCACCAAAATTACCATGTAAAAATATTTGGCAATTTGATAAGTTGATAACTCTTTATCCAGTATTTTGTCCAGCGCTACTTGTTCTATATTCTTTTTAAATTGATTAACATTTTGGTAAAATAATGCTTTTAAAGCCTGTGCTAGTAACTTTTCATTGCGTGTTTGATGTGAAGAAACTGCTATTGGAAACACATCATTTAATGTCAAGCCTATTCGTTCACACAGCGCAATCATAATATCAAATGATGGAATCTGTTGATGTTTTTCAAATTTTGAAAGCGTGGCTTGCGTGCAAATACCTGCACAAAGTGTAACCTGCGATATCCTGAGATGTTTTCTCGTCTTAATAAATTTTTCTATGTTGATCATATTTCTCCAAAATCCTACAAAAAAGCACCTAACTGTCAAAACAGTTAGGTGCTTAATCCGATATCCCAACCGTCTACTCTATTTCTGAAAGAAAATAGTAGACGATTAACACAAAATAGCCTACTAGTCACGCGAGGACAAGGAGGGCAAAAAATGTGTTGTTCAATTGTGTTGTTATCTTATTCATAATATTGGTACTAATTGTATGCTCATTATTTACCAATGTCAAATCAAAAAATTATTTATATCACATTTCTTTGTCATGAAACTGTTTATGCCGCTGTTCAAAATTTTTAATAAAGCAATATAGCACGATGATCAAATTTATATGAAATTATTTTTGACAAATAGCTGCTCAAATCGTTCTGCTAACCAGCGATAGACAACAAAAACAACTATCATTGTCATCACACAGTTAATCACTGTTGGAAATAAGGACGATACTGTTGCTACTATCGCAGGTTGTATGGTCATGCCCTTGAACAAACTCATCACAAAATTATGTCCTGTTGTCATGACTAACTTGGTAACGACAGCCGCCAAAATAACCACAATTAATTTAACGCTCGTACCATGTTTTTTATAGTGAACCAGTGAAAATACATAGGTAGCAATACCACCAACGACGAAACATTCAAAAAAGTAATATGGGGCTTCCATCACGTAGCCATGAAATAGATCAAACAATGCTAGCCCAAAACCGCCAGCAAGCGCACCACGTTTAAATCCTAAAAGTAATACTGATAATAGCACTGCTGAATTTCCCAGATGTACAAATGGTTTTCCAATTAATGCCGGCATTGGCACCTGTATACTGGTTGCAACAAAGGTAATACTAGTGAACAATGCCACCAGTACAATGTTAATAACGGCGTTATTATGTTGTTTCATAATGATTATCTCCCTGCCAAACATGGCCCACAAATTGATTTAATTGAATTGCATTAGCAACTGCTTGAAATGTAAATTCTTTGGCTTCTTTAACTGAAGCACTAATTGCATTATTTTTAACCATATTAGCAAGAATTACTGCCGAAAATGTACATCCTGCCCCATGATTATAATCTGTTTTTATGATTTCATTCTGGAATACTTCAAAATTTGTCCCATCATACAATAAATCCGTCGCTAAACCGTCAGCAAATCGGTTCCCCGATTTAATCACGACATTTTTGACGCCGTAATCATAAATTTTCTTTGCTGCTTCTTTCATTTCAGAGACATTATTGATTGATTGGACATCCGTCAACAATGCTGCTTCCAAAACATTAGGCGTCACAATGTCAGCCTTCGATAATAATTTCTTTTTATAAGTTGTCAAATCAATCGTTTTGTCATGAGCAATTGTCAACTTTGTAGCCATCACTGGATCCACCAGCAACATACCAAATTTAGCCGTTTCGAGATAATCAATTAAAATATTAAAGTTATTGATATCTGAAATCATACCAACCTTAATCCCAGCTAGTGCAATAGATAATGTCGTTTGCAGTTGAGCTGAAAAAGTTTCAGTTGGCATTGGATATTGCGCCACTTGCCAGTTGTTTGGATTCATAGTGACAATATTTTCTATCGCCACTACGTTAAATTCATCATATCTTTCAAACGTTTTAATGTCTGCCTCTATGCCACCACCGCCACTCGTATCTGAACCACCAATAGATAATATTTTTTTCATAATTACCTCGTTTTCAATTAGCTATATAGTTATTTAAAAAATGTTAACTTAGTGTTATCTCATTTAATATACACTACTTCAAAAAATATTCAACATTCACTAATTCACTTTTTTAACGAACATTCTACTTTGTCAGAAAGTTGATGTTCTCATGAGAGCAAAATAAGCAGTTAGTCATCACGCGTGCTCCGATAACTAACTGCTTATTGTAGATACTTTTTAAATGATACTCACCCAACTTAGTGTTGCCAGTTGAGCCAACTATCTCAAATTACTTTTCTTGATCACCATCACCAAGATCGTCAAGATCATTACCACCAGTTAATTCAGTCATGTTGGCATCAATTGATTCATCTTCACTCAAATCAATTTCGTTGGCATCGTCATCATCGTCGTCAACAGCCACATCATCGTCTTCGGAATCATCTTCGGTGTCATCATCTTCAACTGTTGTGAAATCTTCATCTTCGGGATCATCATCGTTATAATCGATAACATCATCATCAGATGCATTATCAGCAAATACGTTGACTTTCTTTTTAGCTGACTTTTTACGCTTCGGTGCATCTTCTTCATCATCAAGTTCATGAATTGATTCATCAATGGCATCAACTGGATACCAAGCACGTAATGCCCATTCATTATTACCAAGTGAAATGAATGAACCATCTGTATTCAAGTCAGTGTAGAATTGTGATAAACGTGGCTTAAAAGTTTCTGAATCAATTTCCAAAAAGTCTTGAATCTCTTGAACGAGTGAGCTGAAAGGCATTGCTTCTTTATGTTCAGTCAAAACAGCAGTTGCTATTTCGACAAGTGCTAATTCTTCTTTAGGGTGATTGCCTAATGTTGTAAGTGACATATTGCACGTCCTTTCGGGGTTTCTAACTAGTCTAGCATACTAGATTTGGCGCTAAATTGCAACCGAATTTCGTATTGTCCGACAATTTGTTGATTAGCATATAAAACATAATCCACGTCAACTTCACCTCGCCAGTTTGCCAAATCAAAGTGGGTCGCCAATAAGGTTGTTAGCGTTTCAATTTGCATTTGTCCGGCTGGTGTTTGATACAAAGCTGGAACACGTTGTGATTTCACAAATGCTAATTTGGTTGTTGTCTCACCAGAGCGATTTAAGCGCACGCGTTCATCATCAATTTTGAACATAACTTGTGTTGTCTGATCGTCAATAATCTCTGTGTAACGCAAATAAAGTGCGCCATTTTTTAACAATAACTGACCATCTGTATCAAATTGAAAGTCTTCGATATCATTTCCCTGACGAATTTTCGTTTTTAGGTGAACTTTTACGTCCGATTGCCCGTTAATTATCATATTCTGCCCCTATTTCAATCTAAAATCTATTATAATATAAGAAAGCACAAAAGGGCATACTATATGATGTTAGATAAAAAAATTACTAATGAAAAAGTTCTACGCGATCCTATTCATAATTTTATTCATATTCAAGACCAAGTTATTTTGGATTTGATTAACACCCCTGAATTTCAGCGGTTGCGTCGCGTTAAGCAACTTGGCATTACCAGTTCAGTGTTTCACGGAGCGGAACATTCACGTTTTGGGCACTCTGTGGGTGCCTATGAGATTGCTCGACAGATTACCGAACACTTCGATCAATATTATGGCGATGTGTGGGATTCAAGTGAGCGCTTAGTCACGCTTGTCGCTGCCTTACTTCACGATGTTGGACACGGTGCATTTTCTCATACATTTGAACACCTATTTGGCACAGATCATGAAGCAATTACACGGGAAATTATCATGGGTGATACGGCCGTACACACGATTTTGGCACAAGTATCAACAGATTTTCCTAATAAAGTGGCTAGTGTTATTGCCAAAACTTATGAAAATCCACAAGTCGTGCAATTAATTTCTAGTCAAGTTGACGTTGATCGCATGGATTATTTATTACGTGACGCTTATTTTACTGGTACTAAATACGGTGAATTTGATATTGATCGTATTTTGCGTACCATGCGCCCAACCCCAACCGGCATTGCCTTTGATATCGCCGGTATGCATGCCGTTGAAGACTATGTTGTGTCACGTTATCAGATGTATTTACAAGTCTATTTTCACCCTGTCTCACGTGGCATGGAAGTGCTGTTAGAACATATTTTGACGCGTGTTCGCGAGCTTTATCAAGCCAGCCATCACAACCCTGTACCTGAAAAGGACTTCGTCGGCCCACTTTTGGCGCCATTATTTGATGAAAAGCCATTGGGATTAGATGATTATCTCAAGCTCGACGATAATGTGTTTATGACTTATATCAATATCTGGCAATCTCACCCCGATCCGATTTTATCGGACTTATCTCAGCGTTTTCTTGGACGTCGCCCGCTCAAGTCAATTGCTATCACCAATGAAACAGCACCTTTATTGGGCGAGTTAGAACAACTTGTGGATAACGCGGGCTTTAACCCTGATTACTACACAGCACGTAATGATGCTTATGACTTACCATACGACGATTACAAACCCAACGTGGCCAAGCCAAGAACGCAAATTGACTTTTTGTTAGCTGATGGGACACACCGCGAACTCTCTGATTTATCAACACTCGTCGCTGCGATTAAAGGCAAAGCGTCACTTGATCAGCGATTCTTTTTCCCGAAAGAAATGTTAAATATTGAGCCAGACGAATTATTTGCTGATACTTTCAAGACCTTTCGCAGTTTCATTAGAAATAATGCGTTGACAACACCTAATCCTGAAACTTAAAATAAATCACCGTAAATCAAATTACGGTGATTTTATTTTGTTATGCATTCATTTGTTTTGCGATATTAGCCAAGGAAATTTCCTTAGTTTCAGCAAACCAAATGTCTGGTTGAGCATCTTTAGCTGCTGTACCAATGCCCAGTGCCGTTTGCCCTGCACCTTTGATCGCTTGCACGCCAGCACTGGCATCTTCTAACCCAATGATTTGTGTTGGTTGTAGCTTCAATATCTCCCCTGCTTTGGTAAATATTTCAGGATCTGGTTTGCCATGTGATAACGTGGCTGGATCCACAATGCCGACAAAGTCAGCCATGATGCCTAATTTTTTGAGTATCGTTGGTGCGTTTTTTGAAGCACTGGCAACACTCGCAAAGTAACCTTCACGTTTGATTTCGGCTAGAAATTCAGTCATTCCGGGCAAAATATCTGCCGGTGTCAACGCTTGAATTAATGCAACATAATGTTGATTTTTTTGTGCCGCAAATGCTGCTTTTTCATCATCCGTGTAGTCATTTTCATGACCACCTTCAGCTAAAATCATATTTAGCGAATCCATACGACTAATACCTTTAAGTTGACGCCCTAATTCAGCCGACCAAGGCACATTCAAGGACGTAGCCAAATCATGCCAAGCTTGCTCGTGAAACTTAGCGGTATCCGTAATGACACCATCTAAATCGAATGTAAAGCCTTTTATTTCTGAAAAATTAACCATGATAAGACACCTCTTTTGCCTCCCCAGCTACCAAATCAATCGCTTTGTCATAAACGTGAACGGTTATGGCTTGATCGCTCATCAATACCATGACAGTTGGCTTGATATCAATATCAATTAAGACACCTCGATATTGCTGTGTAAAGTGTAATTCAGACCACTGTTTTGGTAATCGTGGATTGATGCTGAACTGACCGTGCAATAAATCAACTCCAGCATAATCATTTTGAATGACTGATAATGTTTCGCCCATGACACCCATGTGAACACCCTCTGCGGTTGTACCACCTTGAATATCATAATAATCAGAACCAATTGCGTCTGTCAAAAAATCGTACGCTTGTGTTTCAAATTTTGTATCACCTTGTCGCGCCAACTCGACATAGATACCAGCAAATACTGGGCGAGAAGTCGTTGAACCATGTGTTGTGCGGTCTAAGTAATAGGCTGTATTCTTTGCCAACCAATCATCGGGTAATTGATACCCAAGTTGATGAATCAGTGACTCTGTCTGTTGCGCACCTAGGTTATACAGTAGCATTAGAAAGTCTGCCTGTTTAATGACCTGATAATCATCAGGCGACTTGCCCTCTGCCTTGAGTATCCTATCAATTCGATGGATATCACCATACTTAGCTTGATATGCTGAAAAATCGAGTTGCTCAAGTTTGAAGAAACCTTCATATTGTTCGACAATGCCACGATCATCAATGGATAACTTCAAATGATGACGGATGTCTTCTGCTTTTTCCGCTTCATTTTGGGTATAGCCGACTGCTCGTGCTGACGCGTCAAAGTCAATCTTGACATTCTGCGATAAATCATGCAGATAGTTCAACAACCAAACCACCATAACGTTTGTATAAGCGTTATTGAGCAATCCACCAGCATGAGCACCGGGAATTTCTTCATGGAATTCGTTAGGTCCCATAACGCCTTTAATTTGGTAACGATCACCAATCTTCTCTGCTTTGTTAATCCAAAAACGACCAATTTGGATTAACATGTTTAAACCGCCTTTATCAAGATGGTCATAGCGTCCTGTCACCTGCTGGTAAACCCACATATTATAGGCAATTGCTAATGAAATGTGGCGTTGTAATCGAGAATTATCTGGAATCCAAGTGTTATCAACTGTGTTCAAATGAATCAGTTGACTTTGCTCGTCACCATACATTCCTGATTGCCAAGGATACATCGCACCTGATTCGTTCTCTGATATAGCATTTTTTTCAGCCGCTGATAACCGCTTCGTGCGATAGTTCAAAACAGCACTAGCCGATTTTGGTTCGTTGACTGAGTAATATGGTAGTGCAAATAATTCATCCCAGAAAATATGGCCACGATACCCCTCACCAGTCAAACCACGAGAGCCAACCGAAGCATCCAAATATGGATTTGCGTTTGGATTGGCCATCTGATTAAGGTGAAAAATATTCATACGCGTCAACTTTTGCATGGCATCGTCGCCACTAATTTGAATATCTTTGGTTTGCCATAATGATTGCCAATAATCATGACTCTCTCGTTGAATTTCGTCAAAAGTCGTGTTGGCTGTTTCATTTTGAACAAATTCAGCAAGATCGCCGTTTGTCTCTAAACTGCTTGCAACTGCCATCACCCGTTCAATTGTGAACGATTGTCCGGCCTGACAATCACGTTCGATGTGTGTTGTCACCTGATTTTCAGTTTTTATCGTTTTTTCAACACTTTCACCTATTGTTTTTGCTGCTACAGCAACAGTAACATCAGTTGTTCGTGTTTTGATGATAATCAGATCGTCATGAACTGACTGGACATCAAATTCTTGTGAGTCAAAATCACGATAGCGTGCCACATTTTTGTTTTCGACGCTGCCATCAATAATCGCATCAATCGCAATGTGTGCGTCATAATTTGAGGTGATTTGAAAACGTAAACCTAACTGATGCCAATGAACCGGATTAATCACCTTAACCGTTTTAATGGTGACAAAATGTTGTGAGTTTCCCGCCACCTGCACTTGATAATCATCTGTCAATTCACCCGTTTTAAAATTAAGGCTGCGTTTTAGTGATTTGATAGTTGAGTTGTTGATTAACAGAGATTTACCATCAATGTGCACCTTGATTAAGGCTACATTGGGCAAATTCACAAGGTCTTCATTAATGACATCGCGCCCTGCAACGGGCGTTGATGTTTGGTTAAAAATACCAGCCCCGTACAACCCGGGATAAAAATCATCATCATAAGCGTTTGTCACAAGTGCGCCACGCCAGCCCATAAAGCCATTTCCTAAAGTTAGCAAGCTCTCGCGACCGTAATTTTTAACACCACCAACAATGTCATTGTAAGTTAATAACCAATTTTCATTTGTCATGTTCACTCCTTAAACAATTCTCACTTTACTTGGCAACTGCGTCTTTAAAGGCGTTCTTCTTTTCCACAGTCTTAACTTGACCTGTATCTGAATCTTTAAATCCGAAGAAGTAAACCATCGCAAACGACACCGCAATTGTCGCAATCGAAGCCACCCAGAAAATCAACATATTATTATCCGCACCTGTTTGACCCTTTGGCACCGCAAATGATGGGAAGCCAATCAATGATCCTGTGAATCCGTACATATTCAAGTTGAACAAACCGGCAATTAAGCCGCCGACAGCACCACCAATGTTAGCCATCCAGAATACACGGCCATACTTCAAATTAATACCATACATTGCAGGTTCTGTAATACCTGCCATCGCTGATAGGAAGCCAGCACCAGCCAAACCTTTAAGTGATGGAATCTTGGTCTTAGCCCAAACCGCCAAGGCACCAGCACCCTGTGCAATCATAGTAAAGTTCACAATTGCATTCAAAGTAGAGTGACCTGTCTGTGCAATTTCATTAGCAATCAATGGCACAACCATCCAGTGCAAACCGAAGATAACGAGTGCTTGATACAAACCGCCAATAATCAAACCAGACAATGGATAATTTAAGTGCAAAAGCCAGTTAACAATTGTTGAAATACCTTGTGATACCAAAGTGATAGCTGGTCCAACGACAACAACAACGACTGATCCCACAATTAATAGCGTTAGCAAAGGTTGGAAAATTGAACGTAATACTAATGGCAAATGCTTTTTGAGCCAATTACCTACGGGACGTGCCAACCAAGCGGCAAAAATAATTGGGAAAATTGAGTAGGCGTAACTTGGAATATTGATGGGTAAACCAAAGAAACTTGAATTAAGGCTTACACCAAACAAACTACCCAGCGCTTGCGCTGGTTGCACAACTTTGCCATCAACAACATGCGCCGTTGTCAAATAAATAAAATCAGGCTTAACCAAGAAAGCACCAATAGCGGCAACTACGAAAGGATCACTTTTAAGCTGTTGCGCTGCGGAAAAGCCAACTAAAATAGGCAAAAAGTAGAACGGTGCCATGGCCATTGACTGTAAAATCGTAAACGTACTTGATGCTGGATCAATGAAGTAAATCGCTGGAAATGACGCTTTGTTTGAAAACAAGCTCAAAAATCCATTTAACATACCACCAGCAGCCAATAAACCGATGATTGGCATCATTGAGCCAGTTATCGTACCAATGATTGCTTGAAATGCATGGACCAAGGGATTCTTGGAACCTTTTTCTTGTTTGGTTGCAGCAACTGCATCTGCCGTCGCCGCATCATCTACGACACTGCTGCCTAGTTGCGCCACGACTTCATCATAAACGTCGGTGACTGCAGGTCCAATGACAACTTGATATTGCCCCAACGAATCAGCATAATTGACACCGGCAACCCCATTTAGGGATTCAATCTTGTGATCATCAGCGACTGTGTGGTCTTTCAAATAAAACCGCAAACGCGTGATACAATGAATGACCTTGTCCACATTTTGTGCACCACCGACGCCTTGAATAATGTCTGCCGCTAAGGGTTCGTACTTCGTCCCATTTCCTTTTGCCGGTGTTGATGATGTTACCGGTGCAATAGTTTTGACAGTCGCGTCAGCAACAGTCTCACCAGCTGAAACATTCTCTTTACCAGAAATCAGTGTTAATTTGTCTAATACATCAGCCGTATTGGTAAAGACAACCATCGTTGTTGTATCAAGATGTGCTGCTTTGATTTCTTCTAAATCAACATCCCCAACATGATCCCCCGCTTTGACCTGATTACCTTCTTTAATTCGCCACTCGAAAGGCTTACCATCGAGACTGACGGTTTCCAAACCAACATGTGTCAGTACCTCCAATCCGTCAGAGCGTCGAACACCAAATGCATGTCCTTGCATAGCGATAACGACACCACTAACTGGGGCTACAATATCATGCCCAGTGGGTTGTAGGGCGAAACCATCTCCCATGGTTTTTTTACTAAATACTGGATCAGCCACATCAGCAAGTGAGATAACGTGACCTGCTAGTGGCGCTAAAATTTTTGTATCTACCATTTTTTCTCCTCAATACAATTAACAACAACACTCAATGTCGCCTTGAAAATTCAACGCTTTTAAATCGATCGGCTCGGTGTCTGGACTCAGTGAAAGAGATAATGCGACCATCATTCAAAAATGTCTCTGATCTAATCACGACGATTGGAATGGATTCAGCTAATCCCATTAATTGCCTGTCCGTAGCATTGGCAGGTTCAACCGTAATGGTTTTCTTAGCATAACTAATCACCAATCCCAATTGCTGTTCAAACAGTTCAAATAATGACACTGATTGCGATAATTTTTTGATTTCAGGCACAACATCTTTTAAAACGTAATCGTGATCAATAATCACTGGTTCGTTGTCCAAATATCGAATTCGGACAACAGCAGTTGCCGGCACAGGCGTGTCGTCACCATACTCAAATACTGATGGCACCTCACTATCTGTAATCGTCAACAACTGTGTCCGTTCATCTAATTTCAGACGCGCAGCCAACTCACGATAACTTTCAACATGTGAAATAGGAAATGAGTAGCGATTTTGATTAATGACGAACGTGCCTCGTCCTTTAATTCGCATAACATATCCTTCATCAACTAGCATTGCCACAGCTTTTCGTGACGTCTCACGAGCCACGTGGTAACGATTCATTAACGCAAAATCACTCGGTAACATCGCATTATTAGGATATTTGCCGTCATTGATTTCTTTCAGTAGTTCATCGTGGATGATTTGATATTTATTCATTTTTAATCTCCTTCACTGATGTCTACAACAACAATATACCATCTGTTGAAAGCGTTTACAACGCTGTTTTAAAGGTTTTTTAGTAATTGTATAGACAAGTGGTCTAGTGTTAGTATTTGGTAACCTTTTGACGACTAGACAGGATATTTATTCATTTTGGTCGTTCAGTTATGCACAAATAAAAAAGTGTAAAAAAAAAGCAACGAATAGTTGCTTTTCTCTTCATGTCATCATTTATTAACAATTGGTAAATCAATTTGACTATTGGCTAAATCTATCGTGTAAACAATATCTTGATTACCACGGACCGTCATCTCAAAATCAGTCGCATACAAAACAACACCAAGTTGGTGCCCTGAACGTATTTGATAGTGAGTTGGTTGTAAAGTCAATGAGACATTAACAAACTCGTCTGCCTGCAAATCATCAGTTTGCCAAGCATTGATTCGATTTTGCAAATTAATATGACCTAATGTTACCATTTTCTGATTTGCCTTGGTCATTTCAAAAGCCATCAAACGTGTTGGGCTAAAGTTTCGTCCGCGATCAACTGTGGCTTCTTGTGGTGTTGGTGAAACTTTCAGATATTGATCGGTCCCATAATCCACAATCATAGCGCTTAATAAACCAATATTTTTTGAGGATTTGACCCGTAAATTTAGCGTGATTTCACCATCAATCGTCTGAGCGGTTGATAATGCTTCTGTCTTAAAAATCTGTGCTGTTTCTGGTATTTTTCCGGAAATAATTGCTTGACGCCAAGCATTGAAATGCTTGCCATACTGCTTGAATTGGTCCTCAGGTAGCCAATCCCTGAAGCTTACTTCACCAGCTGATTGTGGGCTACGCGACAATTTTTTATCCGCGAAATGATAACTGACTTTTTCACCAATTCCCCAATCCTCTAAGGCATGCCAAGCTTCTGGATTGGTGTTATCTTGCCATGTCACTGTTGGCAAGGCAGTCGTGGCGTCCACATGCAATCCTAATAGTTTTTCGGAAAACCAAAGATTAATTTGATCAGAAAAATCAAGGGAACGGTTATTATTGATGTAAATATGTTCTCCTTGATGCAAATATATCTTTTTAACATGATTATTTTGCTTTAAGGCAGACCAAAGCTGGTAAACTTGACGTGGTTTAACATTCCAATCATTTAAACCGTGAACCATCAGCATATCGATTTTGATATTTTGTACATGGTTCAGGTAATTACGCGAATCCCAATAGCGGTCATAGTTGCCGTTATCACGTGCCATAAGACGTGCAGTTTCTGATTGAAAGGCTTGCCACTGAGAACGTGTTCGCCACCAATCTGCTGGATCTTTCATTCTTGTGTAAACCAATTCAGCCAACACGTCCATATCTTCTCCCGGAAAGCCACCCGGTGCCACCACTAAACCATTATCACGGTAATATTGATACCAATTCGAAATAGCAGCTTCAGACACAACTGTTTCTAACCCTGCAACGCCAGTTGTTGCAACAGCAGTTGCTAATGTGCCCAAATACGAACGGCCTGTCATCGCAATTTTGTGACTCGACCAGTCAGCAGCAATTGCGATATTATCGTATCGATTCGTAAAAGCCACTCGATTACCGGCAAGCCATTCGACAACATTTTTCATCGATTCGACTTGCTCGGGTGACCCCGTATCTTGCATACCATCAGCATGCCGTGTACCGACACCAGCAGAATAAGCAATCGCAAAACCACGCGACAAAAAGTATTGATTAAGATCAACTGGCAAACCAGCTTCAGCTGTAAATGAAACTTCCGTTTCAGTTGCGTGACCTGAAACTTTTCGCGGTTTGGCAGTCGAAGCTGATAGTCCTTGATATGTCACGTCATTTTTATCAACTTGAGTTGGTTCTTTCCGCTGCAAAGGCACATTGACCAAATGAATTTTAGCATCATTTTCTTTGACATTCAGTCCCTGATAATATGGAGAAGCAGTGAACAAAACGGGCAATGGTCCCTCACTTTTTGGACGAACAATGTCGACTTGTACTAAATCAAGCTGGCCATCGTTATCAGTGTCAACACTCGTTTCTACCCAGACAGACTCGCGAATCAAATCATTTGTATCAAACGTCGATAATGACTTACCATTAAAAATGAGACGTTGATTGTTTTGTGGTAAATAACCTTGGCTAACTAATGCATCAATCAACAATAATCCAGTGCTATTATGAGTATTTAGCAACGTATACCAAGCATGGGGGATAGTATCAATCGCAACAATCGGCAAGCCTAGTTTTTGAAATGTCGCCAGACCGTCAAAGTTATTATTGGCTAATTCATCATTGAATCCTAGTAACTGTGCACCAATACGATAAAAAACTGCTTGATCCACTGCTAGTTTTTGTTGGAAAAAACTATAAATGTCTTGTTCAGCCGTTGCCAAATGCAACCGCAACCAATCATTTTGAGCTGAAATAGAGTGGTAGCTAGGCAAAGCTTGTCGTAACAGCGTTTCATAGCTTTCACTGTTAAATCCTAATGCTTTTAATTCCTGTAATTCAGTCGCTAAATCTACCTTAATTCGCCCGTATTGATTAATCATATTTTTTTCCTTTAATTGTTATTATTATCTCATTATACGACAAAAACACCCGCCTGACGACGCGTGCTTTTATGACGACATAATTTAATGATGAGAAGCTACTGTTTCAATCATGCTCACATCAAGTGTGCTTCAACAAGCAATTCTTCTAACCATGTCCCTTTAATTTTTTTCATGCCAACTTTTTGAATTAACTTAGGAATTGGCAGATTCATATCTGTGATGGCTTTTTTGTCGTTCATATAATACATGGCGCGTAATAATTCACGAATATCGTAAATTGAATTAAACACTTCCGGTACACCGCGCTCAACATCTAACAGACTGTACACGGCTTCCATTGCTGTACGGACTGAGTATTCAGTCGTAAACACTGTATCGCGTGATGGTGACTCCGCAAAGTTACCAATGAATGCCAAATTAACCGACCCGTCAGGAATGACTTTTGGTCGATCACCCATAACACGTGGCATGAAGTAACTTGTGATAAATGGCATGTAAACCGGCACTGTATTAATTGACTCTTGCTTGGATAATTGCTGAATTTTACTTTCTGGTACGCCAAGGTGATAAAGTAATTCTTGCGTAATTTCTTCACCGGAGCAATCAACAATCGTCTTTTTCACATAGTTGCCGGGCACATCGGAATACAAGCCATAAATCCAGACAGTTGTTTCATTTGGCTTTTGAGTTTTGAAGTGAGGCTGACGATGTACAGCAAAACTCATTAGCCAATTAGAATCTGTAATTGTAATAATGCCGCCAGTATTGATTTTACCATCATGCAAATCACGTTTCGTCAAACGTTCAATATAGGGATCAATTTCTGTATTTTCAATTGTGGCAGTCGCTGACACAAACCAACTTTTTGCAGGTAAATCTTGATAAAAGACCGATGGATGGCCAAATTCATCAGATTGTGCCGCCAAGTTTTCCCATAACTGCCATGATCCACCCGGCTCAGTAGTTACTGGTGCTGGTTCAAAGTGGCTGCCATAAGTTGTACTTTCGGTGATAGAGCCGTTCGTTACAAACACCAAATCGTTGGCAGTTAATGGTCTTGTTTCGTGTTGCCCGCTAACGGTTAATTCTAGTGACTTAGCCACCTTTTGACCATTATCAAAATCCACAATAATGTTATCTACCGTGGTATCAAATTGTACATCAACACCATGGTCTTCTAAGTAATGAATCAAGGGCAAAACCATCGAGTCATATTGATTGTATTTATTGAATTTCAAGGCTGAAAAATCTGGTAACCCATCAATATGGTGAATAAAGCGCATGGCATAGCGACGCATTTCAACAGCAGAATGCCATTTTTCAAAGGCGAACATCGTTGCCCAGTAAGTCCAAAAATTGCTTTCAAAGAAAGCATCTGAGAAGTAATCTTCAATCGTTTGCGTACCCAGCTTGGCTTCTGGTGTCATAATCAGTTTGATAATTTCTTGTGATGATTTACCCAAAGTATAGTCGCCGTCATCTGGCACACGATTACCGCGATCGTAAATCAATCGGCAATTTGAAGAATTAGGATCGTCTTTGTCTAACCAATAATATTCATCAAGATATGAAGCACCCGGAATTTCAAGTGATGGAATTGATCGATACAAATCCCATAAGCACTCAAAATGATTTTCCATTTCACGACCGCCACGCGTTACGAATCCCACGTTCGGGCGTGCTATGCCATCTAATGAACCACCAGCTAATGGTAGCTCTTCTAAAATATGAATTGCCTCACCTTTCATTTGACCATCTCTAATCAAAAATACCGCAGCCGACAACCCAGCCAATCCGGAACCAACAATATACGCTGACTTTTGATCAACCCCCTTTGGCTTTCGCGGTGTGGCAAATGCCTCATAATTACCATTACTATAATACATGATGATCTCCTTTCAATTTGAAAACGCTTTCAATACACTTATATTTTATCGCTAATCATATCACAATTGCAATTTTCATAAGCACATCATCAACCAAAGAAAAAACCTGATAGTTTTACAAACTATCAGGTGACCCACCTACAAATACTTTTTATTGCGTCACTTCAGCAACTGCTGCATTGACAGCATCTTTTTCAGCTGCAACGAGTGCTACACGACTTGTAATCACACTGGTATCCATTTTAATTTCTCGCGTCAATCCCGGTGTATCTAATTTCGGTTCAAAGAAAGCTTTAAATTCATCAAGGCGAGTTTGTGTCTTGAAAACATTTGCAATGACAGTGATATAGGTCGTAAACTCCATATCACCACCCACTGTATCTTCTAGCCATTGCCACTCTTCACGTACCCAATCCCAAGCGGCTTGTTGTCCGTCTTCGTTAGCCAACAGCCCATAGAACCAACCACGCAAATCTTGTGGCTTAATTGTGTCAGCATCCTCAAATTTGCCAACTAGTTGTTCAATCAGCGCCTTATCAGTTGTGCTAGTGATAGCTGCACGCAAATCAGACTGATAGCTCGCGTCAGAAGTAGCGTGATATTCAGCCAGTAATTGATTAAACAGATCAGCAGACCCAAACTGTTTCATTTCATTTGCCAAAATGAAGACACGTGTACCAGCAGAAAGGCTCGTCAAATCATTTTCATGAGCTACAAATATATCATGTGCCGCTGCAATTGCGGCTGGATTTTCAGCATACAACGCAGCATTGATAATATATGGGCGCGACAATTGGTCGTCATTTGACTCACCATCAATATCTTGCCAGCCTAAACGTGCTAATTGATCTTGACTCAGTTGGTCATACAACCCCTTCAAAGCCTTTTCCTCATCAGAATGAGCGGCCACGAACTTTTTCAAATTCACTGCAACGCGGTAAAGTGCTGCGGTCACAACAGCCGAATGACTATTGGCAAAACGACCTAGTAATGGCACTAATTGTGCATAAGAAATTTGTCGTCCTTCAGCTAATAATCTCAAATCTTGCAAAATTTGTAATTGTGAAATCGCATCTAGCTGATCTGATTGACTTAAAATATCTTGTAGCAATGTCTCATCATATTTAACAATAAAATGAGAATTATTACCAACGTTCAAACGGAATGGTGTACCAAACTGTTCTCTTAAGGCTTCATAATTACCAATCGTCACTGACTGATCTTTGAAAATAGCGGGTACGGCATCGTAATTACTGTTCAATGGAATGGCCCATTGACGGCCAACCTCTTTGCCATCGCCAATAAAGAACTGTTGTTGTGAAAGCGTCAATTGCCCATCAACAACAGCTGCTGTAACGACTGGATAACCAGGCTGTTCCAACCAAGAAGTCATGATAGCACTCACATCAATGCCAGAGGCTTGCCCCAATGCAGCCCATAAGTCAGCTCCAGTAGCATTACCAAATTGATGCGCAGCAAAATAAGCTTTCAAACCAGCACGCAAAGCCTCATCCCCAATCAACGCACGCACCATAACTAGCATACGCGCACCTTTAGCATAAACAATAGCACCGTCAAACAGCGCATCAATTTCTGCAGGATGTTCAACTTGAACATGGACCGATTGCACCCCATCAGTCGCATCTCGTTGTAAGGCAGCTGGTGCATCAGCTGTTTGGAAACTTTCCCAAATATGCCAATCAGGCTCTAAAGCATCGATGGCGACATACTCCATCATATTGGCAAAACTTTCATTTAGCCACAAATCATCCCACCACTTCATCGTCACCAAATCGCCAAACCATTGGTGCGCCAACTCATGGGCAATCACAGTTGCTACTACCTGCTTGGTATCTAGCGCTGTGTTGTCAGGATCAAGTAATAAGTATGCCTCACGATAGGTTACTAAGCCCCAGTTTTCCATTGCACCCGCTGAAAAATCAGGTAACGCAAGTTGCCATGAATGTGGCAATGGATAAGGCGTTTGATAAAAGTCTTCATAAAACTCGATTGAGCGCTTCGCAATATCTAGTGCAAAATCAAGTTCCTTAGCCTGATGCGCTTTGGTTGCGAAGACACCAATTTTAACACCACTTGTCGTTTTGGTCTCTTTCTTTTGCAAGTCACCAAAAGCAAAGGCAACTAAATATGTTGACATACGTACTGTTGTATCAAAGTAATGTACACCATTTGCTTCACGCACTTCAGGCATGTTCGCCAAGATAGTTTCGCCTGGCTGTTCATCAAACTTAATGGCTAAATCAAAAGTTGCTTTGGCTTCTGGTTCATCAATACTTGGAAAAGCTTGTCTGGCAAAATTGGTTTCAAATTGCGTGCCAATAATCTGCTTTTTCTCACCATCAACTTCATAATATGAAGGATAAATGCCCATCATCGTGTCAGTCAAAACTGTCGTATAAGTAATAGTAACCTTTGTTTCACCTGACTTAGGTAATTCAATCCGAATAGCGTCAGCGTCACGGTCTACCATAAATGTCACATCTTGCTCGTCCGCTTGGACCGCACTAATCATCAAATCCTTTTGATGAATCGCAATCGTTTCTGATTTAGCGGTTCCAGTAATTGTGGTTTTACCACTAATCCGCTTAGATTCTCGATCAATATCCAAATAGATTTCATAATGTTTTGGTTGGAATGTATTATAAAATCGTGTCAATTCAGCCATAATATCTCCTATCAATTGTTAGAATAATTCCATTATACGCTTTTAAAATAAAAAACGTCCCACAAGCGGGACGTCAAAATAATGGTTATGCTTCTAGATGGTTGACAGCTGCTTCTGGTTGTTCGCCTTTAAGCACCCGCACAATATCATTAGTAGCATCAACTGCCATACGTGCTTTTGTTTCAATTGTATTGGAAGCAATGTGTGGTGTCAGCAAAACATTTTCTAAGCTAACCAATGGGTTGGTTACTGGCAAAGGCTCTTCTTCAAAGACGTCTAATGCCGCACCGGCAATTTCATTATTTTTAAGTGCTGCAACAAGATCTGATTCAACGATAATGACGCCACGTGCCATGTTAATCAGGTACGCGTCATTTTTCATCATTTTGAACTCGGCTGCGCCAATGGAATGCTCTGTTTCTGGCAAAGCTGGTAAATGAACCATCACATAATCTGCTGTCTTGAAAATAGTATCACGATCAACAATTGAAACGGTATCAGTTGATTTAGCAAATGGATCATACGCAATAACTTTTACATCAAATCCGCTCAACTTTTTTGCAACTTGTTGACCAATTCGACCAAAGCCTAAAATACCAACCGTCTTGCCTTCAATATCACGACCGGGGTGTGACTTACGATAGTTCCAATTATCATCGTGAATGGCTTTAGCATCTTGATAGAGGTTTTTACTGATAGCTAACAGCTCTGATACAGCTGTTTCAGCTACTGACCCTGACAGAGCTTTTGGCGTGTTGACCACATAAATGCCCCGCTCTGTGGCAGCATCAACGTCAACAGCGTCATAACCAACACCATTGCGCGCAATTACTTTTAGGTTTGGCATGGCATCCATAATGTCACCATCAAATGGTTGCGTGCCAATCAAGACAGCACTTGCATTTGCGCCTTCAGTTTTCATCGTTTCACGGGCACGTCCAGTGCCAACAACCACTTCAAACCCAGCGTCTGTTAGTATTTTTTTACCTACTGCAGGAATATCATCTGGTAAATAAATTTGTTCTGTCATGCTTATGCCTCTTTCTGTTCTTTTGCTAAATAACTTGCCAATTGTTCTGGTGTTGGATAGCCGTCATTGTCGCCGGTTGTTTGAACTTGTAATGCACCAACGGCGTTACCACGTTCAACTGCTTGTGCCATTGTCAAGCCTTCAATCAAGCCAGTAATGAGTCCCAATGCAAACCCATCGCCAGCGCCAACTGTATCCACTACTTTTTCAACTTTGAATCCCTGAACTGTGTAACTATCACCCGCTTTATTTTTGACGTATGCGCCTTCAGGACCAAGTTTAACAACAACCGTTTGCGTGCGTTCACTATTTTCCAAATAGAAATCGGCGATTTTTTCTGGATCACGCGAGCCCATTAAAATTTCACCTTCGTTAATGCCCGGCAAAACAATTTCGCCATATTTTGCCAAATCATTAATGGTTGCAATCATTTTTTCTTGTGATTCCCACAAAGCAGGTCTTAAGTTAGGGTCAAATGTTGTCCGAATACCACGTTGAATTAATTGTTCGGCAAAGTAACGAAATGCTTCTCGCGCTTGATTAGAAATAGCAGGAAAAATACCTGATAAATGAGCAATTTTAACGCCATCAAAATCGATGTGATCAATATTTGATTTATCAAAGTGAGCCGCAGCCGAATTACGTCTAAAGTTAAAGGTTGAAGGATCACCTTCATCCACTAACTCTTTCAATTGAAATGCAGTCCAGTTATGGTCATCTGTTGAAATATAATGATTACCTACATGATACTTGGCAATTTCTTTTACTGCAAATTGTCCCAACGGATCAGCACCCACTTGAGAAATATATTCAGTTGAATGTCCCAGACGCGTCGCACCAATCATCACGTTTAGCTCTGCGCCACCCAAAAACTTATAATAGTTAATGCTATCAACTAACCCAGCATTCAAGTCAGTTGATGTAAAGGTTACAATTGGTTCACCTAATGTCAAAATTTCACTCATTATTTTACTCCTTAAACTCTTGTTTTTAGTGACCGAAGAAAGCAAATACTAGCAGTTCATTGACAATTGAAACTGCCCACATAACAGGAATGCCCATCTTCAAAAATTCTTTGGTTTCTAACTTTGAATATGTCAACGCCCATGTGTTCCATGATTGTGTTAAATCAATTGAAACCGCCATGATACTTGCTGTATATAGTAGTGGCAATAAGAAAATTGGTTGGAAAGTACCCGTAGCGGCCAAAACCGCAGCAGTCGCGGCACCGGCACCCCAAACATGCAAAGGCCCACGAAATAATGCCAATGGTGCTAAAATACCAACTGCAATCGCCAGCACAAGTGGACTACTTGGCAAGATAACTTCGATAATGCTTTTAAAGTGAGGCACATTCATTGTGGCAGCACCCGCAAACATCACTAGTGCCATCAAAAAGATAATCAGTCCTGAAATATCATTAATGGCTTGGGACACTGTTTTGTTAATGAATTCAACCAGACCTTTATAAGATTTCATCTGGCCCGTCAAAAGCAAAGCAATAATGGTTGCCAATAACAGCGCAGGAATTGCATCCCAGTGGAAAAACATATTTAATGCAACTGGTAAGACTGGCACAATGAAAGTAATTGGATGCGTCTTTTTAAAATCAGCTTGATTATTGGCGGCAATCGTCTCAATTTTGCCATTTTTAATACTTTTACTATTAATTAGAATGAAGATGATCACACCAATCAATTGAACACTCATCGCTGCTAAACCAAATATCAGATACTTTCCCGAGAAACTAACAGATGGGAAGAAAGCCTTAATTTGATTAAATAACACCACGTTAATGTACATTGGCGCACCAATTGCCATGGTAAATGCTGGTATAGCGACTTTTTTTGGAACGCCGATTGATAGCAAAATTGGAATTAAAATAACACCAATTGCGATTACTGATCCAACACCATAAGCAGATGAGAAAATCAACGCCGTGACCAATACCACCAAAATAGCAGCCAATATCGGTGCTTTTCGACCAACTTTTTCTGTTTGAGCTGAAATTGACCCGGCAATGCCTGAATCAACCAACACTCGCCCAAACCAAGAACCAAAAACAATATATATAATCGTTGGACCATAATTTAACGCCGGTGTTGCAATAACGTCTTGAATGACTTTATTGAATGGCACCAAGCCAATAACTGACCAAAGTAATGCCATTACGAAGAAGCCAATCACAAGATTGCCACCCTTCACAATGTAATAAATGAACCCGACAAATGTCAGTAACAATAGGATACTAATAATAATGTTAGTCATGATTTGCCTCAGTTATACGCTTCTAGTGCCTGCACACCATCAATAATGACTTGCTCGCTAGCAGTTGGATACTCAACTGCGACTGGTACGTCTTGTGGCAAAATCGTCAAGATTGCTTGCCAATTGATATCCCCGTCATTTAAAGGCACTGTCACAAGATTATCCCCACTACCCTTATCATCTTTCACATGAATGTAGCGAACGTAAGGTGCAAGTGCTTTCGCTGCGACAACTTCATCTTCGCCGACATAACGCCAATTACCCATATCATAGACATAGCCTATGTCGAGCTTAGCTGCTTTTGCAGCAGTCATAAATGCTTTAATGGCATCAATTTTACCTGATACCTGTGTTTGGTCATTTTCAATATTGGTTTCAATACCACGATTTAATAAAGCATTGAGTTGTTGGATATCTTCAGGCAATAATGTATCAAAATCACCTGTATTGAATTTGATCACGCTAACGCCAAGTTGCGTAGCCTCATCATAATATTGTTCCAATTTTGGATTGATACGATGATTAACAAAGACTTCATCTGGCACCGAATAAAATAAACGTAGTTGATGTGCTTTTGCGTAATCAGAAATAGCTGGCGTTTCAGTGGCAATGTCATCAAAATATTCGCGACGTAGTTCAGCTGACTGAACGCCCAATGCAACAACTTTTTTTAACATGTCTAATTGCTGCATGCCGTTGTCATGATCTTTAGCAAACACCAGATGGTTCAAGACGATTTGAGATTTTTTCATGATTCACTCCTTAATACTTGTTTAAATCTTTTACATGTTCTAATAATTCGTCAAAGCCTAAATCAGACAAATTATTAGTATCGTTTTTATCAAAATTTTCACTTTCAATTCTATTGAATTTTTCAACAAGGAAGTACGCAGATAAGTAGGCAGCCAATTCCTTTTTAGCCATACTCTCTAATTCCTTTGCATTAAAATCGAAGTTGAACGATTCAATGAATCTCAAGGCAAATTTTTCTGGATCAATGTGCATTTGTTCTTTAGCCATCTTAGTGTCCTTTTAGTTTATCGTTTTCGGAAACCGGTTTACAAGATATATTGTAAACGCTTTCAAATATTTGTCAACCCCCAATTTCAATTTGTCGTATAATGTTTTCATGGATAAAAAAGTCACAATTAATGATATTGCCGCCCAAGCAGGGGTATCAAAAACCACCATTTCGCGTTATTTGAATGGTAAATTTGATAATATGTCAGGCAATACAAAAGCGCGTATCGAGGAAACAATTGATAAACTCGATTATCGGCCCAATCGTCAAGCGCAAGCCCTAAAAACGCATCACTCTTTTTTAATTGGCGTTTCAGTCGCTGATATTTCTAATATGTACACATCACGGTTGCTCAAAGGCATTGGCGAATATTTTCAAAAAACACATTATCAAGTCTTGATTATGGATGCCGATAATAGTGTTGAGCGAGAATTAAGTAACCTTGAAAAAATGATGATTGAACAAGTCGATGGCATCATTTTGCAACCACTTGTTCATCAACCTGAACATTATCAGTTGCTTGTCGATGAAAAGACACCAGTAGTCCAAGTAGATCGTTACACTGAACCATTCACTTGGCCTGCTGTCGTGTCTGATAATTTTCAAAAATCAGTCGAATTAGCTAAAATTTTCAAAACGAAATCATACGATGCTATTCTTGTTTTGGCCAACCACATCAATGGCGTATCTAGCCGAATGAATCGTTATAATGGTTTAGAAGCTGGCTTAACTGGTAGTGGCATCACCGTCAAACTAATTGAAATTGATGGCAGCGATTGGCAATCATTATTACATGCGGAAATCAAACAGCACCAACATCCAGCCATTTTTGCGCTCAATGGACAAGTGCTTTGGTCTGCCGTGCGTTTTGCCAAGACACGCTCACTCAATATTCCTGAAGATGTCGGTTTAATTGGCTATGACGACGACCAATTTGCCGATATGATCACGCCGGCAATTGCATCAGTATCACAAAATCCCCAAGAAATTGGCCGTGTCGCAGCAGAGCAATTATTATCAAGTGTTAACGGTCAAGCCACACCACCAAAAAATACCCGTATCCCGTCCGAAATTCAAATGCGTGACTCTCTTTAATTTGTCAATCAGAATGACTTTACCATGCATTGTCAGATAACAGCCTTTATTGGTAAATACGGCGAAAATAATCGACTAGTGTTAAAATTGAATCATGTGGTTTTAAGCTTAAAACGCCACATACATTAATTTCATGATTACTAACAATCATTAATGAGGATTCAAATGGAAACACTTTATACCCTTTCGTTACTGCTTATTGGTGTTATTGCCACTAACATTATTAAAGATTTTATTCCAAAAATACCTGAAGCATTCATTCTAATCATTGTTGGTGTTGCTATGTCATTTACACCAATTTTTAACACTTTTGAATTAGAACCCGAATTTTTTATGTTAATGATTATTGCCCCGATTATGTTTATTGACGGTCAAAAACAATCATTTTCCAAAATTAAAAAGCGATTTGGTGGTATCTGGACGCTCTCGGTCGTTCTGGCCGTAGTAACTGCCTTAGTGGTTGGCATGATTACCAATCACGTTGAAGTAGCTTGGACACTGCCATTAGCAATTACTTTAGCTGCCATCGTGACACCTACTGATGCTGTTGCCGTCAAATCGCTAACTGCCGGTACTGATATGCCTGAGGGCGTCGGTGAAGCATTAGAATTGGAATCACTTTTTAATGACGCCACAGGCTTAGTCATGTTAGATTTATCCTTGTCCGTGCTCTCAAAAGGCACTTTTTCAGTGCTTAACGGTCTGGAACACTTCTTTTTTGTCGCTTTTGGCGGGGTTGTCATTGGCACTATTTCTGGGCTTTTAATTGTGGCATTGCGCGTCAATTTGCAACAACGCGCCTCCAATCCTGAAACGACCATCATCCCCATCAGCTTATTAACACCGTTTGCTGTCTATTTATTAGCTGAACACTTAGGCACATCTGGTATTTTAGCGGTCGTGGCCACTGGTATGGTCCACAACTGGGAATCAAGTCGATTACGCTTAACCTCAACAAGTGTTCAGCTGACTTCAAGAACTATTTGGGGCACCATTGCTGATGTTTTAAACGATATTGTCTTTTTGATTTTAGGCATTTCTTTACCAACTGTTTGGTTAGCCATGACTAAGATTGGGATATCTGGCACACTGCAACTAGCCGCGCTAAGTCTTTTAATTTATGTCATTATGCTTGTATTGCGATACTTTTGGGCTTTACGTGACGATGATCGTAACAACCGCTCACGTCGTCATCGTCAGACAATTCCTTCATTCTTTGGTGATCGTAATGATCAAAATCATCGTTTCTATGCTAAAATTTTTGCCATTAGTGGCGTCCATGGTACTGTAACGTTAGCAATGGCTTTCTCATTACCTTATCAAATTGGCGGACGTGCTTTCCCATATCGCGAAGAGCTCATCATAGTCGCTACTATTGTCATTTTACTCAGCATGCTAATCAGTGCAATTGTGCTACCACTTAGCCTGCCAAAAAAAGTAGAAGCCTATTCCGATAGTGATTTAACCCATATTCGCGATAAAATGGTGGATTACGCCTCACTCAAAATTTTAGATACTGTCACTGACCATAGCACGCGTGAAGTATTATCAGCACAATTACAATCACAAAAAAATAAACTATTTATGATGGATGATAGGAAACGTCAATCACCTGAATTTATTGATTTAATTGCTGATACGCAGGATTTTATGATAGCTTATGTGCATGGCGATTATGCCTCTGCAACATATAGCTTAACTACCATCAATGCTTACACGAAAATACTCAATTACTCATTTAATAATAGTCAAAAAACAATGGGACATTTTAGTCATCACCTGAAGCATGCTTTGAAGCGCTTTATGAGACAATCTGCTTGGCATTTAGCTAATGGTGCAATTACCAAAGCACAACGTGACCGTATACGAAAAACAAAGCTTGCTAGCGATCCCAAATTTGCCGAAAACATTGAAAAATGGACTAATACAAGAAAAGAAATGTTACGCTTAAATGAGGATGTGATCACTGCCACAGACAAACATTTAGATGATTTGTTAAGAGAACGCCTCGACAATAAACAAAGTGACAACGACTATATCTACATGACTCGCGAAACAATGAATCGCTTCTTCAGTGCCATTAAACGTGATTACCGCCAACAAACAACACAAGTTGACAACAGCCTATACATTCAAGCATTTCAATTTGAATATGATTTTGTACAACAGGGTGTCACAGATGGCTTTATTCCGACGTCAATGGCAAGTGTCTTATATACTGAAATTAACCAAGCACAAACTTTACAGCTGCAAGAAAACAATCAGTTTGATGCCATTGGTGGCTAAAAAAAGAACTTCAATGAAGTTCTTTTTTTAAACGAGTTGTTCATAAATTGGTTTTAATGTTTTTAGCGTATCGCTTAATGCCACCACTAGGCTTTCAGTGCCCACGCGTTGATCACCTCTTGGTATCACAACGCCAATCAAAACCTCACTATGTTTAACCTCTTGATACCGTTTAACTAAATGTGAGTAGTCTGACAGAGGTACTGTTTCATTAACCATGTGATCAGGGCTAAGCCGATAACTGGCTGGTAAAGATAAAACCATGTCAGTCACTGCTGTCATTTTATTGACAATGTCAGTAGTTTGTTTTGGCTTCATATTTTCTTCAATCGCCAAATAAAAATAAATATGATCAGCCCACATACCCAACTCAAAGTGCGGCAACATTTTATACCCGCGTCGATTGGGGGCAAAAGCCACCCATGTGTTATCTGGCGCATAGGTAGTTCGCCGCAAATGTTTTGCGACATGTGCATACCATTCTTGTCCATCTTCTTGCAAAATTGGTAAAGCGATGTCAGCAAATTCAACAAATGTTGGATCAATAATAGCCTTAATTTTGGCCATTCGTCCTGCTAACGTTT
The DNA here is from genome assembly GCF_045801155.1 of Leuconostoc falkenbergense. Lineage (NCBI taxonomy): Bacteria > Bacillati > Bacillota > Bacilli > Lactobacillales > Lactobacillaceae > Leuconostoc > Leuconostoc falkenbergense. The sequence continues at coordinate 504,344 of NZ_CP174386.1, read as the reverse complement.
CATCATTAAAAATATCAAAATCACTGTCTTGAAACAAGATCTTTCCCCCATTTTATCTCAGCTATCCACTTTATAATTACATATCCCAATACTAGAATTGTTGCAATCAAGTTCAACCAAATTAACAGTACAATCATGGAACTCACAGATTGATAAAAGTCATATTTTCCAATTGCAATCTTAGCATAGATGGTAAACCCTTTGTTCAAAGCATTTAGCATCAATAATTCTATGAAACTGCCAACCACGACAAACCGCAGAGGCGCTCTCGCATCTTTAGTGGGTAACAAAAAGTTCATCATCGTTAACGCTAACCACATCCCCAACCAGATAAACCAACGCGTTTGGTGTTGCAAAAAGCTGGTCCATTGCGTATGCGGTAAGTGCTGCATAGCAATCGTTAGAACGTTACTCCCAATCATCAATAAAGCGAACGCTGCAATAATCACAAGTAACCATAGAAATGAAAACAAACGTGTCAACATGTTATTAAAACGTTCATCAACATCAGCAATGGCATTGAAAGACTTACGGAATACAGCAATCACGCGAGAAATTGACCAAATAGTGAAGATAACAGTAAACGACAGCAATGAGGCACTTTTGGACGCCAAGACTGACTGCATAATTGGAATCACAATATTTTCAATATTTTTTGGTAGCATATTGCGCATGGCAGTCAATAAATCTGCTGTACTAAAGCTTGTAAAGGACACGATCATCGCTGCGCCCATCAATATTGGAAAGACCGTTAACAAGGCATAGTAAGCAAATGTCGGACCAACATAACCAATTTGTGATCGCGAAAAAAGCTCGCCTAAAGTGGATAATTTAAAACGCGCATCAATCACACGCCATGTTTGCTTAATTTTGTTGTTCATGCTCTCATTATCTCAAATAATAAGCCCCATGAGCAAGTCTATCTCAAAACAGTTTTCCAATACCAAAGTGAATGGCGACTGTTACAAGACCAATAATAATATTTCGGATAACTGCACGCTTAATAAGACCATTAGAAATTTTGGCACTCAAAAATCCAGTTAACGCGACAGCCACAACAGTTGCGCCAATTGTAGCAACAAATTGATAGCGTCCTGTGACCAATATTAAGGCAGCTAATGGGAAAACACCACCAATCGCAGCACTAAATAGTGACGACCACGCTGCTGACCAAGGATTCATGTAATGTCCTAACGTCAAATCGTATTTAACACTCAAAACTGTTTCGAGTGGTTTTTTAACTAATAGTTCATCCGCAATCGCTAGCGCTGTATTTTGAGATACCCCACGCTCAACATAAAAATCTGCCACGCTCCTTCGCTGTCCTTCAAAATCATCATGTAATAACTTTTTTTCACGTGCGACGACAACTTTTTCACTATCAGATTGCGAACTAACTGACGCATATTCGCCTGAAGCCATCGATAAAGCACACGCTAATAAATCTGCTAAACCAGCAATAAATATCGCAAAATGATTAGTCGTGGCGGCTGCTACCGAAAACAACACACCAACAACGGTTAAAATGCCATCATTTGCCCCAAGAACACCTGCACGAATCGCATTTAGTCGCTCATCCATTGTCATACTTTTATTATTTTTTTGCTCTGACATTGTGTCCCCCTTTTATCGAAATAAACTACCGATGGCAAATGTTACAACCATCGTAAATATGCCCGCTAATACATTACGCACAGCAGCATGTTTTTTATCAGCACCATTCAAATGTGCAGCGACATAGCCTGTTAGTGCTAAGGCAATAGCAACGGCGAAAAAAGTCAGACATTCACGACTGCTTTTAGGTGACAAATACATTGCTAACATCGGCAGAATAGACCCAACTGGAAAACTAATTAACGAAGCTAACGCCGCATCTTTGGCACTCAATTCATTATCTAATGAGAAACCAAATCGTTCACGAACTGTGGTCACAAGTGGCTCCTTAGTCATCATCTCACGCGTTGCTTGCATTGCAAGCTGCTCAGAAATACCATTATCTTCATATTTCTTTTGAACAAATTTGAACTCACCGTCAAAATTTTGTTTCAACGCTAATGATTGTTCTCGTCGCACTTTTTCTTGTGCATCATGTTGTGAACTAACCGACACATATTCTCCCATTGCCATGGAAACTGTTCCAGCTAGCGTACCAGCAAAACCGGCTAAAAGAATTGTTCCGGTATGACTGGTGGCGCCAGCAACACCCAATATAATTCCTGATACTGACAAGATGCCATCATTGGCGCCCATCACTGCAGCACGAATGACATTGTTACGTTGCATCAAACTCTGCTTTTCCGACATTTTATTCCCCCCTCGTTTTTAGAATCATTCTAATATAATAACATCATAACGCTCTTGGTCTGACAATTCAAGTCGCTTGGTAGAATATTTTAGACGTGATATAATTAGGTCATATTAAATGGAGATGCTGATGCCTGATCAAAAATTGCGCAACATGTTGCAAGAACGTGGACTAAAAGCGACGTCTCAGCGTATGATTATTTTAGATTATCTGATGTCTCACAAAACCCATCCGACAGCTGAAATGATCCACGCTGATTTGCAAACAATTAGTTTAGCCACGGTTTATAATACACTTGAAAAATTGGTGGATACTGGTCTAGTTGTTGTTATTGATAGCCATGATGACAAACGCCATTTTGATTACTATGGTGAACCACACTATCACATCATCAACCAAAAAACGCATGAAATTATTGATGCTAATAATTTTGACGTGCAACCGTTACTTGACGCGGCTCGTACGGCCAGCGGTCTCAATATTTCTGGCTATCACATTGAGTTGTACGGCGTTGACCCTAAAGATGCAAAATAAAAACACAACTGTTATGAAATGACAGTTGTGTTTTTATTTGTCATACTGATTCAAAAAGTTGGTCACTTTTTGTCGATAAGCTACGGGATGATCTGGAAAACTTTGCACATGTTTTGAACCACTCGTCACCCACAACTTTTTGGGCCCCTTTGTTTCCGCGTAAAGCTGATAAACCATGCGCGTGGGTACGAAAGTATCTTTGTCACCATGAATGAACAACATTGGTCGTTTATTTTTCGCAACCTGTTTCAGTGGACTAGCCTCACTATATGAGTATCCAGCTCGCACTTTGGAAATGCCAGATACAATGTTAACAATAGGAAACCAAGGTAAGCCATACATGTCTCCAGCTTCATGTTTCACTTCTTCCAGAACGCTAGTATATGACGAATCTTCGATAAACGCTTTCACTTGTTTTGGCAAATCGTGTTCACCAGAAACATTAACGACAGTTGCTGCACCCATACTCATACCGTACATGACAATATTAGACTGTTGCCCATTTTTCTTCAGAACCTGATTAATCCAACCAATATAATCTCGTCGATCCGTCCAACCGTATCCGATTAATTTACCCTGTGAATCACCATGTGCACGATTATCTGGAATCAACACATTATATCCAAGATCGTGAAATAGTTCGCCGTAAATGGCCATCGTTGTTTTATTATTATGCCAACCATGTGCCAAAATTGCAGTTTTATTTGTCGGCTGACTGGCTGTCACATACCAAGCATCAAGTGTCAGCCCATCTGAAGTTTTTTGCGTCCAAGTCGTTTTATGACGTGCTAAAAACTTGTGCTCATAATCATAAACAGGACTGGATTTTGTTCTAAGTGCATCTGGTTTATTTGCTGCGGGATTACGAACTTCTGCAACATGAAAAAAATACATAGACGCTGATAATAATAACAGCATGACTAAGGTTACCAGACCAATTAACCACTTATAGGCACTTCTCATGACTCACATTCTCCTCGAATTCAATCTTTTTATTTTACAACTTAATTGTATAGGGGGCAAATATGTTGATTCCCCCTATTTTGAATCCTTTCAGAAAATGCCATGTTATTCTCCTCATAATCTCACATATCCAATTTTTTCAAACAATGTTATCATAAGGTAACGATAAAAATAAATTGAGGTATTCATTCATGTCTTATTCACAAACTTGGGATTTAGAAAGTATTTTCCCGGGTGGTATCACATCACCGCAACTCACTCAAAAATACGAACTCATCACTTCTCAAACACAAGACTTCGCGACAGAAGTTGACGCATACCGTGCATCTGATGATAAGGATTTCGACCAATTAGCTAACTTAGCTGATTTAGCACAAACAATTAGTGCTGGTATTGGCACAGCTGGCATTTTCGTTAATGGTTGGTCATCTGTTGATTATGGTAATAGTGTTTATGCACCTCATTTTGATAAATTAGGTAACTTGTGGGTTGCTTTTTCAACGCCACTCAACCGCTTCCAAAAACTGTTATTACAATTAGATGATGCGACCTTTGCTACGGCCATTAAAACACAACGCTTATCACCAATTGCTTTCTATTTAACAGAACTACGCACCGATGCCAAGCGCCTTTTGGATGACAGCACTGAGTCGCTGATCAATCAATTTGATCTTGATGGTCAGCAAGCATGGTCACAACACTATGACACTATTTCGGCTTCACTCTCAATGAACTACACTGACGAAACGGGCAAAACACGACAAATTTCCGCCGGCCAAGCGCTTAATATGCTAGATGGCGAACCAAATAATGAGACGCGTGCCAATATTATGGCTAATTATGAGAAAATGTGGGGTAATGCAGAAAACCTCACTGCCGACACGCTTAATCATTTGGCTGGATTCAGATTAACTAATCAGAAAGCACATCAGCGTCAAAATTATTTAGAACAACCTTTGGAAATGAATCGCATGTCTGAAGAAACTTTAAAGGCGATGTGGCATGTTGTTGACAACAACAAAGGCATGTTCAAGCCCTACTTTGACCGTAAAAAAGCCTTGCTTGGCCTCTCGCAATTGGGTTGGCAAGATCAAGTTGCACCGCTCACAAACATCGGTGATTACAGTCCTAAAGAAGTCTCTTACGATGAAGCAGCACAATTTATTATCACGCAATTTGGTAAGTTTTCACCTAAAATGGCTGATTTTGCCAAAATGGCATTTGAAAATAATTGGATTGAATCTGAAAACCGACCTGGCAAACAACCGGGTGGCTACATGGAATCTGTCCCTGATTTACATGAATCACGCATTTTTCTAACTTATACTGGATCAGTCAATGATGCCGCAACGATTGCCCATGAGTTGGGACATGCTTTTCATTCTGCTCAACTTAATGATTTGCCGTTCTGGCGTGATGCGTATGCAATGAATGTTGCTGAAACAGCTTCCACTTTCGCTGAACTTATTGTCAATGACGCTAACGTAAAAGCAGCAACGACTGACGCTGAAAAAGTGGTCTTATTAGACGCCAAAATGACTAATCCTATTGCCATGTTCTTGAACATTCATGCGCGTTTCTTATTTGAAGATGCGTTCTATACGGAGCGTCAAAATGGCGTTGTCACGCCGCAACGACTGAACGAATTGATGGATGAAGCACAAAAAAGCGCCTTTGATGGTATGCTAGATACACGTCACCCACATTTCTGGTCTTCAAAGTTACACTTCTTTATTGATTCAGTCCCATTTTATAATTTCCCGTACACATTCGGTTATCTCTTTTCAGCCGGTATTTATGCACAAGCACAAAAAGATGGTGATAATTTCGAGGATAAATATATTGCGTTGCTTCGTGACACAGCAAATATGACATCAGAAGAATTAGCTCAAAAACATTTAGATGTTGATCTGACTAAGCCAGATTTCTGGCAAGCTGGTGCCGATTTGGTTAAAAAAGATATTGATGAATTTTTGTCGCTATCTGAACAATTTATAAAGTAAAAATCATATTAAAGAGACTCAGCGTGTTAAACATGTTGAGCCTCTTTTAATCTTTATGAGTTTTGTTGCCAATTTATCACTGCGTCTGCGACATTATCAGCTGCACTAATCATGCTAATAACAGCCACGCCATTGATACCAGTCGCATAAATATCATCTATATTTTGATTTGAAATACCACCAATAGCGACGATTGGCCAATCACTAATGCTTTTAATGTGTCTCAAGCCTTCGAGACCAATTGGTGGATTAGCATCAGCTTTTGTCTTCGTCGCAAATATTGGTCCAACACCAATGTAATCAATTCCCGATACACCTTGAACACGATGAAAATCAGCTTGCGTCGTCACGGACACACCAACAAACATACCATTGCAAGCACGCACATTTTCAATAATATTACCATCCTTTTGACCAAAGTGCACACCATCAGCGTGAATTTGGTGAGCTAATGGAATATCATCGTCGATGATTAGAGGCACGTGATACTGGCGTGTTAAGTCGCGTACACGCTCTGCTACACGATATTTTTCAGCGCCTTTTAATGCGCCATCACCTTTTTCACGATATTGAAAAGCAGTAATACCATATTTCAAAGCGGTTGTTAAAATATCAAAAAATTGTGATTCGTTTTCCACATTTTGAGTGCCTAAAACAAAATAACGTCGTAATATTAATGGATTAAATGTCATGAAGTACCTCAACTGTATCTTCTGTCACCAATTTGGTCCCATGGTTAAGTGGCCCATGCCCGTGTCCAACAGCAATGCCATCACGAATTGTGGCATCAACGTATCTTTTCCCATGCAAAATCGCCACATCTAAAGTTTTGCCAAGCGCTAATTGTGCTGTAATCGCTGCCGAAATAGTGTCTCCAGTGCCGTGGGTACGCTCCGTAAGAACCCGCTGACTTGCCAACCAGAAATCTGTCCCATCAGCCAATAAGACGTAATCCTCAATACGTGATGACTGCCCATGACCTCCTTTCAATAAAACATTTTTAGCGCCTAATTTTTGAATCGCCTTAGCTGCACGTTGCATGTCTTGCCGATTATTAATCGCTTGACCACTTAAAATTTCAGCTTCTGGCATATTAGGCGTTACAAGTTCTGTTAGCGGTAACAATAAACTTTTAACGGCAGCCACTGCATCAGGATTAAGCAACTTTGCGCCACCTTTCGCAACCATTACCGGATCTAACACATATTTACCAAAATCAAAATTTTGCAAGCCTTTGGCAACAAGCGCTACTGTCTCTGCGTTTCCGAGCATACCAGTTTTGGTTGCTTTGATAGCTAAATCATCAGCGATTGATTGCATTTGTGACCAAATCATATCAGGTGGTGTCATCAAAACATCTTGAACACCCAATGTATTTTGCGCTGTTAAAGCGACAAACACATTAGCACCATAAACACCCTGTGCAGCAAATGTCTTTAAATCAGCGCTAATACCAGCACCGCCACTACTATCAGCACCAGCGATTGTTAATACTTGTGGTGTTTCATTGCTCATAAGTATTGCACACTTTCAGTCATAAATGTCGCTACTTCCTCACTTGTAATTGCAGCAAGTTCATCTAGCAATTGCATACTATAAAAACCTGGTGTCGTGATTTGATGGCTGGCTTTGAGGCCAGCTAACTTAAACGTTGCCATCGTGTACATGACATTTTCCATAGTGAGTGATTCAGCCACAAAAGCACCAATCATGGACGATAATGCATCACCAGTTCCCACATTAGTTGATAATAATGGCACGTCTGTCTCAATGACGGCAGTTTGATGCCCATCGCTAATAACATCTTTGGCACCACTTAATGCAATTATGGCACCAGTCTTTTCTGCTGCTAATTGTGCGATGGCAATTACATCACCACTACCAGTGGCGTCAATGCCTTGGCTGTCAAAATCAATATCGGCAAACCACGCGATTTCCGCTGCGTTACCTCGAATAATATCAACATGCCCTTCTCGCATCAAAGTCTGCACGGCCTTACTACGAAAAGGTACTGCAACAGCAACTGGATCCAAGATAACAGGTTTATCTAAGTTAGTAGCGACCTTTGAGAGCGTTACAATATCTGATAATTCATTGGCCTTAAGCGTACCAATATTAATGACAACGGCATGTGCAATTTGACATAAATCATTAAATTCACTAACTTCGCGACTCATAAGCGGCGAACCACCAATAACATTCACTACATTGGCTACGAATTGTGGGGTAACAAAGTTAGCATAGGTCAGAACAAGCGGTGATTGTGTCCGTACATTTTTAATTGTCATTAGTATTGACTCCCTTTTTCATAGGCATTCCGCCAAAATTTTAGTTCAAATTGATACGATTTTTCAAAAATAGCGACATCTAGTCGACTGTCTGAATGGTCAACAATCTGCCAGTAATAGGTTACCAAATCATGGTATTGTTTACTGGCATAATATTGCTGCCAACCATTGTTTGTTTGATGTGCCAGTGCTTTAGCTATAAAGTAATAGGATTCCACACAAGGTAAGGTTGCCATGATTGCTGACATAGCACCTTTTTGAGCTGCTGCACGCATATGATTAACATAGGATTGCCCAACCAAATCTAAAGGCTTTGAGGCAACAGCATCCACTAGACTAAGATGTGCTTGTCCCTCATCATCGCTTGTCGGTCTGGTTAAATGTAATGATTCATCAATTTGATCAACGATAGGCATAAAAGCTTCGATATAACTGGCATCTTGAGCCGTATAATAATCGGCTTGATGCTTGGTTAATGAGTTATTACCAATTGCTTTCACGAAAGGCTCAGCCATTATTTGAGGCATAAACTGTTCTCTAATTGTTTGTAATGAGGTCATGTTTTCTCCATAATAGGACACAAAAAGGCCGCGAACCCACTCCAAGAAGATGCGTTCACGGCCAGTAATCAACATTTAAAAAACACTAGCTTATGCAACATATCTCCCTGCGTACGTACTAACGTCATCAGGTTCAATGGGTATTTCTCAGCCAATCGGCACCCCAGATATTTTATTCATTTCAAGATAAGTGTAAACGAATGTCACCAGATAATCAACCCCACCATTCAGGATCAACATCTCTCATTTGATGTTTCAGTGACAATTGCGAATCACTTGTAACACGTTGGTAAGTCGTTGTGTAGGGATTTTTCATCAAATTAATCATTTGCTGATACTGTGTACTTTTCAAAAAATCAGCTAATTGACTGTGATTTTGCCAAAAAGTCCACAACATATAATCTGCTTTACCATTATCATTTTGAGCCACAACACCGGCAACATTTACTAACTTACCAATTAGTTTATCATTATCATCTTTAGCCTGAAAGGCAATTTGATGAATCACACGGCCAGTTAATTGACCATTAATATAACGACTATCAAAGCCTAATGGCCGTTGAAATTGTTGGACAATTTCTGGCGCATCCAAAATCAAAACATTCGAACCCGCCAATTGTGATACCTTGCCGAGGTAAAACACGTTGTCTGGATTCGCTGTTTGAAGTGCTAATAATTCTGAAACTGACTGTTCTGGTGCAAGTACAAGATTAATTTTCATAAGAATGGCTCCTTTAACATTGTGACGACATCTGGTGAAAGCCGAACTGCATTACGCTGAATAAACTGTTGGACGCCTTTAAACGTTGTCAGATCAACTGTGGGTGTCATAGCATCTGATGCAACTAATGCTTTTGCATAGACAATATCTGAACGCGTCATCATCGTCATGCCCCATGGCTCGCTCAGTAACAGTGATTCCCATTGATCAGTTAATAATGCTTCAGCTCTTTTGAACCGATTGTCTTTGGCAATAAAACTACTCAGATCTGTTGGATTTAATTTCATAGGGTCAACACCTTTCCAATTTGATTAGGCAAACTGAGTTGTTGCTCTTCTGGCAGTATCCAATAAACACGACGATACTGTGACATAATCGGTGATGTTTCACCGTCACCATCAGTTAGGATAATCACTGTTGTCGTCTCACGAGGTGTTTTTTGTTTATCTAGATAGTCAAAAATACTTTGAAATGCCGTTCCTCCGCCAGCACGGCGCTGCCAATGATTGATATTTTTAATCACTTCAACTGCTGTATCAAATGAAAACACGCGGACTTTAGCATCAAATTGTTGTGTTATTTGCATCACATTGGCTAGGAATTTACCCACTAGTCTATCACTAATAGAAGCTGAATTGTCGACAAATACCAAAATTTCATTTTCGTACGTACTAATTTCACCAAATAAGTCCATTCGATAGGCTTGGCGCCGATTAAATCGTGCGCGTGATGGTTGCTTTTGATTAGGTACTTGGCTTACCCCTGTTTTGAAGATTTGACGCCAATTTTTTTTAGGCACCACCACCGCGGAAATCTGTTGTATGACAGCACTAGCCAAGTGACCTCGCCCAGATTTTTGTGCATCTTCATTGGCTTGCCGAATGACTTGTTCAAGTGCCGATTTAGCCTCATCAGACTCATCGCCAACACTCGCCCAATCACCGTGGCCGTCGACGTCACCATGAGCAGGCACATCATCTTCAAAACGACTGATTAAATCAATATAAGTTTGCGAATCTTGATAAGGCGCAAACCATTCGCCGTACACATCAAACAACATTTGCAAAGTCACAGCCGTTGGTAACTCACCTAATTCCTTAGGTAAATATTGATTAATCGCCACATCAGTCCCTAGATCAACAACTGATTTTGCTTGGTGCGTTGCAGCATAGCGAACTGGGTGTTCCCAAATAACATGCAGTGATTCATGTGCCAATGCAGCAGCAATCTGATTATACGTGCTGAAATTTTCCGTTAAACGTGCTGGATTGATTACTAAGTACCAACGATGATTTTGCCATTTTAATGCCAAAGGATGCGGTGCTAACAGGTTCATTTCGCGGGTTAAATTCATGACAATGTTGCCATATAGTGGTGAAACATCGAGTAAGGTTTTAATACCACCTAATATTAAATTATCCGTTTCATCCTTTGTTATCATCTGGTCGCAATGTCCATAATTTGTTGATACAACACGTTTGCATAGTGTTCTTCTGAATTGTACAAATCATCTAAAATTGGAGCATTTGTCATTTGCTTAACCAGTGCATATTGACCATCTGGTGCCAGCAATTGTAGTAATTCACTAAAACGTGCAGCGTTATTATCGTGTGTCATATCTGCCGTCAATAACAATGTTTTCATCACTGTCATTTTTTGAATTTCTGAATAGCTTTCAAATTTGGAACGAATGGTTAAAGGTACTTTAGGTCCGTCTGGTTTTGAGTCAAAGACTTCTTCGGCAGTTAAGCTAGGCGTTTGTTCGCGTACAAATCGAACAAATTGTGTTGCCACTACTTGACCTAAATCACCCGCCACAATATCAAATAACAAATCTTCTTGCTGACGATTAGATAGCCTAAGCAATTCAAAAAGATCATCCGACACACGTTGCCAAGCACGTGGGGTTGGATTCAAATCAACTTCACGCACGTCAGGATACAACAAACTAGCATTTTCAGCGATAAACCTGCGCACCAAATCATGAATATTGGGCCGTTGATCCCCTTTAGCAGCCCATGCTAACCAATCTTTCACTGATACGCTCATCACTAATCTTGTTGTCCGATCCTTAATTGCGGCATCAGAAGTTTGAACCGCATATTCAGATGTCTCAAAACCATGCATACTATCATCTGGATTTTCTGCCAAGATAAGGAGAACATTTTTTGGCAAAATTAGATCATTAATCTGTCGTTGTAACACTAAATTCATCAGTTCAGCCTGAACAGCTTGTGAGCCACGATTGAATTCATCTAAAAACCAAATAATTGGTTGACTCGGTACCGCTTCAGCATGCTGAATAATTTGAATCAGCGTATGTGTGTAGCCAAATTTAACGTCAGCAAGTTGCCCATAATGTTTAGTTTGCAAAAACGCACTTTCAGTCAAGGGCGGTATTGGAATCGCCAAATCGCCTTTTTCTGACAGAGAAACCACCGTTGTAAACAATTGCGCATTCATTTGCTTTGCCACATCGCTCACTAAAGCAGACTTGCCAATGCCTGCTTCTCCAACAATATTAGGCACATTACCGCCTCGTAATATCAGTGGGACTGCCGTTAATAATTGTTGATAAGTTAAACTCATAATGAACCTCATTCCTAACTATATTTTACCGCAATCCAAACAATCATGCTAAAATGAAGATATGACAAAAAAAATTCTAATTCTCGGTGCTAATGGTCAAATTGCCAAATTAGTGGTTACTATGTTAGCCAATACCGACACACAATTAAAGCTCACCTCTCTTCACGCCAAACCAGCCCAACATATTACCAAGCTAGATGCAGCAAATGAAGCTGATTTGGTGACGGCATTAAAAGATATTGACATTGTCTACGCCAATATTGGTGCCGAAGGCCGTCAAAAAAATGTGGCTAATGCGTTGGTCAATGCCATGCATACTGCTGGGGTGTCTCGCCTGATTTGGATCGCAACAATTGGCATTTACAATGAGTTGCCACCTCAGCAAGCTGATTTGTGGCGCAATATTTTAGGTACTCCCGAAAACGAAAACAGCTATATTGGCGATCAAGCTGTTGCCGCGCAACGTATCACAGCATCTCAACTTGATTACACCATTATCAGGCCAAATGAACTCACCGATGACAATAAGATGCAGCAACTAAATGTTCAAACTGATCCACAAGAAGAAATTATTGGTGGGCCAATCACACGCACTAGTGTCGCCGAATTTGTCACGAAACTCATCAACAATCCCGACCAATATATCGCTGAATCAGTTGCAATTTCATCAACTCACTAAACTTGATAATCATAAAAAGGTTCCAGAATGAATTGCCTTGACTAAGCAAATTTTTCTGCCCTTTTTTATTAGCAAGTTGTTATTTTTAGGAACACTCATTTATGAAACACACTTTAAAACGCTACACACTGGCACCATTAGCACTCAGCTTTTGGATCCCCCTACTGATTATGTTAGCTTATTTTGCCTATCGTCACATGGCACCATTTGGCACCAGCTCAATTTTAACAGTAGACCTCGGTCAACAATACATTGATCAATTTGCAGCATTCAAGCATACCTTACTGCAGCATCCTAGCAGCTTTTTTTACTCATTTTCTAATGCCTTAGGCGGAGATATGCTGGGTGAATGGGCTTATTATTTAATGAGTCCTTTTAACCTTATTTTTCTAATGGTTCCTAACGCCTCACTCCCCAGCGCCATTCTACTCGTCACTGTGCTCAAATTTGGGGCAGCTGGCCTATCAATGGCTTATCTATTGCAGAAATTGCACTTGCAACAACATTACTATGTCACTTTGTTCGCCGTTAACTACGCACTATCTGGTTGGTTCATTGCAAACGACTTAAATTTGTTATGGCTCGACACCGTCATTTTACTGCCATTGGTAATTTTGGCACTTGAACGTTTGTTTTATCAACAATCTTGGTGGCAATATAGCCTTCTGCTTGGTGCCAGTATTATTTGTAACTATTATATTGGCTATATGGTCGCCATCTTTATCGTGTTGTATTTTTCTTGGCGCTTGACTTGGCCAAATATTAAACATCGTTGGCTAATTTTGAGACGATTTATTATTAGTTCAGCTATTGGTGGCGGCCTATCAGCATGGCTAATTTTACCGACTTATTTTCAGCTCAAATTAGGCAAAACGCAGTACAATTCTGATTTTTCTTTCAAGTTTGATAACAATCCTTTACATCTTTTGTTTAAATTAATTCTGGGTAGTTTTAATTTTGACCAGATGCAAAATGGGCAAGCAAACTTTTATGTAAGTGCTTTCGTTTTAATCACACTAATAGCTTTTTTCACGACACGTGTTATTAAATTACGCGTCAAAATCGGGGCATTTTTACTGTTAGCCTTCTTAATATTAGCCACTACTTGGGCACCACTTACTTTACTATTCCACGGTTTTCAATACCCAGTTTGGTATCCATACCGTTTCAGTTTTTTGATTAGTTTCTTTGTCATTTATTTAGCTGCTATTAGTTGGCAGCCAACTTGGCGGCCACGACTGATGACAATTACTACTTTGTTAATCATATTTAGTGCAATTGCTATTTATGCCACACTCAGTGATGCTAAAATCAATTACATCAATCGTTCAAGTATTGCTTTATTCATTGGCTTAGCCTTGCTAACATTGGCGCAGTTCACTTTTAAAGTTCATGACAAATTTTGGCTACCCATTTTAGTTGGCTTAACGTTATTATCCCTCACAGCAAATGTCGTTTTCACGCTAGACAACTTTTCTTATTTAACAAATACAGAGTATCAAAATACGATTAAAGCACTCACAGCGGATAAAAAGTTTCTAAAAAAAGACACCTCTTGGTATCGTGTAGCGCAAACATTTCAACGCACTCGTGGTGATGGCATGATGTTTGATTATTATGGCGGTGCCCATTTCAGCTCGGCTTTACCAAAGTCTACGCCAACTTTTTTTGGCAATTTTGGACAACCTGACGGCGATAATTATGTTGTGTATAGCAATGGCAGTATCCTATCTGATGCACTGCTGGGCATGAAATATATCATCACCCCAAATGGGCAAGACAATGGTGATGCTGGCCAACCTAGTCAACATTTAATTGGTTTTCGTCCGGACACCAGTAATTACAGTCTAAAAGCAACAACATCGACTACTAATATTTATCAGAATCACAATGCCCTACCCATAGCATTTGCAGCCAATTCTGGCGCGCTTAATACCAAAATGCTTTACAATAATCCTTTACAAAATCAAGGTAATCTTTGGCAAGGGTTAACCGGTGATTCAACGTCGCCAGTTGACACAGATAATTTTCAAAAAGCCATTGGCCATAATGTCAAAGCACCAACAACGATTACAAATGCGATCATAACACGTCAAAATGCGAGTCAACCTGCTAGTTTGGACTTGCAATTTACCCCAACAACTAATGATAGCTACTATTTGACCATTGGCAGTGGTCTGGATATTAAGAATTTTGACCTCCTAATTAACGGCAAGGTCATTACGCAATTTAGCTCTTATCGCCACACTGTTATTGTTAATCTTAATTCAAATGCCAAAAACAAGTTGCAGACAATCACATTTAGAATGAAAGATACCCAAACATTAGCCTTATCTAACGTCACCCTCTATCATGTCGATAACAATCGCATTGCAGACGATGCTAGCGAGTTAAAGCAGAATAGCCTTAAAATCACAAAACGGTCCGAACGACATATTCAGGGGACAATTACGACGACATCAACAAAGCCATTGATTATGACTACCATTCCCTCTGTTGCTGGGTGGCATATAGCGGTTGATGGCAAAACCGTTAAAGCCGACAAAGTGGCTAACTATTTTATCGGCATTAAAACAAAACCAGGGCGGCACACAATATCTATGACCTATACCCCACCATTTTTATGGTTGGGTCTTGCTATCACAATCATTGCGACAGTTATATTAGTAATATTTAGCAATTTATCTATTGCAAAAAAGGTCACCACATGATATGCTTTTTTCGTTATATTTTGCGAGAAAACACGCAAATTGAAAGGAAAAACACTTATGTCAGAAGAAAAAACATATCCAATGACAACTGAAGGTCGTGATAAGCTACAAGCTGAATTAGACGACCTCATTGCTAATCAACGCCCAGAAATTACAAAACGTATCCAAATTGCGCGTTCATACGGTGACTTGTCTGAAAATTCAGAATATCAATCAGCAAAAGATGAACAAGCCTTTGTTGAAGGTCGCATTCAAACCATTAAAAAGATGCTTGAAAACGTTGAAATCATTGATTCTAACGCAACCGCTGAGGACGAAGTTTCTCTAGGTAAAACCGTTACGTTTAAAGAATTACCTGATGAAGAACCTGAAACTTATACAATTGTAGGTTCCGTTGAGGCTGATCCACTAGCTGGTAAAATTTCAAACGAATCACCAATGGCAACTGCATTAATTGGTAAAAAGGTCAACGACACAGTCGCTGTGCCACTTCCAAACGGCATCAACATTAATGTTCAAATTTTAGAAGTTAAAAAATAACCATAAAAAAAGAAAGCGCCGTGCTTTCTTTTTTTGTTGATTAATTGTTTTTGCGATACACCATGAGAGACAATGGCATAAAAATCGCAATGATGATAATACCACTAATGATAACCAGTGTTGCTTCAGTATTCCAGTAACCTGTTTTCATGATTGCCCGAATAGCACTAATCGTTATGGTCACAGGATTCAATTGCACAATGCTTTGTAAAAATAATGGCAATGTCCTGATTGGAATAAAGGCATTTGATAGGAATGTCATCACCAATATAATGATCATGGAAAGGCTTCCTATCAATTCTGCATTCTTTACTAATAAACCAACCAAAACAAAGATCCAAGAAGTTGCCCATCCAATAAATATTGCTAAAATTAAGACACAAGCAATCATTATTAGATTGACAGAGGGCCGCCATCCAATTGCAAACGCTGTTCCTAAGGAAATCAAACCGGACAACAACAATCGAAGTGCGTCACCAATAAGTTGACCAGCTAGCGGAACAAATGCAGAAATTGGTAGAGTTTTAAATCTATCAAAAATGCCACTATTAATGTCCTCTCGCAATTGCTGACCCGATCCCGCTGCCGCATTTAGAATGCTTTGAATCAAGATACCAGACACAAGCATTGGCAAATACGCATGCACACTTCCAGCAATCACACCGCCGAAAAGAAATCCAAACAAAAGTGTGAAGATAATTGGTTGAATAATAACATCACTCAGATTATCTGGATTATGCCACGTCTTGAGCAAATTCCGATGTGCCATTGTTAAAGTTGTGCTCATAATACTGGCTTTTTTTTGATTTTTCATGATATGTCTCCTCAATTTTTACCCACTGTCATTGATAAAAATACTTCATCTAAAGATGGTGCTTCAATTTTAAAACTGCTTAGCATGATTTTAGATGCTAGGATTTTGTCCAAAATTTCAGACACTTTGTTAAAAGCATTATTGTCTAATATAACGGTTAGATTTCTATTTTCAACATTAACCGTTTTTCCTAAAACTTTTTCAATGATACTTTGCGTTGGAATGACTGACTCATTCTGCTCAACAGTCACTTTCAGCTGCAATCCACCGACAAGCTTTTTCAATTCACTTGGTTTATCCTCAGCTATTAACCTACCGTGATCAATCAATGCAATTCTGTCCGCTAACTGATCAGCCTCTTCCAAATATTGAGTGGTCAAAAGAACCGTGGTGCCATTTTTTACTAATTTTTGAATTGCTACCCACATTTGTGTACGTGTTCTCGGGTCTAGCCCCGTTGTGGGTTCATCCAAAAATAAAATACTGGGATTACCGATCAGACTAATGGCTAAGTCTAATCGTCGTAACATCCCACCAGAAGATGTTGAAACAGAATGATCTGCCGACTGAACTAAGTCAAAATCGACTAGTAATTCTTCTGAACGTTGATGTGCAGAATCATGATTTAATCCGTTTAATCTACCAAATAAAAACAAATTTTCTCGTGCACTGAGTTCTTTATCAATTGTTGCACTTTGCCCAGTAACACTAAACTGTGATCTCACCTGACGACTTTGAGAAATTGTATTCAAACCATTAATCATAATTTCACCTTGGTCTGGTTGCATAAGTGTAGTCATCATATTAATTAAAGTGGACTTACCAGCACCATTTGGACCAAGTAATCCAAAAATTTCACCTTTTTTCACATCAAAACTAATATCATTGACTGCAACATGTTGTCCAAATTTTTTTGAAATGTTTTTAACGCTTATCGCTACTTCATTTTCCATAACATATACCTCACTACATTTAATCAGGGGCCCTTGATTATTATTGTAAGGTCCCCTGATTAATTTGTCAAGTAGAATAGTGTATACTAAAATAATTGAGCGGAGGTTAACATCAATTATGGAACGCAAAATCAAGTCAGAATTAATTGCCGGAAAATTAGCCGAATACGAACAATTAACAAAAATATATGACGATATCGTGCAAGACGTCAAACCAAGACTGACAGTAGAAGGTCAAGGAAAGGTATTACTTGCTTTAGCAGATGAAGATCATTTATCTCAAAGCCAAATTTCGTCACGACTTGAAATCTCACCACAATCTACGGGTGAATTTGTTTCAAAATTAGCCAAGCGTGATTTAGTATCATTGAGCAAATCTGAAAAAGATAGACGAATCAATCTTGTTAGCTTAACGACAAAAGGACGAGAGGAAATTGAATCTTCTTTTCAAGAAGTACCAAAATTCATAACCGTCTTATCAAATGAAGAAATGGACCAATTCAATCGTTTAATGACCAAAATTATTGCTGCTATGTATGAAGATATTGATAAGGCTAATCCAACACTTGGCGTTAAATTCCATAAATTACTAGCAAACCGGTATTTAAAACAATATAAAAAGTAATTGCCGGCATGCCCCATTTTATCAATCGTATCAATAATGACTTAATTTATTGATATGGTTTTTGTACCAAGCAAACGAAATACACATATTTTTGTATTAAAAAACGGGCAAACAATGTTTGCCCGTTTATTTTTTACGCGAAACTATTAATATTACCAATGATGATAGCGCCAATAACAACTAATATTGTACCAATCGCAATCAGCTTCATTTGATAGCTTGACTTCTTCTCACCCAACAAATAAATACCACCAAAAGTACCCACGATGATACCTAATTGAGAAAACGTCGTTGCAATTGTTTGACCAATATCAGGATTTGCAGCAGAAATGAACATGAAAATATTACCAGTTGCCCAAACTAGACCTGTCAAAATGTTTTTCCAAGTTGACAACTTAAACATAATTTCAGATTCTTTCAAGACAAATATCACAATCAAGAAAGCACCAATTACTTGTCCAATTGATTGTGGGCCAACAATTGCTGTCATATAGTCAACACCATTGCCACGCGCCTTGATAGCATCTGAAATATAGCCGATTTTGTTCAAAAAGTTAGGCAAAACAAAGTAAAACATGAATCCGGCCGTTGAGATTGCCAAATAAATCAACCCCTTGGTCATACTTTTAGTTCTCTCTTCTGCTTCAATGCCCTCACTATTTTTAGCTTTATCACGCGCTGAGATCAATGTAGCGCCAATAACAACAGCGATGATTGAAACTGCACCAATCGCCCACATTTTGCCAGTCTTCCATTCACCCAGAACAGCTGCAGCCATCAACGCATTAGTCACAATTTGACCTGCGGTTGACAAAGGGATAGCTAATGATACCCCTAAGTCTTTAATTGCCAAAAATTGACCTGCGGTTCCAACTGCCCACACAAGTCCAGAAACAACGCCGACAACCCAAATATGACTATTGAGTTCAATGTGACGTGGCATCACAAAGAAAAACATGGTGGCTAATCCAAATATTAAAGCACCAAAAGTCATGCCTAATGTTTGTTGCCCTGCGGTTCCGCCCATTTTTGTATTGACTAGTCCAACTGATCCCCATGCCAATGCTGGCACCAAAGCCAGTAAAATCGCTGCGTTCATAACTGATAAAACTCCTTCTTATTTGTGATGCTTTAAATCATCATTTTTAACACTACTAATTGTACACTAGTGAAAACGTTTACACAAGCCTACAATTTAATTTCTGTAAACGTTTTCATCGTTGATATTGTGCCTTTCATCACAATTAACGTTCGACCACAAAAAAAGACGCATAATACCTATGTTTTAAGGTGAATTTCCGACTAATTAATATTTGATAGTATTATCGATTGATTAATTATTTGGTACAAAAACCAATCTTTCAGGACTAGGAATTGCCCAATATTTTTCAATTTCTGATAGGCCAACTGTTTTAACAGTAAAAACGAATGATTGACTCACTTCAGCTGCAATAATTTCATTGAAAGATTGAATCAGATCTTTAACACCAACCGATCCTTGTCCCGAACCAATCAATTGTAGCTTAACAGCTCTAAATGCTGCGCCCGGGATGGGTGCCGTTTGCCCAGCAATACTACCAATTTCAACCCATTTCAGTTCTTGCTCATCATGTGTTCTATTTGGAATAATAGCTTTCATTGCGTTGGCGGTAATGTCACCCCAAAGGTAATCCAAGACAACATCAACTTGCCGGCCAGCTGCTGCTAATTGATTTTGATAAGCTTTGACATCATCCGTTAGACGTATTGTTGCAGTAGCGCCTAAATCTAACAGTGCTTCTAGTTTATCTTGATTCCGTCCAACTGCGATGATTTCGGTTGCTCCCATACGTTTGGCAATTTGTACGGCCAGCATTCCTGCATTACCAGTTGCACCTAAAATCATAACACTTTGTCCTTTTTGAAAATGAGCACGATATTTCAAGGCCATCCATGACGACAAAGCAGGATTCATCATACCAGCGATTTTTTGATCATCTAGTTGCATTGGTACGCCGACCCAATGCCCTTTTTTAATCGCAACCTTTTCAGCAAATCCACCGTTACCAACAAAAAATACTTTCTCACCAGTCGGCAATAAACCAACGCCATCAACGCCTGGTACCATTGGCAAAATACCTTCTGCAGCATAATGAGTGCCTGTCGCGTCACCGCGAGCACGATTTGACAAAGCCGATGCTGTCACGTCAATCATCACTTGATTTTCATCAATGTTTGGTTCGGAAAAATTTTTTTCATATTGTGGCCCTTGTTTAAAATCTCTTACAACTGCTGCTTTCATAGTAATTATCTCCATTTGTTTTTTGTTTACCGGTAATGTAAAATAAGTATATAACTTAAGTATTTTAAAGTCAATATTTATTACAGGTAATTAAAATGGAAAAACAGCAACAATTCGAAAAAATAAAACAACTTTTACGAGACAGTCATAGTGAAGACGACGCAGAACAACAATGGTTTTTAAAGCACGCTCGCTCTGAACAATCACGGGATTTCATTGCCACACAAAAACGTTTCACACATTCTGAATTACAAATTTTGAGTCAACTGGTAGTCAACGGCAACGTCACCACTTTTAAAATCTTACAACAGACATCTAATTTGTCACAAGGTATGTTGTCAAGATATGTTAATCATCTTGCTCAATTAACTTTAATCGAGAAATTTCATCCTCAAGATAACAAAAAAGAGATTTCTTTACGTTTAACTAACTTAGGAGAAGAATTAGGCCGTTTACATCTTGAGCTTCATCAACGTATTTCAACCAATGAACAAAAAATTCTTGAGGAATATACCGAGCAAGAAATCAATACTATGCTCGATATAGTATCTAAATTAATTGCTGCACGTCAACATATTTAAAAAAAACTGCCAAAATTCGGCAGTTTTTTACTTATCAAATCGTTGTAGATTCCACGTTTCAATTAAATTAATAATTAACGTGGGATAATTCGTATCAGTCGCATAAGCGTCTTTATAAAGGGCTTTAGCAGCTGCTTTGTAATTTTTAGCGTTCAAGACATCTTGGAATTGAGTAGGATTCCAAGTGTTACCATTAACCAAAGTTTCAGCGTGCTCCTTCATACTTTCTTTCCAATCACTATAAACAGCAAACCTTGCTTTCTGTGTCTCTGGCTGCCCATCAACATATTCAGTCGTCTCTAATACAACCGATTTACCCGCAGTTTTATCCTGCGTTTTCACACCAAAATAGTTATTGTATTTAGAAGATAATACTGAATTATCCCAGTTAGATTCATGTGCTGCTTGAGCGATTGAAATGGATGCTAAAATACCATATTTTTTACTCAAAGTCTGTGCATAAGGCGCAATTTTATTAACAAATGCCAACCGATGCTCAAATGCTTTTTTTCCTGTCGTGGCCATCAAAGTAATTACAGCGGTTTTGTTAATACCATCGCTATTTAAATCTTTGTAATATGGTTTAAGTTGTTTATCAGAAGTAGCCAAAAGTTGGGTAATTGCATCATTAATCGTGTTAACACCATTTAAATCGTATGCCGCTGGATAAATATAATCAGAAAGATTATCATCTGAAGCCATACCTTTTAGTAAATCAGGATATTTGATCTTCATTTTTGCAATTACTGATTTATCAGTAAAAGCATTATTAACTTTAATGTTAGATAACTTAGTCTCATCAGCAACATTTTTGGCAATTTGACTTTGGCTCTGTCCGGTTGCCACCAAGATGTAACCCTTCCCTAACTGCGGTGCTACCCCTGGCCCTAAAGTCATTTGTTTATAAATAAGCTGAACTGTTTGAGATGGCGAAAATTTGTACGTTCCGGCTTGAAGACTTGCAGCCCCTTGCTTTTGCGCATATTTGTTGAACGATTTTGCACTTTTAATAATTTTTTTATTTTGCAAAATATTTGCCATTTGGATTGAAGTTGATCCAGAAGCAATTTTCACCGTTTTAAAAGTAGTATCCTTTGGGTTCAAAGCAGCATATTGATCAGTAAACAATGCTTTTCCACCAAAAAAAACACCAACAACGATAATAATTAACAATATCAAAGCCACAAAACGATTTCGTGTCCCACGTTTTATTTTTCGTGGCCCACCTTTACCATTTTGATAATCATCATCAAACGGATCCATACCGGCGTCTAGCGCTTCGGCGTTCTTAATTTCATGCTGATGTCGTTGTTTTCTCGACTCCATACTTTTCACCTCACAAACGTAATAAAGCGACTAGTGTTTAGAAACACTAGCCGTTTACCATTTTATCATATTATGCTTTTAAAGATTCTACATCTCTCGCAATCATTAATTCTTCGTTAGTTGGAATCAACAATGCCTTAACTTTTGAATCTGATGTTGATATTTCAACTTCTTCACCACGAACATTATTTTTTTCGTCGTCTAACTTGACACCAAAGTAGCTTAATTTATCAACAATCATTTTACGGACAGGCACTGAATTTTCCCCAATACCAGCTGTAAATACAATAGCATCAACGCCGTTCATCTCTGCAACATATTGACCGACATATTTAATTACTCGGTTAATAAAGATATTGATTGCCAATTTAGCATGTTCATTTGTGTCTTGAACATCCAATAAATCACGCATATCACTTGAAATGGTTGAAATACCAAGTAGCCCTGACTTTTTATTCAAGACATTCAACATTTCATCATTTGTCAAACCTTCGCGTTCTTGAATGTAATATACTAGGGATGGATCAACGTCTCCTGCACGTGTTGCCATTGTAACACCGGCCAAGGGTGAAAATCCCATTGATGTATCGAATGACTTACCATCTTTTATCGCAGTAATAGATGCACCTGCACCCAAGTGCAACGTAATCAGCTTAAGGTCTTTTAAATCTTTTCCTAGCATTGCTGCTGCTCTCGCAGAAACATAACGATGTGATGTCCCGTGAGCACCATATTTACGAGCACCATATCTTGTATAGTATTCATAAGGCAATGAGTATAGGTAATTAACATCTGGCATCGTTTGATGGAATGATGTATCAAACACAGCTACCGACAAAGCATCTGGTAGTAACTTCTGGAATGCACGAATACCCATAGCATTTGCCGGATTGTGTAGAGGAGCATAATCAGCTAAACGATCAATCTTGGCCAATACCTCATCCGTAACAACAACAGAATGGTTAAACCACTCACCACCGGCAACAACACGATGACCAACGCCTGTGATTTCCTGGAAATCTTCAATAATACCCAAATCTGTTAATTTTTGTAACATGAAGTTGATAGCTTGTTGATGATCTTTGATAGGAACAACATTTTCATACTTTTTGCCCTTACCATCTTTTGTGATTGTGATGTGGTCTTCATCATCATCTGAATGGCCAACCAAGCGTTCAGCTACAATTTCAGCGCCGTACTTAATTGTAACGATTGCATCATCCATGCCAATTCGTTCAATTACACCCTGCGCGATAACTTGTTCTGCCGGCATCTCCAATAATTGAAATTTTAATGATGAACTTCCAGCGTTAACAGCCATTGTTTTAGCCATGATTTTTCCTTTTACCTGTCTTTCTTGAACTTATTGCACTTACGAAAACTAATTTGATAATATTATCATACGACTATTGCACTTCTTTATCCAGTTTAACCCACGCTTCAATATCTTGCAAAAATTCCTGAAGTTTTTTTGGATTTTTTAAAGATGGGTACTGCCCCATCAAGACCTCTTTTTGGGGATGGTTAGATTTTTTTCTCAGTACTAAGATAGCTTTTGCTGCTCGTTCATCTTGGAAAAAATCATTTGGTAACTGTAAGAAAGCTTTTAATTGTGTATGCGCGGTCACAAACTGTAACAATTTTTTAGCATTATCGCCACTTAACAATGCGGCAGGAACAACTAAATAAACCCAACCATCATCACTAACAATTGACAATGATTTTTCGACAAGTAAATTCTGTAGCCACGACTGCCTATTGGACGACTTGGTTTCAAATTGCCGATCATCATCGACGGTATAATAGCCTACTGGTAAATCGGCGATAACAACTTTAGCTTTAGGTGTTTCCTCTAATGATAGGACATCTGCTTGATAAAATGTTGTTGGTGCATGCGGATTAATAAGTTCATCTCCTGCTGCAGCCAAAGCCAATTGGGTTTCATCATTATCAATTCCAATCTTGTTTAACTGGAAATTTAAATTTTCAGAAACTGTCCATAGCAAATTACCTGATCCAACCGCAATATCAATTATCGTATCATCATCGACTAAATCCGCTGTTTGGTTAATCAAACTAGCAAGTAAATAACCAATACCATCTGGCGTAATTTGATAGTTGGCTGGTGTCTTATCATGCCGATTAGCCTGCAAAATGGCCAATTGAACTGCTTTACGCCTATCAGTATCACTTGATTTTGACCAATCAAGCTTAATGGCTTCTTCAATTTTTTCCGCAACTAATTGACTAGGCTTTCCTAGCTCTCGATGAACATCCCCAGCATTAATATCATCAATCACCTCGATTAGCGCATCAATGTGACTCACATCAATTTCCTGCGATAACTCACCTGACGTTTTGGATAAAGCATCAAAATATTGTGCAACTTTTTCTTGTGTCATAAGTAACATTTTAGACGGTTTTCCAACCTTTTTCAAGGTTATTTCACAAGCAGTGGTACCTTTACACAACGGTCATGAACTGACACACAAATTTCCTGATGAACGACTGTCGACACCATACTATCAATCGTCAATGACTTATCACCATTTGTTGCATACGACAAACTTAGTCGTGCTTGCAACAAATTAATTTTTGTCAGCTGTATCAATTTTGATTGTGCTCGCAACTGTTCATTAAAGGCTATATTTTGTAACACAAATACTGTGCTCAACGCGCCTAGTATTGTTACTGCAGTGACTAAAACGTATGCTTGTTTTCTGCTCATGGCGCTACCGCTTTCTGTAAAAATAATATGCCACGAATGGTTTGATTATTAATCTTTATTGACAACTTAAAATGACTACCACAGGCCATGACAGTTAGATCGTTAATATTTTCCATTAAGATAATTTGCCCATTGCCTGAAGCAATCAACTGTAATTTATGATTTTTAACCACTAATGTCATTGTTTTACCGTCAGTACTTATCATATTAATAGCATGGTTATCATTATCTTTTACTCTATATTTTTGGATTTCTAGTTGATGGAGGGTTGTTTGAAATGAGGTATTGTAATCTGGTTGAGTCACTTGACTTAGATGAGGTATCAAAAACTGAATTGTTGTCATAACTAATGCTGCCAAACTCAAGGCAATCAATGATTCTAATAAAGTAAACGCTCTATTCGCTGGCATAATTGTGCCACGCTTCCAAAGCATCAATCTTTTCTTTTTGCAAAGTAGATAATTCCTTGTTCAATTGACAATGTTGTCTTTGAAATTGATGAAATTGATCATATTCAAACACAACAAAAGTTCCCATTAGACTTAATGCAAGCATTGCTTCAGCTAAAACAAAACCCTTTTGCCTATGGTTATTTTTTAGATACACGATATTCACCACCTCCTAAACTGAAAATAATGTTGATATTTGGCGAACCATCAAGCGTGATGGTTATAGGCGCAACATAACCTGTTGGCAAAACACTTATTTGTTGCCGAACACATTTTGAATAATTTAGCGGATAAGGTATGTGCTCACCGTCTATCAACATCTCAGACTGATCAAAAATAACTGTTACCTGACGGCCTTGACTCTGAGCAGTTAGCCGCGCATTTTGCCACCTCGTTTTAAACGTTGCCAACCATTGATCTGTATTTTTTCCTACTGTCTTTGGTGGCTGCGCGCCAATTACCAAGCATAAACTAACGATGAGTAATGTGATTAATGACTCAACCAACGTGAATCCACTATTGGTGAGCTTCATTATTCACAATTGTAATTTTAAGGTCTTGCACTTTTTGTAGTTGCTTGTCAGTTAAATAAGCATTTGCTTTTAGTTTAGAAATGGTCACCTCACTGTCATCTGGGTGATCATTTTGATACAAATCAATTTGTGTTTGTACTGTTGTCACCATTGCGGCAGCATGAGTCGTCACAGCATGTTTACGTTGTGCATTTAAGTTAGGCAAAATAATTAACATTAGTAAGCTAACAATAAATAAAACAATTGCTGCTTCAATTAATGTAAATCCGCTATGTTTTTTTCTAAAACGTTTCATTTATACAATCCTCCTATGGCATGATACATTGGCAGTAGCATGCTGAGATATAAACCAATAATTGCTATGCCGATAATGCCAAAAAAAATCGGCTGCAATGTACCGATTAAACGGTCGGCTTGCTGCATTAACAGTTTAAACTGTGTTTTTGCGTAATAATCTAAGTAACGAGCTAACGTTTTTGGAGTATAACCCCTAATAAAATAACCGGCCAATGACTGGTTCAAAAATTGCTTAGATAAAATGTAACGGTCAATCTGTCCTCCTGTCTTTAAAAATTTTTGCGCATCTTGCGCTAAACAGACTGATGCTGAATGATTATTTTGAAACGCAATGGCATCAATAACATCTGGTAAAGTTAACCCACCTGACAACATTGACGCTATTTGTTGACTAGCTTGATACGACACAACCGTTTTAGTCATCAAACTAATTATTGGTATTTTAGACATAACATTAAGCCTGTTTATCCAGTTCATACGCCGCCAAAATTGCCAAATGATTATTATCAGTAGGAGTGCCATCATTAATATTACAATGGCGCGAGCATCATAAACCCCTGTTACTTGTGACGATTTTTGCCATTGATTCAATATTGGGTAAAGAAAAAATTTAAGCCCCAATAGCATGGTTCCTAGTATCGCTAACAAGATAATCGGATAACGCATCACTTGTTTTACTTTATTTTGTTGTTGTGCAATTTGGGCCAAATTTTGCCCCATTTTTACCAATGTATTGGCTAAATCTCCGTGTTCGTGGGCTAAATTCAGCTGAACCAATATACTTTGATTCACGTACATAGACATTATACTAGGGAAAGACTGCCCTTCATGAAGTCCATCTCTAATCACACTTAATTGACGATGCCACTTTTGATGAGCATCTGTCATAATATCAATGCTTTCACCAATGCTATATCCAGAAGCTAATAGGTCACCCAGCTCCTGAAAAAATTGCACTTGATCACTTGTTTTAAAGCGACTGAAATGTTGTTCGCGTTGCTGATGTAATTTTGCCTGCCAAACATGCTTCATCAAGAACCTCCTGCCATTGTGTTGTGAAACCAGTAGCCGTCGTAATGTCACTGCCAAAGAGCACATCAGCAATCGCTGCTTGATCCCCTGATATCATTGGCACTAATCTTTGATAAACTACCATCGCTAGTGCCGCCAATAATTGATTACGATCCACACCTAACTCTAGCAAGCGCAACACAATTTCTCGCGCCGACATGGCGTGTATCGTGCTGACAACCAAGTGTCCACTTAAAGCAGCCTGCACGACTGCTTTAGCTGTTTGATAATCTCGAATTTCCCCAATTAATAAAATCTCTGGGCGGTGCCGCAAAGCAACTTTTATTAAAGCTTCATAACCAATCCCAGCTGCTTCATTAACTTGTAACTGAACAAAGTTAGGATTCCTAATTTCTACTGGATCCTCAATTGTTAAAACTAGCTTGTTGTTGGCAATATTTTCCAACAAGTGATAAAGCGTCGTTGTTTTGCCTGAACCAGTCGGCCCAGAGATGAGAAATAAACCCGACTCTGGTAAACCAAGTTGCATTTGCTCAAATTGCTTTGAAGATAGCCAGTGTTGCTTATGCTGCTCAGAATAGATAAGACGTAAGACCACAGTTTCACGATTCAAAAAATCACCAACACTCGAAACACGAATCCACACTTGTGCACCACGAAAACGGCCAAGCTGCGGCCGACGCCTTTCTGATATATTCATTTTTGCACGATACTTAATTGCTGATATTAATTTTTCTGCATGATCATCTGCCATGTTAGTTTCAGAAATTAAGCCACCATTCAGATGAAACTTGATGACATACTTGTTATCATCATTTGGCAAAATATAAATATCATTAACTCGTTGTCTTTTAGCTTTTTCCAACATATCATCAATCATTATTCAAAATTTGTACCCCTTTTATGTTTTTGAGCTCATAGTATAGTATCATACGTTGCTAAGCTACTCGACTCACAAAAAAAACACTTAGCTCATGTTGAGCTAAATGCTTTTAACGGGTTAATTTTTAAATTTAGAAAACCAATTATTCATAACTTCAATCCGCGCGATGCGAAGATTTGGTCGACCGTTTCTGGAAACACCGTGAAAACTCTCAGGTAATCGTACTAATTCGATCGGAGTATCTGTTTGTGTTTTAATCGCCATGAAGTATTCTTCTGACTGTCCCAAAGGTGTCCGTAGGTCATATTCACCATGCAGCAGTAAAATAGGTGTTCGTACATGCTTAGCGTAGGCTAATGGCGATGCCGCCCATAATTTTGAAATATTATTATCTTGCAAATCCAATTTTAATTCAGTCTTTGTAAAATCATAACCAATGTCGCTTGTACCAAACATACTAATCCAATTAATGACTGGTCTTTGGGCAACAGCTGCTTTAAAGCGATGACCATGACCAATAATCCAAGTAGTCATATAACCACCATAGGAGCCACCTGCCACAAATACATTATCAGCATCAATCACACCAGGAAATTTTGATATAGCCGCTTCAAAGCCAGTCATAACATCGCGATAGTCTTGCTCCCCATAATGCCCAATCACACTTTTCACAAAATTTTGACCATACGAAGTTGAACCATGTGGATTAGTAAAAACGACATTATATCCAAGTGCGACCCACATTTGAAATTCCCAAAAGAAAGCATCAGCATAGGCCGCATGTGGTCCGCCGTGAATGTACAATAATGTTGGTGCAGGTTGTAGTTGCGCGCGCATTAACCAACCATCAACCATCGAACCGTCTTCTGAAGCAAATTGATATTTTTGAGCAATTATAAACGCCTCTTTTGAATCTGGTCGATACAAAATCTCCCCTTGCCTATTTTCAATTTGTGAAGGTATATTGGTATAAGAAGTAATCAGCGCTTCTGACGTAAAAGATAAAATAGCGCGTTGCGTATCATCTAGTAACGTCAAAATACCATCTGTTGTCAAACGATATAGGCGGTTGTGGCCATGATAAGTCGCAACAAATTCAATTTCCGTATCATTTAGCCAAAGCAATTGATGAACGCTCTTTAAAAAGACCACATCACTCATCGTATCTTGCAAAGCATCAACATCAGAATCAAATATAGGTGTGAGAGTATCTCGTTTAATATCATATAGATACACACCAAAAATTCTCGCATTTGTATATTGCTCATCATGGGCAATCAGTGCGATTTTTTCACCAAGTGGATCAAACACCCCATCCATAGTTAACCCATTTGGCAGATCACGACTCACTTCAATTGTCTGACCATTAACCAACAAAAACGTTTTATTGCTCTCCCCAAGGCCTGCAATGTTATCAGTTTGCGTCAATAATAATTTATGATCAAATTGATCTAATAACGTCGTGCGCGTGGTAGTCTTTAGAACAACTGTTGTCAGATTTTTAGAAATATCTAAATAGGTAATACGATATTGAGTTGATTCATCAATGAGACCATATCCGTCAGCTTTATAATTTTTTTCAGTAATGCGACGTGGCGTTGGTCGCTGTGATAATATGGGCGTTGGTGACTGATGAACCGTCATGGTAAGATAATAAACATGATCATTATCCGCTTTTGCTGTGTATTGATGAATCCCTGCTGCCTCGAATGTTTTTTGTTCACCCGCAACAAACAATTGCGCAACACCATCAATCTTTTGTAGATAAGCTAACTGTCCATTCGCATTTTGTGGTGCCCATGCATCTTCAGCAATCAAACTGGTTTGTCCATCTGCTAGTTTCCAAATACTATGTTGTGTATCATTTTCAACATCACGTAACTGCGTTTGTGTAAAATAGTAGATTTCACCAATCTTGATTAATTGACTCAAACTTTTGATGTTAAACAATGATTTATCTAATTTTTTCATCATTTACCTCACTTATAATTTCAAGTCTATCATAAATTGTGAACAAAAAAAGAAGTTATAAAGCCTTTTAACGCCATTACTTCTCATTAAACTATTTATTTTGTTCCGCTAATGTAACTGTATTTTCTAATAAAGTAGCAATTGTCATTGGCCCTACACCACCAGGCACTGGCGTAATAAAATCCGCAATACCCTGTGCTGAATCAAAGTCAACATCACCAGTGGCTTTGCCATCAACAACATTCATCCCAACATCAATGACGGTTGCACCTTGTTTCAAGTCTTTCCCTTTAATAAAATTAGGAATACCAACACCAACAGCCACAATGTCAGCAAACTTAAGCAAACGTTTCAAAATATCTGGCTCAGTAAAACGATGCGCCACAGTCACCGTTGCATCTGCATTATTTAACAAGGCTGACATTGGTCGTCCAAATAATTGAGACCTGCCAATTACTAAAGCTACTTTGCCTTTTGTAGGAATATGATAATAATTTAACAATGACATCACACCTTGTGGCGTCGCGGCGACGGTATATGGCTCTAAAGCATCACCAAACAGCATTCCTTGAACTGTTGCACCTAAACCGTCAGCATCTTTGGATGGTGCAACTGCAGAAAATACTTGTCGTTCCTTAATGCCCTTAGCTAATGGGCTTTGAACTAAAATACCTGTCACGTCATCATCAGCGTTTAAAGATTCAACTAACGCAATAACACTTTCGGTCGTTTCATCTGCACCAACAGGAATATCACGTGTTTGAATGCCAAGCTTGGCTGCTTTCCGAGACTTCATGCCAACATATAATTGACTACCTTCATTGTCTGGGTCGTAAATCACAGCAAGAGTAACTGGCTTATCTAGGCCTGCCACACGTTGAGCCGTTTTGTCATTAATTATTTTGGCAACTTTGGCACCGTCAAGTAACTCTGTCATTCAAAAATCTCCTTCAATCTTCACAATATTTTGTTATACTCATTCTATCAGATTCAAAAACAGAACGAGGCACATTATATGGATACACGTATTAGTTGGGACCAATATTTCATTGCACAGGCAGCCATTTTGTCAACACGATCGACATGTACAAGATTACACGTAGGCGCTATTATTGTGCGAGAGCATCGCATAATAGCAAGTGGTTATAATGGCAGTGTCGCAGGCACACCCCATTGCACTGAGGTCGGTGATCTCATTGTCGATGGTCATTGTGTACGAGCCGTTCATGCCGAACAAAATGCGCTGATGCAAGCAGCTCAAATGGGCATTAGCGTTGACGGCGCAGAAGTTTACGTCACAGATGTGCCATGCGTGCAATGCACTAAGCTCTTGCTTCAAGCAGGTATTCGTAACATTAACTTTATGCGTGATTATCATAATGATCCATTTGCTGAAGAACTGTTACGTCAAAAACACGTTTCACTTAAGCAAGTACCATTTTCATCACAAACAGCCCATCAAATTGATTTAAATCAATTCATTGCTCATGAATGATGACCTTGAATTTGTAAGAAAAAACGCACAATTAACGAACTATTTTCAAGTTTATCATATTTTTTACTTTTAGAAAACGAATAGCATTTAAAAACATTTTTTGTAATTAAAAATCAGTAAAAATCCAATACTGCCAACCGCTGAAAGGTTTGTTACAATTCTGTAACACGCAAATAAAAGCGTCAGAACAACGTTTTAAAAAACGTACAAATTTGCTATTAATAAGTGATTTCGTTAATATTTAAGTAATGATTTTTTGAAAGGAATCGCGCGTACCAATCTGTTTACAATAGCTAAATCGCGTACAAAAAATAGACATGTCTCAAAATGAACAACAATATTTAGACTTAGCACAAAAAATTCTCGATGAGGGAACACTAAAGGGTGATCGCACCGGAACTGGTACACATTCACTGTTTGGCACTCAAATGCGTTTCAATCTGCAAGAAGGATTTCCACTCTTAACCACAAAAAAAGTCTTTTTTGGCTTAATTAAAAGTGAGCTTTTATGGTTTTTACGTGGCGACAATAATATTCGCTTTTTGCTCGAACACAATAATCATATTTGGGATGAATGGGCTTTTAAAAATTGGGTTGAATCTGATCAATATGACGGTCCTGACATGAGTGATTTTGGCCGACGATCACAACATGATTCTGAATTCAACAAAGCATATCAGGAACAAAAAGTTATTTTTGTCGATAAAATCCTTCATGATGATGATTTTAAGGAAACGTTTGGCTACATTGGTGATGTGTATGGTAAGTTGTGGCGCGGTTGGGAAACAAATAGCCTAACTGCTGGTGAAGACACCATCGATCAAGTCAATCGTCTCATTAATCAAATCAAAACCACACCTGATTCTCGCCGATTAATTTTGACAGCATGGAACGCCGAAACCACACCACAAGCACCTTTACCTTCCTGCCACGTCTTAAGTCAATTCTATGTGGCTGATGGTAAGCTTAGTTTACAGCTATATCAGCGTTCTGGTGACTTTTTCCTTGGCGTGCCGTTTAACATTGCTTCATATTCCTTATTGCTTCATATGGTTGCTGCTCAAACTGGCTATGAGGTTGGCGATTTTATTCATACAATTGGCGATACACATATTTATAACAACCACATTGATCAGATTAACGAGCAACTTTCACGACCAATGCATAAACTGCCAAAATTATGGTTAAATCCCGAAGTAAAATCACTGTTTGACTACACAATGGATGACATCAAAGTTCTGGATTACGACAGCGAACCTGCTATCAAAGCACCTGTCGCTGTTTAAAAAAGCTATCCTAATTATTACGGGATAGCTTTTTTAGCTGCTTTTTTTCAGACATACTCCAATAATCACTTTGCGTCACAACAAATGAATCAAACAAATGAATATCCATTTGTTGCCCAAGTGTTGCAAGTCGCTGGCTAAAAGCAATGTCTGCTTTCGAGGGCATGACATAACCACTAGGATGATTATGAGCAATCATAAATCCCAGCGCATTGGCTTTCAAAACACGCTGAAAAATTTCTCTAGGTGACGCTTGCACGTGACTCACAGTACCAACAAAAACAGTTTCCCAACCAATAACATTTAGCTGTGCATCCAAAAGCGCCAAGCATAGCTGTTCTTGAGGAAAATGACCGATTTTTTTTTGAGCAAATATTCCCATTTTAGTCGAATATTTTGCGTTTAGTAAAATCGGCCTTTTTTGGAAAGCAACGGCTTTTCCTATTTCAACACCAATCAATAGCGCTTGATTAGCAACTTCATTATGTGAAGCAAAGTCCTCAGCTGTATCATGCGTTATTTCATTTAACGTATATGGTTCAGGAAAGTAACGTTGAAAAGTACGTAGTGCAGAGCCTTCCTCTTGTCCAAATAGTCTATAAAATTGCTTAATTTTGTTAGTAATCATGTTGTTTACCTCTACAACATAATACGTTAACGTAAGCCTTTTCTCCCAAAATGTAATGCACTTAATGACAAAATGGCAGACAACACAATCAATACAACATCAATTCTAAATGTCCAAATGGTGCCCGAATGAGTTGCTACGACCAAATCACGAACATCATCGGCATGCTTTTGAAAAGTAGCAATGATACCGGCAGCTAAGGCAATCCCAATGGCGGCAGAATAATTATTAGTCGCTGAAAAAATTGAATTACCCGCGCTCTGAAAATTAACTGGCACCTGACTTATTGTGAAAGTCATGTTATTACCAAACCAAAAACCAGCACCAACCTGAATAACCATAAAGCCAAGTGTCAACCATGTCAAACTAATCGGCAAAGACGCCATCAAAACAGTTCCCGTCAACATCAATATCAAGCCAGTAATGATTGGTACACGCGCACCAAAGCGATCATATAGCCGACCTGATAAAATAGCCATCAGCGCGTATCCCAATGCGCCAGGCAGCAGTGCCAATCCTGCTACTTGAGAATTTTGCAATAATACAATTTGTAATACCATCGGAACCGCATAATTAAACGTTAAATTAACAACTTGTGTCGTAAACGAAGCTGCCATACCAAAGCGAAAAGTTTTATATTTGAAAATTGCCGGATTAATCAATGGATTGGCAATTCGCTTTGCATGAAATAGATAACCCGCTAAACCAATTATCATCGCCACAATCATACTCAAACTTAAAGTATTAATCAATCCATGAGTGCTAGTACGTTCGATAACAGAAATACCCGCTACGAAGAATAAACTCAGCAGTAGCCAACCAATCAAATCTAGTTTTTCTTTTTTTAATGGTGCAACCTGTTGAATTGTCCACCAACCTAATACAAGTGAAAAAATCTGAATTGGTAACACCACCCAAAACACCATATGCCAACCGTAATTTTGTGTTAAAAAGCCACCAAAAGCTGGTCCAATTGCTGGGGCAAACGAGATAATAAGTGACCCCAATCCGACCATTGTCCCGCGCTTTTTCTCTGGCACTTGTTCAAAAATCACGTTATACATCAAAGGAAAACCAACACCACCGCCAATTCCTTGTAGTAGCCGTCCAAATAATGTCCAGCCAAAATCACCGCTAATCGCATTAATTAATACACCAATTAAAGAAATAATAGTTGCAGTAATAAATTGACTACGGTTAGTAAAATTTTTCTTCAACCACGGTGATAAAATAACCACCATACTTGTCAGTAAAATCACACCAGACGTCAGCCACTGCACGACATTTGATGTGACATGAAATTCTGTCATTAATATCGGAAAGCTAACATTTAATGCTGTTTCTAACATAATGTCAGTAAATCCTAAAATTCCAATTGCCAAAACGCTAAAAACTAAGCGTAATGATAATTTTTCACTTTGCATACTCTTCTCTCACTTTACTTACAAAATATAATGAACCTGTTAATACCGTTAAATCAGCGTCAGATTGCTTTATAGCTGTTTGCCAGTTTACTGCTGTTTGCACTGGATATTTTTTTGCAGTTGCTTCAATATTCAAACTATGTCTACCGTTTGGCCCAGTAAATGGCACTAAGGTAATGGTAAAACGATCTTGAGTCAAAATTTCAGAAAAAGAATCTGTCACGTTTTTATCCATTAAACTACCAATAATTAAATGAATCTTGCCTGTTGGATAGGACTTGATTAGTGCCTTGTACAAGGCGTGCAGCCCCTGTGCATTATGTGCACCGTCAATCATTAGATTTGTACGCAATAGCTCAAACCGCGCAGGAAAACGTGTTGTCTCAAGTCCACGAGTAATGGCTGAATCTGGAATTTGTTCATCAAAAGCACGTACGGCAGCAACTGCGGTAGCTGTATTCACAATTTGATAATCTCCAGGCAGCCCAGGATTAAATTCACCCAAATGACCAACTATGACCTTTGAAGCATAGCTTTCAATAACGGATCGCGCCTCACCGGAAACTTGACCGATAACCACAGGCATGTCGTTGTGAATAATACCTGCTTTTTGTCGAGCAATATCAGCAATAGTGGACCCCAATAGGGCTTGATGATCCAAGCCAACGCTTGTAATGACAGCCACACGTGCATTTGGCATCACATTGGTCGAGTCAAGTAAGCCACCAATACCAACTTCAATCACTAGTGCGTCAAGGTTTTGTCGGGCAAAAAAAGTAAACATAATAGCTGTTAAGACTTCAAATTCAGTCGGAATATCTGGCGCCAAATCGCGATCAAGGTCAGTTAAAACATCTGCTACATCTTGGGTAGTTGACAGCAAATCCTCCGATGAAATCATTTGGTTATCAATTTGAATTCGCTCCCGAAAATCTGTAATAAAAGGCGAAATAAACAAACCAGTATGAAAACCCGCGGAATGCAATATGTTGCTTGACATAGTAGCAACAGATCCTTTCCCGTTAGTTCCTGTAATATGAATAGCCGGTGGTATGATCTTTTCTGGATTTCCCAAACGGTCAAGTAAGGCATGCATGCGTTCCAATGATTCTTTTTGCCCGCCTTTTGGGCGACTATGAATATAGGCAATAGCTTCTGCAACTGTTCTCATGTTTCCCTCCACCAAAGATAGTCTTGTATCCATTATAAGCTAATATCATCTTGAAAAATAAAAGCCGTCCAATTTGTTTGGACGGTTTCATCGTGTTTATTTATCTTACCGTTAATTCAATAACAGTATTTTATCCTTTTTCACGAACGGTAAATTCGCGACGACTACCGCCGCTATTACGGCGACTCTCATTTGAACGACCATCACGACGCTTGTAGTCACCAAAGCGACGCTCACTTGTGCCGCGGCGATCATTACTACGATCACCATTGCCACGACGATTACGATTGCCACGATAGCCACCACCGCGGTTACCGTCACGGCGTCCACCACCATTGCGTGAACCACCACCCTTACGTCGTGGTAATGGACGTTCACGTGTGATTTCAACTGGTGTATTTTGCTTTTCTAAATCAGCTGCACTAGATAACAAAGCTGCCGCTAACTGTTCAGCAGAATATTGTGCAGTCAAAGCATTAACTTGATCTTGAATTTCTGCTACATCAGTTGATTGAATTAACTTTGCCACCTCGCCGGCAGCATTATTAATTTTACCGACACGTGCTTGTTGTAATGTTGCAGGTTCAAGAGGCGTCATACGTTTTTTAGTCAACTCTTCAACTGCACGCAAGTAATCCATTTCATTTGGTGCCACAAACGTCACTGATACACCCTTGGCGCCTGCACGACCCGTACGGCCAATACGGTGAACATAGCTTTCAGGATCTTGTGGAATATCGAAGTTATAGACGTGAGAAACATCTTTAACATCAAGACCACGAGCCGCAACATCTGTTGCCACCAAAATATTGATTTCATGTGATTTAAACTGAGCTAAAACACGTGAACGCATTTGTTGCGTCAAATCACCATGTAAACCAGCTGCATGGTAACCACGAGCTTCTAAACCACGAGCTAATTCTTCAACGCGACGCTTTGTGCGACCAAAAACAATTGCCAATTTTGGTGCTTGGACATCAAAAATACGAGTCATCGTATCGAATTTTTCATTTTCACGCATCCGTACAAAGTATTGATCAACCAAATCAGTTGTCAATTCCTTAGCTTCAATTTGAATGTGCTCTGGGTTAGTCATGAACTTAACACCAATACGCTTAATAGCAGGTGGCATTGTAGCTGAGAATAGCAACGTCTGACGTTCAGCTGGTGTCTTATCAATAATTGATTCAATATCGTCCAAGAATCCCATGTTCAACATTTCGTCGGCTTCATCTAGCACAAGGGTACGAACGTGATCCAATCTAACTGTTTTGCGGTTAATGTGGTCTAGCAAACGACCAGGTGTACCGACAAGTATTTGTGGATGTGACTTCAAATTTTGAATTTGACGGCGAATGTCAGCGCCACCAAACACAACTTGCACATCAACATGTTTGTCATGTCCGAGCTTTTTTAATTCATCTGCTGTTTGAATCGCTAATTCACGTGTTGGTGAAACAATCAGAGCCTGAATGTTTTGATTATTTAAATCAATGTGTTCCAAAATTGGCAAACCAAAAGCAGCTGTTTTACCGGTTCCCGTTTGCGCTTGTCCAATAACATCACGTCCTGATAATGTCAACGGAATTGTTTTTTCTTGGATTGGTGTCGCTTCGACATAACCATGTGTTTTAATGGCATCTAAAATATCTTGTGACAAACCTAATTCGCTAAATTTCAAAATTTTTCTCCTTGCACGTACTGTGCGTAAACCATTCACTTTGTAGGAATGGCAGTCATTTGTGTAAATATTTTCTTGGCTAGTGGTTGGAAAGTATGCTGTTTGTAATATTGATTACTCAATAGCACAACAGCATCCTGACCTTTTTTGGACAATATTACAGTTGGTTCATATCCCGGTAGTATGCCATGTGCAGTCATATATTTTGGGAAATGATACATACCTGCAGCATAGCTTTCACCGGGCTTCGTTTGCCATAATTGGGCTGGACTATGTATCATTTTTTTGTTAATCATCAAATAATAATATCGATACAAATTACCTGTTGTCATTGCAACGTTACCAGTTCCTGTTTCACGATGATAGGCAACATCGTTATCACTATACGGCTTGTCATATGAATCATCATAGCCAATTGCACGATTAGCTGATGTTTTGAATGCATCATATTGTACCGCTTTTAAATGGTAGTGCCGATCAAACATTTGGTCAAACAATTGTGTATAAGTTTTATGTGTCACTTTCATCAATATGCCGGCCAGTAAACGATAGTTAACAGCTTGATATGACCAACCATAGCCAATACTAGGCTCGCCAATAACAACTGCATGATCCGCAGAAAAATCAATGTTATCCGCTTCTGATTCAAAAGTTACTGGCTGTATGTGTTGACTTAGCCCGCTAGTCATCGTAATCAAATCACTTATTGTGATTTTATCAGAATTAGCAATATTAGGATAAAACTGGCTAAGCTTCGTATCAAAAGATAGCTTACCAGATTCAATTTCTTTCATAACCAATGTTGCTGTGAGTCCTTTTTGAATTGAAGCAATCTGAAACAGTGTTGCGGCGTCATTAAGGCGTTTCGTTTTAGCATCCGCATAACCATAGCCTTTTTGTAAAATAATTTTATTTTTGTGAACAATTAAAGCAGTTCCGATATAGTGTGACTGCTTTAACTGGTTATCCGCATCTTTGGCAAGCGCATTTTGGGGTACAACATTTCGACCCAACATGTTGACATTATTGACACTAAAGTCATCATTTTTAATAGGTTTCAATGTAACTGTCGCCTCTTTTAGTGTTAAAGGCCACAAAGTGCCCAGTAACAAACTCAGCAAAAAAATTACAAATATCCATTTTCTTCGCTTAATGTTTCGACTTTGCTTTCGTTGCATAGGTGTGTCCCCCGACACATTAAATTATTTTACTAATGCGTTAACAACGTTCTCAAGATGAATTCCGTGACTTGCTTTAAGCAAAATCACGTCCCCGTTTTCACCTAACGTCTGTAAATCTGTGATTAATTCGGCTAACTGATCTGTTTCATATTGGTGCAAGTGCGTTGAATCAAAACGTTGTTGCAAAATGGGATAAAGATACATCCTCATTAACTTTCCAACTAAGTAAACGCCATCAACATTCGCCTCTGTCACCGCTTTTGCCAGACCAGCGTGCAAGTTTTGCGCTTGATCGCCTAATTCTAACATGTCTCCTAACACAATATACTTGTGTACACTAGGAATCGTCTTCAGTGTTGCCAAAACGGCAGCTACAGCAGTTGGATTTGAGTTATAAACATCGCTAATCAAAGTCACGCCGTGAGCT
This sequence comes from Leuconostoc falkenbergense, assembly GCF_045801155.1. Taxonomy (NCBI): domain Bacteria; kingdom Bacillati; phylum Bacillota; class Bacilli; order Lactobacillales; family Lactobacillaceae; genus Leuconostoc; species Leuconostoc falkenbergense. The sequence continues at coordinate 464,685 of NZ_CP174386.1, read as the reverse complement.
GTCGTGAGCGTTTCAGTACGATTTTTAGTCAAATCAAAATGTTTAAGTGCCTTTGCGGCGTCTTTTGTGTCAATATGTAATAAGATACCCGCTGAAATCGCTGCGAGCGCATTCATTATATTATACCGACCTCGCAACGGAATAGCAAATCGAGTATTATCAAACGTGAAAGAAGTTTCACCTTCATTTTCATCTATATCACTGATTTTCTGTCCAAAATGAACAACCGATTGACTAACAGCAGCTGTTGTCAACAAGGGTTCGTCAAAAGGTATAATTAGTGTACCATCAGCTTTTAAGCCTTGAGTGATTTCTAATTTTGCCTTAGCAATATTGGCACGCGTCTTGAAAAATTCGATATGCGCCTCACCAATCATCGTGATAATCGCAATATCCGGCATGGTCAAGTCTGACAAGACGGAAAGTTGACCAAAACGATCCATACCCAATTCAACAACGAGCACTTCGGTGTCTTCTGGCATCGTCAAAATTGTTAGCGGTACACCAATTTCATTATTGAAGTTTTCGGGTGTTTTAAATGTTTTATACTTTGTACCCAAAACCGCTGCAGCCATATCTTTGGTGGTTGTTTTACCGTTAGAGCCTGTGATTGCTACAACCTTGGGATTAATATCTTGTCGTCGATATTGTGCCAACGCTTGAAGTGCTGTCAATGTGTCGGGTACTATCACGGCGGCAATAGTTGATGGTATTTGGTGTTGATTATCAGCCAGTACAGCTACTGCCCCATTATTGAATGCTTGTTCGATATAATCATGTCCATCGTTTTGTGCTACCAATGCCACAAACAAATCGCCCGGTTTAACTTGGCGCGAATCAAAAGAAACACCCCTGACAATCACATCACCTAACTGAGTAGGCGCATGCAATATTTGTCCTATTTTTGATACAGAATAATTCATTTTAATCCTTTCGAAATACCGTTATGCTTTCAACATGAGACGTTTGCGGAAATTGGTCAACGGGCAATATTGGTCCGTCAATGTGGTAACCTCGTTGAATGATTTCAACAGCATCTCGAGCAAGTGTTACAGGATTACAGCTAATATATACAAAACGATCTGGTCCCATGTCAACTGTTGCTTCAATTAATTCAGCAGTTAACCCACGCCTAGGCGGATCAACAAATACAACATCCGGTTTTAGGTCTTCTTGTTGCCAACGTTTAAATTGTTCAGGTGCATCAGCTAAAATGTACGTCGCATTAGTAATCTGATTGTTAAGCAAATTCAACTGCGCATCAGCAACCGCACCAGGCACAACTTCAACACCAATCACTTTTTTAACACGATTAGCCACACTAATACCAATCGTGCCAATGCCCGAATACGCATCAATAACAACATCATCCGCTTGTAATTCAGCTTTTTGAGCTGCTAAATCGTATAATATTTCAGTCATTTGCGGGTTAACTTGGTAGAAAGAATTAGGACCAATAATAAAATTATAGCCCAACAATGTATCATGAATTGAATCTTCGCCCCATAACGTTCTGTTATTAGGGCTCAATAGCACAAACTGTCGTTTAGGACTATAATTTAATCGCAAACTTTTTAATTCAGGTAGTTGTTCATGTATTTCATTCACAATTTCAGGTTCATTAGATAAAGTTGACACGTCAGAAACTAAGACAACCATTAATTCATGGGAATAATAACCTCTCCGAACCATAATATAACGGATTGCACCTTGTTGCGTATCTGGATCGAAAGCTGAAATTTGATATTTCTCTAAAATATTTCTAACGACAACAATAGCTTGGTCAATTTCCGCGTCATTCACAAAATAATCCGTCATGGGCACTAGTTCATGGCTGCCACGACGATAAAAACCACTGGTCAATTTACCATTTTGCCATTTCACTGGTACAATCGTTTTATTGCGATAGTATGTTGGATTTTGCATCCCAACAGTTGGTGCAACAGTGACTGTTAAACCTTTTTTAGCAAATAATTTTTGGATCTGCTTTTGTTTTAAAGCGAGTTGCGCTTCATATTTTAAGTTAACTAGAGGCGCTGTGCCAGCTTCAATCAAATACTGACGATGATTGTCTTGTCTAGCATTGGAAGATACTATCCGTTCAATTACTTGTGCATAACCCGAAAATTTATCTACCTGTGTGACGCGTAAACGAATTTTCTCATTTGGAATAGCATCCGCAATATATAAGGGATAGTGCTCGGTCACATGAACAATGCCCATACCATCAATACGGATATCATCCACAACTGCCGTTATTTCTTGCCCTAATTTAACCGGTAAAATTGTGCGTGCGATAGTTCTGCCCTCATATATAAAAAACGCTCACCAAGGTGAACGTTTTTGAATGAACAATTACTTGTCTTCGTTGTTCTTGAAACCAAATCCAGCAAACTTCTTGTTGAACTTGTCGACTGCACCATCGGCTTGAGTAAACTTCTGCTTACCAGTATAGAATGGGTGTGAGTCTGATGTAATATCCATACGGATTGATGGATATTCTTTACCTTCAAATTCAGTTGTTGTGTCAGATGTCACAGTAGAAGCTGACAAAAACTTCTTACCTGTTGAAGCATCGACGAAGACAACTGCATGATAATCTGGGTGAATTTCTGCTTGCATGATTCGTTTCTCCTTAGCGCCCTAAGTCTCGTGACCTAGAGTCAGTTATTAACTAGATTATTGTATCAAAATTTGTACTAACATGCAACTATTTAAGGCATCAAATTAATCAAATCAATGCCTTCTATCGTCACATCAGCGCCTAAACGGCTTAACTTTTCTTGAATACGGTCATAACCACGCAAAATATGATCTGCGTCGTTAATCACTGTTTCACCTTCTGCCATGATAGCAGCAATAACAAGCGCCGCGCCAGCGCGAATTTCAGCAGCTTGAACACTTGTACCCAACAGGCGCGGTGATTGATTAATTTTGATTTCGCCAGGAACAGCCGAATCAATATCGCCACCCATTCGACGCAGTTCAGCAATATGCTTCACTCGTTTGGGGTAAATCGTATCGACAATTGTACTTTCTCCGTTAGCTAACAACAACAGCGGTGTAATTGGTTGTTGAAGGTCAGTCGCAAAACCAGGATAAGGCATTGTCTTAATAGCAACAGGCTTCAATTCATCTGACTTATAAACATGAATTGTATCTTCACCAATATCTAAATTAACGCCCATTTCAATCAGCTTAGAAGTGTATGATTCTAAGTGCTCGGGAATGACATTTTTAATCGTCACACCGTCGCCATATGCAGCAGCCATACTCATGTATGTTCCGGCCTCAATTCGGTCCGGAATAACGGTATGTGTGTTTCGTGCTTTCAAACTAGGCACGCCAGCGATACGAATGGTATCAGTTCCTGCACCACGAATACTAGCGCCCATATTATTTAAGAATGTGACAATGTCGATAATTTCAGGCTCGCGCGCAGCATTTTCAATGATTGTTTGCCCTTTAGCACGCACAGCAGCCAAAATAATATTGATAGTTGCACCAACAGAAACTGTGTCCAACGCGACACGCGCACCAATCAGGCCATGACTGGTAGCGTCTATATGAATAATATCATTGACTTCCGTCACTGTCGCACCCAGCGCCTCAAAACCTTTGATGTGTTGATCAATTGGCCGTCGTCCCAAATTATCTCCACCAGGAAAAGTCACTGTCGCACGACTGAAACGTCCTAGTAAAGCGCCCATAAAATAATACGAAGCCCGCAATGATTTAATTGCACCACTTGGTAAGTCACTTTCAGTAATATGTGTTGGGTCAATTGTCAATTCACCATTTTCAAACGTTGAACTAACATTCATCGCTTGCAAAATAAGCTGCAAATTCTTGACGTCCAAAATTTGTGGTACTGTGTCGAATTTAACCGGTGTATCGGCCAAAATTGCTGCCGGAATCAGTGCTACTGTTGAATTTTTAGCGCCACCAATAGTGACTTCACCACGTAAGCGATGGCCACCTTGTATGATTATTTTTGCCATGAAATTATCCTGTAACTTTATAGTCTGCATTCAATTATAACGTGTTTTCAAGCACAACTCAAATTAAATTAGAAAAATAATCAGCGAATCGTCAAATTAAATTGCGATTGCAATTTGCTTATAACGTGTTCAAAATCAGCGTTAACCTCAGCTTCAACAAGTGTTTCATTATTATTTTGATATGTCAGAGTATAAGCCAAAGACTTTTTGTTTTCTGGTAAATTATCACCAGTGTATTCATCGAATAATGTCACATCAACCAAATGCTGGCCAGCAAATTCTCGAATGACATGTTCAATTTCAGCAGATGTCACCTGACTATCTACAAGCAACGCCATATCACGGCTCATTTGAGGAAAACGGGAAATTGGCTCATAAGAAACACTCGAATGCACATTTTGCAACACAGCAAAAAGATTCAACTCAAATCCAAACACTGGCGCTAGTTTCTGCGCTTTCGTCAAACGCGGATGAATTTGTCCTACAAATCCCAAGTACTGTGTGCCTGAATAGATATCTGCTGTCTGACCAGGATGCATATTAAGATGACGATTAGTTGCTCGATAACTGACGTCATTCACGCCAATCTGTTTTAAATAACTTTCTACCACACCCTTAATGTCATAAAAATCAACTGCTTGTGCTTGCTTACCTTTTTGCCAAGTGGATGCAAATCGATTACCAGTTAATACCCCAGCGACATGTTCAATTTCTGCTGGTTGCTGATCATTTTGTTTGGCAATAAAAACACGTCCTTGCTCATAAAGCGCAATATCATGAACAGCGTGTGCCGCATTATAGACGACATCGTCTAAAAGACCAGCCAATAGATTTTGTCGCGCAGTTGTTCGGTCAGAACTCATTGGATAGTCAAGTGTCACAACGTTATCTGTCGAATTTTCTGCAAATAGTTGTGCCTTGTTGGGTGTCGTTAAGACATAGGAAATGGCCTGATTTAATCCCAATGATTCCAAAATACGTCGAGTTCCTCTGATTTGACGTTGCAGCAAGCTTAATTTACCTGGGGTTGTTGGACCGTATGGTAAGGTTAATGGCAAGTTATCATAACCAAATAGTCGTGCCACTTCCTCAATCAAATCTGCTTCGATACTAATATCTGGCCTGCGTGCAGGAACATCAACTAAAATCTGATCACCATTAATCTGATATGTGAATGCTAATTGATCAAAATAACCTGCAATTGCAGTCACATCGAGAGAAGTGCCTAATATTTGATTAACTCGTTTAGCAGTTAATGAAATACGAATCGCTTCACGTGGCTGATTAGATGCTTCAACGCGACCACGCGCCACTTGACCATTAGCCAAATTATCTACCAAACTCGCAGCATGATCTAAAGCATTAAAGGTATTGTCCCAATTAACACCACGTTCAAATCGCGCAGAAGCTTCTGAATGAAGATTATGTCGACGTGCTGTTGCACGAATAAGACTTGGATTAAAAATAGCACCTTCAATCACAATGTTTTTAGTGTTGGCATCAACTTCCGAACTAATGCCACCCATAACACCGGCTAACATTAAACCATCTTGTCCACTGGCAATCACAATATCTTTTTCAGCACGTAGTGTCCGATTTTGACCGTCCAATGTGACCAAAGATTCATTTTCATTGGCAAGGCGAACATGGATATCTTTGTGTGATAGCTTATCTAAATCAAAGGCATGCAAGGGTTGTCCGTACATCAGCATCATATAATTGGTAATATCAACAATGTTATTGATTGGTCTCATGCCTGCATTCCACAACTTTTTTTGTAACCAAAGTGGTGAATCCTGCACAGTAACTTGATTAACAACCCGCAATGCATATTTTGGTGCCAAAGTTGGATCATCAATTTGAATTGATACTTGGCTATCAGCAGTTGTTTCATACTCAACTAATTCAAAGTCGGGTTCTTGAACCTTCACCTGTCGCATTGCACCAAACTCATACGCTGTTCCAATCATAGAAAGCATATCTGAGCGGTTTGGCGTCAAATCAGTATCTAAGACCGGTTCATTCATCCCCAAAGCAACAATTGCGTCATCGCCAGGTTGTACACCATCATCTGGACCAAAAACATAGATACCAGACTCAAAATCTTTAGGTGCAATCTTGTTATCAAACCCTATTTCTTGCAAAGCGACCAACATACCATAAGACATTTGTCCTCGTAGTGACACAGCAGAAAGCGTCACCAATTCGCCACTATCATGGTTGATAATATGTGCACCAACTTTTGCCAAAATAACGAATTGCCCGACAGCGACATTTGGCGCCCCAGTGACAATTTGAATTGGTTCAGACTCACCAGCATCAATCTGTGTGATAACCATATGATCTGAATCTGGATGTGGGTTAACGCTCAAAACTTTTGCCACAACCAAACCATCTTGTTGTCGCGCAATAGTGGTATAGCTATCAATTTCAACACTTGTACGCGCAACTTGCTCAGCCAGTTGATTAACAGCAACCTCATCTAAAGCAAGTGGCTCATCCAAATATTCATTTAACCAAGCTAAACTCGTTTTCATGATTAATTCCCCTTCCGATTAAATTGTGACAAAAAACGAACATCATTCAGATAGAATTGTCGAATATCATCTACACCATACTTCAACATTGCAAGTCGATCAGGTCCCAAACCAAAGGCAAACCCTGAATATTTTTCAGGATCAACACCGTCCATGCGCAATACATTAGGATGCGTCATACCCGCTCCCAAAACTTCAATCCATTTAATATCTTCTGGTTTTGTATCAGGTGTCACCTCATCCCAGGAAACATCGACTTCAACAGATGGTTCCGTAAATGGAAAGTATGATGGACGCATCCGAATTTGATGCTTTTCACCGAACAATTCCTGCATAACGGATAATAAAGTGCCCTTTAAGTCTGCCATAGTAATATTTTCACCAACAACCATGCCTTCAACTTGATGGAATTGGTGCGAATGTGTGGCATCATCAGTATCACGACGGTAAACTTTTCCCGGTGCAATCATTTTAAGAGGCCCCTTAGAAAAATCATGTTTCTCTAACGAACGTGACTGAACGGGTGATGTCTGGGTTCGAAGCAAAATTTCCGGCGTAATATAAAATGTATCCTGCATATCACGTGCAGGGTGATCTTTTGGCAAGTTTTCTCTTTCGAAATTATACTCATCCGTCTCAACTTCTGGTGAATCAACTGTATCATCAATTACTTGAAATCCAAGACCCAAAAAATGTTGCTCAATTTCATCAATAATCTGTTGAAGCACATGTGGTTGTCCAATGGGTGATTGGGCCCCTGGCATTGTAACATCAATTGTTTCAGCCTCTAATTGCTCGGACAAAGCTGCTTCAGCTTCAGCAGCTTTTTTTTCGGTCAATAATTCAGTAATTGTTTGCCGAACGTCATTGCCAATTTCACCAACTGCCTTGCGATTTTCAGCAGCGACATCTTTCATGCCTTTCAATAAAGCAGTCAACTCACCTTTTTTACCCAACAATTTAACACGCAATTGTTCAATATCGGCATCTTGCGAATTAATGCGCGAGACAGCAGATTGTTTCAGCTGTTTTAAATCATCAATTAAACTCATCATTTTTCCTTTCTAACACAAAATCCCATGTTATCTTAAAAAAGATAACATGGGACGTCAAATAACGCGGTACCACCCAAATTTCTGAACGTTGTCAGCTTTGGCGTCCGTATCGTGGACTAACGCTGGCGATTAAGCCATTACTCCTGACTGAAATTCATCATTAGCTACCCACGGTCTTTCACTATTCACCGCTCGCTATTGGCGCTTAATCATTACTAGGTCATTCATCGTAATCTTACTATGTCTATTGTATCAAACTTCTGTCAGGCTGTCAGGAACTTCTAGCTTTGCAACATTATTAAATTTATCAGACCATTCGTGAACTGCTTTCATCATTGGTCGCATCGCTTCACCAGCCTCAGTTAGTTTGTATTCAATCAAATTAGAATCTTCATAAGTTTGACGAATCACTAAATGCGCTGCTTCTAGTTCTTTTAAACGCTCAACCAAAACGCGATCTGAACAAGCTGGAATAGCACGTGAAATTTCTAAGAACCGCTTTGGTCCACTAACCAGTAACGTTTCAATAATCATACCATTCCATTTACGACCAAGAATTTCGAATGTTTTTGTAAAATTCTGACACAAAAGATTTTCTGTATGTTCTGCCAACTTTGCCATAATTATTCCTCCAGGCTCTTGTGTTCATTCTAACACAATCTTATACTATTGACAAAAAGTAAGCTAATTAACAGGAAACCGTGGTTGTTCCCCTGATAATACTCTGACAATATCTTCTGCTGCTTTAATGGCAACATTATCCATTGCTTCTTGCGAAATCATAGCAACATGTGGTGTCACAAATGCATTGGGTAATTGTAGCAAAGGATTATCAACACTAATTGGTTCATGCTCGACAACGTCCAAACCAGCTCCAGCAATCACATCATTTTTCAGGGCATCAATCAATGCTGCTTCGTCAATTAATGCACCACGTCCAATATTAACGAGAACCGCTGAAGATTTCATCTTTGAGAAAACATCTGCGTTAATCATGTGCGTCGTTTCCGGTGTGGCTGGTAGGGCGGTCACAATAAAGTCAGATTGTTCATAAATTTCGTCTAGCGTGGCCATCCGACCGTTCACTACCTCATGTGAATGTCTTGCATAAGCTAAAACATTCACATCAAATCCCGTTAACAATCGATCAATATTTTGACCAATGTGACCAAAACCGATGATTCCTACTGTTTTACCTGATATTTCCTGACCATTATGCGCTGCTAAGTAATCAGCATTTGTCGTATCTGTGAGTAATTCACGACGCTGGTAATATAGGCGACCAGCCATCAACATGTGCATGATAGCCGTCTCAGCAACAGCTGTCGCATTTGCACCAGGAGTATTCGTGACGACAATATCATGTTTGGCAGCAGCAGCCAAATCAACATTATCATAACCGACACCGTGTCGTGCAATCACTTTCAAATTAGGCATCTTTGACATCAATGATTCACCAAAAGGGTGCATCATTATCAGAATGCCATCAACATCCGTGTGTGCCAAAAAGTCATCATCACTCGCCTGAGAACTAATAATAACCTCGAATCCCTTTTCTTCCAAATATTTAACCGCTTTTTTTGCTGTTAAATTCGCAACCAAAATTTTTTTCATTAGAATAGTTCTCCTGTAAATGGTATTTTCGGTGTTTGTTCAAAATTATATGTTTTTAAAGCTTCTGCTGCTGTCACATAAGCTGTTAATGACTCAGATAACATCAAATTAACAGGAAACTGTAACTCATTAACGACCACTATTGGTTTTTTAGCCACCCAAGCCATTCCTTGCTCAAAAGCAGTACCCGAATCAGCATCATTATCGCGATAATCAATCACTGATACAATAATATCAGCCGCCATGACATTGGTAACATCTCTTTGAAATACTTCGGCCGCCCAAGGGGCACTAAATTCCGGATTTTCAGTTTTTTGATTTTGTCGTGGTGAGTAATAATCTTTAACAGTTGGATTAGCATCTAACGCTGATTCAATGCGTTTTGCACGATCAATTTGTTCATCTGAAAAAAATGGTGCTGCAAGATAAATCTGAGGCATGAGTAAACTCCTTATTGTAAATTATTAAATGCGCCCGGCATTAATTCTGCAATGTTAGTTTCGATTTCTTGTCCTTGGTCATTAATTAACCAAATTGGCATATCAGGTTCAAAAAATTCTACCATCACCTGTCTGCAAGCACCACATGGGGCAATTGGCTCATCAGTTTTTCCAGAAATAACAAGTCCATGAAAATGCCGATGACCAGCTGCAACAGCTGTAAAAATGGCAGTTCTTTCCGCACAGTTAGTTAATCCAAATGAGACGTTCTCAATGTTAACACCTTTAAAAACTTCACCATTTTCAGCTAGTAAAGCAGCACCAACGGGAAAGTGAGAATACGGGGTATAGGTATCATTAAGTGCTGCATTGGCAACGTCAGCAAGATTTTGTGGTACAGTCATGATTTTTTCTCCTAACTGTTATTTTAGCAAAAAAACAGCCCGTTGGACCGTTTATTTCTACTTGGATAGCAATGTTTCTAATTCAGACAAACGTGCTTCAAACACTTCAAAGGCTTGTTTTAAATAGCCAGATTGACTCATGTCGACGCCTGCTTTTTGAATAATATTCAACGCATAATCTGAATTACCCGACTTTAAATAATTTTTATAGTCTTGAGCACCGTTGCCATTCAAGATACGTTCTGCCAAAGTTGTTGCGGCAGCTTCACCAGTAGCATACTGATAAACATAGAAATTATAATAAAAGTGAGGAATGCGAGACCATTCATAAGCAATAGCTTCATCAGGGAAAAGATCTGGTCCATAGAACTTTTGATTCAACTCACCATAATAATCACTCATGACTTCAGCAGTTAAAGCCGTTCCATCAGCACTTTGTTCGTGGATCCACTGTTCAAATTCCGCAAACTGAGTTTGACGAAATACCGTTCCCTTGAAGCCATCTAAGTATTGGTTCAAAACATAAGCACGGAATTTAGGATCACTATTGGTCTTAAGCAAATAGTCCGTCAACAACCCTTCATTAGTTGTTGAGGCGATTTCTGCCAAAAAGATAGGATAATCACCATAATGGTACTCTTGGTTATGCCGTGTTAAATAAGAATGAACGGAATGTCCCATTTCATGCGCCAAAGTGTAGACATTATTCAAATTATTTTGCCAATTCAACAGAATGAATGGCTTAGTGTCGTAAGCACCACTTGAATAAGCACCAGTACGTTTACCTTTATTTTCGACAACATCAATCCATCGTTCGTCAAACGCTTTTTGAACAATGGCAACATAATCTGCCCCTAACGGCGCCAATGCTGATAAGACAATTTGTTGGGCCTTTTCATAGGTTACATCAAAGTCAATTTCATCAACCAATGGCACGTACAAGTCATAAGAATGCACATCTTCTACACCCAGAATTTTTTTTCGTAAAGCAACAAATCGATGCAATAATGGTAAGTTTTCATCCACAGTTGTCGTTAATGTTTGAAAAACACTTTCAGGGATATTATTTCCTGAAACAGCAGCTTGGCGCGCTGAATCATAGTGTCGAGTTTTGGCCAAAAAATTGTGTCCCTTAACGTGAGCAGATAGTGTTGACGCAAATGTGTTTTGTAATCCAATGTAACTATCATATAGGGTTGTAAAAGCTTCTTGGCGCAAATCACGGTTTTGAGATTCTAACAAGAGTGAATATAAACCATTTGTTAATGGCACTACTTCTCCGGTCTCAGTATGAACATTACCAAATGTAATATCGGAATTGTCAAGCGCACCAAAAGTTTGCTCGGATGCACCAAAAATGTCACTCGCACCTGCTAAGAGCGCTTCTTGATCAGCGGGCAATGTATGAGGCTTTTGAGCAAGTAAAACATCAAAGAAATGTTGATACTTTGCCAATCCTTCTGCAGCAAGATATTGAGTCAAAGTCGCATCAGGAATAGCTAAGACTTCTGGTTGAAAAAACGACGTTGCTGCGCTCAACTCAGCATATAAACTCTGAACTTGTGCATTATAAGCCGCATATTTAGGATTAGTAGTGTCTTGATCAAAAATCTGGTGTGCATAGACATACACTTTTTCAAATTCGCGTTCAGCTGCAAGGTCCGCTTCTAATGCAGCCAGCAATGTAGTAGCTGAATCACCAACGTGCCCAACATATTGACTTAATTGTTTTGCTGCTGTTTGAACTGACTTAAAGGCCGCTTCAAATGCATCATCTGATTCAAAAATTGTGCTGAGATCCCATGTTAAATTTTCAGGAACTTCAGAACGTAGTATTTGTTGTGCCATAATTATAAACGTGCGGAACTCCGCACTCTCCTTATCATTCAATACTAATCATTCTATCATATTCACGGTAAATGATGTTACTTTGCGTTCAACCATTTAGGCAATCGTCGAATTAAAATATAACCACCTTGCTGTAAAATAAAATTATGATTTTCTAAGCTGCAAAATATTTGTCGTAACTGAACGATTTTAAAATCATCATCACCTAAGAAGTATTGTGCTAATATTTGACTTAATTTCTCTTTTTTAATAACATGCTGTAAACCAATTTTTTCTAATAGTAACACAACTAATAATCGGAAATGCCAATTTGCAACATTTAAACCAAACGTACACCCTTGAAATACCCATTCAGGCGCATCAGGTAATCGTCGATTATGTTGATATAAATGATTAATTAAAAACTTATCAACACGTTGTTGCATGAGTAAACTATGGACTTTATAGCGTTGCTTATTAACGTCATGTTGATATGTCAGCGATTGCAACGGCTTTATGAACAAATCATGATGACATTTCTCGGTATATTTTACACGTGAAAAATCGGCTTTGATGAAATGATGACGATGGACAAACATTTGATTACTCGACAAATAGAAAACAATCTGCTGTGCAGCCATAAATTTTAGGATTGTTTTTTGGCTTAAATTACGGTGATAGTAGGTCTCCCCTAGGATCCAAATAACTTTGATGTGACATGATTGATAGCCCGCATTTCGTTGCATTAACCTTTTTTGAGAAATAGGACTGCATTGATATTCAATTGCTAATTTTTGATTGCCTTGCGTCAATAAAATGTCCGGACGTTGCTGTATGCTAGCAATCACAGCCTCAATTTCCACATGACCAAATTGCTGCAAATACTGTGCTAACTGCATTTTACCCGACAAATGAGCTGTCGTTTCATTTTCAGTTAGTGTTTGGCAAAGTGTGCCTGAATAATGCGCAAAATGTTTTTGTTTAACATCACCCACTTTTAGCATAACTGGCTCACGACAACCTGGACAAAAATACGATTGATTTTTTTGTGCATCTTTAGCCAAAATGTATTTTTGACGCTGGTTATAGGCTATAATCATAAAAAACACCTCCAATCATATCATACGATTTGGAAGTGTTTTTGTTTTATTGCAATTTTTTTTGCGCCCAATTGCTAAACCAAGTAAGTAATGTAATGATAATCAGATACATGATAGCCACAATTGCCCATACGCGGAAACCTTGGGAATTACGTGCAACAATTAAGGAACCGGTTTGTGTCAATTCTAGCAAGCCAATCGCTGACAAAATTGAGGTGTCTTTCAATGTAATAATGAATTGATTAATGAAACTTGGCACCATAATTTTTAACCCTTGCGGCATAATCACACGCCGCATTGCTGTACGATAAGGTAATCCCAACGATCGTGCTGCTTCCATCTGACCAACTTCCACCGCTTCAAAACCACCACGGACAAAAGCACCTGTATAAGCGCCTTCATTAAGAACTAATGTCAATACCCCGGCAGTGAAAGCAGGAATTTTGGCCCCAATCACACCAGGCAAACCGATATAAATAAAGAATGCCAACACCATAAGTGGTAATCCACGGAAAATATATATAATCGTCGTCGATACGCCACGTACAAATTTATTTTGACTCACACCCATTACGCCTAACACGACACCCCAAATTGAAGCTAAAATAATGCCAAGGAATGTGAGCATAATTGTTTGCCACAGGCCCTTCAAAAAGGCACTTTTATTCGCCTTTAAGATACCCAGAACAGAAAAATTATCCTTTTTGGCGCCAGTGAATGTAGATTGATTAGCACCTAGATATTTTGCAACGATTTTGTCATACGTACCATCTTTCTTAATAGCAGCAAAACCACGGTTGAAAGCTGACAACAGCGCTTTGTTCTCACCTTTTTTAACAAAAAATCCATACCAACCAGCGTTCCCTGGATTATCGGCATTCATAACCTTCAACTTAACACCATTTTTGATAGCATACTGAATAACTGGCATATCTTCAAATGTTGCAGCAGAATTGCCCACCGCAACATCATTGTACATTGTGTCTGTATCGTTAAAGTATTTAACATTAAACCCATACTTAGCTTGCAAAGATTTACCATATTCTGAAGCGGCCGTACCCGTCTTTAAAGCAACAGTTTTGCCTTTTAAGTCTTTTAATGATTTAATTTTGGTGTCTTTTTTGACAATCCAAGCCACACCCGTTTTATAGTAAGGTGTTGAGTGATCATAAACGGCCTTACGCTCCTCCGTAATTACCATACCCGCAATAATACCGTCAGCTTGTCCATTTGAAACAAGTTGTGCTGCTGAATTAAAGCTCATTGGTTTTAACGTATAAGTGAAATTTTCTCGTTTCGAAATTTCTTTCAAAATATCTTGATCGATACCCACATACTGATTATTTTTATCCTGAAAATCAAACGGCGGATAGGTTGCATCAGTTGAAATGATATAATTCGGTTTATCCGCATGAACTAAATTATCACCCATTGCAAAAACAAACGTGGTAATCGACAACATCGCCAAAAAACTGATTAGTATACCTTTTTTAAACATTTTTTCTCCCCAAAAAAGGTGGCGCTATGGCCACCTGTCATTCATACGCCACGGTTAAACATGCGTGACTTTACTCAAAAATTCTTGTAGACGTTCATTCTTTGGTGCATCAAATACTTGATCTGGTGTTCCTGATTCTTGAATTTTACCTGATTCAAAGAAAACAACACGATCAGCTACTTGCTTGGCAAAGCCCATTTCATGTGTCACGATAATCATTGTCATACCAGACTCGGCCAAATTTTTCATAACATCAAGTACATCGCCAACCATTTCAGGATCCAGCGCAGAAGTTGGTTCATCAAACAACATAATATCAGGCGTCATTGCTAATGCGCGTGCAATCGCGATACGTTGCTTTTGACCACCAGATAAGGAACTAACTGGCATATCCGCTTTATCAGATAAACCAACAGTTTCAAGAAGTTCACGTGCTTTTTTCTCTGCTGCAACTTTGTCTAGTTTTTTGAGTTCAACAGGTGCTAACATGATATTTTCTAGCACGGTGTAATTATTGAACAAGTTGAAGTTTTGAAACACCATACCAATGTTTTCGCGAACCTTGTTGATATCCGTATTTTTATCTGAAATATCATAGCCATCAACAATGATTGTCCCGTTATCAGGTGTTTCTAATTGATTTAACATCCGCAAAAAGGTTGATTTACCTGATCCTGATGGTCCAATCATAACAACCACTTCGTTTTCGGCAATATCCAATGAAATATCGCGCAAAACATGGTTTTCACCATAGGATTTATTAACTTTATCAACATGCACTTTTACTTGTGCTTCACTCATGAACGCGTCCTCTTTTCTACCCAATTACTAAACCAAGTCAGTAACGTGATTACAACCAAATATATCACAGCAATAATAGCCCATACACGAAAGCCCTGTGAGTTACGAGAGACAATTAAGGTCCCTGTTTGTGTTAATTCCAAAATACCAATTGCCGACAAAATTGATGTATCTTTTAAAGTGATGATGAATTGATTAATAAAGCTCGGCACCATAATTTTGAGTCCTTGGGGCATAATCACTTTATACATTGACTTACCATAAGTAAATCCAAGACTTCGTGCCGCTTCCATTTGACCTTTGTCAACTGCTTTAAAACCACCACGTACAAACGCACCAGTATATGCACCCTCATTCAAAATCAGTGTGATGACACCAGCCGTAAATGCTGGGATTTTAGTACCAATAACGCCAGGCAGTCCAATATAAATGAAAAATGCTAATACCATTAACGGCATACCACGGAAGACGTAAATGATTGTGGTTGAGATACCCCTAATCACACTATTTTGGCTAACACCCATGATACCAAGTAAAATGCCCCAAATTGAAGCTAAAATAATACCAAACAATGTTAATAGGATTGTTTGCCACAATCCCTTCATAAAGGCATTTTCATTGGACTTTAAAATACCAAATACCGAGCTATTGTCTGATTTACTACCAGTAAATTCTGAAGCCGGAGCGCCTAAATATTTGTTTACGATCTTTTGATAAGTGCCATCTTTTTTTATTGCAGCGAATCCCTTATTAAAAGAAGCTAACAATTGCGCGTTATCACCTTTTTTAACCGCAAAACCGTACCAACCAGCCTCGTATGGATTAGTTGGGTTCATCACTTTTAACTTGGTACCATTTTTGATAGTATACTGCAAAACTGGTAAGTCGCCAAAAGTAGCTTGTGAGTTGCCATTAATCACATCATTATAAAGTGTATCAGAATCACTAAAATAAGTTACCTTAAAGCCATATTTTTTCTGGATTGATAAAGCATAATCAGCGCCAGCAGTTCCTGTTTTAATCGCAACAGTTTTGCCCTTCAAATCTTGCAATGACTTGATAGCTGAGCCTTTTTTAACCGCCCAAGCAATTCCAGACTTATAGTACGGTGTCCCAAAATCAAAAACTTGTTTACGCTCATCAGTAATTGACATACCTGCAATCACTGCGTCCGCTTGTCCAGATGTTACTGATTGCGTAGCAGCATTGAAGCTCATTGGCTTAAGCGTATAGGTAAAACCTTCGCGTTTGGCAATTGTTTTCAAAATTTCTTGATCAATACCAGTGTATTGATTATTTTTATCTTGAAAATCAAACGGAGGGTACGTCGCATCGGTTGTGATAATGTAGTTAGGCTGTGCGGCGTCAACCTTCGTGATACCCATCATCATTGTGACAGTTGCTAAAAAAGCAACACAAAATATCCATATCTTTTTCATAATACTCCAGTATAGCAAAAAAGCTGACGATCACACAATATCATGTCAGTTTTCTTAACATATTTTTCTATTTTTAATAAGTATCACCATTACTAATCGAATTTTTAACAATGACATAATCAACACGTTTAAGGTCTGCTAGCTCACGACCACCAGAATAAGAAATTGATGATTGCAAATCTTCTTTTATTTCACGTAGTGTGGTATCAATACTACCACGATAAGGTACTAACAATTTTTTACCCTCAACATGCTTGTATTCACCCTTTTGAAACTGTGAAGCAGAACCAAAGTACATCTTAAACTTGTCACCATTGATTTCGACAATCTCACCAGGTGTTTCATCATGGCCCGCAAATAATGAGCCAATCATGCACATTGTCGCACCAAACCGAATTGATTTAGCTATGTCACCATTATGACGAATACCGCCATCAGTGATTATTGGCTTTTTTGCTGCCTTAGCACATAAGCGCAATGCCGCTAATTGCCAACCGCCAGTCCCAAATCCAGTTTTTAATTTCGTAATACAAGCCTTCCCAGGACCCACACCCACTTTAGTAGCATCGGCGCCGGCATTTTCAAGATCCCTAACAGCCTCGGCAGTTGCCAAGTTACCAGCGATAACAAAACTATCTGGTAAAGTTTTTTTAATGTATCTTACCATGTCGATAACTGGTACAGCATGCCCATGCGCAACATCAACAGTGATAAATTCCGGCACTAGTCCTGCTGATTTAAGATCATCAATAAATTGATATTCTTCCGGCTTAATGCCCACAGAAATAGACGCAATCAGCTGCTCAGATTGCATGCTTCTAACAAAATCTAATCGTTTACTTGGTTCAAAACGATGCATCACATAAAAGTAACCATTGGCCGCTAAATGTTTTGCTAACGGTTCATCAATAACCGTCTGCATGTTGGCTGGTACAACTGGTAACTTAAAGGTATATCGTCCCAATTTGACTGACGTATCCGCCTGGGAACGTGATTCAAGTATTCCCAAATTGGGGATTAGTTGAACGTCTTCATAATCAAAAACTGTATTAAAATCCATCATAGTCATCCTTTTCCTAAACTCCAATGACTATTATACAGACTTTTTAAGGGGAATCATGACTAATTTGTAAACAAAAGACGAAATTAAATTCAAAATATATATAATTGTTCGTTTTTATATTGTTTCAAGTATTGTTATACAAAAAAAATCGCATCACTGCGATTAATTTTTAAAACGAGATTATGGATGAACAGGTACTTTGATATCACCAGCGACAATCTTCTTTTGTGCTGACTGAACTGCTGACCAAACACTGCTAGAAGCAGAATCCTTAGATAGACTGACACCTTTTTCTTTCAAACCATATGTGATTGTTTTACCACCAGGGAATTTGTCATTTTTGGCCTTTGTCGCAACATCTTCAACCGCACTATCGACGCGCTTTACTGCTGATACCAAGGTGAAGTTAGATGACTTGCCATCTTTATCCTTGTAATTACCATCAGACTTTTGATCACGATCAACACCAATTACCCAAATTTTCTTATCTGAATCGGCACTTTCTTTTTGGTTTGCTGCCTTAGCTTCTGCAAAGACACCATTTCCAGCACCACCAGCTGCTTGGAAAATAACATCGGCACCATTGGCAGTCATTGATGCAGCAATTGTCTTGCCTTTGGCGGCATCCGTGAATGAATCAGTATACTGCGTTAATACTTTGATGTTAGCGTTTGTTGCCTTAACACCGGCTTTAAAACCGGCCTCAAAAGTGTCGATAACATCACCATGTATGCCACCCACAAAACCAACCGTGCCGCTCTTTGATTGCTTAGCTGCCGCAACACCAGCCAAGTATGATGATTGTTCTGTTTTAAATGTCAATGAAGCAACATTTTTCTTAGCAATCACTGCATCAATAATGGCAAAATTTGTCTTAGGGTTAGCTTTAGCAACGCTAGTTACAGCAGGTGCCGCCGCGAATCCAACACCATAAACTAACTTATAACCACCTTTAACGGCCGTTTGCAAATTAGTCTTTATTTCTGATGTATCTGTACTCTGAAAATAGTTGTAACCGCCTTTCCCTTGCTTCAGGCCATTGGCTTTTCCATAAGACTCCAACCCTTCCCATGCCGATTGGTTAAATGATCGATCATCTATGCCACCACCATCTGTTACCAAAGCCACAGCATAGCCAGAACTTTTCTTTGTTGATTGTTGTGTTGCCGCGTATATGCCACCCGCAATAACGACGATTGCCGCCGCACCGATACCAATTTTTGCTGAACGTTGCATGTTTTTCTTCTCCCAAAAGTTAATATCTACATTATCCGACTTTAAGCAGATTTTTATGTTAAAATTTGGTTAAAAAGACAACTAATTGCCGAATATTGCAATTATCTTTCTAATATAGTTCGGATTTTAATTAATTTTCAAAAAAATGGTTCGGATTTTGGTATAATATCGCTATGACTTACTTCATCACGCACACAATTGAACCATGGATGCCACCAGGTGCTTTAAAAGCAAAATCAGATTATGCTCAAATTGCTCAGAAACAAGGTTGGACAATTTTACCTATTGCCCGCTACAATGATGTTCGTTTTGACAATGAAACGCGACAGAACCATATTAAAACTTGGCTTAACGCTGTCAAAGCAGATGATATTGTAATTCATCAATTCCCTAGCTATATGAGTTGCCATTTTGAGCAACAGTGGGTACAGGAGATTAATAACCGTTCCGCACACAGTATTGTTTTAATTCATGATATTGAACCACTTCGCCTGGTCAAAACCGATGCTTGGGAATTGTCTGTTTTAAAGCAGTACAATACTATTATTGTTCATTCAGAGGCCATGGCTAACGCCCTTAGAGGTATGGGCATCAACTCAAACTTCATTATTCAACCTTTATTTGATTATCTTGGGGAAGTCGACAAATTAGCTTCATATAGCCACCTCATTAACTTTGCTGGTACTTTTCAAAAGTCACCTTGGCTAAAAGATTACGACGGGCCACAAATCAACTTATTTGGCTCTGTTCCCAAAAAATGGCGTGATTTTGTTTTCCCTAATCAGGTTAGTTACCATGGTAATTTTGACCCTGATGATATTTTAAACCAACTTACCTCTGGATTTGGTTTGATATGGGATAATGATTTTGAAGACAAAACATATCAAAGCTACACTAAATACAACGCACCACACAAAGCGAGTCTTTATCTTAGAGCAGGATTACCTTTAATTGCTTGGCAAAAAAGTGCCCTTGCCACTATTATCAAAAAATATAACATCGGTTTGTCCATCAACAGTCTCAATGAGCTCAATCATATCAGCGACATATCCCCCAACCAATATCAAACATGGCAAGCAAATATTCAACCCATAGCGTCGCAACTCGCTCAAGGTTCATTTACCCAAAAAATATTGATTACGATTCAAAATAAAAGCTTTAATCAAAAATTTGATTAAAGCTTTTATACTATCCAACAACAGCGTCGCTATCAGCTTGCTTTTCTTCATCCAAAAGCGCTTTATCAAACACTTTGAAGAACGGAATCCAAATTAATAGATCCAAGAGAATCAAAACGATTTGTAACACCGCCCCAGAAATACTTGAGGTTGCCAAGAAACCAGAAATCACTGGTGGCATCGTCCAGGGTACAGGTGTACCTGTTGTACGTGCAACTAATCCTGATGACATCGCAAAATATGAAATCAAGACATTCATCACTGGCACAATCAGGAACGGTACGATTAAGTAAACATTCAATACAACTGGCAAACCAAACATTGTCGGCTCATTAATGTTAAAGATACCAGGCACTAATGTTAGTGGTCGCATTGCTTTATTTTGCTTTGATTTTGCAAAAATAGCGAGTGCAATAATCAAACCTAACGTCGCACCACCACCACCAATATAGACAAAGTTATCCATAAATGGCTGTGTAATAACTTCTGGTAATGCTTTACCTGCTTTCGCTGCGTCAACGTTTTCTTGCATCAATTGCAAGAAGATAGGTGACATAATAGCACCAACTAAGTTACCACCGTGAATTCCAATGAACCAGAATAGCGACACAAGCACCGCTACCACAATTGCACCAATTAATGAACCACCAAACGCTTTTAGTGGATCACCCAAAATCATTTGTAAAATATTGTGAATAGATACCAAGCCAGTTGCTTGGAATAGCGCATAAAGCAAGGCCCAGAGCAAAATAATCACAAATCCAGGAATTAATGCCGCAAATGAATGTCCAACGGCTGGTGGTACTGAATCAGGCATTTTGATGGTAATGTTATGATTTAAGAACCAAGCATAAATGGCTGCTGACACCAGTCCAATAATAATCGCTGCAAACATACCGTTAGCGTTTGTTGCTGAATATGCAATTCCTTGGTCGGCAATTGCGACTTTAGCACCCCACGCTTGGTTGCCGTTAGCACCATTTAAATATGGTGTCGAAACGAAATAACCACCAAGTGCTAAGACACCTGCTGAAATACCATCAGCCTTTGGTGATAGCAACTTGGCATAATTGGAAGCGATACCAACGACTGAAACGATACCGACTAAGTAAAACGTACCGTAAATGATTTTCACCAACCAATTTAAGACACCATTAGCAGTAATCCATGTCACCCACATATCATTAGGGGTTGGAAAATTACGAATAATCATCGCCAAAGATCCGACCAAAATCAGAGGCATCGCCAAGGCGATACCATCACGAATAGCATTCAGTGCCTTAATAGATGATAGTTTCGCGCCAATCGGCACCAAATTTTTCTGTAACCAATCTGTTATTCTCTGCATGAAAGTCTCCTCCACTTCATGTTGGATGCAATGAAAAAATATGTGAAGCGTCATTTTTTACTTCATGAGTGGCATCCATTTAAGTTGTGCTTCGTCTTTATCTTATCATGTAAACGCTTTCATGTCACGGTTTAAATCACTTTTGTGATGAAATTCTTTGAAAAAATAACTAGACCAAAAAGAGGATAAGCACCATTCAATGTGGTGTTTATCCTCTTTTTGGTCTAGACCGATTTACATTTGTGAAGTCATTATTTTTGATACATTTGTCTGTACTTTGTTCAAATATTGAGCTTGATCAGCCTCAGATTGTTCATATTTATCATCATCGATTGTTTGATCGGCTACATTTAGTGAATCGCTCATCAACGCTGTTGCTTGAGCGTACAATTCATAATTCTTTGCTAATGACTTATGCACACCCAAAATACGAATTGGTGCTTGTGCAGCATTTAAACGAGCAGCATTCTCTTGATAACTCGTCACTGCGTCTTCAAACTCGGCTTTAATTTCAGCGAATTCTGCTGCAGGAATGTCAGTTACCTTGTTCTCTTGTTTTGCATCATCTAATTTAGTAAAAAATGGTGCCACGCGATCAGCTGTTTCCTGAGTTGCTGTTAAAACTTGTTGCAAAGTCTGCACATAAACTTGTGCTTGTTTGGGATTAAATTTTGCCAATGTTCTATTATCCTTTTTTGAAAATTGTTCGTTGAACCAATTTTACCAGTTCCACAATCACAATGATACTAATTCCCGCAACTAACACAATTGCCCATTGATAAGTATCCAAATGCGAGACGTGGAACAATGGGTTCAAAGGCGGAATCACCACAACAGCTGCCATGACTACAAGTGATCCTAATAATGCCCAGTTGAACATCTTGTTTCTAAAGGCCTGTGGCCCAAACATAGAACCGTACACCGACTTAACGTTAATCGCGTTAAACATTTGCATCAATCCGAGTGTCATAAATGCCATAGTCAAAGCATCTTGGTGCGCCAAATGGCTCTCCGCATGAACGGGTGCTGCCAAAGCAAAACCATACACACTCAACACAATAACAGCTTGCAAAATACCTTGCCAAATAATAGCGGGACCAACGCCACCAGACAAGAAACTAGCACCACGACCACGAGGACTGCGTTTCATCACACCCTTTTCTGCTGGTTCAATACCTAAGGCAATCGCTGGCAAAGTATCGGTTACCAAGTTAATCCACAGAATCATAATTGGCGCTAAAATATTCCAACCCAAAAGTGTCATCACAAAGATTGAAATCACTTCCGCTAAGTTAGAAGCTAACAAGTACTGTAATGCTTTTTGAATATTAGCAAAGACCTTACGACCTTCCTCAACAGCATGCACAATCGTTGCAAAGTTATCATCAGCCAAAACCATGTCAGAAGCACCTTTAGAAACTTCTGTTCCAGTAATACCCATTGCAATACCGATATCAGCAGCTTTCAAAGCCGGCGCATCGTTAACACCATCCCCAGTCATCGCGACAACTTTGCCTTTTTTCTGCCAAGCATTGACAATTTTAACTTTGTGTTCTGGCGCAACACGAGCATAGACATTATAGCGAGTGACATTTTCCGCGAATTCGGCTTCACTCATCGCGTCAATATCAGAACCAGAAATAACGGCAGTATCAATGTCTTTCTCATCCAAAATACCTAAACGAATCGCAATCGCAGCGGCTGTATCACGATGGTCACCCGTGATCATCATTGGCCGAATACCAGCAGCTTTTGCTTCGGCAACAGCCTGTGCAACTTCTGGTCTTTCTGGGTCAATCATGCCCACAAAACCAGTAAATACCAAATCATTTTCAACAACTTGTGTCGTCATCTCAGTAGGCATTTCATCAACTAATTTGTAAGCAAATCCTAACACACGCAACGCTTGCGTTGCCAGCTCAGAATTAATTCCCAGCAGTTTAGCACGAATATCATCGCTCAATTCAACAATTTGACCGGACATTTCAATCTGTGTAGCACGCTTTAATAATTCATCGGGTGCACCCTTCACCGTAATAATATAACCATTGGGTGCCGGATGAACCGTTGACATCAACTTACGTTCTGAATCAAAGGGTAATTCTGCAACTCGTGGCATCTCGTTAAATAACTTGTCAATATCACGATCATGCTTTTCATTGAAAGCAATTAATGCCGTTTCGGTTGGATCACCAACCAAACCATTTTCTGTACGCTTTG
This sequence comes from Leuconostoc falkenbergense, assembly GCF_045801155.1. Lineage (NCBI taxonomy): Bacteria > Bacillati > Bacillota > Bacilli > Lactobacillales > Lactobacillaceae > Leuconostoc > Leuconostoc falkenbergense. Next base: position 440,924 of record NZ_CP174386.1, on the reverse strand, counting down.
TATCGTTGTTCAATGCCAAAATATCAGCTAATCTGGCATACGTATCAGTCAATTCTCCTGCGTTATCAGCGTCTGAAATTTCAGCATCAACCACGAGCTTTTCGACTGTCATTTTGTTCTGCGTTAACGTTCCTGTTTTATCAGAACCGATAATATCAGTTGAGCCTAATGTTTCAACGGCTGGCAACTTACGAACGAGAGCATGACGCGAAGCCATACGTGTGGTACCTAGTGCTAATGTGATTGTCACAATCGCTGGCAAACCTTCTGGAATAGCTGCAACAGCCAGAGAGATAGAGGTCAACAGCATATCAATAATGGTCTCTCTACCACGCAACAAACCAACAACAAACGTTACCACAGCAATTCCTAAAATCAAATAAGTCAAAACTTGACCTAACTTGACCAAATTTGCCTGCAATGGTGTCTTGGTTTCATCGGCTGCCTCTAACATGCCGGCAATGTGCCCAATTTCCGTTTGCATTCCCGTACCTGTTACGACACCAACACCACGGCCATAAGTCACGTTAGTATTCATAAATCCAAGGTTGGTACGATCACCCAGCGGCAAATCACTGTCTACAAGTGTATCAGCAATTTTATCAACCGGTACTGACTCACCAGTCAATGAGGCTTCTTCAACTTGAAGAGAAGCTGATTCAATTAAACGTAAATCAGCTGGCACAATGTCTCCAGCCTCCAGACGGACAACATCACCCACAACCAAATCCGTTGATTTCACAGACATTTCCTTGCCATCACGAATGACGTTTGCATTAGGGGTAGACATTTCTTTCAACGCATTGATGGCATCTTCGGCCTTGGCTTCTTGGAAAACACCAAAAACAGCGTTGATAATGACAATGGCCAAAATGAAGATGGCGTCAACCAGTTCACCTGTAAACGCCGCCACGATTGCGGCAGCTAACAAGATAGCAATCATCAAATCCTTAAACTGGTTGATGAATTTCTGAACTAAACTAGTTGATTTTGCTTCGTTCAACTGGTTAGGACCATTTTTTTCAAAGCGCTCCTTTGCCTCTTGACCTGTCAAACCGATTTTTGCATCAGTTTTTAATGCTACCAAAACATCCGTACTGTCTTGGTTATATAACGGCTTATCTGCCATCGAAATTCTCCTTATACGCTTGAGGTTAAGCTAAGACTAACAAAATGAAAAGACCCATGCAAACGCAAATAAACGTTTACATGAGTCTCACTGTTTAATGCTGAACCGGCGCATAGCGCGATATAAAACATTGCTGTTTTGCTTTGACGATTCAGCCACGAACATTTCGTCAGTTACTCCCTCAGAAATTAACTTATACATATAGTATAACAAATTTTTTTGAAAAATGTTGTTTAATTTATGACCATTCGATGTTAAAATGCACCACCGCCGCCGCCACCAGCGCCACCGGATGACCCGCCAGAAAAGCTGCCACCGCCACCACTCACGTTACTACTTGATTGGAAGGCACCATCTTGATTAATACTAGTGACAAAACCATCACTCCAGTCGCTACCATACAAATAATATGGTACAAACAACAATGTATTATCAGTATTCCAATCCATGTCTTTAGCCCAAATTTTCATTTGATTAGCGACATTCTTGGCTTCCCCAAAGATGACTGCATAAGCTAAAATTTTATCCCACAATTGGACGTCTAGCACCTGCTTGTCTTGTAAGTGTGCAATATCATGTAACATTTTTTTAAATCCTTGCCACTGCCATTGTTCCTGCATACCGTCTGGTACAGTGAAGAAAATCGTTTTTTGAGTAGCAGTCAATAATAACGTTACAAGCGCTACGACGCTCTCAATGACAATAATGGCCCAGATACTCGACACTTGTGTTTGGTCAGCAATAATTCCTAACACAACTGCTGAAATCACTGATAATACAATTAAACCACCCAACGCCATTGTTTTGGCATCAGTCGCTTTTTGCGTAGCAATTTTGTCAACAATGCGTGTCTGTTGCTCTGCTTTGGCTAATGCTTGCTTGAAAGCGCCAATTCGTTTTCTAATACTTTTTGAAACGGGTGATTGTTTCTTTTTAAAATCGCCATGACGGACTAAATCACGATTTTTGCCAAAAATCATTCTCACAAAAGATAATTCAAATGGTTGCAAGCCATTTTCATCAGTCACTTGATAGGTAATCTCATCTGGTCGCTTCATGTCTTGATAAGTCATTGTTATTTTATGACGGGCCACTAAATCAAGCAACGTTGCCACGACAATTTTGGCGTCATCGGACTTTTCTGCTAATCGCTCAGCAATTAATGCCGGTCCAAGATCGTTTGGTAAATCAAAAATATGGACTGGTTCACCAGTAGTACCGCTTTTTTGTTTTGCCAAATTCTGTTGATAACGCACTTTTTTGTTTTGCCAAAATACGATAAACAGTACTATCACAAACAGAATTGGTGAAACCAAGAAAGCAATAATCATCATCCAAAAAACAAATCGGTTATGTTTAACCACGATCGCTGCTTCTTGCTGGTTAATCAGTTTCGCACGTTTGCCAGAGCGACGTAATTGATTAAGCGGTGTCTGATTGCTGTCAAAATACATGTGAATTTCTAATGATTCATCTGCCGAAACAGTATCACTCATCGCAATCACTTCACCTTGTGCTTTATCTAGCTTAACATCTCCTTTTGCCCGACTATGCACCCAAGCTTTTAGTTGTTTAGGTGATTTTTTAGGCAATTTAATAACCAACTTTGCCTTGTCTAAATCAACATCCCAGTCAGAAATCGGTCGCCAATTAATCTCATCAACATCGTCCCAATTTGTGACCAACCCCTTTAAAACATACTGATAAGTGACAACTAACTTATCATTCTCTCGAACTGGATAATACACTTTTTCTTTAACTGCGTTTGACGTTTTTGTTTCAACGTAACCGGTTTGCGCCGCACCTTGTCTTGGCTGAATGACTGTCGGAGCTTGGCCATTTACTGAAACTTGGATTGATTTTAAGCCACCCCACGTCAGTGCTGACGCTTTTTTACCTGCTGCCAAACCTTCTCGCATAACCACGCCATGCATATCATCATCAAACGAATAGCTCACCTGCTTAGTCACATTAGCGTCACCATTAGGCTGAATTGCAACTGTTTGCTGCCAATTAGTTATCTCATAGTCATCATCCGCTGAAACCTGTTGTATGCCAAACATAGCAAACAACAAAGTCAGTATTAAAAATCGCCACTTCATCTCATTCTCCCCTAATTCTTTGTTCCCATTATATCAAAAAAGGCATTCACCATTAGGAGAATTAGATAATTAAAGGTTTTATTGCCTAAAATAATGTCAAAGTGCTAAAGTGGAAAGATACGCAACGATTATTTAGGGAGACAATAATGCTTACAACACAACACCCCATTCACGAACGATTGCCAATTGGCTTACTACTAGCGATGAATTCTGGATTTGTTGACGCTTACACATTTCAATATCATGAGTCACGTTTTGCTAGTCTACAAACAGGTAACCTCATTCAGGCTGGATTCAATTTAGCCCATGGACGCTTTGGCGCCAGCATGATTTTTATTTGGCCAATTCTTTTTTTCACTATTGGTGCCGCCTGCAATACAATTCTGAAAAAGCGATGGCCTGAAGGACGTTTGTCCCTTCAACAGCACAGTATTTTACTTGAATTTATTGGTATTACGGCCATCGTTGCCATGCACCAGTACTTGAGCAGTACATTTTTCATTGCTTTTTTGTCTTTCTTTCTAGCCATTCAACTTGATTCCTTTCCTAAATTACAAGGTCTTCCGTTCACAAGCGTCATGTCAACAGGCAATTTACGCAGTATCGGCACTAACGTTACCAACTTTTTCTACACTGGGGACAAACAATTTTTGAGCAATACTTTTCATTTTCTTTGGCTCGTTCTAGCGTTTCTATTTGGCGCTTTCATTTCAGGGCTATTGGCTCAGGCACTAGGCACCTACGCCCTATTTGGTGCCAGCTTAATTGTATTGATTGTCTTTGGCTTACTATTCAAAAAATAAAAACTATTGACATTAGAATGAATGGGATGTAATATTATCTATAACGATTTTTAGAATGAAACGAATTGAACAGGAAAGTAACAGTTTATCAAAGCCAAGAAAGCTAACGGGAGATGTGAGTTAGCGTGCGTGCGATTGTGAAAATGACCTGTGATTGGTGCAGACGAATCGGTTTACCGTTTAGTTTGTAACGATTTGGCCCCCGTTAACGGGCACACCATTCGGCTAGGATCATTTCCCGATGCCCGATGGTTAGTGAGCAACTATTTGGTAACAAATAGTCCAAACTCAGAATGGTATCGCGCTTACGGTAAGCCGCTTCTGTATTTATAAAGTACAGAAGCGGCTTTTTTGATTGAAAAAATAGCTTGTTCATCGCCATTCTAAAAATCAGGAATTATCATTTAGAGAAAACAGGGAGAAATACGTATCATGAGTAAAACAACTAAATGGCTTGTTGGTGGTGTGGCTGTTGTCGCTATCGCCGGCATTGCTTACGCCAGCTTTGGTCAAAAAACCAAAACAACTTCAAAAACCGTCACCATCGGTATTATGTCAGGTTCAAAACAAGATGCCAAAATCTGGAATACAGTTAAAAAAACTGCCAAAGATCAGTATGGTATCACGTTAAAGTTCAAAGAATTTACTGACTACTCACAGCCTAACAAAGCGCTTGCGTCTGGGGACATTGATTTAAATGCCTTTCAACACTACGCTTTCCTAGCACAGTCAAACAAATCAACAGGTGACAAAATCGTGTCAATTGGTGATACTGTCATTTCACCAATCCGTTTGTATTCAAAGACATATACAAAAGTCTCACAGTACAAGTCAGGTGACACCATTTCTGTTCCTAACGATCCCAGCAATGAAAGTCGCGCGCTTTATGTTTTAAAAGCAGCAGGATTAATTGATCTCAAATCTGGTTTAACCCTAGCAACTGTTAAGGATATTACCAAGAATCCAAAAAATCTCAAAATTAAAGAATTAGCCGCCGACCAAACAGCTCGCTCACTCTCAGATGTGCAAGGTGCAGTGGTCAATGGTACTTATGCCGATTCTGCTGGTTTAGATTATAAAAAAGCTATCTTTGTTGAACCCTTGAACAAAAATTCTCATCAATGGGTCAACATTATTGCCGCTAACAAAAAAGACAAGAACAACGCCACTTACAAAAAAGTAGTTAAAGCCTACCAAACAGAAGCCACTAAAAAAGCCATTAACAAGCAATATGATGGTGTTGAACTAGCTGCTTGGGACGCTGATTTTAGTAAATAAGAATGTGATTCGAGGTTAACTCATCACTATTATGAGGAAAATATTATGAGTAAAAAAACAAATTGGATTATCGGCGGTATCGCTGTTGTCATTGTTGCTGGTGCTATTTATACATTTGGCCATGGTAGTAAAAGTCAATCAAAGACTGTTACGATTGGTGTTATGGCTGGATCAAAGGAAGAAGATCAAATCTGGGATGCCGCCATCAAGACCGCAAAAGACAAATATGGCATCACTTTAAAAACAAAAAAATTCACCGACTATTCACAGCCTAACAAAGCATTGGCCGACGGTGATATTGATTTGAATGCCTTCCAAAACTATCCATTTTTAGCCAACTGGAATAAAACATACAAAACAAATATTGTTTCAATTGGTGACACTTGGACAACACCTTTGCGCTTATATTCTAAATCATATAAGAAAACATCTGAATTTAAAACAGGTGATCAAATCGTTGTGCCTAATGATGTCACTAATGAAAACCGTGGCATTCATTTATTAGCTGAAGCTGGTTTAATTAAAATCAAAGATACTAATACGGCAACGCCAAAGGATATTACATCAAATCCTAAAAAACTACAAATCACACCAATTGACGCGTCACAGACAGCCAAGTCGTTAGACGATCCCAAAATCGCCGGTGCAGTCATTAACACTAACTATGCTATTTCTGCCAAATTAGACATTGATTCAGCAATTTATGTTGAAGGGCTTAACAAAGACAGTGAACAGTACTTCAACTTTATCGCCGCTAACAAGAAAGATAAGAACAACGAGACCTATAAAAAAGTCGTGAAATCATTACAAACTGCCGAAACTAAGCGTTTGGTTAAAAAGTTCTATGGTACAGCTGAAATCACTGTTTGGGATTATAAAAAGTAATACATGCGCTTTTGCGCGTACATAGTTGTTGCGGGAGGACTAATAATACATGAGTATCAGAACACAATATTTAGTGCTATTGCGTGATTTGGTTGCATTGCCTAGTGTTTCAGCAAAACATGAATCACTACCAGAAACTGCTAAATTAATTGCGGATGCACTACGCGGTTTAGGAGCGGAAGTTTTATATGATGATACCTACTTTGCACCCTTTATCATTGGCAAATTAACTAGTGCTGTTTCCAATGCGCCAACAGTTATCATTTATAATCATTACGATGTTCAACCAGCAGAACCACTTGACTTGTGGGACAGCAATCCTTGGCAGCTGACAGAAAAAGATGGTAAGTTATATGGCCGTGGCGTCGATGATGACAAAGGTAACTTGACAGCAAGACTTACTGCCGTGGCAGAGTATTTATCTGAACATAACAATCAGCTACCGATTAATATTACCTTTATTATAGAAGGTTCTGAAGAAACGTCCTCTCAACATCTCGACGATTATTTGGCTAAGTATCAGCAACATCTATCCGGTGACCTTGTTATCTGGGAATCGGGTGGTAAAAATGCCAATGAGGAAGTAGAGATATTTGGTGGTAACAAAGGGATTGTGACTTTTGATGTCAGCGCGAAAACAGCTAGTCATGATTTGCATTCGTCACTAGCCGCTGTTGTAGATTCTGCTGCTTGGCGTTTGACACAAGCGCTTGCCACATTGTACGATGACAATGGTCACATTAACGTGTCAGGATTTTATGATGATGTTACACCCCCTAATCATCGTGAGATACAGTTGGTATCAGCATTGCCGCTAACACATGCAGCATTAGTTGCGCAACATCAAATCACTGTACCACTTTTGACTGACAAAACTGGGGATGATTTGAAGTCAACTTTGTATTTTTCACCTACACTCAACATTGAGGGTATTGACAGTGGCTACGTTGGTGAAGGTGTAAAAACTGTCTTACCGGCCAAAGCATCAGCCAAACTTGAAGCACGTTTGGTTCCGGGAATGGATCCTGACAAAACGCTCCTTCAAATTAAACAACACTTCCAAAGCCGTGGTTTTTCTGATATTCTGGTGACTAAGACATTGGGGCAGCCTGGTTATCGTAGTGACATGTCAGACCCAGAAATTTTACGTGTTATTGATGTCACAGCGCATTACTACAAAGCGCAACCTGTTGTTATCCCAACATCCCCCGGCACTGGTCCTATGTATTATATTCATGAGGCATTGGGTGCCCCAATTGCCAGTTTAGGAATTGGTTATGCCAATACAAACGACCACGCACCAAATGAAAATATTCGCCTAGATGACTACAATCAACACATTGACGTCATTAAAGCACTAATTAGGAGTTATGAAAAATGACAGAAGAACCAATTATTAAACTAGACAATATCAATGTCACTTTCCATCAAAAAAAGCGGACAATCACTGCTGTTAATAATGTGACTGTTCACGTTAATCGTGGGGATGTATACGGTATTGTTGGTTATTCCGGCGCTGGTAAATCAACCCTTGTTCGCGTTATTAATTTGTTGCAAGAGCCAACTAGTGGTTCTGTGATTGTGAATAACGAAACATTTTTCCAAGCAACAGATGAAAATGCTAAAAAAACAATCATTGGTGGTAACGACTTACGTGATAGGCGCCGCAAAATCGGCATGATTTTTCAACACTTTAATCTACTCAACGAACGGACAGTCACTGAAAACGTCGCGTTTGCCCTACAACATAGTTCATTAAAAGAAGACGAAAAAAAGGCAAAAGTAGCAGAATTGCTTGAGCTAGTTGATTTATCAGATCGCGCTGACCAATTTCCTGCTCAATTATCAGGTGGGCAAAAGCAACGTGTTGCCATTGCCCGCGCCTTGGCAAATGACCCAGAAATTCTAATTTCTGATGAAGCTACTTCAGCTTTGGATCCTAAAACAACCAATCAAATTTTGGCGTTGCTCAAAAAACTCAATCAAGAATTTGGTTTGACGATTGTTTTAATTACGCACGAAATGCAGGCTGTTAAAGAAATTGCTAACAAAGTTTCGGTCATGCAAGATGGTGAAATTATTGAAAGTGGTTCGCTATTAGAAATATTTGCGCAACCAAAAGAACAGCTCACACGTGAATTTATTGAGACGGCTACCAATATTGATAAAGCAATTGAAACAATTAGTCATGAAGCGCTTGTTCACAATTTAAAAGATAACGAAGTCTTTGCTCGCCTTTCTTATGTTGGGGACACAACCGATGAACCGCTGATTGCAGGGCTATTCCGTGATTTTAATGTTACCGCTAATATTTTGTACGGCAACATTGAGATTTTGCAAGAAACTCCTGTTGGCTCATTGTTGGTTATCTTATCAGGAGAAACATCACAACTGCAAGCTGCACTCGGTACACTGCGTGACCACCATGTGACAGTTGAACTTATTAAAGGAGGCCAATCATTATGAATCAATGGTTTGCACACACTTTCCCTAATGTAATATATCAAGGCTGGGGTGGCGACACTGGTTGGTGGACCGCAATTGTACAAACGCTGTACATGACATTTTGGTCTGCTATTTTTGGTGGCCTTTTGGGTCTAATTTTCGGTATTGGTCTTATTATTACCGCGCCAAATGGTATTGCCCCAAGTAAGACATGGTTTTGGATTTTTGATAAAATTGTGTCCTTCTTCCGTGCCTTACCATTCATCATTTTGTTGGCGGCTATTGCACCTGTCACCAAAATTATTGTTGGTACACAAATTGGCACAACCGCAGCGCTTGTGCCATTATCTCTTGGCGTCTTTCCATTCTATGCACGACAAGTTCAAGTTGCTTTATCAGAAGTTAGCGGTGGTATCGTCGAAGCTGCACAATCAGTTGGTGCATCTTTTTGGGATATTGTGTTTGGCGTTTACTTACGCGAAGGCCGTTCCGAACTGGTTCGTGTTTCAACCGTCACTTTAATTAGTTTAATTGGCTTAACGGCCATGGCTGGTGCCATTGGTGCTGGTGGTTTAGGAAATATGGCTATTTCGTATGGTTATAATCGTTTTGCCACTGATACAACGCTAGTCGCAACATTGTTAGTTTTGATTCTAGTCTTAGTAGTACAAGTCATTGGTGATATTCTTGTTAAACGACTCAATCATAAATAATAAAAAGCTGATATCAATCAAGATATCAGCTTTTTTAACGTGTAATTGTCATTTCAAAGCGTTCACCAACATAAAATGAACGTGAATACTCAAACGGCATATCATTTTGATCATATGAAACTTGACGTACTGACAGAATTGGATCACCACGCTTAATATGGAGTAATTCTGACAAGCGTTCGTTGGCTAAACTCGCCGTGATTGTTTGCTCAGCGCGACCCGGATTAATGCCTGCCTGCTCCAGCGTTGCATACAACGATTGCGTTAATTGACTACGTGTAAATGCTTCAACTAATTTAACCGGCAAGGTTGTCTGTTCCAACAAAATAGGTTCATCATCACCTAAACGCAGACGTTCCATAACCAATACTTCATCAGTCTCCGATAGTTGTAAGTGCTCCATTTCCGAAGCAGATGGTGTTGTTGTTTTATAACTGACAGTCACCGTGCGTGCTCGTCTTCCTGTTGCAGCCATTAACTCCGTGAAACTTGTGACACCGAGCGCACGTTCAGAGACTTTCTTTTCAGCAACATAGGTTCCCGAACCCACCTTACGTTCTAAAATGCCTTCGTCCACCAACGTCTGAATTGCTTGACGCAAAGTCATCCGCGACACATCAAATTCCAGTGCCAAATCACGCTCAGCGGGCAAACGTTTTTGAGCTTCCCACTCACCAGCTTCTATTCGTGACAATATTTGATTGTGAATTTCGATGTAACGCGGTTTAGCCATTAATTCTCCCTTGCGAAGCGACGACCAAGTGAGTATGTCGCTTGTAATTCCATGTCTTGATTAAAAATATTAAAATCAGCATCTTTACTTGCTGACAAATCACCTTTTTGTGTCAAACCAAACTCACGCGCTTGATTGACCGAACTCATTTGTACAGCATCGCTAATATCAGCACTTGTAAAGCGTTGAATATTAGCAAAAGCATCATCATAGGCTAAAACAGAACCGGCTAAATGTCCATTTTCTAAGCGTGCTTGTTTGTCTTTAACAATTACTTTTTGTCCGCCCAATTCTGATTCGCCATTGCCTAATCCTTCGGCGCGCATTGAGTCAGTCACCAAATCAAGACGTTGTGCCCCTTTGACTTTGAAAGCCAATTGCAGCATATCAGGAACAACATGGAAACCATCAGCGATTAATTCACCTGTGATTGATTCTTCAAGCATACCATGACCTGTAACACCTGGTTCACGATGGTGTAATGGCCGTTGTGCATTATACAAATGTGTTATGTGAGTAGCACGGGAATGCCGCAATTGTTCACGAGTTGCATTAGAATGGCCAATTGATGGCACAATATGATGTTGCAACATGAATGCCTCAAAATCAGGCAACCCACCATTTTCAGGCGCATAAGTTACCAAGCGTATGCGTTCGCCAGAAAGTGCATACCACTTTTTGAGTAATTCAGTGTTTGGATCAATAATATATTTTTCAGGCTGTGCACCCATAAAAACTTTGTTAATAAAAGGGCCTTCCAAGTGAATTCCTTGAATCACTGGATTTGTCTTAGCAACTTGATCGATTGTCTTCAACGCACGTTCAATATTTTCAGGTGATTGCGTCATTGTCGTTGGAAATAGTGACGTAATGCCTTCCGTCACCATTTTATTGACCATCTCGTTAAGCTTGTCGGGATCACCGTCCATCGTGTCTAAACCGTAACCACCATGCTTATGAACATCAATGAATCCTGGCACAACCAGTTGACCAGTTGCCTCGTCAATGACCTCATCGTCAGCTCGCGCTGTGAAATCAACCATGTAGCCAACTTCCTCAATTGTGTCAGTGAAGCGCATGTATGCGTCTGGCATATGCTTATAGCCTGTATACAAGTCAATATTCTTAATTAATTTTGCCATATCATCACGTGGTACGGCGTGTTAGACGCCGCAGCACTTTCCTCCTCTAGCCTTTATAATTTAAGTATAATTGGTCTAGACCTATTTTGCAAATATTTTATATAATTGACAATGAAAAAAACGCCTCAGCGTTAGTTTCTGATTCGTGATTAGTTTTCAACCATTCCTGCCGCGAATTTATGAGCTACCTTAGAAGCCGCGGCTGCTGCTAAAGCACCCACAATATCATCTGCAAATGTCGTCACTGCTTCGCTTGTTTTTCCCTTGCGATCAAGCTCGCCAACCAGTCCAACTTTTAGTTTGTCGATGTAACCATAGTTCGTCACACCAATCGTATCAAATGACATAGCAATTGCGGTTCCGATTGTCTCATCAACGCCAAACAAGCCATCATCATGTTCGACTAAATCTTGCAGCGGTGCTTCTAGTAAATGTTCTTCAGCCAAGCGATCTAATTCAAGTCCAACCCATACTTGGTGCTGAACAACGCGCTTATGTAAAATACTTTCCACCGCAGCTTCCACTTGTGCAAGTGTCAGACCTGCCACGTATGATTGTTCATTATCATAAGCAATTTGGGCGATATCTGTCACCGTAATATGGTGCTGTGCTAATTTTTTAATTGTGTTGTCGTAAGTTGCATACTGCATGTGTTTGCCCCCTTCTGTGTTTTTCTAGTATACCGAAATTTAATTTTGAAAGCTATCATGAAGACAAATACTGTCACAACAACATTTTGATATTATCAAATCACGCCGATTAATGTCACAAATGAAACGATTATTTTTTCATTATTCTAACTGAAAGATTAATTTACTGTGATTGGCTCCTATGATATTTTCAAAACCAGGACACGAAACTTTCACTTTTTGAATCGCAACTGAATGCTTGAACAAAATAGCAATTGTTTCAAAAATACTGCTTGCAAAAGAGAGACATTTTCTGTAAAATATATAGAGTAATTGCCCCTTGGCCAAGCGGTAAGGCGGTGGCTTCTGGTGCCACTACGCGCTGGTTCGAATCCAGCAGGGGCAATTTTAAAAAGGTAATCAACTTTGAGTTGGTTGCCTTTTTCATTGACACAATGTGCGTGGTGGCACCATTGTTGCCATGAGTGTTCCATTAAATCAAGACGCTGGTTACGCCCATTTCACTTGAAATTAAGATATAATATGCCCTAGGAGGTTTTCCATTCATGCCAGAAATTATTTCTCGACCCATTGTCACGGTAACAAATGTTATTTGGAGTTATGATTTTACAACCGAAGAAGTTGTGGTACTCTTGGCTAAAAAAGCAGACGAACCTTTTAAAGGTTATTGGAGCTTACCTGAAACATTTTTAAGATCCACAGAGGATGCTGATTCAGCAGCTCTAAGACTTATCTCAGACAAAATTGGTGTCCAACTGGATAGTTTTCATACTGAACAACTCGCAACTTTTTCATCAGTGGTTCGCACTAAATCAGACCGTCAGCTTGCGTTAGCATACATGAGTTTTTTGCCAAAAATGCCAGAGCTGACGCCAGGTGTTGGTGCTGTAAATGTTGCTTGGGTCCCAGTCAAAGCTCTACAAAATAACTTTTATTTAGTTCATCCCGAGTTCTCTATTAAATTACCGAATACCACACCAAATGATTTTTATCAAAATCTGACCGTTCAAAGTAACCAGTCACAATTAGCTTTTGATCATGAATTGATTATTCAAACTGCCATCACTCGTGTTCGAAACAAACTTGATTACGCGCCGTCGATTCTAAGAATCCTTGGCAACCACTTTACACTCAAAAATGCGCGTAAAATCTATGCTAATTTTCTTGGTATCTCCGAATCAGCAATTGATAATTCCAATTTTCGAAAAACTCATGATCATCTTTTTTTTGAAACTGGTGCTGTTACCACAGTGGGAAAAGGACGCCCAGCAAAGCTCTATCAATTAAAGTAAAATTGACTTTTAATTAATATCATGATATTCTTAACTCCAATAAAAGTATTTAATACTTAAAAGGGAGTTTTTTTATGTGGTCATCTTTTACACGAAAAACGTTATTAATTATCGGTACCGCTTGGCTATTTGATGCACTGGATGTGGCTTTGCTGTCATTTATCATGCCAATGGTAAAAGCACAATGGCATCTAGAAGCCACTCAAACTGGCCTATTGTCTTCTGTGACAGCTATTGGTATGGCTTTTGGTGCCATATTGTTCGGTAAAGCTGCCGACCACTTTGGTCGAAAAAACGTCTTAACAGCCAGTCTTATCTTATTTTCTCTGGGTAATTTAGCATTAGCATTTTCCCCCAATTATCATTGGTTTTTAGTTATTCGTTTCATAGTTGGTCTCGGTCTGGGCGGCGAATTACCTGTGGCCGCAACTTATTTGGCTGACCATTTTAAAGGAACCGTACAATCGCGCTTATTAATTCTAGCAGATAGTTTTTGGGCAGTGGGTTGGCTCATTGCATCCGTATTAGCATTCTTTTTTGCTAATAGCCTTGGCTGGCGTGGCCTATTAATACTAACCGCAGTTCCTGTCTTGTTTGCCCTAATTTTGCGCAGCAGACTCACTGATGCACCAACACTGTCAAAGAAATCACCCACTTTAATCACAAGTTTAAAAGTTAATTTGAACTATCAAACTATTCTATTATGGTTGACTTGGCTAATGGTGATGTTTAGTTACTATGGTATGTTTATGTGGCTGCCAACAATTTTAGCCAGCCGCGGTAACACTTTGGTGACTGGTTTTGGCTATACTGTTCTCATTACACTTGCACAATTACCTGGTTATTTTGTTGCAGCGTGGTTAATGGGAAAAATACAAGTACGTTGGGTCTTCATCATTTACATGTTAGGGACGGCATTGAGCGCTTTTGCCTTTGGGCAAGCTGCTGGCATGACTGCAACCCTACTATTCGGCAGCTTGCTCTCATTTTTTAATCTTGGTGCTTACGGCACAATTATTGCAATGACTCCGGTTCAATACTTATCGGAATATCGTGGTACTATGACCGGTATTGCCCAAGGAATCGGCCGTTTAGGTGCCGTGGTTGGACCTTTATTTGTTGGCTGGTTGTTAGATTATCATGTTTCTGTTAACCATATTTTTACTATTTTCATGATTTCTCTCTTTATTGGCGCACTGGCTGCAGTTTTTTTGCCTGATCGCATGAAAGCATAAAAGGATATTATGAGCATGTTGAAAGATTATTATACATTTAAAAGCCCAAAATTGACGATACAAGTGCTGACAATTGCAGCATTGATGTTAGCACTTGATATCATATTATGGAAAATTAGTATCGGCCCTAGCTATTTTCAAGTAGCTTTAGGATTTATTTCAATGGGTCTAATGGGCTATTTTCTTGGTCCGTGGTTGGCCGGCACAGTTGAATTGATGTCCGACTTTTTAAGTAGCACCGTTTTTGGTGGTTCATCTGCTTTTGCTTGGCAATTCTTAATAGGCGCTTTCCTAGGTGGCGTGGTGTATGGCGTGTTGCTTCATGGGTACAAATGGTCATGGATTAACATCGTCGTCGCCCACTTAATAATTCTTGGCCCCATCAGTCTTTTACTCGATACTACAATTGTTTCTTTTGTTTACCATATAGACTGGCGTGTCGTGTTCATCACACGCGCTGTTCGTAACTTCTTTACATTTTTCATTGAAACATTTGTATTAATCAGTATACTAAAAGGAATTGAAGCCAATAGATTTTTGAGAGAAATCAAGCATAATTTGTAATACCATAGTCAATAATTTTTGCTATCAGCCTAAACATGCGGATTAATTTATAAAACGTCACATTCTCAATTAGTTGATATTATTGTTGATCTTGATAGTTGGTGCCGTACTTTTTACCCATGACTATTGTCTACTGCTTACCATGATTATGGCACGATGATACGCTGCAAACGTGGCGCAAAATTATTCATCAGTGCAACAATACTAACACTTGAATACTGAGCCAAATCAGGCAAAGTCACTGATTGAGCCCCAACACTGCCAATTAACGTCACTTGAACACCAATATTAACTGGCTTATCGACAAAAATCATCGTCTGGTCCATCGCCACACCACCAGCGATATGTCCGACTTGTCCATCAGCTATTAAAACGCGCATACCATCAGCATTAAATGGATAACCGTCTGAATGCCCAATCGGAATCGTTAACAACCACCCGTCGTGTTTCGCGCGATAATCTGCACCATATCCCACCGCTTCCCCAGCTTTAATCGGTTTGCTAAAAATAACTTCAGCGGTTAGTGCAAGTACAGGTTCCAGTTCAAACGGCATCGGCATGGTTGGTTCAGATGAATCAATGCCAAATAAGCCAACACCTAAACGCACAATATCAGTATCAACTTTATCAGCGTACCAAGTGGCCATACCAGTATTAGCGAAGTGTTGTTCCTTGGGTTGTGCAGGTAAATTCTGAGTTAAACGTTGCCATTCTGATATTTGAAAATCAACATACGTCTCATTCGGTGTATCTGCCGTAGCAAAATGTGTCCAGAGGCTTTGAAATTCTAATTGTTTCGAAACAACTGCTTCTTGAATCGCTAATACCAATTGATCACGTTCTTTGAAACCAATACGATTAAGTCCTGTATCAACCGGCAACGATACTTTCAGGTGTAATGATGTGTCAGCTAAAACTTTGGCCGCTTGTTGAATAGTCGCTAGTGAACTAAATGCCAACGTAATATCTCTTTGTGCGGCTATACGGACAAACTGCGGATCCGTGAGGCCTAACACATCAATGGGCTGTTGATAGCCCAAATCGCGTAATGCTAAGGCTTCATCCAGCATCGCCACGCCAAAACGAGTTGCGCCAGATTGGATACTCAACATCGCCATTTCTGGTAAACCATGAGAAAACGCATTGGCTTTCAAGACAGCCATCACTTGTTGTGCATGAGCATGATTTTTGATGACTGCCACATTGTGCGCAACAGCTGAGCGAGATAAGCTCACTTGTGCATGACGATGCAATGCTACGTAATTCATATTGTCACACTTTCGTTAATAAAACGCGCCAAACTCGGAACCTAGTGATGGATAAGCATAAATATTTGCTTGTGTATCTGCTAAGGTTCTTTTGTCGTTGATAGCGGTCACAAAATAGTTGATTAATTCTTCTGCTTCCATGGCAATGACACTGGCGCCAACAACCCGCCCATTTTGATCCAGCACTGTACGAATTCTGGCGTTGTCATGATAGCGATAGAAAGTAATGACTTGACTCATATCAACATCAGTGACACGATAACCTAATTGCTCTGCTGCCGCAACCGGTATACCTGTTTGCGCAATACGTGGTGATCCAAACACTACTGCAGGCATAGTTGGAAATGCAATTGGGTCGGTTATTTTTTGAACTATAAGTTGTGCAACATAGCGTCCTTCATAATTACCTGTGGGCACTAACTTTGGCGCTGGACTACCACCCACATCGCCAATTGCGTATACATGCGGATTGCTTGTCCGTAAATAGTCATCAACTGGAATATCGGCTTCATTATAGGTAATGCCGGCCGTTTCAAGTCCTAATTTATCAGCATTCCCGACACGTCCAGCTGTTACAAAAACACGATCTGTTTGGAATTGTGTCCCATCATCAAGCGACACTAATAACTTTTTAGTGTCAGTTTGTTCAATTTTAACTACTGTCGCATCAAAATACCAATCAAAACCTGCTTCTTGTGTTTCAGTAATCCATTGTTTTACCAGTGTTTGGTCGAAGTCACGCAACGCACTATGGCCATGCGTGACAACGCGGGTATGTGCACCTGCGGCATTTGTGATTGTGGCAAATTCGACACCAACATACCCCGCCCCAATAAAAGTTACATCATCTGGTAAATCAGGCAAATTCAAAAAGTCTTCACTGTCTTGTGTCAATTCAGAACCTGGAAAATCAAGCTTTTTAGGGCGTTGACCAACCGCAATGACCCAATCGGTAGCCGTAACCGTGTCAGCGGTATCTGTTATTATCACTGTGTCAGCGTTTATAAACTCACTATGACCATATAACCGCGTTACGCCTGCTTCATCCAATCCACGAACTTTGCGTGGTTCGACGGCATCAACATAACCTTGCTTGTAGGTCATCAAGTCTGACCAATTAATTTTTGAGTATCCTTGTAATCCACGTCCTTGCATGGCGGATTGACGCCTAATACCTTCAACGGCAGAAAGCAATATTTTTTTAGGATCACAGCCATAGTTTGGACACGTACCACCCCATAAATATTGCTCGATAATAACGACTGATTTTCCTAGTGCTTTAGCGGCAAATGCTGCTGCTAGACCAGCTGGTCCGGAACCAATCACGCCGACGTCATATTGATATTGTGCCATTTTTGCCTCACTTAATTTTTTATTATTATACAATACAGTCGTTATTTTTTTGGTTTTGGATTAAGCTTAAAACCATAAAATGTATTACCTTTAAATGTTTGCTTGGCTAATTTGCCAACTGCTGTGTACGGCTTACCACGTTTAGATTTAGCAGGAAAACTCACTTCTGCCCCAGATAACAACTTTTGCAGTTCATCATCAGTAAATACATGGCCACTCCATTCTTGAGCAAATGTAACTTCTTGCCCCTGCCAAGTGCCAGTCATTTTTTCTGACACTTTTCTTGGCTTTCGAACTTTTGGTTTGGGTTTTCCTAATAAAGTTTCTAAAGACTGCGCATTATTGACCATAATTGGCAGATCATGTTCAACCACTTTAGTGGCTGAATCAAGCACCTGCGTCATCGTCATCTCAAACTGGCCCACTTGATCCATCATTTCAAATAATCGCTTGGTAATTTTGGGCGAGGCAATCCAAGTATCTTTAACCATAATAGCGGAGACGTTACCTGTCTCTGTTAAGTCTAACTTCCCTCTTTTTTCAGATAGCATGGCTTTAGTACCACGCGCCATTTCAGAAAGTGTCGCGACACGTGTCGCACCAGTACCGACGTTATGCTTTTCTAAGAATGCCATAATCCACTTCGTTGTTGGTGCTTGTGGTTTTGGATTAGCGCCTTCGTGCAAATAAGGCATCGCGTCAGGTCCCAATTTCCCTTTAGTAGCGTTGTTCTCATCCTCTTCCCCATCATCAACTTTAATGGCTTTTTGAGCATCATAGACTAGTTTAAAGTTGAGTTTAATTGGCACATTGAATGCCGTTTTAAAGTCGGGATAATCTTGTAAATTAGCTGTGACGTGATCATAGACATAATCTTCTGCTAACATTGCCAAGTAGTTCTTAGCCAATACATCATAAATGGCTGGTCCACTAGCACCGTACTTTGACAATGACTCGGTTGTGTTAGGGACATTTTCACCTGGCCGATTGGCACCGTGCGCTCCTTGTGCTTTGACATGAGTTGGGCGAGGTGTCCGATGTGTTAACAGTGAGGGATCAATACCGACAACTGCCGCAATACGGTCTACTAAAGGCAACAAATCATTAAATTGATCTGGCGTCACTGTTTTATCTTCAGTTCTTGGGTACGAGACGACTTGCGCCTCATACATTTTTTGATAAGTACTCAAAACTTCTTTAGAAGAGAAGCCACGCGGGGCTAAAATTGACGCTAAGCCGGCTAAATCAAGTAGCTTTCCGGGCGCTTGCGTACGGGTTTGGTGTTTTTCATTAACAACGACGCTGTTATGATATTGCTCAATATCTTCCTCTGCTTGTGCTTTCGTCGAAAAGCGCCATGGCACCACATCGCCTTGTGGTGTCACGCGTCCAAAAATATGTCCTGCCGGATCTTTGAACTTCACCTCAAAAAATGGCATTTTAACATAGTTTTTAATAGCTTCAAGTTGCTGATAAATACGCCAAACAATGACTGATTTCAGGCGTCCTTCACGGGCAACAACTTGAAAACCGGCCTTTTTGGCAGAAGTGGTAGCAATACGGGTAAGTTGCATGGACGCAAAGTCCCAGCGATTGCGACTTTCACCTTTGATGTATTCACCATCAGCCATTTTGTCAGACACATCACGTAACTGACGCATTGCTTTTTGAATGCCGGTCGTTGACTCATCCATAAAATTTGCCCGAAGCACTTGTCCGCGCCAACTGATTGCGTCTAAAGCTTCCCAAGCAAGTAATTCGCCCTCTCCTGACGGATCAGTATCAGTGGCAATTATAATCGCGTCAAAGCCTGCTTTAGATTCTTTTTTTAGATCGTCAATGAGCTTTTTCGTCGACTCTATTTTGCCTGTTCGCAAATTGCGCTGTTTGATGTACGTACGTGCCCACGAAAAATCTTCTAATCGCCAAGGTAAATGTTTAATGAGCCATGATTTGTATTGTTTTTTGAGGTCTTCTGCCACCATTTGTTCTGGATCTTTGAGTGTCATCACATGACCACGTAAATTAGTAATGGTATAGGTGAAGTTGTCAAACGATCCTGATTTGCCGCCCAGTGCTTTGCCAAAATTAGCGGCTGCGGATGGTTTTTCAGTTAGGATGAGATAATTAGGCATAGTAATGTGTGCGCTATCCTTCTAAGGTTAATTGACTCTATTTTAACAGATTGTGCAAGTCACTGCCCTCTGCCTGAACTAACGCCTAATCTATTGTACGATTTTAATTTAGATAACGCTTATGCGTATGAAACAAAAAATAACACTTACTTTTAGTAAGTGTTATACTAAAGACAAATCAAGAAAGTAGGTCAATAAAATGTCAGAAATTCTATTAGTTGATGCCGCGGGCATGTCAATTTCAATGTTGTCGAATAAAATGGATCAATATAGCACAGCTCACAATTTAGGCTACCATGTTGAAGGTATCGCTGATGCCGCTGCTGAAGAGCATATTGCTCACGTCAAGCCCGCCATTATCATGATTGCACCTCAAGTAAGCTACTTGTTTGATAAATATAATGATAAATTCGGCGCCGACATTCCGGTTGTTAACATTGAAATGATGGCTTATGGCACGATGAATGCTGAAAAAATTATAGGTGCAGCGATTGAGCAAATCGGCTAACAACCTCCGGAAGTGGCACGTCTAAAATAGTTTTCCCCTCACTCCCCCAAACCATCAAACTTCGCTTTCATCGTTGGATTACCTCTCGTCAGTTTCTTGACGCTGACATCTTCCAACTTATTATTTGCCAAACGCAGTTGGTTTTCGGAGGTTGTGAGTGAGCGCTTGACGGCTTCCATGCGGGCGATGGCTTTGTCGATTTCGTCAATGGCACTTTTGAAGTTTTTTGAGGCGCTTTGGTAATTTTTGCCAAAGGCATTCTTGAAATTCGTTAAATCGCTTTCAAAATGAGTGATATCAATATTTTGTTCACGAACTTGTTCGAGTTCTTGCTTATATGCCACGGAGTTCAATGCGGCGTTGCGCAACACGCCAATAAACTGGATAAAGAATTGCGGACGAATCACGTACATTTTGTCGTAGTCATTAACCTGCACAATACCAGTGTTATACAAGTCACTATCGGCTTCCAGCATTGATACTAGCACGGCGTATTCTGTGTTTTTCTCGCGGCGATCTTTGTCTAATTCTTTGAAAAAATCAGTATTTTTGTGCTTGGAAGCTGTTGTGTCGGCTTCATTTTTCATATCAAACATAATGCTGACAAATTCTGTCCCATCTTGATAATCACGGAAAATGAAATCACCCTTTGAATTGGTCTCAGACAATGCGTTGTCTTTTTCAAAATAGGCGTTTGGGAACGCGTAAGGTCGTATTTTATTAAATTCAGTCATCGCGTATTGTTCCAAACTCTCACCAATCTCCTTAGTCGATTGGCGTGCCTTGAAATCTTTATAAAACTCAACCTGTTCGTTAGCAGACTTCAACTGGGCTTCATATTGATCTTTCACATTAGCAATTTGGAGTTCTTTTTCTTTGTCCTTAAGCTGTAATTGTGATGTCAATTCGGACACTTTTTGGTCGCGCTGTGACAGTTCACTTTGAGCCGTTGCGTCTTTTTTAAGTAATTGTGTTTCCAATTCAGCTTGGTGTTGTTGCTTAATCGTTTCAATTTGCGACTCAAGCGCTGTGATTTTGGCCTGTTTATCAGTCAACGTATCTTTCAAATCCAAATCTTTTTGTGTCAGCTGTGCCTTGAGTTCAACGTTATTTTGCTCAGTGATACTTTTTAATTGTGTCTCAAGAGCGACAATTTTGTTTTCTTTATCATTGATATTTTCTTGTAGCGTCGCTTTTTGTTGTTGGAGCTGGTTTTCCAGTTCAGCTTTTGCTTGTGCTTGCCGTTGAGCTTCCCATTCCGTCTTGGCTTGCACCAATTTGTCATCTAAAATTTCAGCAATCGTCCCGTTAATGACACTCGTGTCAATGTTTTGTTCGTCAGTCAAATCAACGATATCACCTGCTTTGGCATCTTCATCCAAAACCAATTCCGTTTGTGACGCAATGTGAAATTTTACCTTTGCCATGTGAGATTATCCTTTTTAATTCATGAATTGTAGTCAATATAATCATTCTCATTATAGCAAAAATCAGGTTTTGCTATTATGTTTTATCATATCAATTTAATAAAACTTGTGTATCGTTTTAGTCAATAGAAAAAGGCACACCAGAACGGTGTGCCTTATTTGTTACGATTAGTGCTGTCAATGACTTCTGATGTGTTAAAGAATGGGTTGAGCACTGAGTTGGTGCCATTCAAATCATCTGTCATGCGAATACCGTCAACATTAATACGCGCTTGGCGATAATACTTTGTCGTCATCTCGCCCCACGACGTGTGAGACGCATCGACGTTCTCATAGATTTCAAAGCCTTTCTGTCGCAGGTAGGCAAACTTCTCGTTATTATCTTGATACCCCTGCCAATCACCAATGTCTGCACCAAATGGAAAAATCAAAATGTTCGTCTTGCCGACAACAGGTTGCACTTCCTTTTCCCAACGGTCTGTATCAAGCTTGACATCCGCCACAGAAGAAGTCTTCATATTTAAATGTCCCCATGAATGTGAGGCAAAATTCCAGCCGTCTGCTTTCAAGGCTGCGACGACTTTAAGCGCTTTTTTCGTTTCGCGTTTGGTCTTAGCAGTGTCGCCGTATTGTGATACGGATGTCCGGTAGCCAAGGACACCATTATAACCGGTCACCGCCAACGTTCCTTTATCCCCACGGTATGAAAAATCAGGGTGAGCTTTGATAAATTCATCAACGATTGGCACCAAATCATAATTACCAACCGAGGTCTTACCATTAGCGTCAATATATTCATTCTTGATGCCGTTCTTGGTAGCCACCAGCTTCGAGGCAAATCCAGAATTGATCATGTATTCATAATAATTGACATCATCTTGCGACAAAACCAATGGCGTCTTACCCTTTGGCAAACTAACCCCATCAAAGACTAACTCGCCTTTGTCGTTTTTCTTCACCAATCGCTCAGAATTAACCAATACGTAGCCTTTGGCATAGAGTTGCGTCAACATCTTATTAAATTCGCCAATAGTGACCATGTAATCCTTGTAACCTTGCCCCTTTTGTGACGTAAAGGCGCGCGTTGGATCAACAATTAAGCTGTGGAAAAATAAATGACTGTACTTGTCCGGATCGTTCCATGCTACAAGGTTGGACTGACTGGCTTCAATTTCTTTTTTGAGCGATTTAGCCTTGGTTGAGTTGTCATTGGTAATTGATTTAAGGCTTTTGGCGTAGTTATATTGTTGATAGTCTAGCTTAGCTTGGGCAACCGAATTTGCTTTGTGAGACTTTCCGGTCAACACAGCCTTAGGTGCAGAAGTAGCGCTTTTTTTCGTCTGGCTCATCTTACCAACCGACCAACAAGCCACTATGCCCAAAAGCATCACTAAGACCATATAAGCAACTTTTTTCATCTATTATCAACCTCTACATCGCAATTATTATTGACATATGAACTCTTTAGTTCACACATTATCAATATCAATCTAATTTTAACATAATTGTAGTATAACTGTTATATTTGAAGTTATTGCGGGTAGAATGTGAACTATATTCGAATTTTTGTGATATCGAGCACTTTTTAATTAGCGTGATTTGAGTTGGCCGCTTTAATCATGAACCAATGATTCAGTTACCGAAAAACTTCAAATTATAAAGTATGCCAAAAAACCAATCGCTTTTGTGCAACTGCTTCAACAATACTTTGCCATCATCGGACAACTTACTATCCAGAGAAAGCTTTTGAAATGACTTAGCCAAATGTGTGAGTTCTTTGTCCTGCCACACTTTTGGACGGCCTAAATTAACAATACTATTTTGAATCACTTGCTTTTCAATGTCATTCAAATCCGGATGGTTTTCTATAAATTTTTTTAGATAATTGCGTTTATCTGTTTTAAACATTTTCCCCTCAATTCGTTCATATACAAAAGTTGTTAATATATCCCTTAATGATATCATTAAATTGATATGAGATATCGACAATCATTTGATAGCACTCTGTTGTTGGTGTTCATATCATTAATATAAAACAAACACCTACAAGACAAAGAGCGAATTGCCTTGTAGGTGTTTGTTTACTTTATGATACTGACTCAATTTATTTGTTAAATTACATATGATTACTCAACGAAGTGATCAGCTGCAACCGGAGTCTTCTTACCGTTGTTTAACGCCCCTAATTCGTTATCACCATCTTTGACTAACTTAATGAAAGATACGTCTTCTTGATCGTAGTGTTTATCGTGGTAATCCTGTACCCATGCATTTTGTGATTTATCAAATCCTGTGCCAGTATAGCTGAAATTTTGATACATAGTTTTTTGTTCAGTAGTTGGACTTGTATGTTGATTATTCTGGTAAAATCCTAATCCAATATTATAGGTTGGTGATCGAACGAAACCGGCATCTTCGCCTGTAAAACTATAATCGCGATCTCCTCCTATGATTCGATTTTTCTGCCCAAGCCCGCTAAAGCCCAACACCTGAATACCATTCACTTCACGAGTTACAGTATTTGCGAGTATACTGTTGATACCACCTTTATTTCGACTTGACGCACTAGTGTTTACAACCCCTATATCGTCGATTGACATAACATTTTCATACGCTTTGTCCCAATCAGGATTATTATTAGGAATATCATGATTCCATACCCAGCAAGCTCCAAAAAAGATATTGTTTTCACCACCAGACATCTTTTTAACCGCCGGAAGATCATTTTTTTCAACCATGTGTTTAGCAGCATACGCAGCAGGTCCAGATACTAGTTTACTATAAACCCACTTATTATTGCGGTATGAGTAAAGCATTTTGCCATCGTTTGATGTTTTTTCTTCTGCTTTTAGTTTGCCTGGTAAGGGGCTACCGTTAACGTCATATACTGGGGCTTCTCCAATTTTGTCATAGTCTATTTCATTTTGGATTTTCATAGCCTCGTCGTATTTCGCCTTGAGTTTTATACATTCGGGATCATCATTTCTGAATGGATCCGAAGCATGATCTTGCATGTACTTATCATAAGCCTGACTGGCAACATACGTTTTATTTCTAGCATCGGATAAAATCTGGTCATAGTGCGAATCAAAACGAATGTCCTTCTTAACAGGCTTATTCTCAACCTCTAGCGCATATGCATAATCCACAGCATTTACATTGGCTCCCAATATATTATCTTCACTCGAATTAATAAACACACTACTATTGTTATATTTATAAACCCATTGATTCTTGTCGTACTCGTCTAAATCATACGAATCATTATGACCATTATCTGATTGGACATCATATCCTAAGCGCATTAGATCATCTCGGGCATTTGACCTCAACCCATTAAACAGCGTATATGATATCGGACATCTTTCCTTAAATTCAGAATCAATTGTTGTGCCATTAGTTTTTGCTGCCGTCACACTTGCCTTATAATCATCACTTGCCGTAATCTGATCAAGTTGACCCTTAACTCGGAAGTAATCAAAGAATATGGCGGTCATCATATCACTCGCCCATACAGTATAGTGACTCATAACATATTCAGCAAATGCTTCACGTGTTGCAAACGTTTGCGTATTGAAAAATTCCCTTAACGATTCATAATTACTCATTACTCGGAAAATATTGTTTTCTTTAAAATCTGAACTAACGATAGCAGCTCCAAACTTACAAAAATCGTTGAAAACTTGTAGATTCTCTGAGTCTGGTACCTCTACAGCATCTTGTTGCTTATCATCGAATCCCCATTTAGAGGTATGGTAGAGCTTAGCATATTCATTCACATACTTTTGGACATCATCTTTGTCCTTACTGGCAAGGTTAATGTGATGACCTGATTGATATTGAGAAATTTTCCCAGCAACGGTGCCAAATGGTGTTCTCGTATCTTTAAGCTTGTCCTTAAAAGATTCAATTCTATTTTCAATTGAGGCTTGATTAATCTTATCCGATAAAGCGCTACCAACATTGTCTAAGTGTATACCCAAATCGTCAAGTTTCTTACCTATCTCATTGAGTTTGTCATCTGTTTTATCTCTTGCGGCTGGTGTAAACCAGTCAATCAAACAACTCAATAATGAACCAATTGGTCCAGCAAAACCAAGTGCCCTCATAATCGTTGGCTTGTTGACTGATTCAATGAACTTTTCACCAATGATTGTAGCGAGATAACCGACTGAGTCGGCAGCTAACTTTGCATCAGAGGCAGGTTTGTTTTCACCATACATCGCTTTTTGTTGTTGATAATAGTTTGTTGCCTTGAATTTTTGTTGGAAATTCTTATCATCAAAAGCAATGATGTCCGATTTCTTTACGTCACTATCTGCTTTATTCGAGTCAGTAGTACCTGAATCATCTTGTTTTGTCGCTGTAACGGTATTAGTCTTTTTGTCGGCAGACTTTTTCTCGTCCGTTTTCTGCGCCGGCTTAGTTTCTGCCGCTTTCTTAACTTGTTGTGCCACTGCCTTTTGAACCACCTCAGCGTGCACAACTTCAATGCCACGCGTGGCACTGACAAAAATTGGGCTTAGAGCAACGCTAATTAATAGCGCTGATTTAAGTTTGGACATGTTTGTTTCTCCCTAATCACATTTTTGTTCATCTCATGAACTCTTTGAACATTTATATGGTTTATACGCTAAATATGTCTACCCCATAAACGAATTGTGAATTGAATTTCGACCAAATGGTCATAATTTGGTGAAAAACACTTGTACAGTATACAAATTTTCATGATTTCAGGACAATTTTGGTGTTTTTGTAAACAAAATGTGAAGTTGGAATTTTGATCAATTGTAAGCGGTATCACACAAAAACCGATTGAATATTGTTAGAATTCAACCGGTTTACTACAATAAATTTATGTCTCAAGTTAATTTACTTACCAACTTGATGAACCACAACTTCATACGTATCACCCACATTACCAGTATCTGTTAACTGATATGGCATAATGTTGTATGTTGCAGTCTCGTGCTTATTTAACTTGTAAGTCTTACTGAACTTCTCTGGGGCAAAGCCAAGATATAGCGTGCCATACTTGCTAGCACCGTCCCAGTTAGTTTGACCAACAAAGACATTTTCACCGTTGACATTCACAGCAACACCTGTATTATAGGCAGATACCTGCCCGCTCAACGTAAAGCTAGTGTTTGTCGTGTAGACATCAAAATGGTGGCTATTAGGTCGTTGCACCCAATGCGTGTCAGTGTCAAGATGAATTGCTGGTTGACTCAGGTTAGTTTTCAACACATGTTCTTGTGTCTTGGCAGTTGTTTCACCTTGAACTGTTTGATCATATTTCACGACAAACGCTTTTTCAACAACAGGTCCAACGTGATGCGCTACAAACTTAAAGCTACCATCTGGGTTAATGGTGACTTGATTTGATTTGTCGTCTGGGTTAGCACTATTCAAGACAAAACGCAGATTTTTGATAGAAGGAATTGCATAACCCGTGATTGTATAATCTTGTGTGAATGGATTATAGCACGTTAGAGCACCATTTTCATCAAGCAAGTTGCTTGATGTAACTGCGATATCAGAACCAATCATCATAATTGGCCATTTATCATTAAGCCCCAAAGACTCAGCATTGTGTTCTGGTTTTAATGGTAGAATTGCGTCATTTTCCTCGCCATTGTCTTTAACAGATGATAAGCTTTCGCCTTCTGGTAAACGATAGACCGGCATGCTAAATGTCTTACTAAAATCAGACAATTGCCAACGATAGTGATACAAAGGATCGTTGGGCGAAACATCTTTTTGTAAACAGGCATCATTGAAAAACCAGTTTTCACCACCTGCTGGTGTTACAATACGCGGCAATATATCACTATACTCGGCTTCATAACCAGTAAACTGAACACTCTGAAGACCGTTACTAGCACAATCCTTTGATCCTCCACCTTCATAGTTGCTAGCTTTTTTTAATAGATTAAGACTGTTATTTTGTAAGTTAGCTAATGTTTGTGCGTCCCAAAGGCCGATCTGACCACTATAGGCCCCATCAGCAGGTAATTTAGTGGCCTCAACATTCTTTTCTAGACCATGCTGTCCAGTATAGACTTGCATATTTAAGTGATTATCAGTCCAAGTTGGGTGTGCAACACAAATCGTGCCAGATTCCTTATCAATCACTTGATTATTATAAATCAACACCTTATCTGGCATATGAGCACCAGTGAAAGCACCTTTGATATTTAGGCTACTTGTACTATACGGCACGACAAGAATTTCATGATTTCCTCGCTTAATCCATTTACCATGAGATTCGTTTGCTAAAGCTGTTTGATCTATTTCAGTATCAATTCCTTCGCCAACAGGAATCTCTGGTACCACAGGCTTAGTCAACTCTTTACCAGATTCGTCAGTAAACTTAAGATATCCAAGTTTACCCACTTTAATTCTTGTTGACCAGTTACCCTTTTTAGCCGTCACGGCAACATGGTCAATTTGTTTGTCTTGACTATCAAATGACGTGACATTAAATTGTTTATTTTGATTCCAAGAACCATTAATTTGAATTGACCAATACTTTGAATCTACTGCTTTTAAATCAAAGGCGTTGATACTTTTATGCTCACTTGGCGCACTATTGGGATCAACGTGTTCTCCAGTTTCAACATGAACACGATTTGCATCCATTGACAAGTTACTATTCTCACCATCAACTTTAGTTATTTTAATCATATTTTGATAATCAACAGTAAATTTGCTTGCCAATTGATCTACTTGAGTATTAGTTTCTTTGGTACCCTCAACGGGTAGCTTAAATTGACTTTCATACCAATCGCCATTTCCAGCACGGTCACGCAAAGTAATTTCAACCTTGTTATCTTGCTTTTTCAAGTTTTCAACCTGGTCTTTGTTCAAAAGAATATCAAAATAATTGTGTAACCAGTCAGAAGCTTTCTCCTTCTCAGGTGTGTCAAACTGATTAGAACTTAGGATCGAATTCAAACGTAAATCAACTCTGCCACCCACGTAATCATTAGAAAGGTCAAACAAACCAGAACCTTTTTCATCAATGTCGGCAGTTAAATGAACCCCGTCTTTTTTATACTTCAAATGTGCATTTTTAACTTTCGGCATGATATTATCGACGGTTAACTTACGGAATACCGTCTCAGTTTTAGCACCATCTAACATTTTGGCTTTAGTGCGGATGTAATAGACCCCATCAGCTACCTTTTCAGATTTACCTGTTTTAGTATTTGGTACAGTGCCATTCCATTCTGTACTAATTAGTCCCGGCTTAGACTGCTGATAAGTTGCTAAATGCGTCAGGACGGTCTTTTTATCCGCTCCCAACACGTCAACATCAATTTGTTTCGTCCAACGTAACATGTATTCTAAATCAACGGCTGACTGATGCGCACTACTCTTTTGAAATGAGATAGCCGCGTGATCATTATCACTTGTATATTGTGTAACGTATTCATTAGAAGCAATACCCGTATTTCCTGTGACTAATGGTCGCAAATAATGAGAATCACCTAAATAACCCCAGCCTTTAATTGATCCTTTTTCTTGTGCTGGCTTATCAATGACTTGTCCTGCGTCCCAATCACCATAGTAGCCAAAGTAAGGAATATTGGCTGCAGGTTCGCTGTCTTTGGTAGATTTAACTTGAACATAGCCTTCTACCCAGCTCTGCTTAGTTTGAGTTTTTGGCACAGTGACTGTCACGGCAACCGTCTTTGTCTGACCAGCTGGCACAGAAACTTGATTTTTACTGGTTGTCAATTTAGCGTTAGCAATGTTATGCTCACTCACTAAATCGAGATAGGGTTGTTCATCACGATAATAGTAAGTCCCAACACCATTCAAACTGGTTGTATCTAATGCTATACCGTCGGAGTTATAGGTTGTTCGAATACCCACTTCGTTTGGTGACTTGGAATCAGTGGTACGAATTTCAGTTGCCACACCACCAAGTCCTTTAATCGAATAGGTAGCTGCTTTATTACCGACGTTTTTGATATTCAAGCTAAATGTCTTCGTCTGTCCGCTGAAGCTCTTCAAATCAACTGCACCATCTTGATCTTTGGCATCAGTAACAACTGTATGTGATTTAATAGCATTGTCAACTTGAACTAAACCAGCACCTTGTTGACGTGGTGAATAATAAGCTTGACCATCTTTACTGTATACTGGTTGTGCTGTATTTTGTAGCAATGTCTTCATATTCCTGATGAACTTATTGCTACCTTGACCAAGATTGATATGTTGTTTTTTAGCTTGTTGCTTCAACAATGCCACTGTTCCAGCAACAAATGGTGATGCCATACTTGTGCCACTCATTTGTGCATAATCTTTATTAGACAATGACCAAATATTACCGCCAACACCGGTAACATCAGGCTTCAAGTTCAAGTCTGGCGTACATCCCCAAGATGTGAACGTACTCATCTTGCCTGTGTTTTGATTGTCTGAAGTTGTCGTCGTTGGTGCACTTAGCGACGCGTTTGCTACTTCTTTTCTTTTATTAGCGTCTTCATTTGTTGCATCTTCTGGTAGTACCTCTTTTTCATAATAATCAGGCGCTAATTCTCTTACCTTAGCAAGCAATTGTTTCCCACTTTGATAGGATATCAACATTGCAGGTGCATTTTCATCATCTACCGGTGCAAAATCGCAGCCTGGCAATGGTCGATCTTTATAATCAATTAAAATCACCATATCGACATTGTTATTTTTTGCAGCCTTCTGCATATCTTTAATTGTCGTACCGGCATTAGGATCCGGATTGTATTGAATGATTTTGATTTTATGAGCGTCCGAAGAACGATCGAAACCTTTTGAAAACCAATCAGCTTTTTTGGTCTCGTCAAAGTTTCTCTCGCCATCAACCCATGGCACATCATTATCCTTAATCGTATGTTTTTTCGTCCAAAAGCTATCTGGAATCCCTGGTGACACACGCACCGGCACTTTATCACTAAATGTCTTGCCTGTGCTATCTGAGAAGTTTGTCGTCAACGCATGTGTTTGTGTGCCCTCCATTGATGCTACTGATATAGCCCCGTCAGCAAGTGACATGGAACTAATTGAAATATCTTCTTCAGGATTATGGGCAACAGTATGTAAATCAGATTGTTCAGCTGATGCTCGACCATCATTTGACGCTGCCACAACGGGAACAACACCCAACTTTGCCGCTCGATTTAAAGCAGCCGTTTCTGGCATCAGACTAGAATAGTTAGTCAATGATGATCCCAGTGACAAGTTCAACACGTCAGCGCCAAGCTTCACTGAATCTTCAATGGCGTCCACAATCGAGTCGGTTGACGCCCCATCGTGATGATTACTGAACACTTTCATATCCAGCAATTGCGCTTCAGGTGCCACCCCTTTGACTTTACCGTTAGCCGCCAAGATACCAGCCACGTGCTGTCCGTGTTCGTGAGTAATACCGCTGTCTTTTAACTCATCTTGAGAATCAATGTTATCCGCATAATTGTGGGCGAATGGCACTTTGTTGGACTGGTAAACACCATACGAACTGAATTTTTGGAACAGTTTTGAACTATCTTTGCTTAACTTAGCCTGTTTACTACCTGTGGTGGTTAATTTCAAATCAGGGTGTGTGTAATCGATGCCCGAATCAATGTCAGCAATCAACATGCCACTGCCGTCGCCGCCATGCGCCGAACGCCAGTCGTCAGTGACTTGGGCAAGGTCATTATCATTAGAATTTGCCGGCTGATAAACACTTTGAATGTGGACTTCTTTCACGCCAGCAATCGCTGACAATTGCTTCACTTGTGTTGGCTTAGCCATAATCGACAAAGTATTGACCAAATACCCGCTTTGTTTTAGAACTTTTTTACCGGTGATTTGCTCGGCACGATTTTTGATTGGCGTTTGCTGGTCAATTACGTTTTGCTCGGCTTGATTGATACGATTTAGCGTTGCTGACGTACCGTCAGGGTTTGGGGTGCTTGATTTTTGCGCTGCTGCCTCATCTGACAAACTCAAAGTCATTTTGACATAAGTATTAGACTTTTCTGCTAACGTCATTTCCTTAGGCTTTTTGCCTTGCGCAGTGAGTTGCGTGTCATAAGGCGTCTCAATCCCTTTTGTTTTCAAATCATCAGCTTTTTGTGCTTTAGTTTTGACAACCGTTGTCGGGAAGTTCTGGACGACCGTCTGCAATTTTTGCTGTTTTGCGGTCTTGTAGGGCGCTAGGCGATGCTGCTGATAGGTGTTGACACCAACCGTTGTACCAGCAATAGCCATCAAGGCAAAGCCCGAGAACATTAGATAAGTTCGTCGTTTTCTCATATTATTCTCTCTTATTCAAATTTTTTGTTCATGAACATTGCACCATTATAGTATAAAATTTACCCCATAAACCATTTTTTCACAGTTTGTTTACAAACTTCTTTTTTTGGACACAATTCCTCATAAAAGCTATTTTAAAGCCTTTACAGCAACTTTCAGGTGTTTAATTAACCTATTTCGCGTCCATTATTAACCACATTTTGAAAATGGTAATTTTATTATTTTTAGCACATATTTGCACAAAAAAAGCCAATAACATGTTATTGGCTTAGTGAAAGATATTTATGATAAGGTCACGTTGTGGTGAACTTGTTGCACGTCTTCATCTGACTCTAAGGCGTCAACTAATTTTTCGAATGCTTCCAAATCGTCACCTTCAAGTGTCATTTCTGATTGTGGCAACATCGTAATTTCAGTGGTTGAAAATTCAGATACACCACTGTCGCGCAATGCCGCAATTGCTTGATGCAGTGCAGTTGGTTCTGTATAAACAACGACTTGATCATCTTGTTGTTCCGCATCACGAACGTCTACTTCAGCGTCTAATAATGTCTCTAAGGCACCATCAGCATCATCTCCTTCAAAGACAATCACACCAGTCTCATCAAAAAGATAGCTAACTGAACCTGAAGCGCCATAAGTACCACCATTTTTGTTAAAGGCCGTGCGAACGTTGGTTGCTGTACGATTAACGTTAGAAGTTAAGGTATCCACAATAATTAATGACCCATTGGGACCAAATCCTTCATAGCGTCCTTCAATGAAAGTCTCATCGCCCGAACCCTTGGCTTTTTCCAAAGCACGTTCGATAACATGCTTTGGCACCTGCGCTTGCTTGGCACGTTCGATAACAAACTTCAAAGTTGAGTTAGCTTCGGGGTCAGGACTACCACCTTGCTTGGCAGCAGCATAAATTTCAATCCCATATTTACTGTTAACTTTGGCGGCAGCACCATCAGTCTGCGCCTTTTTCATTTTAATGTTTTCCCATTTACGTCCCATGAGGTCACCTCTTTTAATTTATATCTTTTACTATTATACCGGTTCGTCGCCTATTTCACCACACGATACTGGCCCGGCTTCAAATCAGCAATGTGATAGTCACCAATATGCGTGCGAATCAACCGTAACGTCGGAATTCCCACAGCTGCTGTCATACGACGCACTTGACGATTGCGCCCCTCTTTGATTTTGAGTTGAATAAAACTCGTCGGTTGATTTTGCCGGACGCGGATCGGCTTTTCACGCTCCCATAGCCATTTTGGATAAGGAATTCGTTTCACTTTGGCCGGTAAGGTCATGCCATCTTTGAGCATGACACCTTGCGCTAATTCACGCAGTTGGGCTTTTGTTGGAATACCGTCTACTTGAACGACATAAGTTTTGTAGGCTTTATTCTCGGGGTCAGTTAGTTCATGGTTCAACTTGCCATTGTCGGTTAGCAACAACAGCCCTTCACTATCCATGTCTAAACGCCCTGCCGCATAAACACGCGGAATGTCAATATAGTCAGCTAAAGTGGGTCTCCCTTGATCATCTGTGAATTTTGTCAATACATTATAAGGTTTATTAAATAGTACAATCATGCTGTTGTAGTAGTGTCCTTTTCATTGTAAAAAAAGAAGCAAATCAATGCGGTGATTTGCTTTAATAGCATTATTATTGTATCACATCCACCAATAGTCACTGTAACAAACTGAGAGATTATCCCATTTCTTGTACTATTTTTATCAAACGATAAGGACTTGCTTCAATTTATACTAGTTAGTGAGGAAAAATTATGAAAAATAGTCTATTAATTGTTAATCTCGGCACGCCAGCCGAGCCTACCACACAAGCAGTCAAACAGTATCTCAAAGTCTTCTTGTCCGACCATAATGTCATTCAAATGCCAAAATGGTTATGGCACCCAATTCTCAATCACATTATTTTGCCAACTCGTTCATGGCGTTCAGCGACGTTTTATCAACATGTTTGGCAACCATTGGGTTCACCTTTGATGCAATATACAGAATTGCAAGTACAACAAATTCAAGCGCTTTTGCCTGACTGGCAGGTTAGCTATGCCATGACTTACGGTCAACCAAGTATTGCTGGTGAACTACACAAATTACAAAACGCCGGTGTTGACAACATCGTTGTCCTCCCACTTTTTCCACAATACAGTACTACAACCACAAAATCCATTGTTGAACAAGTCGAAGCCACAGGAATTCCCACACAAATCATTACTGACTTTTACCAACACGAACGTTATCAACAACTTCTCGTTAAGACGGTGGCTAATCAGTGGAATCCTGATAAATATGATCAGTTGCTGGTCAGTTACCACGGCATTCCCAGCTCATATGTCCGCAAAGGCGATCCATACTTACAACAATGTACGGACACAACCGCAAATTTGATGTCATTGGTACCGTCACTCAACCGCGACAATGTCACCCAAGTATTCCAGTCAAAGTTTGGTCCCATGCCTTGGTTAAAACCTTATCTACGGCCAACCTTGCAACAATTACCTGTACTCGGTAAACGACGTATCTTGATTGTAACACCATCATTTGTCGCTGATTGTCTCGAAACCCTTGAAGAAATTAATGTCCAAGGCTATCAAACTTTTGGCAGTGCTGGCGGCGAATTGTATGATGTCGTGCCACCTTTTAACGATTCCCCTGACTTTTCTAGCTTTTTAGCACAGTTAGCCACTGACGAGGTGGCTCATGACTGAGAAAAGTCTCTCTGAAATTAACAATTCTGTTACCGTGCCAAGCGTTTATGAAAGTGCATTTTGGCGAAAATTCTTAGCTTATAGTGGCCCCGGCGCTCTAATTGCTGTGGGTTATATGGATCCGGGCAATTGGCTCACGTCGATAATGGGTGGTATTCATTATCATTATTTACTATTGTCAGTCATTTTGATGTCAATTTTAGTGGCGATGCTAATGCAATATTTAGCCGCCAAACTTGGTGTTGTGACACAACTTGATTTGGCACAAATTATTCGTCAGCACGTTAATCGTCCCGTTGCAATCTTATTGTGGTTATTATCTGAACTCGCCATGATGGCAACCGATATCACCTCGGTAGTCGGTTCTGCGATTGCATTAACGTTACTGTTTAAAATACCATTATTTATCGGCATTTTAATTACTAGTTTGGACGTTTTATTGCTACTCGCTTTGCTACGATTTGGTATTCAACGCGTTGAAGCGATTGTTTTTATTTTAATTTTTGCTGTTGGTTTAGTATTTGCTTACGAAGTTGCATTATCACAACCGCAACTAGGTGATTTATTACGTGGCTATTGCCCACAAATTAGCTTAATCCACCATTCGCAATTAATCCTATCACTTGGTATTATCGGTGCCACAATTATGCCTCATAATTTATTTTTACATTCCTCTTTGTCGCAAACCCGTCGTTTTGACCACGACGATCCGGCGCAAGTTGCTGAAGCTGTGAGATTTTCCAAATGGGACTCCAACGTTCATTTACTTGTCGCTTTGATTATCAACTCTTTGTTACTGATTCTTGGCGCTGCCCTGTTCTACGGTACGCAAGCCAATTTATCTGCTTTCAGTGACTTGTACCATGCGTTGCAAAATCCCCATTTAGCGGGTAAAATTGCGTCACCATTTTTGAGCACTTTGTTTGCTATCGCCTTATTCGCCTCAGGTCAAAACGCCACCATCACTGGTACATTAAGTGGGCAAATTGTCATGGAAGGTTTCACAAACTTGAAACTACCACTCTGGTTAAGACGTGTTATCACGCGTCTCTTGGCAATTATCCCTGTTATTTTACTGGTGATCTTATTTGGCGCAAAAGAAGGTGTGCTCGACCAACTGATTGTTTACTCACAAATTTTTCTCAGTATAGCGTTGCCATTTTCGATGTTTCCACTCGTGTATTTCACCAGCAAAACACGCTACATGACGACAAGATTTGTTAACCAAAAGTGGGTGACTGTACTGGGTTATTTGATTGCGAGTGTTTTGACTATTTTGAATGTGCAGTTGATTTTGAGTGTGTTTTAAGAATGCCATTTTTTCTAAACATAGAAAAATCACAAACAAATCACAATTCAACCACAATCTCACAATATCTAGGTTATATCATGATTATAGAATATATTTTGATTATTAACTACGAAGGAGCATTGTATGAATTCATCACTTGTAAAAACTATTTTCTTAACTGCCGCAACTATGAGCGTAGCATTTGCCATGTCAAACACGGAGGTCAGTGCAGATACTCATCGTGTCGTTAGAGGTGAAACCGTTTATGATATTGCGCTAGCCAATAATACCTCAGTTTCAGAAATTGTCCGAATTAATGGTCTCCCCTCAAATGGGCATTGGATATATGTTGGAAACGAATTGAAAGTTAATGAACAAGCAGAAACCAATACATCGGATACAGAAAACAATCACGACGCTGCATTCGTAGCTATTGACAAGCGTAACGAAAATATTAATAACGCAAAAAATAGCTAACCATTTGGGCAATGCACTTGGTATGTCAAAGCGAGTTTAGGCTGGGTTGGTAATTATTGGGGTAACGCACAGGACTGGGCCAAGTCAGCAAAAACAGCAGGGTATCAAGTTAACGGAGAAGCCAAACAGGGTAGCGTCGCTGTATTTTCAGCAGGATTACACGGTGCAGATGCAACCTATGGGCACGTTGCTGTCGTGGAAAACGTTAATTCAGATGGCACAATCTTAATTTCTGAAGGAAACGCTGGTCGCGGTCTTTATAGCACCAGAACAGTACCTACTGCAAGTGTCCAATTCATTCATCAAAATTAATTGCCATATCTTATCAACATACAATAGCCATAACACTAATATCAGTGTTATGGCTATTGTTTTACTCAACATAAACTCATGCAATGCTTGGATGGTTCATTTCTAACGACTTATCAAGCCATTTTTTATGATAAATCGCTTGCATAGGCATAGCAATGAAAAATCAGTTATTGTACCTTTGGTGCGCCCTTCCAAACAGCAATTTCTCCGGTGCCACTTTTGTTATCAATATAGTCCGCCACATTATCGGATTGATACGCTTTAACAAATTTTTTGATTGCAGCACTATTTTTCTTGCTTTTTGTTGTTGCAATAATATTAATGCCGCCATGTGTACTCTTATTAACTGGCTGTACATATATCGCTGATTGAGTAGAGATACTACTTAATTCTTATATTTTTTTACTATGATAACAATGTTGTGAATAGCACATAGGAAATTACGCCAACAAAAATTGTCAACAATAAGTCCTTTGATAGAATGGCAACTACAAGGGTAGGTAACGACGCTGTGAAGTTAGCATAATTAACTTCAGGCAAAACACCTGAACTCTGATCAAAGAGATTTTGAAACCATAATGTTGACAAAATAGTAATTGGTAAAATAGTTAAAAATTTTTCAACTTTTTTAGACAAATGACGTTGGTTTAATAAAACAAATGGTAATGTACGGGATGACAGGGTTATTGCACCACACAATAGAATAACCACTATATTAAAATTACTGTACTTCATTTTTCAAATTGTGCTCCTAGATAACTTATGACAATTGGGACAACTAAAATCAAAATATTCTTTGGTATAAAAATTAGTCCAAAATAAAAACATAACAATGTAGCTACAATAATAGAAACTTGATATATCCGACGATGATTCTTATCTGAAACAACCTGTAACCACAATAATCCAATGAACATTGCTGTAATCGAAAAGTTTAATCCTAACTTCTCTGCATTTTCTAGCAATCCACCTGCTATACCACCTATCAAGGTGGCAATTAGCCAAGTAACATAAGCACTTACATTAATTTTGTTTAACCATTCAGCCGTTATTGGTTTATTTCCTATGAACGTCTGGTTGAGTGATATTGCAAATGTTTCATCTGTCAATAAGGATCCCACAGTAATTTTTTTTAGTAAAGTTTCATCTTTGAGCAAATTAGCAGTGGTTAAACTCATCAAAATAATGCGAGAATTAATCAAGAAAACTGAAATCAATATAGTAAGTATTGGTGTCCCAGTAGTTAGCATGGTGATCAGCGCAAACTGGACAGATCCAGCATAGACAAAGGCTGAAATCATCATAATCACGGTTAAATTTAATCCAGCCGTTCTCGCCATTATACCAAACGCTGCTCCGATACCTAGATAACCAAACATTATTGGTAGGAACGTCTTAATTGTAGAAATATCAATTATTCGGTTATTCATAGCATTACCTGTCAATGATTAATATCTTTGTTTTGATCAAAATAATTAGATAGTTCCACATTGTGATCAATTAGTTGACTTCTATCACCAAATTTTAAATATAATTGATAATGATTAATTTTTTCCGTTTCAATACCTAACTTTAGTGCCTGCGCGTAAGTTCGATTTAGAGAATCCTTTTTTGAGATAAAATAATCGAACTCTTTTTTCAACTGTTCTGCACGATTTTTGCCTATATACAAAGCAAACTCTGACAGTGACCCATGACTAATCTTTTTTTGTAACCTGCCACCCACAGTTAACCTTGGTGAGGATAAAGTTTCAGTCAGATAGTCAATAGCTTCTTTAAAACGCGATTTTAAAAAATCTGGTACGTCAATTAACAAGGTACTCAAACGAGTTATCAAGTCCTCATATACCGCAAGTATTTCGTCGTTTTTTATTAACTCACTCGGATGAACAAGCGCAATATCATCATTCCATGCCTCTGATTTGTGAAGTTCTTCCCTTGTCCAGTCTTTAGAGTTAACAACAGAATCAATGACCATTAGATGGAGAAAATCAAGCGCGCGTTGCGATATACCATCAATTGAAAACGGGTCGGTATCAAAAATTCTGAATTCTAAATAATCTGTCCCGTTGTCGACCAACGATTTAACCGCTCCCTTGCCTTTCAACCTCACTGGCCCATAAAATTCACTTTGCTCATAAAAATGATGATTTTCAACCAAGTAATCAATTTGTTTAATATAACTTTCAAAATCTAAATACTGAATTTGATCATGTGATTGATTAGTAAAACCCAAACTGCTAGAACGCCAAGAACGAACAGGCTCAATATCAGGATGATTTGTAACCAATTTATCATCTTGATTTTCAGTCAGAGGACTAGCACCAAATAAAAAAGTAAACAGCCAACGATAGGCAGCAATGTGCTTGGCAATCTGGAAATAAAGACGATTTTTAGCGTCCACGAATGACACTAATTTGTTTTGTCCACTGTACAAATAAATCAATTCATCTGGTAGCGACATACTGACATGCACCCCAGTCATGATATGCTGATACGGCCCGTATTTTTGGGTTAAATAATCACGATATTTTTGGTACCAAGGACGCTCAAAATGTGTCAATAAGTAATCAACATCTTCATTTTCCAAGTGAGGGGGCATTGAAAGTGGCCATACTACCTCGTCTTTTTTTAACGTGCTCGCTAATATCATCTGAAGCTCATGTAACTGTGCAAGTGCTTCTGCTGAAGAAGAATGTGGAGCTGTTACTAACTCTTCTTGACTCTCCGAAAAATCAGTTTGAAAATATGGATTAAATCTTCTTGATTCAAATTCGTTGGAATGTGAATATCTTGATAATGACTGAGTTGATAACTGCACACGATGTTCTTCAATTTCAACACCAAAAGTGGCATCTGACAAAAAAGAAAGCAGCCGCTTTCTTTTTAAACGATCAATATTTTGTGCCATTATGGATACCTCCGTTTGTTTTCTTCTACCCATGACCTCCAAAAATCATCACTTCCCAATAGTAATATCAGTTGATTTAACATCATCACCAAAATATGGTGCTAATGTTTTTTTATAATCTTTCTTGAAAAAGTTCGATTTGTTTAACTTCTTAATTTCTTTGTTAGTCCACTTTAAGACACTTTTATTTCCTTTTTGAACGCCTGGTGAAATGTATGATTGTTCACCTAGTTGCTTGATACCTACCTTATAGTCAGGATGATCCTTAACCCAAGCAAACAAATAAGAATTATCATCCGTTATTGCATCCGCACGACCGTCTTTTAATGCAGCAAATTGTTGTGTCTTTGAATCAAATTTCAATAACTTTGCAGACGTATATTCCTTTGTAAAGTATGTTTCTGCCGTTGTACCCTTATTAACAATTAAATTCTTACCCTTCAACTGATTGACTTTAGTAATCAAACTAGTCTTTTTCGAAGCAACACCAATTGATACCTTCATATAAGGTTTAGCAAAACTAATGACCTCTTTACGCTCAGGTGTCACTGTGAAATTAGCAAGAGCTAAATCGACCTTTCCTGAGTTTAAAGCGTCAACTCGTGCATTAGCATTCACTTGAACATATTTTACTTTCACACCAAGATCCTTAGCTATTTTTTTAGCTAATTCAATATCATAACCTTGACGCTTTCCATTCTTATCGACCCAGCCATAAGGCTTTAAATCTCCAAAGACAGCAATTTTAATTTTGCCTGATTTTTTAATTTGCTTGATTGTACGACCCTGTTGTTTGGTTGCTGCGTTAACAATCTTATGCTCAAAATTGAAACCTATGATGCCAAGCGCTAATGTGATCACAATCGCGATTTTTTTTAATCTTTTATTCATACTACTTTCTTCCTATTCACTTTTAAATTTTTGCAAACACTACATCTATTTAAAAAGACATACTTTCCAAAAATTGCTGTGCTCTCAAAGTTTTTGGTTGATCAAAAAACTCTTGACCATCACCAATTTCAACTATTTTTCCTTCTTCTAAAAAAACAACCTGGTCTGCAATTTGTTGTGCAAAATTCATTTCGTGTGTCACAACAACCATAGTGAGTTTACCATCAGCTAATTTTTTTAAAATTTCCAGCACTCCTCTGACCATTTCTGGATCTAATGAAGCGGTAATCTCATCAAACAAAATTAACGACGGTCTCAAAATTAAAGCCCTGACAATTGCGACTCTTTGTTTTTGTCCACCAGAGAGATTTCGAGGATACACATTTTCATATTCTGCCAGGCCAACTTCCTTTAATAGTGCACGTGCGGCTGTTAAAACTTCACTTACTTTTCTCTTTTGTACTTTTACTGGTCCAAGTGTGACATTTTTAATTACGGACATATTTGGAAATAAATCATAACTTTGAAAAACCATGCCAATTTTTCCTCGAATGTCTCGCCAACCATTTTTGGTATGTGCATCAATAACCTGATTAAAAACTTCAATCGCACCTGCTTGAAATGGTTCCAATCCGTTCAGTGTTCTGATAAGTGTAGACTTTCCAGAACCAGATGGACCTAACAACACTGTTACTTTGTTTTTAGGAATTGAAAAGTTAATATTATGTAATACCTGTTTTTTACCATAAAATTTGCTTAATTTGCTAATTTTCACTAAATCATCATTGACCATTAATTTGTTTTCCTTCCACATAGTCAGTTAAATAACCTAATACTGCATTTACTAACCAATATAATAATGCGATAATGCCATAAATTAAGATTGGGATTACGGTGTTTTGGGAATTTGCTTCAATAATTTGTTGCCCCACCGTGATTACGTCTGTAACTGAAATCAAAAGTAGAATAGACGTTGTTTTAATAATGCGCGTACTTAAGTTAATAAAAGGAGATAATGCAATCAAAAGGCCCTGAGGAATTAAAACATACCGAAAAATTTGAAAAGTTGATAAACCAAGGGCCAAGGCACTTTCTTTCTGTTGTCTCGGAACAGATTGAATGGATCCACGTATAATATCTGAAAACTCCGCAGCAAACCACAGCGCAAATACCAAAATGCTGACCTGAACGGCTGGCAAATTTACTCCTAAATCACGAGGTAAAATATAATAAAATAAAAACAATAATGGAATAGTCGGTATAATTCTGAAGATTTCCAAATAGATTTTAAAAACTAATTTTACCCACTTGCCAGACAATGTCCATAATGACCCTAATACAATACCAATCAGTGTTCCTAGAACAATTGAAGTAAAGGATATCACTATTGTCGTCTCTAACCCAACTAGTATTCTTGTGACATTATTTCCGGAAAGTAATATTTTAAACGCTGATTGCCACATGTCTTATTTTCCTTTCCGCTAATGTTAACAAGACTGATAATGGCACCAAAATAGCTGCATAGGCAACAATCATCATTGTTAAATATTCGTCCGTGCGATAATTTTGACCAATTAAATCCAATGTTGTGTTCGTAATTTCAGGTACTGCAATCACTGTAAAAATTGATGTTTCTTTAATTAAAAAAATGATATTAGCCGCTACACCCGGCAGAGAAAACAATAATCCCTGTGGTATTAATACGTACTTGGCTAACTGAAACTTGGATAATCCAATTGCATGACCAGATTCTATTTGTATTTTATCAATTGCTAAAATGCCACCGGTGAATACTTTAGCCATATAAGCACCACCTAGAAATGTTAGGCCTATAATCGCCGTCAGTTCAGCCGGTACTTTTAAACCCAAGGGAGGTAGCCCATAGTAGATAAAGAATAATTGTATTAACAGTGGCGTGTTTAATGCAATACTCCGATATCCATTAGCAAAATGCCTTCCCGGTAATTTAAAGTAATCTACCATTGTGACAATTAACCCAACAACAATTGCACCAATGATTCCAAAGAGAGATAATCTCAATGTCATCAAAAATGCATCTACAAACTGCGGAATCGCTTGTTGTATATAAGTCCACTCCATCTAAATATAAACATCCTTTCTCCAACTAATGACACAATTTACGTCCACTCCATCGAAATATTTATTAACAAATTGTATGGCTCCTTACCAAAGAGATTTTATATCTATGAATACACAATTGTATTCAAAAACTCAAGATAGTGATTCAAAATAATTAATCAAAATATTACCTACTTCGTCACCAATTTCATCGATCACTTCATCAAATGTAACTCCAGCACCATCCGTTGCTTCATCAGATATTACCCTTAGAACCGTGTAAGGCACCTTAAAATGATGAGCAACTTGTGCCACTGCAGCACCTTCCATATCAGAGGCCAATCCGTCCGGAAAATTCTTAACAATATTTTCTCTAATTTTCTTTTCCCCCAAAAATAAGTCTGTTGTTACAATTAGTCCTTGAATTTTTTTTAATCCTTGGTCTACTATACTTTTATATATACCTTGAGACAGCGCTTCATTAGTAACAAAACGGGCGGGCTGTTTGGGAATTTGTCCAATGCTATACCCAAATACAGTTGCATCAGCATCACCATAGACAAGTTCTTTGCCAATGACAACATCATGAACATGCAGATATTTATTCAATGATCCAGCAGAGCCAGCATTGATGATACTGTCAATTTTGAAATTAGACAGCAACAGAGTAGTCGAGATAGCTGCGGCCACTTTACCGATTCCAGCCTCGACGACGACAATATTTTCACGACCAATATATCCAATATGAAATGTTTTATGAGCAATCACAATAGTTTGGCGCTCTGCTAGACGATTAATCAATGTTTTGCCCTCTTCAAACATTGGACTTACAACACCATACATGTATTTCTCCTTTTGATATTTCAGTAAATTATCATATAATATTTCAAAAGAATATTAATCACAATATTGCTATGTTTGGAATCTGCATTATTTAGTCAAATAAGTAACCGGTTTTTGTACTTCAAGCTTTGTACCATCAAACTTATCTCGAATATACTTTTGAACTTTTTTACTATGATATAAACTAATTAATTTCTTAAAATTTTTATTTGACTGATTTTTTTTGGCCGTTGCCAAAATATTAATATTATCTTTCGTAGATTGGTCAATCTTTTCATGATATAACGAATCTTTCAAAACATTGAGCTTACCTTCTAAAGCAACTGTGTTTCCGATAAGTGCAGCAGCAATCGTATTATCTTT
Source organism: Leuconostoc falkenbergense (assembly GCF_045801155.1). Classification (NCBI taxonomy): domain Bacteria; kingdom Bacillati; phylum Bacillota; class Bacilli; order Lactobacillales; family Lactobacillaceae; genus Leuconostoc; species Leuconostoc falkenbergense. The sequence goes on along the minus strand of NZ_CP174386.1, from coordinate 397,086 downwards.
AATTACACGAGGGCCAGTTGTATCGTCAATTTCCTTAAACTTAAAGTCATGAGGATTACTTTTAATTTCATTTATTCCTGAAAGACTACCAAAACTACTCTTTAACGTTATAAGGCCTGCTTTCTCTAATAATCGCAATCCACGAGCAGTATTAGCCGCATTATTAGCAATGGCAATTGTTGCCCCATCGGGGATTTCACTGATTTTTTTATATTGACTTGAATAAATACCCATTGGTTCGAGATAGGTTGTCCCTATAACACCTAATTTGTTTTTAGTACTACTTTTATTATAGGCAGCCAAATATGCGTATGATTGGAAGGCGTTTACATCAATTTTTCCTTGAGCAGTTGATGTATTTAGTGATACACCGTCTGTAAAATTTTTTACCTTGATTTTTATACCCTTTTGTTTTGTCTCTGGCAGTTTTGCAATATAATTCCAAATTTGAGCATCAGATCCGATCGATCCAATTGTTATTTCATTTTTATCGTTTCCACTACTTGTCTGATTTCGCACAAGAAAAATGGCAATAAATGCAAAAATTATGACGATAATGAGACTTATCCATTTTTTTGTTTTACTCATTTACTCTCCTCTACAACTGAAAATAATCTCAAATTATTCTTCATCAACAATTTAATTTCAATGAAATCGCATACCACCATCTATCAATATTGATTGTCCAGTGATATATTTTGCTTTGTTCGAAACTAAAAATGATACTAAATCAGCAATCTCGTCAAGTTTAGCCGGTCGACCCAATGCAATTTCATCAATGACACTTTTTCTTTGATCAGTTGGTGTCGTATTTTTGATTTGGGCAGTTCTTTGATCGATATAATCCCTTAATGGCGTCAATACAATACCTGGATCATATGCATTTACCGTAATACCATATTGAGCTAATTCTTTAGCTGCTGATTGTCCTAATCCTCTAATAGCAAATTTTGAGGCTGAATAAGCACCTTGCAAAGCTGAACCTTCCACCGCTGCCAAAGAGGCTGCATTAACTATTCTGCCACCATCGCCCTGCTTGATAAATTGTTTTGCTGCGGCCTGTATTCCCCAAAAAGTACCTTTAAGATTAACATCGAATAATCTTTCCACTTTATCAGGATCACTATCAACAAGATTATTAATATAGGCGATTCCTGCATTGTTAATAAAAACATCTAATCTTCCAAAATCCGCCACCACATTATCAACAAGATTAAAGACTGCTTCACGTTCAGCTACATCTAAAACATAATGTCGAGATACTTGTGGAAAAATAGCATTAAGCCGCTCTGAAACATATTTAGCTGTTACACCATCAATATCGGCTACCGCGACAAAATAATTTTCAGCTGCTAGATGCTCTGCAATCGCTTTTCCAATTCCCCTTCCCGCTCCAGTAATAATTGCCACTTTTTGCGTCATAATTCACCTCATTCTGTTTTTATGTCTCGATATACAATCCGAAATGTATAAAAATCCTTAACCAAATTAATTTCATTACTGATGCGCCCTAAACTAATAACTAATTTCAAGACACACTGGAACTGCATTTAAACAAAAACATGCTTATTCTTTTGAATATACTCACCCGTCAATACTCACTAAGCAGTTTTTAGTTCAGTATTTATATATCGGACTTCGAGTTTTTTAGTCAACCTGACTCAGTGCCTCATCAAGTGCATTAATCAAATCATCTACGTTTTCAATTCCAATAGAAATTCGAATCAAGTCTGGTGTGATGCCTGCAGCAGCCAATTGTTCATCACTTAATTGGGCATGCGTCGTCGACTTTGGATGAATAATCAACGATTTAGCATCACCAACATTTGCTAAAAGTGAAAAAATGTCTAAATTATTAATTAGCGTTTCAGCTCCAGATTCACCAGCCTTTAACCCAAAAGTAAAAATTGATCCTGATCCTTTTTTAAAGTACTTATCAGATAGTGCCTTATAAGGAGAATCGTCTAATTCAGGATAACTAACCCAAGCAACTTTTCATGGTTTTTCAAAAAATTAACTATCTTGCGAGTATTTTCGATGTGGCGTTCAATACGCAACGACAGCGTCTCTAGGCCTTGTAAAAAGTAAAACGCAGATTGAGGGGATAGTGTCGCTCCAGTATCACGTAAATGTTCAGCACGAATTTTAGTAACAAACGCTCCGCCTTTCAAATCTGCCCACACAATTCCATTATAAGAAGGCGTTGGATTGGTAAAATCAGGATAACGGTCAGTTGCAGCATAGTCAAAATCACCCTTTTCTATGACGACACTACCTAATGTTGTGCCATGCCCGCCAATAAACTTAGTAGCAGAATGAACAACAACATCAATACCATAATCAAAAGGTCTAACTAAAAATGGTGTAGCAAATGTTGAATCGACAATAGAAATAATATGGTGTTTTTTAGCAATATTAGCAACCGCTTCGAAATCAATAATGTTGATTTTGGGATTACCTAAACTCTCGAAAAATATGGCCTTAGTATTGGTCTTGATAGCTGTTTCAAAATTTTTAGGATCATCAGGATCGACAAAAGTAACATCAATATCTAATTTTTTCAAAGTCTCAGAGAAAAGTTCTACTGTGCCACCATACAAAGTTGACGCCGCCACAATATGATCACCGGCACCGGCTACATTAAGAATAGCGGCCGTAATAGCAGCTGCTCCCGACGCTAAAGAAATTGCTGCAGTCCCACCTTCCAATGCTGCAATACGTGCTTCAAAGGCTGTATTTGTAGGATTAGTCAACCGACCATAAATATTACCAGCATCTGTCAAAGCAAATCGTCCGGCTGCTTCCTTAGTATTTTTAAAAACGTATGAACTTGTTTGATAAATGGGCACTGCACGTGCTCCAGTAGCAGGATCTGGTTTTTCTTGACCGGCATGAAGTTGTAAGGTTTCAAATGCATATTTTTTATTTAATTCAGTCATGTTTATTTCCTCATATTTTTAATTTTCAACAATAGTGTCGTACCTGATTAAACAATACACATTCGTGTTTTCACCAATCCACAGCCCAGTAGCTGGCTAAGTGCACGAGTGATACTATAAAAGCGTGTTGGCGTTATTTTTTGCATACCACTTCTCCTGAATTTTATGCATTAGATTGAAATAATAATATCGAACCAATAATTATTTACAAAAAAAATCCTGCAATCTAAATAATTAGATTACAGGACGACTAAATAATCGTGTTACCACCTGACATTCATGCACCTGTTAAAAAGCACACCTTAATCTGATCATCAAATTACTTGAGAATCAGTTTCGCGATATCGGGCTCTCCCGAGTAAGACTAATAGATTTTTTGATACAATCACTCATCTTACCATTAACTCCAAGACCATTATTCGTATATTAGCGTTGCTTACTTCCACCAAACGTAAACTCTCTGTGAACGCGCCTATACTACTCATCTTTTCTTCGTTAGATACAATTTACTCTAATCAAATTAGTTTGTCAACATTTTTATGTTATCATTATAACTTTAATTTAATTTAAATCTTATAAATAGACAATATATTAGTATTCCAAATATAAATCACTATTAATTAACAGACTATTTATGCAATGCTGGTTACTAAATAATTAGGTTGTCTCTTTTTAAAAACATTATTATAGATGACAGTGTCATTTGATTATCTAGAGCATAAGTTTAAACATTTCTTTAACATCTTGTCTTCACCATTATTTCACTGTACCTTTGGTGCGCCCTTCCAAACAGCAATTTCTCCGGTGCCATTTTTGTTATCAATATAGTCCGCCACATTATCGGATTGATACGCTTTAACAAATTTTTTGATTGCAACACTATTTTTCTTGCTTTTTGTTGTTGCAATAATATTAATGCCGCCATGTGTACTCTTATTAACTGGCTGTACATATATCGCTGACTTAATGGATCGACCAGATCCGACGATAAAGCTAGGATCAATTGAGGCAACATCTACTTCCGGCAAAGTTCTAACCAATTGATCAGTTGCTAATTCTTTAAATTTCAGATTCTTCTTATTCTCAACGATATCTTTAACCGTGGGATCTTTTACATTACTGGCTATTTTAATCAATCCTGCAGATTGCAATACCAACAAAGATCTGCCTTGAGTGACCTTACTATTAGAAATACCAACCGTTCCATTTTCTGGAATATCTTTAATTGATTTGTGCTTGTCGGAATATAAGCGACCAGCCACTAAAATTGTTTCCCCCACAGGTACAATATTAGACTTATGGCTCTTGTTCCAATCATTCAAAAAGATATAATGCTGAAACGCATTTGCATCAATATCGCCTGATGTTAACGCAGCGTTAGGTTGTGTATAATCAGTGAACGTTTTTATTTTTAAGGTCAATCCTTCTTTTTTGGCATTATTTTTTATAATTTTCCATTGCTTGTCTGTGCGTTTATCGCCTGCCATGATACCAACTGTCAGTGTCTCTTGATCTTTACTTTTGGTCTGTGGACCAAAGCTGGCATAGGCAATACCGGCGATAGCGACGACCGCCACACCACCAACAACCCATTTAATTGTTTTACTCATGATACGTATTTCTCCCTGTTTTCTCTAAATGATAATTCCTGATTTTTAGAATGGCGATGAACGAGCTATTTTTCAATCAAAAAAGCCGCTTCTGTACTTTATAAATACAGAAGCGGCTTACCATAAGCGCGATACCATTCTGAGTTTGGACTATTTGTTACCAAATAGTTGCTCACTAACCATCGGGCATCGGGAAATGATCCTAGCCGAATGGTGTGCCCGTTAACGGGGGCCAAATCGTTGCAAACTAAACAGTAAACCGATTCGTCTGCACCAATCACAGGTCATTTTCACAATCGCACGCACGCTAACTCACATCTCCCGTTAGCTTTCTTGGCTTTGATAAACTGTTACTTTCCTGTTCAATTCGTTTCACTCTAAAAATCGTTATAGATAATACTACATCCCATTCATTCTAATGTCAACCAACAACTTAAATGATCACTGCGTTTTATTCCAAACAAATATTTTAGTAAAAGCTAGTTGGTAAATTTTGCAGTGAATATTCAGAGAAAAGCAATATCATGAACAATCCACAACAACAATTCTTAATGGTGCTTTCGTTGTTGATTTAGGTAAGTATAAAACATGCCCAACTTCTCAATTTACAAGAAGTTGGGCATGTTTATGATTATAAATTTATAAGTAGATATGCCGACGAGAGGATTCGAACCTCCGACCCCAGGTTTACGATACCCGTGCTCTACCAACTGAGCTACGTCGGCATGACTCCGACTGCCGGGCTCGAACCGGCGACAACCTGATTAACAGTCAGGTGCTCTACCAACTGAGCTAAGTCGGAATGACATTTGTTGCTTAACACAACTATTTTATTATGCCATGAACAACCCTTCATGTCAACTATTTATTAGTTGAAAAAAGAAGTAAACCAAGCGGTTTACTTCTCATAAAACTCCGACTGCCGGGCTCGAACCGGCGACAACCTGATTAACAGTCAGGTGCTCTACCAACTGAGCTAAGTCGGAATAACATTGCTGACACAACTTAATAATTATAACTAATTGTGCAGCAATTTGTCAATACTTTTCTCATAAAACGTTCTAATAAATCGAATGATTCATTTATTCTGGACGCATTGTTGGGAACAAAACCACATCACGAATTGTGTCTGAATCAGTCAATAGCATAATCAAACGATCAATACCAACACCCAATCCACCCGTCGGTGGCATACCGTATTCCAAAGCCTCAATAAAGTCTTCATCAATACCCTCGGCCTCATCGTTACCATTTTCACGCTCGGCTGCTTGTGCCTCAAAACGTGCACGTTGATCGATTGGATCATTTAATTCAGTAAAGGCATTGGCGTATTCACCACCCATGATGAACAACTCAAAACGGTCGGTGAAACGTGAATCGTCAGCATTGCGCTTTGCTAGTGGTGAGACTTCAACAGGATGACCATAGACAAACGTTGGCTGAACTAAAGTATCTTCAACAAATTCCTCAAAGAATGCATTGATGATGTGACCAACTGCCCAATACTTTTCGTACTTAACATGATGTTCATCAGCCAATTTTTGTGCCTCTTCGACCGACATATCTTGCCAAAAATCAACACCTGTGCGATCTTTAATCAAGTCAATCATATGTGCACGTTCAAAGTTCTTTGATAAATCAATTTCAGTACCCTGGTACGTGATTTTTAGGTCATCAGAAACAACGCTTGCGGCTGCCTTAAAAATACCTTCGGTTTCATTCATGACATCAGTGAAATCCCAATAAGAGGCATACGATTCCATCGTCGTAAATTCAGGATTATGCTTAGGATCCATCCCTTCATTTCGGAAAATACGTCCAATTTCATAAACACGTTCCATACCACCAACAACCAAGCGCTTCAAATAAAGTTCTGTGGCAATACGCATATACATATCAATGTTCAAAGCGTTGTGATGTGTGATAAATGGACGAGCGGCAGCGCCACCAGCTTCTGTTTGTAGAATTGGTGTCTCCACTTCCAAGAACTCATTTTTGTCCATGTAAGCGCGAATGGCTGATATAATGTGTGACCGTTGCTGGAACTTTTTGAATGATTCCTCATTAGCAATCAAATCCAAATAGCGCTTACGGTAGCGTGTTTCGACATCTGAAATACCATGGAACTTGTCAGGCATTGGACGCAACGCCTTTGATAGGTGTGTCAAATGCGTTGCCAAAACCGTTAATTCGCCGGCTTCCGTCTTCATCATGATACCCTTAATACCAAGAAAATCGCCCAAGTCAGCGCGCTTAATAATTGGGTAATTTTCGCCTAAGTCATCGCGCTTAGCATAAACTTGAATTTTGCCTGACACATCGCGAAAGTCCGCAAAAATAACTTTACCGGCACCACGCTTAGCCACCATACGGCCAGCAATCGTCACCTCATGTTGTCCTGCTTCAAGTTCTTCTAAAGTACTATTATCGTACAAATCATGCAATTCTTGCGCTTTTGCTGAGCGTTCGAATCGTTTGCCAAATGGATCTAAATGTAAATCATCAACAAGAGTCGCTAACTTCTGACGACGGGCTAACATTTGATCATTAAGGGCTTTTTCTTCAGCCATTCGTATAAAATCCTTCCCTGATGAGCGCTTTTTGAACGCACTCCCACTAATTAAATATCATACCAAAAAAACGACATAATCTCAAAATTATGCGTTATTTTCTTCAATTTGTTGCAAAATTTCTTGTAATTCTGTCGCAGTAAAAAAGTAACGTTTACCTGAAAACTTACCAACAACTTCTGCACCATCATCTTCATCAATCATGGCTTTTATTTCTGCTGCCGGTAACGTAGCTAACATCTTAGCGTAGGCTGATTTTGGTGGCTCTGCTGCTAAACCAACACCGGCTGTTTGCAAAATATTAACTTCACCTTTTCCAAATATTTCTTCTAAAATGTTTAGCGGTGTGTACCCATCTGACAGCATATCAGACAGCGGCCGCATGTTAGCCAGTCCTTTTTCAAGCTGATCAATAGACGCATCGCTGGCGTCTGGTAATGCTTGTACTAAAAAGCCACCCGCCACACCAACAGTATCATCTTCGTTCATGTAAACCGAAACACCAATTGCTGATGGAATCTGTTCAGACTGTGCCAAATAGTAGGTAAAATCATCACCAATTTCACCACTCACCAGTTGACTCTGTCCAATATACGGATTGGCGTATGGTGCAAATTTGGTAACTTGCAAAACACCATTGTGCCCGACCGCTTGGGCAACATCCAATTGTCCAGAATCAGTTACAATCGCATCCAGTTGCGGATTAGTCACATACCCACGTACACTACCTTTAGCGTCAGCTTCTACCACAACATTGCCAATTGGACCACGTCCATTGAGCTGAATTGAGAGACGTTCTTCTCCTTTTAAAACAGCCTGCGCCATCAACGTCGACGCTAATAAACCACGTCCCAAAACAACGGAAGCAATACGCGTTGTATTATGAGTTTGTGCTGCTTCTCGGACCAAATTTGTCCCATTTACAGCAAATGCACGAAAATCGTTATTTTTTGTAATTGCCTTAATAAACTGATCAGCCATTTAATTATTTTCCTTAACTTCAAATAAAAAAGTCGACCCAACGGTCAACTTCTATTTTACTAATTTTTATCATGATTGTCATCAGCAGGTGCATCATCAGGTACTTCAACAACTTCTGAATCGGAGGTTGTATCATCATCTTTTGACTCACTGTCTGGATGTTCATACTTTTCTTCAGCTTGAGAATCCTTAGCATCAGCAGCAGCTTTGGCTTCTTCAAACGACTTAGCCGTTGCCAATTGATCATCATCTTGGACATCTTTACGCGTAAATTCACCCGTTTCATAAATGTCTTTAATTTGTCTTTCGTCCAACGTTTCAACTTCAAGCAACGCTTCAGCAATAGCAGTTAGCTTATCTTTATGCTCTTGCAAAATTGTTAACGCATCGTTGAAAGCCTCTTGCGCCAAACGACGAACTTCTTCATCAATCAGACGCGCTGTTTCTTCAGAATAAGCGCGATTACCACCTTGATCAGCATAACCAACACTGGCATTACCTTCAAGTTGTACCATACCTAACTTATCTGACATACCAAAAGCGGTTACCATTTGACGTGCCAATCCTGTTGCTTGCTGGAAATCGTTGGAAGCCCCCGAACTTGCTTCATTAAACATGAAGATTTCGGCAGCACGTCCACCCATCAAACCAGCTAATTGTTCCTTCGCTTCAGAATACTTCAAATTATAACGATCATTTTTCGGCGTCATTAGGGCATAACCACCAATGCGGCCACGTGGCACGATTGTTACCTTACGAACAACTGAAGCTTCTGAACGGACCAACCCAACCAACGCATGCCCCGCTTCGTGATAAGCGGTTGTACGTCGTTCTGATTCTGACATACCACGATTTGTTTTCGCTGGACCTTGGAAAATACGATCTTCCGCTTCATCAATATCAGCAGCGTCAACCTTTTTCTTATTGCGACGAGCTGCTAACAACGCTGCTTCGTTCAACAAGTTTTCTAAGTCGGCACCAACATATCCCGGTGTCTGTTGCGCAATCGCTTTCAAATCAACGTTGTCAGCCAATGGCTTATTTTTGGCGTGAACATTCAAAATTGCTTCACGGCCTTTAACATCTGGTGCGCCAACCAAAATCTTACGATCAAATCGGCCAGAACGAAGCAAAGCCGGATCCAATACATCTGAACGGTTGGTAGAGGCCAAAATAATTACACCTTCTGAACCTTCAAACCCATCCATTTCAATCAAAATTTGGTTCAAAGTTTGTTCACGTTCATCGTTACCGCCACCCATTCCAGTACCACGGCGACGACCAACAGCATCAATTTCATCAATGAAAATAATTGCTGGGGCTGACTTCTTAGCGTTTTCAAACAAGTCACGAACACGTGAAGCACCAACACCAACAAACATTTCCACGAAGTCTGAACCAGACATTGAGAAGAATGGCACACTGGCTTCACCAGCAACAGCCTTAGCAAGTAATGTTTTACCAGTTCCCGGAGGTCCTTCCAAAAGAACACCCTTTGGTATACGAGCACCTAAACTCACGAATTTCTTTGGTGATTTCAAGAATTCAACAACTTCAACCAGTTCTTGCTTTTCTTCTTCTGCACCAGCGACATCGGCAAAGCGAACTTTATTGTCTTTGGGATCTGATGGCTTGGCTTTTGACTTGCCAAAGCTCATCATACCACCTTGACCACCTTTACCGCCACCAGCTTGATTCATCATGACATAGAAGACAGCCACAATTAGCAACACTGGAATAAGTGATACCAACAAGTTTAACCAGAAACCAGAATTTTCAGCCTGCTTTGTAACTAATTCTGTCTTCGTCTTAGTTGCAGCTTGCGTAACTTCCTTTAGTGAAGCGTCGTTAGGCAGCAAAGTTGACGTGAATTTTGTCACCTTTTGAGTTGGCTGTAAGAAGCTAATACCGCTATCTTTAGAAGCTGTTTGTGCTTTTTTATAAGTACCAGTAATATTATAAATGCTGTTACCGGGTTGCACTGTAATCGATTTGATTTCTTTGTCATTCAGCGCCTTAATAAATTCACTTGATGTTAAGGTTTTAGTTGTTGACTTGTCGTTACCGAACAAGCCATAAAACATGCCAACAACAACAAGGAAGATAAAGACGTAGAAAATGCTATTTCGAAAGAAACCGCCTTTGTTATTTTTCATTGTAATTCCTCAATTTCTATTTGGTGTAAACTTCTTTTTTCAAAATACCAACGTACGGTAAGTTTCGATAAAAGTCTTTGTAATCTAGACCATATCCGACAACAAACTGATTACGGACATCAAAGCCAATATAATCAGCCGTTACTTCAACTTTACGCCCCTCTTTTTTGTCCAATAGGGTTGCAACTTTAATTGATCGTGCGCCTCGTTTAGCAAGTAAGTCTTTCATAAACAGCAATGATTGACCAGTATCGACAATATCTTCTAAAATAATCACATCACGATTCTGAACATCTGACCTAATGTCTGTCACCAATGTAATCTCATCAGTACTTGCAACACCGCCATGATAACTAGAAATTTTAATAAATTCTAATTCTGCGTATAAATCAACCTCACGGATCAAATCAGCCGTCCAGAGGTAAGCACCTTTCAACACTGACAAGAACAAGGGACGCTCGCCCGCGTAGTCTTCAGTAATTTGCTTACCTAGACGCTGCGCTGCTTGCTGAATGCTTGCCTGATCATACAAGACTTCTTCTATATCGTTATCCACTTATGTTTCCTCAATTCGCCATACAAGCCAATTTGGCTGCGTATTTTGTTTAACAGTATATTCTGCACTGACACGCCATTCATTGTTGCGTAACCGCACTGCGACAATATCATCATTCATCGTTGTAAGCACTAACATTGCTTCCCGTTCTTGTAACGTTAGTTTTTCATCAATTGCTAGTCGTCTCAACTTTTTATGGCCGTTTATGAGAGCAATTTTATCACTAGAGTTAGCTGAACGCAAGCAAATCACTGCCTTTTTTGCGGCCATTGAAAATGCAATAGCGGAATCTTGATGAATTGGCTCTTGATCAGTCCATAACCATGACTGATTTGCCAAAAAATACCGTTGATTCAATTTTAACATAACTGGCGACAAAACTTGGCCCCTATTTTGCTCTTTTTGTAGTCCAAGTTGGTCATAGCTCTTGACAAGTTGCACACCTTGATTCAAAGCGATACTGCCATTTGGTTTTGAATCGTTATTAAGCAGCTGAAGCGCTTCCATAATTTGGTTCTCTTTAATATTAAATATTTGGTGTGATTGCAACCAATATTTTAATGTGGGCGCCTGCCATGCCTGTGGAATCGTATGCCAAGACACGATATTTTGTGCATAAATGGCAGCTTGTTCGTCAATTAGTCGTTCTTGATTTTGAATTTGTTGCGCCATATCATTAATATGTCGCACAGCTTGCGCATTAATGGTTGTGAGTTTTGGCAGCACATCATTTCGCAATAAGTTTCTCGGCGTGTAATTGGGATCCGAGTTGGTACCATCTTCTCGCCATTTCAACTGATTGCGATTGGCATAAGCAACTAATTCTTGTTTTGTCAACGCCAAAAAAGGCCGAATAATGTGATTAGTTTTTGCCATCATGCCCGACATTTGACGCAATTGGCCGCCCCTGATCATTTTTAATAAAACTGTTTCTGCTTGATCATTAGCATGATGCGCCACTACGATTGTGTCTGTTTGATACTGCTTTGCTAACGTATTAAAAAAATCATAGCGAAAAATTCGAGCTTCTTTTTCAACCGCATGATCAGGTATCGTTTGCCAGTCACGTTGTTCAAAAATGACATTCATTTTTTGGGCTAGTTTAGCCACAAAGGACGCGTCCTCATTGCTCTCTGAACGCAAATGATAGTTGACGTGGGCAACGACAATACGGATTGGCATTTGCGCTAGTGCGTGGAGTAAAACAACAGAGTCCACCCCACCAGAAACAGCAACAATAACCGTTGATGGCCACGAATTTTGTTTAATTGCTTGTTTAACTTTTTCCATTGTTATGAAAAAGGCACCCCTTCGGGTGCTTCTCCTAGTTATTATCTGCAGGTAGGTTGTAAATGATTTCGCCGGGCTTTGAGTAACCATATTTATCGCGTAATAATTGTTGCAAATAAGTGGGGTTTTTGAGGCGCTTAACATTTGTTGCTAACTGCTTATTTGTTTTTTGAACGTGTTCCAAACGATCTTGCGTCTTAGTCAGCTTCTGATTAGCCGCATGTAGTTTCACCTGACCAATCAATAATTGCACAGCAAAAATAGTCGCCACTAACGCGCCAATTAACAAAATGTTTTTTTCGCGACGCGCGTGAGCTTTACGATAATGCTTAGCTGCCTGTGCATTAGCCAATTCAGAATTATGAATTTCACGTGCAATTGCTGAATTAAGTGGCGTAATATTTGATTGTTTTTTTTGTCTATAAACCGCCATGTGAATTTTACCTATTACAAGTGTCGCACGTTCTTTAACACTTTTCAACAATCTTTAGACTTGTTTAATAATTTTGCTTACTTTTCGTCACCGATTTCTCGAAAATCTTGCGCATACGTTTCACGCAAAACCTCATACATGTCAGCAGATTCTTCTTTTTTGGTCGTTTCTACAATTTTCACCACTTTAACCGTCACTGTTTTGTTACCAAAACGAATTTCGAGCTCATCATTAGTGGCGACATCAGTTGAAGATTTTGCTACTTTACCATTAATTGAAATCCGACCTTGATCAGCGATTTCTTTTGCAACGGTGCGTCGCTTAATTAAACGAGAAATTTTAAGGTATTTATCTAATCGCATAAGTTACTCCTTTTCATGCTCACTTTGTTCTTTTTCAATCACTACTAATAAGAAGTCACGCAAAATATTGAGCCATATACTGCTTTCAGCAACATCATTAACGGTCAATATCACCTGCAAGTCACCAGATTCTGTGCGTACGGCTGCCTTTAGTGGCACGTCGATAAGCGCTTCAAAAATTGTCTCACCTGACAATTTTGTCGTGGCTTGTGCATTAAATGTGATGGCTAACTGCTTACGTTGACGCCGTATATTGATGATTTGCGCTTGATCAGCCAATTGCTTAATACGACCAACCAACAATAACCTAGCCACTTCATCGGGCATTTCACCAAATCGGTCCAACATGTCAGCTTCAATATCTTCAAACACATCGTCTGTTTTTGCTTGCCGTACTCGTGTATAAAGTTCAATTTTTTGTGCATTATCACTGACATAATCATCGGGTAGATAAGCTAACACTCCTAAAATCAGCTCGGCATCTGTTTCTGGTTGATCTGAAGTAATGACTTGTCCTTGTTTTTGCGCAACTGTGTCTTTCAACATCTGCGTATACATATCATAACCCACAGAGTCAATAAAGCCATGTTGTTGCTTACCTAATAAATCACCCGCACCGCGTATGCTCAAATCACGCATTGCAATTTTAAAACCAGAGCCCAATTCAGTAAAATCACGAATCGCTTCTAGTCGCTTTTCAGCCTCTTCGGACGGTGTTCGGGTAAATGGATAAGTGAAGTATGCATAAGCTAGTCGTGTTGATCGTCCCACACGGCCACGCAATTGATACAATTGCGACAATCCCATGTGGTCAGCATTTTCCACAATTAAAGTGTTGGCGTTTGGAATATCAACACCAGTTTCGATGATGGTTGTTGTCACCAAAACATCATATTCGCCATTCAAGAAATCATATAGAATACTTTCTAATTGTGTCTCAGACATTTGACCATGAATCGCCGCCACTCTAGCACTTGGCACAAGATCTTCAATTTGGCTCACAACACGATCTAAATCCATCACGCGATTGTGCAAATAGAAGACTTGTCCATCACGAGCAATTTCTTTTTCAATGGCATCACGTACCACTGTCCAATCAGCTTCCATGACATAAGTCTGAATGGGGTAACGGTTAGCTGGTGGTGTCTCAATGACTGACAAATCACGTGCCCCAACCATTGCCATATTCAATGTTCGAGGAATCGGCGTCGCTGTTAATGTTAACACATCAACGCTAGTACGCAACTGCTTGAGGCGTTCTTTATGCTTGACGCCAAAACGTTGTTCTTCATCAATAATCAACAACCCTAAGTCAGAAAAGTTAACATCCTGACTTAGTAAACGATGCGTGCCAACTACAACGTCTAATTCATGCGCTTTAAGCTGGCTAATCACCGCTTTGTTTTGAGATGGCGTCTGAAAACGACTCAGTACGCCAATTCTAATTTCGGGAAAATCGTCAAACCGCGCTTTCATTGTTTCATAATGTTGCTGTACCAAAATCGTTGTTGGTGCTAAAAAGGCAACTTGTTTGCCAGCATGAGCCGCTTTAAACACCGCCCGCAAGGCAACTTCTGTCTTACCAAAGCCGACATCTCCGACCAATAAGCGATCCATTGGTCTGATTTTTTGCATATCAGCTTTAATTTCTTCGATACTGCGAATTTGGTCTGGGGTTTCAGGATAGCGAAAGGCTGTATCAAACTTCAATTGCGCCGTATCGTCTGGTGGGAAAGCAAATCCTTGTTGCGCTTCGCGCTTGGCATATAATTCAAGCAAATCGTCCGCAATATCTTCTATTTTTGCCGCAACTTGTCGTTTGGTTTTAGCCCATTCACTACCACCTAACTTATTCAGCTTTGGTGCCTTAGCGGCATCCGACGCGCCAATATATTTTTGAATTAAATTTAGTTGCGTAACTGGAATGAAAATCTTAGCGTTTTGTTGATAAGCAACTGATAGATAATCTTGCTTGCCACCATCTGCTTCAATGGTTTGAAGACCTTCGTAACGTCCAATACCATGATTAATGTGAACGACATAATCACCAACGTTCAACTCATTATACGATTTTAAACGCTCTGCGTTAGCAATTTTTCTTTGACGTGGTGCTGTTTTGTGTGTTTGTGTAAATAATTCTCGCTGCGTGAATACTGTCAAATGCAACTGTGGCCACTCAAATCCCGCTGTCAGGCCCCCAGACATAATCTGAACTTGATTAGGTAAGACTTCAGTTGTTTCAGTAATTGGTATTTTGAAATCAACAAGCGAAGACGCAAAATCATGGCGCTGCTTGGCATCATCAATCATCAAAATGACTGTCGTGCCAGCTTCTTGTGCGTATGTTAAATCATTCTTGAGGGCGTTGATTTGGCCATAATATTGGTTCGCTGGTCGCGTTGTTATTTCAACCATTGCATCAAATTTAATACGATTCAAACCACGTTGAAAGTTGGCCAAATATAAAGTTGTGCGCTGATTATGCGCAATTTGGTCAGCAATGTCAACACGCCACGTTTGGTGTGGCAATAATTGAAAGCTTTCAATTTGTTTATCAATCCACTCTTGGTCACGACTTAATTGCTGTAATCTTGTTTCGGTGAGACGTGTATACTCATCAATCACTATCAAGGCGTCATCATGAAAATAATCCAATAAAGTTGTTTGCCCATTAAAAAAATACTGCATATAAGGCAACAATTCTGGTCCACGTTCATGAGCGTTTAGAACGTGTTGTGTTAAAGCAAAACCGTCAGTAGCATGTTTTTTATCAGCCCCATTTAGGCGGGTACGATTATCACTAAAAGCCGTTTCAATTGCTAATTTGGCCTGGTCATATTGTGACTCTGACACAACAAAGTCAGTTGCTGGATCAATTGTTACCGCTTCTAAACTATCAATGCTTTTTTGGCTTGTAACATCAAAATATTTTAATTGATCTAATTCGTCATCAAAAAAATCCAAACGAATCGGATTGTTGGCTGTTAACGGATAAATGTCAATGATTGAGCCACGTTGCGCAAACTCACCGGGTGTTTGTACGAGCTTGACTGGTGAATAACCCATCATCATCAACGTGTTCTTGATCTCTGAAAATTCATAGGTCTCACCAACGCGAATCGTCAAGCGAGCAGCTGCCACGGTTGCCATATCAGGTAGTAGACGCTCTGCACCCGCTAAATTAGTCACAACAATCATAGGTTGACCAGTCACGAGCGCCATAAGTGTTTGTAAACGCTGCAAGCGTAATTCTGGCGAACTAATCGCCATCTCTGTTGCCACTGATTCTTCTGCTGGAAACTGGTATACATCCTCAACTAACGCAGCAACATCAAAATAAAGTTGCTCGGCATGCGTTTGTGTGTCGGCAATGACCAACACTTGTCGAGGATTAGCATTAAAAATAGCGGCAATGCTTGCTGCTTTTACTGTTCCATTCACGCCTAAAAGCAACTGTGTTGCGGCACCAGTTGCTTGTTTGACAATTGTTTGAATTGTATCTGTTTGACTTAAATATTTAACTAAACTCATTTACCCGTTATATTGATTGCTTAACTCTGCTATCGTTGCCCCGTTGACCCAATCAGAAATGGCCTGCGTGCTGCGTGCAAGCATTGTCTCGACGATTTCTGACTCTGCTTTTGAAAAATGTCCCAAAACATAATTGATGACCACTTGTTTTTCATGTTCTGGATGCCCTAACCCAAATTTTAAACGTAAAAATGTTTGTGAATCCGTGTGCGCCATAATACTTTTGAGCCCATTGTGACCACCAGCTGATCCTTTGGCACGAAAACGCAGTTTGCCAAATGGCATATCCATGTCATCAGCTAAAACCATGATATCGGTGACATCACCATCATAGTAATCTAAAATTGCCCGAACGGCTTTACCTGAATCATTCATATAAGTAGTTGGCTTAACCAGCATGACCGGCACACCATCAACTTGAATTTTAGCGGTCAATGCAAACTGTTTTGTTGGTGTAAAAGTTGCATTGTGAGCAGCCGCAAAAGCATCAATTGCCATGAACCCAATGTTATGACGCGTCTGATCGTACTTTTCACCAATGTTTCCTAACCCAAAAATAAATTTCATAATGACCATTTCTTTCTATAATTTCACTTCTTCCAGTATACCACGCGCGCAGAGCGATTTTATGTTATCATATTGTATGGCGGTTTCATGATAAAAAAATTAGATTAGGACACGAATATGTTTCAAAAATCTTTAGTAATCCCTAAATCACAATTGACCACTGTGACCGAAAATACGACAATTCAAGAAGTTTATGATATTTTCGATAATCCAGACAATGCTCACACACGCACCATGCCAATATTAGATGAGTCTGGACGCCTTTTTCGTGGGAACATTTATAAACAACACGTCTTTGAACACATTGCCAAAGGCGGTGATATGAGTTTGCCAGCAACGGCTATTATGCGCAACTCAACCAAGTTTATTTACACAACCAGTAAATTTTACGAAGTTTTTTTTGCCATTCGCGATTTACCTTTTATCGCTGTTTTAGATGAAAATCATCAATTTTATGGCATTTTCACACATGATGCTTTAATGGATTTGTTATCACAAAGTTGGTCTGTTCGTTCTGGCGGTGTTGCTATCGCTGTGGCAACGCATAATGAGCAAGGCGACTTGAGTAAAATATCAAAGATTATCACACGTTACTCAGACGTCGAATCTTTATTGACGATTCGCTCTGAAGGTGAACCGTTGACTGTACTTTTCACATTACCATTACAAGCAGAAAGTGAACAGTTAGCCAAGCTTATCAAACATTTAGAGAAAAAACAATACACTGTTGATAGTGTCGAAAATTTAAATCGTTTTAAATAAAAAATCTGTGAGATACAATGTGGTCTAAAAAGTTAAAACAACTTTTTAGGCCACATCAATAATCACAGATTTTTTTATAGCCATATACCAGCCATAATCACAACGGTCATCCCCAACATCACAACAAGCAAATTTTTAATGGCCCAAACAAATGTCTCTCTTTTGATTGGGCGGTCTACAAAGCCCTTGGCATTTTTTAAGACAATTGGTAACAGTGCAATCATAGCGTATGTCGTAATTGGTAACCAGCCCACAATTGTAGCAATCAGCAATTCAATAAACGCCAAAATAGCATAAAAAACATACATACGCTTAGATGAGGCAATCCCCATATAATGCACCAATGTATGCCGATTATTGCTTTCATCCTCATCATGATCGGCAATATTATTCGCGAACATAATTTCTGCAATAAATATCACCAACGGGAAACTGACAATAAACCATTGAAACAAGACACTCACCGTTGGTGTCATTCTCGTGTTGACGTACACTTGTGCCACAAATATAAAGTAGCCCATTGTAATACCTGAGACAATTTCACCAAACGGTGTATTGGTAATTGGCTTTGGGCCAGCAGAATACAAATAACCAATCACAAAACTCAAAATACCAATAATCCATGTCACGTAGTCAGTCAACAACGCGACTGTAATGCCTGCTACAACAGCAATCAGCGCCAACCACATGGCAACATGTAAAACTTGTTTATCAGTGATCACCTCACCAGCAGCTTGTTCCCTCAAAAAGTCGTTTGCTTTTTGTCGCTTATTATCTTCATAGCGATTGAACGTATTCACTGCAAGATGAACACTGACAGTCGCAATAATCAGCAATGCAGCGTTTAACCAATTTAATCTGCTATACTGCCATTGACTGTACACCAATCCGACTAAAAGCGGCGCAACACTGGGAATCACCACGCGAATTTCAACTAAATCTAAAAATTGTTTTGGTGTCATCATTTCAAAAATCCTCTGATACTCATTGTATCAGAAAATAAAAACGCGACACAATTAAAGTGTCGCGACAAAATCATCAAATTGCTGATCTAAGGCTTGAAAATAAGCGTCTCGTCCTTTTTTAGGCGCTTCCAAAACATATCCTAAGAGAAAATCTTGCACATCGTCATTAGTAATAAGTGACATAAAGGCTAACAAGTCAGCTTCCGTGGGTAGTTCGAGATTTTTCTTTAGAATCATAATACCAACATCACCAAATAAAAGATCTGCCTGAAAACCTGTTGGCCCGCCTTTAATGGCGACAAAAATATTCTCGTCATGGTCAATCCAAATTCTTAGCTCATCTTGACTTTCAGCTAAAAAGGGTAATTGGGCACTTTCTGCAGCATGTGTCAGTGCCGTCAGTTGTTGCTTATCCGTTAATCCTACTTGTTTTGTCATTTGTTGCACCTTCTTATAAGCTAATCATGATACTTTTTAGCCTAAAATGCAAGCGTTTACACTTTAATGACGTTCGTATGGTGTTAAACGTACCTGTCCGTCAAGATACTCGCCAACAAAAATATCACTGACTTGTTCATATCCTTGTCGCTTGACCTCGTCTGTCAACCGTTCTGCATCGCGACCAATTAAATCAAGTAAATCTGTGTTGATTTGACCATCAAAAATGATGGGATACTTCATATTTTCTTCGCCTTCAAGAATCACTGTTAGTTGACCATTCTGCTCTAGAACAGCGCGCTTAACTTTTGACAAATCGTACACACTCTGTGCGCGTAATTTAAACATCAAATCATTTGCTGATAAGCCAGCACGCAACACATTTTTAATAGCTACTTCACCATGATCCACCACTACTTTAGGTTGACCATCAATCAGAAGTTTGACGAAGCGATTATGTTCTTTCATGAATTTGACCGTCATCACCAACATTGTCCAAATGATTAGCACAATGGTGAATTGAAAAACAGTGATAGTGTCGGAGTAAATGACAGCACCAATGATGCCACCTAAAACATAGTTTTGCACTTGATCAAGTGCACTGGTTGGCGCTAAATTTCCCTTGCCCATAATATTGATTTGTACGATTAAGGCAAATAGACCAATGGCAAGTTTCGTTAAAATTGGTAAATAAATACTCATTTGACAACCTTCACTTCCGGATTAACTAGATAAGCGCGCGTTAAACTATATGATTGCTGATCGGCGCTGATAGTGACGTGGTAATACTTCTGAGACATCTTCACAATCATGCCATCGCTAACGACTTGTGTGTTAAAAAATATCTTATCTTTTGCAATGCCTTGTTCTGTCGCAAATTCATTAACAAATGATGCCATTTGCGTTTGTTGATCATCACGTGATTTTGCTTGCTGATAGTCCGTATAGCGGGCACCTGCCAAAAAAAGAAACAATAACAACGCAATAATACTTAAATCACGATAACGTGTTTGCATACGATTACGCAAAAACGCCACTGCACCAACAGCCATGAACACAAAAGCAATCACCATCAAATAAATGCCGATTGTATCATTAATGTTAGTTTGTTGTGCCAAATACTTGGCAGAATAAAAAGTCATTGTATATTACCTCGGTAATTATCATACCACACAACAAATTGCTGACACCGTCCCTTGAAGCGCGCTTTAAAAAGCGCTATATTGGACTTATTATTAAAAAGGAGTTCATTATGTCTTCAGAAATCACAACGCAATCAATTGCACAATTCCGTGAAGCAACAGCAACATCACAAAATGCAGTTGTTCGCCGTGCCGTCACCAAAAATGGTATTAACAATGCAAGTTACAATCAAGAAGTTGTTAATGCCAATGTTCCAACTTTTGCCATTGACCTTGATACAGGAAAAGTAGCGAATCAAAAGCAATCTGGTCGTTGCTGGATGTTCGCTGCTTTGAATACTATGCGTCATGATATGAAAGATATGTTTCATATCAGCGACGAGTTCCAATTGTCTCAAAGTTATACTTTCTTCTGGGATAAATTTGAAAAAGCTAATTACTTTTATGAGAATATTTTAAATACTGCCAATGAGCCACTAGATTCACGTCGCGTTGCTTTTCTATTAGTCACACCACAACAAGATGGCGGTCAATGGGATATGATTGTTGCCATCATCGACAAGTATGGTGTCGTCCCACAATCAGCTTATCCAGAGTCACAAGCTTCTTCTGCGTCAAAAGAGTTTAACACGACATTCAACACACTTCTGCGCCACGATGCTGTTATTTTGCGTGAACTGGTAGCTAATCACGCCGGTGAGCAAGAAATTGCAAATACACGTCAAAAAATGTTGGCAAATGTTTACCGCGTTTTGTCAATTACCTTTGGTGAACCACCAGTCAAATTTGACTTTGAATATCGTGATGAATCAAAGAACTTCCACATCGAGCATGATTTGACACCAAAAACATATTTTGATAAATTTGTTGGTTGGGATTTGAGCAATTACGTTTCAATTATTAATGCACCCACAAATGACAAGCCATTTAATGCCACTTATAATGTTGATATGCTAGGCAATGTTGTGGGTGGACGAGAAGTTAAACATCTCAACGTGACTATTGATAAAATGAAATCACTTGCTATTGCACAATTGAAGGCAGGTCAAAGCGTCTGGTTTGGTGTTGATATGGGACCACAAGTAGATCGCGACAATGGTTTGATGGCGGACGGCGTCTTTGCAACTGACGCGCTATTTGACATTGATTCAACGATGACAAAGGCCCAACGCCTTGACTATGGCGAAAGTTTAATGACACACGCCATGGTATTGACCGGTGTTGATTTTGACGAAAATGGTCAACCAACCAAGTGGAAAGTCGAAAATTCATGGGGTGAAAAAGCCGGTAAAAAAGGATATTTCACAATGTCTGACGAATGGATGAGTGAGTATGCCTATCAAGTTGTCGTTAAAAAAGAATTCCTCGGCGCTGACTTAGTCGATATTTATGATAACGCTACGCCAAAATTGCTCGCCCCTTGGGACCCAATGGGTGCATTGGCTTAATGTTTGGATTAAGGAGCGAAAATTTGGCATGTCGCTAAAAGAAAAATTGGAACGGCTACGGTTATCCTTAATACCTGTATTGTTAAAAAGAACATGCTGTTAATTTCGATGACCATTTTTCAATCTTTAAAATAAATAAAAACGCGACATATCGGGTGTTTATCTTCCGGTATGCCGTGTTTTTATTTTGTATTCTTATGAAGGACGATTGCCACCTGTTTTAATCATAACCGCAGCTACCACACCACCAATTATCAACAGAATTGCATCCAGACGAATGACATTAATGAAACCATAATCAAATGCTTGTCGAACTGCTAATTCTAATTCATGGGCATAAGGCGTAGCTAAAATGCGCTTGCCAGTAATAATCGCATGTCCGGAAAAAGGACCTGCCTCAACCAAGACTTTGTGTAACGCCGTAATGATAGCACTGGGTACATGACTTAAAGTAACAAAATGATGCGCCAAACCCGATTGGTAGCCATCGGCTAATCGCAATCCTTGGAACACCACACCAAAACTAACGCCAACTTGCATGAAAGTCGAAATCATTCCCGAAGCCATCCCCATTTGATAAGGTTGGACCGACGACATCGCCGCTGTTGTCATTGGCGGATTTATTGAGCCACCTCCAATACCAATAATAATAAATGCAAGCCAGAAATCAGCAAATGTCGCTGTCTCGCTCGTCAATGCGCTCAAGGTAAACAAGCCAATCCCTATAAAGAAAGCTGAAAATGCCAGCATATAGCCATGTCGTAAACGATTTGTCAACATACCAGCGATTGGTCCTAAAATCAGTGAGAAACCTGATATAGTTGCTTGACGCAACCCAGTTTGCCAAGCTGTATAGCCGACATAGTTCTGCATAAAGGTAGAAAGATAAGCAAAAAAGCCATACAAACCAGCACCCAAGAAAAAGGCAATAATAACTGCTCCTGTAAATGAAGATGATTTGAACATGCTCAAATCCATCATGGGATTTTTAGCAGTTTTTTGTCGCCAAATGAACAATGCAAACAAGACAACGGCAGTAGCCAAGTAGCCAGCCACTTGAAGCTCACCCCAACCCCAATCAGTGTGCATTTCCTTTTGAACTAAACCAAAAACCAAAGAAAAGATTGTCCCAGCAGATAATAGCATACCCAAAAAATCGACTTGGCCACTAGCACGGTGGGCCTGTTTGTTAGAAATAAAAAGCCATGCCAAAATTATTGTTACGACACCAACCGGTAAATTAATTGTGAAAATAGATTGCCATGAAAACGCATCAACAAGCCAGCCACCTAACAGTGGACCCGAAGCAGTTGAAAGACCAATAATTGAACTCAAAATGCCTAAAGCAATGCCACGCTCTTTACCATCAAAACTTGTGCCAATTAAAGCAAATGATAGTGACATGAGTGCAGATCCCCCAATAGCTTGGACAGCACGGAAAATATGTAACATGCCAATGGTCGTTGATGCAGCGTCAAGCCCTGAACCAATCGTGAAAATGACCAGTCCAACCATGAACATCAATTTACGACCATATAAATCACCTAATTTTGCCCAAATTAACAATAACACTGAAAAAACTATTGTATATGAGGAAATGACCCATTGTAAATCTGAATATGACGCATTCAAACTGGTTTGAATACTAGGTAAAGCAACATTGACAACTGTCGTGTCAATCAAAGCCATAAACACCCCAAGTGAAATTGCAATTAACGCTAACCAGCGCTTAGGGTTTGTTTTTTCGTGTCCTGAATTTTGCATTATTCTAACTCTCTTTCAATCATGTCAACATAATCTAAATAGGTATTTGCTAAGGCCGCTTGCAATTTATTTGCTTGCAAAGCCGATTTAAAAAAAGATGCATCAGCGTGCTTGAGCATTAATTGACTAATATTTTCTGTGTAGCGGTCACGTTGCGCTTGTTTTTCTGCACGAAAATCAGCTATTATTTGTTGTGCCAATTTGCTATCAACTAAGCACAAACTAGTGAGTTTAAATAAATAAACTTCGTCCATATGTGCATTATTTTTCACTGGTTCACGCATCAACTCAAAAAACCGATCACGTCCTACTGCTGTAACGTGTATTTTTTTCCTGCTATGTGGGTCTTCTATTATCATTAATTTGCCAGCGGTTTCCATTTTTTCTAATAATGGATATAGTACCCCAAAGCTAACTTTACGGTTTGCGCCTAAAATATTTTCAAGTATAAATCGTAATTTATATGCAGAATGATCAGCATACAATAATTGACCTAATATATATAATTCATACATAATGCCCTCCTTTATTATATCTTTTAGATACTTAAAACATAGTATATCTTTTAGATACTTTTGTCAATTATATTTGCATATAAAAAGAATCAACCTAAGTATAGGTTGATTCTTAATTAAATGCTTACATCATACCTGGCATACCACCTTGTGGCATTGCAGGTGCTTCTTCTTTAGGTTGTTCTGCAACAACTGCTTCAGTCGTTAGCAACAAGGCTGACACTGAGGCGGCATTTTGCAAAGCTGAACGCGTCACCTTGGTTGGATCAACGATACCAGCAGCAACCATGTCAACCCACTCGTCAGTAGCAGCATTGTAACCAAAGCCTTCTTTTTGATCTTTAAGCTTGTTGACGATCACTGAGCCTTCCAAACCTGCGTTTTCAGCAATTTGGCGAACTGGTGATTCAAGCGCCTTAATCACTGTGTTAATACCAGTTTGCACATCACCAGTTTCAGACAATGCCTCAACAGCTGAGATTGCGTTAACCAAAGCCGTACCACCACCAGCAACGAAACCTTCTTCAACGGCAGCACGTGTCGCATTCAAAGCATCTTCGATACGATACTTACGTTCTTTCAATTCAGTTTCTGTGGCTGCACCAACATTAATGACGGCAACACCACCAGCTAGCTTTGCCAAACGTTCTTGTAGCTTTTCACGGTCAAAGTCAGAAGTTGTTTCTGAAATTTGTTGTTTCAAAGTCGCTACACGTTCTGCTGTGGCTTGCTTATCGCCAGCACCTTCAACAATAGTTGTATTGTCCTTAGTAACATTAACCTTAGCAGCTGATCCAAGTTGTTCGATTGTAACATCTTTCAAGTTCAGGCCAAGATCATCAGTAATTACTGTACCACCAGTCAAAATGGCAATATCTTCAAGCTGTGCCTTACGACGGTCACCAAATCCAGGTGCTTTTACAGCTACAACGTTGAATGTACCACGCATCTTGTTCAAAACCAATGTTGGCAATGCTTCACCAGTAATATCATCAGCAATAATCAACAATGCACGACCTTGTTCCACAACGCTTTGTAGAACTGGTAAAATGTCTTGAATATTGCTAATCTTCTTGTCAGTAATCAAGATATATGGATTGTCCAAGTTAGCTTCCATCTTATCATTATCAGTGACCATATATTGTGACATGTAGCCACGGTCAAATTGCATACCTTCAACAACATCCAATGTTGTTTCAATACCCTTTGATTCTTCAATCGTAATGACACCGTCGTTACCAACTTTGTCCATCGCTTCAGCAATCAAATGACCGACTTCTTCATTAGCAGCTGAAATCGACGCAATTTGAGCAATTTCATCTTTTGTATTGACAGTATGTGACATTTCGTGCAACTTAGCAACTGCTGCTGCCGTTGCTTTTTCAATACCAGTACGAATACCAACAGGATTAGCACCTGCTGTCACGTTTTTTAGGCCTTCGCCAACAATAGCTTGCGTCAAAACTGTGGCTGTTGTTGTACCATCACCAGCGATGTCGTTAGTTTTTGAAGCAACTTCAGCAACTAACTTAGCACCCATATTTTCAAAGTGATCTTCTAATTCAATTGCCTTGGCGATTGTCACACCATCGTTAGTAATGGTTGGTGCACCATAAGATTGCTCTAAGACCACATTGCGACCTTTAGGTCCAATTGTTGTTTTAACTGTATCAGCTAACTTATCAACGCCGGCCTTCATCTTAGAACGTGCGTCTTCTGAAAACTTTAATTCTTTAGCCATGATTTAACTATCTCCTTTGATTTGATTATTATTCAACGATTGCAACAATGTCTTTTTCATGGAGTGACAAATAATCTTGCCCTTCAAATGACACTTCTTGCCCAGCATACTTATCAAACAAGACTTCATCGCCTACTTTAACTGTCAAATCACGAATTGTGCCATCATTCAAGACATAACCCGTTCCCGCAGCTACAACTTTACCAGTAACAGGCTTGTCTTTGGCATTACTTGCCAACACAATCCCACCGACAGTTTGTTCTGCAGCTTCCGTTACTCCAATAATCACACGATCACCTAATGGCTTCAACATGGATTCATACCTCCGAGATTTTTTCATTTTAGCACTCTTTATATGTGAGTGCTAACTACAACTATAAGTATATCACGCTGGTCACAAATGTCAACATTTTTTGATTCAAAATATCAAAATTCAGCCTCTATTTTTAAATAAAAAACTCGTCGGTCATCACGTCACCCACGAGTCATTATTCTATTTGTAAAAATTTTTTTCAGCGGTAAACTAATCAACAAAATTGTTGACAAAATAAGTAAAATGCCAATTAGTTAAAACCCCCTCAAGCGCGTCCCTAGTAATGTCACCGATAAGGTCGTTGCTACCAAAGGTTCAATGGTACCTAGCAAACTAGCAGACGATGGCTTTAATCCAGCTAAACTCATGACATACAACGCATACGGTATCAACGTCCCAAATATGACAATTGCGATAACAATCCAGATATCTTGCAAGTTAACACCACTCGCAATACGCCACACTGGATGTATGAGATTAGCGACCAGTCCACCTATTAATAATCCCCAACCCACAATCACTAAAGGTGGCGTTTGATGTAACAGCGGTTTTGGGATCAAAGTATACCCCACCAAACCAAATGCTGAAATAACACCCCAATAAAGCGCTTTTGGATTAATTTTTAGATGAGTAATATCACCATTCGTCACCAATAAAAAGACACCCAATAATGCCAAAATAATCGCAACAAACTCAAGGCGTGATGGCCAACGTTTACTATATATACTCATCAACACAACAATAATTGCTGGTCCTAACGATTGCAAGACCGTTGCAGTGGCTGCATCCCCATAATAAACCGACAAAAAGAAACTTGATTGCGCCAGCAACACACCAAAAAGACCAAACAAAACGACCAAAAGTGCTGTATATGTATGTTGCCAAACCGAAAAAACAGCCTCTTTAGTAAATAAGGTCAGCATACAAAGCAAAACCGCCCCTGCACACAGCATTCTCACGCCTACCAGCCATTCTGGCGCCACGGCCGCTTGCCGAAATAAAATACTAGCCAATATGCCACTAATGCCAAACAAAGTTGCACTGATAATACCACAAATTATACTTTTAAAAGATGACATATAGTGACCTCAATCTCTAAATTAAAAAATTCACACGTGATTTTATATTATCACAATTTTTATTAAGATTACATCATCGAAGTCAAAAATTTGTATCTTGATTCAGTAGCTATTAAATTAATTGACAAATTAATGCCAATGAACGTTGCTGCGCTAGTCCCTCAAATCCATTACGCCTGTAAAATTTTTCAGCTGGCGTATGCATTTCTGTCTCTAAAATAATGGCAGGAATGTCATTTTGTATCAAATCATTTTTGATTGAAGCGAGTAATTCAGTTCCAACACCTTGTCCTTGATAGTTCGCATCAACAAAAAAATTATCCAACTGATATTCAACACCCAAATGCCAAGGTTTCACATATCCCAGTGCCAAAGCTATGATGTGGTCAGATTTTTTATAAACATAGCATCGATTGGTATTCATTTCTAAAAGGCGGGTGATGTAACGAAAAATATCATCATAGTCATTCTGCTCACACCAAGGCGCCTTCGAAAATACGTCAATATATAACGCTGTTGCTTGTGCAATGTCCTCATCAGTCAAAAATGTGATTTCGGATTTCATAATATTTTTCCTCATTAAACATCTTAGCATATTTATAAAAAACAAAAAAAGACATGAATTGCTAATCATGCCCTTACAGAAATGTGCCCCCATGCGCTTCACTAATATCATACGCAATTGTGAACGCCTCGGGATCAACCTCGTGAATGCCTCGTAGAAAATGATTGTATTCTTGATTGTCCAAGACAACCATTAGCATTTCTCGACCGTCACCCATGTAACCGCCTCTGACATCCATAATCGTAAAACCTTTGTCACCGTCTAATAAATACTGTTTTAATTCGTCAATTCGCTCATTAGTCGTAATATAAACCATTTTGCGTCGGTCTAAACCTGTCTCAATATAATTCATCACAAACGCCGTGATTACCAAAGAAAACAATGCTAAAATAAGCGCTTCAAGCCCCTGTGTCACTAAATTGCCCAATGACACTACCGTGTCAATTGCTAGTAGAGATAAGGCTGGTTTAATACGAAAATATTTTTTTAGAATCATCGGCGGAACCGCTGTACCGCCACTCGAAGCATCAATACGATACAAAAGCGCGACCCCAACAGCGAAAATACTGCCACCAACCAAAACAGCTAAGGTACGATCTGTTAAAATTTGAAAACTAGGTGTAATTTTCAGTAAAACAGGCAATAAAAAACTACCTAGCGTAATACGAGCCGTGGTACCACGATCCAAAAAAATTGCTGCCAAAACAATCATGATGATATTAACTACTAATACCGTAATGGCGCGATCGACGCCGGTTAATTCATTGACCAAAATGGCAAATCCTGTGGCGCCACCGGCAGCAACCTTTGCAGGTGCATAGAAAAAGTTAATGCTAACAGCCACAATTTCTAAGGCCAGAATAATCGTAAAATATCGTATAATTTTACTTTTTTGTAATTGCTTCATTTAGTGTCCTACTGACGTCTCAAACGTCCTTCCGTTTCTTAAAGCGTGCTAACACACTACGCCATAGCGTCGGTTGACGCAACACTTTTTCATCTCCGAGATGTTCTCTCATAACTTTGAGCACCTTACCAGATTCCTTTGCCGAAAAATCAAAATTACCACTGTCGGTGGTTACCCTAAAGCGACGCCCAATATGATTCTTGCTGACTTGTGCATAAACAGCTTTAACATTAGTCCACGGAATTTGGATGTAATCAGCGACATTATTTTCATTAAAAAATTCGAAAGCTTGATCGCCAATTAAAAAGTGTCCGTACTTTGCACCCATACCTAGATAAGAAACACCCTGAGTTGTTAATTCTGCTGTCTTGTTTAAAGATTGTACCATAATCTACTCCATTAAACGTATGTACTGACAAAAGTGCTCATCAATAAGGCGAGCACTTTTTGTCAAAATTTTTACATGATGTGGAAGGCATGCATTGCGATACCAAAGATAAAGATACCAATGATCATCACGATTGGTGATACCTTTTTCTTCAACAACCACATTGCTAAGAAAGTCAATAGCAATCCCATCAATCCAGGAATCAAACTATCTAAATTAGCTTGCAAAGTGTTAGGGACAACTTTTGTCAATGACAAACCTGATGCTTGTTCACCTAAAATCTTTTGCAACTGCTCACCAGAAACTGGTCCGTTAGGGAAGTTGATATAAGCACCCTTTGCTAACTTTTTAGCAGGCAATTCTAGGACAAACTTAATTGATACCCAACGCTCAACCAGCACAGCCAAGATGAACATACCAAGAATTGAAGCACCCTTAGTAATGTCTTTCAACAAACCACCAGACAAATCTTGTGTAATAGCACTTCCAGCTTTGTAACCGAATTCTTGCGTATACCACAAGAATGCCATACGAATAACGTTCCACAAAACGAAGAACAAGATAGGACCAAGAATATTACCACTCATGGCAAGTGAAGCGCCTAAGGCACCGAGAATTGGTCGTACAGTAAACCAGAAGACTGGATCACCTATTCCGGCCAAAGGTCCCATCATACCAACCTTAACACCTTGAATCGCAGTATCATCAATTGGTGCACCATTGGCACGTTCTTCTTCCAATGCCAACGTAACACCAATAATTGGTGAGGCAACATAGGGATGTGTGTTAAAGAATTCCAAGTGTCGCTTCAATGCGCTGGCACGGTCTTCTTTTGACTTATATAATTTTTTAATCGCTGGAATCATGGCGTAAGCCCAACCAACGTTTTGCATACGTTCATAGTTCCATGAACCTTGCAAGAACTGTGAGCGCCAAGCAACTGACAAACGATCTTTTTGCGTTAATTCGATTTTTTCTGCAGCCATCATGTTGCTCCTTTCTAATACTCGTTCAAGATGTCGCCGACTGGGTCGTTGCCACCGTTTGAACCGCCGCCGTTTGAACCGCCACCATTACCGCCCATCTTTGATAGGTTGATGTAAATCAAGGCAATCGCAACACCAATGGCACCAAGAGCAATTAGAGTTAATTGGCTAACAGCGGCCAATGCGAAACCAATGGCGAAGAATGGCCAAACTTCACGCGTAGCCATCATGTTAATTACCAAAGCATAACCAACGGCAACAACCATACCACCACCAATGGCCATACCACCAGTTAACCACTCAGGCATTGAAGTCAAAGCACTCTTAACAGCTGCAGCAGGTACAGCAATCAAAATTGCGGCTGGAATAGCAATACGCAATCCTTGTAGTAGC
Organism: Leuconostoc falkenbergense; assembly: GCF_045801155.1. Classification (NCBI taxonomy): domain Bacteria; kingdom Bacillati; phylum Bacillota; class Bacilli; order Lactobacillales; family Lactobacillaceae; genus Leuconostoc; species Leuconostoc falkenbergense. The sequence continues at coordinate 366,685 of NZ_CP174386.1, read as the reverse complement.
AAGCCAAACAAGTGAAGCGTTTCAATCGTGCGGAACTTACCTTCTTTGGCAGCCGCATCGGCACCGTGAGTTAAACCAACGGCAATGGTACGAACGACCATTGTTAGGAACAAACCAGCAACAGCCAACGGAATAGCCGTTGCAACGGCAACTGATATCCCTGTTCCAGAGAAGTCGCCACCTTTGACCATAATAATTGAAGATGCAACAGAAGCTAAAGCAACATCAGGCGCCACAGCAGCACCGATGTTAGCCCAACCCAGCGCAATCATTTGCAAGGTTCCACCCAAGATGATACCGGCTGTTAAATGACCTGTAACCAAGCCAATCAAAGTCGCTGATACTAGTGGCTGATGAATCTGAAATTGATCCAAAATACCTTCCAAACCTGCAAAGAAGGCAATGATTACGACTAAAATTATCGCAATAGTAGACATATTTAGACACCTTTCTTAATTAAACATTTTAATGTTATTTAACATTTGCTTTCTTGATCAAATCAAACAAGTTCGCCTTACTGTCATTTGGGACCTTACGGACATCAAATTCGACACCTAAATCACGTAACTTTTCGAAAGCAGCAACGTCAGTTTTATCCATTGACAAAACCTTGTTAACCATTGTTTTTCCTTCTGAGTGTGCCATAGAACCGACGTTAAGTGACTTCAATGGTACACCGCCTTCAACAGCCCTTAAGACATCTTCCACTGTTTCAAACAAGAGGAATGCATCAACACCACCAAAACGATCATCTTTGGCAACTTCAATCATTTTGCTGACTGGTACAATATTTGCTTGAACACCATTAGGCGCAGCTTGTTGGATTAGGCTCTTACGTAGCTCATCTTTGGCAACTGCATCAGAGACAACAATAATGCGGTTTGCCTTTGAATCAGGCGTCCAAGCAGTAGCAACTTGTCCATGCAATAAACGCGTATCCAAACGAGCCAACTTAATATTAATGTGACCCTCTTTAAGGCCAACTGTCGACTTTTCTTTGCTTGCAGCTGGTGCAGCTTCTTGGAACTCTGGCACAGACTTAACGCCCTCGCGAGCTACCGGCACCAAATACTTTGCCAGATCAGCAGCTTTTGTTTGACTCAAACGTCCACCATAAGCCTCAATTAGCATTGGCAAGTTCAAACCTGACACAATAGCCATGTTATCTGGGTTTTGCTTTTGAATCAAACTGGCACGATTAAAGGGTGAACCGCCCCATAAATCAACCAAGAATAGTACTTCGTCATCATTGTTGAACTTCGACAATGCTTCTTGGTAGTGCCGATCCAAATCATCGGGGCCTTCATTAGGTAAGAATGTCACAACTTCAACGTTTTCTTGTTCACCGAAAATCATTGATCCTGACATCAAAATGCCTTTTGCAAAGTCCCCATGGCTGGCAATAATTAAATTAACCATTTAGGAAATCTCCTTCTCAATAAATTGTTTACTTTAATGATTATAGCGAAATGAAACCATTTTGTAAACGCTTACACAATAACAATTTAGTTATTGTTTACAAATCATATTATAATGTATCAGAACAAAAAAGTAAACGCTTTCATATTTGTTTACAAAAAAGTAGAATAACTTTCATAAAATCCTTTCAACATGTTTACATTTAAAATCGTTGATCTGGATTATCATCTTTGGTGACGAAGCTTTTAATGATTGTCATGTCGCCGTCTAATGCGTAAGATATGGATTCATCATCAAAAAGAATAAAACTATCACCTTTTTTAACAGCAGTCTGGTTAACACGACCAGCACCATCTATTACTGTAAATAATTCATAATGATGTGACAAATTAAACTGCGATAAACCACGAACAGATAATTTTTCAACAGTAAACTTCACAGAGGTTACCAATCGCGTCACAATCGTTTGATCCACAATAGTGGTTGTTTGCTTTAAAACAGGATCATGATGTGGCACAGTCGTAACATCAAGTGCATCTGCAATCTGCAAATCACGCTTTTGTCCTGTCGTGGCATCAACACGGTCAAAGTCATAAAAGCGATACGTTGTATCGGAACTTTGCTGCGTTTCTAAAGCGACAATTCCTGCTCCCAGCGCATGAAAAGTGCCTGCGGGAACATAGAAGAAATCCCCCCTTTTAACAGGAACAGTTCGAAGCATATGCTCCCAATCTTCTTTTTCAACCATCGCCTTTAGTTCATCACGACTTTGCGCATAATGTCCATAATAAATTTTCGCATTTGGGGTCGCATCTAAAATGTACCAGCATTCAGTTTTTCCGTATTTTTCACGTGATTGTGTATCGTTTGGGTGAACTTGAATTGATAAATCTTGGTGTGCATCAAGAATTTTAATTAACAATGGAAAAGCTTCATTTGCCTCATGCCCACCAAAAAGATTAGGATTATCCTGCCATAGTTGCGTTAGTGTTTGTCCAGCAAACGGACCATCCTTGATGGTTGACTCACCATTTTTATGGGCAGCAATAGCCCATGCTTCACCAACATGATCGCCCTTAATAGGAAAATGAAAATCTTTTAAGGCTGTACCACCCCAAATTTTATCGTGTAATGCCGCTTCTAATATTACTAATGTCATTTTGTAACCGCTTTCATTTTGTTTTAAATAAAAACTTATTTTAAATTAAAGCCTTTATTCTGAGTGTATTGTGTCAATTCAGATGTATCACGATTGGCTGTTAGCATTCTAACGTTGTTGCTAATCCACGAACGCGTCACACCACGTTGCGCATAATAATCCGTCATGATTTTATCATATCGCATCACTGCTGTAACCATTTGTTCTTGATGATAACCATCTTTCATCAAAACACCATCTAAATCAAGTTTTGGCTTAATACCGGGGTTTTGCGCCGGATAACCAATAGAGAACCCCATAACTGCTTTCACATACTTAGGTAGATTGAGTTCTGATTCATAAAGCTCAAATGCTTTCATGGCGCCAGCCATAGTGACACTACCTAACCCAAGGGATTCCGCTGCTACTTGTGCACGCCCTAACGCAATGCCAGCACTAATGATGCCGCCTTCAAGCACATTATAACGCTGTATATTATTCTCAGCTAACGATTTTTCTTCTGGTGTCAATCCGATGAGGTCCTTATTGTAATCCACTGCTACAACAAAGTAACGCGCAGCAGTTTCAATATATTTCATGCCCACTTGAGCAGTGATTTCTGCCTTTAGCTGCTGTGAAGTAATTTCAATAAAGGTGACCGGTTGATAATTATTCATGTTTGGTCCAGCAACTGCTGCATGAAAAATCTTCTGTACTTGCTCATCTGTGACAGGTTCGTCAGTGAAAGCACGTATCGACATATGTTGATTCAGTAAATCAAGGGTTGGGTTTGACATTTTGTCATTCCTTTCTAAAGCGTGTTTTTGATTGTCTAAACAACCTACCTAGATAGTATCACAAAGTTGTGATAAAATAACAAAATATTCATTGGAGAAATTTATGCAAATAGGAAAATTTCGTTTAGGTTTACGAACACTAAAAACAGCTTTCGCTGTCATGCTCATCATCACATCTTTTTACTTTTTTAATCGGCCGCCATTTGTAGCAGCTTTAGCTGCAGTTTTTGCTTTGCGAGAAAGTTGGGACAAAACCCTTAACTTTGCTAAAGTAAGACTTATCTCAAATACGTTAGGTGGCGGTTTCGCTCTTATTTATTTTATTGTACACGAAGAGACGAACCACGCACCTTGGACTTCGATGATTCTGTTACCATTACTGGTCATTATCGCGATTGTTTTGCTTGACGGATTCGATTACAACAGTGGTGTAATTGGCGCCATGGCAGCTTTGTTGATGATTTCCTTAAATATTCCATCTGGCGCCACGATCGTCTATGTTTTTGAACGAATTGTGGATACTTTTATTGGTGTCGCTGTTGCTATTTTAATTAATCGCTTTGGATCACCAAAAAACATTAATTAAATCCCTAAATAATTTTCGATTGTTTTCAAAACGCCGTCGTTGACGTTCACGTCAGCGGCTTTTTTTGTCACAGCGTCTTGCATAAATGCCTCAGCGTTAGGCATCACAAAGCCATTCTCATATTTAGTCAACATCTCTAAATCATTGCCATTGTCACCAAAGACCATCACTTCATCGTCCAGCACATCATAGTAGTCTTGCAGCACTTGCAGTCCTGTTGCCTTGTCAACGCCGCGCCCTAAAACATCCACTGAACCAAAACCAGAACCAGTAGCATGTAACTCATTACCAAAGACTTCACGTAGCGCAGCCACATGTTGTTGTACTTCATCATTTGGCCATACAAAAGTGATCTCCAAAATATGGTCATCAACCGACATTAATTTTTCAACTTGTTTAACGTTTGGATAGAATTGGAACACCATTTTAGCCACAGGGCCAGTGGCATGATTAGAAACATAGGTTGCATTATCGCCAGTCATAATAATAATATTTTCAGCAGATTCTGGATTTTTTGCATTCCAATCAATGACCTTGGCTAATTGTTCTGCTGATAAATGAACTGAATAAAGTTGTTGTTCACTTGTAGCAACAACCGCACCATTTGAGCCAACAAAGTCCAAAGCGTATCCTTTAGCAATTGTGGGTGCGAATAATTGTTGCAAATTTTTGACTTGGCGGCCTGAAGCTGCTACGAACTTCATATCTCGTTTCGTCATTTCGGACAATACACGCTCAAATCGTGCTTGATTATACATATCATTAGCAGTTAAAAATGTACCATCCATATCAGAAGCAATTAATTTAATCGGCATTGTTCATCTCCTAGTCGTAAATATAACTTTATTATTATACCATCTCTTGATACGACTGCAAAAGGGATAACTTTTCCCGACTTTTTCACGACCAAACAAGCACTCCCGATAGCAAGGTGTACATATAACAATGGTAGATTCCAATATGGATTGAAGTCAATATTTGAGACAGATTTTAAGAGACATTCAGAACCGCGTTTACCTTCCACAGCTCAATGCTCTTATACTAAAAAAATGGACTATTTTTATTCAGTCCGTAAAATGAAAGTATAGGAGTATTTTTATGTCAATTCGTTATTCACAAGATTTCAAAGATTCATTGGTTAAACTTCACCAAGAAGGCCGTTCACTCAAATCATTAGCAGAAGAATTTGGACCATCAAAAGATTCTATTGCTATTTGGGTTAAGCAAGCTACCCCAATCATGATCAAGGGTCAGTCAAAGACTTTAAAAGACGTCAAGCAACTAGAGAAGCGCCTCGCTATTTTGGAGGAAGAAAACGAAATTTTATCACGCATAGCCTGACAGGCATTGAGCGGCCATCTTACTAGCCAAAAAATAGTCCGTAATGTGGGATTGCCGCTAGTTAATCAATTTTTAGCACAAGGCTACGCGCTTGTGCGTATTTTAAGTGCACTTAAAATCAAATCTAGTACCTATTACAATTGGCGCCATTGGCAGCCCAGTCGACAAGAAAAACGTAGAGAATCCCTGAAACCTTATATTTTAGACGTTTGGAAAACCTTTAAATTTTATGGCTATCGTCGTATTGCTGCTTATAGTCACCTAAACAATGACTGTCCAAAAATATCTGAATATATGACACTCAAATTAATGCGTGAATTAGGGATTAGATCACGCATGCAAAAACGTTATCGCAAGCCAAAAACTGTGGTGACGGTCGATCAAAAGCCCAATCTGATTAGACACTTGCATGATTTGAGTGGTGTTTGGCAAACAGATATCACTTATATTCAGTTGACTAATCACAGATGGGTCTATTTAGCGACCGTTTTGGATCCTGAGAAGAGAAAAGTATTGGGCTATAAAATTGGCGATACAATGACAGCCGAGCTAGCCACAAGTTCCTTACAGATGGCTTTAGATAAGCATCGAAAGCCACTCATTATTCATTCAGATATGGGGTCACAATACACGAGTGCTGAGTTTAATATTAAATGCCAAAATTATGGCTTGAAACATTCATATTCACTCAAAGGCCATCCGTACGATAATGGCCTTATGGAAGCGTTTCATTCAATATTGAAGCGTGAAGAGGTTTATTTGAAGGCATACCAAACATTAACTGAAGTCCAAGCAGCCATTGGTTGGTATATCAATTTTTATAATCGCAATCGTATCTCAAATGTCGCCTAAGTAACTGAATAAAAATAGTCCAATTTATTGACTTCTGAGCAAAATGATGCGCCGTAATAAATACCATTGCGACTGGTCGCAATAGCTCAATATTTGAATTCCGCTTAACCATTAACCCAATCCCAACGCTCCCATCACGTTTTACACTATTATTTTTATTATACGTGATTGTAATGGGATTGTCATAGACGATTAAGAAGTATTTGATAATTACAATACCAACTACCTATTTACTATATAGAAATTTTGCAGGTATACCGCCAACAACTTGGTTTTTAGGTATATCTTTTGTCACAACTGCATTAGCCCCAATGATAACATCGTCACCAATATTTACTGGTCCAATAATTTTCGCACCCGCACCAATCACTACATTATCACCAATTACTGCGGATTCACTGCCAAAACCATTTTCTCCAATGGTTACTTGCTGGTATATCGTAACATTTTTTCCAACATTGACTGAAGGGTGGATAAATATTCCAACTAATCCGTGTGGTAAATTAGGTATTGTTTTAAATTCAACCCCCGATCCAAATGTCCCCCCAATTGATGATCCATTTTTATATTCCATACGACGAACTAAAAAACGTGAAATTTGTGCAAAAATATTGTACTTTGAATGCTCAATCATGTACTTTCTTAGTCTCCAATAATAATTTGGAGCAAATCCTGTCAAAATATATTTTGATACTTCGTTTATCATAAATGCACACCTGTAAAAAATTTCTCTTTATTATTGATTGAAGTTAAAAAATTTATTCAATTTTTGTGTTCGTCAATTCAGACTCTTGTTATTACATTGTGATCATTAACATAATAAGCTACAACACTTGTAGAATTTTATTTTTTAACATAAATTTTTTTATTATTAATTTATTTAATAATATCAACGTATTGGGATTATATAGACAGTATGTAAGATAATACACAAAAATGTGTTCCATGAACTCGATATCCATGCCAAAAAGCACTTTTTAGAAATCCAGATTTGCACACATACATATACCTCCACTGCAGATACTAACAGAAAATAGTTAGTATTAAGTAACTTAAATTCTCGTATACTGAAAAATCGGATTATTATATTTCTAGTGTGTTATCCCAGATAATCAAGATAATCGTGTAAAAGATTTTTTGATTATGAAAGCTAGGTGATACCCAACAAAACCCAATCATTAGTTGTTGAAATCGTTATGTATTAGATTAAAACACTCAACTCGTTGGGACTGACGTTAATCGCCAGTCAGTCACTCATGACGAAGTCAATACGTTAAAAGAAGAAAACGAAATTTTAAAAATACTGACTTCAATTAGGTTCAAAAATGTGTCGAGAGCATGTAGCATCACGAGGCTACTTTTTCTACATGATGTTTGATAATTTTTAGTTCAAACAGCCATTTGCAACGTTATAATCCAGCATCATATTCAACGATATACTTCTCTTACGATAAGTATAAAAATCGAAAGCTTTCACTCACTATTAAAACATGAAATTCAATATTGCCAATCAAAAAACAGCCTAATTAATTCAACACTAAATTATTTATTGGAAAATATAACTTAAAATTCTATGACCTATGATCTTTTAAATTGTCTAATGACCTGTTTGTAAAGCTGCTTGAATTCACCATTTTTCAAGTTAAACAACAAATATATTATTAGAGTAGTAACAAATGATAACGCCAGACTTAACAGAAAAAGTAACATATCATTCAGGTTAAAAATTCTTAATGTGTGAGTAATAAAGTAAACAATACTCAAATTCAATGATACTTCTAAAATTATTCTAAAATATCTTTTATAGAAAAGAATAACATTTTTCTTAAATCCAAAGTGGAATACCACATATGCTTCATATACAGTAGCAACAAAAAAACTTGTAATAGCCGACGAGATTAATATGCTTAAAATACCCATCTTGAATATGACTAAAAGAATTAATGAAAGCGATAAATTCAATACTGCCTCCAAAAATGGTTTTAATCTCTGTTCATAGGCCAACCCGTAAGCATCGAGAAAAACCAGACATGTATGCCTAAGAGAATTAATCACAAAAATTTCTACCATCATAATAATGACATAATTGGGCATTAAATACTTGCCACCTATCCACAATTGAATAAAATAAGGCAGACTTCCCAAAATACATGCAGAAGCAAAAAATATCATCGTATAGTTCATAAATTGATGTTTAAAGAATAACTTTATTCCGTCTTCGCCATCCTTATTTACAGCGACAATATTACCAATTGTAGAAGTCATTGCACTTGAAACATTAAACATTACTGTTTGAACTGAATAAATTACAAGTTGATAGTTACTATATAAACCAACTGTAACTAAACTGATAAACATTGAAATCAAGATATTACCGGTGCCGTTTACCACAACGTCTCCCACTTTATTAGCAAATGTACCGATAACATTTCTTTTGAGTTTTGTGATTATAGGCTCCGGAATACGTGCAGTTTTTATTTTGTCAAATTTTTCATAGTAGTTTTTCTTAACAATAATTGTTAGAACAATGTTGCCCATTATTGTAAAAACTACTTGTAAAAGTAAATAACATGCATAATTTTTCCAGAAAAACAGTGTGAATATTTGTAATAATACAGTAGCTAAATAGCTCAAAAAATCGACCGTGACTACGATATAATTACGTTCGTTTGCAATAATCAATGATCTATTATACGTCAACAAATAACTAACAACACTGTTAAATAACAAAATACAATAATAAAGTGTCAAATTTTCTATTGGTTTTCCGGCTATTAACGGTAAAAACGGTATTAATGCCAGGCCAATAACTAAGACTATACCTGCTAAAACACGATAAACTGTTCTGTAAAGCTTCATAATGGACTTTACAACAGTCCAATTTCCCGTAGAAACCGGATGATAAAGTGAATACACTATCGCATTTCCAATCCCCATTTCAGCTAGTGAGAGTGTTACCAATATGCTTGTTAGTAGCCCATTAAGTCCTAATAATTCAGTACCAAGAATTTGAATAAAAATAGTACGCGAAACAAATCCAAGTATAATTTTTAAAACTGCACTACCACCACTCGCGCCCATATTAAGAAGCGCATAGTGGAGATGTGATTTTTCTGCCATTTACTTAATCCAAACTTTCTTATTTGTGATAATTTGCTTTTATTATATAGATTTTTTTAAATACATTTATATCAACACTTATATTAACTCATATGTTAAAATTTGGACAGCATTATTTCTAGGGTATAATCCAAGATAATAAAGTATAAGAGCTTTTTTATTATTAAAGACATCTGATATCCAATCGAACTCAAATCATCGATTGTTACTTTGTCCATACAATAATGCAGATATTGAAAGTTCTTACTCACTATTAAAGCGTGAAATTTTTTGCCAATTTCGATTTTCATCTGCTTCCCGTTTAATTTTAGATACATACAGATATATTAATTGGTTCGACATTGACAAAATCAGTATTGCCAATTGAAAAATGAAAATGAACTAATCAGCCTTAGAACAAAATAGTCCAAACTACTGACTTATGCACAACATTCTTTCATATTAAATATATTAGATCTTGTATTTTTCCTATCATTTCAAATGTTCACTCTATTTATTGAAATGCTGATAGTCACTCCAATAGTAATTTAAACCTAATTTTCGTGAGAATTGTAGCAATCATTTTTTCGTAAATTTTCAATATAAATCCTAACTAGCCTATATCTAATTAAATATATAACACCAAGCAACTTAATAATTTTTGTACCAACTTTGCTTTTTTCTTCATAAAAATTTAATTCTTCAATATTCGTTGATTGTTGGTTCCTGATTGCGTTAGATACCCTTTTAGCCATAATTATTGATTTAACAGGATTTCGATGAGATTCACTTTTTACGCGTATTCTATATTTTAGTAACGATTCGCCCAAATAACCAAATTTCACATTACTATCTAACATTGCCCGAGCAATTAAATCATAGTCCTCAGCAGGTTCAACTTTTCGATATTTTAAATTATTTAAAATATTTCTAGATACCAGCCACAATGGATGAGCTAAGATGTTCCCGTACTTTTCAATACTCCGGATATCCAAATTGAATAGATCGCGCTTACGGCTTATCTTAATAATATTCCCACTTTCATCAATAGAATCGTATGCACCCGATACGAAATTAAGATTATTTTCGATTAGAAACTTATACTGCTTTTCCAACCTATTTTTTTCTGCTATATCATCGGCATCCATTCTCGCCACATATTTACCAGTTGATTTTTGAATTAATTTATTAAGATTTTCAGCTAATCCAAGATTTTCATAATTTATGTATAATCGAAAATTATCATTGTTTTTTTCTTGCCGCGTTAAATATTCAATCGCCAAAATATTAGTTGGATCATCTAATCCAACTAATATTTCCATATTTGAATACGTCTGATTTTTGATAGAATTAATACTTTGTTCTATATGTGTTAATTTTTCTTGATAAACAGGAATTATAACAGAAATTTTATCATTCATTTAAAATTACTCTCCGATTTTTGGTAACCTAATTAAAGGTGGCTCTGAGAAAACGTATTTAATATATTTAGACCAACCAATTCAAATATATAGCATTTTATGTATTGTATATTTATTGGCGCTGTACTTATCCTTTGAAAAATTATCTTACAAGAAAGGCATTAAATTTAGATTTGATAACTAGTTTCGTTTATTATCAATTTTCGAAAACATAAAATCCATGCTGTATACAACAAAACATCTCATTTAAGCTGAATATCATATGCAATTTGCAATGTACGCTGATAACGATTAATGTCATTTAATTTGGTAGCTTTTAATCTTGAAGCAACTGACTTTTTTTTATAGTATTCTTCATCAGAAAGCAATTCTACAATTTCTCTTACTAACACATTATCATCATCTGAAAGAATGCCATTTTGAGAATTAACTAGTTTTGGTAGTCCACCCACAGGTGTTGCAACAATTGGTTTTGACATCAACATTGATTCCAATACGCCCAGTCCAAAACCTTCCCACTTTGAAGTTAAGATACCTATCTTTGAGTTGAAAATATATGGATATGGATTAGTTTTAAATCCAACCATATCTATATTTTCAGAAAGATTTTCAGAAATAATTTTTTCACGCATTTGTGCTTCTAAATCACCGCTACCAACCCAACAAACCTTAATGTTGGGTAAATAATGTTTTACCATTTTTATTATCTTAATAAATCTTTCAGGGTTTTTTTCATCTGATATTCTTGCAATGTAACTAATATCAAATTTATCGAGTTTATATTTTTGTGCTTCGCTTACAATTTTTTTTGTTTCAACAACGTTACCGAGAACCAACGCTTTTCTTTTAAGCAATCCATGGAATACATATTCATCAATGACTGCTTTTGAAACTACCAGAGTCTTATCGATAAATAATAAAGAAATTGCATATAAAATTGATTTTAAACTAATTTTTTTAACTTGTGGATCGTTTTTGTGTAAGTGAGAAACAATTATACCTTTTTGTTTATGAATAACTCTTGATAATAATGACGCTAAGATGCTTGCCTTGAAATCATGTGCATGAACAACATCTGGCTTTTCAAATTTAATTATTTTTTTCAAATTGAAATAAGATAACTTGGAAATTTTCAAATGTTTAATATTATTCTTCGATAAAACTTCAGATATTGGACCATCAGGTGAAACATATACATGCTCAACATCATTTTCTAATTGAATTATAGTTAACACTACGTGTTCCGCGCCTGAAAAATTTCCAGTATTTAGAATGTGAAATACCTTTTTCATATTTACACTCCATTTTTTTCTTGAGAATATATTTTGGTTACAAGGTAGCCTACTGTAAATACTATTATGAGTACAAAGAGAATACCTGGAACGCGAAGCCGTATTGCAGTTCCTAAGTTTTTGTTTGTTAAACCAATAGCACTGAACCATATAATTGACTGAATCAGGAGTATTCTTAACACTTTTGATTCAGTCAATATCTTATTTCGTTTCCATCGATCAATTTTAAAATAATTAATCATTACAAATACAATGAAAATACTTTCTGCAAAACCCACCATGGTCCCAATGCTCTTAATTTGCCAAATAAACGGGCCAGCAAAATTAACTAAAATGGAATAAATATACTGAACAATAAATAACGGAAATAAGTTAGTATTAAATGGCAATCCAAAGTCACTGCCACCACTTCTCAAAGCAAGATATTGATCACCCACAAGATATAGGCCCTCTCTGTATTTTATTGCAGCTAACAAGGACATATTCAAATACGGAACCTTAAAATTTATCAGGAATGTATACCAAACAAGTAGTAAAAACAGTCCAATATACATTATACGCTTAATACTTTTAAAACTTTTGCTGATAAAAATCCTACTGATTAGAATAGACAAAAGGACCGCTGCAGCAGCATAGCCTCTAAAGTGATAAAGAAAAAAGATGCATATAATAAACTGGACTAAACTGAAAACATCGTGATTTGCAATCCATTTTGCCCCGAAGTAAACACTCCACACCATAAACATATAAATCCAGTAATCTCGATATACACTAAATAATAAATAAATAAGCGACGGATAAAAAAGAATAACTAGCATCATTTTTTTCTTAACATCGAATAATTGCGTCGATAATTCATTTTCTATTAAATTTATAATTCTTAATATACCGATTACCATAAATGTTAGGGCAATAACATTTGCAATTCTAACAATTAATGGTGAAGCAACTCCTAATAATTGAGTTAAGAAACTCATTAATGGCACATACCAAGTTTTTGTAGCGTTTACATAACTTATATTGCCATACATAAAATTATTTTTGATTTGCTGCCAATATCCAGCGCCATCATCCCCGCCCCCAAACAACTGAATTGTCTCACCATCAGTTCCATAGTGTTTGGCAATGAAATATATAACTATTGTCTGTAATAGATAAAAAATTATAATAGCAATTACATACAATAATATATCTCTTTTATGATTGTTTTCTTCCATTAATTACTCCAACTATCGGATGTTTTAAAATTGTTGATAAATCGAAGTCATTTTTTTATCAATACTTTTCTTATCAAATTTTCTTAAAAAACTGGTATCTAATACCGTGAACTTTTTATTTTTAATAATTTTAGATAAAGATTCAGCTTCTCCATCAAAAACTATTCCATTGACTCCACTTCTTATATAATCAGCAATGCCTCTTTTATTCGAGCCAATTAAAAATGTGCCATCAACTGTTGCATCTAGACCAGCAATTCCTAATCCTTCTTGTAATGATGGAAAAATTGAAGCATCACTGGCAAAGTTGATATCATGTACGTCGTTTCTATAACCTAAGAGCTTTAAATTTTTTTCATAATTAAAGCTTTTTGCTTGATTGATTAAAGAATCTTTTCCAGATCCAACACCTGCAATAACATAATATATTTTCTCGTGAATTTCCGGACCTAGTAATTTTATAGCTTCAAGAACAATCCTATGATTTTTTCTTTTACTCAATTCACCAACAGATGATAACAAAATAGCATCGCTAGGTATTCCTAATTCATTTCGAATCTTTTTTCTTGCTTCTTGTTTATATTCTTCTGAAACTGTCCATGCCTTTTCCACGTCGATTCCTATTCCTTTAATTTGTATTATTTTTTTTGCGTGCATATGTTTTTTTGCAATAGCAAAATCTTCTTCATTAATGGTAATTAAAGTATCAGTAAAGAATGAGAAAAACCATTCAATCGGAAAAAATACAAGCCAGCCACTCTTGGGTCCTCCCTTAAAAAAATGGAAACCATGTGCTGTGTAAATAGCAGGCACTTTAAAACGCCACGCTACATATCGTCCTAAAATACTACCAAGCGGGGAATGGACATGAATAAACTTAAAGTCATTATCTCTGAACAACTGCTTGAGTTGTCGAGTTGCAAGCATATTCCCTTTTATTGTGCCTAACCGCCGTTCAAAATCTACCTGATGTGCAATGACATCATTGTCCTTCATCCATCGTTTAAAACGTTCATTTTCTTGGTCTGACATTGAACCAGCATCAACCATATTGGTAGCAACGTGAACCTCGTATCCAAGTTCTTGCAAGATTTTGATATTACGGTGATTAAACTGTTGAATCATGTTGGCCTTTGCCGCCAACATCAATACCTTTTTAGTCATGCTTTACAACTTCTTCCTCATCACTTAAATCGGGGTTTTCTGCTGATTTAAATACTCCTTCACGTTTGATAACAGAGAGTATTGTTTCAAAGATCAATAACAAATCAAGTTTAAAGTTAATATAATTTGCATACTTTGCATCATAACTCGCTTTATCTTGATCTGTGATATTATTTCGGCCATTAACTTGTGCTAACCCAGAAATTCCAGGTCGAACCTGATCAGCTCCGTTTTCACGCCGTAATTCCAGAACTTTTTCATCAGTCTTCGCCAATGGACGAGGTCCAATAAAGCTCATATCCCCTTTAATAACATTCAGTAATTGTGGCAGTTCATCAATAGATGTTTTCCGAATAAACATACCAAAAGTCGTGATATAACTTGTAATATCGTCAAATTCTGAATTGGCTTTTACTGGTGCCCCGTTCGTCATTGACCGGAACTTATACAGTGTAAACGGTTTTGAATTCAATCCAAAACGCTCTTGTTTGAAAAAAATTGGTCCTTTTGAAGTTAATTTCACTAAAATTGCAACAATTATAAATAGCCAACTCAATAAAATCCCCAATATAATTGCTACACAGGTATCTAAAAAACGTTTAAAAAAAATCCTGTAAAATGTTCTCATTCCAATCACCAATCCCAATTACTGTAAATAGCTACTTGGCATCTCCATAGCCATATCCGTAGCCGTAACCATTACCAGAATTTTTCTTACGCGTACGGTCGTTGTAGATAAACCCTAGCACTGGTGCATTAGCCAATTTCAACATGTCTGATGTGCGTTGCAAAGCGCCTTTTGTTGTTTGTCTCCCACTCACAACAACAGCCACCCCGTCCATCTTGCTCATCAGCACTTGTGCATCCGTCACCATCAAGAATGGTGGTACGTCAAAAATGACCATATCATAATGTTCACGTAATTCAGCAATCAGGTTCGTCATCCGACTTGAAGCCAACAACTCAACTGGATTAGGTGGTACTGGCCCAGACGTCACAACGTCCAATGTTGCGAGACGTGTGTGACGAATAATCGATTGTGGATCACTATTCACATCAGCCAAATAGTTCGTCAACCCATGATTATCCGCAATGCCAAAAGTAACGCCTACGGTTGGACGACGTAAGTCCGTATCAACCAATAAAACCTTCTTACCTTGTTGCGCATAAGCCACGGCTAGATTAGCTGTAATCGTTGACTTACCCTCTGATGGTAATGGTGATGACACCAGTAGTGTCTTCACATTTCCCTTCGCCACTGATGCGAATTCGATGTTCGTCCGAATTGTTCGGAATTGTTCCGAAACCGAATTTTTCGGCTCTACTGCGGTAATCAATCGTGCACCATTAATCATCGTGTCACGTGATAAACCTTCGCGACCAACTTTGTATTTTTTGCTAAAGAATGCCATGTTTTATTCCCCTTTAATCCTTACCTAAACGGCTCAAACGTGATCGTGGATGCGTTGCATCATGATCGAGTGTTGTCCCTGTATTAACCGACATATCACCTTTCCCAATTTTTTTAATATGCCCAATAGCACCGAGATTAGTCAAAGCAAAGAGCTGTGCGACTTCATCAGGACTCTTCAAAGTCGTGTCGGATAGTTCTTTTATCAATACAACTAGGAATGTCAACCCACCAAACAGAACCAGTCCAGCTAAGGCAAACAGGTTCTTATTTGGCGCCACTGGCGTATGATTGGTTTTGGCGGAATCGATAATAGACACATTATTGATTTTCATAAATCCGCCAATTTTATTCTTGAATGCATCAGCGACTGTATTCGCTACGGCAGCGGCTTCCTCAGCATTCTTAGCTTTCACATTAATCGAGAAGACTTGTGAGTTTTGTTGGTTTGAAATTGACACCATGCTCTTCAATTGATCAACTGACAAGTTATATGGCTTCTGTGATGATGGTTTCGTGATTTCTTTTTGAGCTGGTGTGACTAAGCGACGTGCGCCATCAGCCAAGGTTTCATATTCCGCTGGCTTGGCTTCTTGCACGACAATTGGTTCTGGATGCTTCAATTGTTTAGCCGCATCCCCTAAGACATTGCTCGAAATCACCAGATTCTTATAAGTTTCAATGATTTGCACATTGGCTTGTTGATCCGAAAGGTTCACTGATCCGTTGTTATTATCGTTGGAATGATTCACCAGCATACTAGTTGATGCGCTATACGTTGGCGCAATTAAAAATTTGGCAATCCCAAAGCCAAGACCCGCACCGATAAGCGCCATAAACAAAATGGCGAAAAAGTGCTTGCGGATAATGTCCCATAGTTGTCGTAACTCAAGTACGTTATTCATTGTGTATTAATCCTTTATTCTTTTTAAAAACGGTTTCGTAGCCAACGTTTGACAATTGGTACTGGCAATAAACGCTGAATGGGTCGACCATCAATAATCGCTTCCGCATTCAGCGCAAATAAGTCACTGATTTCAGTGCCCTGCTGTTTTCGCAACTTAGCAAAGGCAGTCTGCATATTATAGGTGCGATTGGGCAAATCATGCACGTCTGAGACAAACACATGCCCTAAGTTATGCGAGACAATTGCCTCAGCAAACTTTTGCACTTTTTTCCCAAAGGCCCCAACATATGAACTGGCCGTTACCTGGGCAATCGCCCCCCGCTCCACCAGCTGATATAGAATCTCTGGTTGTTCCATCAACTTCGTATTGCGCTCTGGATGCGCAATTTGTACTGTAATGCCCCGCTGCATCAGATTAAAAATCATATCGGCACTATACGTCGGCACATCATCATCTGGGAATTCCAGGAGTAAATACTGATTCCCTTCATCAGCAAAGAGAATCTCATCTGCTGCTAACGCTTCAATTAGCTCACCGTTAATCCGGACTTCTTGTGACGGAAAGACTTGTAAGGGAATCCCTTCTTGATCAAGCATCGCTTGGAAGTCAGCCGTTAAGGCTACCACGTCTGCTTTGTTATTACGATAACGCCCATTCATATGATGAGGCGTCATCAACATCGCTTCTATCCCTTCCGCCACAGCGTCACGCGCCATCCGCAACGAGGCACGCATGGACGCCGAACCGTCATCAATCTCCGGTAGCAGATGACTATGTAAATCAATCATACTTGCTCCTTAATTTGTATTACTATTACAAGTTTAAGATTACTTTACGAGGTCAAAGCCCCATATATCTAAACAATACCATGTGAAAATGTCAACAGTATTACATTTATAAAACAAACATTCCTTTTTGGCATATTACGTTTTGAGCAAGGTTATTTTTCTCATATAACTGTTTTTTAGCCATAATAAAAGCGAACACCCTATTAGCGTTCGCTTTTTGTAAATCCTACTTTCTTTTGATAAGAAAATATTAAGAGAGTCAACAAAATTGCTATCGGCATCAAAGTTGAAGAAACAGTGTTCCAATTATATATCACCCAACGACTTATCGTGGCATAATCACTAGTTTTATGATTGGGTCTCCGTTATTCAACTACTCCTATTCTTATTTACGTATTTTGTCTAATATCGTATTAAAACTAAAATATGCAACGTCTTTAGGATAAAACAATTTATTGATGATCATAAAGCTCAAAATGACTACGATTTCGGCAATGATTGCAATAATAACACCATTGATGATATGCTCTCCTGAATATCTTGTCACAGCTAATACTGCTCGTATACTGAAAATCCGGACCGCTTTATTTCTAGGGCATAATCCGAGATAATCAAGTATAGGAGTTTTTTTATATTATGAAAGCTAAGCGATACTCAACAGAATTTAAGTCATCAATTGTCACCTTGTATAACGAGGGACGTTCTGCTAATTCTCTAGCCAATGAATACCATTTGGCTGTACAAACCGTCACGGGTTGGGTGAAGAAAGCCCAAATCATTGGGACGGACGTTACCGGTAAGCCAGTGACTCGCGCCCAATTTAATGCAATGCAGAAAGAAGTCGCAAGACTCAAAGAAGAAAACGAAATTTTAAAAATTGCGGCCGTTTTGCTGGGCGAACATCGCAAGTAACACGTAAGACCCATTTTCCTATTGTCCAATCATTGCTAAAACAGCATTTTAAACTCATGATGGTGCTTCGCCTACTCAAAATACCCAAAAGCACCTACTTTGATTGGGTTCACTATACTGAGAGCCAACGACAACGAGAAGACACGATCTTAAAAGCTTTGTTGCGTGAAATTTGGCAAAATAACTATAAAGCTTATGGCGCGCCACGTCTGCGATTAGCATTAGCTGATCTGAATTTGCATCATGGAACCAACCGAGTTCGTCGTTTAATGCGAGAAGCTGGCATATACTCTGTCATGAGTCGTCGATTTAACAAACCAACGACAACTGTTGATTATCGTCAACGTCCCAACTTAATCAGGCATTCACCCGAAGCCAACGCTTGGAGCATGGACATCACTTATTTAAAGTTGAGTAATGGTCAGTGGGTCTATTTAGCGTCAGTTTTAGAGTTACAAACGCGTAAGATATTAGCCCATCAAATCAGTGCCACGATGGATACCAAATTGGTAGTTACAACACTACAAAGATCGCTGTCAACTGATAAAAAACCAAATTATTTACATACTGATATGGGCAGTCAGTTCACTAGTTTTGGCTTTGAAAATTTGTTAAAGCGACATAAAATTGATCATTCGTATGCAAAACTAGGACATCCATATGATAATGCCAAAATTGAAAGTTTTCACTCCCTATTAAAGCGTGAAATGATTTATCAATTCCGGTTTCCATCGATTGCACATCTAATTTTAGATGTGTCCAAGTATATTCATTGGTTCAACAACGAAAGAATCAGTCTTGCCAATCCAAAAATAAAAGTTGCCTAATCAGTTCAGCCCTAGATAAAAAACATTCCGAATTATTGACTTATGAGCAGTTAATGGGGACTCAAATGATTTAGAGTTTACCATTACTTATACCAAGAATGATCCAACCGTTACAACAGAGAGTAAGACAGTTAACGAAACCGTTCATTATGTTTATCAGGATAGGACAAAGGCATCTGATGATTATAAAGCCAACCCAGTAACATTTACAAGAACAGTCTCAACTGATGCTGTCACTGGTGAAAAGACTTATGGTGACTGGTCTGCGGATCAAACATTTGATACAGTTAACAGTCCAACTATTAAAGGCTATACACCAGATAAACAACAAAATGATAAGCAGACAGTTAATGGGAACTCAAATGATTTAGAGTTTACCGTTACTTACACAAAGAATGACGTTCCTGTAACTCCTGTTGAACCAATAACTCCTGATAGCAAAACACCACAAGGTCCAACAGTCACTGTGACTTTTAATAAAACAGGCCAAAATCCTGTCTTAAATAAATAAACGGTTGGCAATTTGCCATATACGGGAACACAAATTGATGTCACAAAAAGTTTGAGCTTAAGTGCAATCATCCTTGGATTAACTGCTAGTTTCATACTATTCTTGAAACGTAAGTTTAAATAGTGACATGATTAATAGATTTAATGAATTATATTGAGTCAACATAATTATTATCAATAAAAGTAAAAAAGCAAATCTTCTTTTTATATAAGGTCTGCTTTTTCGTTAGATTATTAATGCAAAAAACTTTTAAGTAGTTTGCGCTTTTTCAAAGTCATGATATACTTGGCTTTATATACTGCAACTTAGTTATGCAATTTTAAAGAGGTATAAAATGACAGTTTATGGTTATGCACGGGTTTCAACAGCTGGACAATCTTTATATGAACAAAAAGAGACTTTGAAAAATGCCGGGGCTGAAATGATTTTCAGTGAAAAATATTCAGGTACAACTACATCACGACCACAGTTTAAAAAACTTGTCAATCTAATTGAACCTAATGACACATTGATCGTCACCAAGTTAGATCGCTTTGCTCGAAATACACGTGAAGCATTAAATTTAATTGATGATCTCCTGAAACAAAAAATTGTGATTAAAGTTCTAAACTTAGGAACAATTGACAATACCCCAATGGGTCGCATGATTGTAAGAACATTACTTTCGGTTGCGGAAATGGAACGTGACATGATTATCGAACGTACGCAGGCTGGTAAGATATTTGCAAGGCAACACAACCCCAACTATAAAGAAGGTAGACCCAAAAGAAAAAAAGATAGCCGAAATGTGGCTATCTTTGAATACTCTAACTCTCATACTGTGAAGAAAACTGCCGAAGCTTTTAATATTTCCCCGCGCACAGTTCAATACATTAAAAAGCTATTTAGGTAGATAACAAATACTACTGTTGATTTATATTAGAATTACTTATAAGGTAGATTGTAAAATTAATCCGAACGCTGTTCGGACAAAAAAGATCAGCTTTCTTTAAAATGGTGTTTACCACAAAACCATCTTTTAGGAGCTGATCTTTTGTCTAGTATAACCTATTCCGAACGAATTAAAATCGAAACCTTTTGTGAACTAGGGCTGTCCAATATCCAAATGGGCGTTCGGCTGAACCGATCACCGTCAACAATTTCTTATGAATTATCTCGATGTCAACCTTATCAGGCTGAATTAGCACAAACAGATGCCGAATACAAGCGATTACGATGTGGTCGGAAACTAAGCTGAGCGATGAGTTAGAGCAAAAAATTCTCAACCATTTACGTCTAAGCTGGTCACCAGGAATGATTGCTCACGAATTTAAACTAGCTACTAAATCTATTTATAATTGGCTAAATTAGGGGAGAATACGTTTCTCCTTGAATGATCTACCTGAACATGGCGTGCGCCAACGGCGTAACCTTGACCAACGTTCTAAATATAATTAATCATTAGGACGGTCAATTGGACAGCGACCCATCGTGGTTAATCGACGTAATCGCATCGGTGATTTTGAATTAGATACAATTGTTGGCCCCCGTGGGCATAGTAAGGCAGTTTTATTAACCTTAATCGATCGTAAATCACGTTTCATTTGGGCCTACCGATTAAAAAACCGGACAGCAGTAACTGTTAATGAAGCCCTAAATAAGTTTCTAGCACCTTTTAATGGCCCGGTGCATGGTTTTACGGTGGACCGTGGCACTGAGTTTAGCGGTCTAGTATCACTTGAAGCACAATATGGTATTAAGACCTATTACTGCCACGCTTATACGCCAGCTGAGCGCGGTAGTAATGAACGATTTAATCGGAACTTACGCTATTTTTATCCTAAGGGGAGTTATTTTGAGCACATTAGTGCTCAGGGCTTGAAAAGCACCTTACTCGAAGTTAATCAGAGACCACTTAAAATACTTGACTGGCAAACACCTTATCAGGTCATGCTGACCAATTTGTCAAAAAATTCGGATTAAATTTGCAATCTACCGTAATTATTTGTAACAAAAATCGTGAGTGGATTTTTAACAGGTCCCTGTGCAATCAATTGCTTACTAAACTGCATATTTTACAAGGACGTCTTCGATTGCGTCTCCGCCCTGCCATCCGTTGCAGGAAGGCCATGCGCAATGGCGTATTCCAGCATGACTTGGCCTTCCGGACCCGTTTCATCACCACCCTGACCACCTGAGAAAATCATCACGGCCCGATGATGCGTCTTGCGTTGTTGCTTCTGATAAAAGCGCAGTCCACTCATGATTCGTTGACCTAGCAATGGCGAGACACGGTCTCCATCTAACAAGCCAGCCCCAAGCACAATAATATAATCTTGTCGCAGACGGGGCCAATTGAATTGATAAATCGTCAGATAGTTATAAAACCAAAAACCAAGGTAAAAAATGACCAGATTCGGAAATACCGTCAAAAAATAACTCACGGGCTGCGGCACATGACTACTCAACAGATTGCCTAGAAATGGCAAAATCAGAATAGCCAGTCCCAAGTACAAGGTCAGCATATTCGCCAACGTATGACTGTCATGACGCCACATGATCCACGCATTCCATAAGAGCAAGAAAGCTTGTAAGGTAAAAATCAGCCCAATCAACAGGATCAGCAACACAAACAACGTCCCACTGATAATGATCAACCAGTGGATATTGCTACCTAAAATTGTAATCGCCAGCATGGTTAAAAACGAATAGAAAAATAGCGAAAACCAAATACCGTTACCTAGGCGAACCTTATCGCGATGATAACGCCAACCAAAAATGGTTCCAAATATGAGTGGTACTAACCAGCTCCAGTAAAACATTGCTGGAACTGGAACCCAAACCGCTGGGTCATTCACATCAATACCCCCGCATTAAGTTTTATTTCAGCTTCCATCATAAAGGACTCCCCGCGGGACTGCAATCAGGAGTCATTACTTCAACTGTTTTTGTTCATTATAGAAATTACGGTAAGCTAAATAGCACGCAATGATTGACCCCAAACTTGTCGCTGATAAGAGCATGAACGTGACCATAATTTGATACTTAATGGCCCGTACTGGATCGACCCCTGCAAAGATCAAACCGGACATCATCCCTGGCAGACTGACTAGACCCACAGTCTTTGCCGAATCAATGGTTGGTGACATCCCCGTACGAATCGCCTCCCGCACGATGGCAATCGAAGCATCAAGTAGACCAGCCCCTAACGCCAGCCGTTCAAGCACACCTTGCCGCTGGTCATGAAACTGACTATTGAGGCTGCGATAAGCCAGCCCAATTGCGACCATTGAATTCGACGCAATCATACCAGAAATGGGAATCATTTGCGATGGCACAAACTTAATCGCACCAGATAGCACGAGGACGCCGAGTGTTACCCCCGTACTAACAAAAATGGCTAATAACGAAATGGCTAATGCATGGTCAATCCCCGGCCCCCGTTTTTTCGCATTCCAAGCCGCATTGAAGATAATGAAGCCCATCATCGCCAGCGTTAGCCACAAATTGTTGAGTCGGAAAATATACTTTAGCAAGTAACCCACGATAAATAGTTGTACAACAGCCCGCACGACACCAATGACGATGTCCCTATCCAAGCCAAGTTTCTGCCACAAACTAATTCCTAACGCGACGAGCACTAACATTGCCGCCAAAAATAGCGACGTATTATTAACTGCTAAATTCATGCGTGTACCTCCAATCTGCCAGCAACCACTTTCGCTAATTGATCTGCCGCAGCAATCTCTGTCGCGTCATGAGTAATCATGATCGTTGTCACGTGATCCTGCTCATTTAACTGTCGTAACCAGGCGTGCACGATTTGCTTATTATTTTCATCCAAACCAGCTGTCACCTCATCTAATAACAACACTTTTGGTAAGAATAAGATGTTGCGAATCAGCGCGACCCGCTGCCGTTCACCACCGGAAAGCTCGATAATCGGCTGATGCAGGGTTCGTTCGGACAGCCCAACATTATTTAACGCCGTTACCACTCGTTGCGTATCCATGACTTGCTTACGAATTTGGTACGGGAAAGCTAAGTTATCTGCCACCGTCTCACCAAATAACGTCGGTTGTTGGAAACAATATGAGACTTGCCGCCGATACATGATTGGGTCATAACTTTCAATCGGCTGCCCATCAAAAATCAAGGTCCCACTTGTTTTAGAAATCATGGCCGCAATGATCCGTAATAACGTACTTTTCCCACCACCGGATGGTCCCGTCAATGTAATATGAGCCCCAGCTGGAATCTGCCAATCAACATCATGTAAAATATGTTGATCAGCGATTTGATAATTAACTTTTTCTAAACTAATCAATGAATTCATATGCCCACCCCCGATTACTAATTTATAATTATTATAACCTGACTGTTAGGCGACTTTCAAACAATCCTCCTCAGTTATCCTGCTCTTATACTAAAAAAATGGACTATTTTTATTCAGTCCGTAAAATGAAAGTATAGGCGTATTTTTATGTCAATTCGTTATTCACAAGATTCTAAAGATTCACTGGTTAAACTTCACCAAGAAGGCCGTTCACTTAAATCATTAGCAGAAGAATTTGGACCATCAAAAGATTCTATTGCTATTTGGGTTAAACAAGCTACCCCAATCATGATTAAGGGTCAGTCAAAGACTTTAAAAGACGTCAAGCAACTAGAGAAGCGCCTCGCTATTTTGGAGGAAGAAAACGAAATTTTATCACGCATAGCCTGTCAGGCATTGAGCGGCCATCTTACTAGCCAAAAAATAGTCCGTAATGTGGGATTGCCGCTCGTTAACCAATTTTTAGCATAAGGCTACGCGCTTGTGCGTATTTTAAGTGCACTTAAAATCAAACCTAGTACCTATTACAACTGGCGCCATTGGCAGCCCAGTCGACAAGAAAAGCGTAGAGAATCCCTGAAACCTTATATTTTAGACGTTTGGAAAACCTTTAAATTTTATGGTTATCGTCGTATTGCTGCTTATAGTCAACAAAACGACGGTCCGAAAGTATCTGAGTATATGACACTCAAATTGATGCGTGAATTAGGGATTAGATCACGCATGCAAAAACGTTATCGCAAGCCAAAAACTGTGGTGACGGTTGATCAAAAGCCCAATCTGATTAGACACTTGCATGATTTGAGTGGTGTTTGGCAAACAGATATCACTTATATTCAGTTGACTAATCACAGATGGGTCTATTTAGCGACCGTTTTGGATCCTGAGAAGAGAAAAGTATTGGGCTATAAAATTGGCGATACAATGACAGCCGAGCTAGCCACAAGTGCCTTACAGATGGCGTTAGATAAGCATCGAAAGCCACTCATTATTCATTCAGATATGGGGTCACAATACACGAGTGCTGAGTTTAATATTAAATGCCAAAATTATGGCTTGAAACATTCATATTCACTCAAAGGCCATCCGTACGATAATGGCCGTATGGAAGCGTTTCATTCAATATTGAAGCGTGAAGAGGTGTATCTGAAGGCATACCAAACATTAACTGAAGTCCAAGCAGCCATTGGTTGGTATATCAATTTTTAAAATCGAAATCGTATCTCAAATGTTGCCTAAGTAACTGAATAAAAATAGTCCAATTTATTGACTTCTGAGCATGCTGACAAATTTGTCCAAAAATTCGGATTAAATTTGCAATCTACCATAAAAGCTATTAATTTGTTGAAAAGAATCAGCCTTCAATAAAGTCAACAAAGCATTTCTGATTTAAACCATTTTAGGGTATCTGAGATACTTTACAAATATGTTTTACGTCGCATCCAAAACCAGCAAATTAGACTTAGTATAGCAGAGATAATCAATACGGCAAAAAAACCATAAGAAGACTTTTCAAACGGGACATGGACATTGATTCCCCAAAAGCCAAAAATAATTGCTGGAATAGTCAAAACAATTGATATCTCGGTTAGGGTTTTCATAATCATGTTTAGCTGATACGAAATCATATTGTTTATCATATTTTCCAAATTGTCCAAATATTGGCTGTAACCTAAAATGATTCTATCCATTGTATCACTTGTATCGTATAACTCATCAATTATTTTTTTAGTACTAAAATCAATATCATCAATAGTTGTGAAATTTGTTTTAATGAAATCAAGCGCTTTATGGTTAGCTTTATACGTTGATGACAAAGCTATCATGTATTTTTGAAGAGTCAATAAATCACCAAACGTTGGTCTGAGCGGACCGGACGTTGATATTTTTGAGTCTAAATCATCAATTTTTTCCTTGATTCCACGAAGGTCGTTAAGCATCACATAGAAATCTTTTTGCATGATCTTTAAAAGTACTTCCTCCGTGAAATCATTGACATCACGTAAAGCCATATTGGATAAGAGTTCGGAAATGGAATTTAATTTTTTGTTTGTAAAAATTATCAACTTATTTTTAAATACCAAGAAAACAACAGATGTCGTCAGATTATCTAGATGCCCACCTTCGTGTATCTTGGGAAACAAAAAACTTACGAGCAAACTTTTTTCATCGTTCCGATCTATCATCGTGTCATATGCAACTTGATCATCAAACGTTAGTATATTGCCTATTTTAAGGTCATATTTATGTTCAAAAGATTCGATATATTCTCGTTCGTCACCATAAACATAAACAACAGAAGAATTTTTGATATTTAATTCTGGCGAAACTAATAACGTATCTTTTGTTAAAGAATAAGTTTGCAGCATTGTAATCTTCCTGCCTTATATTTTTCTCAAAAATAAATGCGTAATTGTTGTGAAATAAATACGTTATCAGTTTTAAAAACATTTTGTCTTATGTATGATAACCTGCCAAAAATTTTATCTCACACATTATCTAGACAATCTTGTCTCCAGCTTCTAATGTATTATCTAATTTATAAATATGGTTAATTTTAATTAATACTACAGCTGCCCTCGGAAAGCGTTCAAATATTTTCGTTGTTGCCAAAATATTTCTTGCAAAATCGTCGCCTTCGTGAATTTCAGCGTTACCTTCAAAGCGAAAACCCTTCTCTTCTATTTTATCAACAACAGCGACCGCCACGTGACCATTCTGCTTTATATTTTCATACGCCTGTTTAAAAGTATGTTCATAATAAACAAGATTGTCATTCTCGAAAACATGTAAAGATCCTTTTGGCCCAATTTGTGGTAGGCCAAATTCACTAGCAGTCGACAAGAAAGGTAGTTGCTCCCCTATCATTTTTTTCATCTCTTCAGATAATTTAACCATGATTTGCTCCTATAATTGATACCTACAATGCTATTACCTAACAACGTCTCACATCATCAGTCCACCAACAAAATTGATTGTTATGGCAATTAATACCGTGCTAAATGAGAAAGAAATAAGTGCGTGTCCTAAAGCTACCCTACGAAAGTGCGTGGTTGAAAAACTATTATCTGACACTTGATATGTCATACCAATAGTATAAGACAAATATAGAAAATCCCAAAAATTGGGATTTTGGGTATCATTAAAAGATACTCCTGAGTTGTGCTGATAATACATCTCGGTATAATGAACACTATACAATAATTGAATTAAATTCCAAGTTATAAATATGCTTAGCATACAAAAAGCGATCTCAACACTATTCCCTTTACTCCTTGTTAACAAAAGAATCGCAGTGAATATACTCATCATGGCCGCTAGTATAATAAGTAAGTCTAGAGCAGGATATCTTATACCTTCTTGTGACACAACTTTTTTCGTACGTTCTCCATTTTTGAGGGGCAAGAAAGAGTAACAAACCAATCCAAATAACATCATCGCCGCACTATCCCATCCCGCTAATATTACAAATAATCCTGTTGCCATTGTGCTTATTAATAACGCTGCAAGCACTCCAATGATGATAGAAATAGTAAACAAATTACCATGCTGCTGCAACAGCATTTGAGATTTTATTATCCTCACCAAGCGATCTCCTTTTCTTGTAAATGTTCCTTCATTCTATGATTATCAACAAACAAGATAAGTCCTGGATATTATTTAACTTAACAACATTCTTGTCTACTCAGACATTTAATTAACGAGATCATTAGCTCATAGTCTTTCGAAATTTATCGACATGAAAGTTTTTGTCGAGTCTTATAAAATTTTGCGTAACAGAAGTTTATAATTAGCGAATTTGAAAAACTTTTCCATAAGAATCACTGTAAACTCACGTGCAACATTTATTTAACATTTGGTAAAACATGCTAATTCAATCGGAACCAATAAATTTGCAGAATGACTTGCAGTTTTTGAACTTCAAATATAGATGCCAAAACGGATAATTAATGCTGATAAATTTAACACCAAATAGTTGTAACCCCCACGTTAGGTAGAAAGTTAATGAAGATCTGTCCTGTTGCTTAATTTTAAAACCTTCTTAAATTGATATTTGTATAAGGTCTGTAGTTATAATCAGATTATCCAAAATTTGTTTAGCACTGCTGAGTAAAGCAAGATCACTGTAAACAGTATTCGTAAAAGTAAGGGATGGCGTACTCAAGTTATCTTACGCCACCGTTAACATTAATGGATTCACCTGTTATATAGCTTGCTTCATCTGAGGCAAGGAACACATATGCGCCCGCTAATTCTGCTGGCTCACCCGCTCGGCCTAGTAAAGTATTCTTGCCAAAGGATGGGATGTTCTCCTGAAGCTGTCCTCCAGCAATTTGCAAAGGTGTCCAAATTGGCCCTGGAGCTACGCTATTAACCCTGATGCCGCGAGAAGCCAATTGTTTCGATAAGCTGACTGTCATGTTTTTAATAGCCGCTTTCGTTCCTGCGTAATCAACCAAAAAGGGCGACGGTTGATCAGCCTGAATTGAGTTAGTGGTTATAATGCTACTATTAGGACCGAGGTGTGGCAAAGCCGCTTTAATAAGCCAAACCAGACTAAAGACATTCGTAGCATATGTATCTTGCATTTGTTGCGTTGATAAACTAGCAATATCTACCTCTGCTTGTTGTTTACCTGCTGCGAGCACCAAGATATTGGGGTCTCCGAAAAAAGAAACCGCTTCCTCTACTAAACGCTTACTAAATGCCTCATCTTTTAGATCACCGGGGACTAACTTTACTTCTCGCCCTAGAGATTGAATTACACCTTTGACTTCTTGCGCATCACTTTCCTCTTCAGGTAAATAATTAAGCACAACATCTGCACCTTCATGAGCGTAGGCAATGGCCACCGCACGGCCAATCCCTGAATCTCCACCAGTAATAATTGCCTTTTTATATTTTAACCGTTCATGTCCAATATAGCTTGTGGCACCATCGTCAGGAACAGGTGACATTAAGCTTTGCAGTCCCGGTTCCTCTTGACTTTGATTAGGGTAATTTGCGCTGCTCTGACTAAGATTCATCTTTTCTGACATCCACCTATTCTCCTATCTAAACTATGAAAACACAATTTGATGACACAATCGTGACCACTTAACGAACGAAGCCTGCAGTACAGCTACAGCGATTCATCAAATTATTTATTGTTATTATTCTAACATCATATATTAAAGGAGTCACAAATTTTGTTTCTGACTAGCTTAATGGAACGTTTCAGATGACAACTATGGTCTAAATGGTATATAATAAAGCGAAATTATAATGTATTACTATAGGTGAATTGAGAAAAAGACAGGAGATCTATATATGGCAACAATTAGTGATGTATTTCAAAAATACGATTTCAAAGATGACCGCCTCACATTATTAGCAGGACCTTGTGCTATAGAATCCTATGAAACATGCGCAGAAGTTGTAGAAACTTTAAAAAGCATAACCGATGAGTTGAAAATCAATTATGTCTTTAAATCGTCTTTTGATAAAGCTAATCGTACTTCTATCAATTCTAGTCGCGGTGCTGGCATGGAGGCTGGTCTAAAGGTTTTGTCTCAAATAAAAAATAATTATAACGTGCCAATTGTGACAGATGTCCATGAATCATATCAATGTGACCCTGTTGCTGAAGTGGCTGATGTGCTTCAAATTCCTGCTTACTTGAGCCGCCAGACAGATCTCTTGTTAGCTGCTGGTAAAACTGGTCGCGTCGTCAATATTAAAAAAGCTCAATTCATGGCGCCAGAAGATATCCAGAGTGCTGTTGATAAAGTTGCCCAAAGTAATCAGCACATTTTAGTTACAGAACGCGGCAGCATGTTCGGTTATCATCAGTTAGTTGTAGATATGACAAGTTTAATTCAGATGAGACAAACAACTTATCCAATCATCTTTGATGCAACCCATTCTGTTCAAATTCCAAGTGGTCACGGAAACCATTCTGGTGGTAATCGCGATTATGCTTTCCCCTTAATGCGTGCCGCATTGGCAATGGGAGTTGATGGTATTTTTGCGGAAGTTCACCCCAACCCTCCTAAAGCAATCTCCGATCAGGATAGTCAACTATACCTTTCAAAAATTCGCCCTATCCTTGAAAATGCTAACAAACTTTTTCACGAACATTTAGAAATGAAGAAGGTATATGCTCATGACGACTTACTTTAATGATGCTAAATTATCTTTTGACACGGAAATTAATGCCCTGGAATCCGTGCGTGACAATTTAGACGAAAATTTTGATCACGTCGTTGATGCTATTGCTCAAACGCAAGGACGCTTAATTTTTATTGCAATTGGAAAATCGGGCATCATTGCCGACAAAATTGCTGCATCCTTTTCATCCATTGGCGTACCAAGCTTTTTTATCGATGCTGGAACAGCCTATCACGGCGATCTCGGTCGTGTGTCACAAGATGATTTAGCTATATTTATCTCAAACAGTGGTGAGACGCAAGAAGTTTTGCAAACGCTTTTTGCTTTGCAAAACATTCACCACGACAAGTTGAAAACAGTCGCTCTAACGGGATCTGAGGATTCGTCGTTGGCTCAAAATACCAACTTATTGTTAAAAGTAGATGTTGCTGAAGAAGCTGATCTCACAAAACTGGCGCCGACTAGTTCAACCACTGCCACCCTTGTGATGGGTGATGCTTTGTTGATAGCGATTGAGAAAAAAACAGATTTCAAACGTGAGAAATTCGCTCTCTATCATCCTGGTGGCTCCATCGGGAAAATGCTACTAAGAAATGTCAAAAATTCTATGCACACAAAAGTTCCTTATGTTCAGGCTTCAACTCCAATCAATGAAGTGATTTACCGAATTAGTGATTTTGGCCTCGGTATGACACTTGTTAAAAATGATGCTGGCGTTGTAACAGGTATCGTTACCGATGGCGATTTGCGTAAAAAGTTTCTACGAGTTAATACAGTTAAAAGCTCCACTGCCAAAGATTACATGACTGAGGGCTTCATTAGTATTGAACAAAGCGCCCGTAATGGCGCAGCATGGAAGAAAATGGCTAATCATAATATTTCTAACTTAGTGGTTGTTGATGATGACAATAATGTTGTCGGTGTCATAACCATTCATGATGTTCTTGACTGAAGGTAATGGGTGATGTTTTGCGTAGTCACTAATGAAAAAAATATTTTATAAAAATAAGTCTTCCAGGAGCATCTATCGATGTCTAAAACACCACACGATTTTGCAGAACTTTTGTCTCCCGTCTACAAAAATTGGATGCAGCTTGATCCCCACTTCGCTTGTAAACATGAAAATATTGATGAGAATATGCTTACTACAGGAAAATCGCTCGCAAACAGAGTAAAAATTTTTATTGACGATGCTCGCGCCTATTTAAAACCAAATTTACAAGTTGATAACCTAGATGACATATTTAAAATGTTAGAAGAAGTAAGCTCTACCGGCGCAGGATTTCCTGATCGTTCACTTAGTGAAAAATTGTACATTGAATTAGACTTGTTGATTAATAAAATTGATTAAATGCAGCCTCAAGCATTTATGAGAGTGAATTACTGTGGTAAAAACAAATCGTGAGGTTAAAGCGGCTGGCAATCATTTCTCAATGCACACATTTTCCTTTAAACTAGCTGATTGAATCTACAATTGTAATTGCAATAAGAGGCTCATTCTACTTGTCAAATAGCCTTTTAAGTTGTATTATTAAGTTGTTCTTTCGCAAAAGAATAACAGCAAAAACTCGCTTTTTCGCCCCGTTTACAGACGAAAAAGTGAGTTTTTAATTAATTTTATTCGTGTAAAAACATGCTATTTTTTATAGGCAAAATAATTTTTGTTATTTCATAGTTAGCTTTAACTCATGTTCTAAGAATTGAAATTTGCAATTATTACTAAAGCTCAGAATAATCAGACATCTTTTCTCGTACGCTGTTTCCGTATTTATATGTCGTAAGAGACTATTTTATATTTAGCAATTTTAATAATTGGCAGGCAAAATTATAGTCAAATCATTTTTGAAAAGACAAGTAGGAGGAAAATTATGTTTTTAGGATTAGAATTAGGTAGTTGGGCTGAATGGGTTACTGGAATTGGCTCCATTCTGGCTATTTCGGCAGGTTTCTTTTACAGGAAGCATGACAAAAAACTACAAATAAGGATTAAAGGATATTTGTATCATTTTAGGAAACAAGTTGAATTTTCGGAGAATCAAAATAGCACTTCTCAGGATAACGTATCAGTTGATAAAGAGTCATCCTATTTTAAAATTAACGTCAGGAACATAGGTGAGATGGACACCAAAATTTTGGAGGCCGGAATAACCAATAAATACTTCACATACGAAGACATCTGGCAGGATGTGAAAGAGAAAAAATATGCTTTGTATACTTTTAAGACAAATAAAGAGATTGTCGGTAAAACTGCACTACCTTTAAATATGCCATGGGTTGAAAAGGATCTTGGCCAGACAATTTCAAAAAAAAGCGCTCGAAAACTGAAAGTATATGCAATCGATGAACTTGATAATATCTACTATGGCAAATTAAAGTTTGTTGATGACATCACGGAACGCGTACAACAATAATTACGAAATTGTGTTGTCTAGACACAATGTCAATTTGCAATATAACAGTTCATTTATGAATTGGCATTAAAATCTAGAAAAAATTTTTGTTCCGTAGGCTGTTCTTTCAGTCAATTTGAAAACGAAAAATAATTTGTAACCGCCATCAGCTTGTTCGTTTTGGAAAACGAATCCTTTAAAATAATTCTTATTTAACTCATGTTAAGCTACTGATAAATAGCAGTAGCTTAGCGTAAATGAATTAATAACAAAAGCCTAGTAAGATGCCATACGATATTTTTTGTTGCTTTGTGGGTTTTAATGAGTTTTTTACCAAGTTTTCAAAATAAAAAATGCACGTCTGGGGGAAGATGTGCATCTGCAGTGTAATTTTTTAGGGGGGAAAATTAC
This sequence comes from Leuconostoc falkenbergense, assembly GCF_045801155.1. NCBI lineage: Bacteria > Bacillati > Bacillota > Bacilli > Lactobacillales > Lactobacillaceae > Leuconostoc > Leuconostoc falkenbergense. The sequence goes on along the minus strand of NZ_CP174386.1, from coordinate 333,736 downwards.
AAATTTAATTATAAGTTGTACTACAAATATAAGAAAACAAAAGGGCTGCCAAAATAATTTTAAGAAAGAGTAATCAATTCGTTAAAAAGAAGGGTCTTATCATTATCTGGCGACCACCAATAACTTAGCTAGCGCTAAAGTTAATAGGATAAATTGTATCAAAACAATAAAAAATCGACAAGTCAATTTTAGGATGAGAGCACTTGCCGATCATGTAATTACTGGAGATAACTACGTCTTCATTATAGCATTAAAGCAAAATAAAAACCCAACAGGCAGGAATATTTCACAGTTGTCCGACTAATTAACAAAAAGACCTATTGGGCTGTAATCATCAAAAGCAATTACTTCTCTAGTATACATCTTAAAAGTTAAAAAAACTCAATAGACTGGAATCCCACATTTTTACAAAGGAGTTGTGGAAGCCTATTGAGCATGCAGCTGAGATTGATACAACCTCAAGTGTATCATAACACAAATATACACAAGATACACTGTAATATTACACAGCCGTTCGGTTGGAACCAAAAAGTCCCTCGACCTGTTTGATGTGATGGTATCATATCTTTTTGATTCAACATGAATCCCAGATTGATACCATATAAAACTTTTGGCAATCCAATTTGACTATTTTTAATTTTTAAAGGTCTAATTCAGTAAGAAATAATTGTGGCTACCCAATAGCCACGATACCGCCAGCCATTGTTAGTGGCCGAAATACTGGCGTGATTTTATTCTTTTGTGCCTCAATTTGATGTAGTTTGTCTCAGGTATATCGTCTCTACAAAAAAGATTCCTTTGTCTATTTTTTCAGCAAGAAAAAAAGTAAATTATTTTGGCTTCTCATCGCCTACGCGAGATTAGCGCGCAATATTCAGCAGAAGAAACAAGGCCATTCGCTAATGAAGCGTTAAAATGGGTTTTCTTCACGGATTTTTTTATACTATCTTTAAATTCCTTTCAAGCCATATATAGTTCTAAAAAACAGTGTTGTGATATAGTTAAACAATAAAATTGAATACTGGGGAATTCAAGATAACTCATGCTATGTTAAACAAGATTTTCCCCAATGTGAGGATAGCGATGGAAAATTATATTTTGACTGCTGACACCAGTTTGACTTACGATGGTTCCGTGAAACCGCGGACAGATATAGCTGATATTTTATCGAATCAATTACGATTTGATAAGATTGAGTACCCAATGTTTAAAAAAAATAATAACTTTGATTCTGTTAATATTAGTTTAATAAAAAGGCTAACAGAAAATTCAATTTTATATTTTCAATTCCCAACCTACACATCTTATGAGCAGGATTTAGACTTCATTGAACGAGCGCATAGAAAGAATATCACAATCATCGCAATCGTTCACGATATCAACAGTCTGAGAGGATTTAGAGAAACACTAGCGGAAGATATAGCCATGTTAAACAACTTTGATTTCATTACGTTACCGTCGCTCAGCGCCGAAATGTTGTTAAAGAAAAATGGTTTGCATGTTCCCACCGTCATTCAAAGAGGACCTTTTGACTTTCTTACTTCCTCTCCTCTTAACTCACCACAGTATGCCAATATCGTCAACTATGCTGGAAATATCAGCAAGACTAAGGCAGGATTCTTGGCAACCCTCAGGAATGTACACCTGGTCGTGTATAGAAAAGGCACTGATTTTAGGTTACAAAATCCATCTTACTACGCTGGTAAGTATGATAACGATGAACTGATCACAAAATTGGACAGCGGTTTTGGATTACTTTGGGATGGTGACTGCTCATCGAAAAATCCTTTTAAGGACTACGAAAAATATAACTGGCAATACAAGCTAAGTTTATACCTCGCTGCCGGAATAGTCCCGATAGCTGACAGTGCTTCAAACGTCGGCAAATGGCTAAAGAAAACGAATTGTGGGTTAGTCATCAACGATATCACTGACTTACCTGAAATGATTAAAACGATTGATAAAACCGCTTATAACACGTTGTATCAAAAAATTCGGACACAACAAATTAGGGTAAGAAATGGTTACTATATCAAATCAATCGTGTCAGATGTAGCTGACCTAATGGCAACCAATAAGGATTTAGTTAAATAGTGATCAATTTAAAAAGTATACTCATTAAAAGTATACTTTTTAAATCGAAAAAATTTAGTTTTAAAATCAACGTCAACTGTGAACAATCTATTCAATGGTCATCTAACACGATCGCCTTCTTCACCCATTGATTGCACGTTCTGTTTAACTTTTTCTCCGCTCTCTGCTGCTTTAGACTTCACCTTTTCGCTAGCACTGCTTACTCTGTCTTGCAACGTCGTCTGTGATTCATTAAATTCTTTTTGCGTCTGGATATCAACGACTTCAACGTTTAGTTCCACTAATACTAAACTAGTGATCTTTTTAATCTGCTTGGCAATGACTTGTTTCAGCTGATCATAAATATCATGCGCATTGTGCCCATACTCCATGATAATATCAAGATCAACAGCAACTTGTTCTTTCCCAACTTCTACTTCAATGCCATCAGTTGGATTATCACTATTAACAATTTTATTCCTGATGTTAGCGACAAATCCACCATCAACACCCAGAAGACCGTCCACATTTTCAATGGCATAGCCCACAATTTTTTGAATCACTTTGTCGTCAAAAGTTAATTGACCCTTTGGATTTGAAGTTTGATCACCATCTTGAAAATCTGTTGCTTGTACTTTTTCTGTAGCCATTTTTTAAATCCTCCAATTCATCTATTTTTACGAGACATCATCGTTAACAATGTCTTTATATTCACATCATATTCATCTAAAACGGATCCAATGTAAGCAATAATTATAGTTACGGTAAGCACTAAAATTGTTTTCCAGAAACCCAACGTGACAAGTAGTGTCGCAAGCACGAACCCGATGATCCCGCCTATAAAAGCTTTATTAACTTTTATACTTTTCATAATATTCTACCCTCTCCTAAACTACCCTGGGCGCTAAGTGATTGTTTTTCGTTGATTTCTGATTGACTTTTACACTCACCTTCACAGGGGTATTATGATCACCTAATAAATTAGTCAACTCATTAGTTAACTGATTGGAAATACGGGGCAATTCCTTGACAACTGACCTCTTATAAGCCGCGTCAGCGACAATATAGAATTTTTTTTGACGACGTGTGTTTTTAAGTTTAACCTGAATGTTGGACAGCCCTTCTCCAGAAAGTTGCGTACGAATAAATTGTTTAACCCCGTAATTACTCAATGCTAAACGGCCAGTCTTTGTCCTTTCTAGCAATATATCTGGCAATTGATTAGGTATCAAAAGCACTATTAATAAGGCGATTACACTCAAAGAGAGAAGAACAACACCATAATAATATCTGATCATATCGGTATTCCCTGAAAAATTGATACCGAGACGCTTTAGTGACCAAAACAGACTTTCTAGCACTTCCGGCCAAATCAGTAAACAAATGCCTACGACATAGGTAAAAATAATTAGTATTAGGAATATTTTTATGGTTTTCCTCATATTAATCTCCCGCTCAGCCTTGCTTTCCCCAGATGCCAAGCACGGCAGATACCAACAAAACTAAGATGACAGCACCTATAATAGACGGAATAATGGCCATACCAGCCAAGTCAGGACCCCAATGGCCTAGCAAGGCCTGTCCAATAGCTGATCCAACCAATCCAGCAATAATATTGCTTATCCATCCCATAGATTCACCACGATTGGTGAGAGCTCCTGCAATGGCTCCTATTATGGCGCCTACAATTAGTGACCAAATCATAATCTTACCTCCAAAAAATTTAAAATACTCTTAGTAAACTAGCAACTTTAATCAACGTTATGAGATAACGCTTGAAATTTATTTTTTTCACTACCATTATCTATTTTTACTGCAAGAACGCGAATGAGATGCTTAATGTTTCTGACCATCTCAATAATTTGTTTTATCTCTTAAACACACAAGCGTCGCTAAAATCAATTTCTCTTTTTATTTTTTTTCAAAAATCGAATGAGACTCATGATCATTTGCCATGCTGCCAACAACATTGATACTTTTCCCCATAAACTGGCGATTTTATTCCTTTTTTTCATTTTGTATCTCTTCCTCCGGGTAGCAATGTACTAGAATTTAATGTCACATTTATCCTTTTCCGCCATTAGCATTGATTGACTCGCCTGTTATATAGGTTGCGTCATCTGATGCAAGAAAAACGTAGGCTCCTGCCAGTTCTGAGAGTTGTCCGGCGCGCTTGAATAAAGTATTCTTACCAATGAGGGTATAATTTTTTGTGGTTGACCGCGTACTGCCTGTAAAGGTGTCCAAATGAGACCAGGGCCCACGACGCTATTGACTCTGATGCCTTCAGGAGCTAGCTGTTTGGCTAAGCTATTAGTCATATTTTTAATGGCTGATTTTGTCTTCGCATAGTCCACAAGAAAAGAGGAGGGCTGGTCTGCTTGAATGGAATTGGCTGTGATAATATTGCTACTTTCATGCAGATAAGGTAACGCAGCCTTAACCAACCAAATCAAGCTGAAAACGTTGGTTTTGTAAGTCTCAACCATTTGTTGTGTTGAAAGATTACGGATATCAACTTCAGCCTGCTGCTTACCTGCAACCAATACTAATGTATTTGGGTCCCCAAAGAATTTGACAGCGCCTTCAATTAATTTTTTACTGAAGTCTTCTTCTCTTAAATCACCCAGAATGAGCCTTACCTTTTGGCCCTTTAACCTATTAGACCCAACACAAGTTTGAGAATCATCATCCGGAACAGGAATCATTTTGCTTTTCAGACCAAGTTCTTCTTGTCTTTGTTCTGGGTATCGCTCTTGTAAATCAGTTTTATTTTTTTCTTCCATAAGTCTGATCCGCTTTCTTGCCAATATGTTTGATATTATGTGAAAATACAAATAAAAAATAAGTTCAATCATCGCTTTAATTAGCTAGGGTGGATAATTTCTTATATTAATTTAATTTATCACCAACAATATACCACTAGACTTTAAATGATGCAAAAGATTAGCCTCAGATTCTTTAAATTAGTCAACAAATGGTGTTTGTTGGGCAGCTCATTCTTGCCCAGGTAGCTTTTTGGGCCGAAAACCCGAGATGTTTTGCCATGTGGTAACTAATAAGGACATTTGATAAAAATCAAAGCAGGCAAAAGATAGTTTGGTACACCATTACCAATTTTGGTAAACGTTTTTAGTCGAAATTATTATTCAAATTCTTCGTAAGTTTTGGGATCCTGACCATCAACTCTGCCCTCAGGACGTTGTAACTGATTAATTTGTTCTATCTCTTCCGTTGTTAGAGCAAAATCAAAAATGTCCAAATTTTAGCTTTGATGTACAGGAGAAACAGCCTTGACAATTGGAAGAATACTTCGCTCAATTTGCCAACGTAATATAATTTGGACCGTGTTTTTTCCATATTTTTGTGCCATTTTTGTAAGTAGAGGTTCCTCTAATTCTTTACTGCCGCGACCCAAAGGGCTCCAAGCTTCCGTCAGAATGCCATAACGTTGGTTGACTTGGACCAATTCTTTTTGAGGCCAATACGGATGAATTTCATTTTGGTTCACGGCTGGTGTCACCCCAGTACGTTGTATGACTCTTTTGAGATGCTCTTCTTCAAAGTTAGAGACTCCAATTGATCTTACGAGGCCACGCTTTTTAGCGGTAACTAAGGCCTCCCAAGCTTCCAAATAGTTGTCCTGCTTAGGTAATGGCCAATGTATTAGGTAAAGATCAACATAGTCAAGTTTCATTCGTAGTAAAGATTCCTCAAGCATCTTTAGAGCATCCTCAAAGAGATGATATTTGCCTGGCAATTTGGTTGTCACAAAAAAAGATGATCGTGGAATACCTGAGCGGTGTATCGCTTCTCCTACCGCGCCCTCACTATTATAATTAGTGGAGGTGTCTAATAACCGGTAGCCCGCTTGAATGGCAGTTAGTATCTGTTCTACCCCTCGTAGCCTCGAATTTGAAATGTGCCTAGGCCAACTTTTGGCAAACTATGCCCATCATTAAGTGTATACGTTTCTTGAGTCATCTTTTGTACTCCTTTATGAGTTTGTACTAAAAAAGCCAAACATAAAATATCTGGCTTTTAAAAATTAAATTTTAATTAATCGGCTTTTTTATAATCTGCGTTTTTAGGATTATGATTATAAACGTTTTCTTTGTCAGTTGACTCAGGATCATCCTTTTTGTTTTGCTCTTTAATGTCTTTTTTTTCTTTTTCACTCATTAGATTTCCTCCTGCATTCTGTTAGTAATTCTTAGGTAGCAGTCATTCTACCTTACACACATTCTACTATATTCTAGCTAATATGTTAAATTTTATGCTCAACTTGGTTATTTATTACACTTAGTTTTCTTTGCTTAGCTTGTTTTTAAATTTACTTGCAAATATTAAAGCAGCCAATAACATCAGAATCTCTGGCACTACGAAAGCAAACATGTTGAATGTTGTTACCACTTTAGACGTAAGATCTGAAGCAGTAGCACCGCCACTCATTCCTGAAACCATTGCTATGAACCCAACAAGACCATTTGACAAAACCCCCGCGATTTTGTCCAACAATAGCCTGATTGATAATGTTACTGCTTCATTACATACACCATTTTTTAGTTGACCATATTCAACGGCATCCGTAATAGTCGTTAGAGTTGATAAGAAGACAAGTTGATATGGCAGATAAAACAAAATAGTCGCTACTGTCACAACAAGTGGGCTACGTCCGCCGACAATAAGCAAGATATACCCAACAATCTGAATGCCAATACTATCAATATAGACATATCTTCGAGTCATTTTTTTGGCTAGAATTGGAAATATTGGCACTGCCACCACCTTATTCTTTAGATCAGTAAATTCAGGCTAGCTATATTATAATTTGTTATGTTCACATGAACATAAAGGAGAAGATGATGTCTAACTCATTGGAAATGATGTTTTCAGTTATCAACAGATTAGTCAGATTAAAATTAAACCGGGAACTCCAAAATATTGGGTTATCCGAAAATAATTTTATGATTCTCCTAACTGTCTGTAAACATCAAGGCATTTCACAAAAAGATTTAAATAATAGTATATTTCGCAGCCATAGCATCGTTAATAAAAGACCTAGCAAGCTCAGTGATCTAGGCTATTTAACCATATAAGTTAATCAAGACAACAGAAGAGAAAAAATTTTTTTTGCTCGTATACTGAAAATCCGGACCGCTTTATTTCTAGGGCATAATCCGAGATAATCAAGTATAGGAGTTTTTTTATATTATGAAAGCTAAGCGATACTCAACAGAATTTAAGTCATCAATTGTCACCTTGTATAACGAGGGACGTTCTGCTAATTCTCTAGCCAATGAATACCATTTGGCTGTACAAACCGTCACGGGTTGGGTGAAGAAAGCCCAAATCATTGGGACGGACGTTACCGGTAAGCCAGTGACTCGCGCCCAATTTAATGCAATGCAGAAAGAAGTCGCAAGACTCAAAGAAGAAAACGAAATTTTAAAAATTGCGGCCGTTTTGCTGGGCGAACATCGCAGGTAACACGTAAGACCCATTTTCCTATTGTCCAATCATTGCTAAAACAGCATTTTAAACTCATGATGGTGCTACGCCTACTCAAAATACCCAAAAGCACCTACTTTGATTGGGTTCACTATACTGAGAGCCAACGACAACGAGAAGATACGATCTTAAAAGCTTTGTTGCGTGAAATTTGGCAAAATAACTATAAAGCTTATGGCGCGCCACGTCTGCGATTAGCATTAGCTGATCTGAATTTACATCATGGAACCAACCGAGTTCGTCGTTTAATGCGAGAAGCTGGCATATACTCTGTCATGAGTCGTCGATTTAACAAACCAACGACAACTGTTGATTATCGTCAACGTCCCAACTTAATCAGGCATTTACCCGAAGCCAACGCTTGGCGCATGGACATCACTTATTTAAAGTTGAGTAATGGTCAGTGGGTCTATTTAGCGTCAGTTTTAGAATTACAAACGCGTAAGATATTAGCCCATCAAATCAGTGCCACGATGGATACCAAATTGGTAGTTACAACACTACAAAAATCGCTGTCAACTGATAAAAAACCAAATTATTTACATACTGATATGGGCAGTCAGTTCACTAGTTTTGGCTTTGAAAATTTGTTAAAGCGACATAAAATTGATCATTCGTATTCAAAACTAGGACATCCATATGATAATGCCAAAATTGAAAGTTTTCACTCCCTATTAAAGCGTGAAATGATTTATCAATTCCGGTTTCCATCGATTGCACATCTAATTTTAGATGTGTCCAAGTATATGGCAGATTGTAAAATTAAACCGAACACCTTGCATAAAAAAACTGCAGAGACTTTAATGGTAATTGACTAAAATCAACCATAAAGGATCTGCAGCTTATGTCTTCTAGTTTATCAGCTCACGAACGTTCTGTCATTGAAACAATGATCAAACTTAATCATTCAACTCGAGAAATAGCCCGTTTCTTAAAGCGTTCTCCTGCAACTATTACCTACGAGTTAAATCGAATTAAACCATACAATGCACAACAGGCTCATCATTTAGCCCAGTGTAATCGGCACAAACACGGTCGCCATCCGACCCTAACACCTGAAATATCAGCTTTTTTGAACCATCACATTGGTATCTTGAAGTGGTCACCAGAAACGGCTGCTCATGTATTGGGTATTGCTTTCAAGACCATCTACAACTGGATTCATCATGGTTTGCTTAAAATTAAGTTATCAGATTTACCTGATAAAGGTATTCGACGTAAACGTCAATCTGACGGCCGTAGACGTGTTTTTGCTCATGGCCGTTCAATTGAAAAACGACCAAAAGCTGTCCAATTAAGACAAGAATTTGGTCATTTTGAAGTTGATACGATGCAATCTGGTAAAACACGTGGCGATGTTTTAGTGACCATCACAGAACGATTGAGTCGACAACATATCATGAGACATGTCAGTGGGCGCAATAGTCAGGCAGTGACACCAGCTATTATTAGGTTTTTCAAGGGTATAAAAAATGCTAAATCAATTACAGTTGATCACGGTCGAGAGTTTGCAAAATATGATGAAATAGAAGAACAGCTAGGCATACCGATGTATTTTGCATACCCATATTCACCAGAAGAACGTGGTAGTAATGAAGTGCTAAATCGATATGTCCGTCGTTTTATCCCAAAAGAACGCAAAATTGAAACCATCAGTCAGAAAGAATTAGATCAAATTAATCATTGGATTAATGCCAGGCCAATGAAAACGCTCAACTGGCAATCACCACGAAAAGTCTTTCAGAAACATGCGGTGTTCGGATGATTCTTGCAATCTGCCATATTCATTGGTTCAACAACGAAAGAATCAGTCTTGCCAATCAAAAAATAAAAGTTGCCTAATCAGTTCAGCCCTAGATAAAAAACATTCCGAATTATTGACTTATGAGCACAAAAAAAACAGTGATCACTTCATTTAGTAATCACTGTTTTTTTTATTCTAAATTAGATAAAATTTCTACGAACCCGGCTTCATCATTTGTTGACAAATAACCAACAAATTTAATTGCAGCATATTATTCTGCTCTTATACTAATAAACGTTGAAATTTTTTTGAACATTTTTTTCTTTTTATCATTGAATATATTTCCATGCACTCCAATTTTACTGTATAGTATTCAAGGCGAATTTCTATTTTAATTCGGTAATTAATGCTTTAATTTGATCTCGAATATTCCGGAATTCTTGTAGTTGTTCCTCAATAGTTCCCATTGTTTGTGCTGGATCCGATAAAGGCCAGTGAAGGCTTTTAGTTTGTGCTGGAATCATTGGGCACTTATCTTTCGCATCACCACATAAAGTAATAATGACATCTGCCGTATTAAAATATTGTAAATCAATTAATTTTGAATACTGTTTACTAATATCAACTCCATCTTCAGCCATAACTTTGATTGCCATTGGGTTTAGCCCATGAGCTTCAACTCCCGCACTTTCAATTTTAAAATTATTAGCTGGCAATATTTGTTTTGCATATCCTTCTGCCATTTGGCTACGGCACGAATTTCCCGTACACAAAAAATAAACTTTTTTCATTTGAATCTGCCCCTCTCTTTCTTCACCATTTTTAAAATATTCCTATTTTAATAAACTGATTCTTATAAAAAGTATACACAAAAAATCCAATAATACTAGTCATTGGGATTCGCTTATCAGCTGTTACTCATCTAATTTGTTACAGTACACCTAATGGCTAGTAAATCAATTGTCAATAGCCCCTAAATACATACTTCTCTAGAACATAATTAGTGCTCAGAAGTCAATAAATTGGACTATTTTTATTCAGTTAATTAGGCGACATTTGAGATACGGTTGCGATTATAAAAATTGATATACCAACCAATGGCTGCTTGGAATTCAGTTAATGTTTGGTATGCCTTCAAACGACGATAACCATAAAATTTAAAGGCTTTCCAAACATCTAAAATTTAAGGTTTTAGGGATTCTCTACGCTTTTCTTGTCGACTGGGCTGCCAATGGCGCCAGTTATAGTAGGTACTAGGTTTGATTTTAAGTGCTCTTAAAATACGCACAAGCGCGTAACCTTGTGCTAAAAATTGGTTGATGAGCGGCAATCTTACATCACGGTTTTTTTCTAGTCAGATGGTCGCTCAATACTTGTCAGGCTAGGCGTGATAAAATTTCGTTTTCTTCCTCCAAAATAGCGAGGCGTTTCTCTAATTGCTTGACGACTTTTAACGTCTTTGACTGACCCTTGGTCATGATTGGGGTAGCTTGTTTAACCTAAATAGCAATAGAATCTTTTGACGGTCCAAATTCTTCTGCTAATGATTTAAGTGAGCGGCCTTCTTGGTGTAGTTTAACTAATGAATCTTTGAAATCTTGTGAATAACGAATTGACATAAAAATACGCCTATACTTTTATTTTACGGACTGAATAAGAATAGTCCATTTTTTAGTATAAGAGCATAGAAATATGACGATAACCATAAAACCTCACTGATTTTAGTGGTGTGTGGCAAACAGATAGATCTCGATCAGCATCAAAAACTATTGGTTATTCTTTCAGATATGCGATCACAATACACAAGTGCTGATTTTAATATTAAATATTAAAAGTCTGGATCGAAACATTCATACTCGCAGCAATGGCAAACATACGACAAGGGACATATGGAAGAGTTATATTGAAAGCATACCAAACATTAACTGAATTCCAAGCAGCTATCGGGTGGTATACTAATTTTTATAATCGCAACTTTACCTCAAAATTTCAAATGTTGCCTAAGCAACTGAACAAAAGTAGTTCAATTTATTGATTTCTGATCATAAAATATCGCCGACAATTCAATATTATCAAAACTAACATTCCTAAAATTTGTTTCTTCTTTACTTTTTTCATCATTTCTCCTCATACACTGAAAAAAAAGCGCTTATGCGCTTTTGTCAAATAAATGTATGCTTTGTTAAATTACTCTTCAGAGCCTTCAAGCTCCCCTTCTTGAATGATAGCTTCTTCCTTGGTCGATTCTGTAACACCGTGTTCATGCTTAACTGGTGAATAGATAGAGTAGCACTTCATAACCTGATCACCAACATTGATAACATTGTGCCAAGTATTATCAGGAATAATAATGGCCTCACCAGGAGTAATATCCTTATCAATAGTCAATTTCTCTCTATCTTTTCCCATCTGAACATGTCCGACACCTTCAACTAAATAAATAAACTGGTCATTACCATGATGAATTTCCATTCCAATATCACCACCATTAGGTGGAATTGCCATTAAAGTAACTTGAAAATGATCTCCTGTCCACAAGGTTGTGCGATAATTAACATTTTTTATAGCCGCCTGATTAAGGTCAACAGCAAATGGATGTGGTCCGTAATCTTTCAACTTCATCTCATTGTTAGTCATTATTTAATTCCTCCTTTGCTCATTATAGCACAAATACATGATCTTATACTTAATTAGTGGGCGTCAAATAATGAGACCAAACCACTTATTTGATCAGTATAAGATCAATGAAAATAATCAACTGTGTATCACCACGGCATGTTTTGCAGTAATTTGTAATGCTCATTTAATTCTTGTAATTAACCGTAAAATAAAATGTTATAATTTACACATGGATATACAAATTAGTAAAAAAATAAATATTCTACGTGCCATTGTGATGGGAGCGAACGACGGTATTATTTCAATTGCTGGCGTTGTTTTTGGTGTTTATGGGGCCTCAATGAATACTTGGACAATTTTTCTGGCTGGCCTGACAGCAACAATCGCCGGTACTTTTTCAATGGCCACAGGTGAGTATGTATCCGTAAATTCACAACTAGATTCAGAGCGTTCAGCTAAGGACGAACAAAGAATTGCGCTAGTTAATAATTTTTCACAAGAAGCTCAATTTCTGATACAACACTATCAAACAGATGGCATCAGTGAGGAAAATGCACGGTTACTTGCGCAACAAAGCATGCAAAAAGATGCATTAGGAGAAACCTTACACGCACGCTATGGCATAAATGAGGATGATTTTATTTCGCCAGCTGAAGCTGCTATTGCTTCAATGATGGCTTTCCCCCTTGGTGCCATCTTGCCAATGGTCGGTATGATCTTTGTCCCGATGACATACCGTGTCGTCATAACTCTTATTTTTGTAATTTTCGCCTTGGTTTTAACCGGCTATTTCTCAGCCGTGTATGGAAATACACCAAAAAAAACAATGATTTTACGAAACGTACTGATGGGGCTATTAACAATGTCCGTGACATACTTAATTGGCTTATTAATGGCTGCGTAATATGGAATACAAAAAATTGACTTTATCAGAAAAATTAAATATTATTCGTGCGGGAGTGTTGGGCGCCAATGACGGTATTATTGGTGGCGCTGGTGTCATCCTCGGTGTTACTGGTGCGACTACCAATAATACAGTCGTCTTTGTAGCTGGTATTGCTGAAATGCTCGCTGTTGCTTTTTCTATGGCGTCAGGGGAGTTTGTTTCGGTTTCGTCACAAAAAGATACAGAAAAAGCAGTTGTTGCAAAAGCTGAGACCCTTTTGGCCACCCAACCTACAATTGTGCATGATGAAATTGCTATATATTATGAACAACGGGGTGCTGATCCTAAATTAGCCGCACGTGTGGCGGATGACCTGATGACAAATGATGCTTTGAAACACTATGTACAAATTAAGTACGGTATTGTAGTTGGAAAGTATTTAAGCCCTGCACATGCCTTAGTATCATCATTTATTGCCTCAATATCTGGTGGTATCTGGCCATTACTATCCGTGATATTACTACCCGACAATCTGAAAGTTATAGGAACAATTTTAGCAACACTTTGGGCACTTTTTTTAACTGGTTGGCTAAGCGCTTGGGCGGGACGAGCACCAATAATTCCAGCTATTTTGCGCAACATATTCACAGGAGTGCTCACAATGGCTTTCACTTATTGGCTTGGAACCCTATTTAAGTAGCAAAATGAAATTTTATAACGCATAACCTGACAGAAACCAATCAGCCATTTGCTAATATAACAACTATTATAATTATAATATCAAATCTTTTTGAACAGTGGTTTCATGATTATCGGAGCTACTATTGTTGAAACGATGACAGCAACAATAAACTCTGCTGAAGTATAATCATCAATAATATGTGATGATATACCTATTTGAATAATCACAAGGGCCATCTCACCTCTAGAAATCATGCCTGCCCCAATTGCACTTGAAACTCTGGTATCTAGACCAGAAATTTTTGCTCCCCATAACGAGCCAACAAATTTTGTGACAATAGCTAAAATACTAAAAATTATAATAGCTGTTATCTTATCTCCCAGTCCCTGGATTATGATTTCAAGACCGATGGACCCGAAAAATACAGGGTAAAAGAAAGAATTACCCATTTTCGTACTGATAACACCAATTTTATCAGAAAAATTATACTTCCTGAGTAGTATGCCTAACGCAAAAGCGAGTAATGGTAAAATGCTGTTTATCCCCAGTGCACCTCCACCTACTAAAACAGAAAATAAAGTCACTGCAAACAAAGCAATTATGTCATCTATTACAGCTGCCGAAAGTATGATTGCTCCTATTGCAGTGGCTAATTTTTTTTGTTCCGATAGTACAGCTAACGTGATAGAGATTGAAGTTGCAGAGAACACAACACCGGCAAATATGGAAGTCTGTATATTATATCCAAGCAATAAAAATGCAATCGGGAAAGTAATTAAGGGTAGTAGTACCCCCATAACTGCAATGAGTGACGATGCTTTAATGTATCTTTTCATTTCCTTTAAATCAGACTCTAGTCCCGAATTTAACATCAGTAAAAAAATACCTATCTCAGCTATCAAGTGGATTAAATGACTTGACTGTACTATATTCAATATGCTGGATCCTAAAATGATACCTGAAAATAGTTGCCCAACAACTTCAGAAAAACCAAACCAGGTGCCTACCTTTCCCAGAAAAATAGTAACTATGACTAATAACATGATTAATAGATATTCCATTATTTCTCCTAAATTTAAAAAGCTCCAAAAAAAGCTAGTTCCCCGACTAACAATTCTTGAAGCTTACGCCCAACCGTTGAAATTAAATTAAGTTAAATATACCATAGTTTTATTATTCAAATCAAATTTCGCTATATATTATTGTCCTGATCCTACGATATAATTATTCAAAAGACATTTTCTGTCTCTAATTAAAAAAATACGAATTTTTATTAGCAAAAAAGGAATATATAGAAATTGTTTAAACAAAGAACTTACACCAAAAAAAGCTGATGGTTAGTACAAAACTAATTTTTATATCATCATATTCCACCTCTTCTTAGGCAAATTTTTAGTTTGATACAATTATGTTGAATATAATTTCACTATTACGATGTGCTCACTCAATCAAAACACTCTAAATTACGATAAAGCGATGTTATCTCAATTGAATTTGAAACTAAAGCTGGTTCCAATTATTTGTAAAAAAGAATCTCCTGGTAATTATTTCTGTAATTGTAATTTAATTGATAACGAATTTATCTTTTCGACGCAAAAACTCTAAAATTGTGTTTTTGAAATTTATTTAGTTGTTAAGTGATAGTTGATTTCTAGTAATTTTTGCATCTTTTTGGTTCATTCTAATATAAATAATATCACCAGCACGTAATACTAAGTCTCCTTTGGGAATCAGTACATTTTCAGATCTTCTGACCAGCGTAATCAAACTATTTGATTCCAGTTGTAAGTCTCTTATTTGTTGATCCTCTAGCATACCACCAGCAAGAACAGTGACTTCCATAGTTATCATGGATGACATCGCTAGATGCGCTGGTTTTCTTTTCAACAAACGTTCTAATAAAGATTCATATATTGGTGCGCCATTTAATAGATCAACTACTAAGTAGGCTACTAAACTTACAAGTGCTAAAGGTAAAATGTGGGTCACACTCCCAACCATCTCAAAGATAAGAATAATTGCAGTAAATGGTGCTTTACCAATACATGCGAAATAACCTGCCATACCAATCACAATAAAGTTTAAAGCATAATTTGCACTCATGAGATGTAAATAGACAAATATATGAGCCATCAATACGCCACTTAGTGCACCTAGAGTCAAAATAGGTAAAAATATTCCCCCTGGCAGACCGGAACCGTAACTAATCATTGAGAAAACAAATCGAACTAACAAAATTACGATGACCATTTTCATTGTCATAGGTGTTTCTTTCAGTGATAAAATTAAATTATTCCCCCCACCTAAAAGATTTGGCCATAAAATTCCAATCGGTATCACCAAGATAAACGGCACGATACCGTATAAATATTTAGGAATCCTAATTTTACTGTAACAATTTAAGCTGAATAGTAAAAATTTTTGATATAAAAAGCCAAATAAGCCTAATATAATACCAAATACCAACAATAAACCATATAACTGTACCGGGAAAACGCTTAAGTGTCCAATAGATAAAACTGGTGTTTGGCCAAACAAAACCGTAGAGACAAAATCCGAAACGCTTGCGCCTGTCAATGCACCAACCCAGACAAAGGGAGAAATACTGTGATAGACTTCCTCCAATACAAACATAACGCCGGCTAAAGGTGCATTAAATGCAGCTGATAAACCTGCAGCGGCACCACTGGCTATAAGCCCTTTCGATTGATTATGACTAAGACGTTTATATGATGCCACACCCTGACCAATTGATGCACCCAGTTGAATTGAAGGACCTTCCCGTCCCAGCATTAAACCACTACCAATAGCCAAAATTCCTGATATAAATTTCCGCCACAATGTCGACCACCAGTTTATTTTTAGTTCACCTAATAATAGACCTTCAACCTGTGGAATGCCGGAACCGGATATATTAGGTTCTTTGTTTAACATCCATGAAACAATTAAAAAACAAATTAAATTAGCAGTTATCACTAAAAATATTAACGCTATATTGCCATGTGAAATATCGAGATACAGCGTTTGCACAAATTGAAGCAATTTTTCAATTGTCCAGCGGAAGACACTAACAACTATTCCTGTTAAAAAACCTATAAGTGTGCCATATAATACTACTGACAGCTTTGATGTATTGAGTCTAATTCTTTTTTTAAACATAAAATCAGTTTACAACAAAAAGGGGGTTGATTCCAAATACAGAAAAATTTAACGATTCTCTTTGCTCGTATACTGAAAATCCGGACTGATTTATTTTTAGGGCATAATCCGAGATAATCAAGTATAGGAGTTTTTTTATATTATGAAAGCTAAGCGATACTCAACAGAATTTAAATCATCTATTGTTGCCTTGCATAACGAGGGCCGTTCTGCTAATTCTCTAGCCAATGAATGGTAGATTGCAAGAATGAACCGAACACTGCAAACTGCTGAAAAACCTTTCGTGGTGATTGCCAGTTGAGTGTTTTCATTGGTCTCGCATTGATCCAATGATTAATTTGATCTAATTCTTTGGCGCTAACTGTTTCAATTTTGCGTTCTTTCGGTATAAAACGACGGACGTATCGATTTAATATCTCATTACTCCCACGTTCTTCTGGTGAATATGGGTGCGCAAAATAGACTGGAATGCCTAGTTTTTGCTCGATTTCGTTATATTTTGCAAATTCTCGCCCACGATCAACAGTGATTGACTTGGCATTTTTGATCCCTTGAAAAAAATGAATTAAGACTGGTGTCACTGCCTGACTATTGCGCCCAGTGACCTGTCTCACGATATGTTGCCGGCTTAGTCTTTCAGTAATTGTCACCAGCACATCGCCACGTCTTTTACCCGATTGCATGGTGTCAACTTCAAAATGTCCAAAGGTTTGTCGTGCTTTCACACTTTCAGGTCTCGTTTCAATCGAACGACCATGCACAAATACTTGTCGTCTACCATCAGATTGACGCTTTTGACGGATACCTTTGTCAGGTAAATAAGCCAATGATAGTTTGAGTCGACCAGCATTGAGCCAATTATAAATCGTTTTGAAAGGTAACCCTAAAACATGCTCAGCGGTTTCTGGTGACCACTTCAATATACCAATGTGGTGATTCAAAAAGACAGCGATAGCTGGTGTTAGCGTGTCATGACGACCACGTAGATGACGTTTTTTCAATGCCAACGCATGAGCAATCTCAGCTTTATAGGGTGTAACTTGATGAATTCCAATCGAAACGGTTGAAGGAGAGCGTTTAATAAAGCGCGCAATGGCACGAACAGAATAATTCAATTCGAGTAAAGTTTGAATGACAGTGCGTTCTTGAGATGATAAACTAGTCATGAGTCGCAGTTCCTTTATGGTTGTTTTAGACAATTACCATTAAAGGCGCTGCGGCTTTTTTATTCAAGTGTTCGGTTTAATTTTACAATCTACCATTCAATGATAAAAAGAAAAAAATGTTCAAAAAAATTTCAACGTTTATTAGTATAAGAGCACTCGCAACAATGCCATCAATTTCGGGATGTAATTCGAAATAATGTTTCAATACCTGTTTTTGAGCTTGAAAATCAATTGGTAATGATAAGACTTGACCGTCTGGCTGTGCAAGATGAAATCCAATTTCACGATTTCGCTCATAACGCCAATCAGCCAACGTGCGAACAAAAAGTGGTGCTTTTAGATTAAATTGATCAACTAGCTGTCTAGTTGCCTCTTCCCCAGCTCGTCGATTATCATTATCAACATATAAAACATCATTAGCTTGCTCCGGCTCACCAGTGACAACAACACGGGCGTTGTTTTCTCGTAATAATTCAGAAATCGGATCATTTTCAACAGTGTAAAGTAGTATAAAACGGCGAACTTGTCCGGCTTCCACCATCATTTTAACGGCATTATAGACTTCAGACCAATTGCTGCCCGTCGCAGTGGTCAACAAATATTGTCGCGCAACAAGTTGAGAATTAATCCCAAACAGTAATTGCATGGCAAAATCATTTTCAGCACTACCTGCGGCTTGTGGTTGAAAAACAACCCCCACCGTGTTACTTTCACTTTGTGTTAAGTTCCTTGCAGCAAAATTTGGCGTATAGCCCATATCTTGTGCAATTTTTTTAATACGTTCCTTTGTTTTAACACTAATTTTCGGTGAATCAGCCAACGCGCGCGAAACCGTTGAAATAGCAACTCCGGATTTATTTGCAATATCTTGTATTGTTACCATAGCGACCTCCTGTACACGTTATTTTAACATGAAAAAGATTGGGACTGACGCCCCAATCTTTTTTAACCTTTGACCGAGCCACTTGTCACACCAGAAACGTAGAATCGTTGCAACACAATAAACAAAATCGTAATTGGGATTGCAATAATCACTGCCCCCGCAGCGAAACTCATGAACAATGAATTAGCCGTTTCTTTAGTCATCATCGAATATAATCCGATTGCAACTGTATAGTTTTTAACATTGTCACCCATAATAACCTGAGCAAAAATGAAATCCATCCAAGGACCAGTAAACGCTGTCAATGCCGTAAAGACAATGATTGGTTTAGATAATGGCAGTGTAATTTTGGTAAAAATTTGCCATTTGGTTGCACCATCTAACATAGCACTTTCATCCAATGAATATGGAATCGTGTCAAAAAATCCTTTTTGGATGTAAAATCCCAAACCAGCGCCGGACACATAAACTAATATTAAGGCAAATAAACTTTGCGTCAAACCAGCTGCTTTCAAAATATAATAGATAGCAAACATTGCCATAAAGCCCGGAAACATGTTCAACACTAAAGCAACTTTCAAAAAAGGGCCCTTTAACTTAAATCGTAAGCGACTCAATGAGTATGCCATTGCTAACACTAAAGCTGTGGAAATAAAGCCGCTCACAATCGACACAAATAACGTATTCAAGAACCAGCGACCAAAAGGATATTGTGAGTTGGTAAAAAGTTGTACGTAATTATGAAAGGTGTAGGTTTTTGGCCAAAAATAGTTTACAAACGCGCCACCTTCGCCACGGAAACTAGTCAATATAATCCAGAGAATGGGCACGACCCAAATGATTGCCATCACAGTCAATAATACATACAAAATCATTGTATTACGACGTTTTACGCCTTTTAAACTATGCATTGTTATGCCTCCATTCCAGAATTTGATATTTTCTTATAAGCAATCAACGAGAATGTTGCGGACAAAATGAAGATTAAGATACCAATTACCGAAGCTAAGTTATAATCAGCAGTATTCAAAGTTAAATTATATAACCAAGTAATCAGCAAATCTGTTGATCCAGCACCATAATAATTAGAGTTAGCTGGTCCGCCACCTGTTAACAAATAAATCACATTAAAATTGTTCACATTACCAATGAACTGTTGAATCAAACTCGGTGCCATCACAAACACAATTTGCGGAAATGTGATTGACTTGAAAATTTGAAATTTATTAGCGCCATCAATTTCTGCTGCTTCAATTTGTTCTTCGGATTGATTTTGTAAGATCCCCGTTGTCACCAACATTGTAGCTGGAATACCAATCCATAAGTTGACAACAATAATTGTAAACTTGGCAAACAATGGATTTGTGAAAAATGGTAACGATGTTTTAATCAGACCAGAGTTGATCAATAATGTGTTAACTAGTCCGCCGTCAGCAAACATATTGTTCATAATCAGTAAACTAATGAAGGCTGGAATTGCCATTGTTAAAATGAAGATAGTTCGAAAAACTTTTTTACCTTTGATGCCCTTCGCATTAATCATCATTGCCAAGATAACGCCAAAGAAAAATGAGGTTACTGTTGCGGCAACGGCCCAAATTAACGTCCAAGCCAATACTGGGAAAAAGGTATTGGCCATTTGCCCTGAAATAACATTACCAAAATTCGCAAATCCGACCCAACTAAATAAATTTTTGGGTGGCAAGTGGTTGTGATCGTATGATGTAAAAGCAATCGCAATCATATAAATCAATGGCAAAATGGTAAAGAACAAAACGCCTGTCATCGGAATTGCCATCAAAGTCACATGCATTTTTTCGTCAAGCAAGGACGCTAAGTCTTGCTTCAACGTCGGCAGTGTCTCACCGGCTTGTTTCAATTCCCATATTTTACGCGCCGATCCCAAATTAGCACGATATAAGAGAACAAAGAGTATCGTAATGATAACCGCTAACATGCCCCAAAGTAGCAAAAGCATTGAATTATCACCCGCTTTTAGTACAGAAATACCTAATTTTTTGTCATAAACCAGACCTTGTGCATGTGTTCCCAGCGTTATCATGTTGTGATAAGCTTTTAATCCTGTCGTGAATAACCACGCCACCCAAGATATTTCTAGTAATAAAAAGATGAATCCTTTGAAATATTGCTTATTGGCAATGTTGGCAGCTCCCATAATTATATAAGAAGCCTTAGTTGCCCCATCTGCTTTTTTAAATAACTTTGTTAGTGGTATATGCTCTTCAAAAGTCGAATGCTTTTTTCTTTTAAACATCTTTCTTTCCATCCTTCATAAGTATGTACACAGTGAGTGATAGCCACTCACTGCTTTACTTTTATTTAACTGATTTTGAGGCATTTTTAACCAGAGTGGTTAGCTTTGGCAACATTTGACTGTCTGAAATCTTGCCCTTGTATGTGTCATTAAACAAGGCATCAGATGATGTCCAGAAGTTAGCCATCGCTGGTGATTTAGGCATTGGTGTTGAATAACCTTTCTTCGACATATCAACAACCGCCTTAGCAAGCGCATCATTTTGAATGTCTTGAGATGCTTGAACTTTTTTAGATGATGGAATGTAGTGCGAATTTTTGAAACCAAGCTTTTGTACCTTGTCACTTGACAAGTACTTGGCTAACTTCATCGCTGCCAACGGTTGCTTAGTATCTTGTTTAACACCAAACAGCTTAACACCCAAGAACGCCTGCATCTGTTTTTCACCTGAACCCAAGTCAACTGTTGGATATGGTGCAATGCCTAAGTTGTCCCCGAGTGCTTTTTTATAGTCATTGTATGACCATGGGCCAGACAAAGTTGCCGAAATTTTACCTGATTGTAGCAAACTTAATGTGTTCGTGCTGGATTGAACAACACCCGGATTGTCTTTTTGAGCTTTCATCCACTTCAATACGGATACACCTTTTTTATTGTCAATATTTGTACCCTTTGCTTTTTCACCATTAGCGCCATACAAGGTGTCTCCGGCAGTGTAAAACAGTGGTGAGAAAATGTAGTTAGCACCGGCTGAGGCTAAATTGGTACCCATCTTACCCTTGGATGTCAAACTAGTCCAAGATTTAATATCATCATTACCGAGTTGCGTTTTGTTATAATACAAGACTTGTGACTCAATACCGTAAGGATAGCCGTACACCTTGCCCTTATAGGTTGCAGCTTTCATCGCATTAGAAATTTGTGTCGATTTAAGGCTTTTAGCATATTTGGTGTTTTGATAAATTAATCCCTGAGAAGCTAGCGATCCAATTTGATCATGTGGAAACATGAATACATCTGCAGCAGCCGATGGGTCTTTTTGCAAATTCTTCAATGCATCTGTTGAGCTCGTGTACTTAATAGTGACCTTGACACTAGGGTTCGCTTTTTCAAAATCCTTGACAGCCTGAACGTAGGTTGGTTTTGTATCCGTGTCCACCCACAACTTTAACTTTTTCGTCTTGGCAGCACTTACTGTCGGTGTGTCAATTGAAACACTTAATAATCCAACGGCAGTTGAAGCCGTCAGCAATGTTACCATTGCGCCAGTCGTCACGCTCATCATTTTTCTCATGATGTTTTTCCTCCAGAAAAATTCTCTTTGTATTTTTGATTACGCAATCATCATAAAACATTTACCCGATTAATGCAAGCGCTTACATTTTTATTTTTTTAAGAATTGGTCTAGACAAGCTATGATATTTTTATTGATAATAATTGAGCATATTAAAGAAGTATTTTTTTATTAAGTATGAATTATCTGTGATTTTATTACTAACTTAATCATATTTTTCACAAGCATATAAATTTTGGTATGACACTTTTGTGGAAACGCTTGCATTTATTTTTAAATATGCTAATCTAATTTATGTAAGCGCTATCATTTTTTTATAGTTGCGATACCCGATATTAAAAAACGAGGAAGAAAAAATGGCTGAAATTCGTTTGGAACACATCAATAAAACATATCCACACATGACAACGCCATCCGTGGCAGATTATAATCTTCAAATTCACGATAAAGAATTTATTGTGTTTGTCGGTCCGTCTGGTTCCGGTAAATCAACTGTTTTACGCATGATCGCCGGCTTGGAAGAAATATCTGGTGGTGAATTTTTCATTGACAATAAATTAATGAATGATGTTCCACCTAAAGACCGAGATATTGCGATGGTTTTTCAAAATTATGCCCTCTACCCACATATGAGCGTGTTTGATAATATTGCTTTCGGCCTCAAATTGAGAAAAGTACCCAAAGCTGAAATCACACAGCGTGTTCATGACGCAGCGAAAATTCTTGGCATTGAAGACTACCTTGATCGCAAACCCGCTGATTTATCTGGTGGTCAAAGGCAACGTGTGGCGATGGGTCGCGCAATCGTCCGCGATGCTAAAATTTTGTTAATGGATGAACCACTATCTAACCTCGATGCAAAATTACGTGTTGAAATTAGAGCAGAAATCACTAAGATTCACAAGCGAATTGGTGCCACTACTATTTATGTGACACATGACCAGACAGAAGCTATGACACTGGCTGATCGCATTGTTATTATCGACCATGGTGACATTCAGCAAGTCGGTACACCGCAAGAACTCTACAATGAACCTGCTAACATTTTTGTTGCCACATTCATTGGTATGCCATCAATGAATATGATTTCTGGTCAGTTCAGTGATGATATATTGACCACAAAAGATGGCTTTAGTCTGAAAATTCCGCTTGGTATGGCTAAACAACTCACTGCCCTTGGCTACGAAGGCAAACAAGTTGTCTTTGGTGTCCGACCAGAAGATATTCACTCCGAGCAAGTAGCACTTGACACCTATCCCGAAAGTAAAGTAACAGCAACTGTTACCATTGCAGAACTAATGGGCGCCGACTCAATGTTGTATACGCAAGTTGGTTCACAACAACTGATTGCTCGCGTCAATGCCCGCGATTACAATCAACCTGGTGCCTCAGTCGAACTCGCTATTAACACTAATAAAGGACACTTTTTTGATGCCGATACGACACAGCGTATTGTCTAAGACTGTCGCAAATCCCCTGACATTTTAATCCATTAACGAGGCAATTATTTATGAATAAAGCAGCAATTTATCACCGCCCTGAATCTGAATACGCTTATTTATATACAGCAGATGAACTAAGATTACGCATCCGAACAGCAAAAAATGATATTCAATCAATTAGCGTCGTTGCTGGAGATCCTTATAATTGGCAGAACGGTACTTGGCAAAAATCGGCCAATGTCGTCATGAAAAAAACACTTGTCACTGAAACACATCAATATTGGCAAGCATCATTAACAGCGCCTTTCAATCGCTTAAACTATGGCTTTATTTTAACTGACAGTCTCGGCGATTCCATTTTTTATGGTGATCAAGGATTTGAAACACTCACATCCTCTTCAAATGATGACAACAGTTTGATGGGTGCTAATAATTATTTCAAAATGCCCTATTTTCAAGAAATTGATCGTTTTAAAGCACCAGAATGGGTCAAAAAAACTGTATGGTACCAAATTTTTCCTGAACGGTTTGCCAATGGTGACACATCAAATGATCCATCTGGAACATTACCTTGGCGGTCAGGTGATCATCCCACCGCTGAAAGTTTTTATGGCGGGGACTTGCAAGGTATCATCAAGCATTTAGATCACTTCAGTCAACTTGGTATTAACGGCTTGTATCTCACACCCATTTTTAAAGCACCCACTAATCATAAATATGATACGCAAGATTATTTTGAAATCGATCCACATTTTGGTACAAAAGAAGATTTTAAATTATTGGTAGAAAAAGCCCATGCGGCAGGAATCCGAGTCATGCTTGATGCCGTGTTCAATCATATCGGTGACCAAAGTCCTCAATGGCAAGATGTTATTGCTAATGGTCGTCAATCAAAATACGCTGATTGGTTTCATATTCATGACTTCCCTGTTCGTTATACGCCAACGGATAATTTCGAATATACTGCAGACGCAAACTATGACACATTCGCATTTACGCCGCACATGCCAAAACTTAATACCGCTAATCCAGAAGTACAAGATTATCTGATTGACATCGCGACCTACTGGATAGAAGAATTTGATATTGATGGCTGGCGTTTGGACGTGGCGAATGAAGTTGACCATCATTTCTGGAAAAAATTCCGCGCAGCAACTACGGCCATCAAACCTGATATTTATATACTTGGTGAAATTTGGACAAGTGCACAATCATGGCTGCAGGGCGATGAATTTTCGGCCGTCATGAATTATGCTTTCACAGGATCAATTGTTGACTTTTTTGCCAAACAACAAATTTCGCCATCCCAGATGGTCCATAAACTCAATGCACAACTTATGCTAAATCGTGATCAAACCAATCAGGTGATGTTTAATCTACTTGACTCACATGATGCGCCACGCATTCTAACCGTAGCTAACAATAATAAGGCAATTGTGAAACAAATGTATACTTTTATGTTTTTACAGCAAGGTACGCCTGATATCTATTACGGTAGTGAATATGCCATGACTGGTCAACAAGATCCAGATAACCGTAAGCCTATGGTTTGGCAAAGTGATCAACAAGATGCAACGATGTATGATTTTTTGAAGCAACTAATTCAGCTACGTCATGATTATCAAACTGTCTTGTCTGAAGGCATACTGTCATGGAAGACCGATGATGAAAAAAACATTGTTGGTTTCACACGTCAGCTAGGTAAAACAAAGATATTCGCAATATTTAATGCTGGGAATACAAATTATGAAATACCAACATCAATTGATATATCTCACATCATTTCAGAGCAGCTATACAACAATCACATCATTCAGCCTAACGGCTTTCTTGTGACGATTTCTAATCAGTAAGGAGTTTTTTATGACAGCACCTTGGTGGCAATCAGCCGTTGTTTATCAAGTCTATCCCCGTTCATTTCAGGACACTAATCATGACGGCATCGGCGATATTCAAGGCATTATCTCACATCTTGACTACTTGCAAAAACTAGGCGTTGATGCAATATGGCTATCACCAGTATATGCTTCTCCAAACGATGATAACGGCTATGATATCAGTGATTATGAAAATATCATGGCTGAATTTGGTACCATGACCGACATGGAAGAATTAATTCATGATGCTCGTGAAAGAAATATCAAAATCGTGATGGATCTGGTATTAAATCATACTTCTGATGAGCATGCTTGGTTTATTGAATCAAAGCGAAGTTGCTCGTATACTGAAAATCCGGACCGCTTTATTTCTAGGGCATAATCCGAGATAATCAAGTATAGGAGTTTTTTTATATTATGAAAGCTAAGCGATACTCAACAGAATTTAAGTCATCAATTGTCACCTTGTATAACGAGGGACGTTCTGCTAATTCTCTAGCCAATGAATACCATTTGGCTGTACAAACTGTCACGGGTTGGGTGAAGAAAGCCCAAATCATTGGGACGGACGTTACCGGTAAGCCAGTGACTCGCGCCCAATTTAATGCAATGCAGAAAGAAGTCGCAAGACTCAAAGAAGAAAACGAAATTTTAAAAATTGCGGCCGTTTTGCTGGGCGAACATCGCAAGTAACACGTAAGACCCATTTTCCTATTGTCCAATCATTGCTAAAACAGCATTTTAAACTCATGATGGTGCTACGCCTACTCAAAATACCCAAAAGCACCTACTTTGATTGGGTTCACTATACTGAGAGCCAACGACAACGAGAAGATACGATCTTAAAAGCTTTGTTGCGTGAAATTTGGCAAAATAACTATAAAGCTTATGGCGCGCCACGTCTGCGATTAGCATTAGCTGATCTGAATTTACATCATGGAACCAACCGAGTTCGTCGTTTAATGCGAGAAGCTGGCATATACTCTGTCATGAGTCGTCGATTTAACAAACCAACGACAACTGTTGATTATCGTCAACGTCCCAACTTAATCAGGCAT
This sequence comes from Leuconostoc falkenbergense, assembly GCF_045801155.1. NCBI lineage: Bacteria > Bacillati > Bacillota > Bacilli > Lactobacillales > Lactobacillaceae > Leuconostoc > Leuconostoc falkenbergense. The sequence goes on along the minus strand of NZ_CP174386.1, from coordinate 307,067 downwards.
TTACCCGAAGCCAACGCTTGGCGCATGGACATCACTTATTTAAAGTTGAGTAATGGTCAGTGGGTCTATTTAGCGTCAGTTTTAGAGTTACAAACGCGTAAGATATTAGCCCATCAAATCAGTGCCACGATGGATACCAAATTGGTAGTTACAACACTACAAAGATCGCTGTCAACTGATAAAAAACCAAATTATTTACATACTGATATGGGCAGTCGGTTCACTAGTTTTGGCTTTGAAAATTTGTTAAAGCGACATAAAATTGATCATTCGTATTCAAAACTAGGACATCCATATGATAATGCCAAAATTGAAAGTTTTCACTCCCTATTAAAGCTTGAAATGATTTATCAATTCCGGTTTCCATCGATTGCACATCTAATTTTAGATGTGTCCAAGTATATTCATTGGTTCAACAACGAAAGAATCAGTCTTGCCAATCAAAAAATAAAAGTTGCCTAATCAGTTCAGCCCTAGATAAAAAACATTCCGAATTATTGACTTATGAGCAAACATCATTTATATCATTTTATTATTAATCGGTATTGTTATGCTTAGTCTCTCCATTTATTTAGCGTTACCTCATTGATCCATAGATTCGTACGTGAACATAACAATACCAAAGAATAATGGTTCCTAGAGAAAATAAACAAGGTTAGCAACTACACTACTGTACTTGCTAACCTTTTCTAGTTTAAATTAGATAAAAATTCTACGAACCTGGCTTCATCATTTGCTGACAAATAACCAACAAACTTAATCACAACATATTGCTCATCTACTCTGCGTATCTTAAATGTGTCAATCCATGACGTTTTTTTTAAACCAGCATATACCCAATCCTTAATTTCAAAATACTTACTTTGAAAATAATCTGACTTGTTATTAAATTGACTAGTGATTTTATAATAAGCAATCTTTTGATTATCATATTTCACAACAAAAGCTGGACGTACTTTAGATCCCGCTTCACGTCCCTCATCATAAACTAAATCAGCGATCATAATACTATGCTCACGAATATCACTACTCATTGCATAAATGCCTCACGGTCTTCTTGCTTAGATAAATCTAAATCTTGAATGGGTGATTTTTCGAATGCTAACCGTGTAATTTCATCACGATTAGCGATACGTTGATCACTAAACCAGTTATCAGGGTATGCCTGTCTATTAGTCTCTTGCACTGACAAAGGTATTTGCTGTTCATAAGCTGTCTTAGTGATAAACATTTTAATAGCAGTTGCCATATCTAGCCCTTGACGTTCGAATACTTTTTGAGCAGACTCTTTTATACTTTGATCAACCCGTGCAGATACTTGAATAGCTTTCATAACCAATGCCTCTCTTACTTTATTTAATATCATTATACCACTATTTGTTAAATATCGGTATGCATTGTTATTATTTGTTAGTTTATTTAATTATGAACTTGTTTACGATAAACGGCATTATCGACGACCAATCGCATAAATGTATTAAACTGATCAAATCCATAATCAATTCGTTTTTGAATAAACTCAATTTCAATATAGTGTCTAATATACTTAATCGTTTGATCGTGGATATTTTCCAATTGTGCAAAAAATAAGGCTTTGTTTTGAACCTGTAATTTACGATATTGACCATGAATATGATCTATTGCTTGATTAACATGATCAATAACACTGCCGTCTAAGCCAACTTTTTCTAGCAATACCTGATACTGTTTACGAATAGTTTTCATAGCGTCATTGATGACAGCTTCATCTTCATATTGATGTTCAATTAAACTAATTGTCTGATCTAAATTTTCTAATGCCTGGTCACACGTTGTTAATAATTCTACTAAACGTTCTACCTGCTTAATTTGATCATATAAATCTTGCACTAAATAAGGTGTCATTCTATCGTCATAACGTTGATAGAAATGTGCCAATTCAATATAAATCGACTGCATAGCCTTGCTACTTAACTTGTTTGAACTCTGATAAGCTGTATATAAATGTAAATAATCATTTTTAACGGTTATAAATATTTCTTTCACCAAATGATAGGCACTATCTGGCAAAATACTAATATCTGATCCCACTTGTACTGCTGTCATACTCTATTTCCTTATATTATTATTCGTAGGTAGCTCCTACATGCTCTGAGTATAAAATTTATACTTAGATGGATGATGCGCCGTGAATTAGTTTTTATTTTCCAACAGCACCTTTACCATCGGTGACTGGTTCAGAAAGGCTCTAATCACGGTTTTTTGTCGTATTGGTAATAAGTTTGATACGGCTTGGTTCTGCTTTGAATTTTGACTGTTTATTTCGCGTAAGGTTACATTGGCAATTAGCCCGTGTTTATCATGTCGCATCATCGATTACTTTATTCCCTAGGAGGATTCTTTTATGCTTTTCGTTGGTATTGATGTCGCTAAATCACATCATGATGTCGCTGTTCTTGACGACAATGGTCTGGTTGTCTTACGGCATCTCCGTATTCTTAATAGTCGTCAAGGTTTTGCAACACTGCACCAATCTTTGATTCAGTTATCAGCCGATACTAACGATGATATCCGCATCGCAATGGAAGCCACTGGCCATTACCATTTGAATTTGCTCTTATTCCTGCAAGCCAATGCTTATCCCACTTTCGCTTATAATCCATTTTTGATTAAAGAATTTGCTAGAACATTGACTCTTCGTAAGACAAAAACGGATAAAGCTGATGCACTAACAATTGCTAAAAAGTTAGCTACTGATTTATCATCGGATCGTTTTAAGCCCGATTTCAACATGCAAGAACTCAAGTTTTTAACGCATCATCGCAATCGGTTAACTGATAGTCGTTCTAAGCTCAAGACGCAATACATTCGTCTACTCGATATCTTGTTCCCTGAACTAGCTGGTTTCATTGGCAAAACAAATTTACACTATCAGTATGTCTATGATTTGTTAACAAAATATCCTTCACCTGCTAAATTGAGTCGCGCTCATACTAATGCGCTTGTTAAGCTATTGCATAATCATGGCAATCGACTTGATATGGCTCAGCAACTTAAAGTTCTAGCCAAACAATCTATTGGGTTGTCCTCACCAGCTAACGCGTTAGAACTTGTTCAGACCATATCCGTGATTCGTTTATATGATGAACAAATCAATGCCATCGACCAAGAGATTGCACAAATAATGAACAGCTTAGACGAAGCAGCTATTGTCACTTCCATTACTGGTATTTCTAATCGTTTGGGTAGCGTTATTCTAGCCGAAATCAATCACATTAATAATTTTCAGTCACCTGATCAGCTATTAGCTTTTGCCGGCTTAGAACCTTCTGTTTATCAATCTGGCCAGATGAATGCCACGGGTAAAATAGTTAAACGTGGTTCGACATCATTGCGTTGTGCCAAGCAGCTGAATATGCTTCTCATTGGTCGCCGACTTTACGTCAATACCGTCAAAAGAAACTTGACGAGGGCAAGCACTATTATGTTGTCATGACTCATGTCGCTAAAAAACTGGTGCGTATCATCTATTACCTGTTAAAACATCATCAATACTATGACGAATCTAAGCTCATATAACTCATAATTTCACCTCTTAATTAACAAACCATGGGAACGTTTTAAAATAGTAATTTAAAACGTTTATTTGTCGTTCAACCAAATTATTATTCTACATTTAGTTGTTTTTCTTGACTTTTAACATAGTTTGTCTTTCTTTACCAATGTAATTTATACTTTGAATTGTCACCAGGATAGGCAAAAGTCATGTCACCATAACCAACGGCTTGACTGTCCTTAGCATACGATTTCTTAGGCACTAACGTAATTTCATAATCCTTACTAGTGCCTGCATTCTGGCCAGATTTGACGGCATTTTGATTAGCAATAATTAAGTCACCATTTGCCAAAACATGTAACACCACGCCTGTATGATTAGGACGATCAGAAGAAAATACTGCACCAGCTTTTGGTGTCGTTGTTACCTTAACACCAGTCACTTTTGCCACTGCTTCTGCTGTCACATTACCATTTCCTCTAAAAGTGAAATTAGGTGACCAAATCGCATTCATATAGACTTGTGAAAAACCAGCACACTGATTGTAAGCGTCTGGTGTCGTTAAACTCCAGTCTAGTTTTTTTGACGTAATATTATGCACGTAGGGTTTAATGTCATCTGGAATGCTGTTTTTGTCCCAAAATGATAGCCCACTCTCTTTAATCTTGCCTGTACCGTCAGCCGAACCACTATCATTAGTATTACAATAAGCACTTTGATTATTGCTATCACTGTCTGCGCTATTACTTGCTGATGTATTACTATCACTAACAGCATTATTGCCACCGCTTAATGATCCCTCAAAATTAAGATCATACGTTTTTTTAATTGACTCCGCCCAAGCCTTAACTTCGGACACTTTACGCTGTGGATCACTTGCCCCAACACCCTCAAAACCTGTGTCCCAGGCTAAAGCTGAACTATCAATATCTTTAGCATTTGCTAATCCCAATCTAGCAACAGTATGGCTACTTGCCAATTCTTTAAACGCTAAATCGACCTGGGCTTCAACTGTATCTGCCGTATTTTGATAGCGATTACCGTTGATACCACCAGCGCCCCACTGCCAGATACCTTTAACAGAACCAGCAGGATTAACCGCTTTAGGGTTTAAGTTACTTTCACGCCAACCAATCGCAATGATTGCTGAAATATTATCCCCTGAATAACCAGCTTTTTTAAAACGATCAATAATATAACTAACTCTTTTACCAATATCTGAATTTTTATCAGTTAAGGAGCCATTACTGGAACCACTATCTGAACTTGTCGTAGTTGTATCAGTTTGACACGTCACACTAGGATTGTTCATTGTTAGCGCAATGATTAAAAGCACTGGTATTAAAATGACAAGTAGTGGCGCACAATACAAGGCAATTTTCATCACAACTGCTTGTTTAACTTTATTTTTCACATGATCTCCTTTCTGAATTTTGACTAACAAAAAAATCCTTAATGATTACTCATAAGGATTAAAAGTATTAAAATCAGTGCTTTGATTAACGGCTAACCGCCCGACATAATCAAGACTAGTAATTTGATTATCACTGATTTGATAGTCAATATTGAAATAGTAGTAACGTGTTTCACCATTGCCAACATCACTATCATGTTTCGCATTCACAGCCACACCAACGACACCGCTAGTTTGATCATCATTGGTTGCCTTTGGATAATATGCCACTTGCACCACACTAGATTTCAAACCATTATTATCAATGTAATCAGCCGTGCCACCGACCTCTGGGAATAAATAGTCATTGGCTAAAACTTGACTGGAGACTAATTTAGCTTGCCTAATTTTCGTGATACGTTTTTTATAATCAGATCCAGATGACCAATTATAAGCAAGATTGAAGAACTGATGACTAGTCTCACTAGCTTTCGTAATGGTACTTTTAGCAACCACCTGCTTCACTTTTGGCTGGCTAGCTTTAGCAATGGCTTGTTTGTGTCTTAACTGCTTAGCTTGTTTCTGTAAATGTGATAAAGTTTGTTGTTGTTGCCACATCAATTGACCAAACCGTAAACCGGCCAAAACTAAAAAAAGAACGAGGCTATAATTGTAAATTTGCTTCTTTCGTGTCATTATTGATCCCCTCTAGTAAGATTGCCTAAAGTCAATGAGGTGACCTCATTACCCTTGACATTCAATTGTCCTGATAATTGATAATTAACTGTGCGACTACCATTTGTTGCCGTTAAGGCACCAAAAAATAATATGCCATCTTTTTGCTGGCTAAATTGCAATTGATTATCTGATACATGCCACTTTTTTGCTTGTGCTGGATCACCCTCTAATTGCCCTAGAAATTGTTTAACGAACTTTCTGACTTTATCATCTGCCACCTTTGATAACACTTGTTTATCTGATACATAACCCGCATTAAACAAAGCATTCACAGTGGCTTTTTGTTGGCTATTGTCTGGCAATTGGTTATCATTAGCAATCACTTTTGTAATCGTGCCACTATTGTTGATCAAGGTTTGTGCCGCTGACAGTTTAGCAACGGTGGCAGTCGCTTGTTTGATTTGTGATTTCTGAAATTGTGTACAAAAAAAAGCGCCAATCAGGAAAAACCCAATAGCACTTAACACCTTTATTTTAGTGTTTGTCATTTTTAAATTTTAATATCCCTTCCATACCATTCTTGCGTAATCATATACCCAGCGTTGAATTCAAATGCAAAAGGGTATTTAGCCCCTGTTTCTTTAACAACAAAGTAGCCTTTCGCAACAAATGAATTGCCGTCTTTATGCCAAATTGTTACCAAGTTTTCTATTTCATGATTTTTGAAGAAAGTATTATAATTTCCAGCCCCGTCACTAGGTGCCTCTTCCCCCGTTGCACTAACATATACCATACTTGTTATTGACCGTTCACCAACTTTTTCACCGTCTACATAAGTAGGTTCGTTATCAACATTTTCAACGTAACGACCATCATTATTCATTGAAAATATTTCATAATCAATCCGTTTCATCACTTTAGCTTGATTGATTTTTGGTAATTTTGAACTGGTAGATTGTAAGCTAGTTTTATGTTGTCCCGTCATTATAAAGGCAATAATGATAATCAAAATGACTAACACGCCCCCAATAGATCCTAATGTCAACGCTGATTTTTTATTCATAGCTCTCCAATCAATTGATTTATTCTCTCGCCATTTGTGCCATTTGTTCATGTGTTGGCTTCACAATTCGTTTGATCACTGCCCCTTTTTGGACAACTAAGACAGTTGGCACCACTTGAACATGATACTGTTCAAAATATTGTCGTGTCACTAAATTCATGTAATCAACGACAATGGTTGCCTGATTATTTTGATCACGCATTTTTTGTAATTTATTGACATCACCCGTCAACTTCTCACAGTTTGAACACCCCTTTTTATGAAAAACAATTACAGTTTTATGCTTACCCAGGGTTTGATGAAACGCCGTTTTTAAGCGATCATTTGGTGTATCATGATACTTATTATTATACCATAAAAACGCCGTAGTTACTACTGCCACAACGATTGTAGAGATTATTAAGCTAATTTTTTTCACGAGTTATCCTTTCCTAATTTATTTTTTAACTGACTAAATTTTTCGTCACGTAACTGTTGTTTCTGAACATTTTGATTATCACGTTCGGACAACAATTCACGTGCTATTTTGTCACGATTAACCGTTTTAGCGTTATCTTGAATAACCGCTTGACGTGTTGGTGTCTTTGATTGCTCAAAGTTATTATGATTATCAGGAACTTTATGAAGTGTCTTAGGTTCTGATTGTGTCACTGGATCACCATATAGTTGGCGCTTAATTGCTTCACGCTTTTTAGCCACTTCCTGTTGACTATCTGAACCATTATCCTTACTTTTTGGATTATTGACCCGACTATTAGGTTGTTTGGCTTCAAAGTTTGATTTTGGTAAATGAACACCGTCTTTTTCAATCTTTGCCTGCTTTGGATCATCAGACTTTTTAGAATCCATTGGCTTTTTAAATTCATCAACCGTCAATGGTTTTTTATTCTTATCTGACAACTTTTGTGTTTTTGCCTGCTCTTTACCTAGTAATTGTTCACGAACACGTGCCAGGTTTTGTTGTCGCTTTTCCTCTGCCTGTTGCGTTTTCATCTCATTACGAACTGCCCTTGTTTGAGACATACGTTGCATTGGTCCCATTTGACTAATTTTTTGACCAACGCTAGACTGCTTAATACTCTGCCCCTTTTCACGTAGATTAGATAAGCGCATGGCTTGTGGCATTTGTCCCTCAATTCTTGAGTAACTAACCCCAACAAATTCAAATAGCTTACCACGATACTTATAGACGATAAAGACTAAGAAAAAGAATAGGAATGCGTTAACTGCGTATGAGCCGAAATTAATCGCTGGGATAAAACTATCAGTGAACGTCTGTAAAGCCCCGACCAAAACAATTAAGAAACCAGCCCCAATTTTAGCAATGCTCCACATAATCGTTGCACCAACAATTTTATAGCCATTACGGGCGAATTGTGGAAACAGAGCTGACACAAGCACAAATGGCGACAAGAGATACAAAGCCAACTCAATAACCATAACAAAGATATTAAACAAAGCCACTGCGTCATAAGGAATGGCATTAACAATTGATACCACGATTGCAACTAAACTCATACCTGCCTTATTGAATGAATTATCTTTTTTTAAAGTTGGAAATTGTTTAACAGTCCTAGCAACGTTCGCCTGAACTTTACTATCATCTCTACTGGTATTCGTCGATATAAACTGATAAGGATTACCACCTGCTTTAATCACTGCGTCTGCCGTGGCTTTTCCATAATTCATCAAGAAATAAGGACGTTCAATGGATCGCTCAAAATACCCCACTCTTAACGTGTCACCTGGCTTAACATTATCATTACTGTTACCAATGACTTTTAAGACTTGTGCCTGTCCGGCATCACTGGCTTGATTGATTTGATTAAATAACTCATTGCCATTGCCGTACCAAAGCGTAGCGACTAATAAAATTCCAACAAAATTAACTACCATGCGGACCGCTGATGACGTACGCCCACTAGCAAAGTGCATGAACCCCGTAATTGCTAAGACAATAATAGCTAATCCACCAAACAACAACTTACCTTGATCAAAAATAGATTTTACTTTATCTGAAACAGCATTCTGGGCTTGTGTAAAGGCTTTTGATAAATTACCGTCATTTGATAAAGCACTCAATAGCTCATCATTGATTTCATAAATCAAAGTATTTAAATACCAAAAGAACTTAGCTAAGCCCATGCCCGTATTATTGGCTAAGTCTGTGACACCAATTTTTTCTGAATACGGTTGCCATGAAAATAGTGAGTCATTAAGCTTGTTGATGTTTTGTGCGTCACTGGCTTTAAATGAGGTATCAGTGGTACTAGTATCGCCTGACTTCTTTTCTGCGTCACTTGTAACCTCATCTACCGCTTTATCAGCTTGTTTTGAAGCGTCATCAATTGCATTAAGCGTATCTTGATTAACTAACGTACTACCTGAACTACTGCTATCATCTGCGGACACTTGCGTCTTTGCAAGGCCTAAAACAAACAAAAAAGAAGCCAAAATAATCAGCTTCCGACAAAATTTGATTTGCATGTGTTTCCCTTTCCTCTTTTCAATCATCATGTTATAGTTTGGGTATAGAAAAAGGAAGTAGCCTGAACTACTCCCTTTAATATCAATAGTCTGCTACGCAGTTACTATTCGTTATATTTACTTATTAAGTAATCACAACTCGGTCAAAAGTGGGGTGGTTATTTTCTACCAGATGTCAAGTGTTTCAGGGCTTTTGACTTCTTTTATTTTGAAATTTTGTTAACAATTAGCACTACTTAAATAAACCGCTGTGTTCACATCTATTTTAAAAAATGTTAGGCTTATAAATGTAGAATACTAGTGCTTTGATACAGCTTTGTAATCATACAGTTGATGATTAATGACTAGATAATGCATGGTTCTCAGTAATCGCGACATGGCACCAATGGCAATTTTCTTTGTTCCCTTAGACAATGAAGATTGCTTTTTCTTTTGATACCAATCATTAATATGACTGGGATGCCCATAAGATGCGGTACTCGCTATATTTGATATTGCTCTAAATAGAACTTTGCGTGCGGTGCTATTTCCCCTTTTGGTGATAAAACCTGTGCTTTTGTAATCACCTGAGTCATTGAATCTCAAATCAATCCCAACAAAAGCGTTTAGCTTATTGGCAGTACGAAAACGATGTCAATCGCCCAATTCAGCTATCAGCGACACAACTGTTTTATCCGAAAACCCTGGAATGCTTTGATAAATGCTGTATTCCGGTAAATCCTTAGCCTTATCTACCATAGCAGTCAGGATGTCACCCTTGGTACCATGCAACTCAATCCAACGCTTTGCATAGTATATAACTTGTGCAACATTATAAGAATTGGCAGCAACTGCAGGCGCTGATATCTGACCCATACTCATTAATTGATCGACTAATTTACGTAATCTCTCGTGACCGATATGCCAACTAATCCCAGCTTGAATCGTGTCCATGAGTGCTTGCCTCGAACGTCTTGTAATTATTGCATGTGGCACTATTGTTAGGAGCTCCCAATAATGTGGACTATCGGTGGCAGAAAAGAGTCCTTCGATTTCAGGAAAGGTCAGTTGTAAAATGCGATGTAATCTATTTTTTGTACTGACAATATCATGATTAATTTGTTGATAAAAGCGGCTCATATATTGTAACTCAATATAAATTGGATTTTGAACATAACTTTTAGCACGAGCTAAAATGAATTGGGTCTCAGCCAAGTTTTTAGCATCATTCAAATCATTTTTATTCGGGCGAAGCTGATCCAACTGTTTTTTTGCTGCTAAGGGATTGAGAAAAGTATAGGGATAATTATGCCAATCCAAAAATGATTTCAATCGTCGCGAATAAATACCGGTCGCCTCAAAAACAATATCAGGAAATTCATTAAATTGCATGATAATTGTATTGAGTTGATTGAATCCCAGGACATCATGGGTTATCTTGAAATGTTGAGTTACCTTACCATCAACCGCCACCGCAACTTGACTAGTAGCTTTAGAGACATCAATACCAATAACATAGTGCATAATAGCACCTCCTTAAAAAATATTTGAAACAATCACTGAAACCTCACGACCATTTAATTTTCTATACTCGATGTCTAGCGCCTAACTTACTAAGATCAAATTGTGTGGTAAAGTCAGTGAAATGGCCATTTTTTTCTACAACATCTGGTGTCAAAAGGACCAACGACCTAAGTTTCACTACCAATTTTAGAATAAATCCAAAAAAGGTGAAAATCATCTCCGTCGAGAATAATCTTCACCTTTAATGTTAGTAAGTTTTTTAGAGTGTTAAATCAAAATTGGCCCCAATCAGTTGCAACACTTGGTATAAATCATAATCGTTCATGTGACCAATTAATTTTGCCTCACGTTTTACAGAATCCATTGGAATTGGTTGTAACGTACTCACCTGTCCGTATACCTTTTCATACCCAACAACATTAAATCTTGTGGGAATGTTTTTAACCGAACTGGTAATAGGCGCTACAATGATCAAATTAGAAACCAGATTGTATTTATCCGAACTAACCACTAACCCAGGTCGACGTTTTCGAATTTCTTGACCAACAGATGGATCGAAATTAATGATAACAAAATCTCCTTGCTTAAATTTAGTCATCAATAATATCCTCAACCATTACCTCTTGTTCATCAATCAATTCATTTTCTTTCAACTTATCAAATGGATTATTGAGTTTTGGTGTGAAAATTAATGAATTGTTCTTTTTAATGGCTAAAAATTCTTGGCCAACTGTGATACCTAATTCTGACGGTAACGTTACTGCTACTGAATTACCTTGTTTACGTGCTTTAACAATTGTCATCATACTACCTCCATTTGTATAACTTAATTATACATGTATCATTAAGTATAATCAATCTCTATCACAGCTTATACTTTTACAATTTCAATCACCATTGCTCAGAAGTCAATAAATTGGACTATTTTTTATAAACAAAAAAGGAATAGTTTAATCTATTCCTTTTCATCGTTGACATTCACTTGTAACTATTTATTGCGATAAACATCGTCACGTTTACTCGTCTTTAAGACAACTATTACAAACTCATCGTCAACAATATCAGCGATAATTCGATATTTACCAACTCGATAACGCCATAAAGTTTTCAGTTCACCCTCTAATGCTTTACCAAACATTCTAGGATTTTCTATACCGCTAATATTCAACTCTAACCAATTATATATACGTCTTTGTACTGGTTTATCTAACTTACCAAATTGTTTGGCTGCTCTACTATCAAACTTCCAGCTATATTTCATAGACCTAATTTTGCCTTGATTTCTTCTGGTGACACATACTCACGATTTTCAGAATTAATCACCTTCATAGCGTCAGCATAGTCTTCATCATCTTGACGTGCTTCTTCAATCAACTCAGCTATTAAACCTGTAACACTCATGCCTTTAAAATCAGCATATTCCTTAGCCCAAGCCATTGTATCATCTTGTAATCTTACAGTTGTTACGCTCATGATTATTCTCCTTTATCATTACTACAAATGTAGTATAACACACCACTACATTTGTAGTCAATTAAGCACTAACGGTACGCCTTTTCAGCTTGTGCCGTGTCACCAGCTTTAACCGTCTGATAGGCACGTTGCATAGCAACCAATGGCTCATCAACCGTTATCTTTTCAACTCGTCCATAAATATCTTTCATGAAACACTGTCCCATGACCATATTGCCTAATTCTTTGATGTTATCATCATTAACTGGCAAACCAACATGTTGTAAAATATCTGGCTGCTCCTTATCCTCATCAAAGGCAAATAAAACACCAAAATTATCACTTTTAACATCATGAACTGATTGTGTCACGGGAATTAACAAGTTGTTGGCAGAACGTCCAATACGTGCCATTTCATTAAAAATGCGACTACCAATATCAGACGTTGTAAACGTCCAAGCTTCATCAAATATTTCAACCGTTTTTTCATCATAATCCCGTGTCGCAAACGTACGACTAAAGACGCCTAACACCGTCATCACAATCATACTTGCTACCTCAAATTCGGTGTAATCCTGTTTGGCTTTGTCATGTTGTGGCAATGTCAATCCTGCTGTTTCAAGAATGGTAATCCGATTGTTTAACTTCAAGCCCTCACTTTCACCATGTGAAAATACTAGAGATAATGAGCTACGAGTAACCTTACCTGATAAAAACTTAGCTAAATGTTTCACGTCTTCATCTTCATTTTGGGCTAATTCTTCAATGACATCTAACATACCAACGGTTTCACCAGCTTGTCGCTTTTGAATAATTTTATTAATGGCAAGATCTAATTCTGTTTCGGCAATTAAGGAACCATAATCACGGTAAATTTGTTTAAAAATTTCTTGTACCGTAGCCTTTAAGCTTTCTTCACCTGACTGTGTTTGTCCCATTGTATGCCGCACATCAATCACAATAAAGGGATCCAAAACACCATAATTTGTTTTATCAGAAACATCAAGCGTCACAAAACGCACATTATTCAATAATGTATATTCATCTGGATAATCTGCTTTAAAGGTCTGATCGTTTAATACCGCTGAATACCATTTACGCATTTCCTGCTTAGGATCAAAATAGATTGCTTTAGCATTTGAAAGTTGAATGATTTTCAAAATGATTTTAGTGAGGTAAGACTTTCCTCTACCTGTTTTACCCGTAATCATAATATTAGGGCTGGTTGTGCTGGTGGATCCGTCTAAAATTTCGTTGGTAATCAACGGATTAAAAAAGACCAAGCGCTTTGAACTGTCTAATGCGTCCTGTGTACTATTGGCAACTGTTTTTGGCGCACCACGTCCAATATAAAAGCCAATATTACTACCAACTTGTTGATTGACGGCAAACAACAACTCACCGATACCCTCACTGGTCAATAATTGCACCCAATAGCGATTTTGGGACACATCAGAACCCATTAAATCGTAATAGAAAAGACGTTTTTGTTCACCGATTGGTTTCACAATATTCACGTCAATACTCCTAAATGATTCTATTAAATTAGCAACACGATCATGTAGGGTTTCAATATCTTCCGCTGATACCGTAAACGTGATTAAGGTGGAAAAGAAGTTTTTCTTTTCTGAAATATGATCATTTAGCACTTCGGCAATTTCAATCGTTTTATCATCTTTACTAGAAGAAAATCCCTCTGCCTGATAACGTTCTTCAACATTATTACTAGCTGTCTTTAACGATTGACTAGCACGAGTTGCTAAGCCATAGATACCCTCTGACTTATAATAATGTGCTTTCAAATTGATGTCGATTGGATAACTCATATTTTGTACCAGTCGGAATAAATGAAAGCCTGTGATGTTTTCTGGCGTTGTCGATAATACTAATTTGGCAACAAAGCGCACATCGTCATCATTAACCAATTTAACGTAACCACTCACTGCCCCGCCATCAATCACAGTATCACTTAATTTGAAAATATCACGTTCTTGTCCGACTTTTCTAAAATCATGGAGCTGTCCCTGGATAAAGTTATTTCGCATTAAATGAACTAATTCATCAGTGGTCAAACGCCTAGTATGATCCAAATAGCCAACTTTTTCATAAGCCTGTTTTTCGCTCGGTCTAAAATCATCAAACAGCTTTTCATCAAATGGCTTTTCATAATTAAACCAACCAGCCAGCTCATCTACAAAGTTATTCATGGCATTAGTGGCTTGTTTAATCACTTTACCAGAATTTTGATTATGTAATTTGATACCCAAAACAAATCGCTCAATTGTCTGTGACACACCAGTAGCGGTAATGGCACTAATTTCATCTACAATCATTTGAACGGGTGTCTCACCCATATCGGTTGCTAAAGAGGGTTGCAATTCTTTATAACGATTGACCAAATCCAAATCACGATTATAAAGACGTAATTCAAAATCTTCAAAATCAGCGAGCCGATCAAATAACAGACTCAATTGTGTTTGTCGTTTGGAAATGCCGGCCTCATCATTATCTGAAATACTTAGTGCTTCAATGTTGAAATATGCCCAGGCTTCATTGTCCTGGGTTAATAAAATATTATCTTTAACGGCTTTAAATGGTACTGCTAGTTTCATTGATGTCTCCTTATTTTTTATTTGTTATGTACCTACAAAGTCTAGGCTTTGTAGATGATTGATAATAAACAATCACTTTTTTTGTATCTTCCAACACAAAACCATTCTTAATGCGCCACCTGATTTGAATTAAGCCATTCGCATCAAAATAGCGCAATTCAAGGGTAGTTTTGAGATACGTCCACTTAATATCAGTGACATTTAGGTCATAGAGATAAGCATTATAAATCGCTTTAAATTCCGCAACTAACACTACAACCCTACATAATCGCCATGAGGTAGCTTCGTGAAATCACCACCCAAAATCAGATCATGTCCGTATTTTTTGAAATCAAAATAATAATTGATGTCCTCATTCGATAGCTGACCGACACCACCACGCCTTGAGATAACTTCGTTGGCTAAGTCATCTTCATCTTCTGCCTTAATAATTACTAAATTCTCAACTTGATTATCAATTGTGTTGTCAAGTAAGACTAACCCTTGATCATATAAATCAACTAGAGTTTGCTCATCAACACCATTTTCAACAGCTCTTTTAGCGCTCTCAACCATGTTATTGAGCTTAACAATCGACTCATAAGGATCTATTTTAAATGGTGCTTCATAATCACTAATCATGATTTCTTCGTTACCAGTATCTGATCCAATCGCGCCTTTTTCAGTTAAAACTTGTGTTACCCGACTAGGTGACACAGGCAATGTAAACCATTGACCAAGAGACGGTACATTCACAGCGCCAACAAATATTTTAATTTCACTAAACTTAATCATTAAAAAAACACCCCCTTTAGGTGCGAACTCATCAATTTTTAAAACGTTTGAATATCAATGCGCCTGTCATTGCTAAAATGCCTGAAACAGCACTTAAAATGCCAATTGATGATTTTGCTTGTGTAGCATGTGTTTCTGGTAGGGCTTTGGCAACAGCGTCATCTAGCTTTTGCTTTGCTTCAACAACCTTGTCATTGTTAGCGTCCTTATCATTAGCTGTTAGCGCTTGATTATAGGATTCAACAGCTCGGGCAACACTAGGCACACTAGCGACTTGTGTTGGGACTGAAACAACATTACCAGAGCTATCAGGCGTTACTTCAACTGGTTTAACATGATTGATTTCACCCTGATCATTCTTATCAGGTGCTGTCGGTGTCAAAGGTACTGTGTTGGTATCGTTTGATGAACTTGATCCACCAGCATTTGAGTTATCTGTCCCACCATTATTTGATGATGAGCCACCTTGATCACTTGATGAATTTGAACCACCATTGTCTGATGATGAATTTGAACCACCATTGTTTGATGATGAACTACCATTATCAGTTGATGAACTGGAACTACCATTATCTGATGATGAACTGGAACTACCATTATCTGATGATGAACTTGATCCACCGTTTTCTGATGACGAACCACCATTATCATCTGGCAGTGTTGAACCGTTGTCATTATCATCACCTGGTGTTGGTGTTGGTGTATCAGTGCCACTATTGTCACTTGATGAATTTGAGCTACCATTATCTGATGATGAGCTTGAACCTGTGTCGCCACCTGGCAAATTACTATCATCATTATCGCCAAAATCATCACTTGATGATGTCGCACTTGCCACTGGATTAACACTAGCCGTTAAGGCAACTGCTTTTACTTGTGGCAATACAGTAGAAGTGGCTTGTATTGATTGTGCAGTACTAGTATCAGTCGCTGTTGTTACAGTATCAGCGTTGACTGCTTGATGACCTAATGCTAAAGCACCAAGCACTGAACTTGCGATTAAAAGTTGTTTCTGCATTTCTTATACTTCCATTTCTTAAAATTTAATATCATTAAACACTGACAAGTCACGATACAATTTCTGTAAATCAGTCTTAAATTGACTCATTGCTTCATCAAATTGCGCCATCGTACGCTCATTTTCAACGCTAGCGACTAAAATTGGTAGCGTGCCAACAGCAGAGTCCACTAAGTCTAATTGTGACTGTAAATAATTGAGACGTTTCTTCACTTCTCGATTTTCAATAACTGACATAACAGTCTCCTTTACAATTGGGCTTCACACCCCATTTGGTTATATTCTGTGATAACGTCACGACCAGCAGTTAATCCAATTAGTTTTGTTTCTTAAACTTTTTACTGATTGCACTAAGCAAACCAAGACTAGCAATAGTTGCCATAAATCCTAACACTGCCCCACTACCTTGCTCATTAGCATTGGTATGTGGCAAAATGCTTGCCGTTTCAACTGCCTTTGGTGTTTCTGGTGTGGCTGTCTTCTCAACTTTCGGTGTCTTCTTAATGTTGTAATAATGCACCTCAACCTTTTGTGGTTGTGGCTTATCAGCATTTGGCATATCCGCAACCGTTACCTTTTTAACACTGGCAACTGGTACAGCAGGTTCTTGTCCCTTTTCAGGTGCCACAACTTGTACATGATGAACCGTTGCTTTTGGTGCCGTAGGCTTCACTGGATCCTGTTCATAAGTAGGTGCCTTTGGCGCTACGTTAGTATTCTTAATTTGCGTTGAAACTTGACCATGCGTATTCCAGATCCAGTTATCATCAACAACCAATACCTGTGTCAAAGGACTAGTCTCATTTGGTGAGATTTTGAAAGTCTTGTTAATTTGAGCGGTCTTATTGATTGTCTTTGAAAATGTCGTGTTGCCGTCATGGTAAACCGAAAATAGTTCGTTGCCGTCATTGTCATAGACGTGGAAGTTGATATTTTGGTTAACCGCTTGGTTTTGATAAGCATTAGTATACGTATATGAATACAATTCAATTGATGAAATCGTCACGGTTTCTGTGCCGTCACCATTTGAAACAATCTTCCAATTGATTTTACCTTTCAAAACACCATGACCAATGATATGCACACCGTCGTTCATATCGTGTTCCAACGTAAACTCACCTGTTTTTTGATCAACAGTGGCATTCATAAAGGTTTGATATTGACCAGATGAAGCGTCAGTTTGCGTTTGGGCTGTCATGCTTGTCGTATGGTTAGTCCCATTCATATAGTCTTCAAGCGCTTTTTCATAGGCTGCTTTTTTATCAGCATTTGCCTTATCAACTGCTGCCTTTTGTGCTTCATAATCTGCAACTTGCTTTTGATATTCAGCCGTCAATTTAACGAGTGTGGCTTGATCAGCCTTTTCACTAGCGACACCGCTGGCAACTGCTTGTTTATACAAATCAAGGTTATAAGCCATTGCGTCTAACAAATCTTGACCCTCTAATCCAGTCAAATCTTTGTATTTTGGTGAAACCTTTGAGATTTCAACGCTCACATCAAGCCCTGTATTTTTACTTGCCTCAACCTGCTTATCAAGGTCTGATGTTGCATTATTCAAATCAGTTTCGCCCTGTTTAACCGCTTCATCATGATCAGCATTAGCTTTAGCATAATCGGCTTGCTTTTGTTGGTATTCTGCCGTCAACTTAGCCAATGTTTCAGTATCAGCTTTTTCACTTGCCACACCGTCTGCGATTGCTTGCTTATACAGGTTAATGTTATAAGCCATTGCGTCTAACAAATCTTGACCCTCTAATCCAGACAAGTCCTTATATTCAGGTGAAGATTGTGCGACTTCAACGTTGACTTTAATACCAGCTTTTTCACTAGTATCAATTTGACTATCAAGGTCTGACGTTGCCTGGTCTAAATCAGCTTGTCCCTGGGTAGTAGCGTCTTTTTGATCCGTTGTTGCCTTGTCATAAGCTTGATCATTAGCTTGTTGCTTTGCCGTAGCGTCTTTAACCGCTTGGTCTTGCTTATTCAAGTCAGATAGCACTTCATCTGTTTTTGATGAAGCGTTGTCATCATTGATTGTGACATCAGTTGTCTGACCAGTCGTCACATCAACGCCAGCCTTTGAAGCTGTATCTGCGTCATTCTTAACAGTATCTTGTGCCTTATCAACGCTATCTTTTGCCTGGTCTTGTGTCACATTTGAACCAGCAGTTGATGAAACTGTATCAGCCTTAGCCGTATCATCAGTTTTAGTCTGATCAGTTGATGAAGCAGTCAATTGCACTTGCTTATCATCTTGCGCTGTGTCAGACGTTTTTACGGCTTGTGCGTCAGTGTTTGAAACTGTATCAGCGCTTACTTGTGTGGTATTAGCACTCACAGCAACACCAGCTACCGCAACAGCTCCGATTACCCACAACTTACCCGACTTATACAACTTGTATGTTTTTGAATTTTCCATAATGAACTTAAATATAAAGAGCTATATTTTTTAGCTCTATCCTTTCTGATTTTCAACGTCAATCACGACTTTTGATTTTTTTGATACGCTTTTAATTGATGTTGATATTGTTTCAACTGCTTACAATAAACTTTAGCTTGATGTCGATTTTGCTTGTTTACTTGCTTCATAGATTTTTGAAAATAACCATTGGCTAATTGCAGTCTTGTCTCAATGTCTGCCGTATCGTCTTGAAGACGATTGATTAAATGCAAACCTCTAAATGTTCGCTGTACTAAAATAAATAAAATGGTCATCACAGTAGCGATTATCATTGCAACGTGACATGATTGACCAAAACTCATAAAGAGTAACAAAATCGGTAATGTAAAACCAACATAAACCAACCATGTCACTGCTATAAAGATCAAATACACTAACTTGTTGACCATTTCTAATCCCAAAGACAACTAATGTTTAGTTGTCTTCTGCCTTTCTAATTTCTTGATTTGACTCTATAATGACTGGCGTGTCCGCCATGTGACTAACTTCAAAATAGCCAGTTGGCAAGACACGATCATGATAATAAACCGTTCGATTAAGTATTCTTTTAATACCAAATGTCGCAATTGAAATAGCATACTGCACTAATCCTAATCCGTCAGGCTTAACTCTGTTTGATAAAGAGACAATCCCAACAGGCATCGCAATATATACGCCCACATAAACTAATTTACCTAAGTCAGAGTTAGCATGATAAAAGGCTTGCAATGGTACGTGAAAAATAAGATAAATCACCACAACTGAAGCGAAAAATATAACTGCTGGCTTCAAACTAATCCCAACAGGTAGGCTATATTCATCTGAAATTTTGCGAATGACAATATCTTGCTTCAAGGCTTTTTGATAGTTATAAACTTCTGCCATATTAACCAAATATATTTTTAAAGATACCACCAATAGAATTAAGGACAGTATCTGGACTTTTAACAACGAAGTAGACCAAACCACCAACAGCAAGGCTGACTATTATTTGTCCAATTGACCCTTTAATAAAGTGTCTGACAACTAAATACATAATACCCATTGCAATAAACGCTGATACCCAACCAGCTACTTCTGATTGAAGACCCGTAAAGCTAATAGATCCCGTGGGAATTTGAAACATAAAATTTGTTACGATTGCTTTCATCATAACCTCCTGTTAATTGAGTAGACCGCCTTGTGTATGGATCATCTTAACCACATAATAGGTTGATCCCTTTGGCGAAACGGTCAAGGTAATCTGTTCTGAATGTTCAAGCTTTGTTTCTGTGTCTGTTAGTGTCAAAAGATACTTAATGTTCATGTTGTCCTTAGAACCTGAAACATTGACTTGATCAATACTTTTAACTGCGTATTGTCCCTTTAGTCCCTCTGGCTCTTTCATGATTAAGGACATATCACTAGCTTTTGAACTCACATACTTCTCACTAAAGGCTTTGACAAAGGTTTGAACTTTATCACTGCTTGCCAACGTGGCATTATTGGTATCATCTTGACTAATTTTGCCAACATGTCCGACAATATCTTGTTCGGTTGTGGCATAAGGTAACGCCAAAACAGTGTACTGCCCTGCTTTTTGAGCAAAAGGCAAATTAAAAACGCGAATAATTGTATTTTTATCGTTGCCAACCGTATAGCCAACTTGATACTGTGCAATCTTCACGTCATTTTTGGTAAACGTATTTAATAATCTGGATCCCACATACGTCTCTTTCTGTGAGTCCTGATTATCATAAATTGTGCTACTAATATTAGTGGCAAAATACTTTTTTAAGGCTTTCAAACGTTTTTGCTTATCATCATCATTATCTGACTGCGTGAAATAGGTTTGAAAAAAACCTTGTGCATAACGATTAAGACTAGGTGAATAAACACTTTGTCCCATACTAGCCTTTTCTAGCTTGTCATCATACGTTTTCATCTTAGCAATCAACTGATGATTAGTTTGGCTCACATTACTAGCTTTAATAAAAGCAACTGCACCACTCAAACCAACTAACACCAGGGCAATTTTAACAAAACGCCTAATCCATTTGCCCCGTTTTTGAACTTTGGCATAAGGTAGTGATTGATCTGGTTTATCACGGGATTTCACATAACCTTTTTTTAACGCTTTTAATTTATCTAGCACAAAATTACATACCTCCGAAACGATCTACTTTGTTCGTAATGTCTGCAACCAAGTTGATGACGTTATCCGCCACCTTTGGCAAAGACTTATATTGCTTGTTCAAAACAGCCAAGTTACGACGTAGGCTTGCAAGGTCATCACCAATTAAATCACTCCACTTTGGATCATTTTCCATGATTTCCTTAGCCTTGTTCACTGCAGCATACAAATTACCGTCTTCAATTTTTGATAATGCCTTAAAATTAGCGACTTCTGTTGCAGTAGCGCTAAGTGCTTTTTTGAATTGTGTTCCTTGTTCTGACATCTGTGTGTCCTCCATTTTTTAACTTTTAAAAAGGTAAGTTGACCTTTTCAGCAACTGACAATAATTTCTTTTGACGCGGACTTAATTCTGCGTCATCAATAATTTCATCTATCGTTTCTTGACCAAAATATAGGATCAAGGCTTTTAACGTTGGTGCAACTTGTGTAATAAACCAATCAAGCGAACGCGCCATAGATAAATCGACTGGTTGCGCAACATACTCAACCACACTAGCCTGTTGCAAAAATGCACGCCATGGCGCCCATTGCTGTAACTTATCAATCTCTTTCTGCGCCATTTTATCAACGGACACATCATAGAATCTAACGTATTCTTGAAAGTAGGCAAATAATTCGGGTCCGACTTTCCGTTTTTCGACAAGGTGCTGGGCTAGTGTTTGCGCACGATCCTGCTTTAATTCAATTTCATAACGATTTTTTATGCCAATTTCTTCATGTGGAATATGTCTTTTGGTCGCCTGTTCCTTGTCTTTTTCATAAAAACGAAAGAAAACTTGACCACTGCGGGAACCAAAATACATGGTTGCACCACCTGATTGACCATTACCGATAAAGGTTGGCTCACTTCTAAATTTTTGCGTGTAGCGCTTAGCTTCAACAACCTTGTAGAGATCAAAAATATTAAAAATTCGTTCCATATCGTTAAAAGCATAATCAATTCGTGTCACATGACCACCATTATCCAAAGCAAGGATTAGAAAATCAAAGATATTTCTATCTTGTTGCATGAGCATGTTTTCCAAAATACGTATCCCTTGCCCTGATACCGTGATCAAACTTTCTGGCGCGTCTTTTTTGCCATACACGGTGATAAATGCTTGACCTGCAAATGCATAGGTAATTGAATAACCAAAACGTCCACCGTCACGTTGAATAAATAAATCATATCCTGACTGTAAAAGCGTTTTGACTAGCCATTCCGCAGTACGCATTTTAAACGAAATACTTAAATAATCCAGCCATAAGCTCATGCCGTCTGCATTCAACAACACTCTTAGCGTATGCCGTTGATCTGCATTTAATAATCTGGCAATCACCTCATCACTACGTTCAATTTTATTGATGTAAGTGGAGCGCGACACGTTCAAAAATAAAGCCATTTGCGCCTGAGTTAATTCGAGTTCTTGTCGAAACGCAACCAAATCAACACCCGTGGTTGTTTCATAATCTAACTTAAAATATTTCTCTGACATGTTTTACTTGTTTGTAAATAACGTCCCAAATCTGCATACGCTCCATTTTTTCATCAACAGACTTTGTAGCAAACGTCATGTACCAATCACCCTCTCCTTTCTGATAGACCTGTTCGGGATCCACAATAGCCCCCAATGCAAGTGCTGGGGGTAACTTATCACCTGCAACTTGATATACCCGTGTATCAATGACATGATCGTCTAGAGAATGACCAAATAAAAACGCATAACCTGTATTATGCGTTGTGCCATATAATTCATTTGGTAGAATACCAAGATATTGATATAACAATTATCGTTTAAATAACCTCTTTTCTACTTTCATTAGATTAAATCTAATAATTAAGCGTATTTTTCATATCGATTTGTCATTATTACAGACGTTTTTACACGAATATTAAATCGCTGTACATCAACGCCCCGTAAGAATGAGGGCTTTTTGCCTGTTGGCTTTTCTGTAAATTTACCCCCCCTATTAGTAATTTTGGGGGGTGGCGAATTTGATCAAGTGATTGTAAGTTATCCAGCGCACAATCGGCTACAAAGACACAACGGCACGTAATCCCCTTTTCAAACGCCACCAGTCGCGCACCAGCAGAGCTGGGCGCTTCCTTTTCCACAGCAGAGCTGTTCCATGGCTGAAAAGGGTCAACGTGCCGTAAGTGCTTTGCTTAACGCCTCATGCACCCCGACTGCCTACAATCACTAAATCAAATTAGACCTTCCAAATAACTAATAGGTACTAACTAAAAGTTCAATTCTACATATTTAGCGCTTTTACTATCCAAAAATTCCTTCATCTCACCCATTGGCTCAACTGGAACGGCTGGATATTGCTGACCTAATTCATCAAAATATTTAAACGGAACAAAGTCTTTAGGAATAACAGGCGCAAAAAATGATCTTGCTTGCCCTGGTGTCATAGCTAAATAACCCCAACCCTTTAGATTCTTTGATAATTCCTTAAATTGCACTTCGTCAACATCATCAGGGAACATCATAGATAATCCGCTAGATTTCATTTTACCAAGTGCCACACGGAACTGGAATTGATCACGAGACGCACTACCAATCGTATCAGCCGTTGGTTTCTGCATAGCAATCGCTACAAAGTAACCTAATTGACGACCTAACATGGTAATTTGTCCCAAAATTTGTTGGATCGCTTCACTTCCGTTGTATTTCAAACCAGAAACAAACGCACCAAATTCATCAAAAACAAAAAAATGTGGTTTCAACCCATACTTACGATAGTTCCCAACATTTTCTTCTAAATTATCATTCAATAGATCATGATATTCACGACCACGCTTAATCATTTCCAAATAAAAACGATAAAATGATTTTAGAATACGATCACGACCATAAGTAACACGATATTTTAGTGACGCTGTTTTACCAAGTACTGATAAATCAGTCTCTTTTGGATCCGCAACATCAACAATCGCACCACTTTTAATCAGCCCATTCAGCAAGCTAAACAAAAAGAATGATTTACCAGAACCCGTATCACCAGAAATAAGTGCCTGGGGGTATTTTTCATAATCCCAAACCACCCCTTTCATAATTTCAATCGTATGATCTGTTATGGTCATGTCAGATAAGCCTAAACGTAATCCCAACGGATTAGAAATAAAGTCAAATGACTTAAACCCAAAAATATCATTTGTTCCCACACCGTCCGCAAACAACATAGCCGACATAGGTTGTGAAATACGTCGATCACGAAAACGATCTTGATACTTTTGTCCGTCCATTGGTAAATAGATTGAAAAACCAACCTTACCATTGTTCTTTAAACTGACTTTTGGCAGCTTAATTTTTTGTTTTACCAATGCCAACCACCTTTCTCACCACCCAAATTGAAACTCAAACGGTGTTCTTTTTCATCAACTTCCTTGACCAAATAATATTGATTAGCAATTAGCCAATTAGATAGCCTTTCTAAGCGAAAAACAGTCGCCCAAAAACCTTGAAATTGATAAGTCTTCCAATACCAATAACTTGCACCAAGCACTAAGACCACCATAGCAATCAAAGTTAAATAAAGACCTGGTAACAAACTATTAACGAAAACCAACCAATCAACTTGTGTGACCAAAGCTTTGGTGAAACTGACTAACCCTTTACTAGGTGGCATGATAGCAAGTAAACGAAAAACAATCGTGATCAAAAATACGACCACTGGCACAAGACCAATTGCAATAAAAACATCACGTCTTAAATGCCTATGCCAATAACGAACACGAAAACCACGGGGAAATAACTGACTCATTGATTAATCCCTTTCTTGCCATTACTTAGTTTTTGCTTCAGCAGGCTTAGCAGGTGTTTGTGGCTTATTCTCAGCAGTTGCCTTTGAAATACCACTAGCAGAGAAGAACAAAACATCTTGATCTGGATCATCATTGGTTGAACCGTCAAATAATGACACAACCAAATTTTCAAATTCAACCTTATCAAATGGCTTAAAGGCACCCTCTGGGAATACTCCCACAGGCACACGAACTGTTAATGCCTTACCATTTTCATCACTCACACGAACATCTTTAGCAATTAAATCACCAACACGGGAACCACGATCTTGTTGTTCCTGATAATTCAAGGTCTCAAAGACATCACGAGTGGCACCATACATAAATGAACCTGTAAAGAAATCTGTATCAACAACAGGGAAATACTCACCCTTAACCACAACCATAGTACGGGCTGACTCATTTGCCCAGGTAGTAGCTACTGTTTCATTTTCTTTCTTAATAACAGCAGTCAAACCAGAAACCTTAGTCCGTGAACCACCAATTGGCACCAAATCTAGTGTCATATTTTCAAACTTCACAACATCTTTTGGCTTCAATCCCTCTGGCAACTTACCAACTGGTGTAACAGTCAAGGCATCAGCGTCAGAACCGTCAATCAAAAACTGTGGTCGTCCATTATCAGGTGTTCCTAAATACAAAAACTTCAAGTTACCCTTTTCAGGTAACAACTTCAACATCTTACTCATAAAAATCAAAACTCGCTTTCTTAATCAAAATAAAAAGAACACTCTAGATTAAACAATCAAAATGTTCTTAACAACAAAACATTAAATTTTAGTCTCAACAGACACATGGAACTCATACTTACCAGCCAGTGGCTTTAAATCAGCTAACAATTCGGCATGTTCCCTTGATGTCATGAGACGTTGATAGTCACTACGTACGACGAGAACAATTTTTTTGTAATCATCCATCATTGTCGTCCTTTCTTTCACTAAATTCCATCATCAAAAAACTTATTATCTTATAAAAATTAAAATCAAAAATGTAACTATACTTTGATCCATAGCTACAAATCGTACGCTCCACACCCACACTGCTTCATGGCACACTAAATAAACCTAAAGTCGAATAAAACTTTATTCTCGGACACCATTGATATTCTATTTATCTCATTGTCCTTGGATCCCCTGACATCAACCAGACGATTACGGTGTTTTAATAGTGCAACGTCAGAACTCAAATCAAAGTAACGCTGCGACCCGAAATCAATCGACCCTCCGTAACTATCGCTACAATTTCAACAATAACTTGCCATGTTTAACCCTACTTTTTAACTAATTATTGTTTTTTCCATCAAAAACCGTTATGCTAAAGGTGCAAACTTTTAAACGAATGATGGTTACCTTTGTAACTTGATATTCAATTATTGGGGGACACTTATGTGTCCTTTTTTATTTCACAATTAAACTTATATTCTGCTGGTTACAAAATTTATTGATAATACTCAATGTGATCTGCTAACCATTTTTTTACCGCTGCCTTCGGATAGACAGTTGATTTTACACCGGTTGCTGCATCCTCTATCTCAATGTGCGGCAATCGATATCTAATACGAGAAAAATACGTTCTACCAAGACCAGTTTCTGCTGCAGCTTGGCTATCAGATTTCCATACAATCACATCATTTTGACGATGAAGCTTGTCAAGTTCTGTTAATTGTTGAGAAAACAATTTTTCCATATTTTCTATTACATCATTCAATTCAACTTCAGCCATAAAACACCTTGCTATCTCCATGGATTACTACGTCCTAACTCTCTATATGATGTATGACTGGGTCTTTGTTACGACTAAACTGTTTTCCAGAACAAAAAATAAGCTCATCATAACTAACATTAAAATATGTCTCGATATTCCTAAGTACAGCTGTACTGGGAACAGTTTTCCCCTGTTCATAATTTTGCCAAGTTCGTTTTGAAATACCAACAATTCGAGCCATTTCATGTTGGTTTAGATTAAAGTTAGCTCGAAGAGCTTTCAACGTTACCTTCATGTCTCCTCCTTTCTGAATAACTTTATTCTATTACGGTTAAATCGTAATGTCAATAGAAAATAATGAATAAGGCTAGTTCAGTTTGATTCATTTACGGTTCTGCCGTATAATATCAATATAAAATAACTTGAAAGGTCAACGTTATGAGCTCATTAGGCAATAAAAAAATTATGGCGCAAAATATTTCTCGACTAATGAAATCAAAGGGTGTGACACGCAACAAAATGTCCGACGATTTATCAATTAGTTACACAACACTGACTGACTGGATAAAAGGCAATACTTATCCGCGAATTGATAAAATTGAAATGATGTCAAACTATTTTGGTGTGCCAAAATCAACCCTGATCGAATCCGAAAATTCGTTAACTATTAGTGATAAGGTAACCGCCATTTTAGCCAACCTTTCTATTAGTCGCCAAAAAAAGGTGTTAGCTTATAGTGAGCATCAATACCAAATACAAAATAGCCAGCCACAAATTTTTGATCATCCAAAACAAGAGATTGAACTTTACGGTGCCGTCTCTGCTGGCACAGGAGAATATTTAAGCGACGAGTATCGAGAAACCATCTCATATGACGGTATCATACCTGATCATGATTATGCAGTTATCGTCAATGGTGATTCAATGTTACCTTTATTTGAAGACAAGCAGATAATTTTTGTCAAAAAAAGAACCGATATTCGCTCAGGACAAATTGTTATTGCAAACTATGATCAGCAAGCTTATGTCAAAAAGTTTGTTAGTGATGATAGTGGCGCACGGTTTGTTTCACTCAATAAAAAATATGATGATATGCCCATTAATGCCAACCATGAAACATCAATTTTTGGAGTGGTTGTTCTTTAAAAACAAAAGCTTAAAAATATTCTAATATTATCTTTAATTTATCTCGATATTAGTCCACATGGTCATGACTATAAACTGCCCTACTTCCTAGTTAAACACCTTGCTATCGTTTAAAATACAGGAAGGATAACAAAAAATGAGGTACACATATAAGAAAGAACGACGAGACCCACAAATACAAAGCTATATAACTACACAAGGCAAAAAATGGCGAATTAAATTTTCAATTACCGTACGCAACCAAAAGAAATTCATTGAAAAAAACGGTTTTAGATCTTTTGACGAAGCTAGGGCGGCTAAACAAGATCTCTTAAATCAAGTTTCAACAAATTTTAATAACAAAAACGTCACCGTATACGAATATTTCAACCAATACTGCCAGGAAAAAATTGACAATGGTTCTTGGCGTTATACAACATATAAACAAAGTACTTATATGTTTGAAAGAAACGTATTTCCTACGTGGGGAAAGTTTAAATTAAAGGACGTAACACGTCTAGACTATCAATCATGGATTACTAAGTACGCAAAAACAAAAAGATATTCAAAAAATTACATGCGCTTACTTAACGGTCTTGTTGCAGGAGTATTCACTGATGCAGTTCTAAATGATGTAATAAGCAAAAGTCCTATACAAAAAATAAAAGTATCTGGCTCGCCCTCCAGGGACACTTCGATTACACGTTCAGAATTTAACACTGTCTTCAATTTCATTAAAGATTCAGAAAGATTAACACTCCAACAAAGAACAATGGCTTTGTTAACACTTATTGGACTGCGTCACGAAGAGATTATGGGGATAAGAGTTAAGTATGTCAAACAAAACATGCTAGGCATTTTTGAAACTATCAATATACATGGACAAGTTTCCACACCAAAAACCTCCTCATCAAATCGTTGGGTCCCAATGCCGCCGATTATTGAAGAACACCTACAGCGATGCATTCAACAGTCGAAGTTGGTATATGCATCTAACAACTTGATTATGTCAAAAAATGATCTGATATTTGTCAATCATTTAGCAAAACAAGTACGATATTCTGAGCTAGCAACAATATTCAAAATCATAAGTCGCGAAACGAATATACATGTTTGGCCACACAAAATGAGACATGCATTTTCAACCATAGCTTTCGGTATACCCGGATTGAATCCTAAAGACATCGCAAACATTCTGGGCCATTCAAAAATTGATATGTCATTGTATTATAATAACGGTACTAAAGAAGGTCAAACAGACGCAATGGAAAAAATAATAAGCCTCTTCTAGCTCCCAACTTTTCCCCAACTATGTATGAAATATATATGCAATTTAGACAGTATATTAAATTAAAAACGTGATAAAGTCGCAGTATTATGCAGTATATATGCTGTTTGCTTAAAACTTTATTATTATACCAAAAAAGCGCCCACCGGCGCTAATTTTTATAATTAATCAAATTGTTTGAGGTAATCCTTATAACCTTCTTCGTCAACGACCCAGTCGAGTTCACCGATATATTCAGCGTTGGGATCGTGGTAAGCAAATTCATGTTTGAACTTATAGAGACCATCAGAAACATCAAATTCACCAATGCCACCAAAATCATATTCGATTTTGCCAAGTGACAGTCCCCATTTCAGCATCTCATATTGAATGGCAGCCGGTGCGTTATGTTTACCAAATTCGCGATAAGAGCCAGCATACATATACCAAATCTCATCACCATAAGCAAATCCTAAGCCACCAGCAATCACTTGCCCTTCAAAATGAGCCAAGTAGACTCGGAACAAGCCTGTCCCTGCCCATAATTTTTGCATACGAAGGAAATAATCTAATGGTCTGTGTGTGATGCCATGATTTTTTGCCATTGCCACGTAGGTATCAAATAGTGCTCGAATATCCTCTTCACTATCACCAAATGTAATTGTCACACCATCACGAAATGCACGTCGAATATCATTACGAAGTTTAGGCTTGAAGTGCAACATCAATTCATCTTCATTGGTAATAGGCGTAGCACCTTCACCGCGACCATCATAGTATAAGACGACATTCTTACGTGGCTGAATATTACCATGCATGTGTGTAACTTGAGTATTACGTGTCTGGAAGCCTGCATCAAGATATTTTTGATTCAACTCATCCGAATACTGTACTTCAGGATCCATTCTCAACAAGAAGACATTATCTGGTAATGCTGCTAAAGCTTCCTTAATCAAATCCTTAATTAAATCAACATCTTCAATATCGGCGACAGGTCCACGGCCAGCATAAGCTAAAATTTTTCCGGGAACAGCCTCAACTGTTAATACTGACATAACCGCATCAATTTGACCATCTGTTTCATGATAAACATAAACGTGGTTCCAGTTTGCTTTCAATTCACCCCATAGTGGATCCTGTGTGACTTGTCCTCTTGGATTTTCACGCACAAACTTTTGATATGCTGAGACTTTTTCTTGATCATCTAAATTTAAAATTGTCATTTAACTTATAATCCTGTCGTAATTGAACCGTAATTTTCAATGAAATACACCAACGTTTGCAATTCATTGGTTAAGTCAACGTTTTGAACACGTACGTTGGCAGGTACCGTGACACGCAAAGGCGTAAAATTCAAAATTCCCTTAACACCGGCACTCACTAATTGATCTGTAATATCTTGAGCAACACCTTGTGGCACAGTCAAGATCGCAATGTTAATACGTTGCGCACTAATCTGTTCCTTCAATTCACTCATTTTATAAATTGGTACACCAGCTAAAATAGTGCCTGTTCGCTTTTCATCGGCATCAAAAGCAGCTGAAATACGCATATTTGACGATTGATGGAAGTTAAAGTTAAGCAAGGCTTGTCCCAAATTTCCAGCACCGATTAGTGCGACGTTAATCAAACTATCTTGGTCCAAAACATTGGCAAAGAAATCCAATAGCGCTTTAACTTCGTAGCCATAACCTCTTTTACCTAGAGCGCCAAAATAAGAAAAATCACGACGAATTGTCGCCGCATCGAACTTAATAGCATCACTTAATTCTGATGATGAAATACGATCTGTACCAGCATCATGTAAGAAAGTTAGATAACGAAAATAAATTGGTAACCGCTTAGCGGTTGCGCGTGGTATTTTTGGTTGTTGCGTCATAATATATCTCCAGTAATTTCACTTGTGAACTTTTGCATAGTAATTGTACCATATATTTAAGGGTTTTGCGAAAAGATAGTGAAACATTCACAATGATGTTACGATTGTAATAGTTCAAAATCCAATCCCGGATCCGTATTAAGGTCCAAATCCGCATAGATATTTTGTTTATAATTCCAGTAACCAGCAGCACCAATCATCGCAGCATTATCGCCAGTATACGCCACTGGAACTGGAATAAATACTGTATCATTGAAATCATTTAAAAGTGTTGTTAATGCTTCACGCAGCTGTGAATTAGCAGCAACACCACCAGCTAAAACAAAGCTCTTAACTGGATAATGACGCAATGCACGCTCCGTACGACCGATTAACGCATCCACAACAGCATTTTGAAAACTCGTTGCCAAATCATCTTGGTTAATCGTTTCTTGCTTTTGTTCGGCATGGTGAACATAATTAATGACCGCACTCTTTAATCCTGAAAAACTAAAATCATAGTTGTCTTCATGGGCCATAGCCGTTGGAAATTTAATAGTTGCTTTACCACGATGTGCCATTTCATCAATGGTTTTACCAGCTGGATAAGGGAGTTTTAATAACCGTCCGACTTTGTCAAAGCTTTCACCAGCGGCGTCATCTCTCGTTTCACCTAATACTTCAAATTTATTTTCAGTTTTCATTAGGACTAATTCAGTATGACCACCAGATACCATCAGAGCCATAGCTGGATATATGATTGGTTGATTAAAATTGGCAGCAGAAATGTGTCCCGCTAGATGATTAACAGGTATGATTGGCAGGTCATGCGCCAAGGCAAATGTCTTAGCACCCATCAATCCGACCAGTAGTGAACCAACTAATCCGGGCCCATAGGTCACCGCAACCGCATCTAATTCAGATGGGGTGACCTGAGCTTGTTTCAAGGCATCATCAAGTACTCTAGTAATCCACTCAATGTGATGTCGACTTGCTACTTCAGGTACAATACCACCAAACCGTTGATGGGAATTGATTTGCGTTGCAACACTATTGCTTAAAACAATATGTCCATCTTCCACTACTGCTACACTGGTTTCATCAGCACTCGATTCAAATGCAATTATTTTAGTCAATTTTTCGCTCCATCATAATGGCATCATCACCATTTTTGTAATATTTTTCTCGACGATAATAAGGTTGAAAACCAACTTTGCGGTACAGTGTCTGTGCTGCCGTATTGGTATTAGCTACTTCTAATAGTACACGCTTCGTGTTAGGCAACGCAAAAACCGCCATCAGTAATGCTTGTCCAATACCTTGATGCTGAAATTTCGGCGAAACACCTAAACTACCCACTTCAACCTCATCTAAAATTTGTGTTGCACCAAGAAAACCACCTGTCGTCACAAAATAAATAGAACGTGGACTACGAAGTTCATGCTCAAATACTTCTTTTGGCCAAGGTGACGGTGCAAAAGACTCATTTGCTAATTGCCAAATGTCATCAAGATCTTCAATTGTTGCCCGTCTGATTATCAAAATTTAGTGTCATTGAGACCGCATCTTCGTGGTCACCAAGATAATAACCTTTCTTAATTTCCGTTTGCTCATAACCCAATTTACGATATAATGTCTGCGCATTGGTGTTAGAGCGACGTGCTTCTAATGTCATCGTTGACATATGCATGTTGTGTGCAAATTCATGAATTGACTCGAGCAGCATCGTACCAATACCGTGTTTCTGCCAGACTGGTACAACAGCGATATTAGTAATGTGCATATCGCCAATGTCTGAACGATACGCTGCGCCCGCAAAAGCAATAATTTGCCCACGACGCTCTACGACTAAATATAAACGAACATGTGGCCGAGATAATTCACTCATAAAATCACGCAATAGCCACGGTGCAACGCCCTCATAAACCGCTTCTTCTATTTTGATTAAGATGTCAATGTCTTTTAGTGTCGCTCGGCGCAAAGCAAAAGATATACCATTAATTTCGACCTGTCTTGCCTCAAATTTTGGTAAATTAAACGGTAAATGCTGTTGTCGTTTAAACTTCAAAAACATAATTTTCTGGTTTATCCTCACCGGGATGGGCTGCGAGCCAATTCAATTCGGCTTGCGTTTTCCGTAAATAATTGGGATTGAAATCAGCAATATGAGACGTTGGTGTTGCGGCGATACCTAATTTGATAATGCTTTTACCCTCAGGTAAACTATCTTCTGGCGTCAATACTGACGCACGATCACCAAATTGTTCGTGGATTTGGTCAAGAAATGGCGTCGTATCACCCATGAATAAAATATTATCTGACTGCGTCTTCAAGAAAGCAAATAGGTTGCTGATTGGCTGATGAGACTCTGGAAAAATTGACTTTTCTTCTTGATAGACACCAGCAAAAACATTTTGATTACGTGCGTTAAAAAGAGGCACAACGAGACCATCAAACGAAATTTGTGATGCTAAAATAGCTAGACTAGAAACACCAACTAATTCGGTATTTAAGGTGTCTGCCAAAACTTTCGCCACAGTCACACCAATTCGTAATCCTGTAAATGAACCTGGTCCTTGTGCCACAACAATGCGATCAATATTTTGCAACTGCCATTTTTGACTTGCCAAAGCAGACTTAATAGCTGGCAATAACTGAATCGAATGATTTCGCGCTATATTGGTCGTAAAGACCTGTTTAATTTGTTCATCTTCTGCCAAACTCACTGTCAGTGGTTGGTTACTTGTATCAAATGCTAAAATCTTCATAAGTTTAATTTTATCACAAAAAAGCTGCCATAAGGCAGCCGTTCAAAACATTATTGTGTGACTTCTTTAACGAGTGCAATCACTTCGTCATTGGTTTCAGCATCTAACGCTTGCTTAGCCAATTCAGCCATCTTTGTTGTATCTAATTTTTTCATCAACGAACGCGTCTGCAAAACTGACGGTGCGCTCATAGAGAATTCATCCAAGCCCATACCCATCAAAATAGGAACAGCGATTGGATCGCCAGCCATCTCACCACACATCGCAACAAACTTACCTTCGTTGTGAGCAGCAGCAATAACGTTATTAATCAAACGCAAAATTGATGGATTATAAGGTTGGTAAAGGTAGGCAACCCGATCATTACCACGATCAGCAGCCATTGTATAGCCAATCAAATCATTGGTACCAATGGAGAAAAAGTCAACTTCTTTAGCAAACTTATCCGCTAACATGGCGGCTGCCGGGATTTCAATCATGATACCAAGCTTAATGTCACCAACTTTAACACCGGATTCTTCAAGCTTAGTTCGTTCTTCAATATAGATTTTCTTGGCGGCACGGAATTCACCAAGTGTCGCAATCATTGGAAACATAATCCACAAGTTACCAAAGGCTGACGCTCTTAGTAACGCACGTAATTGTGTTCTAAATATTTCAGTTTGATCCAATGAAATGCGGATGGCACGATAGCCTAAGAAAGGATTTTCTTCTTCTGGCAATTGCCAATAGCTCAAATGCTTGTCACCGCCAATATCCATTGTTCTAACAGTAACCGGCTTGTCACCCATTTTTTCAACAACAGCTTTATAGGCTTCAAACTGTTCATCTTCAGTTGGCAAATGGTCTGATTCCATATAAAGGAATTCAGTACGATAAAGCCCAATACCCTCAGAACCATTATCTAAGACCGCAGCCATATCCTTTGGTGAACCAATATTAGCACCGACGACAAACTCTTTACCATCCGCGGAAACAGATTGTTCATCTTTAAGCTTTGCCCACTCAGCGCGTTGTGCGAGATAGTCATCAGCCTTTTTTTGATACGTTGCTAATGTGTCGTCGTCTGGATTGGCAATCACATCCCCAGTCAAACCATCAACAATGACTAAGTCGCCAGCAGAAATTTCCTTTGTTGCAACATCAGAACCAACAACAGCAGGAATCTCTAATGTACGCGCCATGATTGAAGCATGCGCTGTACGACCACCTAAATCAGTTAAAATACCCTTAACAAATTGGCGATCTAACTGTGCTGTGTCAGATGGTGTCAAATCCTTTGAGACTAGCACCACTTCTTCATCAATCAGCGCAGGATTAGGTAGTGAAACATGCAATAAATGCGACATAATTCGCTTTGTCACATCACGAATATCTGCTGCACGTTCTTGCATGTACTCATTGTCTGTCATTGCTTCGAACATGCCAATATACATATCCGTCACTTCTTTAACAGCAGCTTCAGCGTTCACCTTATCATCAGCAATCTTTTGCTTGATTGCGCCAGACATTTCAGGATCAGCCAACACCATCAAATGCGCTTCAAAAACTTGCGCTTCAGAAGCACCAAGGTTTTTTTCAGCTTTTGATTTAATTAAAGTTACATCTTCACTAGAAGCCTTCAAAGCATCGTCGACACGTGCTTGTTCAGCCGTCACATCATTAATTGTTTTTTTGTCAAAAGACAAATCAGGATCAACTAACAAGTAGGCTTTGGCAATTGCCACACCATTACTTGCCGCGATTCCTTTGAAGTTCTTAGTCATTGTTATTCTGCGAGTCCTTCTGTGCCCATTGCTTCTACGATAGCTGCCATAGCAGCTTCTTCATCATCACCTTCAGTTTTGATTGTAACATCAGCACCTTGGCCAACACCCAATGACATTACACCCATGATTGACTTCAAGTTAACATCCTTACCTTGATATGACAAAGTAACATCAGAAGCAAACTTTGAAGCTGCTTGTACCAACAAAGTTGCTGGACGTGCGTGAATACCAGTTTCTGCTACGATATGAAAATCTTTTGATTGTGCCATGATTAATTTCTCCTTTTTAGCTGTTAATCAGCTTCTGAATATAGTTTATCAAAGCGCTTACAAAATATCAAGTAAAAAAAAGCACAAATCGCCGTTGTATCAAGCCATGACGCTGAAAACGCCTATCTAACAACGTTTTAAATGTAAACGTTTACATTTTGTTCACAATTTATTTTCTGTAAATTAAAAATATTGGTGTCATCTTGACACTGAACTTGACAACAATACTATCAATTATAAAAAAGAAAAACGTCTTTACGACGTTTTTCTTTTACACATTAAACTCTTGATTTCCTGCCGCTTTACCCAGCCGATTGTTAAATGCCTTACCAATGCCAATTGGTGACATTTTTTCAACATAGATAGTGGCAACTGTGGCTTCATCGTCATAATAACGTAAACCAGCAAATAGTTGTTCTGTGGCTGTTTCTAATGACTCGCCAAGTGACCACGTTTTTTCTTGGGAAATTGCCATTGCTGCAATCGTTGCATCTTGTGCCATCACAACATCATTTTTTTGCAACACTTCTTTTAAGGTCAGTGCATCTAATCGGTCAAACATCACTACATTTTTATCTGGGGCATAGTGACGATATTTCATACCTGGTGCTTTTGGTGTGACATCGCTAGCAACTGATTTTGTGCTGGTTGCGTCAACAACTCTCACACCTAAAACTGCTTCTAATTGTTGTTGTGTCACCGCACCAGGACGAAGAATTGTGGGTGTCGTTGCTGACATATCAATAACTGTCGATTCAACACCCACAGTTGTTGGACCATCATCCACAATTCCTGCGATTTTGCCCTGCATATCATGCCATACATGTTGCGCCGTTGTAGGTGATGGCTTGCCAGAAATATTAGCGCTTGGTCCGACAATTGGTACACCAGCCACGCGGATTAATTGACGCGCAGCTTCATTATCTGGTAGTCGAAAGGCGACTGTTTGCAAACCGCCGGTGACGATCATCTCAACACGTCCAGGCTTGATAGGCAAAATAATGGTCAGAGAACCCGGCCAAAATGCTGCCATCAAAGTCTTAGCAGCTTCAGAAATCACCACAAACTCATCTAATTGTGATTCATCAGCAACAGTCATAATCAAAGGGTTATCACTCGGACGTCCCTTTGCCGTAAATACCTTTTGTACTGCTGCCTCGTTTGTTGCATCAGCACCCAAACCATAGACCGTCTCTGTTGGAAATGCGACAACCTCACCTTGTTGTAATAATGCACTTGCTTCAGCTAATGACTGCTTATCTGTTTTAAAAATTGTTGTTTTCATTTCTCCACTCGAATCATGCGGTCAAGTCCCGCAAAGTCTTGCCGCAATGTTATTTTGGCGTTGGGTAACGCCGCTTTCATCAAATTAACTACCGCTGGTCCTTGTTGATAACCGATTTCGAAATACGCGCGTCCGTGTTCTGTTAAATGTTCATCTAACCCAGCAGCTATTCGTTCATAAATGTCCAAACCATCATGATCCGCAAATAACGCTGTATGTGGCTCAAATGTCAACACACTCGCATCCATCTCGTGCTTATCTTGGGTCGCAATATAAGGCGGATTACTGACAATAATGTCAAACACTAGTCCATCTAATTGACTGTACACATCACTTTTGGCAAAGTGTAAAAATGACAATTCGAAGCGCTGCGCATTAGCTTGCGCAACAGTCAGTGCACCGTCAGAAATATCTGTTGCAAAGCCACGCACACGCTGATTTTCCAACATTAATGTTTCAATAATAGCACCGCTACCAGTACCAATATCTAACACAGAGACCGGTTGAACGCCCGATCCAGCATCTTTTAGAATCCAATCGACTAACTCTTCGGTTTCCGGTCTGGGAACCAACACCCGTTCATCCACTAAAAACTCACGACCAAAGAAAGGGGCATGACCCAAAATGTATTGTGGCGGCCTATTCTTTACCAATTCAGAGACCCACTTGGGCCAAACAGTCGCTAACGCTGCCGGCATTTGTCGACTCATGTTAGCGCGCAACATGCCATAGTTAATATTAAACGCACCACTTAACAAAAAGTCCAGATTATCTTTCGCATCTTGTTCAGACATTCCAGCTTGGCGCAATTCAATTAACGCCCACTTTTTGGCCTCAATTAATGAAATTTTGACATGACTTAAGTCAGTTGGCTTTTTAATATCATCCCATTCAAACCATTTTGGTGCATTTAGCTTGTCCGATTGATTGTTGGCTTGTGGCTTGGATGAACCAAATTGTGGTGGCGTATCAAAATGCTTATCTGTCATTTGTTTAATTCCGCCAGTTTAGCCGTCTGATCAGCAATAACAAGGGCGTCAATAACTTCACCCAAATCACCGTTCATGATTCGGTCGAGTTTATTCAATGTTAACCCAATGCGGTGATCAGTAACACGATTTTGCGGGTAATTATAAGTGCGAATCCGTTCAGAGCGATCTCCCGTTCCCACTGCAGATTTACGTTTCTCAGCATATTCTGCTTCATTTTGTTGCGCATAAAAATCATAGACACGACTCGCTAACAACTTTCGCGCTTTATCTCGGTTTTTAATTTGTGTGCGTTCTTCTTGCATTTTAACCATAATACCCGTAGGTTTATGGATTAAACGCACTGCTGTTGAAACTTTATTGACGTTTTGACCACCGGCACCACCTGAACGGAAGAACTCTTCTTCCAAATCGGATTCGTTTAGCTCAAAATCAATATCTTCAAATTCGGGCATCACACCAACCGTTGCCGTTGAGGTATGGACACGTCCTTGTGTTTCTGTTGCAGGTACACGTTGCACACGATGCGCACCACTTTCAAACTTTAACTTTGAGTAGACGCTGTCGCCTGTAATCATTACCGCAACTTCCTTGTAACCACCAACTTCTGTTGTGGACTCATCAATAATACTCAACGACCAATTTTGTCGTTCAGCATAGCGACGATACATATCTAACAAATCGGCTGCAAACAAAGATGATTCGTCGCCACCAGCAGCACCACGAATTTCCATAATAATATTTTTGTCATCATTGGGATCTTTAGGCAGCATCAAAACCTTGAGTTTATCTTCTAGTTCTTCTTGTTCTGGCTTGAGACTATTCAAATCTTCTTTGGCTAGTGGCGCCATTTCAGGATCATCTAGTAAATCCTGTGCATCTTGAATATCTTGTATGACTTGCTGATAACGATGATAGACCTCAACTGTTTCACGGATACTACCCGCTTCTTTTGATAGTGCCATATAGTGCTGTCCGTCATTCATTACCTCGGGATCGGCGAGTTGTTCATTTAATTCGTCATAACGATCAACGACGGTTTG
The DNA here is from genome assembly GCF_045801155.1 of Leuconostoc falkenbergense. Taxonomy (NCBI): domain Bacteria; kingdom Bacillati; phylum Bacillota; class Bacilli; order Lactobacillales; family Lactobacillaceae; genus Leuconostoc; species Leuconostoc falkenbergense. Next base: position 268,066 of record NZ_CP174386.1, on the reverse strand, counting down.
TAATTGTTGAAATATTGGATTCATATTTTCCTCCGTTATTATGTACGAGAATAATTAGTTCTCATCAAATTAATGCGATAGTAGTTGGTCAATTTTGTCTTGATCGGGGTGATACCAGTGAAAGCGGCAAGTTGGAATATACGCTTCATCACCACCGATAAACACTTGCGCCCCTTCACGTTGCGGTTTGCCATCAACAATTCGCAGTTGTGTCGTCGCTTTTTTGCCACAAAAAGAGCAAATTGTTTTCATTTCTTCTAATTTGTCAGCCATTTCGATCAAACGCTTGGAACCAGCAAACAATTGATTGAACGCGTCTTGTTTCAGTCCAAAGGCCATGACCGGTATATGTAGCGTGTCAACCGCATAAGCCAATTGGTCGACTTGTTCTGGCTGCAAAAACTGTGCTTCATCTACCAATACTGCGGCTAAATTATCATCTTTGGCCGCTTTAATCACTTCGTACAAATTTTCTGTTTCGTGTACGGCCATGGCGTCGCGCGACATCCCAATACGACTAGCAATTTTGCCAACACCGTCACGTGTATCAACACTTGGTGTCATTAATAACACCTTGCGTCCCTGCGATTCATAATTGTGCGCCACTTTCAAAATTTCAATTGACTTGCCCGAGCTCATTGCGCCATATTCAAAAAATAATTGTGCCAAACCACTACCTCTTCTCAAACCAAACTATTTCAATTATACCAAATTACACCAACAAAAAAGCACGACAATGTCGTACTTTTTCACACATTATATCAAGTGTTCATGTGCTGCTTTTTGTATAGCTTGCTTTTGCCAAATCATGATCAGAATTAATAATACAAATGCCAAACCTGCCGCCGAGTAAAGCACTGTATTACTAGCCGTCCATCCAAAATGAGCCACTAAAATACCAATTAGTGCCGTCGCCGCCACTTCACCAACTAAATATTGGAAAAATCCCATAAATCCTGTTGATGACCCAACAGCAAACTTTGGAACTGCTTCGTTAACCATTAAACCAACCAAAGTCAACGGTGCATATATCAAAGTACTCATCAAGATTAATACAACGACAATTACCGCATGGTTAGTTGCGGTGAAATAGACCGTCAAGCAACCAATTAGCGCCAAGACTGAAACGATACATACCAACGCACGTTTGCCCTTCAAGAAATCTGACACTGCACCTAAAATAATCACACCCGGTACGGCTGCTAATTCAAAGATACCAACCAACCACTTTGCCCATGAGGCATCAAAACCTTTAAATTGGTGTAAGTAACTTGGTATCCAAGACATCACACCGTACCGCACTAAGTAAAGTGACATTGACGTCAACGTAATTGCCCAGACAATTTTATTATTTAAAATATAGTGTCGGAAAACAAACCAAATTGATTGTTGCGTGGTGTCGCCTTCAACTGTCTCACCGTCTTGTAGGACAGTCACTTCACCTGTATATTCAGCAATCGAAGGCAGTCCAACGGTTGCTGGCCGATCGGCGCCTAAAATCGCAATTAAAATCGCAATCACGGCAGAAACAGCTGATGCTGTGTAAAAGATAGCAGCTATTGAGTGTGAAAACATCAAAATCGAAAACTCAACAATTGCCACACAAGCAAAGGCACCCGCATTATGGGCGGAAGACCAAACAGCATAAACCGTCCCACGCCATTTTTTACCCCACCATAATTGAATGAGTTTTTGTGCAGCAGGTGCACCCATTCCCTGTGTCACAGAAATCAAAATCATCAGAAACATCATGACATAAAGATTTCGAGTTGAACCTAGGAATAAATTCAAAATTGCTGAGCCCATTAATCCTGCTGCTAAATAATAACGTGGATTCGATTTGTCACTCAACGCACCCATAAACAACTTGGAAATACCATATCCTACACCGAAACAGGCTAATACTAAACCAATATCTGCGGTCGTAAAATGATAAGCTTTCATAATATCATTTTGCTCAGTGGTAAAAATCAAGCGAATAATATAGTAGCCTATATAACCCACCACAGCTGAAAATAGTACGCCTGCTTGGCGCCACTTATAGGTGGCTGCAATTTTTTCTTGTGGTACTTTTTGGGTGGCATCTGGTGCCGCCATTAAAAACTTAAATGGATTCATCTCTTTTCTCGCATTCGTTATTTATAAGTCACTACCGCTTCAAGTACCTGTTGGTGTGTCTCCCATTGTCCACGTATATTCAGCTTGATATGACTTCGCTTTAAGCGTGATATTCTTTGGAATTTCTAGGTAAAAACCGTTATTAACACGATCACCTTGTGAAAACAATGAACTACCAACAATATTGCCTGCCGTTGCCCAGTTACCACTATCAGGATTATCAGTCTGCCCTTTGAGTGACCCATACTCATAGGTGATCGTACCAAAAGTAGCTGCTGACATACCACTAGCCATGGTTGTAACACTATCATTTAGCGTGGTCGCGGGACCAGCCCCAAAATCACCATGCCAACTTGATTTAAATTGTGTTGCATGACCAGTATCCCCAGCAGCCACCATATTACCCGAAATCGTATAGTCAAATCCTGCATCTGCTTTAAGCAAAATACCCGGTTGAATATCAGAAGATGTCTGATCGTCATCACCTATATAAGTACCTGTAAACGGTTGTGACATTCTAATTGAAACATTCAGTTGTGAGGCGGCCACTTTCCCTGCGCGTTGATCAACCAATTGCACAAACGGACGTAAATACTTAGTTTGATATCCTGTGCCTGTCGCAATTTGATTTGCATTGACCAGTGGCTTAACATGGTATGAACTACCTGTGTCAGTAGCAATGCTTTCGTTTCGAAGATCAACCGCATTGATTTCTCCAAAATTGTAAACCGGCAAGTGAGAGATACCGAAGCCTTCCCCACCAACTAATGTCATCTCTGAATCGTTGACTGTGGCGCCCATATCACCCCGATCTGGATTGGTATTTGTTGTGGATAGCGTGTTGTTGTTTTCAACATCAAATGTAAAACCGTTTGAAATCGAACCATAGTCATCGGCATAAACACTTATCGGGGCCAACATTATGGCCGCTAAACACGTCATTAAGATTTTAGCCTTTATCATGTTTTCTCCTATTACACTACTTGTTTTCTTTCACTAGTCAGTGAGTTGTTAAAAACGCAACGCTATACACATTTATGATTTTTTTGATTGTACCCCCCGCTTACTTCAATTTTGAATCAGACGTTTTAGCCATGGCGTCGCCTGTTTTAGAATACTTTAAAATTGTGATCATTTTGCGAGGAATTATCGACGAAATTCGGAATATTCTAACCATCACATTAATCAATGTCCGGCACGTCACCAAGTTGCCATAATAGCACTGGTCCATCGTCATCATCATAATTGAACTTAGCCGGTGAATAATCAGTACGCCAACTGTTCAGCGTTAAATACCATCCGTGTCCATTTGTTGTTTGATTCCACAGCGTGTCTAAACGCACGCTAGATTGCCCATTATTGCCTTGGGGAGCCGTGGCAACTATTAGGCTGTCACCAGCACTTGACAAGATTGAAGTGTTGTCTTGTTCATCAACGTATGCTAGTTGTAGCCCAGTATCTGCAAAAACGCCTGTGGACTCTAATTGCGCAGTCATTTGCCATGGTTTATTGTGATTCACAGAGCCATCATCTACGGTTAAATAACCATAATTTCGACTCAAATCAAGTGGCGACACATTAAACATGCCATTTTTACCCCTTTTTAATGGGTCAAAGCGCATCATTTCAATCGTGTCACTGATAAATGGCATTGCGGCATCTGGAGCAATATTGCGATACGTTACTGCCTCAGCCGTATAATCATGATAAACATGAGTAATACGTGTTGATTCAATTAACTCGCCATCACGCTGCGTTTTAACCCAAAATTCAATTCCCATATTAGCCGTAATTGGGTTGTCAGGATGGTCATTATTGTACGCCGCCATATCAAAGGTCCAATTCTTACCTTCACCATTTTCAGAGTTGGCTGCTTTAGTCAATGTCACCAACGGTGCATACTGTTCCGCGCTGTCTTCGGCGTTGAGTATCACCTCGTCAGCAGCAATTGCTGTTTTAAAAGTAATGTCTGACATACCAACAATAACCATTGAAGCTAAATCATATACTGGAGGGGCATAGGTTGGCGTTTTGCGCACATTAGTTTCATAAGTCTGACCACCAGCGCTCACACTGATAGCATTATTACCTATTTGGTACTTAACGTGACTTGTGGCTACCCCCTCAGGAACAGAATCATCCATACTTTTCTTACTTTCAAAAACAAAGATACCATTATTATCAGTTACCACAGTATCATCAACTACCCCCGGTGAATTGGGTGACTGCCACGTGACAGTAATGCCGTCGTTTTCATTTTCTGTTGCGAAATTAGCCATTCCACTACACTCACTATCTGGTGTGGTAAATACAGGGACTAATTTTGATGTCGCTGATATTTGGCCACGAATGAAGTGATCAGCATCACTAACAGCGTTAGCCTGATCGGCTGCGTTGGGTATTCCCGCTCGTTTTGCTTCAGTATCGGCATCAGTTAACGGTGCATAGTCCAAAAAGTTCATTTTATGTGATGTGATTTCAAGGACATGGTGTTGTCCTCTGACCATCAAATTTTGTTCAACAGATTCGGTTGCCCCAGTTAATTGGTAATCACCATTTTTCGTTGTACCGTTATTACTCTGTGAAATTTGCTTGATATCGATGTTACCCCAATTACTAGCATCAGCAGGTGGGTTATTCGTCAAATAACTGCCACTGTTGAAACTGGAAATATTCTGATAAAAACTCAAATTAGAATCAGTAATATCGGCTTTGAAATTGGCATTAAACGCGCCACTAGAAGCACTACGGCAATATCCGGCCCAAGTACCAGTGTTCGAACTTGATCCTGCATCTGCTATCAAAACATATCTAGGAGAATCAATATTTAATTCAATCCCACGGCAATTACGCGTTTGGGCATAAGAAACAAAAGTTTGCCCATAGCCCGTAGCTGTTTTCAGATAAAAAGTTGCATTTTTTCTAATGTTGATTCGACCTAAATGCTTATCACCAAAAGCTTGAATAACACCTAATGCTGACCTTTGCCCAGAACCTGGAGCAGCTGTTTTGGTTCCCTGGATTGCTAATATGCCTCCAGAGTTTACATTAATATTAATGGTTTTTTCAGGCGCATTGGGACCACGACTCGACTTGAACACAAAGGCGGCATCTTTGGCAGACATGACGAGTTGTCCTTTTATCGTGATTGCTGTAAATTCACCAGCAATCACACCTGTTTGAGCCGCCAACAGATTGGCTTCACCACAGCTATCATTTAATCGCGACAAATATACTTTTGCGCCTTGGTCAATGTCAACATCACCAGCAGAAGCATTGGTGTTATCAAAATACTCATTACTGGGTGTTCCAATGTTGGCTAAATTTGCATAAGTACTCCAAGTTGCTGCTATAAAAGATAAATTAGCATTTTGAAGACTTCGTGAATATAAATCTAAATTGTCGTGAATACCTTTATAACGAACAGTCGATTCAGCATGAATACTTAAACCGACAAGTTGTGTACCACGAGTTGTCATTGATAAATGATTCTGAAGTGTAATCCGCATGCCTGGCACAACAAAGGCCGACATAGCATTCCCAGCAAGCTGGGTCTCATTGTTGTCTAATTCACATATCACATTGGATAGTGTTAATATTCCGACTTCATTGCTATTACTCTCCGATGTATTACGATAAAGAATGCTGTTTTTGACATCGGATAATCTCTGAGTGTTTGGCAAACTATTATCACCACTAGTTGATTTAAAATTAATATCGTGAATACTAATATTAGGACTAACATTACCTGTGCCATCAACTTGCAAGCCATAAATAGTGTCATTAACAAATGTTATCGTCTTGTTGGTCGGGTATGTTGAATTGCTCGTAATCTCGATATCGTTTTGACGTGGCTGGGTCGCCGTACTTTGTGTATAATCAAAACTTTCTGTCACAATAATTTTTTGCGTATCAGGATTGTTCCAAGCCGCTACAAAACTTTCAGAATCAGACACTTCTACAATACCCGCTGCTTTTTGCAGGGGTACTTTTTCAGAATTTGTTGACTGATGTTCTGACGCTTTTGATTTTGTTTTATTTTCCGACTCAAAAGCTACTGATGGCACCGTAGCAGCTTGTGGATTCTCGATAGTGTCTGCCCGAACAGACATCAGCGGTAGCAAACTATTCACAATCAGTACCGTCATCAAAAATAATTGCCTAATTTTCACAGCGCTCCTCCTTAGCTTCTAACCTTACTTCTATTTTACAGGGTGAATATGCCAAAAGTTCGGGGGGGTGTGAAGAAAAATCAAACAGTTTGTGAAGAAGTTGTGTCCAACGGCATCGACCCCTTTCACAAACCACGTCATCACCGCTTGGGATATGTTAAAATGATATTTATGAAAGTGGGGATATTATGACACTTAAAAATTCATTAGCCAAAGCAACAGCAAAATCAGCATATTGGCTGTTACATGATGTTTTGCATCGTGGGGGTACAAGTTTGCCCGGCAAGCTCGCCGTGGCAATCGACCCAGATATTTTAAAAAGTATTCAACAAGACTTTGATTTGGTGATTGTAACTGGTACAAACGGGAAAACCCTGACAACAGCACTTATCACTCGTGTTTTAGAAGCTGGCGGTCATCAAGTGATTACCAATCCATCTGGTTCTAACATGATTCAAGGCATCACGGGTACACTGGTAACAAGTCGTGTGACATCAAACAATGGCAAGAAACCAATCGCAGTGTTAGAAGTTGATGAAGCCAATGTCGAAAAAGTCTCAAGCGCTATTAAGCCGAGAATGTTTGTATTGACTAACATTTTCCGTGATCAAATGGACCGTTATGGTGAAATTTATACGACCTACGACAAAATTGTCGCAGGTATCAGAAATGCCCCACAAGCGGTTGTTCTGTCAAACGGAGATTCACCCATTTTCACGCGTGGTGATTTCCCAAATGAGCGTCTTTACTTCGGATTTAACCACGTGTCGCCTGAAGATTATCAACCAAGTAAAGCACCCACTAACACTGATGGCATTCTGTCACCAACTGATGATTCAGTGCTACACTACGATTTCATCACTTATGCTAATTTAGGCAAATATTTCAGCGTAACCGATCAATTTGCACGACCTAACTTGCGCTATCAAGTCACCGCCGTCACCAAATTAACACCAAAATATTCTGAATTTAGTATTGACAATACCCCTTTACGAATTGAAATTGGTGGCTTGTATAATATCTATAATGCGCTGGCTGCATTTGCCGTTGGTCGAGAATTTGAAGTGCCAGCCAATGCTATCAAAGCAGCTTTTGAATCCAATGCACAAATTTTTGGTCGCCAAGAAGCTATTAATGTTGACGGCAAGGACGTCACAATTGTCCTAATCAAAAATCCAGTTGGCACTAACTCAGTCATTGATATGATGCTGACTGAAAATGATGATTTTTCCCTATTGGCACTACTTAACGCAAACTATGCTGATGGTATTGACACAAGTTGGATTTGGGATGCTGAGTTTGAAAAATTGCATGCATCACATTTACAAGCTATCGCAACTGGTGGTGAGCGTTACCGAGGCATGCAAGTTCGTCTCAAAATGGCTGGATTTGCTGACCAAAGTGTCTACGAGGATTTGACAAAAGTTGTTGATGCTATCAAGTCACTACCGACACAAAAGGTTTACATTGCAGCAACTTATACTGCAATGTTACAATTACGCGAACAATTGCGTAGTGCTGGTTATATTAAAGGAGGATTCTAATGGCTGATTATTCGATTGCCGTAGCCCATCTTTATGGCGACTTAATGAATACCTACGGCGACTATGGCAACATTATCGCATTGACCTATTACGCCAAACAAATTGGTGTCGATGTTGATTATCAATTGGTGTCATTAGGGGATGATTTTGACGCTGATCAATATGATTTTGTTCTCTTCGGTGGTGGACAAGATTACGAAGAAACCATTGTTGCTCATGATTTACAAGACAAAGCAACTGAAGTGAAGCAATACATTGAAAATGACGGACCGTTATTGGCCGTTTGTGGTGGTTTCCAATTACTAGGTCACTATATGATGATGGCTGACGGTACAAAAGTTGACGGTATTGGTGTCATGGATCACTACACAACCAATATGCACGATCCAAAACTAACCGTACGCAATAATGAGCGTTTAACAGGTAATATTGTCATTAAAAATAACGAAACCGGCGAAGAATATCATGGCTTCGAAAACCACCAAGGCCGCACTTTCTTAGGTGAAAGTGAACGCGCTTTAGGAACAATTGTCTCTGGTAATGGTAATAATGGTATGGATCAAACAGAAGGTGTGATTTATCGTAACGTTTACGGTTCCTACTTCCACGGGCCAATTTTTACCCGTAATGGTAACTTGGCAAAACGTGTTTTAACCACTGCGTTAACGCGTAAATATCCAAGCATTGATTGGCAATCAAAACTCAATGCGATTCCAACCGAAACATTTTAAAACACACAAAAAGCGGCAATCATTGATTACCGCTTTTTGTGTGCTTTAAACTTGTTATTTTGTCGGTTCAACAAAGTGTGCAGCTAACAGGCGACTTGCCATGAAAATAATCAAGCCAACAATGATACTTGAAACTGTTACATCGCTCAACCAGTGGGCGCCAATGCGCACACGGCTCATTGCGGTCAAAATCCCCATCGCAATCCCAAATATTGTCATTTTCTTTTGGGCACTAATGTTACCACGAGGAACAAAGAAAACCAAATATAAGAACAACCACCCAGACATGGTATGACCTGAAGGAAATGAGTTATGACCGTTAATACCATTTAAATGATACCATGGGGTAAATTCACTCATCGTATTGCCAGCAACTGTCGTCATTTCATAAGGTCGAAAGCGCCCCCATAATGACTTCATTTCACCAATCGTGGTTTGCGCGATGAAAACAACAGCGATACCGACCAAAGCTGCTGTTATCAAATAGCGTATGTCTGCATCACTCTTACTTTGTAACCAGTTATAAAATAATACTGAGAGCACAGCTGTTAAGATGACTGCGAGGCCCCAGCGCAAAACTTCAGGATAATTCTTTACCGCAGCGGTGTTGTTTGCAACGCCCATTGGAATACCCTTAGACAAATTATTTAGCATTGAATAGGTATAACTCAACATATCTTGCAAAATAGCTAACATTTGATTAAACGCAAATGCTAGTGCACCAATTGTCATCACATAACGCAAAACGTCATCTTGTATGCGTCGCCAGATGGTCCACGCAATAATTTCAAATGCAGCAAACAAAACAATATTTGCCCCTTGATCGGCATAGTTTTGGAAAATATTACCAAAAATTGAATTTTGGTTCATAACTAAATTAGTGACATTTTTATCAAAAAAAGTCGCTACCAAAAGGCTTACCACCCCGAGACCCAATAAAACTGTGACTACTTTTTTCTCACTTGACGTCGTTTGAAAATCCGTATCTGTCGTGTCAAATGCCTTAATGTTGGCATCGTTGCCTGTTAATTGCATGGTTCAATCTCCTCATATCTGATAGTTTCAGTATAAAGGGTTGATGTTATATTTTCGTCAATATCGTGTAAATATCCACTTGGTGCAAGATTAATTGGCTGTTTGTTGGTCTGGAATTGTAACTGTGATTGTTGTACCAACTTTTGGCGTCGAATCGATCGCAATATCACCATCATGCAATGTAATAATTTGTTTCACAATAGCCATACCAATGCCTGACTCGCCTTTAGTTGACATACGTGATGGATCTGCTTTGTAATAACGTTCAAAAACGTTATCAACTTGTTCAGCTGTCATGCCAATGCCAGTATCTGCCACCTTAAAAATTGTCGCATTATGTTGGCGATCCACTGAAACTTTAATCTGTCCTTTTTGTGTAAATTGAATGGCATTATTAATCAAATTAAAAAGTACCTGTGTGAGTCGATCCTGATCCCCAAAAACCGTGGCTTGTTGGTCACCCAAAACTGCAATAGTTGTCTCTTCATGTGCTGCCTTACTGGCTAATTGGTTGCTTAAATCACTAATCATTTTATAAGCATCAATTTTTTGTTTCCGTAATACAATCTTATTAGCCCTTAACTTTTCATAGTCAAGATTTTCTTCCACTAAACGAATGAGACGCTGGGTTTCTTTTTGCATCAGTGCGTAAGCGCGTGACTTCTCCTCTTCTGGAAAAACATCATAAGCTAGTCCTTCTAACAGACCAGACATAGTGGTTAGCGGTGTCCGCATTTCATGTGAGGCATTAGCCATAAACTGCTTGCGTCGTTCCTCTTGCTCAATAATTTCATCACTTTGGGCACGCAATGCTAATGATAAATTATTGATATCCCTAGCTAAATGTCCGAGTTCGTCTTTACCAGTTCGTGTTAGCTTTAGTTCATAGTTACCTTCAGTCATTTGCTCTGTTGCTTGTTGCATATCAGTAATCACGTGTGACCATCGCCATGAAATAACGGCTGCTAATGACATCGCTAGCGTTCCACCTATCACCATGGCAGCAACCATTTCTTCTAACAACATGGTTGATTGCGCACTGCGTCCTACAATTTGACGTGAAACACGGACAACGCCAAGCTTTTCCCCGCCATACATCCAGCCACGATACACTGATAACTGTTCACCCGTGCGTGTTCGCTTAATCCGCGCGTCACCAGAAAAAGTTTCTTGCCAAAGTGTTTCACTAATCTTTTTGGGCCCAGTACTACCATACACACGTTTGTGGGTTTTATTATCATAAATGGATACTTCAACACCTTGGTCAGACATGACTTTTCTAGCGGTTTTAAATGCACTAGGATCAACGTTTAATTTTTTTTCATTATCCTCTTCAGTATCAACGACCAACGAAAAAAAAGTCGTCGCATAATTATTAAGATTACTGTATGTTTGCTCATAAACAGAGTGAAACATAAACTGCGCAAATAAAAAACCAACAATGACAATCATCGTCATAAGTATGGCGAGAAAAGCAAGCATTTGTTGGTGCATAATTTTCATTCTGGTTCAACTCCTGAGTCATCGAACTTATAGCCGACTCCCCAAACGGTCTGAATGACTTGAGGACCGGCCTTTTCAATTTTTTGGCGTAACTTTTTCACATGGGCATCGACGGTACGTTCATCCCCAAAGTATTCATAATCCCAAACCATTTGCAACAGTTGAGATCTCGAAAAAACTTGTCGTGGCTTAAGAGCCAATGTTTTGAGCAATTCAAATTCTTTGGGGGTCAACGCATTAACTGGCTTACCATCCAAGAATGCCTCACGTGTATTCGAATTAAGTTGGAAATGTTCTGTCGTAACATCAAATTTTTCGTGAGCTGGTTGTGTATTGATAGCAGCCTTTTCCGCACGACGGGCAATTGCTTTAATACGGGCAATTAATGTAATCGGACTAAATGGTTTGGTCACATAATCATCTGCGCCCATTTCAAGTCCCAACACCTGATCTGATTCACTATCTCTGGCAGTCAGCATGATTAATGGTACGTTGTCGTTCATTTCACGTATTTTTGAAGCCACCTGCATGCCACCCAATCCCGGCAAATTGAGGTCCAATGTAATTAAATCAAATGCGAAGGGATCTTCAGCAAATAAGGCAACCGCTTGATTACCATCATAGCTGTACGTTGCTTGCCATCCTTCCTTTTTGAAAAACATGCTCATCATCTCGGATACAGATTTATTGTCTTCAATCATTAATATTTTCATCGAAATTATCCTTAATTATTATCTTATATCTAAGATTATACGTCATGATACCATTTTATGCACGTACATTCACACATGAACACCTATTTTTGTAATAATTATGATTTTTTTTGGTCAGTTTCTTCATGCTTTTGTGTTTTTACTTTTTTAACTTCACGATGATACCATCGCATAATCATGACTAAACCAACGGTTGAGATGGTCATTGCAATGACAACCCAAATAAAAAATAGTGTCCACTTTGTTTCCATTGACATGTTTATTGCCTCCTATTAATGGTAAAAATTGTGTCTAAATTGCACATTTATGTACGTGATGTATCAGTGTATAGACACTGATACATACCACATTACTCAGTTAAATGATAATAATATGTTGAAACAGAAATATCTTCTCGCGAAGCAAATGCTGTTCGTAAACGCAGAGAATTTTGGTTATGCAAAACGTTTTGCCAAGGTTTCTTAGGCACAAATTGTGGCACCAAAACAGTGACTGAATGATTGCGCTTTTTGGCTTGCTTTGCCACTGCATCAACGAAGCTCAACGCCGGTTTGACGATGGAACGATATGACGAATGAATATCAACATATCTTACATCTGGAAAGTCCAGCTTAAATTGCGTTGAAGTTTCTAACTCTTTTTTAGGATTAACATCAAAACTGACGTGCATGGCAACAACATAATCACCAATTGACTGTGCATAATCAATCGCCTCAGTCGTCACCTTAGTGATGTTTGAAACCAATACAATTACAGTTGCGCCATCGTAATGATGACGAACGGCATTATCATTTTTGGCATACTGTAACCGAAGCTGTTTGCCAATACTCAAATAATGATGTTTTATTTTGAGAAAAGTAAACATCACCAACGGCATAATCAGCAAGTATGGCCAAACATGCTCAATTCTAGTTGCAAACAATGTTATCACCAAAACAGCCGAAATAAAAGCACCAACGAAGTTAATGACTGCTTTCAAAACCCAACTTTTAGGTTTTTTATGCCACCAGTGAATAATCATGCCTGATTGTGACAACGTAAACGGCACAAAGACACCAACAGCATATAGTGGAATCAAGGCATCTGTCGAACCATGAAAAATAAGCAATAAGATGATTGCCCCAAAAGACAACGACAAAATACCATTTGAATATCCCAAACGATCACCTTTATCCATATAAAGATGTGGCAGATATTTATCACGTGCCAAGTTCAACGCCAACATTGGGAAAGCTGAAAATCCAGTATTAGCCGCAACAGCTAAAATCATCGCTGTTGCTAACTGAACAATATAGAAGCCGATATTTTGTCCGCCAAAAGTCGTCATTGCAATCTGTGACAACACCGTTGAATGTGCATTAGGGCGAATGCCGTACCAATAACTTAGAAAAGTAATACCACCAAAGAATGCCGCCAGAATCAATGCCATTAAGGCTAATGTTGACGCAGCGTGCTTCTCTTTTGGCGCCTTAAAATTAGGCACAGCATTGGAAATTGCTTCAACTCCGGTCAAAGAAGATGAACCGCTTGAAAAAGCGCGCATGAACAAGACAAATGATAAGCCACTAAAGCTAGTCCCAATTTTAGCAGCAGCATGATAAGGCAACTGACCAGTAACTGCTTGAAAAACACCCCAAGCAATCATAATCGCCAAAACTGTTATAAAAAAATAGACTGGAATCATTAAGAAATTAGCACTCTCGCGAAGACCTCGCAGATTCATACCAGTTAAAAGTAAGACAACGATAATCGACAATGGCACCGTAAATGGTAAAATCGCTGGCACGGCAGCCGTAATTGCATCTGCTGCCGCCGAAGCTGAAACGGCCACCGTTAGCATATAGTCAACTAACAGTGAACCACCAGCTACTAAACCTGCTTTGGACCCCCAATTTTCACTCGCAACGGCATACGCACCGCCACCCGATGGGTAAGCGTGAATGATTTGACGATAACTCATCACAATAGCCGCTAACAAGACCAAAACAAGTAATGCGATTGGCACCTGAAGCCACAATGCAACTGCGCCCGCAGCCAATAAGGCTGTTGTAATTGACTCTGTTCCATAAGCAACTGATGATAAAGCATCTGATGAAAGTAATGCCAAGGCTTTGGTCTTGGACAAAGATTGTCCACCCTCGTCCAACGTTTTCAATGGCTTGCCAATCAAGATGCGTTTGATATTTTGAAACATATCATAATCTCTCAATACATTTATTTATTACTCAACATATTCTACGCTATTTTTATATATTAAAAAAGCCGTCAATATGACGACTTTGTAACAAAAGACGAACGTAATTAATTACTGTTAAACAACTTCAAGGTGCAAATCATTTTGCTTAGTGTGTCCTGTTTTACGTAAGAAATAATAAAATGCTAATGACGCAACAACTGGTACAACAATGCCAAAGACTGCCACTAAAAACAATCCACGTGGATCGCTTGACGCTAAGGCGATGGGTGCGATAAAGCCATTCAAGCCTAAACCAGCAATGGCAAATGGTACTTTCAATCCAAAGACACCAACAGCTACCATCGCAGAAACGCCAGCAATCAAAGCTGGACCAAACATCAATAACGGACTCTTAAGCAAGTTTGGAAATTGCACTTTTGGTGTGACAATTGTTTGTGCAAAATTGGCACCCAAATCATTTTGCTTCCAACCCATTGCAGTATAAACAACAAATCCTGCAGTAGTACCGATCAAAGCAGCACCACCCGACAGTGGATCAAGCATGACAGCAATTGCCAATGCCGCCGAAGAAGCGGGTGTCATCAAAAATAGGAACCAAACAACTGATACGACAAACGCACCCAAGAATGGATTGATTTTCATTGTTGAAGCAAGTGATTCTGATACCCAGTTCAAGAATGGCGTTGTCACAGATGCAGTAGCCAAGCCAAAGAATGTGCCCGCCAATACTGCACCAAATGGTACTAACATCATGTCCAAAGGTGTTTTACCTGTCAACCAGTTACCGACAAGCACTGCCATTAAAGCAGCCAACACCGCAGAAATAGGTTGTCCAGAAGTCATTACTAGTGAACCAGCGGCCTGATCGGCAGCCCATCCCGTAGCTGTATGGGTAGCAGGTGCAACTGCCGACGTAAAGTAAACTGCGTTAGATCCAACAGTGGCTGCAATTAAAGCAGCACCAGTTGTGAGCAAATTTGAACGCATCGCAATTGCGATACCTACACCCAAAGCAGGTGCCAACATTTTTTGACCCATCAATCCAGCCTGTACTAATGGTGTGAAATGGAATGCGTTACCAAGCGATGCCATTAATAATCCCATACCCAACACAGCAAGGATTGCATGTGAAATGCCTTGTGAGACGTCATAGACGACTTCTCGAGTCGTTCGTGGCGTGGCTTTGCGGTCACTTAATTTTTCAGTTTTGTCAGTCGCATTTGATGATTGCGTTTTTGATAGTGTTGCGTCCATAATAATTCCCCTTCGGGCCCGTTGCCCTTGCTCCATTTTTTACTCATAAGCTGCGCATCTTATGAAAAAACTCTAAGAAAAAAGGAGCGCTAGATATACTAGCGCTCCTTTAAGTTATACGACTCTAGTCGACAACTTCACGCCAGCCTTTTTATCAAAGGCCAGCATCACAAAGTGAACCAACCTTGAAGTCAAATAATAATGACGACAATGTTGATTTGAATGCTTTGTGTGAAGTTGTTTACACTGAGACGTTGCATGTAACATTTTTCCTTTAAGTTAATAAAATCATTATGACACCATTGTTTTAAAATGTCAATAGTCTAATTTAAAAAAAGATAAATTTAATTTTTTAGGCAATAAACTACTTATCCCCAAACTTCATCTAAAATTTCTTTTACCAATTGTAGCTTAGCCCATTGTTGTGCATCAGTCAAAATGTTGCCTTCTTCGGTTGAGGCAAAACCACACTGCGTTGATAACCAAAGGCGATCCAATGGCAAATATTTGGTTGCCTCGTGTATTCTAGCAATGATTGTCGCCTTGTCTTCAAGTTCACCTGTTTTGGTGGTGATTAGCCCCAATACGACTTGCTTATCACCAGACACTTTTGCCAACGGTTCAAAACCACCAGCACGTTCAGAATCATATTCTAAGAAATAATTAGTGACGTTTTCTTGACCAAATAATTGATCTGCTACATCATCGTAACCACCACTTGTTGCCCAGTCAGAGTGATAATTACCACGACAAACGTGTGTATTAATGGTTAAATCGTCAGGTAAATCAGCAATCGCTCCATTGTTCAAATCAAGATATAACTTTTTCAAATCATTGATATCAAAACCAGTTGCAGCATAAACATCCTTAAACTTTGGATCAACTAGTAATCCCCAAGTACAGTCGTCAAGTTGAATGGTGCGCGCCCCAGCATCGTACAAAGCTAATATTTCTTCATGATAAACACGTTTAATATCATCAAACAAAGCTTCATCACTATCATAATACTTAGCAATACGTTCCACGTTCACACCACGGCTCAACTCACCATAGAATTGTGATGATGAGGGAATCGTGATTTTAGCTGCCACACCAGCTTCATCTGCCAAAGCTTTTACAAATTTAAAATGTTGAATAAATGGATGCGTCTCTGCATTAAATCCTAACTTACCAGTCAAACGAGCTGAATCATCACGTGTTTCTTCATGTGCAAAGAAATAACCCTCACCGTAGTTAAAACGTTCGACACCTTCAAATCCCCAAAAATTATCCAAGTGCCAATACGAACGACGGAACTCACCATCTGTGACGACGTCTAAACCTGCCTCAACTTCTTTGTTCACAAGTTCTGTGATTGCTGAATTTTCGACACCTTCGAGTTCTTCAGCAGTTATATTTCCAGCGGCGAATGATTGTCGCGCCTGCTTTAATGCTTCTGGTCGTAGAAATGAACCAACATGTTGGAATCCAATTTTTTGTAATGTTTGTGTTGTCATTATTATTCTCCTGTTGTTATCATGCAATATTTTTCAACTTCAAATTGTCAATTATTTACCCACTCATTTGGGCACCACTTCCTCGTAAAAATACGGCCGTTGCAACTTTGTCTGCATATAAATACTGTATTTTTTGGTATCTAATCGTCATCGCAACTTCCTTTCTAAATACGCTAGTCATCTAACCATCAATTCTGCAACCACCAAAAAACCGCAGTCTAAAATAATAGACTGCGGGACGACTTATCGTGTTACCACCCGGTGTTTATGTGCTGCTCACGCGAGCACACCTCAACATCAATCATTAATTGCTGAAATACAATTAAGAATTGGCGCGGCTATAACGGGCGCACCCGGACACTGCTTGCGTTCATACCTAATGACCACTCACATTATCAATCACTCCAAGACCATATTCGAATTTTCTCACAATTCACTCTCACCAAACGCGAACTCTCTTTATGTGATAGAATACTACTTATCTTTTCTACGTTAGAAATAATATATCTTATTTTAATTAGTTTGTCAACTTATTTTCATTTAATTCTAAACAACTTTGCGTTCAAAAGCATCACTTGAAATGCCTTGTGCCAAAATAATTTTAGCCCATTCTTTAGCAGAATGAAGGCTATGATCTTTAAAGTTACCACAGCTTTCAATTTCAGCAGCTGGTATTTCGGTTACTTCGTCACTGGCAATTTTTTCCAAAACTTTTTTGAATACCTTAGCTAATGTTTCAGAATCATAGTTCACCCATGAAATAACATGGAAGCCGGTACGGCAACCAAATGGTGAAATATCAATAATGCCATCAATTTCATCACGTACTAGACCTGCAAAAAGATGCTCTAAAGTATGTAATCCACCGGTTTCAATGGCTGTTTCGTTAGGTTGCGTGAGGCGCAAATCATAGTTAGTAATACTGCCACCATTGGGACCGGCTTGTGTTTCAATCACACGCACATAAGGCGCTTTAACTTTTGTATGATCTAAGGTAAAACTTTCAACAACTGTTTCTGACATTATTTCACTCCTTTAAAATACGATAGTGGTTTGACCACTTCTGTTTTTGTACCGTGATACTTGTCGGTGATGTATTTTTGCGACGCCTTATCACGGTATAATGTTAACAACTTTTGATACGTTTTATTGTCTTTATTTTTAGCTGCTGTTGCCAAAATATTGACGTTAGCGCGGGTGTGATTATTGATATGTTCGTAATAAATCGCATCTTTCAAAACATTTAATCCTGCAGCTTGTGAAACCGAATTAGATATCAATACAGCATCAACGCCATTGTCATGTAGTAGCCGCCCACCAGTTGTATCATCAATTTCTTTAAATTTAAAATGGTGCGGGTTAGCCGTTACTTTTTCCAAACCATCTAGAGCCCCAAAGTCAGATGCAATCTTAATCAAACCAGCATCAGCTAATAATTTTAGACCGCGCGCCTCATCTGCTTGATCCTTGGCAATCGCAATCGTTGCCCCATCCGGAATATCTTTTACCGATTTATATTTACTAGAATAAATACCCAATGGTTCCAGATAAGTTGTCCCAATGGCTACTAATTTTCCATCTTTAGTATCCTGATTAAATGCTTGAAAGTAGCTATATGACTGAAAAGCGTTAACATCTACTTGCCCCTCAGCGGTTGCTTTGTTAAGCGTCAAGCCATCTGTAAATTCTTTGACTTTGATGTTTAATTTTAAGCGTTTGGCAGCGTCGCTTTTTGCTAAATGGCGCCAAATATCGGCGTCACTGGTGACAGAACCAATTGTAATGGTGTTAGTTGATGCTTTTTTTGAGGCGTTTGCATATGTCACACCACCCACAATAATGACCAAAACGGCCAAGATCACAAACCAAGTTTTTTTGCCCATACCATCTCCTTATTTAGTCTAATTAAGCTAATTCAGCATCCGCAATACGCTTAACCAAGTCAAGTTTGCGCCACTGATCAGGAATTGTCAAAATATTTCCTTCTTCGGTGGACGAAAAACCACATTGTGTTGACAATGCTAATTGTTTTTTGGGCACAAAGGTTGCGGCTTCATTAATTCGCGCCACCACATCATCAACATTTTCTAGATCCGCAGATTTAGACGTCAACAAACCCAGCACAATTTCCACATTGTCTCGTCCATTATAAATTGTCGTCAGTGGTTCAAAATCACCGGAACGATCGTTATCATATTCCAAGAAAAAAGCGTCATAGTTTAGTTGACCCAAATATTTAGCAACTGGTTCATAGCCGCCCTCAAACAAATAAGTTGATTTAAAGTTACCGCGACAAATGTGCGTCGACAATTTAAGGTCCTCTGGCAACCCAGCTAATGCCTTGTTGATCACATAGACATCATCTTCAGCTGTCTTCACAAATTGTGCATGTTGCTCAGGGTTTTCTGCACTCGCATTAAGTTGTGCGATTAAATACGCCCAAGTTGTATCATCGAGTTGAATATAACGTGCACCCAAATCATAAAAATGTTGCAATGTGTCATGATAGGCTTGTGCCAAATCATCTAAAAAGGCTTCCCATGTATCATAATACTTTGACCATAAATCAGAACGGTGATCACGATTGATGATTAAACTAGGTGATGGAATCGTTTGTTTAGGTTCCACACCGTCTGGCACGATTGATTTCAAATATTGAAAATCTTTAAAGAATGGATGATCCAAATTAGCATGAACCTTACCATTAATACGTACGTTAGTAGACCGCGTTTTTTCACCATGAAATTTGTAAGAATCTTCTTGATCATAAAATTCAAAACCACCCAATTGACCTAAGAAATCCAAATGCCACCATGAACGATTAAATTCACCGTCAGTCACTGCCAATAGACCAGCTTCTACTTGCTTAGCCACTAACTTTTTGATTTCTGTCTGTTGTACCTCGCGCAATGCATCAGCTGTGATTTCACCATCAGCGTACTGTTCACGTGCCTCTTTCAAGTTATTAGGACGTAAATACGAACCCACTTGGTCAAAATGATAGTTTAATTTTCCTGCAGTTGTCATGTTTTCTCTCCTTCTTATGTTCAAATTGTTGCTAATCCAGCGTCTAAATCACTAATTAAATCAGCCGTATCCTCTAATCCCACTGATAATCTCAGTAATCCAGGACTTATACCAGTCTTTATCAATTCTGTTTGATTGAGTTCAGCGTGGCTCATTTTAGGTGGATAACTGATGATACTTTCCACAGCTCCCAAGCTGACTGAGAATGCGGGTATTTTAAGTGCGGAAACGAGTCGTCTGGCATTGGCTTCACTACCAACATCAAAACTCAACACAGCGCCACCATTTTTTGCTTGTGCTAAGTGAACATCGTGCCCGGGATGTGTTGCCAGGCCGGGATATAGTACGTTCACGATTTTAGGATGTTGTGCTAAATGTTCAGCAATTTCTTGTGCTGAATGAGCAGCGTGAGACATTCGAACACCCAATGTTTTGATGCCTCGTAACAATAACCATGTATCCAAAACACCAAGGGTTGCACCAACAGCATTTTGAATAAAGTAAATTTTATCAGCTAATTGTTGGTCATTGACCACGACTGCTCCTGCCAAAATATCTGAATGTCCCGCCAAAAATTTGGTTGCTGAGTGGACGACGATATCTACGCCTAAATCTAATGGCTTTTGCAGAAATGGTGACATAAATGTATTATCAGCAATTGTGATTAACCCGTGTGCTTTAGCAATGGCTACTACTGCTTTAATATCCGTAATATGCAAAATGGGATTGGATGGCGTTTCAATATACAGCGCTTTGGTTTCTGGCGTAATAGCTGCTTCAATAGCCGATTCATCAGCAAAATCGACAAAGTCATGTGTAATCCCCCAACGCGGTAAAATCTCTTCCAACACGCGGAATGTCCCACCGTATACATGCTGACTTACAACTAAATGATCCCCAGCCGATAAGGTAAATAACACACTGCTGATTGCTGCCATCCCAGTGCTAAACAAATAACCATATTGACCATGCTCTAGTGTTGCAATAGCTTGTTCGCCTGCCTCGCGCGTTGGATTGCCGGATCGTGCGTAGTCATATTCACCAAACTGATCAAATGATGGTTGATCAAATGTAGAACTTAACTGAATAGGCGTGTTAATCGCGCCAGATATAGGATCGTGCACAGTTGCCGCTTGAATAATATCTGTCCATTCGCTCATTGCCTTGCCCCCTGTATTGCATTTACCAAATCATCTAAAATATCATGTTTTTCCTCAAGACCTGCGCTGACACGCACAAGATGATCCGTAATTCCGAGTTTTTCTCGTTGCTCTGCTGTCATATCATGATGTGTTTGAACAGATGGTATTGTAATCAACGTTTCAGGCCCACCTAGACTTTCAGCAAATGAACAAATATTTAGCCCTTTCAAAAAACGATCAACATCATACTCTTTTGACAAATAAAAGCTCACCATACCGCCTAAGCCTGCATACAAAACACGTTCTACCCCTGAAACATTAGCTAATTTTTCAGCTAGGAAATGGCCATTTTCATTATGCCTTGCCATTCTCAAATGTAAGGTCTTCAAGCTTCTTAACAATAACCAAGCACTAAACGAATCTAACACCTGCCCACGTGTGACTAATGTATCTTCAATTTTTTGGGCCAAATCATCTCGTCCAGCAACGACAACACCAGCTAAAATATCATTGTGCCCACCTAAATACTTTGTAGCAGAATGAACGACAATATCAGCGCCGAGTAGTATCGGGTTTTGGAAAATAGGCGTTAGAAATGTGTTGTCTACCGCGACTAATATATCCGGACGCACCGCTTTGACCGTTTCACATAACCAATGAATATCAATGACTTTCATAGTCGGATTGGAAGGCGTCTCAATCCAGATTAGTTTAGTCTCTGGTTTAATGAGTTTCAAAATATCTTCCCCATCTGCCCAGACGTCATAGGTCACACCACTCTGGTCAACTAAACTATCAAAGTAACGGTATGTCCCCCCATACAAATCATCTGACGTAATAAAATGATCACCATTTCTAATTAAAGCAGCAAACACTAAGTCAATTGCTGCCATGCCGGAACTTGTAGCAAATGCTTGCCGGCCATGCTCTAACTCGGCTAATTGTTCTTCCAAAATGCTTCTGGTTGGTGTATTCATTCGGGCGTAGTCAAATCCTGTTGATTCTCCTAAACCCGGATGCCGATAAGCCGTTGAAAAATACAGTGGACTAACAACTGCTCCTGTTTTAATATCGTCGGTGCCATTACCACCTTGTGCTAATAAAGTGTCTATATTTGTCATAAGTTTCTCAATTCAATGCTGATATTAGGTTAATTGCTGTTATTTTGTGCGTGTTTGCCACAATCAGTTGACCCCAATTTTTAAAAAATTGGTTTGCCGTTTGTTGCCAACTGTTGACTGGATAGCCATCTACAAAATAATTTTCCGGTGCAAGTGTCGTGTTATCAATTACTAAGTCACGTTCATACTCATCAGCCAACGTTGTTGTATCATATTCCAGATGACCGGTAATATACGTCGAGTTCACCCCTTCATCTCGGAGAATAAACGCACCCAATTCGTCATCGTCAGCTACTTTTAGACGTCGTGGTACGCCTAATGCCGGTACAGTAAAGTATCGCGATTGCGGCATTTTCAGCACTTCTAACCCAAAAGATAATTTACTTCGCGTTACATGGCGAGGTCGATAAACCCCTGACACTTTGTTTTTAATCGCTCTGACTGGAAAATTTCTTTCAGCATAACCTGCCGCATAAGTCGCCCAACAAGCAAACAAACTTTCCGTAACACTCGTTTTTCGCCACTGCAACAAATGCTGAAATTCTTCCCAATAGTCTATTTGCTCAAACTTGATTTGATCAACAGGCGCGCCAGTTACGATCAACCCATCATATTGTTGGTGCCAAATATCCTCTAATGTCAAATAATTATCAGCAACTTCAATTGCACTATGACGCAAATTATGAGTGGCTGGTACCGTAAACGTAACACGTACGTTGATCGATAGTAAGTTTAACAGCCGGACAAATTGTTTTTCTGTTTGTAAGCGATTGGGCATCAGATTAACTAATAGAATCGTTATTGTTGGTTGTAGTAATTTGTATGACCCAATCATCGTCTGCTGCTGTTTTAATAAACCATTTTCTAAAATAACACTCATAACTACCTCCTTAATTTGACAATTTAGCAAAATAACACAAAAAAACCGCAATCTATTAATAATAGATTGCGGGACGTTAAAAACGTGTTACCACCCGGTGTTCATGTAGGTTCTCGCACCCACACCTCCAAACGTACGCCGCTAATCTTTCGTCGAGAACATCTGTGAAAGTCTTTGGTAATACGTTGTCTGGTAACGGGTGACACCCGATTTCAACTTACTGCGTTGCACATATGAGTGGACGCTTGCTCGTATCCGTGAAAACTCCAAGACCATTTTCCCAGAATCAACCTTATCTGCTTTCACCAACGACAGACTCTCTTTTTAAGGCATTTTATGGTACTTATCTCTTCAACGTTTATGTTGCTTTTAACTATAACTTTATATCCACAGAATGTCAACAGTTTTGTCATAATTAAATTTAAAAATCTCACAATAACCACATAAAAATTATATCACTGAATCATGGCATACCGTTTAACGCGTTTAATTTGATAGTGATACATGATGATTCCTAACAGTAACCATATTCCTGCGACAACACTATCAAGGAATAGACTCCCTGATCCAGTTAGAAACCATTGCATTGTCTGTGAAAATGGTAAGCACTGCGTGAGAAAGGCTAACCATTTAGGATAAAGTGATACTGGTACAATAACACCACTGAGTAAAATAAGAACAGTCCCTAAAATGTTTGCCGTCAAATAAGGATCGTCGTGCTGCCACGACACTATAACCGAAACAAAAGCAATGATACTACCATAAAGCAGGAGCAGTGGTAGCACCAGAACAGCTCGACTCAGCCATGACACATCTCGTGTCACAATTGTCACTAAAAATAGGGTAATGATTACCTGCCCTAACGCAACAATCCAGACTACACTAAATTTACTAGTCCAATATTTTACTGAATAAGGTGATACTACCGCCATCTCCAAGGCAACTCCGCGAACCTGATCGTTAACAAAAAGCGATGATAAACTGCCTAGTAGTGTGCCAACAGCTGTCATTAAACTGATGGCCACCACTGACTTAATAGCCGAGATTGAACTAAATTGGGCACGCAATAATCCAACCATTAGGATTTCGAGAACAGGTGCAATCACAAAACTAACAACAAACGTTCGCCAATTTCTGAAATAAGGTAATGAAAGCAAGTCTATTTTTAACATTAGACCACCACCATATCACCAGTAACACGTAGTCGTTGTAAAGATATTTTCAACAGAAAATGTGCCAAAAATAGCCATACTAGACTGAGTATCAACATTTGTAACACATCAAAACCAGTAACCAATTGAGGTTGTAAAATCAGTTTCACAGGCGTTGCCATAGGTAAAAACAACCGTAACACTTCAACTACCATTTGATAGCGTTGTGGAACAGTGTAGATACCAGCCCCAATCAAAATCGGTACCAATAAAAGGCTTTCATACAACATGGCATTTGGTGTTAATACAAATAAGCCAGCTACCACAAAATCTAGTAATATGACACTTAACCATAGCGTTATAACACCCAACCCTAGCATCCAACTAATACCTGTGGTATTAATGCCCAATACCAAACTCACAAGCCAAGCAACAGGAAATGCTAACAAACCAAAACACGCTGCTGGGATTATCAGAGTCGCCAAACTCACCGCTTCTCCTTTGCTGGTATCAAGAACGTAAGCCAGAGTACCTTGCGCACGTTGGTATGGTATAACACCTGCTGCAGATGTACCAGCCGCCCAAGTACCAATAATACCTGCTCGCAACCAAATCGTTTGGTTGCCCAAATCATGAACAGCGTTTGCAGCGACATATTGCATCAATACGTAGCCAATCGTAGTCACAAAAACAATCGTACGAAAATAGCTGTTTTGAGCAAACAACTTCAAATGAAACCAAGTCAGCGTCATAAAGTCAATCATGTTAACGCCTCAATTCTGGCGCAAGCGCCAAGTAGGACTCTTCAAGCGTTGCTGGCCGATCAACTTTGGTAACACCTGATAAGGCAACCACACTTGCCACCGTCCCATCATGAAGAATTTTACCTCCGCCGATTAGCAAAACACGATCTGCTAAATCCTCAACCTCAGTCATTGTATGACTTGTCAGCAAAATTGTTTTACCTTGATCTGCTAATCCGCGTACCAAGCGCCGTATTTCATGAGAGATTTCCACATCCAACCCGCTGGTTGGTTCGTCAAGCAAAATAACATTCGTGGCCTTCAATAAAGCACGAGCGATGTGCATTCTCTGTCGCATGCCACGCGAAAATTGTGCTAACTTTTTGTCACTAACATTGGCGAGCTCAACATTTCGTAGTGCTTGATATATGCGACTACGTCTTTCGCGACGCGGAATGCCAAACAATGTTGCAAAAAAGTTCAAATTATCATAGGCTGTCGCCCGTGCATAAAAGCCTAATTCACCACCAAAAACCGTAGCAATATTGGTAGCCATCAATTTTTGATGGGTTAATATGTTCACACCATCCACCAATACATCACCACTTGTTGGTTTCAGATAACCAGAAATCATTTTAACAGTAGTCGTTTTGCCAGCACCATTTGGCCCTAGTAACGCCACTATTTGACCTGATTCGATCTTAAAAGAAACATCATCAACGGCCACAAATTCACTTACCTCGTTAAATGTCCTTCTTAAGTGACGTACCTCAATTGTTGTCATGACGTACCTCCACCAAGCAAGAAACATGATATTGTTTTATTCTATTCAATTTTTTATCCTTGTACTCTAAATAAGTAGGTCAACGTATCGAACAACCTACATGCAATCTAGTGCACAATTTTGAAAGTTATGCTTGCATAAATTGTGCACACTCAACATCAAAATTATTATTCATAGCAATCATTGCGCTACCTCCAAACACGGGTTAGGCGATGACAAATATCATCGCAGCCAATTTAAAAACGTTTTTATATCAAATGATATCACGTTTTTATTATACAGTTATGAGATTACATGTCAATAAAATTATAATCATCCACCTTATTCATCCCCGAAAAATGTGCTATAATGCTGACAAGTATTAGAAAGGATAACAACATGTACGAACAATTACATCACACAGATGAAGAACTCAATCAAACCATCGCACAATCCGGTCGCCACATCTTATTCTTATCGGCCGACTGGTGTGGTGATTGCAAAGCAATTAAACCCTTTGTTCAAAATATCAAAGATACGGTTACAACTACTGCAGATTGGATTGATGCAGACCGTGATGATAACATTGACTTTGCTACGAGTCATAATATGCGAGGCATCCCATCTTTTGTTTTATTTGAAAATGGAAAAGAAATTTCTCGTGTCGGTCATGGTGAACGCTTAACGCCAAAACAAGTACTGGATTGGTATCAAAGTACAATATAAAAACCACTGTCTCGTTTTGAATTGAACCTGATAACTTGGACAATTTATTGTCACCAAGTTATCAGGTTCAATTAAGTTTGACAGTGGTTTTTACTTTTCTGTTTTAGTAATAAAGGACTGAACAATATCAGCAGGAATAGCAAATCCCATTCCTTCAACACTTGTACCATCAGTCGATGAAACAATTTTTGAGGAAGTAATGCCGATAACCTGTCCTTTCAGATTAATTAACGGTCCCCCAGAGTTACCAGGGTTAATAGCCGTATCAGTTTGAATTGCCGTCGTAGCAGATGAACCTGTTTCTTCTGCTGTCAGTTCTCGACGTGGTGCTGAGACGATGCCACTAGTTAATGAAGTAGCATAATCCGATCCTAAAGGTGACCCAATCGCTAATACTTGTTGCCCTGCTAGTAGTGATTTAGAATTACCAAATGATGCGGATACTTTGATGTCAGTCGCTTTGGCCTTTAACAACGCTAAATCTTTTGTTGTATCAGTGCCGACAATAGTTGCCTCAACTTTTTTCCCACTAGCCGTAATTAACTGCAATTTATCCGAATCAGCGACAACGTGATTGTTTGTAATAATGTAAGCATACCCATCAGCAATCTTATAAACAACACCAGATCCTTCAGAAGCTGTTTCAAGCTCTGAACTACTGCTTTGTTCTTCTTGATTAAAGAATGATGACCACCCATCACTCAGCGTTGCTGCTTTTTGCAAGTTTTGCACCGTAACAACAGCATTTTTCACCTTATTGTAAGCTGTCGTTGCCGTATCACTACTTGTGTAAGCGGTAGTCGCCACCGTTGTAGTTCCGGCTGAATTCGAAGTTTTTGACTGTTTAGTTGTTTGTTGAAACCATGAGTTTGATTGCATACCTGAATATACCGTCAAACTGGCGACTAATGCTGAAACGATTGCAACGACAAAAAGAGAATATTTTTTCATATTTTTTCCTCCATTTTGGTTCCCTGTCGCTCAAAAAATTGTCAGTGAACATATTTGTTACGTTTATCATATTTAATCAACATAAATTATAGATTAAAGTGGTAAAGCAATCCTAAAAATAGTACCTTGTGGGATATTATCCAACACTGTTATTTTACCACCATGAGCCTGCACAACCCATTCGGCAATGGATAAGCCTAAACCAGTGCCACCTGTTTCACGATTACCAGTTTTATCTTCACGATAAAAGCGATCGAAAACATGCTTCTTGGCTTCATCACTGATGCCACGACCTGTATCAGCAACACTTAATATGAATTTTTTCTTTTCGATACCGGCCGTGACAGCAACCGTTGCCCCTTCATCCGAATACTTTAATGCGTTATCAAGCAGCAATACCAACAATTGATGAATTCGTTTTTGATCAATCAAAACATCTTGACCGACATCAACATCCAAAGTGACCGTTTTACCATCAAACTGCGCCATTTCTTCGTAGGGTGCAATGATATTGCTGAGAAATTCCGACACATTCGTTGGCTTTTTCTCAATTTTCGTCATATTTGAACCTGATTTTGCCAATGTTAACATATTATTGGTTAATGATGTCAATCGACGAACTTCTGACAGTGACAAAATAATGGCATTTGATTGATCTCGCACAGTTGCCTCAGGCTTCATCAGCATGTTTTCCAGCTTACCTTGTATGACCGCCATTGGTGTCCGCAACTCATGTGCCGCATTATTGACAAAATCTTGTTGTTGCTGCCAAGATTTCAATATCGGTCGCATATTGAAACGTGAAATAATATAGGAAACCAACACTGCTAGTAAGCCAAACAATCCAAAGGACCAAAACAGAACTTTTTTGAAGTGAGCCAAATTAATCATCGTATCCGTCACATTTACCATGATTAAACCATTAGCGGCGGTTGTACCATAAATTTTCACCGCATTTTTTTTGAACTTAACACCAACCACACGATAATAGTTACCAGCGATTTTACGCGTCTCAGCTTTATCCACCATCAGTGATGATTTAAATTTAACAGTTTTTTGCAGAAATTTCGGCAAAACCATTTGCTGCGGGTCAGTGGTTGTATCATCAATAATCAACTTACCCTTTTTATCAAACAGCCATATATTAGCTCGTGTATTGGAATTTTCAATAGGTTGTGATTTTTTAACATCATTTTCAGATGTAGATAACAAACCTTGACCGTCGTACATATTGATACTCTGGTTAATTGCATTATCAGCACTTTGAAAAACCGTTCGTGTATACGATAGAAAAATAACACCGGCCAAAATTGAAAAGATAACAAAAAAGCTGGCGAGGAGCCAAATAAATCCGCGGACTTGCTGCTTTTTGTTAATAATACTAGGCATCGCTTACCTCTAAAATAAATCCAATATTTCGCAGCGTTTTAATTAAGTCATTTTGACCAACTGCCTCTAGTTTACGACGTAAATTATTCAAATAAATATTAACAACATTGATTGTGGTATCAGAGTCAATACCCCAAACGCGATCAAATATTTGATCACGCGTCACGATGATGTTTTTATTTTGGGCTAAATAAGTTAGTATATCAAATTCTTTACCAACCAATTTAACTTGTTGCCCATGAACCTGAACACCCCGATTTTCCAAATTAATTAGCACGTCACCAACTGTAATTGTATTATCTTCAGAGTAAACACCTGATCGACGCAACAAAGCTTTCACTCTGACTAGTAATTCCTCACGGTGGAAAGGCTTGGTCAAATAATCGTCAGCACCAACGTTAAACCCTTCTATCTTATCATCCAACGAACTTTTGGCTGTCAAAATAAGAACTGGTGTTTCAATGTTGTGGTGCCTTAGGTTTTTAATGACCTCAAGACCATTTTCACCAGGTAACATTAAATCAGAAATAATAAGATCGTACGGCACTTCTTGTGCCTCGAATTCACCATCCAATCCATCTGTAACCGCGTGAACATCAGCAAAATCCTGCAAAAAACCGACAACATTATCAGCCAAATTGACATCATCTTCAATTAATAATATTTTGATTGCTTTAGACATTTTCATATCTCCATTGTACCTGTTTTATGTCACCATTGTACGAATTCAAAGTTAAAAGGAAGTTAAATGACATAATATGTCATTTTACCATAATTCCAATATTTTCCGTTGTGTTCAAACTCCTATATAAGTGAATATACACCAAAAATAAGGTATTTATCGTTTTAAAAGCTGGACACAATCTGATAATGTGTCCATTTTAAATGAAAAAATAACTCATATAATATGATTAATGGTGTCTCAGGAGATAGAATACAATGTCGAAAAATGCAAGTCGTGAAGCAACTCAAGACAAAATTCTTGAAACTGTTATTGACATACTTCGCGAAGTCCCATTATCAAAAATCACAGTTGCCGAAATTTCTAGACGTGCCAACATCAATCGTAAAACATTTTACAAATACTTTGATACGCCTACGCAAGTTCTCCTTGTCCGGCTAGAAGATAAGATTTTATCTGAAATTTTGTATGATTTAACTCAGCAAACTTGTGATCCGGTTGGTCATACACTTGACGTCACTAATCATAAACAAACAAAAATTGTGCTCAACGTCTTAATTCGTTATCGTGAAGCAATCACTGCTGCCTATCAAAACGCGGGTGGCCTAGATTTTGAATTATTTGATGATTTCCTTGCACGTCTCCGTCGTGATTGGCTACCATTTAAAAATTGCCACACTACCGAACAAAAATTTGTTGCCAACATTCTAAGCCAAATGTTAATTAAACTAATGGTCGACTGGCTAACAGCAGACGTTCTTTTACCAGTACCGCAGCTTTTACACCGCGCTGATATTTTATTCAAAACGTCGATATCAGATTTAAATCAACCTCAAAACCGATAAAATCGGTTTTTTTATTTCAATCCAACACTAATTCTCAGAGCGTGGGCAACCTGTTGCATTTCCTTAGAGTTAGCCTGAATATGAGCGATTTTGTCTCGTAGTCGTCGTTTGTCAATTGTCCTAACTTGTTCCGCTAGTATGACTGAATCTTTTTTCATTCCACCCAAATGTGCAGGGAGTAAAACATGCGTCGGTAACTTTGGCTTAGTAATCTGTGATGTAATCGCCGCTATAATTGTTGTTGGTGAATTTGCATTACCAACATCATTTTGAATAATCAAAACCGGTCGAACACCCGATTGTTCAGATCCAAGTCCCTGTTTGAGATCGGCGTAAAAAACATCGCCTCGCATTACTGTTTGTTGCTCTATTGTCATAATATTCTCGCTTTAATATGTACACGCCATTTGGCGCTTTGTTTTATTAGTATTGTCTAGGCAATCTTAACCCTAACGTTGTTAAAATCTCATGTGGAATAGAATTTGCATAATTTGCAACATCTTCTACCGTAATTTGCTGATCACCATCTTGTCCAATCAATGTAACTACTGTACCGACAGGATACATTTTATCTAATGTTATCACAATTTGATCCATTGTGACACGTCCAATCACATGTTCAATATGCCCGTCAACTAATACTTTCATTCCTGACATGCGGCGTAAATAGCCATCGGCATAACCAATTGGTAGCGTAGCCACCCATTGTGGTTTTTCTGCTGTATATGTTGCGCCATAGCTTACAGATTCGCCAGTTTCTAAGCAGTGCACCGAACCGATTTTTGATTTTAGCGAGAGCACAGGTGACAACTTAAAAGGCATTGTCAATTCAGGTGTTCCGGGATTGTATCCGTATAACACTGATCCAACGCGAATTGTATTGGTATCAATTTCATTGTGATGCCAAATTGCTGAACCCGAATTAGCCAAGTGCCAATAGGTCTCGGGAATATTAGCAGCCTCTACCCAGTGATAAAAGTTTTTCACTTGCTTTTTGTAGTAAGCCACATTATTGTCGTCTGCGGTTGCAAAATGCGTGAATACCCCTGACAAAACGAGCTGTTCAGAAGATTGAATCATATCATAGAGCGATTTAACTGACGATGCAGAATGTGCACCCATTCTCCCCATACCAGTATCAACTGCTAGTTGAACAGGTAACTGTTGACCTTGCTTAATTTGCGTCATAGCTTCTTCTAACCAAGCAATCGTCCCGACAGCAGGCGCTAGTTGATATGCCACCATTATTGGTGTCTGCTTAACATCTTGAACGCCTAGTAATGTGATGGTTACATTTTCTTGTGGAAATTGTTCACGTAAGGTAACACCTTCCCCCACTGTTGCAACGGCGAAGTCTGTTACACCAATATCTAATAGTGCTTGTGCAACAGCGTGCACACCATGCCCGTATGCATTAGCTTTTACCACCGCTATTAAACGTTTTGCCCCCGCGTGATTCATCACTTTTTTCGCATTTTCTTGTATGGCCTTCAAATCAATCTCAAGCCATGTGGGCCTCAAATTTAAAATTTCATCATTTGTCATGATAGAACACCTCTTTTTGGCAATAATTTTGCACTTATTTTTTCCCAAATTGTCAAGCGCTCAATAATAACGATTGTGTTAACTTGATCACCACTATGCGTTATTGCAACATAAGTATGGTAGGGAAAATTTTTAACAATCATAACTGGCCGTCCATTAATCTCATTTAGGATTTCAATGTCTTGCCAATGGACTTTTTCACCAATACCATAACCAGTTGCTTTTGAAAAAGCCTCTTTAGCCGAAAACCTGCCTGCAATAAATTCAGCAAAATGTTTGCCATTTCGCTGTTTAGCCGCTTCTTGCTCTGCTGGCGTCAATATCGACAGCATGAAGTTTGATTGTCGGTCCACAATTTGTCTCACGCGACTAATTGATTCCGTATCGTTTCCAATTCCTATTATCATGTCTCTATTGTAGCAAAAGGTCAAGCAATGACAACATTAATTTGTCTCGCTTAACCTTTTGCGTTCCTGTTTTATTTAAAATTAGCCAAGTTATTAGTCGTTGGCATCAGATTTTGCCATTTTTTCGATAAATAATTATTGTTTATCTTGTATTTAGGTGCTTGATAGCCTTTGTCAAAGAAAGGTTTGAGTGCCTGATCGGTTGCAAGCCAACCACGCCAGCCCATATGAATGGTATCCTGCATGAAATATTTTTTTCCACCATCGTGTGAAAAGTCAGCAATGTGGTTAAAGCCTTGCGACTTTAATTGCTTTTTAACTTTGTTAACACTCTGATAGTACATTTTAGTATTTAATCCAGTATATTTTGACCATTTTTGATTCACAGGCTGAATAATGAACAAGACATCTGTGTGTTCTTTAGCGAACTCTTGCAAAACTGCTTGAAAATCACCATATTCTTCTGACTGACGGTAATCAAAATTTGTCTGAGATTGCGCTAAACGCTTCAATCTTGGCTTAACACGCTGTTTAAAGAAACTATTTTTAATACCAAATGGATTATTATCTGTTTGCTTTTTAGCAAGCTTATCCGCCTGTTTAATCAAAAGGCTTTGATTATCAGCATTTGGCAATCTTTTTAACGATGGCTTAACTTTTTTGTTCCAGTTATTGGTCAACGTTATATTAGAGAACAATTGATCTTCACGAACTAACATACGATTGCGAATTATCAACATATTCTGATCAGTTTCTGAAAGTGGTTGATTATTCTTAATTTTAGTGATCAGGTGGGCATAAAAATCACTATCGCTCACTTGCTTTTGTTGCAATAATCGCCGCGCAATAAACCGATCAGTGGGTGTTATTTTAGTAATATTACGCAACCAATTGACCGTTTGTAAAGGTGAGTAAAATTCCGGAAATGCCCATTTTGTATTGCGCTTAGTGAACCATTGCTGGGAGATCACAAAGACCGCCTGCTTTTTATGCAATGCCGGTGTCATTTCCTGCATCCCCAAATAATGCGTTAATGACTCTGTTCCTGCTTGCCCAAGTAAAAATGGTCGATAATTCCGGTCATATTTCTCTGCTAACATGCTGGGATGCATGGTATCTAGGCGCAATAATTCACTTGACCCAAAGAATGGCACATAATGTGTATTTGGATCATTAAATGCATGCATTTTGACAGTTTCACCCTTAAACACATTTTTCGAGAACGAAACTGATGCCTCTTGAATATCTTTATTTGAGATTTGACTTAATGAAAATGGTACTAATAACAGCACAGTAACCATGACAAATGCCAAAATTACCGGACCAAAAATCCACCACAGCCCCCGCTTTTTATTCATCGTATTAACCCATCAAAGATTCTACTTTAGCAATCACCTTATTAGGCGTGTTCCAATCATTACGATCAAATTCTGAAACTGGCGCTTGAATATCAAACTTAGTTTCCAAATCAAGTAACAATTCAACAGTTGCCATTGAGTCTAACAACCCGCTTTCAAAAAAATCATCATCCATTTGATCTGAAATATCTTCACCAATAATAGTGTTTAAAATTTCTACAACTTCTGCTTTTACATCCATGTTATTTCTCCTGTAAATTATTTTATGTTACTCAAGATTAATGGTGTTGATGGAACCACAAAGTGTCCAAGAAACCACTAAAGAGTAAGAAACTCAACATCACGACGTGGAACGTCAAAACAATGGCAAACGCTTCTGTAAACTTATTATGCGGCACATGGTGCTTTTTTTTGTAACGCAGCCATGCATCGTTGACTACTAGGCCTACCCCATGGAATAAACCATAGGCGATGTAATACCAAGTTAGTCCGTGCCAAAACCCCATTATCAACATATTGGCAATATAAGCAACATTGGAAGTCGTCACTCTGCTCTTAAACCATTTGTTCTTCATCATCATGAAGACTAGTCTCATGAAGACAAAATCACGGAACCAAAATGACAATGTCATATGCCAACGATTCCAAAATTCTTTCAAGTTTTTTGACAAGAATGGCAAATTAAAGTTCATCGGTACTTCAATGCCCATGACATAGCCAGTTGCAACTGCAAACAGTGAGTAACCAGCAAAGTCGAAGAACAAATCCAATCCATACGCATACATAACACCAATTAACCACCAAGACCATCCACCATTTGCATGAGCTGATAATATGGCCATATGTTTAAATTGTGGTAATAGCAACGTACCAAAAATGTAGGATAAAACAAACTTGTACAAAAATCCTAGGAAGAAAAAGTGAACTGCTTTGCTAAGCATGTCTAAGTATTTTTCTCGCGCAGGTACACTATTAATATCTTTCACAAAGCGACGATATCGGTCGATTGGTCCAGATGAGATTGTTGGCATGAAAAGCATGAAACGTAGGAATAGCCAAGGATTAAATTCCTTAATAGTCCCATCACGCGTTTCCATAATCATAGCAACCGATCGGAATGTTAGATATGAGATTCCCATAAACCCTAGCAACGTCGTAACATGTGTCCAATGTGCAGCAGGAGCAATTTTTACGAGTGCCAGTGGTACAATCGCCAAGACTGTTGTGCCATAAAATACCCAGCTATTGTTGGCTTTTTTACGATATATCGTGTAAGCCCAGACCAATAACCATTGCCAGATCATATAACCAATTAAAGCAAAACCTTCATGATATTTATGACCATCAAACATCAAAAAGATAAATACAACTGAAACTAGTACTTCATACCAAGCAAAACGCTTACCAAAGTACAAGCCGATGGCT
Source organism: Leuconostoc falkenbergense (assembly GCF_045801155.1). Taxonomy (NCBI): domain Bacteria; kingdom Bacillati; phylum Bacillota; class Bacilli; order Lactobacillales; family Lactobacillaceae; genus Leuconostoc; species Leuconostoc falkenbergense. The sequence continues at coordinate 233,148 of NZ_CP174386.1, read as the reverse complement.
AAAGGTAGTAATGCTAGTAACAAAATAATAAAATACTTTGGATCAGCATAAGGTTGTAAATTAAGCATCCCCATTCACCTCGGCAATCAATCCCTTTAAATCAATTTTACCGTTAGGTGTTAGCGGCATCGCCTCTCGATAGATAAAACGACTAGGTACCATGTAAGGCATCATGATTTCTTTCAATTCGTCTTTAATGGCAGTAGTTAATTGCATGGGCTTTTCAAATGAGTTGTCAACGGCAACAATGACAGCCAACAATTGTTTCACTTTTCCCTCGGCATCATAGCGCGGCACTGCAGCCGCTTGCGCAACAAAGTGACTTTGTTGCAACTGTTGTGCAACTTCTTCTAGTTCAATTCTGAAGCCGTGCAACTTTATTTGAAAGTCACTGCGACCACGATAATGCAATAATCCTGAGGCATCCATCGTTGCCAAATCGCCGGTTTTATAAGCCTGCTGACCATCAATTTGTGTGAAAGCTTGTGCTGTTTTTTCAGGATTATTAAGATATCCCTTTGAAACAGATGGCCCACAAATCACAATTTCACCAGTTTCACCGACTGGGACGTCTTGCCCATCGTGGTCTTGAATTTTAATTGTTGTATCAGCCTTAACGTAGCCAATTGGCATCTTATCATTTGCAGCAATAACCGCCTCAGTAATTGGCAAACCAGAAACCGCTACCGTCGCTTCTGTTGGACCATAGGTGTTATATACTGTTGCATTTGGAAAACGTGATAGTAACTTTTGAGCAGTTGTACTCGTCAGCACTTCACCACAGAAAAGAAAATGCGTCAACTGTGGTAAATTTTCTTGTGTAAAATTAGGATCCAACAAAGCGACATCAGCAAACGACGGCGTCGAAACCCAAATGTTGAGATCCAATGTTGGCAATGTTGCAAATAATGTTTTGAAATCATCTGCCGTTTCTTTTGACAGCGCTTTTAGTGTGCTGCTAGACAACAGTGCCGGCGCCCAATCCATAACCGATAAGTCAAATGAATAAGGTGGCTGTGACAAAACTTGGCTGTTTTCTGGCCAATGGAAGTCATCACCCAACATCCAATCTGCAAAACTAATTAAGTTACGATGTGAAATCTGAACACCTTTGGGTTTTCCCGTTGTACCTGATGTAAAGATGATATAGAAATTTTCGTCAGCCGCAACTGAATGTGTTATTTGATACGGTGTTTCTTCGTCAAAAATGTGGCTCAATTCTTTTGGATCAATAACTGGTACTGACGTAATCGTAATCGGTAACATATCGACTGCAATCACAAGTGCTGGTTTTCCAATCTCTAATATATCGGTTAGACGCTCATCCGCAGAACTCTTGTCAACTGGAATATAAGCATGTCCTGATTTGACACTGCCCAAAAAGCTAGCAAGCATCTCAAATTGTTGTCCACCATAAACCATAATTGGTGCCCCAGTTGGTAGATTAAGACTATCAATATAAGCAGCTAGACTATCTGACGCTGACTTCAGTTGAGCATATGTATGTGTGCGTCCTAATTCATCATACGCAATCAAGTCACCAGTCTTTTGCGCAATTGCATCAATTTGATTAATAACGTTATTAATCATGTTAAATTCCCCCATTTAAAACTCGTTATAGATAAAGTGTCCCTCACCAACACCTGAATAACCATAAAGGTATAATAATACCAGAATGATTATGAAATAAAAGAGCGTACGACCAATGAAATTAACTATTGGACGCTGAAAAAACTGTTTTATCATTCAAAATACCCCCATCTGAATGGATTAATGTATAATCGAAGTAACAAAAAAATACAGCCACAACGACATAATGGAATTAATTATAACACATATGTTTCAAAATGTTAATATTGTGTTTCAATACTGGAGCGACATGAGTAAAAAAATAATCAATATCACTGCCAAATTAGATAGATTCGTCCTCAAAAATAGGATGGTTAGTGCCGCTCTGCTGGCCATGCAACAGACACTTCCTCTACTAGCCATTTGTGTCTACGCACAGCTTATCTCGCAACTCATCTTGTCGCCAAATGCGTTATTCGTAACATTATTTAATTGGCGATTAAGAATACCTGCTACTTTCCAACTACAAGAAATGCTGTCACTATTAGAAGTATTTGTTCTCATGATTCTCGCAGCTACCTTTACTAAACAGTATTTGTCAATTCGTAAAGTGACAAATACTGTTTTACCCACTCTCACTAATTTTTTAGGCACTTATTTTTTATTTTTAGGTAAAGGTCAAACCCCAACCTATGATACTTCGCAATATTTGTTAGTCATATTGCTATCTTTCATCAGTTGTGAAAGTTTCTATTTTTATCAAAAATTCATCAGTCGTGATAATCCGCAACCTTTCGCTATCAGGTTTTTAATTTGGGCAGGCTTTGTTTTGTTAATTGATGTATCATTACATTTTGCTATTCAACGTAGCGTTGTTCGGTCCGCGTTGAGTACATTGTTGTCTAATAATTTTTTTACAACCTTTATTGGTCTTGTGATCGTTAGTATTGTAGCACCACTACTATGGTGGCTAGGAATTGGGTTACCGCATGAATTAATTAATAATCCTAGTACCATTAATGCTGTCATTAAAAATTTGGATACAATCTTAACAAACACAAATGCTACACTGCCTTATCCAACTAACCTTTATAGTGTTTATACAGCATTTTCGTTATTTGGTGGTGTTGGCAGTACATTAGCGATTAGCTTTATTCTGTTATTTTCCGTCCGTAAAAAGCGGCAGCACTTGGGTATGTTGTCGCTTCTTCCTAGCTTATTTAACAGTAATCAACTCCTATACTTTGGTTTACCGATATTTTTAAGGCCACTACTGCTGGTTCCAATGATTATGACAAGTTTACTTGGCACATTGATAGGTTATACAGCCATTGTGACACATCTCATTAAGCCAGCGAGACTTTCAACGCCAAACACGACGCCAAGTTCACTTATTGGTTTCTTGGGTAGCAACGACAGCTGGTCCTTGCTTATCACCACTATCATTTTTGCACTGTCCGTAATCATTTACAGACCATTCATTGCCATAGAAACGTCCGAGGTCAGCTATGAGAAATAAACTAATTATCATATCGAGTCTTGTACTCATGGTTATCATTGGTTTTTTTGGACACGATTGGGTAACCCATACGAATAATAATCAAGCTAAAATTCAAAACTCACGAATGGCACCAATTATTTTTATTCCCGGATCTAGTGCCACAATTAATCGTTTTGATAATTTACTGAATAAATTAAATACTCCTAAATCAACACACAGTATTTTAAAGGTGCAAGTCAACACCGATGGGAAATTAGTTTATTCAGGCCATATTAGAGCTAATGATGAACAGCCATTTATCGTCATCGGTTTTCAAAACAATCAAGATGGCTATGATAACATCAAAAAACAATATCGCTGGTTAAATACGGCGATGGCAGATTTGCAAGAACGTTATCATTTTAGGAACTTTCAAGCAATTGGTCATTCAAACGGTGGCTTGATTTGGACTGGATTTTTGGAAAACTATTATAGCTCTGACAGTTTTAACATGACAACGCTCATGACGTTAGGCACGCCTTATAATTTTTCTGAAGTGACACTCGCTCGTCGAACGGTAATGTTGACTGACTACATTAACAAAAGTAAAAAACTCCCCAAAGGATTGTCGGTTTATTCAATCGCCGGAACAGAAGACTACACGGATGATGGTATTGTTCCGGTGCAAAGTGTCATCGCTGGGAAATATATCTTTCAAAAACATGTTAAAGCTTATACTCAAATCACTGTTTCTGGTAGTGATGCCCAGCATTCCAGCTTACCAGAAAATACTGAGGTCGCTTCACTAATTCAAGAGTATTTGTTAGCTAACACAGACACTACTGGTCGCCCAACACCTTAAAAATTATGATATCAAAAAAATCCTTGTATAGGTTGATTAAGCAACCTATACAAGGATTTTTTCGTTATTTTACACCAGCTTCTATCATCTTTTTGAGACGATATTGCATTTGCTCAAAGCATCGTTTATCATGCTTATCAATATCATATTTCAAAGCGCCTATCATTTGTAAGACTGCACGTTTGAATGAAGTTGATTTTGCTAAACTTAATTGGCTAATAGACTCTCGTAAACCAACAATAACTTCTGGGTTATACGTATTTGTAGCAATATCTATGGGTTTTTCATCATCATCGACCCAAATCATTTGTTGACAAAACTGTGCTTTTTCGGTGTTATGATGTCGTAACAAATCAATGGCGCGATTTGAAAGCGCGGTAATAAAGTAAGTCGAAAATTTTGCGCGTGGGCAGCTTACTTCGTATTTTTTCACGCAACGCATTAATATTTCTAATCACTCAGAATACCAATCGTCTTTTTTAATATGCCCACTTATTTTTCGCTTATGAACGCTAAAAATAGCAGGTCTTAAATGTTTTATTAGCACATTGTACGCACAATCATGTCCTTTTTGCGCTGCAATCACTGTGGCTAACAACCTATCTTTCGTCAATATCATGCTCCCGTATGTCAGCATACATGAACAGAATATCAGATGATTATTATCGTATTATTCTGTTTATTTGGTATGCGTATTATAACGGATGACGTGAATTATATCCTTGATATATCAATAAACTAGCTGCAACACTGGCATTCAGGCTTTGAACATGACCAATCATTGGAATTGTCAACATGCCATCGACCTTTTTCTTCAAAAGCGGTGATATGCCTTTCCCCTCGTTACCAATGATTAAAGCAGTAGCACCTTTGGCGTCCCAATGACGATAATCTTCACCAGACATGTCAGTGCCAAATATCCAGACCCCACGCTTTTTAAGTGATTCGACGACTGTTGCCAAATTAGTCACACGAGCAACTGGCACGTGTTCAATAGCACCCGTGGATGTTTTGGCCACTGTCGCGGTCAATTGAACCGCGCGACGTTTAGGAATGATAATACCGTGAACACCAGCAGCGTCGGCGGTTCTTAAAATCGATCCCAAATTATGCGGATCCTCAATGCCATCTAAAATCAAGAAGAATGGCGCCTCATTTTTTTGATTAGCTTGATCAAATAAATCATCAACTGAAGCATACTCAAAAGCAGCAACACTGAGCACAACACCTTGATGGTTCCCCCCATCAGTTAATTCATCTAACTTTGACTTAGGTGCTTGCTGTACGACCAATCCCCTTTTTTTGGCAAGTTGCAACACTTCATTGCGAATTTTATCTTGCAATCCAGTCTGCACCCAAACCTTGTTGATTTCTTGTTTGCTTTTTAGTGCTTCAACACTGGCATGATGACCATAAATAAATTCACCTGCTTCATCACGTTTCATTTTGTTATTCTCCCAGTCTCAATTTCGTCAAAAATCCAAGCCATTAACGTTTGCAGTCGTTCTTGACTATTAGACAAATATAAATAGCCAAATAATGCTTCAATACCCGTCGAAATTCGATACGTGACAACATCAGTATTTTTAGCTTTCGTGTGTGATTTAGCGTTTCGGCCACGTTTGAAGTAGACTAACTCGTCCTCGGAAAGGATTTGTTCGTCTGACATTCGTTGAAAAATTGCAGCGTGAGCTTTTGCCGACACATAGTGCTTACTTCTTTTTTGGAGGTCATTTACCTTTGTCAAACCCATAGCTAACAAATGCTGTCGCACTTCTAATTCATAAATTGCATCACCAATATAAGCCAATGCCAATCCATTCATTTGTTCGTAGTTTAAATTATGCATAATTTAATTATACGCAATTTATGATAGATTGTGTATAACTTTTCCAACATTGTTCTGCAGAACATTAATTAGTTTACCTCAAAAAGCATAAAACACATACCTATTTGGCATAATCGGCATCATTTTTGGCATAACGTGCAAATATACCTGTATATTTTTTCCTTTGAATCAAAAAAACCACTCATTAGAGAAATGAGTGGCTTTTATCAATATCATAATTTAATCTTCAAATGCCTTAGCGACATCATCTAATTTTGGAATGTCGGGTGTATCTTCAGTTTCAAGTTCAGGTTGTGCGATAACATCACCAACAACCTTACTCTTAATCTTACGATATTCCGCCATACCCGTTCCGGCAGGAATAATCTTTCCAATAATAACGTTTTCTTTCAAACCAACTAGTGGATCATTTTTGCCACGAATAGCAGCATCAGTCAAGACACGTGTTGTTTCTTGGAATGACGCAGCTGACAAGAAGGAATTTGTTTCCAGAGCAGCCTTCGTAATACCAAGCAACACTGGACGAGCCGTAGCTGGCACAAGACCTTCAAACAATGCTGGTTCATTAGCACGCTGGAAATCAGCAATATCCATCAATGTACCTGGCAATAAGTCTGTTTCACCCGGATCCATCACACGTACTTTACGCAACATTTGACGAATCATAACTTCAATATGCTTATCAGAAACTTCAATACCTTGTAAACGATAAACTTTTTGAATTTCTGTCAGCATGTATGACTCTGTCGTCAATGTGTCTGTAACAGCTAGTAATTCTTTAGGATCAATTGGTCCTTCGTTGATAGCATCACCACGTTGGATGTCATCACCTTCTGCAAAACGCATGCGCGCAGTGAGTGGTAAGGTGTACGTACGCGTATCTGTTTCACCTTCAATAGTGACAGCCTTCGTACGCTCTGCTGGATTTTCTTCAATTGCAGTCACAACACCAGTCACTTCAGAAATTTCTGCACGTCCCTTAGGAATACGTGCTTCAACAATTTCTTGGACACGAGGCAAACCTTGCGTAATATCATTACCACCGGCAACACCACCAGTGTGGAAGTTACGCATTGTCAATTGCGTACCTGGTTCACCAATTGATTGCGCAGCAACGGTTCCCACAGCTTCACCAACTTCAACTTCTTCACCAGATGCTAAGTTACGACCATAGTCGAGTACTGAAACACCGTGTTCTGTTGTTGACGTAAAGACAGAACGAATTGTCACTTCTTCGATACCGGCATTGACAATCGCTTTGGCAACATCTTCATCAATCATTTCGTTACGAGAAACAATCTTTTCACCAGTTTCTGGATCAAACACTGACTTCATCGCATAACGTCCCAAAATACGGTCGTAAAGTGGTTCAACAACTGACGTGCCATCCATAATTGCTTTAACTGCAACACCACGATCAGAATCATTATCGAATTCACGAACAATAACATCTTGCGCAACATCGACTAGTCGACGCGTCAAGTAACCTGAGTTGGCTGTCTTCAAGGCTGTATCTGACATTCCCTTACGGGCACCGTGAGTCGAAATAAACATTTCCATCACTGTCAAACCTTCTCGGAAGTTGGCTGTAACTGGCAATTCAATAATTTTACCACCAGGTCCAGCCATCAGGCCACGCATACCAGCTAATTGAACGAAGTTTGAAATGTTACCACGAGCACCTGAGTCCTGCATCATGAAAATTGGATTAGTTGGTTCAAATGACTCAATCAACTTATCTTGAATGATGTCTTTAGCCTTTGTCCAAATTTCAGTAACTCGTTGGTAGCGCTCAGCATCGGTAATCAAGCCTCGACGGAATTGCTTCGTTACAGTAGCAACTTGATTATGCGCATCTTCAAGAATAGCAGGCTTTTCTTTCAAGTCTGTCACATCAGTCATGGCAACTGTCAAACCAGATTCTGTTGATTTTTCATAACCCAAGTCTTTCATACGGTCCAACAATAGTGACGTCTCAGTCACCTTGTAGCGCTTGTAGACTTCAGCAATAATGTCTGACAAGAATCCCTTCTTGAAAGCACCAATTATTGGTGTATCAGCTAAATGATCGTGAATGTCTTCCCCAGCATCAATAAAGAAACGATCATCAACGCCCTTAAAGTTATCCTCAGATGGTTCGTTAATATAAGGAAAATCAGTCGGCAAAATCTCATTAAAAATTAGTTTTCCAACAGATGTCACCATAATTTTAGAACGTTGTTTATCTGAAAATGGCTTTTCAATTGGGAATGATGAAGTTTGGATACCAACCCGAGTGTGATAATGAACCACTTTACTTGCAAAAGCAATTCGTGCTTCATCAACACTTGAGAAAATCATGCCTTCGCCTTCACGACCAGCTTCCTCAGTGGTTAGATAATAGTTACCAATAACCATGTCCTGTGATGGTGCAACAATTGGCTTCCCATCTTTTGGCGCCAAAATGTGTCCAGCAGCAAGCATTAACAAACGTGCTTCGGCTTGTGCTTCATCAGACAATGGGACGTGAATCGCCATCTGATCGCCATCAAAGTCGGCATTATAGGCTTCAGTAACCAACGGATGCAAACGCATCGCTTTACCTGAAACTAACACTGGCTCAAAAGCTTGGATTCCAAGACGGTGTAACGTAGGTGCGCGGTTTAACAAAACAGGATGTTCTTTAATAACATCTTCCAAAACATCCATCACATCGCCATCAGCTTTATCAATCTTACGCTTAGCAGATTTGACGTTACCAGCCAACTTACGTGTTGTTAATTCTTTCATGATAAATGGACGGAACAACTCGATTGCCATTGGTACGGGCAATCCCATTTGGTTCATTTTCAAGAAAGGTCCAACATCAATAACTGAACGACCAGAATAATCGACACGCTTACCAAGCAAGTTTTGACGGAAACGACCTTGCTTACCTTTTAGCATGTGTGAAAGTGATTTCAATGGACGGTTACCAGGACCAGCCACTGGACGACCACGACGACCATTATCAATCAAGGCATCGACAGCTTCTTGCAACATACGCTTTTCGTTTTGAACAATAATACCCGGGGCATTTAAGTCCAACAAACGCTTTAAACGATTGTTACGATTAATCACACGACGATACAAATCATTCAAATCGGAAGTCGCAAAACGACCACCTTCCAATTGAACCATTGGACGCAAGTCTGGTGGGATAACGGGCACAACGTCCATTACCATCCATTCAGGCTTATTGTCAGATTGTAAGAACGCTTCAACAATGTCCAAACGACGTACAGCACGCACGCGTTTTTGACCAGTAGCTTCTTGCAATTCACGCTTCAACTCATCGGCTTCGCCAGCTAAATCAACATTAGCCAACAATTCTTTAATTGCTTCCGCACCCATACCAGCTTTAAAACCGGCACCATATTCTTTTTTCAATTGACGGTATTCACGTTCCGTCACCATTTGCTTCTTCTCAACTGGTGCATCACCAGGTTCAATGACAACGTATGACGCAAAGTAGATAATTTCTTCAAGTGAACGAGGTGACATGTCTAAGACAAGCCCCATTCGTGAAGGAATACCCTTGAAATACCAAATATGTGTAACAGGTGCAGCCAATTCGATGTGGCCCATACGTTCGCGACGTACTTTTGATGATGTTACTTCAACACCACAACGGTCACAGACGATACCTTTATATCGGATTCGCTTGTATTTACCACAGGCACATTCATAATCTTTTGTAGGTCCGAAAATGCGTTCATCGAACAAACCGTCTTTTTCAGGCTTTAGTGTTCGATAATTAATCGTTTCTGGCTTCTTTACTTCACCATAAGACCATGAACGAATCTTATCTGGTGATGCCAAACCGATTTGCATACTTTCGAACTTGTTAACATCGATTGCCATCTATTTGCTGTTACCTTTCTTAATTATTGCCGTCTGATGCAGCTGTATCTTGTGCTTCAACCTTAGAAAAGGCTGCTGCAACTTCTTCGTCTTCTTTATTTAACAAATCTGGATTTGTACGAGCCAATTTTTCAAGTGCATCAACCGGCAAAATTGAATCATCTTCATCCATTTGACGCAATTCTACTTCATCGCCTGATCCATCTAAGACCTGCATGTCTAGACCAAGTGCTTGCAATTCTTTTACCAAGACACGGAATGATTCTGGCACACCAGGGCGTGGAATTGGTTCACCCTTGATGATTGACTCATAAACTTTAACACGTCCAGCAACATCATCCGACTTATATGTCAAGATTTCTTGCAAGGTATAGGCAGCACCATAAGCTTCCAATGCCCAAACTTCCATTTCACCGAAACGCTGTCCACCAAATTGCGCTTTACCACCCAAAGGCTGTTGCGTAACAAGTGAGTATGGTCCAATAGAACGCGCGTGGATCTTATCGTCGACCATGTGGGCTAACTTCATATAGTGCATGACACCAACACCGACACGTTTGTCAAATGCTTCACCCGTACGGCCATCATAAACAACTGATTTACCATCTTGTGGCAAGCCGGCTTCACGTAATGCGGCTTCAATTTCATCATCGCTAGCACCATCAAAGACAGGTGATGCAACGTGAATACCAAGTTGTTTTGCAGCAAATCCTAAGTGGAGTTCCAAAACTTGTCCAATGTTCATACGTGAAGGCACACCCATTGGTGAAAGCAAAATATCAATTGGTGTTCCATCTGGCATGTACGGCATGTCTTCCTCAGGAACAACCACAGAAACAGTTCCCTTGTTTCCATGACGACCAGCCATTTTATCACCAACTTGAATCTTACGCTTCTGAGCAATATAGACACGTACCATCATATTAACGCCTGGTGCTAATTCATCACCATTCTCTGGTGTATAAATACGTACGTTTTGAACAACACCACCGCCACCGTGAGGGACACGTAATGACGTATCACGCACTTCACGTGCTTTTTCACCGAAGATAGCATGAAGCAAGCGTTCTTCAGCAGATAATTCTGTCACACCCTTTGGTGTCACTTTACCAACCAAAATATCACCATCATGAACTTCAGCGCCGACACGAATAATACCATCAGCATCCAAATCCTTCAACTGATCTTCACCCGTATTAGGAATTTCGCGTGTCATTTCTTCCGGTCCAAGTTTTGTGTCACGCGCTTCTGAGTCATATTCTTCAATATGAATTGATGTATAAACATCTTCACGAACCAAACGTTCGTTCAAAACGATAGCATCTTCGAAGTTATAACCTTGCCAAGTCATGAAAGCAATCAGTGGATTTTGACCCAAGGCTAATTCACCTTGTTCCATAGAAGGACCATCAGCCAAAACTTCATCTGCTTCAACGTGCTCACCAGCATGAACAATTGGCTTTTGGTTATAGTTTTTACCACCATTTGAACGACGGAACTTCATCAATTCGTACGTATCAAGTTGTCCATCTTCACGACGAACACGAATTTGGCGTCCATCAACGTATTCAACCTCACCTGCTGCACGTGAAATCATAGCAACACCGGAATCGTGTGCCGCCTTATATTCGATACCTGTACCAACAAGTGGTGCATGTGGATCAAGCAATGGCACGGCTTGACGTTGCATGTTGGCACCCATTAAGGCACGGTTAGAATCATCATTTTCCAAGAATGGAATCGCAGCTGTTCCAACGGAAACAACTTGTTTAGGCGAAACGTCCATGTAGTCAATGCGATCAATTGGCGTTTCAATGTTTTCTTCACCAAAACGCGCCATAACAGTATTATGCACAAAGCTACCATCTTCATTCAGTGGTGAGTTGGCTTGTGCAACAATATAATTATCTTCTTCATCGGCCGTCAAATAGTCAATTTTGTCGGTAACTTTGTGGGTTGTCCAATCAACACGACGGTATGGTGTTTCAACAAAACCATACTTGTTAATACGACCATAAGTAGCCAATGAGTTAATCAAACCAATGTTGGGACCTTCAGGTGTTTCAATTGGGTCAATTCGGCCATAGTGCGTGTAATGAACATCTCGCACTTCAACACCGGCACGATCACGTGTCAAACCACCTGGTCCAAGAGCTGACAAACGACGCTTATGGTTCATTTCACCTAATGGGTTAGTTTGATCCATAAACTGTGACAACTGGGAAGAACCAAAGAATTCCTTAACAGCAGCAACAACAGGACGAATATTAATTAATTGTTGTGGCGTCACTGTGTTAGCGTCTTGTATTGACATGCGTTCGCGAACAACACGTTCCATACGTGTCAAACCAATACGGAATTGGTTTTGTAGCAATTCCCCAACTGATCGAATACGACGGTTTCCAAGATGGTCAATATCATCGACCGATCCAACGCCTTCTTGTAAATTCAAGAAGTAGTTCATACCAGCCAAAATGTCGGCTGGGCGAACTGTCCGGTCGTGTTCGTCAATATGACCATTTCCAATCAATAATAGCGTCTTGTCAGGATTTTCAGGCGCTTCAATTTTGATTTTTTGTAATGTTACAGGTTCTTCAAGAACCGCATCACCTGAAGGTGTATAAGTTGTTGTCTTGAAATCATCACGATCCAAAAATGGTGATAATTTAGACATTACAGACTTGTCAACTAATGTTCCTTTTTCGGCAATAATTTCACCTGAATCAGGATCAGCCAATGTTTCTGCTAATGTTTGGTTTAGTAAACGTGTCTTCAGAGACAACTTTTTGTTGATTTTGTATCGTCCAACAGAGGCTAAGTCATAACGTTTTGGATCAAAGAAACGCGCAACCAACAATGCACGTGATGAATCAGCTGTTTTAGGTTCACCTGGACGCAAACGTTCATAGATGTCTTTCAAAGATTCCTCAACACGTGAATCAGACATATCTTTGTGAACATCCTTTTCCAAAGTCATGTTCAAAGCGTCATACTGGTCTGAAAAAATATCAATAATATCAGAATCTGATCCAAATCCCAACGCACGAACTAACTCGGTCATGAGTAACTTACGTGTACGATCAATACGAACGTTTGCAATACCTTTTGCATCAGTTTCGTATTCTAACCATGCGCCACGGTTAGGAATAACAGTTGTACCGTAATGTGGACGACCGTTTTTATCTGTTTCTTGATTGTAATAGATGCCTGGTGAACGTACCAATTGAGAAACAATAACACGTTCAGCACCATTGATAATGAACGTACCTTGTTCTGTCATCAATGGAAAATCACCAAAGAAAACATCTTGAGACTTGATTTCACCAGTTTCGTGGTTAGTCAAACGCAAAGTTACGTGTAATGGTGCTGAGTAGTTAGCATCATGTTCACGCGCTTCATCAATGTTATATTTGGGTTCCATCAACTGGTAATCAACATATTCCAATGACAATGTTCCTTGGAAATCATCAATTGGCATGATGTCTCCAAACATTTCTTTGATACCA
>NZ_CP174386.1:25000-215000 GCF_045801155.1 Leuconostoc falkenbergense | reverse complement strand
GAAGAGAACACTTCTATCTCTAAAAGCTTCAAAGGATGTCAAGACCTGGTAAGGTTCTTCGCGTTGCTTCGAATTAAACCACATGCTCCACCGCTTGTGCGGGTCCCCGTCAATTCCTTTGAGTTTCAACCTTGCGGTCGTACTCCCCAGGCGGAACACTTAATGCGTTAGCTTCGGCACTAAGAGGCGGAAACCTCCTAACACCTAGTGTTCATCGTTTACGGTGTGGACTACCAGGGTATCTAATCCTGTTTGCTACCCACACTTTCGAGCCTCAACGTCAGTTACAGTCCAGTAAGCCGCCTTCGCCACTGGTGTTCTTCCATATATCTACGCATTCCACCGCTACACATGGAGTTCCACTTACCTCTACTGCACTCAAGTTAACCAGTTTCCAATGCCATTCCGGAGTTGAGCTCCGGGCTTTCACATCAGACTTAATCAACCGTCTGCGCTCGCTTTACGCCCAATAAATCCGGATAACGCTCGGGACATACGTATTACCGCGGCTGCTGGCACGTATTTAGCCGTCCCTTTCTGGTATGGTACCGTCAAACTAAAATCATTCCCTATTCTAGCTGTTCTTCCCATACAACAGTGCTTTACGACCCGAAAGCCTTCATCACACACGCGGCGTTGCTCCATCAGGCTTTCGCCCATTGTGGAAGATTCCCTACTGCAGCCTCCCGTAGGAGTTTGGGCCGTGTCTCAGTCCCAATGTGGCCGATCAGTCTCTCAACTCGGCTATGCATCATTGTCTTGGTAGGCCTTTACCCCACCAACTAACTAATGCACCGCGGATCCATCTCTAGGTGACGCCAAAGCGCCTTTTAACTTCGTATCATGCGACACTAAGTTTCATTCGGTATTAGCATCTGTTTCCAAATGTTATCCCCAGCCTTGAGGCAGGTTGTCCACGTGTTACTCACCCGTTCGCCACTCACTTGAAAGGTGCAAGCACCTTTCGCTGTGCGTTCGACTTGCATGTATTAGGCACGCCGCCAGCGTTCATCCTGAGCCAGGATCAAACTCTCAATTTGAAAATTTGAAGATTGCTCTTCGATTAAACTGACGATTATTTCGCTATATTCTCTATAACGCTAATCCGTTTATTGTTTGTTACGAATTGACTTCGCAAATTTGTTTTTGTTACCTAAGTAACAGCCACAGATTCGTTTGTTCAAAGTTTTGTTCAGTTTTCAATGTGCTACTTATTGCCCCTTGAGACAACTATATTATCTTATCACCTTGTTCTTGTCTTGTCAACTACTTTCTTCGTTGACTCGCTCATGCTTCCGGCTCGCCCTGACTCGCTTTTGCCTCCGTCAGAACATATATTAATATACCAACTTTATCCCGCCTCGTCAACTCCTTTTTCCCTTTCTTTTACCTCCACTTTACTCCGTTTGTCCTTTCCTTATTCTAGCTCGGTTTTCCCCTCGCTTCGTTCGCTTTTTACCTCCCTTCTTCCCTGTTTCCCTCTCCCCCGTTCGCTTCATTTGCCCCTCCCTTTACCTTATCTTAATAGCTCACTTCAATGTTAACTTTAAATCTTCCGGTTGGATCATGTTTATTTTGGTCATAAACAACCACTTCATCCCTAACGCAAGTAAAATTGGTAAAACAACAAATACAATGAAAACATTTAACATGGCGATTCCCGTTTTTCCAGCTTCATTAAACGCCGTCAAAGGACCAATCAGGCCGGAAAATCCAAATCCAGCCGAAAAAGGCGTTCCTTTGATGTTTAGCAAGGTAGAAATCGCCCCCATTATAGCGGCCGCAATTGTTGTGGGTAAGAAAAGCTTTGGTTTTGTTAACATATTAGCCATCTGAATCTTTGGTGAGCCAACAAAGTGTGCCAAAGTGCCACCCAGCGGATTCACACTGGCACCCATTGCGGCTAATGTGAAGCTGGCCACTGTGATGCCAACGTTTGCGGCACCTGATCCCACACCTGTCAAACTAATGGCCATTGCCACTCCGACCGATGACAAGGGTGAAACAACCAAAAACGCAAACGCTGCTGCTAGTACAGCCCCCATCAGAATAGGTGTTAAATCAGTAGCTTGCGCAACCCATGAACCAATTACCATTTGCACGCGCCTGAGAGGATCTAAAGTAATTAAACCAATTCCACCCGCACCAACAAGTACAAACAGAGGCTGAAGTAACATTTTCAAGTGTCCAAAAATTGTTTCGGTTAACTTAACTAATGCTGTGGCAATGAGCGCTACTAAAATGATATTCAGCACAACGCCCGTTCCACCAATAATCATCCCCTTGGGCGTATTCGTTACAACGCCAGCTGAAACAAACATTGCTAAACCAATGGAGCCAGAATCAATCGCTGACAATTTGAAAATTTGTCCTACTGCAAATCCAGCAACAATTGGTAACGCGCTTTGAATCAAGGTTGTCATAAAGCCGATTTGAGTCGCAATTTGATTACCAGAAAACAATAAGAGCAACTGACTGACTAGCGCTCCTGGAATTAAAGTAATAACAATACCCAAACTAGTGCCATTTAAGACATTAATGATGAACTGCTTGATTGATAAGGGATTTGTTCGTTTTTGAATGTTTTGAGTGAGTGTTGTCATATTTTTTCCTTATGTATGCGCTAAAAAGCGCTTTTTTTATATTTCATGTGGTGAAGTGGCGCCTGACAGAATAGTTAAGACATCATCTAAGGCAAAATCTACCATGTTAGCAACAGCAATATTTGTGAAAAAGGCAATATGTGGTGTTAAGAGGACATTGGGCATGGCCAATAACTTTTTAATGCGCTCATCTGCTACTCCTGTTTTTCGTAAATCATGATTAAAAACTGGTGACTCGTCAGTTACAGTATCTAAAGCAACAGCATGCAACTTGCCATTATCTAATGCATCAATAAGATCATCAGTGTTAATCACTGGCCCACGGGAGGCGTTAACGAGCAAGCCACCATCTTTCATTTGAGAAAAATCAGAAGCAGATAGTAAATTAACGGACGTATCATTTAGGTCAACGTGCAAACTAATAACATCACTCTGAGACAAGAGTTCTTCTTTAGAGACATACGTCACTAAATCACGCAAGTCGTCGCGCGGATTAACATCATAAGCTAAAACTTTTGTGCCAAGTGCATGAAGTAAGCCAGCTAAAGTGCCGCCAATACGACCTGCACCAATGATGCCGACTGTCACGGAATGAATTTCTCTCGACTGCAAGCCCGCCCAGCGAAAATCATTTTGTGCAATACGCGCATCAAACTCCGGTGTTCGTCGTAGTAAACGGAAAATCTGCATTAGAGCCATTTCTGCTACCGATCTTGGCGAATAGGCTGGCACATTAGTAACTTTTAAGCCTGCGTTTTTGGCCAAGTCAACCTCAATCATGTCATATCCTGCTGTGCGCGTCGTAATTTGGCCAACTTGTTGTGCTAATTGATTGTAAAAAGCTTGATCGCCACCTATTTCAGCAGTTTGCTGAATCACCAAACCATCAATATTTGTTAAATCGGGCATTGTTTCTGGATGAAACTCATCCCGAGAAATCTCTATTTCAATGTGATGTAATTTGGCGTAGGCATTAATCGCCTCTTCTTCATCATTGCGAACACTAGTCATTAAAATTTTAGTCATTTTTATTTTCTTTCATATATAATGTCAAACGCGCCATTGCTTCTTGGAGAGTTTCAATTGCGGCTGCGTAGCTCAAACGAACGTAACCTTCTCCGCCAGGTCCAAAAGAAGAGCCCGGAATCAAAGCTAAGCCATTCTTGTTAGCTAAGTCGCGCGCAAATTCAAAATCATCTTGCAAGTAGCCAGCTGGAATTTTAGCAAAAATATAGAACGCGCCATCAGGTTTAGCAACTTGAAATCCTAATGATGTCATTTGTTCATAGACAAAGTCTCGACGCTGACGATAGGCTGCCTTCATATCCAAAGTATCTTGACGACCAGCTTCTGTACCTAACGCTTCTGTCGCGGCTGCCATTGCCGGGTTTGAGGCAGTTGTAATTGTAAATTGATGAATCATAGCAATCTTTTGCACTAGTTTTGCTGGTCCAGCCAAAATGCCAATACGATAACCTGTCATGGCATGTGATTTTGATACGCCGTTTAGCACAATTGTTTGTTCTGGGAGATATTTTGCCATTGAAACGTGATCATTGTCATACGAAAGTTCTGAATAAATTTCATCAGAGATGACGATAATATTAGTTTCGCGCAACACATCAGCCAAAGCTTTAACTTGTTCATCACTATAGGTCACGCCAGTTGGGTTAGATGGAAAATTCAGAACCACAGCTTTAATCGCGTCACCATGTTCTGCAATAGCAGCTTTCAGTAAATCCGGTGTCAGAATAAAATCAGTTGGAGCTGTATTAATATAAACAGGTTGCGCACCGTCAACCAAACCTACGGCAATGTACAAAGGGAAAATAGGTGTTGGCAAAATGATTTTGTCTTCAGGATTAAGAATCGTTGTTAGCGTTGCATAAATTGCTTCTGTCGCACCAACTGTCACAATAATTTCAGATGCAGCATCATAATTAACTTGATAGCGATCTTGTAAAAAGTTGGCAGCAGCTTGACGCAGTGCCAATGTACCATTCGAGGCAGCATAGTGTGAATCATCATCAATAATTGATTGAATTGCAGCTTGTTTGATGTGCTCTGGAACGTTGAAATCTGGTTCACCCAATGTTAACTTAATGATGTTTGGAATGGCACTAACCTCTACATCAAAAGCACGTATTGCCGATGGTCCAACCAACGAAAGATTTTTATTCAACGATTGCAATAATTCCGGTTTCACTTCCATTTTCATTCTCCTTAATTAAGACAAATACAAAACGCACACTCGGACGACTACCCGAATGTGCGTTTGCTCATTAATAACGAACTCACTGCGGCATTCGGAACGTTGTCCGAATACCTACGCAAAATGCTTTAAGTATCAGGACGATTAGCCGAAATACTTAAAGTAATAACTTACTGAAATTGCGCGTTGTGTACGTGTCATATAACCAATACCTTTTTATTTTATGAGATAATTATAATGCTATAATTATTTTATGTCAAGCATATTCTAAAAAAAATCACAGTTTAGATTTTTTTAGGCAGACTTCTGCCATTCATCACATCAGTTACAATCAAATCCAATCGTGCTTTTGTTTTCGCCCAATCATCATTTTCCAATTGATAAGCAACACCTTTCAGAGCTTCCGGCAACGTCACATCACGCATAAATTCTGGTGATGCAATACGTTGTTTAACAATTGTCGGATCATCGCCACGAATTTGAACCCGCTCAATGAGTACATCAGGGTGCGTTACCGTCACAAAAATAATGACAGCTTGTTCACCCAGTTCTCGTGCGTAAGTAATTGCACCTGCTGTGTCCAAGACAATCGTCGCAAAATTACTTTGTGCCCATGCTAATGCCAAAGCCTCGTGCGAGGAACCATATTTTGAGCCCGCGTACATGACCCGTTCTAAATAATGATTTTTTTCGAAACTATCATTTGTTTCAAAATAGTAAGCACCACCATTTTCTTCACGATCACGCGGTTTTCTGGTCGTGTGTGTAATTACCCGTGGCATATGATAGGTTTCTTGTAAGTAACGCGCAATGGTGGTTTTCCCAACGCCAGTCGCTCCCGTTATAACAAACACTTTATTATTTTTCATCATCTAAATTCCTTATCTTTCATTGTAACGTAAAACTTGAAGCACAGTTAGACAAGTGCGTGTTAAATTGATAAAATAATAGTTATTGATTTATTAAAATTATGTTGGAGAATTATTATGTCTGTATTGTCAAGAGCTTTTAAACGGGAGTCAGTCAATAATTATATTGCTGCTGATTCACACATGGAGCGTGTTTTAACCACTAAGGATCTGATTAGTCTAGGGGTTGGAACTGTTATTGGCACAGGTATTTTTATCTTACCTGGCCACGAAGCGGCTGAGCATGCTGGGCCGGCTGTGGCAATTGCTTTTTTGATTGCGGCGATCTTTTCTGGTTTATCAGGCATGGCTTTTGCTGAATTTTCATCAGCGATGCCAGTGGCTGGTTCAGCCTATTCATACGGTGGCGTGATTTATGGCGAAATTATTGGTTGGCTATTGGGTTGGTCCTTAATTGTCGAATACTTTCTCGCTGTTTCTGCTATTGCCACTGGTTTTTCCGCTTATTTAGGCAACTTGTTAACAATATTTAATATTCATATGCCCAAGGCACTCATGGCGGGTCCAATGGAAGGTGGCGTGGTTAATCTATTTGCCATGTTGATCATTCTGATCGTGGCAGCAATTCTTTCTCGTGGTCTTAGCACCTCGAAAAAGATTGAAAACGGTGCCGTCGTTTTAAAAATCGTTATCCTTGCACTATTCATTATTGGTGGCTCATTTTTCATTAAAACAACTAATTATGTCCCATTTTATCCAAAAGAATTTCATAGTGGTCTTGGCGGATTGAATGGTATTTGGGCAGCTACTGCCAGTATTATTTTCGCTTTTCTTGGTTTTGATACAATCGCTGCACATGCTGCCGAAGTCAAAAATCCCCAAAAGACAATGGTAAGAGGGATTGTTGGTACAGTCATTGTTTCTGCCTTGCTGTACACACTTTTCTCAATCGTCTTAACCGGTATTGTTAACTACAAAAAATTGGGTGTTGATGATCCTGCTGCTTTTGCTTTGCAAGTCGTTCATCAAACACAATTCTCTGTTGTCATCACGGTCGGTGCACTAATTGGTATGTTTACAGCCGTCTTAGCGCTTGTTTATGCCTCATCACGACTTGCTTATTCTTTTGGCAGAGATGGTTTGCTACCAAGATCACTAGGACGCATTTCAAAAGGATCTCATTTACCCGTCAATGCGTTGATCGTAGCCGTTGCCATTGAAATGATTTTTGCAGGTTTGATTCCATTAAGCACTTTGGCTAGCTTAATCAACGCCGGAACCTTAGTTGCTTTCATGTTTATTAACTTTGGTATACTGATTTTACGCCGTCGTAAAGACTTAGCTCATGATGGCTTCAAAGTTCCCGGCTATCCTGTCATTCCGTTCATTGGCGGTCTGTTGAGTCTATTCTTCATTTCACAGTTATCAGCTGAAACCCTCAAGATGTTTGGTATCTGGCTTGTAATTGGTATCATCTGGTATTTTGCCTATGGTATCAAACATTCTAAAATGTCTTAACATAAAAGGCTTCACTGTTAGTGAAGCCTTTTACTATTGCATTGCGAAATACTGACTCTTAGTCAGTGTCCAAATTTGGTGACCTTGTGAATCTACACCTTCACTATGAAAACCAAGTCGCTGCGGTATCCGCCGACTTCGAACATTATCTTGATCATGCCCAATCCAGATAACATTCATAGCTAATTCTGTAAATCCAATGTGAAGCAATGCTTTCACCGCTTCACTAACATAGCCATTGCCTCGTTGTTGTGGTGCCAAAACATAACCAATTTCTGCATCATTTTGGTCAGAATGGTAACGAAAATCAATTGTTCCCATTAATTCATCAGTTTTCAAATCAGCAATGGCATATTTCATGGTGCCAGGTTCATCATGCCAAAAATAATCACGAATAGATTGTGTTATTTCGGTAATCGTTTGTTTTCTTATTCCAGATAACCAACGGACTGTATCTTCATCACTCATATATATCAGCATTGCCGGAGCATCCGATAGGCGAACACGACGAAGCCGCAAACGCTCGGTTTGAATTTCTGGATAATCAGTAACTTGTTTCATTTATTGCCTCATTTTTTAATGTAAAAAGCCATCACGATTGTGATGACTTTTAAGACAATGGCGTTTTGCGACGCATATAGGAATCAACGATTTTTTCATATATGCCAGGTTCAACGCTATTAAGTGCTGGCCCCAAGACGTCCATTGCCTGTTTGAAATTATACTCTCGTTCATAAAACATACGCGCCTGTTCACTGGCAGCAGCTACCCGCTCGCTTGAAGCACGATAACGATTTGAATATTGTAATAGTTGCTCAGTCAGTGCGGCCTCGTCAACAATATCATCTGTCTTTTCTTTTAATGTGTCAATATCGGCAGAGACAATGTTAAGTTGACGTTGGACTTCATCCATATCAATCAAATTGGCATTTAGAGACTTAGCCAATCGTTCTAATTCATTTGATACAGCGTAGAAATACTCCAGATAAACCGCTGGCAAACCTGGTAAATTAAGACGCTCGACAGCATGTTTAATATTTTCAATTTCTTGTTGATATTGACCACCTAGTTGACGAGCTGAACGATCTGCTTTTTCCAATCCAGAAATCTTGTCCCAAATTTCAACTTGTTGTGTTTCAATTTCGGCAAATTGCTTCAAAAGTTTTTCTTGTTGAATCCGCAACTCACTGTATGAAATTTCTTTGGATTCTAACAAATCATCATTATGATCAATTTGTGCTTCCGCCGTATTAATTTGTTCAAGTAATGTCCGTCGGGTTTCCAACTCTTGATGATTAAATTGAAAACTTTGTCCCAAACGATCTAGTTCAATTGTCAAAGCTTGATTTTGTTCTCGCAAGCGCAACAAATCAGATGATAAGTTATTCGCATTTTTAACAACATGTTGGCGTGCCTTGACTTCAGTTTCCATTGTATCGTACATATTGTCAATACGTGTTTCAATGTAACCATTTTGCTCGGCAACTTCTTTTAATTTAAGATCAGCCAATAAGTTCAACACTTGTTGGCGTTGCCCATCAATTGCTTGTAGTTCCTGCTCAACGCTATCATTGGGGAACACATAGCCATCCGCCACTAACTGTGCATGCCCCTGCGCAAGTTCATTGAGTTGTTCAACATATTTAACGTTCAATCTGTCAAAGTAAGCCGGAATATCTTGCATCATGTTTTCCATTTGTGTCGTTTCCATGGCAAGTTGTTCGTAAATGTCTGAGGCCGTGGCATGATCACCCGCTTCAGTCAAACGGGTGAATTCATCATAATCACCTTCAAGTTGACTCAAAAACTGGTCAAGCGCAGGATTGGCTGGCCCAAACTTGAAATTTTCGGCCAGTAAACGTTTGCGTAAGTCTTCATACTTCTTTTTAAGATCACGAATCGCTTCTCGATGCGCTTCATCAATTTTCTTCAAATCTGACAAACCTGCGCGTACGTTTTTAATGGTCGTTTCTGTATCATCAACCATTGATTGCAAACGCACTATTTCACGGCGTGTTTTAACAATATTGATTCCGCGCGCCTCAAAAAGAACCAAATTGGCTTGTTGATCAATTTTCAAAAATTTATTATTTTGAACGTCGTTATAATCACTTTCAAATTTCTGATAATTTTTGAGCGATTGCCCTGTCAGAGATAGTTTGCGTGCCTCAACCAACTCATTACGAACCTTTAGTGATTCGAGTTGTGCTTTCCGAGCTTTCAGTTCATTGACTTTTTTGACAGTAGCTCTTTGTAAAACAAAGATTGCCAAGTATGCAATAACCACGAGTGCTAATATAATTGCTAGAATTGTAAAATTGAACATAGAGATAGTTTCCGACCTTTTAATTTTCACTCTCAATATTATCACTTATTTAGCTGAATTAAAGGACGTTTGCTAAATCTCAAATCGTTTACAGCTTTCTTAAGAACTTGCTATTTACGTAAGTTTCTGGTAGTATGGGAGAAGTTGTTAAATTGAGTAGCAGTAAGTAAAGAAGCGCGTCAACAGCGCCCCAAATCGTTAGTAAGGCCATAGCTACTGGCTCTGAGAAACGTCAAGTTCGGCGCTGCACGCATCTGGTACTTACCCTCAAATGTACAGCAAACTACATTTTGGAGGACATATACATGTCACGTTATACAGGTCCAAAGTGGCGCATTTCTCGTCGCTTGGGTGTTTCATTGTCTGGTACTGGTAAAGAATTGTCACGCCGTGCATACGCACCTGGTGATCACGGTGCCGGCCGTCGTGCTAAGATTTCTGAATATGGTACACAATTGCGTGAAAAGCAAAAGTTGCGTTTCACTTACGGTTTGACTGAACGTCAATTCCATTCTTTGTTTAACAAAGCCGGTAAGATCCGTAAGGGTACTCACGGTACTAACTTCATGATCTTGTTGGAGCAACGTTTGGATTCATTGGTTTACCGTCTTGGTTTGGCAACAACACGCCAACAAGCACGTCAACTAGTTAACCACGGTCACATCTTGGTTGACGGTAAGCGCGTTGATGTCCCATCATACAGCGTTCAACCTGGTCAAGTTGTCTCAGTTCGCGAGAAGTCAAAGAACATCTTGCCTATCCAAGTTGCTGTTGAATCAGTAGTGGCTCGTCCACAATTCGTATCATTTGATACCGAAAAGCTTGAAGGTACTTTAGTTCGTTTGCCAGAACGTGAAGAACTAGATGCCGAAATCAACGAAGCGTTGATCGTCGAATACTACAACCGTTTGGGTTAATAAATTAATTCAATTCGGTTTAAAAGCACTACCATTCATGATAGTACACCAAAAAGTTGTTTTAACTTTTGGTTACATATCGCGTTTGGTGGTGCTTTTTTTTGTGTTATTTTGGCATTTGCCACGCGTTTTTATAGTCATTTCCATATTCACCATTAGCTAGAAATTGATGGATATAGACATCACGAACCGCATGAATTGTATAAATCATGAAAAAATGATCTGTTAGCCAATTATCAATCGTCAAATATATAGTATGTCGCTGTTCTATAGTTGGTGCTTGTTTGAATTGAATAACCATTTGCTGTAAATCATTTTTCAAATCAATTGTTAACATTTTTTGTACCAATAATGTCGGGCTTGTTAGAAATTCTATATAAGCAAATTCGTCGTCGTTCATTGGGACATCAGCTAACATGACGAGATCTGCTTGTTGCTCCAAAACATCGGAATAGTAATCATTTGTAAAACTATAATACAAAATTTCAATATAAATACCAGCTTGTTGTGCACGTTCTTGTATCCACTTCGCCATATCAATAGCCGATTTGATATGCGAAAGCACACCTAGAATAATTGGTTCGCCGGAATAACCAGATTTTCTGATTAACTGTCTAGCCTGCTGCATAGATTTTTTATGATCTGCAATAGAATCCTCACGATTGTAATGACTGGCAATATCACCCAAATGCCTATCAAAATAACGCATATCAATGATGTTGTATAATGCTTCCCGCACTAATGTGTCCTGAATGATAGTCTTGCGATTCATGTTCGCGATGACAAATTCAGCACCAGGTATAGCACGTTGTTTTTTTATATAGTCATAATTGCCATAGTCTTCAGGATTAAATAAGTGTTTGGCGATGTTATCGTCATCAACTAACAGATACTGAACCTCATCAATCATGGCGCGAAAACCATAATAATTATTGAAAGCTTTCAACCTGAAGATGTCATTTGTGCTTTCAACCACTTCAAAAGCGCCCGTTCCAATCCAATGAAGATTGTCAATTGACGAATCACAATCAATGATAATATATTTGGCGTCGGCAACAAATCTCGCAAATAGTGGTTCAGACGCACTAAAATAAAATTCAACGACGTCTGTGGCTCGCGGAACTATTTTTACAAGATTGATCAACTGCCAATAGCGAGCACCTACTCGCTGTTGCACACGCTCAAATGTCTTTTTGACATCAAGACTAGTCATTTCCTTGCCGTTATGAAACTGTACCCCTTTACGTAAATAGAAAGTCCAGATCGTCGCCGATTGATTTGACGTCCAATGGTGTGCTAATCCTGGTTGTAACCCATTGTCATACTTGATTAACGTATCACCTAGTTGCATAACTAATTCATATTCATGATGAATAGCCACGTTAACTGGGTCTAATGATGTTATTTTACGCGTCGAAACTTGCCTTAAGATTCGTTTATGATCGTCTTGCACTTGTAATCCTAAAAGATTTGTTAATTGACGACGAAATTGTGCCAACCAAATTGTCGGTATGCCTAGTTGAAAAAGATAAAACATCATGTCGGTATCATTTATGATAATTGCATGACGCATCGTGTCTGTTAACTCCACACGAAAATCATTTAAAAAATGAATGTTTGACAAATGACCACGCCCTCGTCCCGGCTCATAAGTTAACAGTCCGTCATCCGAAAAATGCCGTAGTCTTCGTTGCGCTTGTTTAACTGAAACCGCCCAAAAATCAGCTAATTCTTTGGTTCTAAACTGAACAATTGTTCCAAATTTTAAATAATGAAGACGTAATTCAATGTAAATTTTACTAATCATTTGCATATCCCTGCTGTAAAAGTAGACATTTTATTTTAACGAAGTCCGTTTTACAAAATTAATGTCTATTTTATAATCATAACATGCACTTATGAAAGCGAGAAATAATCTCATGTGGCAAACTTTACATCCTAATATTAAAGCTCGTATCAAAATCCAATTTTTAAGTCGTTTTGGTAGTTCACTGATTTTCCCATTTATGGCTATCTATTTATCCCATGCCTATAATGCACAAACAGCAGGAATCTTAATGATGATTAATATCGTCATTGCTTTTTTAGCCGGTGTTTATGGTGGCCATTTGACAGATATGTATGGACGGCGACCTTTATTGATTACTGGTGAAACCATTAAACTAATCGGATCAGCTGGCATTTTTTTGGCAAACATCCCAGTATATCATCTGCCTTGGCTAACCTTTATCATGATGTCAATTGGTAATATTGCTAGTGGCTTGCTTAACCCAGCCAGCGAGGCAATGTTAATCGACGTTTCAACTAAAACAACACGTGCTTTTATGTATGCCATCAATTATTGGGCTAGTAACTTTTCGTTAATGATCGGCAGTATGATTGGCGGTTGGTTATTTGAATCACACTTCATAATATTAGCTTCTACGCTCGTGATAATTAACACTTTATCACTTTTATTGACGATTTTTTCAATTACGGAAACCTATCAAAGCAACCAACTATCTTCACCAAAAATCGGCATGCTTGCTGTCTTCAAACACTATCAGCCTGTCTTCAAAGATTTACCATTTCTCATTTTCACGTTGGGTGGTATTTTATTGCTTGCGGTTGAATTTCAACGGACAAATTATATTGCGATTCATCTTGCAGAAAAATTCGTTCACACGACAATATTTGCTGTGCCACTGAACGGAGTTAAAATGATTAGCGTGTTAACAACAATAAACACACTAATTATTATATTTTTCACTGCACTGTTTTCAAATTGGATTGCGCGGTATAATACACGCTATATTTTCACAATTGGCACATTATTATTCACGATTGGCTATGCTTTGCAAGCAACCACAATCACTTTTTTACCACTCCTTATTTCAAGCTTAATTCTATCTTTTGGAGAACTCATGTATGTGCCAACTCGACAGGTACAGTTGGCTAATTTAATGCCCAAAAGCCAGCGTGGCGCCTATATTGCTTTCAATGGTAGTATCTTTCAACTAGGTAAAATATTGGCTAGCTTGGTTTTAGTTGGATCACCACTACTAACTAATTCACTAATCGGTATACTGATTTTATTTCTAGGTGGCGGCGCTGTTATTTTAACCTTACTATCACTCAAAATGTTTGATACTCATCACGTTCAACCTTGACAATTAAAATTGATCCGCAAAAATCCTCAGCTAAACATGAAAAACCATTCTCAGATAACGTATAATGGAATTATCAAACGTATCGGAGAAAAATATGGACATCAATGAACGCTTACAGCAAGAGCAACTTGGTAACGGCACACCAAAAATTAATCCTGACGAACAAAGCCGCTACCTTGGCACGTTTCGAGAACGTGTTATTGTTGCTGTTAAAGTCTCACAACTTGGCAGTACTGCAATACAATCAGCTTTTGCCACTTCGTTAAAATCACACAGCATTGGGAAAGTGCTGATCGACCAAAATCTCGCAGGAGACTATTTTGCTAAATACGTTGGTCTAGCTACACAAAGTAAGCACCCTTTCACACTACTATCTGATGCAACCAAAAGCCATCAGCAAGATGATCCAATTGCTGTTTTACTAGCAGCCAACACCGCTGTTAATGTTGATAATATTTATTTAGGATAAGTGCCTCATGCAACAACCCCTTGCGTACCGTATGCGCCCCACAAAAATTGAAGAAATTGTTGGTCAACAACATCTTGTCGGTGAAGGCAAGATTATTTGGCGCATGGTCGCTGCGCATCGCTTGAGTTCCATGATTTTATATGGTCCACCCGGTACAGGTAAGACTTCAATCGCTAGTGCGATTGCCGGTTCGTCAAAATATGCTTTTCGTATGCTTAACGCAGCAACTGATAGTCAAAAAGATTTGCAAATTGTTGCTGAAGAAGCCAAAATGTCTGGTACAGTCGTATTATTGCTCGACGAAATTCATCGTTTGAACAAAGTTAAACAAGACTTTTTGTTGCCACACCTTGAATCAGGAGCAATTATTCTAATCGGTGCCACCACGGAAAATCCATATATTAACGTCACACCAGCCATCCGCTCCCGTACACAGATTTTTCAGGTGAATAGTCTTAGTGCTGAGGATATTAAAAGTGCCGTTGCGCGTGCACTAGATGACAAAGAAAAAGGACTTGGTGAATATGATGTTGCGCTTGATGATAATGCATTAACGCAACTATCACGAGCCACTAACGGCGACCTTCGTAGTGCGCTCAATGGTTTGGAGCTCGCTGTATTATCCACAAAACCAGATAAAAATAATATCATCCATATTACCTTGCCTATTATTGAAGAAACCGTTCAACGTAAGGCATTGTCAGCAGACAAAGATGGCGATGCACACTATGACGTTATTTCTGCGCTACAAAAATCAATTCGAGGATCAGACGCTGATGCTGCGTTGCATTATGCAGCGCGCATTATTGAATCCGGTGATTTACCAATCTTAGCGCGACGATTAACTGTGATTGCGTATGAGGACATCGGTTTAGCTAATCCAGCTGCAGCACAACGCGCTATAACAGCCATTCAGGCCGCACAAACGCTTGGATTTCCAGAAGCGCGCATTCCATTGGCCAACGCCATAATTGAACTCGCTTTATCACCAAAATCAAATGCTGCTTATACTGCAATTGATAACGCTCTCAGTGATGTCCGCAGTGGTAAAATTTCAGATATTCCAGACCACCTGAAAGATGCGCATTACAAAGGTGCGCACGATCTTGGTCATGGTGTGGGCTACATTTATCCGCATGATTTTGATAATGACTGGGTGCCGCAACAATATTTACCAGACAAACTCAAAAACAAAACTTACTTCCAACCAAAAGGTAATTCTAAAACAGAAAAGCAATTCCGTGATGTTTATCAGTCGTTAAAATCACAACAACAAAAAGGTTTAAGCTGAAAATGTCAAGACTGTTGTTCTAAATCTTTTCGCGTTATAATATACTTTGAATTACTTAGATATACGCATTGTTGCATCATCAGCTTTTTCCTTACAACCTTTATTTTCGGTTGGGAATTCTTGACTTAGAAGATCTGCCCTTTCATTCGGTAATCTGACAATCTTGATGCACCATCCACCTCGATAATTTCGAGGAAAATCTGCGCAACGATTAACGGTATCAATTGAGTATTCCGGGCATGACCCGTGCGTTCACATTTGTGAACGCTTTTTTATTGGAATTAGACTATTCTGTGAAATAATAGACAATTTACTACTAATTTTAGTATGAAAGCGCTATACTAAAGGTGTAAAGAAAAACCGTGGGAACACGTTTTATGGAGGAAGTTATTATGACAGCAAACTATCACAAGATTTTGGTACCTATGGATGGCTCAAAAGAATCTGAAGCTGCCTTGTCTCGCGCCATTGAGTTGACACTAGACGCTGGCGATGCCGGTGTTTTGTCAATTTTGAACGTAATTGATACTCGTGCTTTCCAAAACGTTGCTAGTTTCGATGACACCATGGTTGAAGCTGTGTCAGATGAAACACGCAAAAGCTTAGAAAAGTACAAAGCTCAAGCAACCGAGGCTGGTGTCAAAAATGTTGACTACTTAATTGAATATGGTTCACCTAAAGCATTGATTGCTAAGGATGTCCCAAGTGAAGTTAATGCCGATCTAATCGTTATTGGTGCTACTGGCTTGAACGCCGTAGAACGCTTAGTTATTGGTTCAGTAACTGAATTTGTAACTCGCACTGCCAAAACAGACGTATTAGTTGTTCGCGGCTAAGCGCTTCAAAAAACAACCTCATGTTGAGGTTGTTTTTTTTTGCCTTTTTCATTTATTTTGACTACAAAATATTTAGTAATCATCAAATAAATTCTATAAAATATTTACTAATTTATGGTAAAATTCTATTGTAAGCGGTTTCATTATTATACTAATAAAGGAGACATTATGTTAGAAAAATTGGAATGGTTAGATGATCCACGCGTCTTCCGCGTTGGTAAATTGCCAACTCATAGTGATCATACCATGTACCGAACAACAGATGAAATCAAACAAAAGCAATCGAGTTTTACTAAAAGTTTAGATGGTGACTGGCGATTTCATTTTTCAGAAAATCCATCTCAGCAACTAATTGGCTTTGAACAACTGGATTTTGACGTTGACCAATTCGAACACATTGCAGTTCCGGGACATATTGAGTTACAAGGATTTGGTCAAATTCACTACATCAACACACTCTACCCTTGGGAAGGCAAAATCTATCGACGCCCACCATATTCTCTTAGTCACGATAAATCCTATAAAGGTCTTTTCAGTGAAGCGGCAGACAATACCGTTGGTCAATACATCAAAACCTTTACGTTACCAGACAACTTTGCTCAACATGACGTTCATATTCAATTTGATGGCGTTGAAAAAGCGATGTATCTTTGGCTCAATGGTCATTTTATTGGTTATTCTGAAGATAGTTTTTCACAAGCTGAATTTGATCTAACACCTTATTTGCAAGCGGGTGAAAATAAATTAGCAGTTGAAGTATATAAATACAGTACAGCTGCTTTTATTGAAGATCAGGACATGTTCCATTTTTCGGGTATCTTTCGTAGCGTGCGTTTACTTGCAATGCCTCAAGTGAACTTGGTTGACTTGTTTCTCAAGCCTACCGTAGACAAACAATTGCATACAGGCAATTTGTCAATGTCACTATCTTTTGACGGCAAATTAACTGGTACAAGTGCCAAAATAGTGGTTCAAAACCCCTCGCAAAACATTGTTTGGCAAGAAACCGTTGCTATTAATAGTCACGTTACGCCTTCAAGTGCAGTCATTGAAAACGTTGCATTATGGTCGCATAAGCACCCTAATTTATATCAATTACTCATCACAATTTTTGATGCTAATCAAAACATTATTGCTGTTGTCCCATATTCATTTGGTTTCCGTCGTTTACACAAAGATGGTCATAATCGTGTCACGCTTAACAATGTGCCGTTGCACTTAAATGGCGTCAATCGTCATGAATGGAGTCCCACAGGCGGTCGCAACATCACAATGAGCGACATGAAAAAAGATATTAGTGTTTTCAAAGACAACCACATCAATGCCGTTCGTACAGCTCACTACCCAAACCAAATACCTTGGTACAATTTATGCGATCAAAATGGCATTTATATGATGGCGGAAACTAACCTAGAATCTCATGGTTCATGGCAAAAAATGGGCGCTGTTGAACCATCCTATAATGTCCCTGGTTCCATTCCTGAATGGCAAGACGTTGTTTTAGATCGCGCCAAATCCAATTTTGAACAATTTAAAAATCATCCTGCAATTTTGTTTTGGTCATTGGGCAATGAATCCTATACAGGTGACAATATTGCAGCAATGGACGCCTACTTCAAATCAGTTGATAACTCACGTCTAACCCATTATGAAGGTGTTTTTCAAAATCGTATTGATGAGGATCGCATATCCGACGTTGAAAGCCGAATGTATGCACACCCAAAAGCAATAAAAGACTATCTCACCAATCACCCCCAAAAACCTTATTTAAATTGTGAATATATGCATAGTATGGGTAATTCAGTTGGTGGTTTAGGTGATTATATGCAGCTATTCGATGAATTTGATAGTTATTTAGGTGGCTTCATTTGGGATTATATTGATCAAGCTTTGTACGTAACCGATAAAGTTACTGGTCAGCAAGTGTTAAGATATGGTGGTGATTTTAATGATCGCCATTCAGATTATGAATTTTCAGGTGATGGTATCGTGTTTGCCAACCGTCAAGAAAAGCCAGCCATGCAGGAGGTCAGATATTATTATGGACGCTATGACAATGAATGAGTTACATGTTGTATATGGAGATGGCACGCTGGGGCTACATGGCAATAGTTTTGATTATATTTTTAGTTATGAAAAAGGTGGACTAGAGTCACTCGTTGTCAATGCAGCAGAATGGCTGTACCGTGTACCAAAATTAACTTTTTGGCGCGCAACAACTGATAATGATCGTGGTAGTCATTTTTCAACTCAATCAGCAGCTTGGTTTGGCGCAGACATGTTTACAACGCTAAAAAACGTCAGCATTCAAGTAGACGATGAAAATATTGGTCTCCCTATTGCACCTGATAATAATCGTTTTTCAAATGAGATTTTTGCTAAAAATGTGGCCATTACCTTCAGCTTTTTAACAGCTACAACACCACAAGCAACAGTTGATGTTACTTATTTAGTGAGTCAAAACGGTAACATCACAATCACAGTAAACTACACTGGGACCACTGGACTACCAGAATTACCAGCTTTAGGATTAAGCTTTATCATGCCAGAAGTCGCTGACGGTTTTCAATATACTGGTCTATCTGGTGAAACTTACCCTGATCGACAAGCGGGCGCCTTGACAGGAACGTTTGACATTGTTGGCTTACCGCTGACACCTTATCTTGTACCACAAGAAATGGGCATGCACATGGCAACTCATTCTCTAACAGTCAAAAACGCAGCGTCACAGCAAACGCACAACCATAGTACGTCAATTAATAGCCTCACTTTTAATCAACATACACAACCATTTGCTTTTTCCGCACTACCTTATACTGCAATTGAGCTTGAAAGCGCCACACATATTGAAGAACTCCCCCTGCCTAGACGTAGCGTCATCACGATTTATGGCGCCGTTCGCGGTGTAGGTGGCATAGACAGCTGGGGTACCGACGTCGAGCCAGAATATCATATTTCCGGCGAAACTAATCATGCTTTCGATTTTACAATTGTTCCTTTTCAGTGATAAAACTTAACATCAAAAAAGCTTAAGCCTTATGCCATATAATTGGGATAAATCTTAAGCTTTTTCAATATTAATTGTTTGAGTTGAACAGTTGATTTCCAATTTCATACTCAATGGCTGAACTTCAAATCAACATCTTCCAAGTCAAGCACGTGGCGCGTCACACTTGCTGCCCCACCAAGCAAAGTTGCTTGATAGACAGAGTGATTTGCAAATAATAATTCTGATTGACAAGTTGGATTCAGATCTTGATACACTTCAATCACGCGGCCTAATAATTCCGGCATTTCAGCGATAAAACGTGAGTGAATAAAAAGCGCTTGTGGGGCATAGGTTTGTATAATATCATAAGCCATTTGTGCAATGCCACGGACCCAATCATCAATTAACGCTGTCGTTTCTGGTGCATTATGACTAGCACAAGCCACAAAATCAGCACGGACGATTTCTTTTTTACCTAAAGCTTCGGCCAAACGTTTCAGCATGGCATCTTCAGAATATAAATCTTCCATACGAATAATTTCTTTATTCTGAGACCAAACAATACTGCGACCAACTTCGCCAGCTCGTCCGGACAAGCCACGATATAGTTGACCATCAATAATAATTCCAGCACCAATACCATAATGAATATTGAGTGCAATTAAATTATCATATTGGTCAATTTGACGATAGTCATGATAATCACGAATATAAACAGCAGCATAATTGGCTTCGTTTTCTAGTAACACTGGCACACTAATCACTTGTCCAAGCATATCAGCTAAATCAATACCTGAATAATCGAAAAAAGGAGAGTACGTTACTTGATTATGATCAACAACGCCATGCACACCAACCGCAATTCCCATGACACCCTCTTGCGTGCCATATTTTTGCGGTTTAATACGATGCAAATTTTTCATCATTAAGTCTACAACTTGCTTTAGTGTCAAGCCATCAACGTCAAATTCATCAGTTGCGATTACTTCACCGCTCAAACGTACCTGTGCCATTCGTAAATGATGGCGTCCCATGTCAAATGCAACCACAAAACCGTAATTGCGATTGAAGCGAATCATTTTAGCCTTGCGGCCACCTGTTTCGGTTGTATCCCCTTCACCCAAATCTTCAATAAAACCGATATCATCTAAATCACGGTAAATCGAGCTAATGGTGGATTTATGCAATTCTAGGTCAACCGCAAGTTGGGCACGCGACGTTTCTTTGGCATTAAATAATGCTTGTAAAACTAAGCGCTGATTATGATCCCGCATGGTGATTTGATCTGTTTTCTTCATAGCATCGCTGGCATTAAAACAACCAGCACCTCTCCCTTATTTGTGATAACGATAAACAATTTCTGCCACACGGGTTTCATCTTTTTTCAAACGCACGTCACCAAAGGCTGGAATATTTTCAGAGTTTGGTAATGTGTGGGGCTCCAAGGCAACTGCCACCCATTTATGTCCGTTGCCATGATTATTTATCATATCCGATGTCATCGAATTGGCGGTGAAAACAACTAACCCATTTCGATGAGATATTACATCTATTGTACGCGAACTGACCTTATCTTTCAAACTAGCAATTTTTGGTCCTTGAACGACAAATACATCATCAAAGCCATGTTCCGCGGCTGTTTTATCCAAAGTTGCTAACGCAGCGCCCAAATCCGACGCCATTCTCAAATCAAATGGCGAATTATGATTGGCGACTGTCTCCCCAGTTGGCACTTTACCAGCATCAACTGCCAAATGAACTTTACTGTTAAGCTGCAATTCATGATTTGAGACATCATCAGATTGGCTTAAATTAAAATAAGCATGTGACGTCGGATTAAATACACCATCAGCTTCACGTTGTGTCCCGCTCATGGTCAAAGTCACAGTATCATCATCTTCAAGTGTGTAACGTATTTCTGATTCTAAATCACCCGGAAAGCCGTCTTGCGCTGACGTTATGGTCGCCGTCAAGACAATACTATTTTGATCAA
Organism: Leuconostoc falkenbergense; assembly: GCF_045801155.1. NCBI lineage: Bacteria > Bacillati > Bacillota > Bacilli > Lactobacillales > Lactobacillaceae > Leuconostoc > Leuconostoc falkenbergense. The sequence continues at coordinate 193,828 of NZ_CP174386.1, read as the reverse complement.
ATTTTACCGTAAACATGGTATTGGACCAACCATTACCACCACCATGTAGCGAGTTATTACCTTCATTTTGTGGTGTTTTAATCAATTGATCACCAAGCTTAAATGTTGCATCTTTAATACGACCAGCGACGCGACCAATTAAACGATTGATATAAAAAGGATTATCGGTGTAACCTGACATGTCCGGTGCTGACAATAACATATTAACGCGTGTTCCTTCGTCAATTACCGAATATTCATGCCAAATACCAGCAAAATCAAGGACCGTAATCCGAGTGCCATTCTTATTTTCTAAAGAATAAGCCGACACATTTTGTTCTTCAAACTCACCAAATGGTTGAATGGTTGTTTTCATTTTTTAAATTCTCTTTCATTTTTGATTTAAAAAAATCAGTCTAACGACTGATTATTGTTACTAATTTGCAACAGGTTCATCATTTAAATGATTCTTACGATGACGTAAGCTCGCTTCAATTTGTTCCAATGAACGACCACGTGTTTCAATAGTAAACTTGTGCACAAACCAAATGGAAATGAAACACATCACCGCATAGAGGTAGAATAAATTACCTGTACCAAAAGCACTTAGCAATGGTGGGAAGGTCAGTGAAACAATCGTGTTCGCTGTCCAGTTGACCACAGCACCAAATGAATTACCTAAACCACGGATATTGAGTGGGAAGCTTTCGCCAATCATAACCCACATTACTGGACCCCATGTTGCAGAGAAGAAAGCAATGTAAATTGTTAATGCAATCGCAGCAAGATATGAACCAAACTTACCTGTACCCGAAAGTTGCATGCCAACTGACATCAAAATCAGCGAAATACCCATCCCCCATGCACCGTAAATCAACATTTTCTTACGATCAATTTTGTCCATAATCATGACCGCAACCCAAGTCACAATCACATTAAAGATACCAATGCCAATGTGCGCCATCAAGGCTGCTGAGACACCAAATCCAATATCAGTGAAAATCGTTGGTGCGTAGTAAAGTACCGTGTTACATCCCATGGTTTGTTGAAAAATTGCCAATCCCATCGCCATAATAAGCACTGGCCGACTAAGTGGGCCAAACAAGTCCGCTAAACTACCAGCTGATTTTGTCTGAGCCTGTAACGCTATATCATCTAACTCCGCTTCAACAAGTTTGTCATCATTATTAAACATCGCCAACACTTGACGCGCTGCCAACATTTTGCCTTCACGAACCAAAAATCGCGGTGATTCAGGCAATACCCAGCCACCAATAAACAGGAGTAGGGCTGGGAGGGCAGCCAAAGCCAGCATGATACGCCAACCAAATGTCAATCCTTGTAATAAGTAATTTGAAATATACGCAATTAAGATTCCCGTCATAATCATCATTTGGAATAATGATGCGACGCCACCTCGTTTATCAGCTGGCGCCATTTCTGACAAATAAGTTGGAATAAGTGATGAAGCACCACCCACAGCCAAACCTAGGACAATACGCGAGGCAACCAAATGCAGGAAATCCGGTGCGAAACCAGACCACATTGCGCCGATAAAAAATATAATCGACGATAGTAACAGTAGTTTTCGACGTCCAAAGCGATCTGATAAAGGTCCAATCACAGCGGCACCAAGAATGGCGCCCACGAGAACTGCGGAAACAACCCAGCCTTCTTGCCATTTGGTCAAAGTCAACTGTTTAGAAATAAACAATATGGCACCAGAAATCACACCAGTATCATAACCAAATAATAACCCACCTAAAGCACCAAAGAAGTAAATAAAGCCTGCCGATAATTTATGCACTTTCATTTATAAGACACTTTCTGTTTAAAAACGTATAATCAATTGAAGTAACAATTACTTGAGATACTGTTGCTTATTTATATGTTATTTTTAATAAAATCGACTCTCTGATTTTTTCCAAGAATAACTACCGTCAGCTTCTTGGTAATCGCCCAATTCCTTATAATCGAAGAAATCAAATTCTGCTGTTGAGTCATAGCCAGAGTAATCAACCGCTGCCAAGCCGACATAAGCACCCGTGAAGAAACCACCATATTCGCGTACGACATAATCATCTGACAATACGGCAGCATCTAATGTAATACCTGTTGCAATCCAGTTTTGACCATCAAATGAATAGTAATAAGTATATGATTCCTTACGATTTTCTGACTTAAACCATACGTATTCTGTGCCTTCAGGAATCACCGGTGCATCGTCTTTAAAGTATGACGTGTATGATCCGTTACGCAAACCACCTTTATTTTCACCAACTTCAATGACATTTTGACCGTCATCATTTTTTGTAATGAAGATAAATGACCAATGTGAGTGGTTGTAGTAATTAGTCAAACCAGCCATTGCTTGATATGAATATGGATCAAACTTTACTTTGGTTTCGGCATCAAAGTAGAAAGCTTGCCAACGACGTGCAATCAAGGATAGGTCAAACGTGTTAGCCAATGAACCTTGTCCGCGCAACACTAATTTACCCGCGCCAGTGTGACCCATCTTTTCAGTAAATGGTACACGTAGTGTGTTCCAGTTAATGTCAAGCTTTTCATCAGTAAAGTCATCGTGTTGTGAATGATCAGCTGGTGCATCAGTCAAAATAGCGTCCTTAGGGGCCTCAACAAACGTTGAACCACCATGACCACCAACAACTCGTGGCCAACCTGCTTCATCCCATTCAACTTTTTGAATTGATGACTCGCGACCTAATGTTGACCAACCACGTGGATCCGTAGCACTTTCCGTTGGATGATTCCAAGGGCGAGCTGATAATGAGGCATAATACCATTCACCACCCGGTGTATCGACAAGGGCACCATGTCCTTGCTTTTGCAAGTAGGCATTTGGTGTATCAAAGTTGGTCAAGAATGGTCCTTCCGGCTCACGTTCAAATGACAATGCATCCAAAGACTGTGACCGTGCTACGACTTCTTGGTGAGTAAAGATCGTACCACCTTCTGCCGCAAACAAGTAATATTGACCCTTAATTTTATACAAATGTGGCCCTTCAACTAGCTTAACCTCAGTCCCTTCCCAAATTGTGCGGGCTGTTTCTGGCTTTAACTTCATTGTTGATGTATCAAATTCAGTCAAAGTAATGCCATCAAATGGGTGATGATACTCACGATGATCCCATGTCTGTTGCACGAGATACTTGCGACCATCATCATCATGGAACAATGAGGCATCAAAACCAACACCATTCACCAAAATTGGATCTGACCATGGTCCTTCAATTGATTCCGCAGTCGTCAAGTAATTCTTCATGTCCTTAAACGAGCCATCAGTAATCTTAACATCCGTGAAAATCAACCAAAACTTACCGTCAGCATAAGACAAATCTGGTGCCCAGATACCACCTGATGATGGGTTGCCCTTCATATCCAATAATGTCGTTGTATCAAGAACATTTTTAACTAAATTCCAATGCACCAAATCTTGTGAGGCGTGGATACGTACACCCGGGAACCATTCAAATGTTGATGTCGCAATATAGTAAGTATCTCCCACACGAATAATTGATGGATCTGAGTTAAATCCTGGTAATACAGGGTTTTGAATTTGCATAATATGCTTTCCTTTCTTAGTACCAAACCGTCTTTCTGCATCTGAAAGCGGTATCATTTCTTTTACAAAATATATCTTACCACGGTTAGTTTGTTCACGCAACCAACTATGATATATTTTTAATCAAAAACGGCACATTCTTGACGTTTTGGTGCGCGGCTTCTCAACACTAACATATAAATAATGCACCCACTCATAATAAATACCCATATTAATGGCACAAAAACAGTTTCAAAACTAATGATATGAACCGCTAAAAGGCTCAATAACATCGAGATATCATTCCAAACATAACAAGATAAACTCTCTGAATACGGTGCCCGTTTAATTTTCTGAATCGTTGGAATAATTGCTAATGCCTCAACAATCGCCAATATAAACAATAGCTCGCCCTGCGTCAGCGCATGAACCAAGGTCAACAAAAGTGGCACTACAACTGCCCCTAACATAGCCATAATAAATCGTCGATTAATTGGTTGTTCTTTGGCGTATTTGAGTCCAATAATGCCAAAGTAGGAAAAAAACACGACACTCAAAACCATTGATGTTGCACCAAAACCGCCACGATTAGCCAAAATAATCACAGCCTCAATTAACGAAATTAATGCCCAAATCATAAAAGTCGCAAAATTTGGTTGGAATTGTCCACGTTTTAACGCACGAAGTGCTGGCACATTTCGATAAAATACTGCTAACATTGCTAGTCCACCCAACCACGTCTGTATATGTAACATTAATCTGCCCCACTTTCTCATCATGACAGTTGCTATCATAATGATTCATTATTTTGATATTTATCATAACAAATATTCGTTAACAGGGGCTAAAGTTCATATTTTATTCACATAAATTGCTCTTTATATGAAATAAACGTGATAAACCAATCACTTCAGTTTAGTCTCAGGCAATCATGACAGTTGACGGTGTTAGACTTTCAGCAGAATCATTATCCTCCGTTACCTTTCCAACATAACCTGCTCTAGCAAATGTTGTCTAAGTAACACCAAACCCATCGCAAGCGATAATATTGTCAATCTGCTGCCGACCAGATTGATACATTTTATAATTTGTTATTTGGTCGCCCGACAATCATTATAGACACCAGATAAATATTGATATAATAGTATATTTTTATAATTAAGTATCTATTTCAAATGAATTTGTTGCATAAAAAAGCTGAATGCTCGTTGGCATTCAGCGATAAGTGCTATTTACTTTTTAGGTTGTGACAAGTCAACCTCTTCTAACTTAATCACTTTTGTTTTGTGGGAAATTTTGTACCAAATATATAAAATTGCAAATAATGGTACGGACAAGTATGTTATTGCGATTTTTTCCCAATTCAAGTTAGTAAAACTTTCCGGATCTTGTCCAATAATCACCCCAATTGAGATAACCAACGCAAATAGTGGCCCAAATGGGAACCACTTTGCCCGATACTTCAAATCCGACAAACTTTTACCCTGTGCAACATACGCGCGGCGGAAGCGATAATGTGAAATCGCAATTCCAACCCAAGCAATAAAGCCAGTCAATCCAGAGGCATTAACGAGCCAAGTATAAGCGACCGAACCACCTTTAGTATTAGAAATAAACGCTAACAAACCAATTGCCGTCGTCAAAACCAATGCTGCCACAGGTACACCGCGTTTGGACACTTTACCAAAAATCTTAGGGGCTTCACCCTTACGCGCCATGGCAAACAACATACGTGATGATGCATAAGATCCAGAATTCGCTGATGATACAATTGATGTCAAAATAACAGCATTCATCAAACTGGCTGCAAAAGCGATACCCGCATTTTTAAAGACAATCGTAAATGGTGATACAGCAATATTTTCAGTTGATGAAATTAACAAACGTGGATCTTGGTAGTAAACCAAAGCCGAAATCACAAAAATTGCTAAAATATAAAACAACAAAATTCGCCAAAAGACTTGATTGATAGCCTTGGGCACTGATTTATCAGGGTCTTGTGCTTCTCCAGCAGTAATACCAATTAGCTCAGTCCCTTGGAAAGAAAATCCTGCCACGACAAAGACTGACAAAATGGCTTGTGGTCCGCCAACGAAGCCATGATTGCCAACTGATAAGTTTTTCATGACATTGACGTCAGAATGAATAACGCCAAAGATTGTTGCCACGCCAACCACCAAAAAGACGATAATTGTAATCACTTTAATCATTGACAACCAAAATTCAGCTTCACCAAAAGCACCGACGGAGAACAAATTAATCAAAAAGATGAATGCCAAAGCAACGGCTGAAAAAATCCAACCCGGTGTATTTGGCCACCAAAACTTGGCAACTAATCCAACAGCCACAATATCAACCGCCAGCGTGATCGCCCAATTGAACCAATAATTCCAGCCCATCGCAAAGCCTAATGCGGGATCAACATATTTACCTGCATAATCTGAAAATGAACCAGACGTTGGTGCATAAGTCGCCATTTCTCCTAAACTGGTCATCAAAAAATAAACCATCACGCCAATCGCTAAATAAGCGACAATAGCGCCCATTGGACCAGCCTGCGCCACTGTGGCACCCGAAGCAACAAACAACCCCGTACCAATTGATCCACCTAACGCAATCATCGACACATGACGTGTTTTTAGATTTCGTTTAACTTGCCCACTATCCTCAGACATAAAAAATTCTCCTTTTCCCAACAAAAAACCTCTTCCTGCTCACACAGAAAGAGGTTTAAAAAGTCATTTTCTTAATCACTTTTCAAAGCGCACCGTATTACTACGACAGTCTAGTAACTGTTAATTACCAGCCCAAACATCATATTGCCAGATGACATTTTCGGCAATCGCCCCTTTAACATAACATCAACGTCTTGGCAGACTCAATTATGCGACTCATGTTGATTGCAACCTCTTTGATATATTAGTAAAAGCATATCACAATCAAACCCGACCGTCAATTTTTAGGACATGTTGCCATTGACGAGCTCGCTTGCGATACGTTTGTGCGGTTAATTGCCACCAAAAATAGCCAAATAATAACGCGCCAAGACCGCTAGATAATAACATGTTATTGATTTGGACCAATGAAATCATCATGAAAATCCAAAATACACCAATCAGCCAATTCATCATTATCTGTAATCGCCGTGATTGAAATAAACGTGGCACAATCAATGCTACCATCAAGAATAAGATTTGCGACCACCATACCAACAATAAATTGGGCATCATATCACGTAGCTTTAGCCCATTATCCCAAGAGATACCAACTACGATGGCAACAATCAAACACACTAACATCCCCATTGCTTGTGAAATAATGAACCACCACATCGCGATTTTGTATTGTGCCAGATAAAGAACACCAGCCATCAAAGCGATAAATGACAGTACTACCCAATAATGCGCAAACAGATGCCCTATTGTTATCAAAGCTTGCAGAGAATGTGGCAACATATTTTGAACCACTAAGGTAGCTGCATCATCCCCAAATGTCAACAAAACCGCGTTAAACCTGACGGCAAGGCAAAACACAGCAAATACTAAACCAAAAATAATAATCAACAATTTTCGTAATTTATCAGGTTGAATTAACACAAATACACTTCCGTTCACCCGCCATGACGCAGTAAACGCTCTCCCAATTTATTAAAATTCTACAAACACGTTTGCTTATCGTACACAATAATTGTAGCATTGTGTAGAATATAATTATTGAAAAAACAGTGAAGTGGTAGGAATTTAATCTTGGCTTTAACTTTGTCCATTATCATTATGCTATTGGTTGGTGTTCTTGCCGGAGTCCTTGGGGCGCTTTTGGGCCTTGGTGGTGGCATGATTGTCACGCCAATCTTAGTGATTGGTTTTAATATTCCTATTCACTACGCAATCGGTGCCAGTATTGTCGCTGTGATTGCGACTTCATCTGGTGCTTCAATCGCATATTTAAAAGACGACATGTTGAATTTGCGTGTCGCTATGTTACTCGAAATTTTTACGACAATTGGTGCGCTGGTCGGCGCAATATGTGCAGGCCTTTTCGCCCCAATTTGGTTAAATTTCCTTTTTGGCGTGCTACTAGTTTATCAATCCTACCGGATGTGGCGAAAATTGCACGTACACAACCAAGCTGATTTGGCCGCACACGATGACCCACTCGCTAACAAGTTGCAACTCAACGCCGCTTACTATGACAAAGCACTAAATCAAACCATTGATTATCGTGTGGAGAATGTTCCCGGTGGTGCTGTTGTGATGTTATGGGCTGGACTCGCGTCTGGCCTATTAGGCATTGGTTCTGGTATGTTCAAAGTGTTTGCCATGGACGGTATCATGAAAATGCCACTCAAGCCTGCCAGCGCGACCTCTAATTTAATGATGGGTGTCACGGCCGCAGCCAGCGCCCTCGTTTATTTTTTTAATGGCACTATTCGAGCCGACATCGCTGTACCAATTGCTTTAGGTATTGTTTTAGGTGCAACAATTGGTGCACGCATCATGCCGTATGTACCAGCCAAACGACTCCGACAACTATTTATCCCAGTTGTCGGTATTGCTGGTATACAACTCTTGCTCAAAGCATTTAATATTACATTATATTGAGGCCCTCACCTATGCCCACTAATCAAGCAGAAAAAGATTTAGAACGTCAAATTGGCATTGTTTTAAGAATTGGCGTTATGATTGCTGTTGTTGTGATGATTCTTGGTTTTGCTTGCTACCTCATTAATGGCGCCAAAACAGGTTTGCCCGACAACCAATTTCCGCGTCAACTAGCACAGATTGTACATGGTTCCTATCATTTTCAAGCTGGTGCTATCATGATGTTAGGACTATTTTTACTCATTCTAACGCCTGTTTTACGAATTATCGCTTCCATTTATGCCTTCACCAAAATTAAAGATTGGCGATATGCTGGCATTACCCTCGCAGTTTTCATTATTTTACTCGTTGCCATGTTCATTGGCCAACACTAATCGGAGATCATCATGGCAGAAAATCAAACAAAGTCTCGTACAGATCGTTTTAAGAAACCAACCCACAAATTGCGAAATACGATTTTAGCAATCATCGCTGTATTAGCAATCACGGCCGGTGGCTTCGCGTGGTACGCAATTAATAACGCTAAATCAACAATTGACAAGGTTTATAAGAGCACAGGCACTAAAAAGGCCCGCAATGTCTCAAGCGTTGTTTCTAGTGGTAAACCATTATCTATTCTATTGTTTGGAACTGATACAGGTGAACTTGGTCGTACTTACAAAGGACGTACCGATTCAATGATGTTATTGCTCATCAATCCCAAAACAGAAAAAACGACAATGATTTCAATTCCTCGTGACGCAATGGTTGCCATCCCCGGTTATGAAGATACTTTCCCACAAAAAATGAATGCCGCTTATGCCTATGGTTCAACATCAACGGCCATCAAAACTGTTGAAGCTTATCTTAATATTCCAGTTGATTTCTATGCGTTAGTAAATATGGCTGGTTTGGAAAAAATGGTCACCCAAGTTGGCGGTATTTCCGTAAAGTCACCACTTGATTTTACTTATAGCCAAGACACCGCTCATGATTATGGTCCCAACTTATACCGTTTCCACAAAGGTAGTACCGGTTATGAACACTCTGATGACAATGGTGTCACATGGTCTGAAACAAAGCATGTTATGACCGGTGATGCAGCACTAGCCTTCTCTCGGATGCGCTATGACGATCCTGAAGGTGATTATGGCCGTCAAAAGCGTCAACGTCTCGTTCTTGAAGGTTTGATTAAAAAATCTGCCAATGTTTCAAGCCTCTTGAACAATTCATTTATGACAACGCTTAGTAAAAATGTCCTCACTGATTTGACATTTGGTGACATGACAACAATCGCAAGTAAATATATTAAAGCCAAGAATAATATTGTGAGTGAACATATTCAAGGCGTGGGAACAAGCTATCCAGACGCTTCTGGTAATGCGATTTCTTATGAAGTCGTGACACAGAAAGAAAAGCAACGTGTAACTAACCTAGCTCGTAAAGCACTAGGGTTAAAGGCAGCAACAACTGGTCCGGCCTATGGTGGTGAAGTACCAAGCACACTACAAGCCGTGGCTGCTTCTCTCCGACCTGCAGATGATGAGTCCTCAAGTAGCACTGATAGTTCATCTGACACGTCGACAGAGAGTTCTTCTGATCAATAATTTTATCATTTTAAAACCCCTGAAAAATTAATTTCGGGGGTTTCTTTTTGATTAAAACACTTACTTTTTAAGTTGTCGCTTTGATAGAATCAGATAAACCGGCAACCCCATCGCGACCACGGCAATTGATATTACAACACCAGAAAAATCATGCAAAATTTCTGAAATTTCCACGTAAAGTGAACCTGCAATTGCTAGTATTGGGATAAACGGATATAAGGGTGCTGAAAATGCTCTATTAACGCCAGTCGGATCTTTATGTCGCAAAATGAAAACGCCGACAAATGCCAAAATATAGAACAAGAAAGTCGTGAACATGGCAATGTCAGTGAGTCGATCAGGATTAGTCAACAATAACATTAAGTCGCCCAGAACAATCATAAACCAAATCGCAGCATTAGGTGTTTTGGTCCGCATGTTAATCTTAGAAAATGTTCTTGCAAAGGGAAATAAGCCATCTCGCGCCATTGCAAATAACACACGTGGAAATGAGACAATTTTACCATTGAGTGTCCCTAGTAATGAAATTAAAACCGCCACACTCATCAAACGACCACCAACGACACCAAAGGCACTGGTTGCCATATGAATTGTTGTATTTTGACCAAGCGCAACGATTTTCGCTGCATCTAAACTTCTATATGTCCCATAACTGACACCCACGTAAGAGATAATGACAATAATCAAACCAAATACAATTGCCTTTGGTAGAACTTTTTGCGGATTTTTAATTTCACCACTAATATTTGCCAAAGTTACCCAGCCATCATAAGCAAATAGTGTTGCTAAAATAGCAACCCCAAATCCCCCACTGTTAGTGTGTGCCACCGCTGTGACTGTCTGCCCTAATGCTTCATGCTGTCCAAAAAACATACCAAAAATGATCAACGCAATAATCGGCAACATCTTAAGTGTCGTCGTCAATATCTGAAATTCAGCACTAAAACGATTAGGAATTGAGTTAATTATGCCAACAAACGCCAACGCAATAATCGCTGAGGGTATCGCCCACATTTTGGGTAATTGAAACAAGTCAACAAACAATATCCCAAAGTAAGCAGAAATAGATCCCATCATAGCCGGTCCATAAAATATGACTTGCATCCACCCTGCTAAATAGCCCCAAACTTTGCCATAAATTTTTTCAATATAAATGTATAAGCCGCCAGTTTTAGCCATTTGGGAACCAATTTCAGCAACACTCATACCGGAGGCAAGTGTCAAAATACCACCAGCCGCCCATGCAATTAATGCGGACGTCGTACTACCAGCCGACGCTAATACGCTACCTTGTTTAAAAAAAATCCCTGAACCAATGATTGTGCCAACCACTAAAGCCAGTGAGGCAGTCAGGCCGAAGCCGCGGTTGAGTTGTGCTTTATTATCCATATCGTCCCCTGATTTTGTTTCTATCTTGCCATTATATACTATTTTAATTTATCATATTTTAACAATTTGTGTCTTTTTTATGCCACTATTACTATAATCAGCACTAAAAAAGCAATCTTTTCAGATTGCTGTGATTTCTTTAGTCGAAATAATCAATGCCCATTGCATGGCGTACATCTTTCATTGTTGACTCTGCTACTTCATTAGCATGATCAGAGCCAGCCTTTAACATAGCCATCACAGATGGAATATCTTGGGCAAATGTTTCACGTCGTTGACGAATAGGTGCCATTTCAGCTTCCATCACTTCAATCAAGTGCTTTTTGATTTTCATGTCGCCAAGGCCACCAGCAGTGTATTGCTCTTTTAATGCCTGCACACGTTGCTTATCAGGATCAAAAATATCCAAGTAAGTAAAGACGACATTACCTTCAACATGACCGGGGTCATCAATGTTTATGTGCAATGGGTCAGTGTACATCGACTTGACTTTTTTAGCTAATGTGTCTGCATCATCACTAATATAAATACCGTTGTTCAGTGATTTTGACATTTTAGCATTACCATCAATGCCCGGTAGACGTCCTTGCCCCTTCGGTGGAAAGACACCGACAGGTTCAACCAATACTTCTGATTGGTAAGCATTATTGAATGAACGAACTAGCTCGCGTGTCTGTTCAATCATGGGTTCTTGATCATCACCAACCGGCACTTTTGTGGCCCTGAAAATTGCAATATCGGCCGCTTGAGACACAGGATAAGTCAAAAATCCCGCTGGAATACCCTCTCCAAAACCTTTTTGTTGAATTTCTGATTTAACAGTCGGATTGCGTTGCAGACGTGCCACACTGACCAAATTCATAAAATATTCAGTTAATTCTGGCAACCCAGTAATTTGAGATTGTACAAAAATCGTTGATTTAGTAGGATCAATACCAACTGCCAAATAATCCAATGCAACTTCTGTTAGCGAACGGCGAATTTTTTCAGGATTACGAGCGTTGTCTGTAAAAGCTTGTGTGTCAGCAATCATAATAAATGGATCAAATTCACCAGAATCTTGCATTGCCACACGATTTTTCAGTGAGCCAATATAATGCCCAATATGCAATTTGCCGGTTGGTCGATCACCCGTTAAATAAATTTCTTTTGCCATGTTTAACCTCGATTTAATTGATTAGCTTATTTCATTATACTTGAAAAAACACACCACGTGATAAGAAATATCGTCTAAGTTTGACATTAGGTTTAAAAACTTATACACTATCACTATTAAGAAAAAGAGGTACGGGAACTTGTTGAACGAATTTTAAGATGTAGTGACAAAAAACAGGCAACTGTTTTGGTGCGCTTTTCTTGAGATTGGTCTGCAATTTTCGTCAACACGTTAAATGCCCCAGTCTCGTAGTTTGATTGGAGGCATTTTTTGATGCAAGAAACACCCCGAAAAGTATTTTTAGTTGGCTTGACAACAAGTCAGGCAAATTTAACTTATGAATTAGAAGAATTAGGCAACCTAGCAAAAGCAAACAACTTAGACCCAGTTGAGACGTTCACCCAAAAACTGGAACGCCCGAATCCAGCCACTTATTTTGGTAAAGGCAAAGTTGAGGAAATTAGCGCGGCAGTAGCCACTTACGAGGTCGACATGATTGTGGCTAACGACGAGTTGACACCTTCGCAAATCCGTAATTTGGAAAAAGCAACCAACGCGACTGTGGTGGACCGCACTGGTTTGATTTTAGATATTTTTGCGCAACGTGCGCAAACTAAAGTGGCCCAATTACAGGTTCAATTGGCGCGTTTGCAATATCAGTTACCAAGATTACGTACAAGTATGTCAATCACGCTGGATCAGCAAACTGGTGCTGGTGGTGGTGGCTTTACGTCACGAGGCGCTGGAGAAACCAAACTCGAACAATCTCGTCGCCGTATTACAGCTCAAATGGTTCATATTCGTCAAGAATTAGCAGACCTTGAGAAAGGTGAGACAACACGTTCAGCACAACGCCAAAATAACGATCTACCAAGCGTAGCCTTGGTCGGCTACACTAACGCGGGTAAATCGACACTCATGAACCGGCTGTTGGCGCGTTTTGGCGTTGGTGCTAATAACGACGATAGCAAACAAGTTTTTGAAAGAGATATGCTTTTTGCCACTTTGAACACAACCGTCCGCCAACTGACATTACCAGATAAAAAACAATTTTTGCTCAGTGATACCGTTGGTTTTGTCTCTAAACTACCTCACAGCTTAGTCGCTGCTTTTAAATCGACTTTGCAAGAAGCGGCCAGCGCAGATTTACTGCTACACGTTGTTGATGTCTCTGACCCTCACTATCAAGACATGATGACAACCACTAACAAAACATTACAAGAAATTGGTGTTAGCGGTCGTCCAACTATCACAGTTTATAATAAAGCTGATCGTACTGAGCTCGTTTTTCCAGAAGTAACTGGTGAAAATGCAATTACCATTTCTGCTTTAGATATTGCTTCCCAAGATGCCTTAATTGATCTCATCAAACAACATGTGTTCAAAGATGTTGCAGTCGTCAACTTGCACATTCCTTTTGACAAAGGTAACGTTCAGGCTCAGCTCGCCGCAAAACACACATTTTTACAGGAAGATTATGATGATACTGGCACTCTGATAACAGTTGAGCTGTCAACTAATGAACGCGAGACTTTCAAAGATTATATCGTTTAAAAAAAGGGCAGCAAACCAATTATAGTTTGCTGCCCTTTTAATGTTTCTCGTTCATCGGGATGACGAGATTTGAACTCACGACCCCCACGTCCCGAACATGGTGCTCTACCAAGCTGAGCTACATCCCGTTGATACGAGAATAATTTTAACGCAATCAATGCGCCAATTCAAATTTTAATACACCAATGTTTCACCTTTTGTTGGTAGATAGACATTCAAACCTGCTTTGCGTAATGCTTCTGCCTCATACAAATACTTAATTGCCCGTGTTCGCTACAAAGAATATAGTTTTAAAATTTGGATTATCTTATGATTCTTCAAAAACAACGGCATGTCCGTGTTGAAAAACAAATTTATTATCTTGCTGAAGTGCTTTCATATTCTCCGCTGGATTTTCTTGCATGACAATGAAATCAGCAAATTTTCCAACCGAAATTGAACCATAATCCTGTTCAATAGCCATCATATTAGCCGCATTAATTGTGGCTGATTGTAAAACATTTTGGGGTGTCATTTTACCAAATTCAACCATCATATCCATCTCAACGGCACTCTCATCGCCAAAACCATTAAATGGTGTGCCAGAATCAGTTCCCATAACCATATTAACGCCCGAAGCAGCAGCTTTTGCGACACTTTTTTGATGTGCTTCCCAATGGGTTGTGGCACGCTCAATCATCCATGATGGCACCTCATTAGGTCGATCAATAATTCGCTTCATAGCAATCATAGTTGGCACTACTGATGTCCCATGCTCTTTCATCAGTTCAACTGCCTCATCATCAAGATGAAATGCGTGTTCCACCGAGTCCACACCAGCACGAACGGCAATTTTAATTCCCTCTGTACCCTGAGCATGTGCAGCTACTTTGATACCTTTTTTATGTGCTTCGATGACGCCAGCATGGACTTCGTCTTCATTTAATTGTACTTGATCTGGATTTTCAAAATCACCAGCACTAACACCACCAGTAACCATGAATTTAATGATTTGTGCACCAGATTTCATTGCTTGTCGTACAGACTTGCGGACTTCATCTGGCCCATCAACTTCGATACCACCCCCACCGCTACCATGACCTCCTGTCATGGAAAACGCAGCACCACTGGCCACCATCATAGGTCCCTCAATACTACCTTCACGTTGCAAACGCGCCATCTCAATATCTGTCATCCATGATGTACCAACATTGCGTACCACAGTTACGCCATGATGAAGCATATTTTTCATATTATGAGCAGCTGCCATAACTGCTCTAACATGTTCCTGTTCATTATTCACACCAAAATTTGGTTTACCAAATTCATTGTAGACATCAGAGTCGACATGAATATGAGCATTAATCAATCCTGGCATTAGATATTTCCCTTGAAAATCCACGCTCTTGGTCGCACTAGGTCCCGCGCCATTTCCAACTTCAACGTAGCGCCCTGTTTCATTGTTAACAATCACATACTTATTCGTTTCAAAATCACCTGTTTTATCATTGAATCCATTAAAGTTATAGTATTTAGTCGTTGTCATTTTAAATATCCTTTTCTATTTTATTTCCAGTACATATCTTGATAGGCTGGCGAGTGGAAACTATTTCCTTGAAAACCACCAACTTTATCAGTAACAGCATTTGCTGTTACTGGCTGATAAATCGGCACCATATAAGCTTTTGTCTTAGTGAAATATTTATTGGCAGTTTGTAAGGTTTGATAACGTTCTTTAGGATTATTAGCTTCTTTGGCAGCCTTGTCCAAATAGGCATCGTAATCTGTGTCATTAACTTTTGAGAAATTCAAACCATAACCAGATTTTCCAATAGCTAATGGATAGGCAGCATCTGGTACACTAACACTTAAACCAACATTCGCCATGTCAAAATCTTGCTTCAATACTTCTGAAACTAGTTGTGCGTGAGGTTCATACTTTGTATTGATGGTTATCCCTTTAAACTCGTGCTCAGCTGCATATTGAATATATGCACCAACCTTCTTGCTAGTGGAATCATCATCGAACGTCATGTTAAACGTCTCACTTGTTTTTCCAACCTCTTTTAAATAAGCTTTCCACTCCTCTTTTGCCTTTTCTTTGTTAACTTTGAATTGTGTTCCTGCATCTGTCGTAAAGTCAGTTCCCGTTGTTGGATTTGACATCACGCCTTTTGGTACAGCGTTCGATTGTGGCATCGAACCGTCATTCATGATATTAGAGGTAATCGTATTTCGATCAATTAAATAACCAAAAGCCTGACGTAAATGTAAATTATTTGTCTTATTGCTTGTTTCATTAAAATAAATGCCACGCACAACCGCCTGTGGTGTTGCATGATAATACTTTGTATTCTTATACGTTTTAATATAGTCATCAGATATTTGTGCAATGTCTAAATGTTTGTTCTTAAATTCATTAGCTGCGGTCATCGGTGTTTTAATCACACGTACTTTAACTTTTTCAATTTTAACTTGTTGCGCATCCCAATATTTGGCATTTTTAGTAAATGTAAAACTTGAATTAGTCCCTGTCCAGCCTGTCATCTGATAGGCACCATTCGTCACCATATATTTTGAGGATGTCCCATACTTGGTCCCCCATTTTTTATAGTCTTTGGTGTTTACCGGAATAATTGAAGTAGCTAACTTATCAAAAGCTGGTGTAGCTTGTGTCAAAGTAATCCGCAATGTGTGAGCATCAAGTGCTACGGCACCAATTTTGTTGGGAGATATTTTACCATCATGAACATCGTCATAATTTTTAATGATTGATATCGCGTCAGCTGAATTTTGCGATTTTGTTTTAGGATCAGCAATCGCTTGGATTGCAGTAACAAAGTCTTGTGCTGTCACTTTATCGCCATTTGACCACTTTGCATTGTCACGAATCTTAAAAGTATATACTGTACCATTTTGCGTGGGTTTTACTACTTTGACAGCATTACCTGTGACAACGCGATTTCCTTTATAACGATACAAGCCTTCATAAACTTGAGTTTGTGCTTGGGCAGAATAAATATCTGTGAGCATAATGGGGCTCATTGTGATAACGTCATCTTTCATCATCGTCTGCAATGTTTGACTTTTACTATTTTTGTTGTGTTGACCGGGAAAATACATAAACCCAGCTACCACAGCAACCCCAAGCACACCTACAATAACACCTGTTCTCTTCTTCATTGAATTCTATCTCCATTTTAGAATATAAAAAAGCCAATCTATTGTTGGCTCTAATAGTTTGATTGACAGTTTGTCAAAATCATTAGAATACCTGCAACTAGATTGACTTAGCAAAACACTAATAATCAATATGAGAATCAAATCCAGTCGCTTTTTTTATAGCGACTGAAAATAATCAACCGCCTCATTAAATAATAATAATGAGAGAGTTGAGAATAAGAACTGACTTATTTTCGGAGTTTTTTACTACATTTTTTTGCATAATCTGATGCTCCTTCTTATAAACATGTTTTTAATATTAACATTTAATTAGAATAACGTCAATATAATTTCATTAAAAATATATTTAATCCGATTAGATGTCCAGATAGAAGTATACCCTATTAAACAAAAAAAGCTTTGAATAATTACTCATTCAAAGCTTTCATAAATTATGCCGACCGCCGGGCTCAAACCGGCGACCCCCTCATTACTAGTGAGGTGCTCTATCAACTGAGCTAGGTCGGCAGATCAAAGTACTCAAGTATTATATCAAATAATACCAGATACCTCAATATAATAATATGGCGGCGACCATATTATACGGGTGACAGGAATCGAACCTGCACGGATTTCTCCACTGGAACCTAAATCCAGCGCGTCTGCCAGTTCCGCCACACCCGCATATCTAACACAACCCTTTAATTTTACTGGAAAAATGATTATACGTCAAGCGTTTATTTACCTTTGATCACAAATAAGCGTAACATAGAAGTAGCGAGGAGAAACAACAAATGACAAAAAGAAACGTTACAACAGTAATCGAAGCAAAGCACAACATTGAATTATTATACTTATCGCTACAATCTAAGCTTATTGTCCCAGGTATTCGCGATATCACTGATATTCTATTACAAGTTAACAAACAAATAGACACCAGTAAAAACCCAGAGGCTTTAATAAACAGAATGGTTAATTATATCCGTATCACGGCCTCGTCTGAAAAACTTCATTTTTCAAAAGCTGATGAAAAACTGATTATTGATTTAGGCGTGATCGGACAACAAGCTGGTCTGAATGGCCAATATATGGCCGATTTTT
Organism: Leuconostoc falkenbergense; assembly: GCF_045801155.1. Lineage (NCBI taxonomy): Bacteria > Bacillati > Bacillota > Bacilli > Lactobacillales > Lactobacillaceae > Leuconostoc > Leuconostoc falkenbergense. The sequence continues at coordinate 175,756 of NZ_CP174386.1, read as the reverse complement.
CTGATAAATCACAATTTTATAGTTACGCTGACACATATAGATAGATTGTAATTAGTTAGCCACTTTCATCATCAAAAAAGAATCGATACACTATTTTCTGTATCGATCCTTTTAATGTTCATAGTCCTATTTTAGTCACAATCATTAGGCTTTTTGTTTTAAATCACGTTCTCTTACTAACAAATCAAGTAAAATCCCATTTTGCACCAACGCTTGCCACATCCCCGGTGTGTATTTTTCACCGCGAATAATCGCTGATACAATTGCTCTTATTAAGCTATAATCCTGAGACGTATTCGCTAATTGGGCTACATCTGCCTCTGCCAAACCTTCATGAAATTGATGTTGGCGCAACGTGCGATCAAAATTTCTATCATATTCATCCGACTTAAAATAACTTTGCGCAAACGTCAAAATATCAGCCGTATAAGACGGGTATGTCGTCTCATGCCATGGAATTGCTTGCCCTTTTGCCTGCCGTAAAATACTAATATTTTTGTCAAAATCAAATGCTTGCATTGCGATACCTCTTTCTATGGTATGATTATATCACTTATTTTTAGTAAGTTCACGCATTTGTGTGCCAAATTTGATGACAGTTCTGAGCACAGCATAGACTGGCACCACCAAAATCATGCCAACGATACCTTTCAAGTTACCCGCTACCATCAGTAAAATCATGATTGTCAGCGGATGAATCTGTAATGATTTACCAATCACATTTGGATAAATAAAGTTGCCATCCAATTGCTGAACAACTGTCATGACCACTAATACCAAAATCATTTGCTTCCAAGATTGCGTTCCTGCCACTATTAAGGAAGGAATGACACCAATCCAGGGACCTACATAAGGAACAATATTAGTAATGCCGGCGATGACCCCTAAAAGCCAAGCATAAGGTTGACCGATGATTAGGTAGCCAATCGCCATTGCCACCCCGACAAACAGCATCTCGATTGCTTGACCAGAAATATACTTTTCAATCGTGTGGTCCATCTTATTTGTCAAATCTGCGACATTATCAGCAAAACGATCGGGAAAAAGACGTTGTAAAGCTGGTAGGAGACGATTACCGTCACTTAACATATAGAATAAAACAACCGGTATTGTCACTAAATTAATGGTCACTGACGTGATTGTTGAAATCACATTGCCTAGCGTCCCCGCCGTAATAGTCAAAAACGAAGCTGCATACTTTCCAACAGCGCTTTTCACCTCATCAACATCAATCGACAAATGCAAACTGTTAAACCATTTACTTTGCAACGTATCATTAACATAAGATTGGACCGTCTTAGCAAATCCCGGCAAAGCATTGATCAAATTGGTCATTTCACGAACCAAGGTTGGCACCAGCAATATTAAAGCCCCACCAATCACAGTCAAAAACAGCACAAATGTTATGATCACTGCCAGTTGATGTGGCATTTTATGATTTTTAATGGTGATTTTTTCAAGTAAGGTCAAGATTGGTTTCAAGACATAATACAAAAAGCCGGCCACAATTAACGGAACGAATACCGTTGAAATGAAAACTGATATCGGCTGCATCAAAAAATCAAACCGTGACACAATCCAAATTAGTGCCGACAGTGCTAATAATTCTATTGTCCAAAAAAACAAATTTTTATATTTCAGATTCGGAAACATTTAATTTCTCCAGCAATTTATATTGTAATTTTGGCAGACTTAATGCTGCCAATTCTTCTTGATTAAAGTATTTTTGCCGTGAATCCGGCGTAATCGGTGTCGATTTGACCAACCAAATTTCCCAACGGCGATGTGTGAAAATATGAACCACGGGCTTAATATTGAGCATGTTGCCTTGAATATCTTCCACACTATTAATTGGTGTTAGTGGGAACGTCCAAAAATTAGCTAACAATCCTGTTTCTGGCCTTTGTTCTAAAAGTAGAGCGCCATTTTTCTCATAAACATGAGCGACAAACAGTTGCTTGACTGGTTTTGGTTTGGGTGTTTTAACCGGATAATGACTTTCAACACCATCACGATAGGCCGCATTAAAAGATTGGACTGGTGAATGTTGCGTGTCAGCGTTTTTAGCGGACATATAGCTAGCACCTAAGTCCATAATTGCCTGATTAAAGTCCCCCGGTCGTTTAGGATCAACAATTGGCAAAATGGCATCATAAAATATTTGCCGTGACTTAGGCTGTGCAATGTCTGCATCAATCTTTAATAAACGACTAAACACACGATATTGATTACCATCAACCGCTGGTACCACTTCGCCAAAACTGATTGAAGCAATCGCAGCAGCCGTGTATGGCCCAACGCCCGGCAAAGTCTGCAACTCTTTACTTGTCGTCGGCCACTCACCATCATATTCACGAACAACATACTGCGCTGCTTTTTGTAAATTGCGCGCCCGCGAATAATAACCAAGTCCTTCCCATAATTTTAACACAACTTCCTCAGGTGCCTGTGCTAAAGCGCTCACTGTTGGTAACTGCTGCATAAATCGTTCAAAATAAGGGATTACCGTGGCAACTTGTGTTTGCTGTAACATTATTTCTGAAACCATTACGCGGTAAGGATCGTGATTTTGCCGCCAAGGTAAGGTTTTACGCCCCTCGTCATCATACCAACGAAGTAGTGTTTCTCGAAAAGATTCAATTGTTTGTTGAGACCATTTTTCCATAATATCTATTGTAGCACTTGTAATTGATATTTTTTTACAGTATAATAGTTATTTGTATGGAAAACATTGGATAAAAAAAGGAGCACTATCATGGCATTAAAGAAGCCTCTTAACTCATTCGCCCGTGCCCGCAAAGTTAGTCACAGCGCTGCGAAGAAGCAACGTCAAGCTGCTATTGCAAAGTTGCAACAATGGGCCAAAGGTAAGTCAGAAGAATTACCTTCGACAAAGTAAGTTTGACTTAAAAAACAAAACCAGTATACGTACTGGTTTTTTGTTTGTTTTTTTAACAGCAACACTTTGATAACTAAAATTTCAAAAAGAAAGGACGTTATTACTTGAATATATCTCAAAAAAATCGCACAATTTTAATCATTTTAGTGATTGGTACTTTCCTTGGCTTCTTAAATCAAACACTGATGAACGTTGCCCTACCTGATATTATGCGTGAATTTCACATTTCAACCGCATTAGGACAGTGGCTAACCAATGGTTATATGTTAGTCAATGGCATTATGGTACCTTTAACTGCCTTCCTCATTCAACGCCTAACAACACGTGCGCTTTATCTGACAGCGGTTGGTCTATTTGCGATTGGAACGATTACAGCTGGCTTTGCGCCTAACTTTGAAATTTTGATCACGGGTCGTATGATTCAAGCAATGGGCGCCGGTGTTTTTGGACCATTAATGAATGTCGTTGTGATGAATTTATTTGCCCCTGATCGTCGTGGATCGGCAATGGGAACGATTGGGTTGGCGCTAAACTTTGCGCCAGCCTTAGGACCGAGCTTGTCTGGATTTATCGTAACTAATCTGAATTGGCGTTTTCTATTTTATATTGTTGCACCCCTCATTATTGCTAATTTTATTCTGGCATATTTTCTCTTAAACAACATTGGCACACCAAAACGATTAAAGTTCGATATGCTCGGTGTTATTCTATCAAGTATTGGTTTAGGATCGTTACTTTATGGCTTTTCAAATGCAGGCGGTACCCCGTGGCATGACTTTACTGTTTGGGGGTTTGTGGTAATTGGCTTGGTTGTCACAACATTATTCATCCTTCATCAATTGCATACGTCAACGCCATTGCTTAACATGAGCGTTTTTTCTCATCGAGAGTTCAATGTTGCTGTTTTGATTAATATTGTTTTGATGATGGCTATGTACGGTGGTGCGTTAATGTTACCACTTTATATGCAAAATGTCCGTGGTGCTTCTGCCTTTATTTCTGGTTTGGTTTTATTCCCCGGGGCATTGGTTACAGCCTTTTTGTCACCATGGAGTGGCCGCTTATATGATCGCTATGGTGCCAAATATCTCACCCTTACCGGTATCTTAATTACCGCTGTGGGTACTTTTATTCTTGCCTCATTAACGTTGACAACGCCACTTTGGTTCGCTGTCATTGGACAATTTGTACGGCAGCTGGGGCTAGTCTTGGTTCTGATGCCGATCCAAACTGAAGCATTTAATGCACTACCTCTTAACATCATCCCTGATGGTTCGGCCATGTTTACAACGATTCGTCAGTTGGCTGCTTCGTTTGGTACGGCAGCCTTGGTAACAATTATGACAAAAAGCGCCACTAATTATCAGCTGCACCACCAACAAGCTAGTAGTTTACTTGTCAATTTGCATGGCGTCCACATCACTTTTTTAACTGCTGCGTTGTTAATGCTTGTTGCAGCAGCAATGACTGGTTTACTTAAACCCAAACCAATTATCACCAAAAAGTAGCAAGTGCTTCGACTATTTCAGTTATAATATAAATAAACTTAATTAATTGGAGGTATTGTTATGACCTACGGGTTTATTGGTGCCGGCAACATGGCGACGGCGATGATGAAAGGACTGTTGCACGCGAATGTTGATCCAGCAGATATTTACGTGTCTTCACCACACCGTGCCAAGTCGTTGGCAGAGAAACTTCACATCAATGCTGCTGATTCACAAACAGTTATTAACCAAAGTGACATCATCATATTAGCGTTTTTACCTAATCAGTTAACAGACATTGGCGCTACGCTTAATTTCACTAATAAAATCGTCGTCTCTGTGTTAGCACAAATCACGATTTCTGATCTAAATCAAGCTATTCCAAATGCGTTCAATGTTCGCGCTTTACCCAACATCAATTCGGCTATTGGGCAAGGTAACACAGCGCTCGCTTTTGCCGACAACATAGACGCGGAACAAAATAAAAGTGTTACTCATTTTTGGCATTTGTTAGGCAACAGTGTCATACTCGAGGAAGATCAGTTCGCCATATTTTCTGCCATTGCCGGTTCCGGTCCTGCCTATGTCTTCAAGTTCATTGACGCATTGACCAAAGCAGGTGTTGATAATGGCTTGGACGAAAAACAAGCTGCAAGTATTGCAACGCAAACTGTTTTAGGTTCTGCAAGCACTCTAAATCAGTCAGGCAGCGACGCCGTCACACTCATGAATAGCGTTGCATCACCGGGTGGCTCCACACGCGCTGGTCTAGATAATTTTGAAGCTAATCAATTTGATGATATTGTTGCCAAAGCTATTTCAGCGACCGTCAATCATAAACACGCCTAATCACTAGCACTTCAATCATGAAGTGCTTTTTTAGTGAGCAATCAAAATAAAAAAGCCGCAACCAACGTTGCGACTGATAAGCAGCTATCTCATCAAAATTGTTAAATCAAATACTGAACAAAACATCACGACCGCCCATATCGTTTGCACCAATATAGCGCTGAGATAATTCGACAAGAAACTTTGTCGATGCAGATGTCAACCGTCGCTCGACTGCAAGCCGCGATAAACTTCTTTTGAGCGACGCAGCCACAGCGCGATCATTTTGACTCTTTTCTAGTTGGGTTTTATTGCTAACAAATATATCACGTTCAGCACTCGTAATGGTTTCATCTAAAATTAAATCAACCAAATTGTCTAGCAACCAATTTTTATCTGGTGTCTTCCATGTCATCATTATTATTCCCCCGATTTTGCTTAATGGATAACATACGCTACATGACGTGCCATCCTATCATTTTAGCATTGATTATTTATATCATACTACTTTTTATCAGCGACAGTTCATTTTAAAAAAAATAATGCATTAAACGTCTGAGAGCACACAAAAAGCCGCAACCGAAGTTGCGACTTTTAGTAGCTCGTGAGAGAATCGAACTCTCGATTCCGCCGTGAAAGGGCAGCGTCTTAGCCACTTGACCAACGAGCCATGGTCAGTTGTTGTTCGCTCTCGCTAAACAACTATATTAGTATACCAAGAATTCAAATACTCGTCAACCCTTTTTCTTCAAAGTCATCAGTTTTGTTGGATCAATTCGTTTTGGCACTTTGACCGGTGTACTTTTGTAATAACGCCAAGGCTTGTTCGGATCAAATTCCAGATCTGTCGTCACCGGTAATCCATTCTTAAAGCGTGTCAATAACCATTGTTCCAATGGTTTGGGGACACCCAACAAGTCGAAATCTGATGGCGAAATGGCATACCGAATTGCCCGTTCATCATTCATCTTCACCTTTTGCACCCAGTTGGGTTCAACAATCAATTCACGCCCTATGGCCGCAAAAGTCACACCAGTATCCATCAGCTCTTCAACTTGCATAGGCTGTTTTACTAAGCCAGCCACCATCAGTGGAAAGTCGTCTGGTAGTGCCTGTCGATAATAATCAACAATTTTTGTCTGATCATTCTTATCTTTAAACGGTGTTTGAAAGGCATCTTTCAATGACAAATGTAGATAATCAACTGGCAAGTCAATTAATTTGTTGACAAAAGCTAACGAATCTTGCAATGTAATCCCCGGTGTCATTGGTTCTTCAGGTGATTGACGATAGCCGAGTAAAAATGGCCGATCAGCATACTGCTCGATGGTTTGCGCGACCTTAGCAGTAACCGCTAAACCAAAACGCATCCGTTTCTCCAATGTTCCACCCCAAATGTCATCACGTTGATTACTGTCAGGTGAAAAGAACTGTTGCATCAAATACAAATTCGCGCCATGAAGTTCAACACCATCAAACCCAGCCAAAATAGCTCTTTTTGTTGCAGCAGCAAAGTCATCAATTGTTTGCGCAATTTCTTGATGGGTTAACGCGCGTGGCGTTTCAAAGTCGCCACGTGGATACGCAACAGCTGACGCAGATACCGGTTGATGCCCACGCAATATCGCAGTAGTTGTCTGCCGGCCAGCAGAAAATAATTGCAGTATCGCTTTTGCACCGCCTGATTGTATTGCACTGGCTAAACGTGATAGCCCCGCAATTTTGTCGTCATCAGCGGCGGAAATACCACCTTCCCAACCTTTTCCTAAATTATTGACATGTGCAACTTCACTCACAATGATTCCGGGACCACCGCTGCGCATTTGGTAATAGCGCAACTCATTATCAGTTACACTACCATCTTCAAAAGACGCACGTAATGTTGTCGGAGCCATTACGACGTGATTACGCACGGTCATTTGCTTATTTTTAAATGTATATGAGTCTAAAAAATCGTAATTTATTTGCATATCAATATTGTAACACGATATGTTACTGTGTCACGAGTTGACCAGTGGCAAGATTCGACGTACATCCGTGAATATCATTTTTACTAGTGCCCACTCGATGTGACACAAACAATTGGCACATTAAAGTTATGGTTAATTACCATAACTTTTCTTAACTAAAAAAACATCCCCGCAAATTGAGGATGTTTTGATATCATGGTTTGATTAAAAAATTAATACCAACCAGTTGCTTGTGAGTGTGCCCAAGCATTTTCAGCTGTACCGTAACGTGCTGCAATATACGCCTTCATGGCATTCAATTGGTCGTTATAATCAGCTGTGTTACCACCGTAGATGGCACGGGCTTGTGCTGAAAGTTGACCAATACCATAATATTGACCGTTTGTAGCGTTAACATTACCACCTGATTCACGAGCAATCAAAGCATTCAATGCAGCAGAATTAGAGCTGTCACTTGAAGTTGACGTTGTTGCTGAAGATGAAGTAGTAGTGGTAGTTGTTGTCGTTGTGCTTGTCGTTGCTGCTGCAGTCGTTGTTGATTGTGCAGTCGTTGCTGCCGCTTTAGTTGCTGTGGCAAATGACAAATGTTGACCAACAACGATCAAGTTAACGTTTGAAATGTTGTTATTAGTCGCAATTGTGTCAACTGAAACACCATACTTTGCTGACAATTTGTTCAATGTGTCACCAGATTGCACAACATAGTCTGATGGGGCTGTTGTTGTGTCGGCACTAGCATGTGCACCACCAAAGGCAAAGGCACCTGCAACACCAGCAGCGATGGTCAAAGTCTTCTTAATATTAAACATTATGTATTTGTACTCCTAAGTTGTCTGTTCGAAGATGACAACATCCGAATTGATGAAGTCATGTAATTAACTTACGAGTATTAGTTTAGTCGCTGAATATAATAAGCAAACATCTGTTTCATATCAGGAACATTACATACTATTATTTATTATACATTTACCATACTAATTGTCTTATAAAAATCTTAAGATTTACAATAAAGGATTAATATCGGACTTTTAACTGTAATTGTGGCTTCTCTGGTAACTGATTATGATTCTCAAAATAGGCGACTAACATATCTTGAACAGCCTTATCACCCGAATAAATCGTCTCTGAATCAGCATAAGCTTTGTAATCACCACCACCGACAGCACGATAATTGTTCATCGCAACACTAAAATAATCGCTATCTTGAATATCTTCGCCCTGATACTTTAATTTTGTAATACGTTGTCCTATTGGCTTACGGACATCAATTTCATAATCAATACCAAACGCCAAGTCGTAGTTATAATGTTCCACTTTTGGTTTCAACCAATCAGGGTTAACCGCTAGTTTCTGATCTTCGATAACAAAATAATTTGCTGTATGCTCCAATCCAACGCGTAAATCAGCACCAGAAATACGTTTCGTGACCAATGTATTATCAAATGGGTAATTTTGCAAAATTGATCTGAGTGTCAACCGTTTTGGCAAACTTGACGGGTTGTTGTTTAAGCCTTGCAATGTAATTTGCGCACCGGTAGCAGCCAGTTGTACTGCTGCTACCCAGCGCAAAACATCATTACCGTATTGCGCCAAAGTTAACGGTTCTGCAACTGCAACAGATGATGTCAAATTAGCGATTGGCTGATCCAACCACGCTTCAACTTTGTCATTGAGTGGTTGCAAGGCTTTAAGCATGTCAGGTTGGCTAGTCGTGCCAGCAGCATTTGTTGATGCAGTGAATAACCATTTCCCGTCTCTTAGCTCGCCATCAATTTGTGCGAAAAACTTAGCTTGATTAGGTAATTGTAGCGTTAATGTGTCGTTAATTAACTGGGCCGGCACTTGACCATGCTGATGTGCTGTCAATAAAATATCCAAATCAAGTTCTGCGGTGAGTTGCCAAGCAATATTTTCAGATGTTGTACTAATTACCTTGTCGGAATCCAAGTCACGCTCATAACCACCATGATAAATACCTATTACAACATCAGCTGATTGGCGCAGACGCGCGATAGTTTGAGCCGCTTTAATCAAAGGTGATTCAATTTTAATACCTGCGAGATGTTCTGGTTTCTCCCAAATATTAATATAGTCTGTCACTAAACCAATTAAACCAACTTTTGTGCCATCAGCTAGAGTCTTAATTTCTGCAGGATATAAGGTTTGTCCACTCTCATCTGTAACATTTTCAGCTAACACAGTTGCATTCAGATTTGCCAAATGTTTCTGGAGTTCGTCATAGCCCGCATTAAAGTCATGATTACCAAGCGTAACATAGTCATATCCTGCCATATTCATCATGTCTGATACTGCGTCAATGTCTTTATTTTTCTTAAGGTATTGTAGTAGTGGTGATCCTTGATACATGTCACCACCATCAATCACTAGTGTATTGCCATCTTTTTGATAATTCGCGGCCACATTGATAAGGCCTTGTGGTTGTGAACCGCTTTGAATGTAGTCAGTTGGCCATAAGTAACCGTGAACATCCGAAGTGTAATATAACTTGAAATGCTTCATTAAATTCCTTCTTTCAAAAACAAGGCAGCCAATGAGGCTGCCCATCTTCTAACCATGTAGTAAGTGCTGACGTAATTTATCTGATAAGTACTCAATGACAAAAATTAGCACAAACAGACCAATTAGAATGGCCCCAACTTTGTGCCACTCATACCCACTCATTGCAAAAATCATTGGCGCACCAATGCCCCCAGCACCAACCAGTCCTAAAATAGTGGCTTCACGTAGATTCATATCAAATCGGTAAGCAAGAATTGAGATAAAGTCTGAACTGAGTTGTGGCAAAACACCATAACGGATTTTTTGGAAAAATGTGCTACCCGCTGCATCTAATGATTCCAAGATGCCCGAATCCAAATCTTCAATTGTCTCAATAAATAGTTTTGAAATCATACCGATAGAGACAACTGCCAGTGTCATCACACCGGCAAATGGTCCTGGCCCAGTGACGCGAATAAACATCAAACCATATACCAATGATGGTACTGTCCGAATCGCCATAATCACAAATCGTGTTACCACGACAACTGGTTTTGGCACTATATTTGTAGCTGAAATAAATGACAATGGCACCGCAATAATTGCACCAACTAGTGTCCCAAGAAAAGAAATTGCGATTGTTTGCAAAATCAAATAGGCAACACCAGTATCACCACCACCGAATAATAGGTCTTTGTCTGGTGTCACAATTCCTTCTAGGATATTCCAACCAATTCGCCATCCTTTGTCAGTCAAAGTCATTTGATTGACAGCAGATGATGACCAAACCAAGGCAATCAATACAATGATAGCAGCGGTGATATAGTATTTCGCACGTTTAGGTTGTGTCAGCAGAACAGCTTCTAGTTTTTTATTCATGTTGTTCTCCTTAACTCAAGAATTTTCGTAGTTGTTGACTCAATGTTTCAATCAGCACCACGGCAACAAATAATGAAACCAAGATCATGCCAACACTTTGAAATTCACGCCAACCAATTTTTTGGTTCAAAATCATACCAATACCACCAGCGCCAACATAACCTAAAATGGCAGCATAGCGAACATTACCTTCAAAAGCAAATAACGATGTCGACAAATAAGTCGGCAAAATTTGTGGCATAATAGCCGTAACAAACGCTCGCGGTGCATTTGCACCTGTGGCAATCAAGGCTTCATACGCCCCCATGTCCACTGTTTCAATATACTCAAATAGTTGTTTACCAACAAAAGATAAACTAAACATAAAGATAGCAACCGTACCAGCAAATGTGCCTAATCCAAAAATATAAGTCGCAATTAGGGCGGCAACTAATGTTGGCAATGTCCGCAACACTGTCAACGCAAACCGCACAATAAGATTGACGAATCGATTATTAGTAACATTGTTAGCCGCCAATATTGCTAATGGCAGGGCCACCACTGCACCAAAGAAAGATCCAAATAGTGACATTTTAATCGTATCAATTAAGGGTTGCCAAACCGATGGAAAATAAGACCACTTTGGTGGAAATAAATCGCCAAAGACCACCCAAAACTGCTGAAAATTAGCAAATAAGGTTGGTAAACTAAAACCAGTCACAACAACTGAAATAATTAAAATAATTAACAGTATCAGCAAAATCAATGGTGTTCTCGTAAACTTTTGGCTGACTGTTTTACCGTTGGCTAACGTGTATTTCTTAGCTTTAAATAATTTATCATACCACCACATTATTCGGCCTCATCTTTTGAATAGATATTATCTAAAATTTCTTGTGTTACACCAGAAACTGGTCCGTCATATACCACACGTCCAGAACGAATACCAATGATACGTTTGGCATAATCCAGAGCTAGGTCGACATGGTGAATATTGATCAAAACGGTTTGACCAAGTTCGTCATTAATGCGTTTAAAATCGTCCATTACCTCATGCGCTGTGACAGGATCAAGTGCAGCCACTGGTTCATCCGCCAAAAGCACTGATGGATTTTGTGCCAAAGTTCTTGCCAATGACACACGCTGTTGCTGTCCACCAGACAATTGATCAGTTCTAACAAAAGCCTTATCTAACATCGAAACACGATCTAGCGCCTCTAACGCACGCATTTTATCATTCTTTGAGAATAGCCCCAAAATGACTCGCCATAATGGCATATCTGGTACTAATGAACTCATAACATTACGAATAACCGTAATACGGGGCACCAAGTTATATGACTGAAAAATCATACCCACCTTGCGACGAAATCGGCGTAATGCTTTCCCTTTCAAGTTAGAAATTTCGACACCGTCAACCGTCAATTTACCTTCAGTGATGTCATTCAACCGATTAATAGTTCTAATAAAAGTAGACTTTCCAGCACCAGACATGCCGATAATCCCCACAAATTCACCATCTTCAATTTCTAAATTGATATCTTGCAAACCCTTCACACCGTTGGGGTACGTTTTTGAAACATGCTCAAATTTAATCATTTTTTCTTCCTAAACTATAATATGTATTGGCGCCATTTAAGGCACCAAACGCAATAAAAAGCAGCCCTGGAGCCGCTTATTAATGTCGTTGATTTTTACTTAGTTGACTCTTTTAACACTTTTTGTGCTGCACGTTCACCGTCATAGTTAGATGACTTTGCCTTAACATAACCTTCGTGTGAATAGATTGCAATCACTTTTTTACCTTCTTTAGTCTTAGCCAATTTGATAAATGACTTTGACAAAGCTGACTTAAACTTCTTAGTCATAATCTTTGACTTCTTTGAAACAGAAATTGTGTCGTTGTAGATTGGTTGTGAAACGCCGATAACATTTGTTTCAGCCCAAATTGACTTTGATTGCTTATAATCTTTTGTCCATGCGTCCGCAAAATCACGACGTGCATCTGCATAAACTGGCAAAATATCAATTTGTCCAGAAGCTAAACGTGCCATACCTGAACCGTATGAATCAACCTGAACTGTATTTGACAAGTCAGTCACTGTCTTATTGTACTTTTTATTCAACCACAATGATGGATAAATATAGCCGGCTGAAGAAGTGGTTGATGACAAGCCCCACTTAGCAGAGTTCAAATCTTTCCATGTCAACTTTTTACCTGCATTGATTTTCTTAGCCAATTCCTGTCCCTTTGCAGAAGGACCAGCGATAAACAATGAACGATATGTCGCTGCTTGCTTTTTAGTAGGTTCAGTCGCTTTACCATCATTCCACTTTGCAGCAGAAGTAAAGTCTTTATTTAAACCAGCACGAGTTGCGGTTAACAAAACTTGAACGCCGTCTTCATACATCACATAAGTACCACCCGGAATGAAACCAACATCGGCAGTCCCTGATGTTAGCGCTTCTCCGGCAGCTTCATAACTTGTACCTACTTTGATATCAACATTCTTAACATTATAACCTTGCTTTTTTAATTGTGCTTTCAACAAGCCTTTCAATGGCTTAGTTGCTGTTACAATTTGATCAGGTTGCTTTGAAGGAACAAAATAGATTTTCAATTCCTTGATTGTCTTAGTTGCTGCACTTGCGCTCTGCACACTCAATGTTGCAAAAGCAATCAATGCAACAGCAAAAACCATACTCAAACGGATGATCTGCTTAGCAGTCTGTTTCATGATTCAGTTCTCCTGTGACCTTAACGGTCTCTCTCGTTTTAGTAACCATTGCGTTACCAGTTTATTCTACACAAGCATTGTCAAATTTTCGTCAAACTTTTGTCAAGAAAAATTCAATGTCTGTCCAGATACTACTTTACCAAAAAAATCATCATCATAGCAAAATAATTATTAAGTATTTCCTCATTTTTAAAATTAACGTACGGGACGTTCTGAACATTCGTCATGATTTTTAATAAAAATACGAACGTTTAGTTTGTAAGCGCTTTTTATACAAATTAATGCCATCATAAAAACCCCGAAATAACTATTTCGAGGTTTTTGTAAATTGATTTAACGTCCAGATTTCAAGGCAGCAACGTGAATTCGGTTAACGGCACGCATCAAAGCAATACGTGCACGCTTTAGTTCTTCGTCATTGTTGTCATCTTGGGCATGAGCTAAACGTGCTTCCGCACGTTCTTTAGCACTTTCAGCACGTGACACATCAATTGTGTCAGATGTTTCAGCACTGTCAGCAATCACTGTCAAAATGTTATTAGAAAATTCAGCAATACCACCATTTACGGCCAATGATTCTTTATCATCACCACGCTTGACAATTAATTCATCAATCGTCAATGCAGCTAAGATAGGAACGTGTTTTGCCATAATTCCAATTTGACCACCTTGCGTATTTACAATTGCGATATCAATACCGCTTTCATTGTAAATATCCCCAGCTGGCGTAACAATTTGAACTTGGATGCCGTGTGTTGCAGTTGTTTCATCTGCCATATGTCAATACCCCCTTATTGGGCCATTGTCTTGGCTTTTTCAACAACTTGTTCAATAGCACCAACGTTACGGAACGCATCTTCAGGCAAATCATCATATTTGCCATCCAAAATTTCCTTGAATGAACGTACAGTTTCAGCAACTGGTACATATTCACCATTGATACCAGTAAACGTCTCAGCAACTGAGAATGGTTGTGACAAGAAGAATTGAATACGACGTGCACGGTTAACAGTCGTTTTCTCTTCATCTGACAATTCATCCATACCCAAAATTGAGATAATATCTTGCAATTCGCGATAACGTTGCAAAGTACGTTGCACTTCAGTAGCAACTTCATAGTGCTCTTGACCAACGATTTGTGGATCCAAAGCTGATGAAGTTGATGCTAGAGGATCAACCGCAGGATAAATACCTTGCTGTGTCAATGAACGCTCCAAGTTGGTTGTTGCATCCAAGTGCGCAAATGTTGTGGCAGGCGCCGGATCAGTATAATCATCGGCAGGCACATAAACGGCTTGAATTGAGGTAACTGAACCCTTCTTAGTTGAAGTAATTCGTTCCTGCAATTGTCCCATTTCTGTTGCCAACGTTGGCTGGTAACCAACGGCTGATGGAATACGGCCCAACAAGGCTGACACTTCAGAACCAGCTTGAGTGAAACGGAAAATGTTATCAATAAACAACAACACATCCTTACCTTCATTGTCACGGAAGTTTTCAGCCATTGTCAAACCAGTCAAAGCAACACGCATACGTGCACCTGGTGGTTCGTTCATTTGACCATAAACCATGGCTGTTTGTTTCAAAACGCCTGATTCTTCCATTTCGTGGTACATATCATTACCTTCACGGGTACGTTCTCCGACACCTGTGAAGACTGAAATACCATTGTGTCCTTGTGCAATATTGTGAATCAATTCTTGGATTAGAACTGTTTTTCCAACACCGGCACCACCAAACAAACCAATTTTTCCACCACGAACATAAGGTGCCAATAAATCAATAACCTTAATACCCGTTTCCAAAATTTCGGTTGAGTTTGTTAATTCGTCATATTTAGGCGCTTCACGGTGGATTGAACTACGTGGGACATCATTGGCAATTTCGCCATTGTTGTCGACAGGTTCTCCCAAAACGTTGAACACGCGTCCTAATGTTGCTTCACCAACTGGGACTTGGATTGGCTTACCAGTATCAGTGACTGACATACCGCGTTGAAGTCCATCTGTTGAATCCATGGCAATACTACGGACAATCCCGTCACCTAATGCCAAAGATACTTCAACTGTTAATGTTTGGCCTTCGCCTTTGTCAATGACAAGCGCATTGTTAATATCTGGCACTTGTTGGCCAGCTTCAAACGCAACATCAACGACCGGACCAATCACTTGTACGACTTTTCCAGTACTCATTGTCGTTTCCTTTCATGATAAACATCAATAACTGAATTACCTTTATCATCTGTCCAAATGTGTCATCACAAATAGTTTTGATATCGGGCAATTATTGATGCATGCTACACAAACAGTAGTTGTGTTTTATTTAATGTGACAGTCGGCTTACTCTAACGCAGCCATACCACCAGTAATTTCTGTAATTTCGGTCGTAATCGCTGCTTGACGTGCTCGGTTAAACTGTAACTCTAAACGACCAATTAGGTCCTTAGCGTTATCAGTAGCGCCCTTCATCGCAGTTGATGAAGCCGCATGTTCAGCCGTTTTTGCGTCAAGCACCGCTTCATACACTAAGCTTTGTGCAAATTGTGGTAAGACAACATTCAACACTGCCGTTGTGTCTGGTTCGATTTCATACGTAGATTGAACGTCTAGTTCCGCTTTTTGCGCTTCTGTTCCACCCATTGCTTCCAACGTATCTGTCGTTAGTGGCAATAACTGGACATCACGGTACTCACTAGTCAATCGGTTAACGAAGTGGTTATACACAACATGCAAGGCATCAAATACGCCAGTTTCATACAAACTCGTTACTGTTTTGACAACAGAACGAATTTCGTTGAATGATGGCACATCCGAGACACCGCGATGTTCTAAAATCACTTCAAACCCACGTTTTTTGTAGAAATCGGCACCATTACCACCCACAGCAAGAATAGCTGTGTTAGTGGTATCCAAATTCAATTTCTCTAATAATGCATTGGTTTGCTTAATAACGTTGGCGTTATATGAACCAACCAAACCACGGTCTGATGTTACCACCAAGATACCTGTTTTTTGGATTGGACGTTGTGCAATCAACGGAATATGTTCAGCATCCGCATTATCGAAAAGATGTGCAGAGACAAGATGTTCAACCACCGTCTCTAAACGAGCAGCATAAGCACCATATCCAGCACTATACTTTTGAATTTGACTCAACTTGGCCGTTGAAACCATTTGCATGGCACTCGTAATTTGGCGCGTTTTCTTAGTTGATGAAATACGACGCTGAATATCTTGCAAAGAAGCCATTGCAGCGCCTCCTTTTATTCTGCTGATTCAGATCCAGCAAAGCCAGCCTTAAAGGCCTCAATTGCTGCATTCAAATCAGCCTCTTCAGGTAAGTTCTTGGTTTCAACAATTGTCTTAAACAAACCAGACGCATTGGCGTCAACATAAGCAATTAATTCATCTTGGAAACGTTGAATATCTTCGACAGCAACATCATCCAAGTAACCATGTGTCAAAGCATACAAGACAACAACCTGATGTTGTACTGGCATTGGCTTGTGTAATGGTTGCTTCAGCACTTCAACTGTGCGGCGACCACGAGCCAACTTTGCTTGTGTCGCTGAATCCAAGTCAGATCCGAATTGGGCGAAACTTTCCAATTCACGGAAAGAAGCCAAATCCAAACGCAACGTACCAGCAACCTTCTTCATAGCTTTGATTTGTGCATCACCACCAACACGAGAAACAGAAGTTCCAGCATCAATAGCAGGACGAACACCAGCATAGAATTGATCAGCATCCAAGAACACTTGACCATCGGTAATTGAAATAACGTTGGTTGGAATATATGCTGAAACATCGCCGGCTTGTGTTTCGATGAATGGCAAAGCAGTCATTGAACCACCACCTAATTCATCACTTAACTTGGCAGCACGTTCTAGCAAACGTGAATGCAAGTAGAAAACATCACCGGGATAAGCTTCACGTCCGGGCGGACGACGAAGAATCAATGACAGTTCACGGTAAGCCGTAGCCTGCTTTGACAAATCGTCGTACACGATCAACACGTGCTTGCCATTGTACATAAATTCTTCACCCATTGCTGCACCGACATAAGGCGCCAAATACAACATAGGAGCTGGTTCAGAAGGACCAGCGTTAACAACGATTGTGTAATCCATAGCACCCATTTGGCGCAAAGTTTCAACTTGTGTACGCACAGTTGAATCCTTTTGACCAATAGCCACATAGATAACAATCATGTTTTGATCTTTTTGGTTCAAAATTGTATCGATAGCCAAAGACGTTTTACCAGTCTTACGGTCACCAATAATCAATTCACGTTGTCCTCGTCCAATAGGAACAAGGGCATCGATTGCTTTAATTCCAGTTTGCAACGGTTCAAAAACTGATTTACGTTGCATAACACCGGGTGCTTTTACTTCAACAGGGCGTGTCTTATCAGTTTTGATATCACCCAATCCATCAATTGGTTGACCCAAAGCATTTACAACGCGTCCGATTAATTGTTCGCCAACTGGCACTTCCATGATACGGCCAGTACGCTTTACTGTGTCACCTTCACGAATGTCGTCAAAACCACCAAGAATGATGATACCGACTTCGTTTGATTCGAGGTTTTGGGCCATGCCGTAAGTGCCATTAGCAAATTCGACAAGTTCACCAGCCAAGGCGTTAGCCAAGCCAGTTGCACGGGCCACACCATCACCAACATAAGTGACAGTTCCCACTTCTTCTACAGTTAGCGTTGTGTC
The DNA here is from genome assembly GCF_045801155.1 of Leuconostoc falkenbergense. Lineage (NCBI taxonomy): Bacteria > Bacillati > Bacillota > Bacilli > Lactobacillales > Lactobacillaceae > Leuconostoc > Leuconostoc falkenbergense. Next base: position 157,754 of record NZ_CP174386.1, on the reverse strand, counting down.
GAACTTTTCGAGCTGTTGCTTAATTAAAGCAGATATTTCTTCAGCTTGAATAGCCATTATTCTTCCTCACTAACCTAATAATTGTGCCTTCATTTTGGCAATTTTTGTTTGTAAGCTACCATCAATCAAAATTGATTGTGATTGCAAGATAACACCACCAAGGATGCTGCTATCAACTACGTTTTCAATATTAACTTGTTTTGCACCCGTCTTGGTTGCAAATACGGTCGCTAATTTATCTAAACGTTGGTCATCTAAAGCAACAGCTGTCGTTGCTTTGACATCAACGATACCTTTGGCCTCATTATAATGATTGACAAATTGATCAATGACCAAAGACAAAATGTCTATGCGATCATTACGTGCCAACAGCTTAACCAAATTTTGAATTGACTCCGCTGCGCCTTTTGTGAGCGTCTGTAACAATTGTTCACGATCTGTCGTCGTTAAATCCGAAGCAGTCACAACAGTTACAAAACTTGGATTCTCAGTGATTAACTTTTGAATCGTTTCTAAGTCACGCAAGACATCATCAAGCTGATTTTGTTCACTTGCTAGCTCAAAAATTGCTTTGGCGTATTGGTCAGCAATATCTTTAATATTTTTTGCCATCCCAATACTCCTTATTTAGTTTCTAAATCTGAAATGTAAGCATCAATTAATGCTTGTTGATCATTCAACGACAATTCCTTTTGCATCAACTTTGACGCAATAGCCACTGAAAGGGCTGCTACATCATCTTTTGCACCAGAAATTGCGTCATCCTTGAGCTTTTGTGCATCCGTCTGAGCTTGTTGGTTAATTGAAGCTGCGCGATCAGTTGCAGCAGCAATCAATGAATCACTTTGCTTTTGAGCACTTGCCTTGGCATCTGCTACCACTTTTGTGGCGTTTTGACGCGTCTCGGCTAGCTCAGATTGACGTTGTGATGCTAATTGTTCTGCCTCTTGACGAGCTGATTCAGCTCCATCAATATCAGAAGAAATTTTATCTGCACGTTCGTCAAGAATTTTTGTCAATGGTCCGTAGGCCACCTTCTTCAAAATGAGCATCAACAAGAGGAAGGCAATGATAATAAACAGCATATTTCCCAATGGAAGTGCTGCTAATGTTGTTAATCCCAACATGATTTTCCTCCGCTACTATTATGTGATTACTTGCCCATCAACATGAAGGCGAAGACGATTGACAAAATTGGCATAACTTCGACCAACGCGACACCCAAGAACATACGTGACAACAAACGACTTTCAAGTTCAGGTTGGCGGCTCATACCTGCCAAGAACTGTGAGATCAAAACACCGTTACCAATACCACCACCAACGGCAGCTCCAGCAGCTGCAAGACCTGCTGCGATTACACCAAGATTGTGCAAATCCATTAGATTTCTCCTTATTGTACCGTGTAGTAGGGGTCCCCATACCACACACTTTATACTATATAGATGATACGCTCTCGCGTTCTTTTGGCAAACCAACTCGTGTCATAACCCCATTAAACAACTAGGTTTAGTGTGATTGTGGCACAAATCCCATTTGCTCCAACAACACTATTCATTACCTGACAATTGTGAAATAAACACACCCGTCAAAATAACAAATACGTATGCTTGAATGGCACCAATAAAGAGTGAAAATCCTTGCCAAACCATTTCGATTGGCAATGACAACACTGACCAAAGACCATTAAAGTGTCCTGGCCATGCCAAACTGTTAGCTACGAGTGTCAGCAACATTTCACCAGCGAAGATGTTACCAAACAAACGCAGTGACAACGTCAAGAAATTGGCTAATTGTTCGATAATATTCAATGGTAACATCCATGAATACGGTGTGAAGAACATATTCTTGATATAGCCCTTAAAGCCAAGTTCCTGCACGCCCATACCATGAGCTACCATTAACGACATAATTGCCAAAGTCATTGTTACAATTGGGTTGGCCGTTGGTGACTTAATATAAGTCACACCATCACCAAGCTTAATTTGTAACAGCAAGCCCATTTCGTTTGACACAATTATAAAGAAAAACAATGTAAATGCGAACAAACCAAATTGACGTGCTTGTTTTTTTGATAGTTGTCCACCAACGATACCGTTCGTGAAATCTAACAAATATTCAATCACATTTTGCCGCTTGTTAGGTTTTACACTAAGATTGCGGGTCAATACAACTGAGACAATGACAACAATCGCCATAGCCAGCAACGTTGAAATAATGGTGGTCCAATCAAAGGTCAAACCAAGAAACTCAAACGTTGCCATTGGGTCATCCATGCGCCTTCTCCTTTCTCAAATATTTGGCGAAATGGTCGTAAGTATTTCGGCTATTCGTCATAATATAAATCTATGATACGCCTTTCAGTTTGAATTTCAACCACTTAGCGCGACCTTTTTCACAAACTTTTTATTATCTTGACTTTGTAAGGTTGTCAACATAGTTATCAACGCCCATAAATTAAAATTTTGACTGATTAATTTCGATTGGCAACAAGATTATTTCATCACAATTTCAATCAAAAAAGGGTTGTGTTTCAGCATTTTTAGCCTAACACAACACCTTTTCGCAAAGTTTATTCAAATTACTTTTCACTAGCAGCCACTTTTGGCAAAACTAGATTCAACACAATTCCCAAAACGGTAGCAATAGCGACACCTGAAAAGTCCACTTGCGAACTTAACTGTAAATGGAAATTACCAATACCAACCACAAGAATCGGTGCAGCAATCATTAAATTGCGCTTTTTACTGTAATCAACCTTATTGTCTACAATGACCTGCAGTCCCGCCGCCGCAATGACACCGTAAAGCATGAAACCAACACCACCAGTAACGGCACCAGGAATAGTTGAAATCAATGCAGATAACTTACCAATGAAACTGAAAACAACGGCGAAAAATGCCGCACCACCAATAACCCATACTGAGTAAACACGACTTAACTGCATCACACCAATGTTTTCCCCGTATGACGTTACTGCAGGTCCACCAACCAATCCAGCGACTACTGAAGCCGTACCATCACCAGTTAACGTACGTTTCAAGCCAGGATTAGCGAAAAAATCATGCCCAGTAATTTTAGACAATACCATCAAATGACCTAAATGTTCTGATAGGGTTACTAACGCCAAAGGCGCCATGCTCAGCACCGCTGCCGGATAAAAGACGAAGCCATTTTTACCAATAAAGGTTTCAAAGTTAGGTAATTGGAACCAGTGCGCTGAAGCAACTGGGCTTAGGTCAACTAGACCAACCATTAACGCGACAATATAACCAAATATAATTCCCAGCAACACAGGCAGCAAACTCAAGAATCCCTTTAAGAACATATTAAATGCAATTGTCGCAAGGAGTGTAACCAAAGCGACAACAAAGACGCGCCAATCATATTTATTGTTAAGCATTGTCGCAGAGCTAGCAGCTGAACCAGCTAAACTCAGACCGATAACCATAATAATCGGACCAACAACTTCCGCTGGAAAAATGTATTCGATCCAACCAGTTCCTGTAAAAGTAACGACAAGCGCAACAATTAAATAAACTAGACCAACAGAAATGATACCTTGCGCGACGGCAGGATAGCCAATTGTTTTCAAAAGCGAAGCCATTGGTATAATAAAGGCAAAACTTGAGCCCATGTATGCCGGCACTTTACCACGCGTAATCAATAGATGTAAGAGTGTGCCGACTCCCGAAGTAAACAAGGCTACGCCGGGATTTAACCCAACTAGCAACGGTACTAAGACTGTTGCGCCAAACATTGAAAACAAATGCTGCAATGATAATCCAAGCCAAACTAAAAATGGTGGTTTGTCATGAAGATCATAGATAGCATTGCTATTGGTATTTTCTGACATAATTACTCTCCTGAACGTATTGAATCTATTATATACAAAAAACCTGACCTCATGCACGATGATGTCAGGTTTTTTGTTATATAATTTTGTCAAATATGCGCGGCAAACGCATAGTGTTGCTGAAACATCCACTGTCACGCAACACCTCGCTCCTTGCCAGTACACAACGTCATCCCACTATTTTTGGGGTGGTCAGACAAAATTTGTCTGCTACATATATATCATTCGGATAACCTGTGTACTTTTGTGACTTCAGTTGATTGCGCTTTATCATTAGCATTTGTTTATTCAGATTCGAATAATTAAATCATCTCAACCTTGGTCTGCGAGGCGTTACCTTGAACTGCTTCAATTTCTGTCAAATTGTTTTGCGACATTCATGGCCTCCTCTTATTTGATTAACTATAGTATATCATTCTTTGTAAGCGCTTTCAACTGTTTTTTATCCATATTTTAGTACATTATTTGACCGACATAGTTCCCACCATGACCATCAAAATCCAATTCGTCATCAATTTTAACGGTGGCCGTTTCTGGTAATTCGAGGCAAATCACCATAATCGTTGCCATTTTGTCAGCTTGATGAATTGCTTCAATGTTCATATCTGCCAGTAAATCCCCATGTTTGACATGATCACCGACGGCAATTTTAAGATCAAATGGCGCGCCATTCATAGCGACTGTGTCAATGCCCATGTGAACCAACACATCTGTACCACGCTCTGTTTTAATACCAATAGCATGTTGTGTTGGTGCAATCATTGTAATTTCACCATCAATCGGCGATAAAACATTACCATTAATAGGCTCAATTGCAAAACCATCTCCCATCACTTTGCTGGCAAACGTATCATCTTTGACATGTTCCAAATGTAAAAGTTGCCCATCAGCTACCGCAAAAAGTGATTCAACTGTCGTATGGTTAACTGGTGTTGTCGTCCTCGCGGTTGTCATTTCGCTTGATTTTAATGGTGTCGCCAGCATCGGTGACAAGTTGCCGTCATAAATGTTTTGAATATTATCTGCCACAAATTGCACATCTGGCCCAATCACAATATGAATTTGATGCTGGTCTAAAACATTAACACCCATAACACCCGGAGCATGTTTTAGCGCGTTAACATCGGCCAATGCCGTATCAGTCATTTTGTAACGTAAACGCGTCGTACAATTATATAAATAAGTTAAATTATCTTTTGCATTATCTCCGCCCAACGCTTGCCAAATGACACGCGCACTGCGTAAATACTTATCTTCTGTCGACGGACGCGACGGCACAGTGCTTTCTGGCACATCATTTTCTTTTGGATCACGACCGGGTGTCATCAAGTTGAATTTTTGAATGGCAAAATTAAAAATCACATAATACAAAATCGCAAACACAACCCCTTGCAGTAACAACATATAAGGCTTGTTAGCCAAAGGCATTTTGAACGCTAATACGTAGTCGACTAACCCTGCCGAAAAACCAAAGCCAGATGTCCAATGGAAAAATGCCGCTACTGCTAAGCTCAAACCAGTTAAAGCTGCGTGAATCAAGTACAGTGGCCACGCAACAAACATGAATGAGAACTCTAAAGGCTCTGTCACACCTGTAAAGAATGAGGCAACACCTGCTGCCAACATTAACGAACCAATCCGTTTTTTTTGCTCTGGTAACGCATTACGATAAATGGCATACGCACCGGCCGGCAAACCAAACATCATAATTGGAAAAAAGCCTGCTTGATAACGGCCAGTAATGCCCAAAACACCATGTGAATCCCAAAAATTACCAATATCATTAATCCCGGCAACTTTAAACCAAAAGACTGAATTCAGGGCATGATGTAGCCCCGTTGGAATCAGTAACCGGTTAAAGAAGCCATACAATCCTGCCCCAATCCAACCAAGATTAGCAATGGTTGTTGCAAAAGCAACTAATGCTGCGTAAACAAACGGCCAAATCACAATCATCACAATACTAAATATTAGCATCGCCAAAGCTGTTAAAATCGGTACTAATCGCTTCCCACTAAAAAAAGACAGCGCTTGAGGCAATTTTGTTTGTCCAAATTTATCAAAAAGCGCTGCTGCAACTAAACCAGAAACAATACCAAATAAGACATTGTTGTGCGTTGGTGTACCAAAAGCAGCGTTGACGGCTGTTATTTTCTGACCAAACAAAGTCGCAATATTTTCTGGACGGAGCACATAGTCTGTCAACGCGTAACCAACGACTGCTGCCAAAGCAACCGCCCCATCCTTTTTATTGGACATTCCTAAAGCTAAGCCAACCGCAAATAAAAGCGCTAAGATATCAAGTATCGAACCACCAGCTAACTTTAAAACACCGCTTATAAACCAAGTAGCTGGTAGCCAATTACCAATACCTGTTAAAATCGCAGCTGCTGGTAAAACTGCCACCGGCAGCATCAATGAGCGGCCCATCCGTTGAAAATAATCTTTCATAACCTCACACACTCCAATTTGTGCCAAATGTAACACAAATCTAGTGATTCCTTTCCCTATACTGACATAACACTACTGATAATAACGCTTTTAAGGACAAATAATCATTTTCATGTAAACTTTCATAACATATCAAAATCGTTTTCACAACATATACCAATGTACACTTTTCTACTAAAAAAAGCAAAAGATAGCAATAAAAAAAGGTATACCAATTTTGGTATACCTAGGAATGATAATTAGCTTTATTTTGTTAATGTTGTCTTTGATACAACTTCCAAATTGTCATCCAAGTCATAAACTAGTGGTTGTCCATTAGCAATTTCAAGATTCAAAATGTCATCGTCTGAGATGTGTTCGATATGCTTAGCTAAAGCACGAAGCGAGTTACCGTGAGCGGCAATGACAACGTTTTTACCAGCTTTCAAGTCCTTTGAAATGTTTGATTCCCAGAAAGGTAATACACGTTCCAAAGTAATCTTCAAATTTTCACCCAATGGCAATTCGCCTTCAGGTACATCGGCATAGCGACGATCAAACGCAGGATATGTCTTGCCTTGAACTGTCATTGTTTCATCGTATGAGTCCAACAATGGTGGCAAAACATCGTATGAACGACGCCAAATGTGAACTTGTTCGTCGCCCCACTTTTCAGCAGCTTCAGCCTTATTTTGACCTTGCAAAGCGCCATAGTGACGTTCGTTAAGGCGCCATGACTTCTCTTCAGGAATAAACAATTGACCAGCCTCTTCCAAAGCGTAGTGCAATGTTGTAATTGCACGTGTCAAAACTGATGTATAAGCCTGATCAAATTGGATGCCTTCGGCAGCCAACAATTCGCCAGCTTCCTTTGCTTGTTCAACACCCTTGTCTGACAACTTTGTGTCAATCCAACCATTGAATAAGTTCAATGCGTTCCATTCACTTTGACCATGACGGATTAGTACTAATTTAGCCATTTGTTCTAAACTCCTTAGTTTATGTTTGTGTTAATCGTAACGATATCATTATACCACGAAATCACGACACAAAAAAACTCGCCGAAGCGAGTTCTTTCTAATTGGTTATTAGCCCTTAACGATGTTAACAGCTTGCAAACCGCGGTCACCACTTTCAACTTCGAAAGTAACTGCTTGACCTTCGTCAAGAGTCTTGAAGCCGTCGCCTTGGATTGCTGAGAAGTGTGCAAATACATCTTCGCCGTTTTCGCGTGTGATGAATCCGTAACCCTTTTCGCCGTTAAACCACTTTACTGTGCCTTTTTCCATGATATGTTTCTCCTTTGGTGTGCTCACCAAGTAATATTGTTCGTAATCTAAAATAATTGGTACTGAGCGCCTTCCGAAAAAAACAAATCAAAATCAAAAACTTTTATTACCCCATTAGTGTAACACATTCACAGAAATTAGCAAGTAATACACTAATAACCGTAGTTCTTTTTTACTCCCAATTATTGGATTAATTTTTTCACCGATTAAAAACAACTGCAATTGTATCAAAAAAACGTTTTCGACCTGTTTAAGGCGAAAACGTTGATGACACATTATTTAATATTTAACGCTTTTTTGACTGCTGCAACTTGTAATTGTGCCGCTTTGTCTGGATCCGTTTTTGCCAAAGCAGCTAACTGTGCTTGTTGTTGGGCTAGTGCTTGCTTTTCAGCATCTGTCTTTGGTGTCATTTTTGATTGCAATGACTTAGCTTGAGTCGTCGTCAAAGCAACCCAAGTGCTCGGCACTTGATAAACAACATGCTTATTTTTAAGTTGGTGATTATTGCCACCAATACCAAACATCAACCGCATTGTGGCATTTTTATAGACATAACGCGTTGTTTTCGTAATTTTGTAAGCTTTATTTCCGGAAATATTAGACATACGAGAACTGGTATTCAAGTTGGGCTTTGCAACAGTTGTCTTTTTAGCATTGTCTGTGGCACGGTAAACATAGACATTTTCAGCGCCGTTTGTACCAACACCTTGATAAAGCAATAGACCAAATCCCTGTGACGCCGTTCCGGCTGTGTAGATTTGTTTTTTGGTTGTCGTGGTGACTTCCTTCATACCGTAGTGTGAATTCATGTTAGCCGCAACGCCAGCAACACTTGCAATCAACCCAACAAACATAATCACTGTTGTTACAATACGTATACCACGATTGGTAATCATCATATTGGCTACAAAGGCCAAAATAGCAAATAACGCTATCAACAAAATAATCATTAGGCTGCGTCCTCCTTGTGTGCTGGTGTGTTAATTTTGCCACTGTGTAGTAAGAATGTAATTAACAATGCAACAAGAGCAAATCCTGCGGCCAACAAGAATGAAGCGTGGAAGCCGTTCAATGTTGCATCTATTAACTTATTAGCATATGACAATGGATCTTGGCCTTTAAGTGAAGCAGCTGGCTTATTGTTGTCAGTAACAGACTGCATGACTGATGCCAAAATTGCCGTTCCCAATGAAGAAGCAATTTGACGCATCGTGTTGTTGGCAGCTGTTCCTTGGGCGGCTGTTTCAGGTGACAAAGCACCCATAGCCGAAGCTGTCAACGGCATCATTGTCATCGCAATACCAAACATACGTAATGTGTATAGTGCTGTGATAAAGTGTTGCGACGTATCAGCGGTCATATAAAATAGCGGTACCGTACCAATCAACAAAATAGAAAATCCAGTAACGGCTAAGCGCTTGGCCCCATGCTTATCGTAGAAAGCACCAGCAATCGGTGACATAATTCCCATCATCAACGCGCCGGGAAGTAACGTCAAACCAGAATCCAACGGCGTTAAGCCTCGGATATTTTGCATATAAATTGGCAAAACCATTTCAACACCAATCATAGCCATCATAGCTAGTGACACTAATATTGTCGTAATGGTAAATTGCTTAGACTTGAAGACAGACATATCCAAGAATGGCTTCTCCATGCGAGATTGATGCCACATAAATTCAATTGTAATCAACAATCCAGCAATTAATGGCAGAATAACCCAACCAAAATCACCCCATCCGTGGTCTGAAACCATGGCAAATCCAAACAAAATTAGACCAAATCCAAACGTTGATTCAATCAAAGAGCGCACATTTAGTGTCACTTTTTTCGTTGGTAAAATGTTGCGGAAATAAACAAATGAAGCAATCATGACTAAAATAACAACTGGTAGAATAACGCCAAAGATTGAACGCCATGAATTTTCAAGCGTGAAGCCCAAAATAGTGTGATCTTTTTCCAAAATCCAACCTGACAGTGTTGGTCCAATGGCAGGTGCCATTCCAACAACTAATCCACCAAGACCCATCGCTTTACCACGGGACTCTGCGTCAAATAAATTCAACGAAATCACTTGCATCAATGGCATCAAAACACCAACAGCCATAGCTTGCAAAACACGTGCCACCATGAGCATCCAAAAGGCATTAGTTGGTGTCACAAACGCCAGCAATGTACCAGCAGTGAACAACCCAAGCGCTGATAGATACAATGTTTTTGTTTGAATTCGTGTTGTTAAGTAAGCTGAAACCGGCACCATAATCCCGTTAGCCATTAAGAAAATGGTTGTCAACCATTGCACTGTTGAGGCGTTAACATCAAACGCTTTCATCAATGCAGGTAATGCTGTCCCCAAAGCTGTTTGCATCAGCATTACAGAGAACACACCGACCAACAACACAATCATCATGGCGATGCGGTTGACTGGTTTCCCCTTTGTGTCTACTATTTTATCCGACATATCAAAATCCTTTCATTCGTTTTCTGCTATTTACAGAAAACACTTTAGTTCTTCGTTAGGTTCAAAAAGCTATTTTACGCTTTAAAAAAAAATTGTCAACTAAGTTGACAATTTTTTATCGATTATTATAAGTGATATTTTTCACATCGTGCTGATCGTTCAATGTAACAATCACATCCGCTAAAGATTTCGTAGGTAAAATATAGTGATCCAAATTGGTTTGATTCGTTGTGTCCCAAACCTTCATTACCAAATCGCTTAGCTCGTCTAGTGGCATTTTGGCATATTGATAGCGCCAGCTAGATGGATCATTCTTGGCTAAAGCCGTTTCTTGCAAGGTACGTGACAAATACCATGACTTAATATTATCCAAATCTGCGGTGACAAAAATTTTGAAATCTAACACATCCTCTGGTAATCGCAGGGCTGTTACACCCTCAACAATTAAAATATTGGGTCGGGTGATAGTTTGCAATTGTGTTGGGTGAATGTCAGCCAATTCTTGCGTATAAAGTGGTATCTCGATCTGCTCACGACCAACCTTAAAATCTCTAATCACTGTTGCCATGCGGTCCAAATCGTACGTTTGTGGAAAACCTTTTTGTTCAAAAATGCCGGCGGCCAACAATGTGTCATTAGACATCAGAAAATCATCCGTACTAATCACACTAGTCGTCAAGCTTTCCTGATGAAATAATGCTGCCAAATTATTAGCAAATGTACTTTTGCCAACTGAAACTGAACCGGTAACACCAATTACCATGAAAGGTTGCTGATAGCGTTTCAAAATTTCATTGACTAACTCGTTCATTTTTCAACCTCATAACGTTCGGCACCGACATGGTCCAACAACGGTGTCACTGACTTTTCAGCCAGCAATGTCAAACGATGCATCGCGCGTGACGCAACTGTATACAATAGACGACGTTCGTCTTCTGCCGCATATCGTGTCCAATCCGCGTGCCAAATGACAACTGCGTCAAATTCCAGTCCCTTAGCCAAATACGATGGTACTATGATAGTTCCCAGTGCTAAACGTTGATTCTCTGATTGAATTAATGTCACACTTTTATCAGCCAATTGTTGCGCCAACAACTTCGCATCAGCGAGTGTTTTGGTGATAATAGCTGTCGAATCTTGGTCTTTGGCATTTTGTTGTAACTGCTGACGTAGCTTATTCAGCAAGTCAGTTTCATTATCAGCGATTTTCACAATTGGCTTCTCGCCATTACGATTAAACGCTTCAATATCTTGCCCACCTAATAAAATATCTTTGGTGAAATCAGTAATTTGTTGTGTCGAACGGTAAGTTTGTGTGAGCTTAACCGTGTCTACCCGCTCTGGATCAAACAAACTAGCCAAATCTTCCTGCAAATTAGCCGCATTATCCTTAGTGAAAATAGCTTGGTTAAGGTCGCCAAGCACCGTGAACTTTGCCAATGGGAAGCTAAACTTTAAGAAAGCTAATTGGAACGGCGTATAATCTTGCACTTCATCAATGAATAGGAAGCGAATATCACGTTCGCCATGCTTACCAGTCATTAAATCATATAAATACAAATATAACGTTGTGTCAGCCAGTGACATTTGATGATTCTTGAGATTTGCCACAACGTGTTCAACATGCGTCTGCCACTCTGCTTCCGATAGTTGATAAGCCGCTAAGTCAAAGAATCTTGGTAACTCATGCAAGAAATCAATAAATTGCGCATTGATATTAAGGAAACTAGCACGTCTCACTTGTCTTGCCAAAGGCTTCAAAGCGCGTGTCGTAATTTGCTTGGCCAAGAACTTGCGCTCAGCTTTTTCACTGGTAAATTCTCGTTCTTGTTCCCCAGCACCTAATTGCGTACGGCGCGTCACTGCTGCTGCGTCGTTTTCTTCATTATCGCCCATACGGACACGCCCAGCGCCAACAAGCTCATCATATTCTTCTTTAGATAGATTTTCAATTTCTAAATCTACCCAATCTTTACGCATCTCTGTGCCAATGCGGCTGCTTAGCATACGCATAAGTGTGTCGCGCGTTGCGTCCAAACGTTGACTTAACTTGTAATTTTCGTTGTACTGATAATAAATTTCTGCCATGCGTTCTTTGGCGATAAATGGCTCGCCTCTAAACATAATGCTGCGGAACTTCATCCCCTGACGTGTCAAAGAGTTGGCATAATTGGTGACTGCGTTGAACATGTCAACACTACCTTTAGCCAATGCCAGTCGATTATTCACATGATCCAATTCAAAGCGTTCTTGCAACGTTTCTACTGACATTTTAGGTAAACGACGTGAGGCGTACTGGTAAAATGTCATTTGGACCATATTTTGTTCACCTAATTCAGGCAAAACTTGATCAATATAATCATTAAATAGTTGGTTGGGACTAAATAGCACCACTTGGCCACTGGTTAATTTACCGCGGTAACGATAAAGCAAGTAAGCCACACGTTGCAAAACGGCCGCCGTCTTACCAGAGCCGGCTGCACCTTGAACAAATAAGAGATCAGCCGACGTATTACGGATAATCTTGTTTTGCTCTTTTTGAATGGTGGTCACAATTGACTTCATCTTGGTTGATGATTCGCCACTCAAGGCATTCATCAACATAGCGTCCCCAATTGCCTCTTCCGTGTCAAATAACGTCACAATCACGCCGTCTTCAATTTGAAATTGACGTTTCAGCGTGACATTGGCTTTTTGAGTGCCATCAGGTGTCAAATATTCAACTGGTCCAATGCCACCATCATAATAAATAGAAGCTACCGGTGCACGCCAATCATAGACAAAATAGCGATTGTCGTCATCACTAAACGACCCCAAACCAATGTAGATGGTTTCTGGTTCACCGCTTTCTGACACGGATTCGCTAAAATCAATACGTGCAAAATACGGATTATGAATCTGCTTATTTAAAACTTCATAACGACGTTCTGCCCGTGACTTAGAATTTTCACGTTCAGCCAACATTTGTTGCTGCTGGCGGACAGACATAGCTGTTTCAACAATACCGGAATAGGTATCCGTTTTGAGACGCACATCTCCCCAACTTTTGGAAACGTCAGAGATGTTTTTGTTTGTCCGCTTAATTTCTAGCTCGGTATCAGTCAAAGATTGGTTCATGGCTGATAGTGTTGTCTTCAAATATTGCTCTTCAACTTGCTTAATTTTTTCGTCCAAAAACGCGTCCCACTCTCTTAAATTTCAATGATATAATTATACGCTTAGATTGAATAAATGAAAAGGAAAAGCGCTTAAATGATTAACATTTAAGCGTTTCTTCTGTTTACGGCGTCTCACTCAACGTCCATGTTAATTCTGATTCTAGTTGTTTGCCAAGCAATGCTGTATCAAGCACAGTGCTTGGGTTCAACCAAATGCTGAAGTTTTTGGTATCATCATGATTAAAAGCAATACTCTTGGTCGCAGTCGCTGATGTGCCCGACCAGAAACGGCAAGCTCCCGTGGATAAATCACTAGTGCCATATTTAATCTTCAAATCTGATTTGGCAATCGTAGCTGATTCACCATCAGTTGTCCAGTCGCTCGTTTGTGCCACTGTAACATTATACGTTGTAGTGTTATCTAAATCTTCTAAGGCCACTGAACCAGTTGCCATGTTGGTTGCCAGCGGACTATTGCCATTAAAGAAGTCACTAGCCCCTAACGTGCCAAAAGTAAGTGATGAAATCGTATCAATCGCAGGTGTAGGTTGAACTGACTGATTAGCCCACACATAAGTCACTGGTTCTGTTCGATCAGCGTACATTTCTGTCGTTGTGACCATTGCACCTTTGGGATTAAATTCTGTTCCTGTGCCAACAATCTGCCAACTGGCAGCAGTTGTCTTGTAACTTGTACCCGGGATTGTTGTGCCAATGGCAGGCGCTGTTTGAAATCTAGGGTTACCAGAAAATATAATATCTTCTCCCAAGGTGATTTTCCAGAGATTGGTAGTATTGTAGAACATAGCGGCAACTGTGGCACCAGAAGTATGCCATCCTGATAAGTCCAGAGTTGTTAATTTATTGGCATTGTAAAACATATCCTCAAATGTCGTGACTTGGCTGACATCCCAGCTCTGAATTGCTAAACTAGTCACACCAGCGTTATAGAACATACTCTCCATATTCGTAACATTAGTGGTCTTAAAATTAGTCAAAGTTGGATTGGTTAAGGAGCTCGTACCAAAAAACATAAAGCTCATGTTCACGCTACTGGCTACACGATTAACACCCCAATCAGTTAAGTTCAATGTTGTTAACGCGGTCGCATTTTGAAACATACGCTCAAATGTCGTCACCTCGGTCACATCCCAATTACTCAAATCTAAACCGACCACACCACTGCTGACAAACATAGACTGCATATTCGTAACATTAGTGGTCTTAAAATTAGTCAATGTTAGACTGGTTAACGCTGTCGTATATCGAAACATGAAACCCATATTCAAATTGCTGGCTGTGCGACCAACACCCCAATCAGTTAAGTTCAATGTTGTTAACGACTTCGCATTTTGAAACATACTGCCAAATGTCGTCACCTTCGTCACATCCCAATTACTCAAGTCTAAACTGGTCACACCACTACTGGAGAACATAAACTCCATATTCGTAACATTGGTGGTCTTAAAATTGGTCAACGTTAGATTGGTTAACGCTGTCGTCCCAGTAAACATGCTATACATGTTCACAGTACTGGCTGTGCGACCAACACCCCAATCAGTTAGGTTCAGTGTTGTTAACGATGTCATTCCGTAAAACATGGTGTCAAAGCTCGTCACCTTCGTCACATCCCAATTACTCAAATCTAATGTCTGAATTTTACTATTCAGCATGAACATTCTACCCATATCCGTCACATTATCCGTATATGAGTTTGTAGCATCAAACACTGCTAAGTTTTCCAAATTATAAAACATATTATATGAATTAGCTGGTAAATTAACTGTTCCCGTAAAACTAATTGAAGTGACAATATCTGGATCAACATCATACGATTCCAAATTAGCAGCCACTGTTCGTGCGTTATAGTTTTGAAATGTACCGGTATTGTATATCAATTCACCAGTGTCTGGGTCGAGTGTCCAAGGTGACGTGCCGTGATAACCGCGAAGAATGGGATCATATGTTTCACCAGTCTGTGCCCAAACTATGGTGAGGGGACGCGGCGCTGTATTTGTTGTTATTGTCTTTAAGTTGCTCAATACTTCCCCAGCGGGTAGATGATCAGTTCCTGCACCAACTAATTGCCAATTGGCTGCACTAGTAACATATGTAGTCCCATTATCTGTGATATGTGTACCAACGTCGGGCGCTGATGGAATAGTAACTGGTGTGTCTCCTTGAAATTCAAAGTTAGCACCAATTGCAATTTTCCACAAGCTGGGCGTGTTAGCGAAAAAGTTTTCCATGCAAGTACCGGACATGGTGTGGTTAGTCGCAATATCTAAATTAACTTTTCCAAGTTTGCTCAAACCAGAGAAGAAGTTTCTCATGCTCGTCACGCTGCTTGTATCAAGATTAGCACCGTCAAACGACTGTAATTCAGTTAATCCTGTTAGAAAATTATCCAAATTAGTTGGTGCAACGACTGTCCCCTGAAATGACACGGATTTGACAAGTGTTGGATCGTATCCTTCGTTCGTAATATTGGTTGCAATGTTTTGATCTAATGTACCATTTGTGAAAATCAGCTCACCCGTTGTGTCATCAAGTGTCCATGATGAGTCACCATTCTCTCCTGACAAGATTGATTGTGTAGCCACTTTTGATTTATCTACTTCGAGGTTTAGAGAGTTTTGGCGTTTTATTTCTTTTGTGTTGGTTTCACTCGAACGCTTGCTATCACTATCCTTACTGGTACTTGTGGCATGATGTTCAAGAGGGGGGGTAGAAACTTGTCCTTCTGCTGACACCGTAACAAAAGGTGTCAGTAAATTGATTATGATTATCCCTATTAACATAATTTTTGGTAATTTAGCCATTGCACACTTGTCCCAATCAGATTATGTATTCATTATCACTGGAAAAGTTGCCTAAAAGGTGAAATAAATTCGAATACTGTGTAACGAATTTGTGAACAAATTGTGCAGATGTCGCTAAACCTGTCTAATACTTCAAACTAAAAATTGAGCACGACATAATTTATGTCGTGCTCAATTTTTTACTTATCTGTCACAATCACAGTGGCGTTGTCACCAATGTAGATTGATGTTTTCTTACCTGTTTTATTATCAACCAGATTCACACCATGTCCGTTACGGTCAAAGCTAAATGAACCAGTATATTGATAGATTATCTTGCCCTGATAATCTTTGATGACAATTTCACGTTTTTGATTGTTGTTATATTCCAATTGGTAAGTCTTTTTTGACTTAATGTAACTCGATGAGTGGATATAATTATAATATTTTGACGACGCTGCTAAGCCGAATACAACCAGCGCCGCAATAATACCTATAACAGCAATTGTGTTACCTAGCCTCTTTTTGCCACCAAAGAAATAAGCATAGACACCTAGTAAAATAATGACAACAGGTACGGCAAACATGGCCGCCCACAGCACCCAAGAAATAGGCGTTGGCTGAATATGAAACATTTGATTCTCCCCAATTAATGAATTTTTTGTTATTTCTTACTATATAATATCAAACATTTCATCAATTTTCACCTTGAGATGATGATAAGAAGATTATGGTATTTTTCAAATAAAAAAGGACATATTACTATGATTATAAATAGATGTCTGCTAGTATTAAGTTAATTAGTCGCATGAAAGGAGCAGTTAATGTATACCACAGTACTTTTTGCCATTATATTCTGCGTGATTGTCGGGGTAATTTTCTTAGCGATTGGCTTTAACGCTCGCCATCCCGTAGCCAAGTATGTTTGTCAGTTCATTGGATTTGCGCTATTAGTCTTTGCCATTATATTCTTGCTCACACATTACTGGTGGTGGATATAATTGGCAATTAAGCTATCTATTTTTCAAGTTCGCCAACCAACCCGTCAGCGATTCAGATAGGTAACGATGTTCTGCGCGATGCAGGTATTCACAATTCCCATTGTGAATTCACCACCCTTGTCAATATTCAGTTCATTAGCCAAAATCTGATTTTGTAATTGTTTATTATCTACCAAGAGTCGTAACAAGTCATTCTTAGAAATTTTATTTTGGCTCGTATCGCCCTCGTGTTCCGCATAAAAATAATAACGATGTGCGCCCACAGCAGCAATATTACCAATATTTCGGAGGGCATCTTTAAAACTATGTTTCTCAGCAATACCATAGTTCATCTGACTATCATTCATGATTTTGACCTCCCAATCTCTTCAATCAACCTACTATATAGTTCTCATTATAGTACAATCTAAAGGCAGAATTTTCCGAATTTTTTAATCTTTTTTCAATAAAAGCAAAAAAATCGTCCCCAGTAATGATTTTTTTGTTTAACCTACTGCACAACCAGTTCTTGAATGACTTTATTAAAGTGCTTTTTATTTTTTAAATCCTTAACTGATTGGAAATTCATACTCAAATTGTCGTGATCTTTTGAATACATCAATCTTGTGATAGCTGAAACATTGCTTTTCATGACGGTGCTAACTGATGATCCCGGTACAATTCTAGCAATTTTAACGTAGCTGCCTTTGTGATAAGCCATTACGTACGGATCTTTGACGCCGGGGTTGAGTCCCGTTGTTAGCGTTAGCTTCGTCCACTCCGTCCCCATGTCATTATCTGAAAACCATTTTGTCCAATAACCATGGTTTGTCTTATTATTGGGATTAGTGACTTTATCACTAGGCATTTTTGTATAGGCTACTTTGTATTGCAAAAATGGATTCATGCGGTCAATTGTATCAATGCCTTTTTGGTAACCAACCAACAGCATACCTAACCATAAAACCAATAACACAAAAATGGACCCCAGTATCATCGTGAGCCGCTTATAGCGATGTTTTAATGACACGTCTTGATCAATTGCTTCAGCAATGCTTTTCTGTTTGTCTTTCATGTCGATTTCTTCTCCGAACATTATTTTTTCGAAAGATACGTCAAACAAATCACTCAAACGCCTTAAGACATCCAAACTAGGATAATTTTTGCCTGTTTCCCAAGTTGACACAGTTTGCCGGCTGACATGAACTTCATCTGCCAGCTCCTGTTGTGTCATCTTTTTTTGTAGTCTTAGTTGTTTAATATCTTGTTCAAAACTCATAGCTTTCATCTCCTAATGTAACCGACTCATTAAGAACAATACTAGCAATTCATGCTTGCTCTTGTAAAGCAAGCGTCACTAGCATGGCGTTACTTGGGGATTTGCGCGTAAAAAAATATCAAGGTTTAATTACTTCATCATGATAACAATTGCTTATGGTACAATAAGAAAAACTCGAAGGGCAACTACTATGGAAGAATTATTTGGCATGATTTTGGTATTCTCAGACACGTTATTTGATGTTGATGATGACAAACCATTTGGATTCAGATTCTGGCTCGCACTAGTCGTCTGGGCTGTTACGTTTGGTGCTTTTATCATTGCACTTTACATGTTCATCGTGTTTGTGCCAAGCTTATTTAATCACCCACTAACTCAGTTTTGGTGGGTGTGTGTTGGCATAGAAGTGTTATTTGGTGGGATGTCTTATTTTTTAGGACGGCGTACTGTAATTTGGGCTTGGCAAATTAAAAATAATATTCAAGCCCATTACCCCCAAAAACATACAGATTAATCATCTGTTTTTCATGATTAGGGTGTTATAGAAATAACCAAAAAACCACGACTTAAATTTAAGTTGTGGTTTTTTTGATTCTGATTGATATCATTTTTGGCAACAAAATTCAAAATATCATCACATTGCAAATCTAAAATTACTATTAACGGTAAAAATAATGCCACATTTACAAAAAATTTACCAGATATTTTCACAAAAACAAAATAACAATGAGACACTAATTAAGTACAGAAAATTATTATTAAGTACACATCGTTATATCAAAACACTCAGGGAGAATATGATGAAACGCACACTCACTCGAACACTCAAGCTATCAGCAATTGCGCTGATACTCTGCCCAAGTTTTTGCACTAGCGTCATAACTGCTTCCAATATCAATGCCATTGATATTGATGCCGCGCAAAAAACCAAAGTTTATAGCGATGCTGATGTCAAGCAAGTGATAAACAACCTTAATGATGATTTATCGGAAATTTCAAAGTCAACCAACTCTGATAGTGATACTGATTTGAAGCCACTATCGCCAATGTATAAAAATAATACCGATAATATTCTCAACACAATCGGCGCCGCTGCTTCTTGGGCAACGGCAGCATTCGCCGATAGCACCAAAGAATCTTGGAAAGCCGGAAAAGGTCTCGCTTTTAAAGAAAGTATGACTGGCTTGGCTAAACTGTTAGATTTTGGTAAACTGTTTGGTCCTCTAGTCAAACTATTTATGGGTTTTGGCTGTCCGGGGGAAGAATCACCTGAAATGAAAGCAATCAATGATCTAAAAAACACACTCAACTATTTTCAAGAACAAACAGCAGCTCATTTTAAAACAACCAATCGAAAAATTGATTTAAACACAATTACCCCACTCGTTCAAGAGCAAATCACCATGCAACAGAACTTCAGAACTGCTAACGGTGGTACAGACGCTCTAACTGGAGAGCTAAATGCTAAAAAATATTTCACTGGAGAAAACACAAATGAAACAACATTTGATTATAATACAAAAGCAATTTATCACACAATTGGCGATTGCAAAGTAGAAAACAATACGGTTAGTTTTTCACAAGACAAAAACACAACATTTGTTGGTGATGTACAAAAATTTGGCAATGCTCTAACCAGCAGAACACTACAAAACAAGTCATACGATTCATTTAATTTATACGCTGCCTATGTGTCTCTTGCTCGAGAACTTAACTTTGCAACATTTAGTGACAGAGAAAAATGGAACGAAACCATCAAAGATGATTGGGCGTACCTGACTCAAGTGGCCACATTAGGCATTTATGCCGATGCCACGCGTTGTCAAGCCATTTCTATTGCTTTTGACCGACTAACTCATAATGACGCATTCTGGCAAGATAAGACTTCAGCAGTTGAGACAAAACTTAGAAAAGATCTAGCGGCTTATTCGGATATCAAGAAGCAAGATGAGACAAAAGATTTGAATCTCTTCGGCTTAACCGTTACACATATTGACACTAACTCAAACGACTACACAAGAACCTACGGACCAATTACAGCAGCAGAGCGCAACACCACAACCCCATTAACCGAATTAAGCCAAAAAATCGAACAAAATTATAACAACAATCAAAAAGAATTTGATCAAGAAAAGAGTCTTTCAAACCAAGGTACTTACTATGATTATGCAGCTGCCACATCATTTACGACGAACAATTCTTGCCCATTGTATCGAGCAGTCTTAGGTAGCGCCGGTGGTAAAGACGCACAAATCAAAAAACAAGGTGGTACAACGAATCATTGGGGTGTCGCTAATCTAATGGGTCGCCATGGATTAGTTGATGTCTTGGAACCAGTTGCCAGTTTAGACCACAGTCCACTCGAAGCACAAGATAATGATCCGCAAGGCTATGATATGAGTAACGCCTTGTCTAGTCAACAATTAGCTAATATGATGACTGGCTTAGACGCCAAAGGGCAAAGTTTGGAACAATTTTGTCCAGAAATAAAAGGTCGACCTGTTTACGCTAACAATTTCAACCCTGAAACCGATGATCACGGTGTCTCATCAGGTTTCATGTACTGGGAAGGTTATGATTTAGATGCCAATTATTACCGTGGCACTAAATTAGACCCTAATCAAAAAATAAAACATGCCTTCTACGAATATTACTCATTTTTAAATTCATCGGGTGTTGGCTCCCGGTATTTGCCTACTGAATGGCAGCACACAAAACAAGCAGTAACCATTTTAAAAGCTGGGAAACCTATGAATCCAAGTTATCTGATTCAATAAAAGTCATAGCCAACATTCAAACTCATTTGTATTTAAAAAGCAAGCTACTGTTAGAAAATCAGTAGCTTGTTTTTTGTCATAAAAAAAGCGTCATATCAAGGTTTTTACAACTTGATACAACGCCATTCAATGGTTAGTGGAGAAGAAGGGATTCGAACCCTCGCACGCTTTAACACGTCTACACCCTTAGCAAGGGCGCCTCTTCAGCCGCTTGAGTACTTCTCCATAACAGATAATACTATACCAGAATTTACCGATGATAGCAATACCTGTTAACACTTATACCGTCAAACGCATCTTTTGAGTAGCCTGACGGATCAACACTGTGGCTAATACCACGACAATTATTTTGATCAAACCTGACAATACGAACGGTGTCACACCAGCCGCAATTGCTGCTGTTGCACTCATGTGCGTACTGATAGACAACCAAATTGTACCAATCGCCAAATTAACGACCACTGCTACAACGTTAGCAACAATCAATGCCAAAACGTTTGAGGTATGCTTAATTGTCAACCCAATGATTGGTGCATAAAGCAAGAATGACCACAAATAGCCGGCCGTTGGTCCAATCAAGACGGCAAAACCACTAGAATATCCTGCAAAGACGGGCAAACCAAGTGCGCCAAGTACAATATAAAGTCCAATTGCTGTTAGACTAACCCGCGTTGACGCTACTGAAGCTACTAGTGCAACAATTAAAGTTTGTAGTGTCATTGGTACTGGTCCAACATTAATTGCTAGTGGTCCAATAATCAGTAAAAGTGCGGTCAAAACCGCTGTAATCGCAATTCGTTGTGTATTATTTTTCATTTCTTCCCCTTAATGAACACCTTCGTTACATCACCACTGATGAATGGTGTTAAGTTTTCATCATGTTTCAATAATAATTCACCCCGTGTACCAATGTCAAGAACTTGCCCAGAAATTTCATGGTTATTTGTCAGCAAAGTGACCATCTTATCCTTTAAATATGAATGCTGACGGTAATAATCAAGATGTTGACCTGCTTGATAGCCAGATATATTTTGAACAATTCTTTCAAAAATCGCGGTCACTAACGCATTGCGATCCACGTCCACACCGAGTGTTGTTACAATATCTTCCAAATCAGATGGCACTGCGGTCGGTAAAATATTTAAGCCAATGCCGATAATCACCTGTGTGATTTTACCCGAATTTAAAATACCTTCAACCAAGACACCACCCATTTTACGATCATGCAGGTAAAAATCATTGACCCACTTCAATGACACTTGAACCCCAGTCATTTCAAAAAGAACTTCTGCCACAGAAACCGCCACCCCTGTTGTTAACAGACCGGCGTCAAATTCGCCCGCAACATCAAAAACATAAGTTTGATAAACGCCTGCGCCTCGCGGTGAAAAGAAAAAGCGTCCCTTTTTACCATAACCAGCGCGCTGTTGATTGCTCACAATGCCAAAAGGTCGTGACACGCCCTGTTTGAGCATATCACGACCTATTGTCATTGTTGAATCAACCACATCAATCACAGTAATATCGTCATGCATACCTGTTTGAGTGAGTAAATTCATTAATCTGATTCCTTTTTATAACTTAATGCCGCTACGTTCAATTCCTTGTCCCCAAGTCCTTGTGTAAAGCTGGTCTCGTGCGACACAATAATGACATTCCCTTGAAACTTGTCAATCGCTGCACGCAAAGCATTCTTGGTTCCTTCATCCAAATGGTTTGTTGGCTCATCTAAAATCAAGAAATTACTTGGCTTCATTTCCATGATTGCCAACTTAACTTTGGTTTGTTCACCACCTGAAAGTTGTTGCAATGGTTTTTGGGCATTTTCGGCATTGATGCCTGCTGCAGCTAAACGCGTACGCAAGGCTTTTGGTTCCAATGTTGGAAAACGATCTTGCATTTCTTGCAACGGTGTCTTGCTATCATTATCCCAAGCCAAATCTTGGTCAAAATAGTTAACAACGGCTGATGGGGAAAATTCAGATTGACCAGCTAATGCCGGTATGACACCCAAAATTGATTTAATCAAAGTTGATTTACCAGCACCGTTAAAACCTTTAAAGACAACTTTTTGCCCAGTGGTGATTGAAAAAGTCACTGGCTCCAGCACTGGCGTCACATAACCAACAGATAAATCACTCACGGTCAACGCATTAGCTGATTGTGAATTAACATAGGGAAAATTAAATTTAGCTTGCAATGTTTCAGAAGGTGGATCAACGCGGTCCATGCGCGCCAACATTTTTTCACGAGACTTTGCTTGCTTAGAAGTTGAAGCACGTGCCTTATTTTTGGCAATGAACTTTTGTGCTTTTTCAATTTCTGTTTGTTGTTTTTCGTACTGACGCAATTGTTGTTCGGCGCGTTCGTCTTTTTGGCGCATAGCCTTTTTAAATGAACCACGGAATTTAGTGATTTTACCAAATGAAACATCAATGATTGCGTTAGTGACTTTGTCTAAGAAATCAAAGTCATGGGAAATAATCATTGCTGAACCTTCAAAGGTTTGCAAAAAATCTTCCAGCCATTCAATGTGTGCCACATCCAAATAGTTGGTTGGCTCATCCAAAATAATCACGTCGTCATTTTCCAACAAGAGCTTGGCCAAAATGACCTTGGCGCGCTGTCCACCAGACATAGCTTCCAACTCGCGCTCACGTCCAATAGCCTCTAATCCCAAACCAGAAATCACACGCTCAATTTGCGTGTCGACATCATAAAAGCCTGCCGCATCAAGTTCTTCTTGCATGCGACCCGCGCGTTCGAGCAATTTATCAGACAACGTTTCGGCATACTCATTGTAAAGTGCCGTGATGCGATCTTGTTTGTCATAAAGGTCTTGATAAGCGGTATGCAAAAAATCAACCAGCGTCATACCCTCTGGAATTTCTGCATACTGGTCCAAATAACCGATTTTCAAGCCTTTTTGCCAATCAATTTTGCCTGATAATGGGAGTTCTTGCCCAGTGACAATTTTAATGAGTGTTGATTTGCCGGCACCATTTTGTCCAACAATTCCCATGTGTTCGCCACTTTGAAGCTCAAACTCTGCGTCTTCATATAAAGTTTTTTCTGCGTAGGCCATGGTTAGGCCGTTTACTTCTAATAATGCCATAACTATAAGTTTATCACATTTTAAATCAACATTGAGTATGTGTGTGGTATATTGCCCGGATTACCGGCCAATATTTCCTTGCGCGTTAATTCAGCTTGCTTTTTAGTAAACTCCGACATCTTATTCATGCCAGCAATTTCGTATGCTGGGACAACAGACATTGCTTGTGTGTAGCCACCTTCAATATCCCCCTGAAGCATTTTCAACAACCCTTTACTAGAAATCAATCTTAACCGTTGTGTCGTTAAATCAGTCATGAACTCGTCCATGCCATTCAATACTGACTCTTCTAAGGCTAACATTTCAGCTGCACCCGCAATATCTGCATAAATCAAACCATTAAAAGCAGTATAAATAATATCGACTAGCCGCATCTGTTCTGTTCGCAATTGTGAATAAAAATGTGCCCGTTTAATGGCTAAACGCCCCAGTGCCAACAAGTCTGTTGGTGACATCCCCGGATAAAATAAAGTAAAAATGTCTAGTTCAATTCGCCCCCAAGTTTCAGCTTGCTTGAGAAAATCAACAGCTGGTTGGACATGCTTTTTTACTTCAACACGATCATAAAACTGCTTATCCGTTTCTTTGTCTATGCCATACTTCAGCATGATACCAAATTCACGCATAAAACGAGCCCCAATGCCGCCACGACCATGTTTTAAATCATTAGTTGATCGTGTAATCATCGCCTCAAGTTGTTGCATTTCTTTTGGCTCACCAGTTTGCACACCCATTTCATGTAGCTTCATATAGATATAATTATCACTACGATCACCACCAAGAAATAAGAATTCATCATGGCTGACGCCCATGTCGGATAATAATTTGTCTAGACGATCAGCCGATATACGTGTTTGCCCTCTTTCAAACTTACCAATCAATGATCGTGAAATGTTGGGTTGCTCGAGGTCAACAATTTTCAAGCCCTTATCTTCTCGCAAGCGTTTAAATGTCGCGCCATAATCAATCATAGTTTACCTCATATGCCTGCTTATTTTTAAAAGTTGTCATATATGTCACTTTTACCGTATTAACAACAAAATCAATTATGCTTATTTTACTAACTGTTATGTACAGATAATTTAAAGTAGAATATATTCTCTTATTGTTCTTTAATTTATCTTACCGTGTACACTTAATTTATTCAAGTCAAAAGGAGTATTGCTAATGCAGGTTTTCAAAGTAAACAAAGCATTTCGCGTGATGATTATAGCGCAGTTCTTTAATAATATTGGGAGCAGTTTTTTCAACATTGTTTTTTTAATTTATGCCGCTACCCTACCCAATAAAACGCTCGCAGTAACATTAGTGGCATTCGCTGAGTTTTTCCCGTCACTATTATCGGTTGTGATGGGAAATTTGGCAGATAAAACTAAAAATCATCTGCGCGCTTGGTCATTTGCCCGACTATCGCAAGCCGGTATATTCTTAATTGTAACTGTTATTTTAACATTATGGCATGGTCGGTTTGACAGCTTTATCGTGCTACTAATACTTATTTTTTTCGCTGATACCATTGGTTCATACAGCAATCTTTTAATGACCCCCGTATCACGATACATTTTAAGCGATAATCAATTGCAAAACGCCATGGGATTGGAACAGGCAGTCAGCATCACGGTGAGTTTAATTGGCGGTTTTGCTGGTGTGGGATTATTGGGATTACTACATCAAGATTATGCCGCTTTTAGCTTGATCAATACGTTCATGTTCATCGTCGCTTGGTTGATCATGACTGTCAATCGTCACCACTTCAAACAAGCCGAAGCACATATTGAAACAACACAACGTCCAAAATCAACGCAACCCATGTGGCACGACTTAAAGACGACTTTCTCGTATGTTTATCAAGACAAGCTATTCTTCCAGTTAATGCTGTTAGCCACTGCAGTTAATTTTATTGGCACCTCGCTAAATGGCGTATTTAATGTCACGCTTTTACACGAAAAAAGCCTGCTCATTGGTAGTTTTGGCACTACCGTCGCGATGTTTGGTGCTATCTTTTCAACCGGAATGTTGTTAGGCTCTCTTCTGCCCATGCCTTTTCTGAGTCATCTAACAACTAAGCAATTACTAGCCGTAGCGATGACTGGCGTACTAGGCTTAGAGCTCGTACCAATCATTTATCCAAACGGCAGTGTATGGATGATTATTTCCTTTGTCGTTGCTTATTTTAATGCGCAAGTCAATCCCAAATTTGGTGCCATTTTAATGAAACGCATTGATCAAAACCAGCTAGCAAGTGTCAGTGGTTTGCTCAATACATTCGCTTTGTCAAGCGCACCAATCGGTCAGTTTTTGTTCCTCGGTATTGCAAATTTAATTTCACCAAATATCTCGTGGGTAATCATGGCGATTGTGACATTGATGACTGTTGTATACATCATTTTAACCCGTCAACATGACATTGAGAAGGTTGAAAAAACCACTGAAACAGCTATACTATAAGTATTATGAAACCAAGAAAACTCAACATTAAAACAATTCCTGCTCAAGATGTTAACCGTGCCTACCGTTTTTGGCGTGATGTATTCGACCTACCACAATCCGGTCACGCTAGTGGTCGCCACTTAATGATTGATGGTGATGATATTATTTTTGTAGCCGGTGAACCAACTGATCAATTAGAAATGTTGATTAGAGACCATCAAGATGAATTAAAGCAACATCTTCGCAATAATTTTATTCCAATTGTAGGCAAGCCCGAACCCCGTTTTGGCAATAAAATCGCCTTTAAAATCCATGACTCCGAAGGTAATTTAATCACACTTGAGGCAAATCAATAGTTAAAAAAAAAACGAGATACAAGTTCTGTATCTCGTTTTTATTTGATTATAGTGCTGTGAAGTCAAATACTTTACGACCAGTAATGTTACCAGCCTTCATCTCATCAATCACGTCATTCATATCCTTGAAATCAACTGTCTCAACGATTGGCTTAACTTTACCTTCAGCCCCAAATTGGAAGGCTTCTTTCAAATCGGCACGAGTACCAACAAGTGATCCTCGAACTTCAATGCCGTCTAATACTGTTTTAGCAATATTGAGTGCCATGTCACCTTGTGGCAAAGCAACAGCCACTAACTTACCCATTGGGCGCAAAACATTAACAGCTTGTGAGAAAGCTGCATCATTAACAGCAGTTACTTGTGCGTTATGCACACCACCAGTTAATTCATTAACCTTAGCAACCACATCTTCGGTCTTACGGTTGACCAACACTTCAGCACCGTTAGCCTTAGCAGCAGCCAACTTGTCATCGTTACCATCAATAACGGCTACGTGTGCACCAAATACATTATGAGCATATTGCACAGCCAAGTTACCTAAACCACCGGCACCATGAACTGACACCCATTCACCTGGCTTTGTTTCACCAACTTTAAGTGACTTATACATTGTCACACCGGCACAAGTGATTGATGTTGCTCCAACTGGATCCAAACCTTCTGGTACTTTCACTGCATATTTTGAGTTGACAACAACTTGTTGTGACATTGCACCGTCAATCGTGTAACCTGAGTTACGAACCTTACGGCAAAATGTTTCATTACCTGAAACACAGTAGTCACAAACACCACAAGCATCATAGAACCAAGCAATTGATACGCGATCACCAATTTTAAGATAATCACCGGCACCTTCGCCTAACTTTGAAACACGACCAACGCCTTCATGACCAATAACACGACGGAATTGACCATTGCGTTCACCAATTTCATTTGGATTACCAAAATCACCATTAGCACAGTGCAAATCTGTGTGACAAAGACCGACATATTCAACGTCAACCAAAGCATCACCAAAGCCTAACGCACGTGGTTGCCAATCATCAATTAAATCAACATACCCATCATTCACTTCACGGACAACTGCTGCTTTCATATTTAACCTCTTTCATATATGTGAATTTATTTACAAGTAAATTGTAACCATAAAATTCATATTTGTAAATAGTTTTTATGTAAAATTTACATAAAATTCTTTTATAAAGTGACGTGTTTCACTAACAAATGTATAGAGAGCCTCTACGGTTTCTAAAAATAAAAGTTGGATTACGAGAATTTTAAAACTAACTTGCCTAAAACGTGCTGACGACTATGGAATTCTTTCAGATTAATCACATTAAAAGGCGCCACCTCGGCAATATTGACTTTCACATCACCACTGGCAACCATCTGCAGCAACGCTGCTAATTGTTGCCCGTTTGACTTCATGAAACTGTTTGTTACTCTTGGATCATCATTGTTATCAACAATAGACACCAGTCGACCTTCGAGTTGCAACACGTTCAAAGAATCAGTTAAGGTTTTACCACCGATGGTATCAAGAACGACATCTACTTTATCTTTAATAACAGTTGCCAAACTTTCTTTCTTATAGTCAATAACATGTAAATGCGGATTGAAGGACTTCAAAAATACAGCTGATTCGCCGCTGGCCGTTGTATATATTTTCCCCGCGCCGATTGTCTGAGCAACTTGGATCGCGGTAAAACCAACTGAACCAGCACCACCGTGAATCAATACGCTCTCACCAGGTCGTACATCAAGATCAGTCGTCATCATTTGATACCCAGTTTGACCGCCTAAAGCAACTGCTGCGGCTGTTTCATAACTCACACCATCTGGAATTTTAGCCAACTGCTTGCTACTGACAGCCACAAATTCAGCGTAACTTTTGAGATGTGGTGACGCCGCAACACGATCACCAACATGAAAATCACTTACTTCACTACCTACTGCAATAATGTCACCTGCCACAGACGAGCCATTTATCAGTGGTGTTGGTGCACTAGTTCCCATGACACCTGCACGGAACTTAACATCATAGGGATCAATAGCTGTTGCATGTTGCTTAACCAGTACTTGACTGGGCTTAATGTCTGGTGTTTTGGCATCCGTTACCTCTGCAAAAACGTCGACGTCGCCATAATCTTTCATCTCTATTGCGTACATTTTTTCACACTTTCTTTTCTTCGAAATGTCTGAGTCGCTTTCACATACATTGTAAGCTAATTAACCGCTAAAATGTTAATTTTGATTCAAATTTTTATAAAACAATTAGAAAGTCACATAAAAAAACATCACAACATTAGGAAGTCAAAAATCCATGTTGTGATGTTTTTTACTGGTTGGCTCAACTACTGCTTACGGGCTGGAAAAGTAACGTGAGCCATGGGAGGATACCAACCCGTATTTAATTTGTGATTACTTACGTGGATTACCAGAAGTAGTCAATTTGTTTGAAGTAACACTCAATTTAGCGTACAAATCGTTGACAGGCGCATTTGTCCATCCCTTAACACGACCATTGACCAATTGTACATCAATGTTAGTGTAAGTAGGAATTGTGTAAGCTTCTTTATCAACAACTAACTTTTGGAAGGCCTTGATATTCTTAATCAAGCTTGCATCAGAAGTTGAATTCTGTGTGTCAGTCAAATTCTTAGTCAAAGCAGCTGATGTGACATGTCCAAAGTTATAAGCAGCGTTCTTGCTCCAAAGTTGGTCAAATGTTGGTACTGTACCTTCACCCCAACCACCATCAGTGATATCCCAATCATTGTTCTTTGCTGACAAAACAATTGACTGCCAAGTAGCTGCATCAACTAACTTGTCTTGATAAAGCTTAACTTCAATACCGGCTGCTTTCCATGCAGCGATGTAAGCTTTTGCTTCAGACTCAGCTGTTGAACGACCTGAACGAGCTAAGTAAGTCAACGTTAGGCGCTTGCCATCTTTAGCGTAGTAGCCATCAGAATCTTTCTTATAACCTGCCTTTTCCAACAAGCTACCAGCTTTCTTGATGTCACCGTTAGCTTTTGCTTGATAGCCCTTGACATTCTTATCATAGAACAACTTCTTAGTTTCTGACTTTGAAACTAATGTGTTGGTTGTCACACGTAGGCCGTTACCATACTTAGCAACAACCGCACCGACGTTTTGTGCATACCCAACTGCCTTACGAACGTTAGCATCTTGCAATGGCGTTGAACGATCTTGAATACTTGTTCCCTTAGAATCTGCGTGTCCTAAGTTAAAGTAAAGTTCCCAATATCCTGCATCAGCTTGACCAGTAGCAGCATATCCCTTGGCATTGTTATACTTTGACAACACTGGTGTGTTACCATTCTTCCACAATGTAGCTGGCGCTGTTGTCACAATATCAAACTTTTGCTTTGATAAGTCATTTTCAAGCTTTGACTGATCTTGGTTAACATAGTAAGTGATTGTCTTCAACTTAGCTTGTTTGCCCCAGTAATCACTGTTACGCACATACTTAACTGTTGAGTCTGAAGAAACAGATGATACTTTAAATGGTCCAAACGACAAAGGCGTCTTTGTAACCTTTTTAGACGTGTCAATGGTCTTGGCACTCACATCTTTCAGATCATGATATGGCAAAGCATAGGCTGGCACACCGTCACCCCAGTTAACAGCAGCTGGTAGACTTGTATAAGATACTGTCAACTTCTTGCCATCTTCACCATCATCAAACTTGATACCTGAAATTGACTTTGACTTACCATTTTGGAAATCTGTCAAACCCTTAATCTTGGTATAGGCTTCAGTAAAGTTACCTGAAGCCACTGTGTTAGTGGACAAGGTTTCAAGTGAAAATTCAACATCTTTGGCAGTGACAGCTTTACCATCCGACCACTTCAAGTTATCTCTCAATGTAATCGTGACAGTTTTGGCATCTTTGTCAACTTTTAATTTAGCTGGACCACTACTGATAATCTTCCCGTTCTTGTCGGTGTAGAACAAACTGTTATTACCAGCTGGTTGTAGTTGCTGTTGAGCAGCCGCCCACTGTGCGAATTCCGTATACCCAGCAAATGTGATTGGCGAAGCAGCTTGTCCAGGATAAGTAACTGTTAAATTACCGCCCTTAATCGCTGCCTTTGAGTTAGTATAGTCACCCTTAAATGAACCAACATTGACTGCCTTAGGTGTCGCGTCATTATTGGACGTTGCTGACAATGCTGCCCAACCACCTCCTACAACAACAGCTAGGCCAACAACGCCAAAGCCAATTTTTGCACCTGTGCTTACCATATATATTCTCCCTTTTTGTGTTTCTTCATTGGAATGTTCTTTTTCAAAACACTCATCATGTTAAGCAATATATCACTTATCTATTTTACTGTCAACATCATTTTCTCATTTTTATATTATTATTTTAAGAAACCGATTGTCGTTGGTCACTTGCACGCCGTGCAACTTGACCCAGAATAACAACGCCAACCGTCAAAATAATCAACACAATGGTTTCTGGCAACCATAACCACCACTGCGTATAGATAGTTGAAGCTGAGTTCTGACTTAACACAGTCAACATCATTCCAATTGAGTTAGTCCCTTGTTTTAAACCAAAACCAAGGAACGTCAAACTCGTCTCAATACCAATTGAAGTAGCCAATGTTAATGCAAAATCAGAGATAATTGTTGGTGAAATATTCGGGAAAATACCGGTAAAGAGTATTTTATACCAAGGTGTTCCTGAAATTTTTGCTGCATCAACATAATCACGATTAACTTCAGATAACGTTAATGTTCGAACCAAACGCACGCTTGCTGGCCAACTTGTTAGCCCCAAAATCAATATTAAATTCCAAATCGACAGGCCCTTGGCTGTCGAAAAAATAATTGCTAAGATCATGATAAGTGGCATAATCAACCAGAAATCAATAATACGCATTGACAACCAATCTATCCAACCACCAAAATAACCTATAATCATACCAGCAACAACTGAAATAAATGTAATAATGATTGCAACACCAAAACCAATAATAATTGAATTTTTAGCTGAAGCAATTAGCGTTAAAATAAAGTCAGCACCAGAATCCGTTGTGCCTAAGATATGGCCACCACTCATAGGTGGTAAATTAGCATTCAAAATATCACTCATAGTCCCAATGTTACTTGGCACAAAGAATTGACCAATGACTATAAATAAGAATAATGCAATTAACAAGACAACCGTCACTAACGCTAAATTATCTTTTTCAAGTTCACGCCAGAAATTTTTAATAAAGCGTGCACCAAACCGTTGTTTTTTCATTTTAGTTTCCATGGTTCACTCCTTATTTCACTCGAATACGCGGATCAACCCAAGCTGAAATAACATCAGATAGTAAGCCACCCAACAATGCTAAGAATCCTTGCAATAACATAACTGCTGTGATGACTGTATAATCACGGCTAGTCAGAGCTTGGACGAATAATGCACCAATACCGGGATAACCAAAGATTGTTTCAGCAAACATTGCACCACCCAAAACACCAGTAATTGAATAACCAATTCCCGATGCAATTGGCAAAAAGGCGTTCCGCAAGATATGTTTTCTAAAGACATCCTTAATTGTGACACCTTTGGCACGTGCAGTTCTAACATAATCTTGTGCTTGTTGGTCTAACAAGTTTGATCTCAAATATTGGAAAATACCGTTCGTACTGAACAAGGCAATCGTGAATGCAGGTAAAAATGCATAACGCAAATTACTGAAAAAACTCGTCGTAAAACTCTGAGAGTCATCTATTCCTGTACCTGAAGCTGGGAAAATTGGAATCAAGTAAACAAACAAAATCATCATCAAAAAATAAAAAACAAAGGATGGTACTGCTGAGGTAATTGTGTTCCATACCATCAAAAGGCTGTCAATTGTTTTGTTTTCATGTCGTGCTGATAATAAAGCTTCAGAGATTGCAAAAACATAAGTTAATATCGCTGCAATAATTCCCATTGAAATGGTTGGCCAAAGACGTGAAGCAATAATTCGCGTTACGGTCCAGCCTTTGTTAACAGCGTATGAAGTGCCTAAATCACCGTGAAAAACACGATCAATCCAGTGAATATATTGCTGATAGAGTGGTTGGTCCAAGCCAGCTGCATGTCGCATACGCGCAATAGTTGCTGGGTCAGAGTTAGGATTTAAGTTACCATAAAATGGATCACCAGGCATTAACTGCGCCAACATAAAAATCAGTATTGAAACCAAAAATAACTGAGGAATCATAATCAAGACACGTCGTAAAATCGTTCGCCACATAATTAAGCCTCTCCTTTCTTAAGTGCCGCAGAATGGGTCGGCGTAATTTGTTTCAAGTCATACGCTCGTGCCCGTAAGCCATCCTGCTCATAATATGCAGCTTGATTTTCAGCAAATTCAGCTTCAACTCGTTTTCGATAAGCGCGGTTAGCATCACGTTTGCTAACATCTAGACTCGGAATTGCGGATAGTAGTCGTTTTGTATAAATATGGCGTGGATCATTGAAAATGTCTTCCGTCGTACCCAATTCTACAAAACGCCCATTATGCATAATTGCAATGTTATCCGTCATGTACTTCACAACACCTAAATCATGGGAAATAAATAAGAAACTAATGCCGAAGTCACGTTGTATTTTTTTCATGAAGTTCAAAACTTGCGCTTGAACTGATAAATCTAACGCCGAAACTGGTTCATCTGCCACAATTAACCGTGGATTGGTTGCTAAGGCACGTGCCACACCAATACGTTGGCGTTGACCACCGGAAAACTGGAACGGATATTGCGTCACAGTTCGTGCTGGCAAACCCACAATTTCTAATAATTCTAATACACGTTTATCAATAGCATCTTGATCAAATGAACGTTTATCTCCCGCACCCGCGCCAATTGCGTTAGGCACCCCAAAGCTTTTCAAAGGTTCAGCGATGATTTCTCCAATAGAACGGCGTGGGTTCAGACTAGATTGACTATCTTGAAACACCATTTGAACATCTTTGTTATAATTTAATTTCTTTTTTTGCTTGATCGTTGTTGCTTCCTCGCCATCAAACAAAATTGTGCCACTAGTGGGATCTTCTAATCCTACCAATGATTTGCCAATCGTCGTTTTGCCTGAGCCCGATTCACCAACTAACCCGTATGTTTGTCCTGCTTTAATGGAAAATGATACATCATCAACAGCCTTAATGTTATCCGTTACACGATTAAAGAAACCAGAACGTACCGGATAATAGACTTTCAAATTTTCAATTCTAATTAGGTCGCTCATACCTGATTTTCTCCCTCGGTAACGTCATTAAATTCAAAATTCTGCCATGCTGTGCCACGAACGTAATGATGATCCCCAACTTTTTGTAATTCATCTTTTACGGTGGCATTCACTACTGCTTCATCTAACCAAGGAACACGTTGCAAAAACAAATCCTTGCTGTGATCCATATCTTTTAGCGCTGGCACCGTACCCGGAATAGCATATAGTGTTTCTCCGGAATCAACATCTGAAGGATCAGCTCGCAATAATGAACGTGTGTAAGGATGTTTAGGATGATTAAACAGTTCATCAACACCGGCTTTTTCAACAATCTGACCCGCATACATAACCGCAACAGTGTCAGCCATTTCAGCCACAACACCTAAATCATGGGTAATAAGTAATATACCAGCATTCTTTTTTTGCTGAATTTCTTTAATCAAATCCAAAATTTGTGCTTGAATTGTAACGTCCAAAGCGGTTGTCGGTTCGTCAGCAATTATCAAATCTGGCTCGTTAGCCAAAGCAATTGCAATCATCACACGTTGACGCATACCACCAGAAAGGGCATGTGGATATTGCTGCGCAACACGCTTGGCATCGACAATACCAACATCATCAAGTAATGCCAACACGCGATTCGAAACTTGTTGCGTGTGTTTGTCATGAACAGTCATAGCTTCCGCAATTTGATCGCCAATCTTCATGAGGGGATTTAAACTGGATAGTGGATCTTGAAAAATCATACCGACCGAAACACCACGATACTGATCGAATTGTCGTTCAGTCAAACCGATCAACTCATCTCCATGCAGCTTGATTGACCCAGTGACTTTTGTCTGATCAGGATTATGAAGCCCCATGACACTCATCGCAAACGTCGATTTGCCCGATCCTGATTCACCCACAAGCGCTAGAACTTCACCATGATTAATAGATAAATTAACTTTATGTAATGCTTTTTGATATTCACCGGCAATCTTAAATTCTACCGAAACATCTTGAGCATCTAACAATTTTTCTGCCATGTTACTCTTCCTTAATTTTAACCTGGGTAATATTATATCACGCATATCTAATATTTGTACATGATTTAGAAATCAAAAAAACATATTTCTCATATAAATGTCATTATAATACAGAAAAAAGGCTATCTCCTAAATGGTAAAGAAACTACTAAAAATATGACAATAAAAAAGCACAGGCTCATAAAAGAGCGCTGTACCTTTAATCATGCTTAAATGATAAATTTATTTTTCAGAAATTGAAGCAATACCTGGTAATTCCTTACCTTCGAGGTATTCAAGTGATGCACCACCACCTGTTGAAATATGCGTCAATTTGTCAGCAACACCCAATTGTTGTACTGCGGCAGTTGAGTCACCACCACCAACAATGGTTGTACCACCATTTTCAGTTACCTTAACCAATTCTTCACCAATTGCCAATGTACCCTTGGCGAAGTTAGGCATTTCGAACACACCCATTGGGCCGTTCCAAACAACTGTCTTAGCGTCTGACAAAGTGTCTTGCAACAGCTTAACTGACTTAGGACCAATATCAAGTCCCATGTAACCATCAGGAATACCAGCTGTGGCATCAACAACTTCTGTCTTGGCATCATTTGAAAATGCGTCAGCAGCAATTGAATCAACTGGCAAAACCAACTTGTCCCCAGCTTCAGCCATCAATTCCTTAGCCAATTCAACTTTATCGGCTTCAAATAATGAGTTACCAATCTTTTCACCCTTAGCAGCATCAAATGTGTAAGCCATACCACCACCAACAATAACCTTGTCGGCTTTAGACAATAGTGACTTCACAATCTCAATCTTATCAGAAACTTTTGCACCACCAATGATAGCAACAAATGGACGAACTGGGTTAGCAACAGCGTCACCCAAGAACTTGATTTCTTTTTCCATCAAGAACCCAGCGGCTGCTTGTGAAACGTTTGAAGCGATACCGACGTTTGAAGCGTGGGCACGATGTGCTGTTCCAAAGGCGTCGTTGATGAACAAATCATCACCCAATGATGCCCAATACTTGCCCAACTCTGGGTTGTTCTTTGATTCGTTTTTGACTTCAACGCCGTCAACAACGTCCTCAAAACGTGTGTTTTCAACCATCAAAACTTCGCCATCTTGCAAAGCATTAATTGCTGATTCTAATTCTGCACCGCGTGTAAATGGTACGAACTTAACGTCTTTGCCCAACAATTCACCCAATCGCGCAGCAACTGGTGCCAATGACAATTCTTTTTTATCATCTTCAGACTTAATACGTCCCAAGTGTGAAAACAAAATTGCACGACCGTTGTGTTCCAACACGTATTTGATTGTTGGCAATGCTGCCACAATGCGGTTATCGTTTCCGATAACGCCTGCTTTGATAGGCACGTTGAAATCAACGCGCATCAATACTTTCTTACCTGAAAGTTCCAAATCTGAAACAGTCAATTTAGCCATGATAGCCTCCAATTTTTTATTGTTACAAATTCTATTATAAAACAAAACGCTTTAATTGTCTTGCTTGGTGTGTGAAAAATTGCACGATGATAACTATTTTCGGGATTCATGATTGATGACATGCACTTTTTGCCCAGGTAAACCAGACATTTTCAGGGTTATTGCGTCTTGTGGTTTAACCCAAATTGCCTCAATTGGATGATGTTTATTCTTTAAAATAGCAGACACTTCTTTCAAAATGCGACCATTCTTATCAGTCACATCATTAAATAATGTCAATTTGGTTTTTTGTGGCGCAAAGTCAATTGAACGACCAAGCTGAGTCACATTGTACTGATTATCGACATGTTGATTACCGACATCTGCGATATAATCACTCTGTCGCCGAAATTTTTGTCCAAAAGCCACGACTAAGTTACAATGCCCATCAGCATAAAAATCTTGAACAACCACTTCGTTATTGCCAAGATAAAAATCAGATTGCAATAGTTCCCCATCACTAAAATACTGTTTAGCAAACAAGCGGCCGTCACGTCGATAAATATCTTTATAGTCAATTTTGCCGTCGCCATCATACCATGTCACAGCTTGTACTAGTCGCTTAGAATGACTAAACCACCTCACTTTTGCCAACTCACGACCACAGCTCATGATACTTTTAGTGCCATCTTGATTGATGATGATTTGGCTTTCATTTGGCACAGTTAAATCTGACCACCAAATACCTTTTGTGTCATCGATTGTTGAAAAATATTGTTGCCCGTACATGTCAAACACCTTATCAGGTGGCAATCCCATTTTTTTAATGAGATAAACAGCATCTTCATGAGGCGTGGCAACCCATAATTCATCACTATGACCGAGTTTCACTTGTTCGATTTGCCAAGCAATACCATCTAATTGCGTAATCGATAAAGAATTGATAATTTCAATTTTCATGACAGCACCTCAACAACACGTGCCCATT
This sequence comes from Leuconostoc falkenbergense, assembly GCF_045801155.1. Lineage (NCBI taxonomy): Bacteria > Bacillati > Bacillota > Bacilli > Lactobacillales > Lactobacillaceae > Leuconostoc > Leuconostoc falkenbergense. The sequence goes on along the minus strand of NZ_CP174386.1, from coordinate 120,139 downwards.
GATCAGCTATTCTTTTGACTTGAAAGTTTTCAGCAGTCAATGCAGCACCCTCCGATAATGCATCATAATCTGTAAAAATAAGTCTCATTGCTGCTGACAAGTGAGTAATATTGGCAGCTTCATTTTTGTTATGACGATCAAATTCTGCTAAATGGCCGTTTTTACCATCTTTAATCAACAATTGTGCACCGTACAAATTAGCATAGGACGCAACTGGTAGTGCTGCTCCCAACGCTTCCATGTAGGTCAAACCGAAACCCTCCGAATAAGACGCGGAAACATAGGCGTCATAGTTCAGCAGCTCGCGTGTAATCGACTGACTCAATCCCTTTAAAGTGATTTTGTCATTCAAATGGTAGTCGTTAATGAGCTGTTTTAATTTTTCTTCTTCATTTCCCGTACCATATATTGACAAAGTGGCAGCAAAGCCGTCTTGATTAAGTTGCGCAATCGACTCAATAATGTGCGCTATCTTTTTTTCTGGGTGTAGTCGTGAAACCGTGACGAATTTTGCGACATTACCAGCCCATTTTTTGGGCGCCGCAATTTGATTAACACCACCGACTGGAATCGCTATTATTTTATGAGAATCAACTGGGAAACCGCTATCACGCAATTGTGACAACATATCCTTTTGCTGTAAAGTTGTCGCGACAATTACCCTGTCAATATCATCTAAATGATCAAACATATATTGATAATAGTTATTCCATAATGGCCGACCATTTTGATAGGAAACCAAATGAGCTGCATGCACAATGTCAATGATTTTCAACTGATATCCTCGGTGCTTCAAAGTAATAAGTGCTTCCTCATTGTCAGTACCACGATCAACAAAATAAAAATTATTAGCAAATTCACGTTGCAATTCTAACAAAAAAAATACGAGCAATTCTTCAAAAGTCGCAAACAAATAATCCCGACCACGAAATTGCGAGACATGAATGTTGGTCATGATTTTACCCAGTGATTCAGAATAACGATAATGCCAAGTCACACGATGTTGCCCATTTTCTAAAATGACACGGTCGTCCCCAACCAAATAAACATTTTTCTTGCTATCAAACCGTTTATTTTTTAATATTGTCGCTTGATAATGACCGGTTGTTTGTTGATTTACCAATCTTTGGGTATCAACAAAATCCACTAAAACGTGCTGTTGGTAAACGTTTGTGTCATTTAATCCGTTTTTCAAATAATCTGTTGGCTCATCACTTAATAAATAATCATACAGACCGATAACTTCATTTTCCTTTAAATGCCATTCCTTCATGTGTTCATGAAGCTGCGGTAGATAATCAGTGTAAATCAATTTGAAAGCCATGTTTTTTTCACGGAAGCATTGGGCTCGATAAAATTGCGCGTGTTCAACACCGCTATTACCATGTCCAATTCTTTTATTCATAAAAAAATTCATCATTGACACCTCTTACTAGGCCATTCTTATCATGACAATTATATACAAAAAAAGGAACTTTCCCAAGTTCCTTTAGCAATTGCCCCTGCTGGATTCGAACCAGCGCATGTCGGTACCAAAAACCGATGCCTTACCGCTTGGCGAAGGGGCAATAGTTAATTTATTTTGCCGTTAACTATTAAATCGGCAATGGGAGCGGTAGGATTCGAACCTACGAACCCGAAGGAACGGAGTTACAGTCCGTCGCGTTTAGCCAGACTTCGCTACACTCCCATATCTCAAACAACTATATTATAATACCAGAAAATGAGAATGATAGCAAGCAATTTTGACATAAAAGACAAAAAAACGATGTTTTGCTATATTTTCACTCATTAACTAATCAAAACATACAATTATTTGAGCATAAATCATATTATTACAGTATTCTACAGAACAGTTATCACCAAATTTGGACACGCTTATCTGGCGCCAACCACATACCATCAGTTTCTTTAACATCAAATGTTGTGAAAAAGTCGTCAAAATTTTTCAATTGTACATTAACGCGCGCCTTAGCAGGACCATGCGGATCCATTGCCGCTAACAACTGCATATACTCAGGACGTGCTTTCATACGCCAAATAGCAGCCCAATTAGTAAAGAATGCTTCAGATGAAAAATCCTCATCTCGTTTGGCAGCGGCCAGAGCAGCAGCTAAGCCACCCAAATCAGCCACGTTTTCTGACACCGTTAACTTTCCATTCACCTTGGCGCCGTATGAATCCAAGCCATCAAATTGATCAACAACTTGCTGTGTACGTTCTTTGAAGGCAGCATAATCTGCATCAGTCCACCAATTATTTAAACTACCAAATTCATCAAATGACGCACCATTGGTATCAAAAGCATGAGAAATTTCATGAGCAATCACTGCGCCGATACCACCATAATTAGCTGATGAAGATTGATTTAAGCTATAAAATGGTGCTTGTAAAATGGCCGCCGGAAAGAAAATTTGATTTTGTTGCGGATCATAGTAAGCGTTGACCAAGTGTGCTGGCATTTGCCATTCATTTTCATCAACTGGTTGATGCCATTGTTGCCAAGCATGGGCAATCTCAATTTGCCTAAATTTAGCTGCAGACTCAAACAATGTGGCACCTTCATCAACTGTCTTTTGAGCCAAACGATCTGGCAGCTTATCAGGATAACCAATATGAGGCACAATTGCGTTAAGTTTGATAATTGCTTTGTCCCGTGTCGCCTGCGTCAACCAAGTAACGTTTTGCAAACGATTTTTATAGACATCAATCATCGTCGCTGCCTTTGATTCAACGTCCGCTTTTGCCTCCGGCGAAAATTTCTCATGTGCATAATACATACCAATCGCTTGGCTAAATGGGGCTTCTGCCAAGTAAAAAGCTGCTTTCTCGGTACTTTTAGCTTCAGGCAAGCCTTGTAAAGCTCTCGAGTAAGCGCCACCCAAGACACGCAAATCATCACTCAACAAATCAGTGTACTCATTAGCAACGTTTATTAGCAGATAATCTTTCAATAATGGCCATGCGTCCTCAGAATAAAATTGATTTGCAGAAGCCCAAAAACGTTCTGCAGGTACAATGATTTCATCCGGTATCTGTCCAATCAAGGATTTGATAATATCATTTAGTGGCAACTCAGACGCTTGTTCAACAAAATTTTCCCATTGATAAGGGTGATACAATTTGGCATATTCGTTTTGTTCCTCTCGACTCAACGAAACACTTGCAATTTTGGCGTCCAAAGCAATGTAATTGTCAATCATTGTTTCCGCTTCATCACTTGAAAAACCAAACTGAGGCAATAATGTCATTTGCTGTTCACGAAACTTTGCTAGTAATACTTTAGCTTGGTCATTATCGGGGGTGTAATATGTCGTGTCTGGCAATAATAATGGTAAGCTGCCAGCCCACAAAACATTTAGTTTCGCATTCTTAAAATCCGGTTCAATTCCAAACGGCAATGCGTCGGGTAATCCTTTTTGCTCAAGTTCAGCAATATGAGATGCAAAATCAGCAAACGATTGATATCCTTTATATTGCGCCAGCAAAGGCAATACTGGCGCGACACCAATTTTATCACGTGTTTGTGTATCGGCCGTCAAACGATGATAAGCAATAAACTGTTGCAATATATCATCCTCTGGTATATTCTCACCATTTTGCCATTCATTGGTCGTTGACAACAACCAATTTTCGATGCCAACGGCTAAATCATTAAAGCCACCAGTTGACGGTTTATCAGCTGGTATTTCAGCTGTTTTAGCCCACTCACCGTTAATTGCATCATAAAAATCATCTTGTAATCTTGTCATTCCAATTCTCATTTCTTTTTCTTAATTAACTAATAAATATTATACACTTTTGACTTTTGTTTACAAAAAAGCCGACCAATAAAGGCCGGCTAATCTATGTTTACTTTTGTTGCTGCTTATATTGCTCTGCTTCTTCCGGCGTAGCCAAGACAAAATGTCCTGGATTAACTTCAATCATGCTACGTTCTTTGCCATCAGTTTCAATGGTTGTATCATAATCAACGTGTTGCCTCAAATTTTCAGCTTCAGGATCTGGTACTGGAATAGCTGATAACAGACTCTTTGTATAAGGATGTAGTGGATGATTATAAACGGCATCTGAAGTACCAATTTCTAATAACTTACCCCAATGCATCACACCAATACGGTCTGAAATATATTTCACCATTGACAAATCATGCGCAATAAACAGATATGTCAATGAATGCTTTTTCTGCAATTCTTTCATTAAATTGACAACTTGTGCTTGAATTGAAACATCCAAAGCAGAAATAGGTTCATCCGCAATGATAAACTTTGGATCAACAGCTAACGCGCGTGCAATTCCAATTCGCTGCCTCTGACCACCAGAAAATTCATGTGGGTACCTCGTGGCGTGATCTTTGTTTAAGCCAACTAAATCAAGTAATTCCTGAACTTTAGCGTTTCGTTCATCTTTTGATTTTGCCAAATGGTTGATATCAATTCCTTCGGCAATGATATCACGTACTTTCATTCGCCCATTCAAACTAGCTTGTGGATCTTGAAAAATCATTTGCGCGTTTTTACGGAAATTAGATAACTCTTTACCCTTAAGTTTGGTAATATCTTCACCATCAAAGGTCATAGTGCCACCATTTGGTTCGTATAGCTTCAAAATGGTACGGCCAATTGTCGTCTTACCTGAACCGGACTCACCCACAAGACCAAACACTTCACCTTCATAGATATCAAAACTAACATGGTCAATAGCACGTACTTCATTGGCTTTTCCCTTGTTAAAGTACAATTGTAAATCATTCAGCTCAACCAATTTTTTTGGTGTTTCTTCAGTCATGATTAAGCCTCCTGTCCTTGTAATTCTTCCCATCGTGCCCAACGCTTCAAAATCTGTGCAGGTGGCGTCACTTTAGGTGCTCGCTCATCAAGTAACCAAGTAGCGGCATAATGTGTATCACTAATTTTAAAGAACGGTGGTTCTTCTTTACTGTCAATTGCAAGTGCATACGAATTTCGTGGTGCAAAAGCATCGCCCAATGGTGGCTCTAACAAGTCAGGTGGCGTACCAGGAATAGCCTGTAATGAGCCTTCCGCCGTATCCGTGGTAGGCATTGAATTTAATAGCCCCCAAGTGTACGGATGTTGTGGATTAAAGAAAATCTCATCAACCGTGCCATATTCGACGATTTTACCAGCATACATGACAGCCACACGATCAGCCATACCCGCCACAACACCCAAATCATGGGTAATGAAAATAATTGAAGAATTAGACTGCTTTTGTAATTGCTTCATTAAATTTAAAATTTGTGCTTGAATCGTAACATCCAAAGCGGTTGTTGGCTCATCAGCTATCAAAATTTCAGGATCAGCAGCCAAAGCAATTGCAATAACAGCACGCTGTCTCATACCACCAGACCATTGGTGAGGGTAATCGTTAATATGTTCTTCAGCGTTAGGAATACCAACGCCCTTCATCAATTCCAAAGCACGAGCCAAAGCATCTTTTTCACTCAACTCTTGATGTTTAATTAATGGTTCAGCAATTTGCTGACCAATCTTCATCGTTGGATCTAAACTAGTCATCGGATCTTGGAATATCATAGCAATTTCATTACCACGAACATGTTGCCACTCTTCTTCTGACAATTCCAACAAATTTTTGTCTTTGAACAAAAGACGACTATTCTCAGGAATTACAGCGTTTTTGGCATTTAGACCCATCAATGTCTTGGTTGTGACTGACTTTCCTGACCCAGACTCACCAACAATTGCCAAAGTTTCGCCTTGATTCAAATCAAATGACACGTCTCTAATGGCCTGCACCGTACCAGCATAGGTATTGAAATTGACGTGCAAATTTTCAACTCTTAATATAGGATTACTCATAAGTACTTGCACCTCTTAATCTTCACTAGCACGTGGGTCAAAGGCATCTCGTAAGCCATCACCCAGCAAGATAAACGCCAACGAAATCAATACCAACACACCAGAAGGAATCAAAACCTGGTATGGGTAGAATTGCAACATGCTTTGAGCATCAGAAATCAATGAACCAAGAGAAGCCGTTGGTGGCTTAACACCCAAGTTAATGGCAGACAAGACGGCTTCAAACATGATTGCACTTGGTACTGTCATCATGATTTGAACAATAATTGTACCAGCCATATTGGGAATCAAATGCTTAATCGCAATTTTAGTTGAACTTTCACCAAGAGATTTGGCAGCCAAGACATAATCACGTTCTTTCAACGAGAGTGTCATGTTGCGCACTTGTCGTGCCATACTTAGCCAACCAGTAATCGCAATCGCAATAATGATTGATGTGACACCGTTACCCAGCAACAAACCAAACATAGTTACAACAATCAAATTGGGCACCGAGGAAAGAATTTCAATGATACGCTGCATGACAACGTCAACCCAGCCACCTTTCCAACCGGAGAACACACCATAAGTAACGCCAATCAACAAATCAATAAATGTTGCTGAAATCGCGACTAACAATGAGATACGAAGACCCACGATAACACGTTTTCCTAGTGAACGTCCAATGTTGTCAGTTCCCAAAATGAAGTTTTGTTTAACATTATTATTTTTGTAAGGATCAGTAGTATCCGTAGCACCTGGTTCTTTCAGCTTACCGTCCCACCCTGGAATTGGTAAACCTGAGTTTGGTGGTAAGTTTTTATATTTACCAACGTTATCAGAATCAAAAGCGTTGGCTTTGTTTTGCGTCACAAAGAAATTTGATATTAATGCGAAGCCGAGAATAAACACTAAGAACCAAAGTGAAATCACAGCTAATTTATTTAATTTTAATCGACGCCAAGCATCTTGCCAAAATGACAAGGCAGGCTTAGAAATATGTTCGTTGGCTTCGGAGTTTTGTGCGCCAACGATGACAAAGTCTTCTGTATTTGCAGCCATCATGAGCCTCCTTATTGCAACCGAACACGTGGATCAACAATTGCCGTCAAGATGTCCGTAATCAAAATCATAACCATCAGCATCAATGCATATACGATAGTTGTTCCCATGATTACTGGGAAATCTTTAGTTGGAATTGAAGAAACGAATTGTTGCCCGATACCTGGAATTGAGAAAATATTTTCAATCAATGTGGAACCGGTTAACAAACCAGCCGCCATTGGTCCAATCAATGTTAATACAGGAATCATAGAGTTACGGTAGGCATGTTTATTAACAACTTCTTTTTCACTAAGACCTTTAGCGCGAGCTAATTGTACGTAGTCAGAACTCAATGCTTCAATCATTTCTGAACGAACAAACCGTGTCACAACAGCCGCTGGTGTCACAGCCAAAGCCAATGTTGGCAAGACTGACTGTGAAAATGAGTCTCCCCAGCCGGAAACTGGGAACAAAGGCCACTTGAATCCAAACAGGTACAAAAAGATAATACCTAATATGAAACTTGGTACGGAAATACCAAGAGTCGAAACAACACCCAAGAGACCATCAATTTTGTTATTTTTATTGCGTGCTGATGCGGCACCCATGAGCAAACCAGCAATAACGCCTACAACCAAAGCTTGCGCGCCAAGTTGTGCAGAGATTGGCAAACGCTGACCAATCAACATGCTAACACTTTGGTTCTGGTATTGGAACGACGTTCCAAAATCGCCACGAAAGGCGTTTACTAAATAATGAAGATATTGTTGCCAAAGCGGCAAATCCAATCCGTATGCTTTGTTCAATTGGGCGATCATTTGTGGCGTTAGCTTAGGGTTATTGAACGGTGTTCCAGGCATAATTTGCATCAGGAAAAAAGTTGCAGTAATCACTAAGAATAACGTGAAAATTAAAAGCGCCAATCGCTTTAAAATGTATTTCACCATAGTCTTGACTTCCTAATAAATAAGAATTGACATATGTCAATTCTCATTTTTAATTAAATGTAGTTTAATTCTATCATAAATTACTTACTTACGGTAGGCGTATTTGAAATCAATGTTCAAGCCAGTTGTGTTAGTGATAATACCCTTAACACTTGGGCGAGCCAATGAATATCCTGCACGGAAGTACAATGGGTTGAAGTTAGCATCCTTATACAATGCAGCTTCAGCAGTCTTATAATCTGAATCACGGGCTGCATCATTCAAAGCATCTGTTGTTTCTGCCTTGTTGACAGCTGCAGTGTAGGCACTGTTCTTGAATTGACCATTGTTGTATGATGCACCATTCTTAAACAAATCATAGAATGTTGAGCCTTCTGGATAGTCACCACCCCAAAATGAGACAACAGCTTCAAAGTTTTGCGTTTGAGAATCTGACAAACGTTGCTTGAATGGCACAAACTTTTCTTCAACTTTCAAACCAGGCAAAGCTTTTTGCAATGAGCCTTGTAGATAATCCAATGTCGTCTTGGCAGCAGAACTGTCAGCATCAGAAGTGATTGTCAAAGTCATCTTTGTTTCGCCAACTTCTTTCAAACCTTCAGCGAACAACTTAGCAGCTGCTTTAGCATCATACTTATAGCCAGGTGCTGCGTACTTAGCCAAATCTTCACCTGATGCAGTCTTAGCCAAGCCTTGTGGTGCCAAACCAGTAGCTGGTGTTGAAATACCTGATGTTACTTGATCAACCAATTCTTTACGGTTAGTTGCAAGGTTCAAAGCTTGACGGATCTTTGTGTTAGCCAAGAACTTGTTCTTACCAGTTTGGTTATATTCGATATAGGCTGTCGTTGCTTCAGGAACCTTCACCTTATCCTTATTGCTCTTGTTAGCAGCATATAGTTCAGGTGTTGAGATTGAAGCACGATCTAACTTGCCTTGCTTGTATAATTGGACAGCCGTTTCTGGCTTTTTAACAACAGAATAGTCAATTTCTTTTGTCTTAACACTCTTGGCATCCCAATAGTTATCATTTTTCACTAACTTAAAGCTGTTGTTAGTACCATTCCATCCTTCAAACTTATAAGGACCAGAATATAGCTGCTTTGCAGAAGTTGTACCATACTTCTTGCCTTGCTTTTCAACAAAGCTTTGCTTTTGTGGCATGAAATTAGCAAATGTCAACAAATAGTTAAATTGTGGCATTGCGCGTTCAAGCTTGAACGTAATAACATTGCCCTTTGCTGAGACACCCAAAGTGCTAACTTTAGCTTTACCAGCAGTAATGGCATCAGCATTTTTCACACCCGAGGCAAGATAAGAATATTGTGATGCTGTCTTTGGATCAACAATACGTTGCCATGAATAAACAAAATCTTTGGCTGTCAAAGATGAACCATCAGACCACTTCAAACCACTCCGTAGAGTTGCTGTATAAGTCAAACCATCTTTTGAAACTTTAACTGACTTAGCCAATTCAGGAACAGCCTTACCTTTAGCATTGACACGTAACAAGTTAGCGCCTGTATTACCAATAACTGTTCCAGAATAAGTATCTGTATTCTTTGAGATATCCAATGTTTGGATTTCTGTTGGGAAAGAAAACTTAAGTGCATTTGATGATCCATTCGAACCACCCCAGAGGCCAGCGGCGCGTGTTCCGCCACCTACCACAACGACAACGGCTGCGCCGATTGCCCATTTCTTCCATGTATCCATGTTAATATATCCTCCCGATATACTTTTTTGCTAACAATGCTATTAGTTTACCATGTGCATTTCTCATTTGCAATTCATTTTGTTATCTTTTAAGATTTTACTGCGATTTAACGTATAATATAACGTTTATAGTAGAAATGCACTGGCAATCCGAACCTTATTTGGTCTAATTAGCCTAATTAGCGTCAATTCTCTCTCATCAATTTAAGCTAACTTACTATCAAACCATCTTGCGATTAAGGACAATCCGTAATTTAGTAAGAAATAAATTAGGGTAATCACAATCAACACAGGAATGATATACGTTGAATTCTGTGCATAGATAATTTGACCACGATAAGTCATTTCTGACAAGACAATTCCCATTGCCAAACTCGTATCCTTAACCAATGATATTAACTGTGAAATAATTGGTGGAATCATCTTCTTGTAAGCTTGTGGCAATACAATGTAAAACATTGTTTGCAAGTTAGAAAGACCGTTGGCACGTGCACCTTCAAACTGACCTTTATCAATTGATTCAAGTCCACCACGAACAATTTCAGCCAACATTGAAGACTCAAATGTACTCATAGCAACAACCGTAGCCCAAAATATTGGCAAGTGAATTCCTAACTTTGGTAAAGCAAAGTAAACAAAGAAAATAATCAATAGCAAAGGCAAGTTACGGATAATATTATTAATTGTCGCAACAAACTTTGAAAAATACGGTAATCTCTCAAATTGAATAATACCGATCACCGAACCTGCAATGAAACTTAAAATAACTGAAATAACTGAGACACCAACTGTAATGCCTAAACCACCCAACAAATATTGGACGTTCTGTGGTGTAAAGGCGTCAAAAATTCCTAATGTAACCATAAAGTCCTCCTTAAGCCGCGTGCTTTAGTTTACGTTCAAGATGCTGCATGTAGTAACTCAATGGTAGTGTAATCACTAGATAGAAAAGCGCAACAATAATGTATGTGCCAAACGTATCAAATGTGTTAGCTGCAACCATATTACCTTGATACATCAAATCAAGACCACCGACAAAAGCCAAAATGGATGAGTTTTTTACCAAATTAATGAACTGGTTACCAAGTGATGGTAATGCTATTTTAAAGGCTTGTGGTAATACAATGTGTTGCATCGCCTGCCAGAAAGACAAACCATTGGCACGAGCACCTTCCATTTGTCCACTGTTCACTGATAAAATACCCGCGCGAACTGTTTCTGCAATAAAGGCTGATGTGTATAATGACAAAGCAATTGTCCCAGCAGTGAACCCATTCATTGGTATTAGCTTTGCAACAACCAAGAAGAAGAAGAAAGTAATAATTAATAAGGGAATGTTACGAAAGACTTGCACATAGATGTTACCAACCTTTTGTACCCATTTTTGGGGTAAAATCTGCAAAATAGCAAAGAATGTACCCAAAATCATTGAAGCAACTAGCGCAATAATACTTGATAACAACGTATACCCAAATCCCTGCAAAAATGTCGAAAAATTATTCTGTAATAAATCCATTATTTCGCCTCCAATTCATGCCAATCGAGACCCGGCACATTGCTGAACCATTTTTTAATCAATTTATTGTATACACCATTTTTCTTCAATGTAGCCAAGGCTTTATTAGTCTCTCGAATCATTGGTCCTTGATCATTATCAAAGGCAATACCATAAGGTCCGTGTGTAAATGTGCCACCAACAATTTGATAATCAGGGTTTTCAGTTGCAAAACCATATAAGATCGCATTGTCGGTTGACATTGCTTGACCTTGTCCGGCCTTTAAAGCTTGCATGCCAGTTGCATAGTCTTGAACGGCCAACAATTTCGCTTTAGGTGCGAACTTTTTAGTTTCTTCCGCAGCTGTTGTACCTACGACCACAATAATCGTGTACTTTGAATCATTCATATCCTTAATTGACTTGATGCCCGAATCCTTTTTAACTAGAATTGATTGTCCGGCATCAAAATACTGTTTTGTAAAGTCAATAATTTTTTCACGTTCTGGCGTGATAGTCATCGTGGACACAGTGCCATCAATGTTAGTGTTTTTCAAAAGTTGAATTTTTGACGATGATGAAACAGGTACAAATTCAGCAGACATTGGCACACCAGTTTGCTTGGATAATTGTACAGTCAGCGCTTTGGCAATATCAACATCAAACCCTTTAGAAATACCTGTCTTTGTATCCATCAAACCGAATAATTTGGTATCTGCTTTAACACCCCACACAATTCGGCCCAGCTTTTCAACACGAGCCAAAGTGTCCTGATGTTCTTGGTTTTTCTTAGCGGTAGCTGTTGCCCACATTAGACCGAGGACAATAACGGCAGCTAAGACGATTGTAGCAATAATGCCGAACTGTCTTTTTTTAGCTTTTTCCATAATAATGTTGCATTAAAAATTCACTGATTATTGTTGACATCCGTAACATTTTTAACACTTTTCCTCCCAATCTAAATTTTAGTGATGCTCAACTTGACTCAAGAATTGTTGCGCTCGTGGCTCAGTTGGATTATTAAAGAATGCTTCTGTTGAGCTATCTTCAAGAATTTGACCGTCAGCCATAAAGATAACACGGTCAGCAACTGCCTTAGCAAAACTCATTTCGTGTGTCACGACTAGCATGGTCATTGATGAATCTTTAGCAATATCGCGCATAACATCCAAAACATCACCAATCATTTCTGGATCCAATGCAGAAGTAGGTTCATCAAATAGAAGGGCCTTCGGTTGCATAGCTAGTGAACGTGCAATCGCAACACGTTGCTTTTGACCACCAGAAAGTTCAGAAGGCATATTAGCCGCCTTATCTGCCAAACCAACTTTTTCTAACAATGCCATTGCCATTCTCTTGTTTTCAGCTTCGTCTCTTTTTAAAACAAGACGTGGTGCTAGCATGATATTTTCAATTGTCGACTTATTATCATACAAATTAAAGTGCTGGAACACCATGCCGACATTTTTGCGAATACGGTTGATGTCAGTTTTAGGATCATGAAGGTCAAAACCGTTAACAAGTAAATGACCTTCTTGAATCTCTTCCAATCCATTAACGGCACGAATTAAAGTTGATTTTCCTGACCCAGATGGTCCAATCAAAACAACTGTTTCGCCCTCATCAATTTCCAAATTAATGTTCTTAAGCGCATGAAAATTCCCGTAATATTTCTCAACATTCTTAAATTCAATCATTGACATGACCTAATTCTCCTTTTCACTCGTTGTGATTGCCTTAAGCACTCACGATATCAAAAAAACTGGACGAACGTAGAGTTCTAGTCCAGTCTGTTCTAGTTCCATTTTACGCACATTTTGTTAATTTAGTCAAAGTTATGTCAGGTTTTATAACAAAAATATTAATTTCAACCTTTATTCAACAATAGCATCGTTGGCACCTTGCAAACGATACAAGTCATAGTAACGTCCTTTCTGTGCTAACAACGATTCATGCGTACCGCGTTCAACGACACGTCCCTCATCTAAAACAAGGATTAAGTTAGCATCCTTAATCGTCGATAGTCGGTGAGCAATAGCAATAGTTGTCCTATTTTCACGCATTTTTTTCAATGATTTTTGAATCAATGTTTCAGTCTCAGTGTCGACATTTGCCGTTGCTTCATCCAAAATTAAGATTTTAGGATCCTGCACAATAGTTCGCGCAAAACTAATTAATTGCTTTTCTCCGGCCGAAAAACCAGATCCACCTTCTTGTACTTTGGCGCTATACTGATTGTCTAATTTCTCAATGAAAGTGTTGGCACCTACAAATTCCGCAGCTTCCCTAACACGCACGTCAGAAATACTGTCATCGTACATTCGAATATTCGAAGCAATATCACCAAAAAACATAAATGGTTCTTGCAAAACTAATCCCATTTTTTGACGTAAGTTTTTCATACTAACATCTCGAATATCCTGCCCATCAATCAAGATTTCGCCACTTTGAAACTCATAAAATCGCATTAATGTATTAATTGTCGAGCTTTTTCCAGAACCTGTATGTCCTACCAAAGCAACCGTTTCACCCGGATTGGCCGTAAATGTCAGGTCCTTTAAAATTTGATGCTGACCATCATAACTGAAATTGACATGCTTAAATTCTATTTTGCCATCAGTAATATCGCCTTGCGCATTGGCATTTTGAGCAGGGGAATATGTTTCATCTGCCAAAATGCCCAAAATTCTGTAGCCAGACACCAATCCTTCTTGAAATGGACTGAACAAACTCATAATATTTTCTAACGGTCCAAAAATGTTATTTAAATAGGTAGTAAATGCATAAATTACACCAGCGGCTACCACTGTATGCATTGATAATTCACCGAAATACCAAAGAATTAAGACTGTTGCACCACCTAGTAACATATCAATCATAGGTTCGAGTAGTAAGGCATCTGCCTTAACCATTTTAAATCTGGCGTTAAAATATTCACCGTTGATTTTGGAAAACTCTTTTTTAAAGCGATCCTCTTGGTAAAACTCTTGAATCACATCAATACCAGTGATACTTTCGGCAATTTTTGCATTCAATGCCGATAACCTTTCTCGCATATGTCGAAAAAGGCTTGATGAAAACCGCTGATAAGCGATGATACTGGCAACAATAAAAGGCACAACAACTAACATAAGTAACGTCGCTTTCACGTCAACTGTCCACATACCAATGTAAGCACCAATCATACTCATTACAGCAAATGTCAATTCCATAAAGAATCGCCAAAAGTCAGTTAACGACGCTGTATCATTGTTGACACGCGTTACTAGTGAACCAGCAGGCACTTGATCGAAAAAGCGCATTCCCAGCGTATGCAATTTTTTAAAGACACGAATTCGAATATCTTCTAAAGCATATTCACCCGCCACCGAAAAATAATAGGCATTCAAAGCGTCCGTGACAGCTTGTAAAATCCGAATAACAGCTACCAATACAGCAAAACTAATTGTTATTTGCAAAGGAACGCTTGTTGTTTGGTGCAAATAGTTTGTCATATAATAAGAAATCACACGTGGTGCAGCTGCCTGTAATAATGCAAAAGCAGCACCAATTAACAACGCCCAAATGAACATTGACCGAAATGGCTTAGCCATCTTGATTAGCGTCCAAATGACATGAAGCTGTTCTTTTACTGGAATACTTTTAGCCCAAACTGATTCATTTTTTTCAGGCATTATTTTCCTCCTTCGCTGACAACTGTTCATCTAATTGAGTCGCTAACTGTTGTTGCGCATACATACGTGCGTACCAACCATTTAACGCCAACAATTCGGCATGCGTTCCACGTTCCTTGATTTGACCATCGTCAAAGACAATAATCTCATCAGCATTCATGACCGAACTAATACGATGAGCAGCAATAATAGTCGTTTTATCTTGTCGCTCTGACTTCAACGCACCCAAAATTTGTTTCTCCGTACGTGCATCAACAGCCGATAAGGCGTCATCTAATATCAAAATTTCTGGATCAACGATTAAAGCACGCGCAATGGCCAAACGTTGCTTTTGTCCACCTGATAAGCTAACACCATGTTCACCCACCTCGGTATCATATCCCTCTGGAAAACCTAAAACATCGTCGTGAAAAGCAGCTTTTTTTGCTGCCTCTTCAACTTCAACTGTTGTTTTAGTTAAATCTGCAAAGCGAATATTATCCAATACTGTTGTTGAAAACAAAAAATTTTCTTGCGCCACATAGCCAATTGCTCTCAGATAAGCTCTTAACTTATATTGCTTGATGTCAAAGCCACCCACAGTGATACTTCCTTCGTAACCGTCAAACTGACGCAGCAATAATTTAATCAATGTGGTTTTACCAGAGCCAACACGTCCAACTAATCCTAACGTTTCACCAGATTTGATTTTCAAATGAACATCAGATAAGGCAGTTGTTGTCTCATCATCAGGGTACTTAAATTCATCAATGTCTATGGCAACATCACCGTGAGCTAAACTTTCACGACCTGACTCATCTTCAACAATAGCCGATTTCTCTGCTAAAATTTCCTGTACTCGCATGTATGATGCATTCCCACGTTCCAACACATTGAATAACTGTCCCAAACCAAACATGGGCCAAACTAATAAGCCTAGATAAGTAGAAAAAGAGACCAGTTGTCCAATCGTAATCGTTTGATTCGTTACCAAAGAACCACCGTATGTCACCATGACCACATAACTAATTGTCATCACAAGTGTTGCCATTGGACCAAACATTGAATCAATTTTAGCGACCTTTTTATTAATTTCAATTGTTTTTTTGACTTCACTTGTAAAAGATGCGACGTCTTGTTGTTCTTGTCCTAAAGTTTTAATCGCTTTGATGCCTGCAATTGACTCTTGCGATTTATTAGAAAGCCGTGAAAAAGCTTCTTGCGAGGCAGTGAAAGCACGTCTAATCTTTGGTGATAAGTAACGAACACCCCAAGCTAGCAAAGGTAGTGGCAAAACGCCAATGAGTGTCAAGCGCCAATCAACGACAAAAGTCATTGAAATGACAGTGAAGATAATAATGACAATCGAATCAACTAACATCAACACACCACCAGAAGCGACGCGTTGAATTGCCGAAAGATCGTTGGTCGCATGTGCCATTAAATCTCCGGTACGGCGACGTTGATAAAAGGTTGTATCCATTTGCATATAATGATCAAATAATCGTTGCCTTAGTGTTCGTTCCAGCAAAGCAGATCCTTGAAAGATATGTGTGATCCATGCGTAACGAAAACCATACATTAAAATAGAAAACAGTAGAATACCACCACCATAAATCACTAAGCTTTGACTAGTGACTTGTCGCGCCACTAAAACATCGGTAAAGCGACCAATGAGTGCCGGTGATACCATTTGTGAAATTTCCGTCAGCAACAAAAAAGACAACCCTAAGATGTAGAGCCGCTTATTAGCCTTGAAAAACCACATTAACTTACTAAAAATACTCATTTTCTCTCCAAACTAAGCAAAATTAAAGTTATCTAATAACATATCATACTTTTATAACGATTGTATATGTTTTTTATCTAAAAACTATGGTAACAACTGCTACTGCTACAAAAAATAAAAGACTACCCCAAATAATCTGTGCTTTCTTTTTAATATTCATCACACCAGAAAATTCACGCAAAAAAGCAATAATCCGGTATGGAAAAGGACTCTTACCACCACGCCCATTAGCAGTTACCTTTTGCTGTTGTGCTAATGTTGCACCTCGCAAAATGTGATAGTCACTACTATAAAAAGTAAAAGGTGTGTGTAATATTTCTGATGAATTTCTGATATTTTCAAACGTATTGCGTGATTGATCTTCAAGCATTGTCTTTTCAATTGGTACGTGCAACTCTTTTACTGCATAATCTCGCATTGCTTGAGCTTCGGAAACGAGTTCATCTTCACCTTGCCCACCTGAAAAAACAATCATCGGGTAAGGTGTCATTTGATTAGCATCCTTCACCGCCGCTTTAATGCGTTGACTCACAATGCGACCAACAAAATAGCCATCAACCAATCCGCCCCCTAACACCACTAATGGTCCTATTTCAGGACGCTTGATAACAAAACCGTAAATTATACTCGTAATGAAAAAGCGCAAAAATTGCCATAACACAAATAAAGCCAACCATGAAATAACACCACGCAATTGCCAGATATCTGATGGCAGCCATTGTGGTAAATAAATAGAGACATTAAGCACAACATAAAAAATAATCATGCCAGACAAAACCATATTAGCAAACGTGTGTCCCGACTGATGCCACTTTTTATAGCTATAAAACAGCAAAACTAATAAGAGACTTAACCCTAAAAAATCACCAATCATGCCAACTATCAATGCAACATGATAAACGACATTATTATCAGGCCGAAAAAGTGTATACATGAAATACCCAAACACAGCCAACATAAAAAGCACGTAAGCGCCAACTTGTAAAGAAGCCACATTCGTCCTGATTTGGTAATTCAGCAATATAGCCAAACTAAAAAATACGATGATTATAATGATTTCATTGATTATCATGCCTTAATTGTAACACGCCACCAACACTGATATTGTATGATCTTATCTTTGCAAAAAAAGTGAATGATAATAAAAAAGCGCTTAGTAGCACTTTTTTTATTTTGTCACTGGAAACTTATCAGACGCACCCTGTGGCACCCTAACTAAGTTGAGTGCAACAAGACGCTCTGCAATTTGAACAGTATTCCATGCAGCACCTTTTAGCAGGTTGTCTGACACGACCCACATGTGGAAACTATCATCATTTTCCAAATCAGGACGCACGCGACCAACAAATGTTTCACGCTTACCAGCTGCATTAACTGGCTGTGGGTATAATTGTTCTGCTGGATTATCTTCTAGCACAACACCAGCGGCTGAACGTAAAGCTGCTTGAATGCTAGCCGTTGTCGCCCCAGCGCCGTCATTAGTTTCAAAATAAACCGTTTCCCCATGTCCAATGGGTACCGGTACGCGTACCGCTGTACCTGTTACTTTGACAGCTTTAGAATTTTTGTCACCAAACATGATTTTCTTAGTTTCATGGATCATTTTCCATTCTTCATGTGTATAACCATCATCTTCAAAAACGTCAATTTGTGGTAATAAATTATATGCCAAAGGATAGTGGTGTTGCGCTCCCTTGACTGGTAAAATGTTGGCGTGAACTGGTTCACCAGCATTATAAGCCGTTGTCTCTGCCACCAATTCATTCCAAGCAGACTGACCAGCACCTGATGCAGCCTGATATGTTGATACTATCACACGTTTCAAGCCAAATTGTTGTTTAATGGGTGCTAATGCGACTACCATTTGAATGGTCGAGCAATTAGGATTTGCGATAATGCCGTTATGCGATGATAATGCGCTTTCATTAACTTCAGGAACAACAAGTGGCACATCATCGTTCATGCGCCAATAGCTCGAGTTGTCAACTACCACTGCCCCGCGTTTAACCGCTTCTGGCGCATATTGAGCTGAGACTGAACCACCACCACTTGCCAAAACCAAATCAATACCATCAAAGCTCTCTGGCGTGGTCGCTTCAACAGTAATTTTTTCACCTTTAAATTCTAATTGTTTACCTGCTGAACGTGGTGAAGCCAATAATTTCAAAGAATTTACTGGTATTGTTGACTGTTCCAGTTGTTCAATGAGTCTCGTCCCCACAGCACCCGTGGCACCCAAAATAGCGACATTATATGCTTTTGTCATGATTTTCTCCTAATCTACTAAAATACGATGTATCCGTTCATGGAAACCTGTGGTGATTTCCCACGGTGCTAATTTGGCATATTGCGCCACATCTTCTACCGTGTTTTCTAAATTACCGTCCACGCCGATAAATGTTACTGTTGTGCCAAGTGGATATTCATGCGGTAGGCGAATCATCAGCTGATCCATGGCAATTTGTCCTACAATTGGTACATATTGTCCGTCAACAATCACATTAAAACCAGTTAATGAACGCAACCACCCATCCCCATAACCAATTGGAACTGTCCCAATCCATTCGTCTTCAGACGTGGTATAAATATGAGAGTAACTAATGCCTTCTCCAGCCGGTAATTTTTTAACAAAATTCATCTGACTACGTAATGATAATACAGGCATCAAGTCATGACCATCAGCTAACTCACCACGGGATGGTTCAATACCGTAAATCACAGTACCAACTCGAATAACTTCATGTGGTACTTCATTTGGATGATACAGTGCTGCACCAGAATTCGCTACATGATAATACTCAGGCTTTGGTAAACCGTCGGTCAAAGCATGCCAACGTTTGAGCTGCTTCTCAAAATAGCGTGTGTCAGATGAATCGGATTCAGCAAAATGGGTGCACAAACCGACATATTCGAATTTATCTGCATGTGCCTGTACAAAAGCAATTGCTTCGGCCACTTCAGAACGTTCTCGAAAACCAATGCGCCCCATTCCCGTATCTAGTCCCAAAGTTACTGGTAAACGCTGTTCACCACTCAAGTGTTGTTCTGCTGTTTTCAGCCAATCTATCGAGACAACTGTCGCCATAATATGTTGTACAGCCATTAATTCGGCATACTCCGCTGGTGAAATACCTAGAATCAGAATAGGAACTGTCAAACGTTGGTGTCGTAGCGCTAACGCTTCATCAATGATAGCAACAGCAAGACCGTACCCACCACCAGCCACGGCAGCTTCAGCCATTGTATGCAAGCCGTGACCATAACCATTTGATTTTACAGCTAGAAAAACTTTATCCGCACCAGAAGTGGCTTTAACCACTTCAATGTTATTTTTAACTGCAGCCAAAGAAATTGTCATCTCAGTTGGTCTTGTAATTGCTTCTACCATCAGTCCCTTTAGGTACGTCCATTAAATCAATGTCGCACACTTGCCTTTCTATATAGAAAAAATCCACAGCACACAAACTAGTAGCCATGGATTCCAATTAAATTGCAATCAACCACATAGCACTCCGCTTGCGCGACAGTCCGCCAGTTATTGACTAACGACCCAGCTAACTAACCTTACAGTACTAGTGCTTCGGCTATTTCCCCTTTGACTTGCTTCCTCGTATCTGTAAATACTCCACAAGCTACTGATGTCAATAGCAACCTCTATGATTTTTAAATTGTTATTATTGTATTCTAATTTTTCTTATTTGTCAAATAACTGATTTTAAATTACATATAATATTTTTGACTTATGTTATAGTTAAAATAGTTCGATATTAAGGATTATTTTATGCGTAAAATACTGATTATCTTTCTAGCCAATTCTTTCATAGTAACCTCAGCAAACGCAAGTAGCATTCAAAATCCAACCACTAGTTGGAAAAAAATCATAAAAAAAACTGACACTGACGCAACTGTTATTGCTAGTATTCGTGATTTATCGACCGGTAAGACCTATACCTATCGCAATAGCCAAACTAAAAAAATCATGATGGCCTCTACTATCAAAGTTTCGATTTTGGAAGCACTCATGATTCAAAAACAAAATGCGGGCGAACTCTTAACGGCCGATGAAAAAGAAAACGCAACACAAATGATTATCAATTCTGACAATGATGCAGCAACTGTATTGTGGACAGAAATCGGCGGTGATGATGGTCTAAACAATTTTTGGCAGAGTATTGGTGTTAAGATTACACAAGCCACTTATTTTGGTGAAACAATGGCTACTGCCAGTCAACAAAACAAAATACTAGATCAGCTATACAACACAAAGTCACTGTTAAATACAACCTCAAAAGCTTATATTTTGTCACTGATGAGTCATATCTCAGAAACGCAAGACTGGGGCGTTAGTACAGGGGCTAAAGATGTTGCGTTAAAAAATGGTTGGATGACAGATTACAACGCTAATAATGGCACTTGGATTGTCAACTCTAGCGGTATTATTGATGATAAATACATTTTAACAATTTATACAACGGGCAATAGTGATTACCAAACCGGAGTGACATTGGTCAATAAATTAAGCAAGGCTGCAAACAAACAGCAAAATAAAAAAGCAACAACCCCTACCAGTATTTGGGACCGGATAAAAGCGTTACTAGTTTGATTAGCAACTCAATTCCTCGTATAATAGATTTAACAACTATGAAGAAATGATGGAAATTATGACACAACTTGTAACTGCAAACGAAATGCAACAAATTGATCAATACACAATTGATGTCATTGGCATGCCACAAGATGTTTTAATTGAGCGCGCTGCAATGGCGGTAGTTGATGTCATCGGTGCCGGCCATTTTGATCTCAACCATGTTCTTGTATTAGCTGGTTTAGGCAATAATGGCGCAGACGGTGTCGCCATTGCCCGTCTGCTCTATGCACAAGGCATTAACGTTTCGCTACAATTTGTAGGCAACGTTAATCGGGCTAAAGATAGTGTCAAACGGCAGTTGTCTATTATTGAGGCCTATGGTGTTGTTCGCTCTGAAAAAAGTGACTTCAACGAAGCAACATTAATTATTGATGCTATTTTTGGCGTCGGCCTAAATAATGATTTACCAGAAGGGCTGCAGAAAATGATTAAGGCAGCCAATCATATTGAAAAGCCAGTTATTGCCGTTGACATGCCCACAGGCATTGACGCAACTACTGGCGAAGTAAGAGGGGCTGCATTAAAAGCCCATACAACCGTGACTTTTGGTTTTAAAAAAGTAGGACTAACAAAACGCGTAGGTGGCTACTTGTCAGGTGATACTATCGTAAAAGATGTTGGTATGCTTGTACCAGAAGATTTTGAATTTAGTCTACCGCTATCACAGTCCGCCACACATGAGAGTGAAGCCATTTAAGCATTATAAAAATCCACCCACTGAGGTGGATTTTTTTGTACCAATTCTTATTTGTGATAAGGAGATCCTTGTTGAATCATAAAAGCACGATATATTTGTTCAATTAGCACTAGTCGCATTAGTTGGTGTGGCAGGGTTAACAACCCAAAACTCATCTTAAAATTAGCGCGATGTTTCACTTCCGGTGACAGTCCTAATGAACCACCAATTATAAATGTCACATCTGAATAACCATCCACCGTAATTTGATTCATTTTTTCAGCAAAAACTTCTGAAGGTAGTTGCTTACCCTCAATGGCTAAAACAATAACATAATCACGTGCACCAATTTTTTCCTGAATACGCTGACCTTCTTTAGCCATAATTTGTGTATTCTCGGCTTCACTAGCCTTTTCTGGTGTCCTTTCATCAGGCACTTCAATTAAATGAACTTTAGCAAACCGAGATAACCGCTTGGTGTATTCTGCAATGCCATCTTTTAAATATTGCTCTTTTAACTTGCCTACTGTGATAATTTTAATATTCAATGTCTATTACTTATTTAACCTTTCTTAATTATTTTTAGATTCTTGTAACTGCAATTCTAATTACGTTATCCACACGAACAAATTTTATTTGTTTTTAAATAAATGCCTTTATATCAACGTTTCTTCTGTTCGCTTGTAATAGTTATCCACAGTTTTTAACTTTTTCTGATAATAAGTGGATAACTTTATAAACTCATTTTGCATTTAATTAACTGAATTTCTGTCTCTAAAACACTACTTTTCCACAGTTATTCACAATATTATCCACAGATGTGGATAAGCACATTTGTTCGCCAAACATTATGCGATAAATTGTCTACAATGTTCGTTAATTTTAAAATTAAGACTGATTATAAGAAATAAACACGATAGAACACAGTTTACACGAACATTACAATATCTACTCACTATTTTTGTGGATAAGTCTGTTTTTGATCGGTCAATCACCAATAATTTACTTTTTTTTAAAGAACAGGCTTTCTTATCCACTATTATACTTGATTTTTCCACATTTTTCAGGAGTTTTCCCCCAAGTTATTAACATTTACACACAGTTTTCAACATTTTCTGAAAACACACGTTATCGTCTCGTTGTCAACTAAAGGTAAAGAAAAAGCTAACGATAATCGTTAGCTTGCTAATTTTTGGGTTAATTTAACTTTAACAGTTTTCTTATTACTGTGGTGGTAGTATGTCAATGTGATCGTATCACCTAATTTGTGTTTGTATAGGACTTCACGCAGATCGGCTTGTGTCGTCACTTTCTTGCCATCGATACCTACAATCACATCATACTTTTTCAAACCAGCATTGTCAGCCGGTCCTTTTTTCGTCAAACTCATGACCACAACACCGCCTGTGACACTATCGGGAATTTTGAGTGTAGACTTTTGATCGTCAGCAGTCACTTCTGACAAATTAACTAAACCAATGCCTATGGCTGGCCGTGTAATTTTGCCGTCCTTGACCAACTTATTGACAACATCTACCACTTGATCTGAAGGAATCGCAAATCCCATTCCCTCAACACTAGTACCTGATGACGAAGTAGATAATTTCATTGAATTAATGCCAATCACTTGTCCGGCAAAATTAATCAACGGACCACCAGAATTACCTGGATTAATCGCGGCATCCGTTTGAATAACAGTCGAGCCACCATAATTTTGACCATTTTCAGAAGTCGCTTCAACGAGTCGTTTTTTAGCAGAAATAATGCCTTGTGTAACTGAAGAGGCATACTCTGAGCCCAAAGGAGAGCCAATCGCTAACACATTTTCTCCAACCGCTATTTTACTGGAATCACCAAACTCAGCTGTTGTCGTCACATTGTCACTTGCAATCTTTAGAACCGCTAAGTCAGTCATAGCATCTTTACCAACCAAAGTGGCAGTCACTTTTTTCCCATTGTGGAGCATCACTTGAATTTTAGCTGCACCGTCAATGACATGATTATTTGTCACAATAAACGCCGATTGATCTGATTTTTTGTAAATGACACCAGATCCCTCAGACGATTCTTCATAATTCTGTCCCGATTTACTAAAATTCAACACAGACACGACCGCATCTGAAACTTTATTATAAGCTGTCGTAGCAGTTGCATTTTTAGAAATCGACGACGTTTTGGTTGCCGTTGTGCGTACTGTTTGTGTGGTACTTTTTTCAAGCCCCTCTTGCGCGTATAAAATAACGCCTCCGCCGACTAAACCTGCAATGACGCCAGTTAACACTGTTTTTGTTAATGTTGATTGTGCCATATATTACACCTCTTCATGTCGTTATGTTTTACTTTATCAAGTTGAAATTAACCTAAAATTAAATTACTCTGACAAATTATCCCCAGTAAAAGCGTTGATTTTCAACGTATCTCTCTCACCGTCACTGTGAGTCACTACAAACAGCCAAACTGGTGTATAGATATCATACCCATTCACTTTCAAGGCGGAATCATAGGATAACATTCCTTTAGATAACTTATCACCAGAATTTAATTCGTTAAATCTGTACAAACTAACAATCGCGTCCTCTTCACTCAACGTAACACGTTCATCTCTTAATTCAGTGATATGGGATATTTTGGTCTGTGTAAATCCAGTGGCTTTCCCATCCTTATCATAATTCACCACGAATAACCCTTGCTGTGAAACAACAGGTAACTTATCAATTTTTTGCGAGTAAATACCTTGTTTGGCACCTTGTTCGTAAGAAAGGATCTTATTATATTGATACCCTGCGCTGTATGCTAAGGCCGTTGGGTCAATCTGATTACCAATATATTTACTTGTCTCGTTTTTACTGCCGCTACTCTTAATACTTTGTGGTGTTTTGAAATTGACAGAAAGCTTCTGATTTTTGACACTAGCCTCATAATCGGACACTTTGCCCGATAATGAGATTAATTTGTCAGATTGCTTGCCAGCTAAATAATTAGCATACGGTATCTTGGTGCTAAACTTGGACAACTGGATATTTTGATGCTTCATTTCAGCAATAATACTGGTATTGGCGTCGGTTACTTGGACACTGTCTGGGCGATTACTTCGCCACCACACGAAAAGAAAGGTATCTAAAGAAATAAATAAAATGATCATCAAAATTTTTAATCTTTTAAATTGCATTTTTTAAATTGTGACTGATACTATCATCACGTACCAGTCAACAGCCTTCCTTTCTTAAATATATTGTTACCCTAATGGAATTGCTTATTGATTAGCACAAGTTTTCAAATAATCATCCACACTCAACCAACCACTAGCTGTTTCAATCATCCAAGTTGGGCGCATATTAACTGCCGCATGACTATCTTTGTTGACCAGCCACTCATAACCGGGTGTTATAAAATAATAATCGCTTTCTTTGACACCAGCCTGTCGTAAACGATTAAGGACATCCGATGACTTAGGTAGCGTAACTTCTTTTTGATTGTTCGGCACGGGTACACCCAGTTCATTCAACGAATACGTGCTAATCAAGTTACCATGATTGTCCAATGTCATGTGAATCGCGCCACTTTCAGATTGATAATATACCGGCATTCCTTCAACAAACGTGCGATAGGTGACGTTTTTACCAGCATTACGGCTTTCATAAAAGCGTGTATCAGTTAAGTTAAGCTGCAACAAATTAATCTGAGAAAACCCAATATTTAATCTCGCAGCATAAGTTTTATCTAATTTGCCATCAGCCTTGTTGTCTTTAAAGGTAACCGTATCAAGATCCGGATCATAGGTGACTTGTTGGTCGCTAAATTTATTCGTATAGATAACTTTATTGCCGTCGGTTGTCGTTGTTAGTTGATTCGTTGTACCCAGTAATGCTGACACATACGTCGTTGGATCGCGGTGATTCACTAAATAAGAATAAACAGGTAATTTAATATCTTTTGGAAAATTTAATCGCACGCGATTGTTCAAAGATTTAAAATTGACTGTAAGCGATTTAGGCAACTTTTCAGCTACGGCCCACATGCTGGCCGTATTAATTTTACTCAAACTCACTGTTACCATTGTTTTCGTTTGGGTATTTATAAAATAGGCTAGATTGGATTTATCAAGTGATAACACAAAGTAATCAAAATTAAAATTTTTAATTGCAGCAATGTGTTGGTTATATCTTGCGTTAAAATAATCAATCGGCACCACATCCGGATAGCGATAAACTACTGCTTGTTTTTTACTAATTGCAGCAATAATCATTGTATTTGAAACTTTTTTCTTATGAGGATTTTTAATCTCAGCAGATGTTAAATAGCTGCGCATCGTTTTGATTTGCTGATTATCAGCGTGCATCACCATATTCTGGATGCCATCCTTATCGTTGACAATATAGTTTGTAGGTCTAAATGCCGTCACCGATTGTTGATCTTGCTGACCAGATGGGCTCACATTTTGTTGTTGCCCAATAGACATAAACACAAAGGCCGTCAGTATAATCGAAATTAAAATAGCCACCGTAAGTATGACGTTCATCGTAATTCCTTGAACAGATCGATTATTCCGCATCCCAATCATCCTCCGGAACTTCGTCCACATAGGCTAACGAAATATAGAACGTTGAGCCTTTGTTTTCCACAGAATCAACCCAAATTCGACCATTGAATTTCTCAACAACTTCCTTAGAAATGGCTAATCCTAAGCCTGTACCGCCTTGAGCGCGCGAACGAGATTTGTCCACTCGGAAAAACCTGTTAAAAATGTTGTCCAAATCCTTGCGTGGAATACCTAATCCTTGATCTGAAATACTCAAAATAGCGCGTGTCTTAGTCTTAATTAGACGCGCTGTAATGGTGCCACCATCTGGCGAGTATTTCACGGCATTATTCATGATATTGTCTAGTACTTGCGTAAATTTATCTGGGTCAACTTCAACCCAAACATCTTCTTTAGTAAATTCACGTAAGATATTATATCGTTTTGACGGTGATTCATCATTTTTAGCATCGTTTTCCAAGATCATATCAAAACGATTCAGCACAAAGTTAAACAAGCTATTTAAATTAATGACTTCTAATTTAACATCCATCGTGCCCTGATCAAGTCTTGATAATTCAAGCAAATCATTAATCATACGAATCATACGTTGCGTTTCATCTTGCACAACGCCTAAAAAGTTCTGCGCCATATCAGGATCATTGATTGCACCTTCAGCAAGCGCATCAACATACGAACGCACAGATGTTAATGGTGTGCGTAATTCATGAGACACGTTTGAGACAAACATTCGCCGTTCAGAATCTATACGTTGCTGTTCTGTAATATTGTGTAAAACTACAACTAATCCGGAAATAAAACCAGATTGACGCTTAATTAATGACACATAGGCTTGTACTAATAAATCCTTGCTATCATCCGACAAATCAACCCGAAAATCATCTAAGTTCTCAAGCATTTCCCGCAAGGTACGCTTGTTTTTCAGATGTAATAAATCAATAACATTCTTTCCCAAAGCTTCTTCACGGTCAACACCAACAAAATCAGCAGCGGCTTGGTTAATAATGGTCACTTCACCACGTCGATTAGCGGCCAAAACGCCATCTGCCATGTGTGTCAAAACCGAATCCAAACGATTACGTTCTGCGTTAACTGTTTCCGTTGACTCTTCGATACGCATTGAAAGTTCGTTCACCGACATCGCCAATTGACTCAATTCATCGGAACCATAAATATGATTAACCATTGAGTAATCACCATCAGCAATTTTGGTCGTCTGTTCATTAATTTGCTCAATTGGTCGTGTTAGCGTTCGCGCCAAAAAGAGAGCTAACGCAATACTAGCGACAAGCGCAACCAAGCCTGCAATGATAAACAACTTCATAACGTTGTTAATGTTTTTATAGACTGGCGATAGACTCGCTTTGACCACAATCACGCCGGGGACATCTTTAAGGCGACCGTTAGTCACGCCAAGCGGTGTTGTCATCAATTCTTTGCGATCGCCACCTTCATTAATGGTCCGTGTTTGTAAATATGATTGATCACCAGCCAATGCTTTTTGGGCATTGATATCCGTCGTTTTTTGTCCAATGGTCTGCTGTCCGGAAACAGAAATTGTCCCACGGATTGTTCCTGTTTTGTCAATAACTTGCGCTTCTTGTATATTTGTATTATTTAATCCAGACAAAACATCCTGAATTTGATGATTGCCAGATTCAGTATCCTTGTCCCGAAGCGCTGTTGTAATTTGATCCGTCAAATATTTTGGCAATGTAATTTGCTGTTGAAAGGTCGCTAAATTTTGCTGTTCCATTTGCCGTACGAAAAACGCACCCAATAATTCGAGTGCGATAATCATTAGCAACACGAATACGAGTGCAATACGAAAGCGAATAGATTGAAAAAATTTAGTCATTGCCGTCATGTCAGTTGTGCTCAGATAAGAGCTACGATCTCCCTAGTTATGTACGCGGTCAAGCCGCTTATTTTTTACTCTTCTGATGGGCGCAAATAATAGCCAACACCCCGTCGAGTGGCTAACCAATTAGGATGGCTGGGATTATCTTCTATTTTTTCACGCAAGCGACGCACGGTAACATCAACAGTGCGAACATCCCCAAAATAGTCATACCCCCATACCTGTTGTAGCAAATGTTCCCGCGTCATAACCTGGCCAATATGTTGTGCCAAATAGTAAAGCAATTCAAATTCTCGGTGAGTCAATTCAATGTCAGCACCGTTTTTGGAAACCATATAAGCTTGAGGATGAATAGTCAGATCACCCAAGTGAATGTCTTCTGTACTATTAAATGACTCTTCTGTACTTTGAGCAACTGATTTACGGCTACGTAAATTAGCTTTCACACGTGCTACAAGTTCACGGTTAGAAAAAGGTTTAGTCACATAATCGTCAGCGCCCATTTCAAGCCCTAGCACTTTATCAATTTCACTATCTTTAGCCGTTACCATGATAACTGGGATATCTGACTTCGAGCGAATTTGACGCAATACCTCGATGCCATCGACTTCTGGCAACATTTGATCAAGCAAAACAAGATCAGGATTTTCATCGTTGTACATGTCCAACGCTTCACGTCCGTCAGCTGCCGTCACAACATCGTAACCCTCTTTTGTTAAATTAAATTTGATAATATCTGAAATTGGCTTTTCATCGTCTACAACTAAAACTTTACTCATGCAGAACTCCTATCATAATAAGTGTATTCTAAGTACATTATAACATTTTCAACAGCTAAATGTGTTTATCGTCGGTATGTCCTACATTATAAACAAGCACCTCATTACTGTAAAGTAATCATGATGTTCACAATTTCGACACATCGCGGCACTTATATTGCAAATTCATACTTACAAAAAAAACCAATCACATCAAATGATTGGCAAGATTGCTTGAGACAAGACTTAATGACTTCTGCGATGGAAACGTGTTTTGAAAAGAGAACTAATGGCTTCATTGTTACTGATGCGACGAATAGCTTCACCAATTAACTCACCAACAGAAACAATTTCTAGTTTTTCAAACTTCTTTTCTTCTGGTAAATTAATTGAATCTGTCAAAATAACCTTTGTGAACACTGAATTTTGCAAGCGTTCCACTGCTGGACCTGAAAATACAGCGTGTGAGGCCACAACATAAACCTCTTTAGCCCCATGAGACATGATTAATTGTGCACCCTGAGTAATGGTTCCTGCTGTATCAATCATATCATCAATCATAATGGCAGTTTTACCTGCGACATCACCAACAATGCTGCCAATTTCAGCAACATTTGGCTTTGGTCTGCGCTTATCAATGACCGCCACTGGTGATTCTAATCCTAACATGTTGTTAAGGTTACGCGCACGTGTCATACCACCATGATCTGGTGAGACAACAACCGAATTTTGCTTGTTAGCTATACCTGACTCAATCAAATAATCAGCTAATAAGGGTGCCCCTTGTAAATGATCCATTGGAATATCAAAAAATCCTTGAATTTGGGCAGCATGCAAATCGAGTGCCAGCACACGCGTTGCGCCAGCACGTTCCAGCATATTAGCGACAAGCTTGGCAGTAATTGGTTCGCGAGAGCGCGCTTTACGGTCTTGACGTGCATAACCATAATAAGGCAGTACAACATTAATTTGATTAGCGCTAGCTCGACGCAAGGCATCAATCATAATCAACAGCTCCATCAAATTATCATTGACAGGCGCAGAAGTGGACTGAATCACAAATACATTATCACCACGAATACTTTCTTCAATGTTAATTTGCACCTCACCGTCAGCAAAGCGTTTAACAGAAATTTCACTCAATGGCACGCCCACTGAATCAGCGATTTTTTGAGCAAGTGGTTCATTTGAACTCAACGAAAAAAGTTTCAATTTAGGTTCCGGCATGTCTAACTCCAAATTTTTATAGGTAAAATATCACTACTACACCCATTCTATCAAAAAAAACGTCTTAAATACATAGCTAACCGAATTTTAAAATCAGTTTATTATCCCAGAATAAAACGACCACAGATGAAACTGCAATCGTCGATTAAAATTACCATATTTATGCTTCTAAAGCTTTTGATAAGGCTTGTAGAGCATCATCATAGTCAGGCTCTTCAGAAATTTCCGGTACAATTTGTGCATAAATCACAGTACCTGTTGCATCCAAAATATAAACAGCACGTGTGTCAAAGCCAGTATCTGGCACATATAACTTTGTTGCATAGCCAAATGATTCTTGTTCATCTGACAACATTCTCAAATTGTGCACACCTTCTGCAGCACACCAATCGCGTTGTTCAGCAACTGTGTTTGTTGATACAGTGATGAAATTAACACCATCGAATTGATCAACAGTTTGATTAAAATGGCGTGTTTGCAGTGAACATGTATCAGTGTTTAGATCTGGTACAACAGAAATAAGCGTGACTTTACCTAATAAATCAGCCGTTTTAACTTTTTCACCTGATTGGTCCAGCAACTTGAAATGTGGCATTGCCTCACCAACTTTTGTTGGTTCCCCTTCTAACTCAACTTCTTTTCCACTTAATGTAACTTTCATCTTCTGCCTCCTTGGCTTATATCAGTAATCATTTTTAGATGGCACTATTTTAGAACATACTTCTCAAGTGCTCTTGCAACGCCGGATTCATTATTGGAAACTGTCTCAACATCAGCAATGTCTTTAATCTTTTTAATAGCATTACCCATAGCAACGCCCAGACCCGCGACCTCAATCATTGAAAAATCATTTTCTTGATCGCCAATTGCCATTGTATTTTCAATATCAATATTAAGGGACTGTGCAAGCGCAGCTAAGGCATTACCTTTTGAAGCCTTCTTATTAATAAATTCCAAATTATTAGCAGTTGATCGAATAACGGAAACTGATTCAGTAATCGCTGTTGGAATCAATGCCTGAACATGGTCTAATGCATCAGACTCATCGTTGGCAATGCCTTTAATGATTTCAACTTCTACCAAATCGTTGATATCGTCAACGACGTGCAATGGTAATTTGACTAAAGCATTTTCAAAGCTCGCCCATCGGTGAACCAGATGGTTGGTTGTATAAGCAGCATTTTGACTTTCTGCCTGAATATATGTGTTTTGTTCGCGCATGAAATCATTAATTTGCTGATATTCCGATAAACGCAGTGCTGCTTGAAAGAGAATGCGAGAACCATCGGCAGTTTGCATTAAACCACCATTATGTGTAATGACAAATTGCTCACTACCGGCAATTTCTAACTGATCTAAAATATCTTGCACCCCCGGTAAAGGACGTCCTGTTGTAATCACAATTTTAACGCCTTGTGCCATGGCTGCTTGGATAGCTGACTTCACGTCAGGTGTAATTTGTCGATCATCGTTTAATAGCGTGCCATCAATATCAATGGACACAATTTTTATTTCTGACATGTCTGAGCTCCAATTTTAGTGTAACTACATTATAGCAAAAAGTAATCGCTTTCAAAACATCGATTACTATTTTATTAATTAGACTGTTCTTTTTTCACGCAACATCACAACAGATAAATACGTAAAACAAATACTGATACCCGTTGCAATCAACAAAATAATTGCGGCGCCGACATTGCCGATAAACGTGGAAACACTCACAATCGCAGATGAAATAATAAAACCTACTGGTCGCATTGCGGCACTAAAACCACTATAAGTACCAATTTTTTGCTGATTCATCATTTCCGCGCGCAATGACTGCTGCGCTGGTGTCACAATCATTTCACCTAATGTCAGAAAAATTGCCACCAAAAATAATGGCCAAAAATCATTCAATAAAAACGACAAAGCAAAACCGGCCCCCTGAATCGCAGTTCCTACGGCAGTTGCTTTCATGTTTGACCACTTTTGAAACAGTTTAGTCATAGTTCCCATTAATAACACAATCATTAATGTGTTGGTTACAGTAATTACAGAAAGCATTCGTTGACCGAAAATTTGCACGCCAAATATAGTTGTATTATTAAAACTCTGTCCTAGGTGCGCTGCTAAATAATAATCAGGTGACGAAAAAATAACTGTCGCTCCGATAGCAGCAATCATAAACTTAAGATAACGTTTATCGGCAAAAACTTCTCGATAGCTTTTAACTACTGACCAGACTGACTGGCCATGAACCGTACGCTTTGAGGCGGGAAAAGTTTCAGTAATCCATAAGACAACAATTACCAAACTCAACAGCGCCCCTAATGCTGTGCCCAGAAGCAACTCGAATCGGGCTGTTTTGAAAAACCAGCCACCCAAAGCTGCCCCAATCATGACCGCCAAATTAATGACCCAATAGATCATGGCATAGATGAATTTACGATTTTGTAATGTTGATACATCAATCATCATTGCTTCTTCTGCTGGTGAAGCAAAGCTAATACCCAAAGTCGCCATTAAAAAACCAAAAAAAGTTAGATATGGATTAATGTACAATGGTGAATTCATTGCAGCTGCTAGAATATAACCAACCGTCATGGTCGTAATGCCACCAATCATCACTCGTTTTCTGCCCCAATTATCAGCTAAATGACCACCATATAGACCAGCTACAAAACCAGCCACTTGCACTGCCACTAATAATATACCAGTTACAAGAGGACCAAAATAATCCACATAATATATTGTCATATTTGGGCCCACTGAAGAACCGATTGCAATTGTGATAAACATCATCACAATTCGCAATTGAATATTGCGATCTAATTTAAAAAAATCAGACATAATTTCTCCCTCGAGCCTGTGATTTATCACCAGACAATTTATACTTAAAATAATAAAAATAAATTATATCATATTAAGGGCTATGCGCTGTGCTTTTATTAGAATATCGTCGTCTAAATAATCTGGGTCACTGCTTATTTTTTGTGCGTCTTTGATTGATAACCAAGTCACTTGCTCAACTTCAGAAGTTTGAATTTTCAAACTGTCCAATGTCTGAGTAATGATAGTGACATATAAGTCATCAAACCAATCTTTTTCCCAACTAGTCCGAATTCGTTCAAATTGCGTTGTCTGTGCGCCTAATTCTTCGACAACCTCTCGTTGAATACCTTCTAATGATGTTTCTCCTTGCAAAACTGACCCACCAATCGCCAAAACCCAGCCACCTGGTAATGCCATTTTTTTGAACGATCGCTGCTGAACAAGTAATTCCCCGTCTTGGTTAAAAACTAGCGCATTAGCAACCATATGGTAATCACCTTGTGCCAGCGGTTCACCACGTCGATGGGTTCGCCCAGTGAGTTGTCGTTGACGTGTATAAACGTCCCATAATTCGCCTAATTTATCAGCACGTTGATCACTCATGAATAATGATCTCCGTTAATTGCTTCGCATCACTAATGATATAATTAGGCTGAGCTTTTTCCAAAATCGCCTGGTCATGTGATCCCCACGTAACTGCAATTGTATCAATCCCTGCAGCATTGCCAGCGTCAATATCAAATGTTGCATCGCCTATCATTATAGCTTGCCTGTCATCAATATGGTGCTCTGCCATAGCTTGCAATAAACCACCAGGTAATGGCTTAAATGCCACAACGCGATCAGAACCGTAAATATCGCTAAAATATTGGTTAATATTAAGAATCGCTAGATTGCGCTGCGCTACCGCAGACTTTTTACTCGTCATAATAAACAGCTCAACACCAGCAATTTTTAGTTGTGCCAATGCTGCCACTATTCCCGGAAATGCTGTTATTGTATCTGCGGACTCGCCACTTTGATAAGCGGCACGAAAATTAGTATATAATGTCTGCAGTTCTGACGGGTTTAAATCTTTAGCACCTAATTTAGAAAATGATGTTTCAATCGGAACACCCTGATAATGCACAATGTCTTGCGCATCAGGAACGGGTAATTTTATTTGTTTAAACGCTTGTTGCGTTGCCAATACTGATAGTTTTTCGGTATTTGCTAAAGTACCGTCAAAGTCAAAGAATGCTGCTTTTTTCATTTGATAACCTCTTCTATTTCATTAAAAAACTGACCCACCTCACTAACACTCTGGGCATGAGAACTATAAACAACGTCAATACCCATATCAAAAGCTGAGGCAGCCACATCTAACGCTGGATAGGTATCACCATAACCAACGTCATTGAATCCAGCAGCATTGATTTCTAACTGATAGTCACGCGTCGCCATCATTTGAAATATATCACCTATCTGTTTGTAAATACTATCATCAAAATCAGGTAAATTTAATGTCTGTTGGAAACGCTTAATAATACCAAAATCAGCAATTCGGATAGGTTTATTGACACCAATAATGGCTTCAACACTCTGGGCCATTAATGCAAAATAGCGTTGGTAGAACACTTGAGGTGTTGTTAGCGTCTTAGCAAAATACCTGCTAATGATTTCGGCATTATCATCAATACGACGCAATATACCCGTATCATCTGGCATAAAGTGCACTGATAAAATTACTTCATCTACCCACTCTGCTTGTGAACGCAAAAATCGACGCATTTGATTTTCATAATCCGAAAAGTAGTTGATTTCAAATGCACGTTTAATAAGGATTTGATTTTGATACTTATCAGCTACCCGATCCACTTCTAATTTGTAAGTCGTCAAATCATCTGACGTGAGACCTAGCTGTGATCGGTTCACATTTGATTCATCTGGTAAAGGTGCCGTTGCAGCGATGGTGTATTCTTTAAATCCAAGTGAGATTGCACGTTCAATTAAATCATCTAAGTTGTCATTGTTTTTGTGATCTATTAGATTAGGAATGTGTGTATGTCCGTCTTTTTTTAACATGATTTTTCACCTTAATTTTACTCAATACAACCATTCTACATATTTGCAAAGCAAAAAGCGAACCAGAATTAACTGATTCGCTTAATCTCTCACTCATGGTGAAGTCGCACTTTGTCTTACTTAAGTGCTGACCACTTCCAGTCAGTGAATTCTTCGATATCACGTCCTTCGTTACGAGTGACTTCGAAATGCTTTGCCAATGTTTCATCCATCTTAGCGATAAATGTATCAGCAGCTGCTTGATCAATCTTACCATTTGCTGACAAGATTTCTGCTGCTTCCTTAGCTTGGTGGAAACGATCCAAGTGTGAGTAAACACGCATGTCATATGTCGTTGTGATGTCACCATCTTCACGATAACCATGAACGTATACATCACCTTCAAACTTACGCTCGAAGAAGAATGATTCAATCAAATCTTCATACGCGTGGAAGCCAAAGATAACTGGTGTTTCAGGTTGGAAGAACTTGTTAAATTCTTCGTCTGACAACTCACGTTCGTCGTTCATGTTAGGTTCTGACTTCTTCTGCAAACGTAGCAATTCAACAACGTTGACATAGCGGAACTTAACTTCTGGGAACGCTTGGTTAATCAACCACAAAGCTGCCAAAGTTTCGATTGTTGGTTCTGTACCAGCAGATGCAAATGTAATATCAACATCGCCAGAAGGTGCAGTAGAAGCCCAATCAATAATCTTCAAACCTTCGTTAGCCAATACATCAGCTTCGTCAGCAGTAAACCATTGTTGACGTGGTTGCTTTGAAGCAATCAACAAGT
The DNA here is from genome assembly GCF_045801155.1 of Leuconostoc falkenbergense. Lineage (NCBI taxonomy): Bacteria > Bacillati > Bacillota > Bacilli > Lactobacillales > Lactobacillaceae > Leuconostoc > Leuconostoc falkenbergense. The sequence continues at coordinate 84,310 of NZ_CP174386.1, read as the reverse complement.
TAACCTTATGACGTTCTGAGAACGCACGTGCTTGAACGGCCAACAATGTGTTACCATCGGCTGGCAAGTATTCACGGATGAAGTTTGACTTCTTTTCAGCCAAGTGAGTCAATAGACCTGGATCTTGGTGAGTGTAACCATTGTGATCTTGTTGGAACGCCGTTGACGTTGCAATCAAGTTCAATGATGGGTAATCATTACGCCATGCTTGCTCTGAAGCGTGACGCAACCACTTGAAGTGTTGTGTAATCATTGTGTCGACAACACGTAAGAATGATTCATATGAAGCAAAGATACCGACACGACCTGTCAATGTGTAGCCTTCCAACCAACCTTCTGCTTGGTGTTCTGACAATTGCGAGTCAATAATACGACCTTCAGGACCTACATATTGGTCATTTGGCTCTTTAACTTCTTCCATCCATTGACGGTTAGTACTGTTAAAGAGACTCCACAAACGGTTTGACATCGTCTCATCAGGACCAAACACGCGGAATGATGTTGGATTCAACTTTGAAACTTCTTCCAAATAATTTGAAAGTGTTGTCATATCCATGTTTTGTGTTTGCTTTGGCAATTCAGTACCACGATTATCATCTGTGATATCGTTGGTAAATTGACGCCAATCAGGCAAAGTCAAGTCTTGCGCCTTTTCACCACGACGACGACCGCCGTTAGCAATTGGGTTAGCTGACATGCGCTTGTCACCCTTAGGTGCAATTGCCTTCAATTCATCTTTCAATGAACCGTCTGCGTTGAACAATTCTTCTGGCTTGTATGAATTCATCCATTCTTCGAATTGTGTCAAAGTTTCAAGCTTGTTTTGTGCCAAAGGCAATGGCACTTGGTGAGCACGGAATGAGTTTTCGATTGGATCACCATTCTCATCATGTGTTGGACCACCCCAACCCTTTGGCAAACGAGCAATGATAACTGGCCATGCAGGAATTGTACCGTCTTGGTACTTACCGTTTTCACGCGCATCCTTTTGGATAGCTTGGATATCTTCAATTGCTTGATCCAAGACCTTAGCTGCTAATTCGTGATAAGCAGTGTAGTCATGAATATCATCGTTTTCGATGAAGCGTGGTGAATAACCCAAACCTTCAAAGAACTTTGTGATTTCTTCATCAGACATGCGTGAGAAGATTGTTGGGTTAGAAATCTTAAAGCCGTTCAAATCCAAAATTGGCAATACGGCACCATCGTTCTTGGCGTTCAAGAACTTTGTTGAGTGCCATGATGTCATTGATGGACCAGTTTCGGCTTCACCATCACCAACAACTGCAAAAGCAATTTGGTCTGGGTTGTCCAAAACAGCACCAAAGGCGTGTGATAATGAATAACCTAATTCACCACCTTCATGCAATGAACCTGGTGTTTGAGCTGTCATGTGCGATCCGATTCCACCTGGGAATGAGAAGCGCTTGAACAAACGGCTCATACCTGCCAAATCTTGTGTGATTTCTGGGTAATCCTCTGTATATTCGCCATCCAAATAAGCGTTCGTGACCATAACTTGACCACCGTGACCTGGACCACCGATATAGAACATGTTCAAATCATACTTGTTAATCAAGCGGTTTGCATGTGCATACAAGAATGTTTGACCTGAAATGGTTCCCCAGTGACCGATTGGCTTTACTTTAACGTCTTCGGCTTGGATTGGTGTGTTTGTTACTGAGAACAGTGGGTTACTCTTCAAGAAGATCATCCCAGCTGACAAGTAGTTGGTTGCACGCCACCACTTATCAACGAGTTCTAAGTACTCTTTTGAATCGAAATCTGCCATGAGATTAAGTACTCCTTATTTTTTGAGAGAATCGTAAAACACGAACCTATTTCCGTTATTTACTCTTACAGTATAACTGATTTTAGTAGTGAGTTCAAGAAGAAAGATTAGATTGGTTCTGGTCTATTGTTTTTTTGGTTGGCGCAGATAAGATTTTGGTACGGTCCAATATTTTGGACTCTAAAAAAACTGCTAAATGCAGTATTTCATTCTGAGTCAAGACTGACAAAGGCATTATAACGAAGATATTTATAGTGCAAACGCATTGTTGAAAATTCAAGCGGCGTACCATCATCCATGAAAAAAATACCTTCCATAATCCCAACTGGCTCTTTTTCCGATAATTTTAATAATTTCTGATCTTCTTCAGTTGATGGTTCTGCCATAATTGTCATAAACGACTTTGTAACTGAACGGTGTTTATTTTTTTCAATATATTCATAAACTGAACCTGAAACAATATCACGATTCAGACCTGGTAAAACGCTAATCGGCACATAACCACGCTCAATCATAAATGGCACGCCTTCCAAACGACGTAACCGTTTTATTTCATAAACAAAGTCACCCTCATTTAAGAAAAGTGCTTGTTGCTGCTCTGGCGTTGCTGGGATGACCTTGAAATCTATTAATTCAATTGCCGGTGCTTTGCCGTCGACACGAAAAGAATCAGAAACACCAAGATTTGATCCTTCATGCTGGAAAATAGCATGGTTCTTCAAATATAATGGATTGACAAAAGTACCGCTGCCACGTTTTTTGAAAATGACCCCTTGTTGAACAAGCACATTGAGCGCTCTTTTGATTGACGAACGTGAAACATCATACTGTTCAGCTAATGATCGCTCATCTGGAAGTTTCAAATTAGCAAATTCGCCTTGATAAATTTTTTGTTTTAAGTCCGCTTGCACGGTAACATAGATAGGTTCTGACATAATGTTAATAAGTATATCACATATTGGTCTGACCAGTCATTTTATTGGTTGTTCCAATTGTGGTAAAATATGAGCATGAGTAAAAAGAAAATGAAAAAAACATTGCCCGAGCAGGTAATGGATAAGCATAACATTCCATACGAAGCGCTGTCTCTCAACATTCTTGACAAATCAGAAGCCGAACGTGACGCTATTTTAGAGACGTTTCACGTGAAACATGATGATATTTATAAGACCTTAGCCGCAGAAGGTGATAAAACTGGTCCAATTGTTGCTGTGCTCCCTATTACATCACATCTATCGTTAAAAAAGTTAGCGGCTGCTTCTGGTAATAAAAAAGTCAGCATGTTGCCATTAAAAATATTGCAAAAAACAACTGGCTACATTCACGGGGCCAATAATCCTGTCGGTATTTGGCAAAATAAGCACTTCCCAATTTTCTTCGAGCAAACTGCTCAAAATGCACCGTACATTTTGGTAAGTGGTGGTGAGTTGGGTCGCTCTGACAAAATTAATCCCGTAGATGTTGCATTGCTGGTTGGTGCCTCATTCGTAGATTTACTAGAACATGACTGATTGGCTAAATATGGTGGGCGAGCAACTGCTTTTTTTCTTTATCCTACCAATTATTATTGTTTATTTAGTAGGTAGTCTCTCATCCTATTTGACAGATCAACTCAATCAGCGACTAGGTCATAATCTTACGGCTATCTTAAGCTTTTTTGGCGTCGTAATACACGAATTAAGCCACTTGACTGTCGCCTTGATTTTTCGGCATCACATTGTCAGCTTTTGTCTCTGGCAAATTAGTGAGGACGGCATATTAGGTTATGTTAATCGTGAATATAATCCAAAAAGCTATTATCAACGCCTAGGCAATTTTTTTATTAGTTTAGCACCCATTCTTGGTATATGCCTAACTATTTGGTTCTTGTTATCCTTTGGCTGGATTACTGGTTGGCACATTAGAAATATCATTATTGTCTTCATTTTAGTCAGTCTGTTGTTGGGATTTCATCTTTCTCAAGCTGACTGGCAAAATTTTTGGCGAGGAACACCTTTTTATCTGACACTCATTGTAATCATCACTACCATCAAATTTATATTTTTCCAATAAAAAAAGCGCATTCGCGCTTTTTTTTACCAACCAGAACTCATATCAGGAACGCCAGCATTCATATCATCACGATATAATGGCGCCATGGCATTAAATTTGAAAGTTGGCTTGTTAAACATTAATGTCGCAGTCCCTCGTGCACCAGCACGATTCTTTTCAAAAATCACTTCAATCGGCACTGCTTCTTGTTCTTCACGAGGATCACCTTCGCCATCTTCACTGTCATCACGAGAATAATCATCACGATACAGGAAAGCAACAATATCAGCATCTTGTTCGATAGAACCTGAGTCACGCAAGTCAGAAAGAATTGGACGTTTATCTGTACGTTGTTCCACGCCACGACTCAATTGAGCGAGCGCTATGATTGGCGTACTTAATTCTTTTGCTAACTTTTTGATTGATCTTGACACTTCAGAAACTGCTTGTTGGCGGCTTTCGGTGTTATTTGACTCAATCAAGCCTAAATAATCAATGACAACGAGTCCGATTGGATGCGGATTTTGGACGCGATCTTCTGGTGACATTTCATTCAACAAATCACGTTCAAGTTGATGCAGTTTTGCACTAATTTGATTGATTTTAATGCCTGCGGTATCGTCCATGTAGATTTGCATTTGTGCCAAAGATTGCATAGCCAACGTGAGTGCTTGCCAATCTTCTTGCGTCATTTGCCCAGTTGTCAAATGGTTAGAATCAATAGATCCTTCGCCAGCTAATAAACGGCCAACAATGTCGGTCGCACTCATTTCCATTTCAAAAATAACGACTGGCACTTGTTCATTCTTGGCAACATTACGCGCAATGTTAAGTACAAAAGCTGTTTTACCGACTGCCGGGCGAGCACCAAAAACGATCATTTGATCATTACGAAAACCGTGTGTTATTTTATCCATTTCTGGAAATCCTGTGGATAACCCAACCACATCACTATCGTTTTTCACAGCCTCGTCTAGATTAGCTTGATATTCCCGAATGACATCTTTAATTTTTCGAAAATCCTCACTACCTCTATTCTCGGCAATAGTATCAATGCTACGTGATAATTGATCTAATAAATCTTCACTTGGTTCTGACGCGTCGTAGGCTAATGACATGCTACGCGTTAACGTATCAATCATTTTGCGTAAAATCGCCTTCTCTCGAACAATATTGGCATAGTGTTTTAAGTTAGCTGAAGATGCCGTTGACTCAGATATTTCTGCCAAATAGGACATGCCACCAACATTGTCAAGTTGTTGCATGCTATTTAATTTGTCTTGCAGTGTCAACATATCAATGGGGCGGTTGTCCTCAACCAAGGATTGCATCGCCTTAAAAATAGTTTGGTTCGCTTGTCGATAGAAATCTTCCGGCGCCAAAATCGCACTCGCCTCAATCATGGCGTTCTCTGATTTGACATCAAAAAAGATGGCGCCAAGCACTGCTCGTTCAGCGTCAATATCCTGTGGCACCTGCCGATATTCATTTGATACCGGATTATCCATCTTAACCCTCGCTCACATGCACACGCAAGTTAGCTGTCACTTGACGATGAAGCTTAACAGGGACATTCGTATATCCCAAAGCATGAATTGGTTGGTTTAATACCATCTTACGTTTGTCAATTTTAATTTTATATTGTTTTTCAAGTCCTGCAGCAATTTGTTTGGTTGATATTGCACCAAATAAACGACCATCTGCACCGGACTTACCAGTCAATTCAACGACTGTCTTCTCGTCCTCAAAGAACTGAGCTAACTTTTGCGCATCTGCTAGTTCTTCCGCAGATGCCTTTGCTTCAGCCTTTTGACGACCCTTAACAGCACCTAAATTCTTCCCCGTCGCTGGTTCAGCTTTTTTATTTTTTATCAAAAAATTATTGGCGTAGCCATCAGGAACTTCCTTAACTTCACCTTTTTTACCGCGACCTTTAACATCTTCTAAAAATACAACTTTCATTTTAAAACCTCATTCTTCTTTTTGCTCAGCCAATACGTCTAATAATTGTTCCTTCACTTCATCAGTCGTGACATCAGCAATTTGAGTAGCAGCATTGGACAAATGACCACCACCACCGAGAGCCTCCATCACGCGTTGAACATTACGATCACCAGTTGAACGTGCAGAAATTCCGACACGCCCATCTTGACGTTTAGTAATCACAAATGAAGCATCTACACCACTAATTTGTAATAGTTCATCTGCTGCCTGAGCTGTAATTAACCCTGAATAATTATTTTGGTTTTCACCAGTCACAATCGCATTGCCATCCTGAATTTCCGCTAAGTTAATTAAGTGAGTTCGTGCTTTGAAATCCGTAAACTTTTCTTTCATGAATGACTGAATTAAGTTACTATCTGCACCGTTGGCACGCAAATAACTTGCTGCATCAAAAGTACGTGAGCCAGTACGTAAAGTAAAGTTCTTTGTGTCAATTTGGATACCACCAAGCATCGCTGTGGCTTCAATTTTTGTAATTGGCGCATTTGATTGATCTTGATACTGCAGCAATTCAACCACTAACTCCGAAGTTGATGAAGCGTATGGTTCAATATAAGACATTAACGGTTTATCTTTTAACCCTTGCTCAGCCAGACGGTGATGGTCAATAACAACGACACGATTTCCTAGTCGTGCCAATAATTGTGATGCACCCGATATATTAGTGTTAGCGTGATCAACCAAAACGAGTAACGTATTATCGCGTACTAATTTAAGCGCGCGCGTTTCATCAATAATGGAATCATTAATATTTGATCCGGGTGCCACAAAGTCAGCAGGACTTTTTCTAAGTTCGGCCAGTAATAATTTGATATCACTGTATACCTGCTTTTCATCTATCACGAGAAACGCCGGTTTGTTTTTGGTCTGGGCTAGTCGCCACACACCCAATCCAGCACCGACTGAATCCAAATCTGGCATCACATGACCAGCGATCATAATGTTATCAGCTTGTTCAATTAATTCAGAAATGGTCTGTGAAACCATACGTGCACGGACGCGAGTTCGCTTTTCCATAGGGTTGGTAGCACCACCGTAAAAACGTGCCGCCGAATCCTCAGCCTTAACGACGACTTGATCGCCACCACGCCCCAATGCCAAATCAAGATTGGTTTGAGCTAGTTTTGCCAGCTGATTAATATCTGGCGTGCCATACGCAATACCAATTGATAAAGTCACCGGTAAGTTTTGTTGGGCAGTCGCTTCACGAATTGCTTTCAAAACACTGAATTTGTCAGCTTCTGCCTCTTCCAAGGCGGATTGATAACCAAACATTACGTAATGCACTGTGTTTAAGCGACGAATATAGATTTGATGATCTGCCGCCCAATCAGACAGTGAGCGCGTGACAAATGTTCGTAACGTTGAGGTCTCTGATTCACTCATCCCCTCAGTTACTTCCTCATAATTATCCACCGATACCAAACCGCTGAACAATTGATGATCCTCATATTGTTTAGCAATGGCAGCATATTCACTGATGTCCATTAAATAAATAACCCGTAAATTTTGTTGAACAAATAATGAAAATTGTCGCTCTTGCCAAGTAATGGTATTCGTGTCAGACGAATCAGCATAACTGTTAATTTCCTGTGCAAGCGTACTATCAAGTTCTGATAATTCCAAACCTAGCACATCTCTTTTGTCCAAATAAGACTGCATATAGGGGTTAATCCAGTCAATTTTTTGGTCTTGGTTCAGTAATATAATACCAATTGGCATACGAATCAAAGCTTCTTGTTCACTACGGGCAATACGATATCCTAATCCTGATAAGTATTCCTGCGCGTTTTCGCTAACCTCTTTGAACGCTTGCCCACTGAAGACAAGCCCAATCACAACTACCACTAACCAAATTAAACCAAATATCCAGTTAATAGCCACCGCAAAAACAACACTCATCACACTCGCTACTAACAGCAGCAAGGCAACCGTGCCTAGTTTTGTGTTTTGGAAAAAAATAGGTAAGTTTTTAAAATTAAAAAATCGTTTCACGCGTTACTCCTCGTAACTTTCATATCTACTATTTTACCACAGGGTGGCCTGTGGTTAAAATGAGATAGTCTAGTTAAAAAATACAACAAAAAAACCCAAGAATCACTTCTTGGGTTTTAAGCTGAATTAGTCTTCCGTAACGAAAGGCAACAAAGCCATGATACGCGCACGCTTGATAGCAGTTGTTACCTTGCGTTGGTTCTTGGCAGAAGTACCAGTTACACGACGTGGCAAAATCTTACCACGTTCTGAAATGAAACGCTCCAACAATTCAGTGTTCTTGTAGTCGATGTATTCGATGTGATTAGCAGCGATAAAATCAACCTTACGACGACGACGTGGGCCGCCTTGTGGACGACGTGAACGTTGTGGACGTTCAGAGTTTTGTGGACGTGAGTTTTGTTCTGACATAATAAAGCTCCTTTCTTAGTGTTTAATTTAATTTAAAATGGTAAATCATCATCTGATATATCAATTTCAGTGTTGCCACTAGCCGCAAATGGGTTAGGGGCATCGTTTTCAGATGTTGCTGACTTATTAGCTGAACCTTGGTTCGCACTAGCAAAGGGATCAACACCACTAAACGAATTATCATTACCGCCAAATGAATGGTCATTTGAGCCATTATTATAGCTACCCGCATTGCTGTTAGAAGAGCCGTTTTGTGCACGACGCTTTTCACTTTCTGCACGGGATTCTAGTAATGAGAAATTATCCGCAACAACTTCAGTCACGTAAACACGTTGACCTGCGTTGTTTTCATAATTTCTTGTTTGCAAACGACCTTCAATCGCAACAAGTGCGCCTTTTCCAGTAAAGTTAGCAAAGTTTTCAGCTGCTTTACGCCAAATAACTGCGTTAATAAAGTCAGCTTCACGTTCACCACTTGCGTTAGTGAACTGACGGTTAACCGCCAAGCTAAACGTGCCGACAGCTACACCCGATTGGGTATAACGTAATTCCACATCGCGGGTCAATCGCCCAATCAATACTACTCGATTAATCATTTAAAAGCTCCTTTCCCAGTGGAAATTCAGATTACTCTGCGTCGCGCTTAACAATCATGTGACGTAAGATATCTTGTGAGATCTTAGCCAAACGATCAAATTCATTAGTAGCAGCATCGCCTTCAGCTGTGAAGTTGATAATGTGGTAAGTACCTTCACGGTAACCAGCAATTTCGTAAGCAAAGCGGCGTGTTGCCCAATCTGCTGACTTTTGAATTGTTGCACCGTTGTTTGTCAAAATGCCGTCAAAACGCTCAACAAGCGTCTTTTTAGCATCCGCATCCAAATCAGGGCGAACAATATAAGTCAATTCGTATGATGTAGCCATTGTATTTCCTCCTTTTGGTCTCTGGCAGCCTTAGCTGCAAGGAGTGCACGCATAATTTTATGCATTCACAGGTATTAATGATACTACATATCGCCTATTATTATCAAGTGTTTCGCAAAATTATTTCCACAGGTAACTTATTTTACGGTTTGTGTTCAATTTTTACTTATGATTCAATTTTACCGAGAAATTTCATATAACGCATGAGCAAAAATTGCTTGGGTCTTAGGAATATTGTCAATCAATACGTACTCGTTGGGTTGGTGGCTCATGACCGGTACATCTGGGAATTGACCACCAAAAGCAACACCACGCTTGAGCAAACGCGCATATGAACCGCCATTAGAAATTTTGTATTGCTTGACTGTGTGTGTATGTTCGGCATAAACATTTTCTAGTGTCGTCACAATTGGATCGTTCAAATCGACCATGTGTGGTTGATTACCAAAGGACTCTTGCTTAAATGTTTTGCCGACCAAATCACCCATGTGTCGTTGTACCTGTGTCAAAATCGCCGTCTCAGTAATACCCATTGGATATCTAAAATTGATCCTGATTTCTGATTCAGCATTTTCATTAAACGTCATTTGCCCAATATTTAGCGTCAAATCACCCATAATGTCATCGTGATACACTAGTCCTAGTTTCTCACCGAAAACATTTTGGTGGTTAGCAATCCCCAAAAATTCCAAAAACGCATGCGCTTGCTGATTGAAACCATAATCGACCAAAAAATGGGACAAGTACGTTCCAGCATTCAATCCAGTTTCAGGATAAGCGCCATGAGCTGATTTTCCGTATAACGTTAATAAGATATGCCCATCATCATATTGACCAACACCAGAAATTATTGGTGTGTCATTCAAATAACGCTCATAGGCGCCCAAAAAACCGTTGATGTCAACATGACTTGGTAGCTCGATATCAGCTGTGGCCATGCCTGGTACGACATTATCACGTTCACCAGCATGAAAATGATGCAATTGCCATGCGCTTGTCGTGACGCCTTGAAATTTGGTCGCCAATGTTAGCACACCCTTTTCACCCGGTACGACTGGAAATGCTCCGTCCGGTGAAAATCCTAATGTTGGCTCGCCAACTTCGCTTAAGTAGGCCTGCATATCACGCCAATCTGACTCCTCATCACTACCGAAAATCAACCGTATTTTTCGTTTTGGTTGAAATGCCATATCTTTGAGCTGTTTTACCGCATAATAGGCAGCTAGCAGGTCGGCTTTCATATCGTGAGAACCACGCCCGTAGAGTCGATTGCCCTCAATTTTGGGACTAAATGGCAGTGTCACCGTCCACGCATCCCCTGCGGGTACAACATCAACATGCGATAATACCCCTACGGTTTCCGACGCGTCTTCCGGACCATAGTCAACAACAACAAGCATGTTATCAGCCACCCGATTGACTTTGAAACCGTCACGCTGCGCTATATCACTAATAAATTTGAGTGCCATATCAATGCCTGTGCCAAACGGGCGTTGGATATTAGCTGTTGTTGGATCAAGCACTGATGGAATAGCCAAAAATTGAAGCAAATCAGCCATTAAAGCTGGTTGATACTGTTGGGCATTTTCTTGCCACTGTGATGATGTTAATTGAATGGATTCCACAAGCGCCCCCCATTTTGAAATACTAACAAAATACCAATCGCGACAATGATTAATGTACCAATTATCATGCCAAAGTCACGACCAGAAAATTTTTGATCTTGATACCAAGTACGTTTATTATACCGGCCAAAGCGTCGTAATTCCATTGCCTGACTAATCGTATCAATGCGATCTAAACTAGAAAAAACTAACGGCAAAATAATTTGCACAGCGCCTTTCATACGTTTTGTTAAGGATGCTTTTTTAGAAATTTCATAGCCACGCGCCTGTTGCGCCAAACTGATTGTGTGGTAATCACTTTGAACATCAGGAATATAACGAAGTGTCAAGGCAACTGCGTAAGACACTTTGTACGGCACCCCAATTTTGTTTAAGCCAGAGGCAAACTCGCTTGGATTAGTCGTAAATAACAATACAATTGATAATGGAAATGAAAAAACATACTTTAATAGTAGATTTAATTCATAAAACAACTGCTCTTGTGTGATTGTCCAATAGCCAGTACCAAATAGGACGTGTTTTGAGCCATACAATTCTGCACCGTATTGTGGCGCTAAAACTGTAATCATAATTAAATTAAGGACCCCAATAAAAATCACTAATTTCAATAACAAGGCATATTCGCGATATTGAATGTGCGAAACTTTAATCAGTATAAAAGATAAAATAACCAGTGCCACCAGAAAACGCGTATCATAAGAAACCATACCAACCGTTGTCAACGCCAAAAAGCCAACCAGCTTAGCTGTGCCAGTTGCTTGGTTCATCCATGTATCACGCGCTTTGTATCCAAATAACGAATTGTTCATATTACTTCCTTATCGCAGCATTGAGTTTTTCCGGTTGATTAATCGCCAATCGTTTCGCCAAACGATAGATACTCGTTGTCCGCAAGCTTGCTGCTGTGACCAGCTCTTCGTCGGCCAATAATTCAGCCGGCGTCGTATCTGCTAGTAGCTGGCCGTCAACAATGACCAACACACGCTGGACAAAATTTGCCAGCAAATGCATGTCGTGCGTGATGATAATTATTGTAGTCTGCTGTTGGGCATTGATTTTCTGCAAAAAAGTCAGTAGCTGGGCAGTATGTGTCGCATCTTGTCCAGCTGTTGGTTCGTCCAAAATTAAAATTTCCGGTTGTAAGACTAAGACAGCAGCAATCGTCAATCGCTTCTTCTGACCAAAACTAAGTGCGGAAATTGGCCAGTGGCGCATGCCATCTAAATCAACTAATTTGAGCATATCACGCACACGTTTTTCAATGGTGTCCGTATCCACTTGGCGTAATATCAAACCACTGGCGACTTCATCATAAACTGTTGATTTCGTAATCATGTGGTTGGGATTTTGCAACACGTAGCCAATGTGGTCGGCGCGTTCTTTAATTGATTGCCCTAAGACAGACTCGCCATGCAATAAAACATCACCACTACTTGGTTGTAAAAATCCTGTTAGTAAATGTGATAATGTCGTTTTACCAGAACCATTTTTACCGACAATGCCGAGAATTTCACCGGTGTGGATTGTCGTTGACAACGCGTTGAACAATTGTTGTCCCGCACTGTAACCAAATGAAACATTTTGAATGATAAGTTGTGGATCGGCAAGTTTGGCTGGTGTTACAGATTGACCAATAGCTGCAATTTGGTCACGATATGGTGTCACATCAATTTGATCCAAATCAGACACATGTGGCAAATTGGTAATCGCCACACCAGATTGGCGCAACAATTGCACATAAAGTGGCTCATCTAGCCCATTATCCAGTAATACGCCAGCTTGTACGATCTCGTCTGGTGTGCCATTCGCAACAATTTTACCGTCAGACATTACAATTACACGGTCAATATCTGCCCCCAGCACTTCTTCAATACGATGTTCAATGATGACCACTGTCAAATCACGTTCAGCCTGCAATTCAGCAATCATTTTCATAGCAGCATGTCCAGCAGCTGGGTCCAAACTCGCCAAAGGTTCGTCAAATAGTAACAACTTCCCGTCGTCAATTAACACACCAGCCATTGCAGTACGTTGCTTTTGCCCACCTGATAAATCTTGTGGTGCCAAATTCAGGCGCTCACCTAAACCAAAACGTTGCGCCCACTTTGCAACTTTTTGTTTGATACTGTTCACCGGTTGTGTATCATTTTCCAATGCAAAAGCGATATCTTCAGCCACAGTCATGCCAACAAACTGCGCATCTGCATCCTGTAACACAGTTCCAGCTTGTAAAGAGAGTTCAAATAAGGATTGATCCAAAATATTTTTGCCATTTAATAATAATTGGCCTGTCACATCTCCCTGATAAGCTTGAGGAATCAAGCCATTAAGCAACCGTAACAATGTGGTTTTACCAGAGCCTGAGGCACCAGCAATCAAAACCTTTTCACCCGGATAAATCTGAAAACTCACGTCATGTAAAGTTGGTTCGGCTTGTGCATTGTATTTAAATGTGACATGTTGAAAATCAATTAACGGTTCCGGCATGATGACTCCTATGTACGCGGCAACTGCCGCATGAGAACTATTCGCTACGTAACGAACTCTTTTTGGGACGTGACTTCACATAAGCCACAATTAAGATTGAGCCAATGATTGCCACTGACAAAATATTCACAATTGCTGCCACAATGCCTTGCAAAAAGACTTTGTTAGCCGGCTGCTTATAAATTAAAATATCGCCAATTGGGGCAATCACTACCCATGACACAACGTTGGCAACAATTTGCCAAACATTGAATTGAATCAGCTTTTTAGCCGTTAAATCCCCACCTTGCAAATCTAAAAAGCGTTTGCTCAAACCAAGCAGTAAGCCAAAAATACCATCTGCCAACACCCATGACCACCAAGGCGCACCATAAGTGGCATCAGTCAACGTATGCCCGATAATACCCACTAAAAAGCCAACTACTGGTCCAAATAACCCAGCTATCAAAGCCAACCAGCCTTCAGCCACGTTAACGTTGGTGTTAGGAACACCTGTTGGAATCGCAATATACTTCATCAAAATGAAGAAAACTGCTGCGCCGATTCCAGTTGCGACTACTGCCCGTACAGATAGTCCTGATTTTTTGCGTTGTTCACTCATCGTTTTTCTCCTAATTATTCTGTCATCTACTGTGCTTCTTTGGTAAGTACGACCGCCCAATTTTGACCAGCACCAACGTGATACGTCTGATCAAAACTACCAGTGTGGACGCCAAAAGCAACTGTATACACCGAGTCAATATAAATCAACGGTTCTCCCGGATTAACATCTGTAAAGGTATGCACATAAGGCAAGACCTCATCAAACAAAACATGATCATGATGCGTTATCTGAACACGCAAAGTATCACCATATACCAGATTCAGCTTCTCAAACTCACTGATAGGAATGTTAGACCATAGTGAGCCGAAGTTAACATCGGTAATATCAATGTTACCAACGAGTTGTGGCTGTCCGTACTGTGTTTCTTGATAACGCCCCGGTGTAATTGGCAAACGTACTAAATCATCTACTAACACACTCTGATGATAATCCTCAAATTGTGTCTGCCCACTAGCTAATTTGGCCCCATTGAAAGCATAAATATCGCGCCCGTGGAACGTCGCTGATTTTTCTGATCCCGGCAACCGTTGCGTTGTTTCGTCAATCACACGTGCGCTTTCAATCAAACCGTTAGTTAATAAATGAGACAAAGTGCCATTATCTGGTGTCACAATATAATGCCCTGTTGTTGTCTTAGCAATGATCGATAACCGGTTAGACCCCACGCCGGGATCAACTACCGAAACAAATACCGTACCAGCTTGCCAATAGCGAAATGTCTGGAACAGCCGAAAGGATCCTTCAAATATATTAAAAGGCGTAATCCCATGGGTTAAGTCACTAACGACAATGTTATCAGCCACGCCGTAGGCAACGCCACGCATTGAGCTTACCGCACCATCTTGCAGGCCAAAGTCAGTCTGTAAAACGAGATGTCTACTAATCATTATACTTCTTCTTTCTTTTTTTAGTCGTTAAAAATGAAAAGTCCCTGTTAATCCTAAGATTAACAGGGACGTCAAAACGTGGTACCACCCAAATTCAGCACAATGTGCACTCATCACGATAACGGTGTTCATCCGGACGCACAGCTTGCACCATACGACATCATCCACGTTCATCTTCAATAAATTGCGTCATACCGGCTTTCACTATCCCGACTCGCTATATTGCCACGCCTTATCTACTCTTCGCTTCATTGATTTATTAACTTATCATTATTTTAAGATAATTCTTATTTATTGTCAATAATTTTGTTAGTATCAATGCTTTTTTAATCACAAATTATCATCATATTGATATTTAATCATCATACAATCAAAAACTCATGAGATTTGAACATCTCACGACTTTTTAGCTAACAACATAATCATTAATCACAGCGGCAAAATCATCATGGTAAATATCAAACTTTTTTTCACCAACACCAGAAATGGCCAAAAATGCTTCGTCTGTTTGTGGCCGATTTTGAGCCATGGCCATGAGCGTTTTATCGGAGAAAATTAAGAACGGCGGAATGCCGGCTTCACGCGCCAATGACAAGCGCTTTTCTTTCAACTGAGCGAACAAGCGATTATCATCATCTGACAATTTCAAGCCCTCTTGCGTCGCTGATTGACGAAGAATGCGAACCTTTTCCAATCGTTTGGTAACATTTCCCTGACCTTTAAGGACATCGGCACCAAGTTTAGTGACCTTTAGCACCGGATACTCTGCCCCTTCAAAACGCAAGTAGCCGTCAGCCGTCAAATAATCAATAAACTGAGTTAAATCTTTCAAAGTGCGCTCTTTCATCAAACCAAATGTGGGTAAGTCACGCAAATACTCATACTTTTTCACACTCGCATCATTAGAACCTTTCAACACTTTGGCAACCATTGTCTTGCCAAAGCGCTGATTCATGCGCATAACGTTAGCTAAGACCTTTTGTGCATCTACCGTCACATCAACTAATTCTCGCTCATCTAAACAGTTTGAGCATCGACCACAGTCTTGTATTACTGTTTCACCAAAATATTGCAACAAATAGCGCGGGAGACAGGTTTGGGTATTCGCATACGCATTCATTTCACGAATTTTATCGTATTCATTTTGCTTGTAAGCTTCGGAACCTTCTGATTTTTGCACGAAGAATTCTTGCAGATGGATATCCTGAGGTGCATACAGCAAAATTGCTTCAGCTGGCAAGCCATCACGACCGGCGCGGCCAATTTCTTGGTAGTATGCTTCAATATTGCCCGGTACTGAATAATGAATGACATAGCGCACATTCGGCTTGTTAATGCCCATTCCAAAGGCATTCGTCGCCACAATGACTGGACTTTCGTCATAGAGAAAAGCTTCCTGTTGTTTTTGCCTTTCCTTTTCTGACAAGCCCGCATGATAACGAGCAGCATGAATCCCAATTTTATTGAGATAGGCTGTCAACTCGTCAACTTGTTTGCGTGTTGCCGCATAAATAATCCCAGTCTGGTCAGCGTTTTCACGCAGATATTTAGCAATATAATCACGTTTATCTTGGTTGCGGACTATTTTCAACGCTAAATTATCCCGCGCAAATCCAGTAAGGACAGTGTCATCGTCACTAACGCCCAAAAGTTCTTGTAAATTTTCACGGACACGTTCAGTTGCTGTGGCCGTCAAACCAAGAATTGCCGGATTACCGGGAATTTCGGACAACAAAGGCAAGATGTTAAGGTAACTTGGTCTAAAGTCGTGTCCCCATTGCGACAAAACGTGTGCTTCATCAATGGCAATTAAGTCCACCGGTAACTGTTGCACAAAGCTAAAAAAGCTTGGTACTTCAAGGCGTTCAGGCGCAACATACAACATTTTGTAAACACCATGGCGTAAATCCGACATGCGTTGGGCTTGTTCCTGACCATCGACTGTTGAGTTCAGAAAAGTTGCCGGGATCCCTAATGTATTTAAACCGTCAACTTGATCCTTCATTAAGGAAATGAGCGGTGAAATTACTAACGTTAATCCTTCAAACATCATGGCTGGCAACTGGTAGGTGATTGATTTACCACCACCGGTTGGCATGATGGCTAAGGCGTGCTTGTGCGCTAATACCTTGTTAATGACTGATAATTGACCAGTTCTGAATTGGTCATATCCAAAAGTTTCTTTTAAAATTGTTTCCGGCGTTTGATTCTGCATACTTTCCATTATAGCATGTGCTACCATCACTGATTTTTACTGGGATTAAGCTGGAATTTGATTGGTGAAACACGCCTAAATAGCCAATTCATCACAGCCAACACGGCAGAAATCACAACCAACCACCAGAATGTTTGTGCTTGAAAATCAACCACTTGTAAAATAATAAAACCAATCGTAAACCAGCCAAAATAGGCGGCCATCAGATTACCACCAATGCGTAATATGATATCAATCAACGTTTCTTGTCCGTCTTGCGCAAATTTGTGGTGCAGCCAATCAAAAAAAAGCATAATGAAGACAAAACTAATGAGATCCATGGCCACAAACTTGGCAATTGTTGGATAATCTTGTGCCCGCACAAAGTGGCTGTGATGGGCAATGTTAATCCCATAGGTCATCATAATATCTGACCCGACAATGAATAACAACCAACTAATTGGCTTAGTGCGCACCATATCTCGAATTAACATTTTATACCCCCATCAAACAGTTACCGCAATTATATCATTTTTCAAGTTGCTTCAAACCAATTCCTGTCACAGCCGAAAGCAATGACATAACGGGTGAAAATAGCGCAAAGAACGTGAATGGCGCAAAATCAAGCACTGATACACCCAGTGTTTGCGCTGCAAAAGCGCCGGCAACGCCCCACGGCACCAAATAATTCATTACAGTACCACTATCTTCAATCGTACGACCTAACGCTAGCGGTGATAAGCCAACACGTTTAAAACTATCTTTGAATAATTGACCCGGCAAAATGGTTGCAAGATACTGTTCACCAACTAAAAAGTTCGCCGCAATCCCTGTTAACAATGTCGCCACAATCATCGCACGTCGTGTTTTTAAATAGACAACCACCGGTGCCATGACACGCGACAAAATTCCTAAGCCACTGAGCAAACCACCAAAAGCCAAGGCAAGCATGATCATCATCACTGTTGGCATCATGGCAGACATGCCACCACGATTCATCAAAGCCATCAAAGTAGCGTTATGGCTACTTGTTTTGAAGCCATTAACCAATAAATCAGCCCAAGTCATCAAACTATGTTGCGTCAGAAAAGCGATACTTGACACCAAAATATTAATCATCAAAGCTGGAATCGCCGGTATTTTTTGCCAAGCTGTGATGACTAACAAGCCAAGCGGTACAATAGCCCACCAAGTAGGCGCTAGTAGTGGTAATAAACGGCTAATTTTAGCGGTCGCATCCCCACTTGTTTGATGACCAAATCCCAATATAATAGTCATCACAAGTGACAAAATCAACGCAGGTAAGGTTGTCCACATCAAGTTTTTAATATGTGCAAACAGATCTGTTTCAGAAATCGCGCTGGCCAAATTAGTCGAATCTGATAGCGGCGAACTTTTATCACCAAAAATTGCCCCAGATAATACTGTTCCAGCAATTAAAGCGGGATTAAATCCCATCAACGTTCCCACACCCATTAGTGCAACCCCAACTGTCGATAATGTCGTAAAAGCACTACCAATCAATGTGCCAACAATTGCTGTTGATAATAAAGCCGTGGGCAAAAATAGTTGTGGACTGAGTAATTTAAAGCCAACCCAAATCATCGTTGGAATGACACCGGTTGCTAACCACAGTGCAATTAACGAGCCGATCAATAAGAACAAAAATAACGGTGCAATACCGGATGACACACCGCTTAACAATGCTTTTTGACTAGCTTGCCAGCTCACGCCAAAACACCGTGCAACAACGATAATGAGCCCAATTACCAACATTAACGGCGCAATCGGAGATAATCCGAATCCAATCACACCCACTGCTAAAATTGCGACCGCCACAAGCAGCAGTGTCACAGAAATTTTAGTCTTCAATTTTGTAACCATAGTATTCTCTCCATTTTATGTCAAATAAAAAACGTCCCTGCCGTCACAATGACAAAGGGACGAATTGACATTTCATTAAGAATCCGTGGTACCACCCAGCTTATGCGTCATAAAACGCATCACTTTGGCATTTGTTAACATGGTGCTGCCACGCTTAAATGGGTAGCTGTACTTCAGATTATGACACCTGTGCAGTTTTCACCAACCACTGCTTCTCTTCACGCCGAGTGTCGTCTTACTTATTTGTGCTAATTTCAAGTAAACCTAGTGTAACTGATTCAATTACTTTTTTCAAGTGGTACATTTAAAGGTTAAAGTTGTGCCAAACCTTGTTGAAAATCCTCAATTAAATCTTGGCTATCTTCAATACCAACTGAAATGCGAATTAATTCATCAGTGATACCGTGTTCATGACGTATGTCAGCCGGAATAGACGCATGTGTCATTACCGCCGGCACTTCTACCAGGCTTTCTACACCGCCAAGGCTTTCAGCCAACGTAAAAATTTTGAGACTTTCCACAAATTTTTTGACATCTAATCCTGCCTGTAATTCGATTGAAATCATCCCACCAAAACCACCCTGCATTTGTTTTTGCGCAATCGCATATTGCGCCGATGACGCGTCACCCGGATAATAAATTTTAGCCACTTGAGATTGCGTCTGCAACCAGTTGAACAAAGTTTGCGCATTATCATTGTGTGCTCGCATACGCAGGGCAAATGTTTTGAGACTACGCAAGACTAAATAACTATCTGACGCACCCAAAGTTGCACCAATTGACATTTGTAAATGTTTGATTTCAGCTGAATGTCGATCGTCATTTGTCACTACAAAGCCACTCAAGACGTCCGAATGACCACCAATATATTTGGTACCAGAATGTATGACGAAATCTGCACCAAGGTCAAGGGGCACTTGGTTATAAGGGGTCGCAAATGTGTTATCAACTGCCAAAGTGGCCTGATGCTTATGCGCAATTAATGACAAATCTTGGATATCGGCTAACTTCAACAAAGGATTCGTTGGTGTTTCCAAAAAAATCATCTTCGTATTCGGTTTCAACGCGCTAGTGACTGCCGATAAATCCGCCATGTCAACCTGATCGTACGTAATATCTAAGCGCGCTAATATCGAATTAACTAACCGAAAAGTACCACCATAGACATCATCAGCTAATAAGATATGATCGCCTGCTGACAAGGTGCTCATTACCGCATGAATCGCACTCATACCAGATGAAAAGGCAAAACCAGCAGTGCCATGTTCCAAACTAGCAATTAACTCTTCTAAGGAGGCGCGCGTTGGATTTTCTGAACGTGTGTATTCCCACTTCGCGCCACCTCCTAATTCTGTCTGCTTGAACGTTGTCGTTTGATAAATAGGCATGTTAACAGCGCCTGTTCGTGGATCAACTTGATGGCCGCCATGAATTACCTGCGTTCTAATATTCATATTTTTGCTCCTTATTACAATGAATTATCAGTTATTATTGTACCTTGTTCTACCAATTATATGCCAACGTACGCTTACCAAAAAAGCAGATTGTATTGCTACAATCTGCTTTTTAAGATGTTTTAACATGTTTGTTTTTGAAAATAGTCCAAGCTAGACTTGCTGTAATGAGCAACATCATCACAAACACAGACAAGAACATCATATTCATCAGGCCACGATCCATCATAATACCCGAATAAATAGGACCAATCACACGCCCTGAGCTAATCATCATTGAGACAAAACCTTGTGCCTGACCAGCCACTTCTTTTGGTGTAATCTTAGCAACCCATGCCGGAACCTGCGGACTTTGTAACATTTCACCAATCGTCAGCAGTTCAAACACTAGCACAATTTGCCAAAACGCTTTGACAAACATCAAAAAGAAAAAGCTGGAAGCAAAAATCAGACTACCAAGAATTACCGAAACTTGGTAAGGGCGCTTGTTGGCCCAACCAGACACCACTTTTTGTAACAAAATAATCGTAATGCCGTTAATCATCCATAAGTCTGCATAATTCCGTGTTGGCATACCCAATGCTTTCATGTGTGGTGCCATCACCGTTTCCCACAACATATAGGAAAGATAAGTAATAAATAATAAGGCACCAATCCCTACTAATAAGGGCGTCAAACGAAAAGTCGGGCGTACTTGGTTCGTCTCCACGGTAGCAGTTGCCGAATCCACAATCACTGTTTCCCCACGCACATGAGCAATCGGTACATTGAACTTAGTCGCAATAATCAGCATTAGGAAAAAATATAACACAGATGAAATAATCATCAACAGACTAAAGCCGTAATCAAAAAAATAGCCCACAGCCAATGTTCCCAAAACAACACCAATATTTAGCACGATATACATATTATTGAAAACAATTCGTGTTTTTTCACCCGGAACAGTGGTAGCAAAGGAATTGACTAGCGTTTGCTCAACACCCATGCCCAAATTAGCCAACCAAATTAAGCCGGCAAACGCTGGCCAATCATTCCACACAATCAAACTAGATACCGCAATTAAAATGATGAAGCTAGTTATCAGCAAGGCTTCATAAGGTCGCCAGTGATCAAATAATTTACCACCGACAAACGAGCCAATCATACTGATAATTGAGCCAATCATCAAAACAATGCCTGCGGTTGTAAATGTCTGATGCAATACACCGGTCATATACAGCGTTGTCACTGGCCAAATCATTGAGTTACCAGTATTTGATAGTAATGTTCCAAAAAGCAGCCACTTCTCATTAAGTGGCCGCGGTCTATCAGTTAAGTCAATTTGCATAAATTCTCCGAATATTGAATGCTTTTACAATAACCAATTGTACCATGAAAAATTGCTATCAGCACACGCAGGCCCTACTGGTTACGCAATTTTTTAGCGCCGTGAGTCGCGCCCGTTAGCCATCAGTTTAATGACCACATAAATCATGCCAGCGACAATTAAACCGGCAAATGCCCAACCAATACCCACAGTAAATGTCACAATCAAAAAGGCAGCTAATCCTATCCAAAACCACTTCATTTGTTGCACTCCTTCATTTGCGTTTTTTATCATTGTGTAACGAACAGATGATGAGGTCAAGTGCAAGATTTCACGACAGACCGTCAATTTTAGATGATAAACGTTTAAAAAACGCTGAAAACGGTTACTTTTTGCGCTATTTTGCGCTATAATAAAAAGTGAATTTAACTAAAAATAAGGGGTACATCATGGTTTCAGAAATCAAGACGTTAGTAACTTTCTTTGGTGGCACTGGTGACTTGGCCAAGCGTAAGCTTTACCCATCAGTTTTCAATCTTTATAAAAAAGGCTACTTGCAAAAGCACTTTGCCATTGTTGGAACGGCCCGTCAAGCCCTCAATGATGACGAATTCAAACAATTGGTTCGTGATTCAATTAAAGATTTCACTGACGATCAAGCACAAGCTGAGGCGTTCATCGAACATTTCTCATACCGTGCACACGACGTAACAGATGCAGCTTCATACGCTGTTTTGAAAGAGGCGATTGAAGAAGCTGCCGACAAGTTTGATATTGATGGCAACCGCATTTTCTATATGTCAGTTGCGCCACGTTTCTTTGGTACAATTGCCAAATATCTTAAGTCAGAAGGCCTATTGGCTGACACTGGTTACAACCGTTTGATGATTGAAAAGCCTTTCGGTACATCATATGACACAGCTGCCGAACTCCAAAATGACTTGGAAAACTCATTTGATGATAACCAACTATTCCGTATTGACCACTACCTTGGTAAGGAAATGGTTCAAAACATTGCTGCCCTTCGCTTTGGCAACCCAATTTTCGATGCTGCTTGGAACAAAGATTACATCAAGAACGTTCAAGTAACATTGTCAGAAGTCTTGGGTGTCGAAGAACGTGCCGGCTACTATGACACAGCCGGTGCATTGCTTGACATGATTCAAAACCACACCATGCAAATTGTTGGTTGGTTAGCAATGGAAAAGCCAGAATCATTCACTGACAAAGACATTCGTGCCGCTAAAAACGCAGCCTTTAATGCTTTGAAAATCTATGATGAAGCAGAAGTTAACAAATACTTTGTTCGTGCACAATATGGTGCCGGTGATTCAGCTGATTTCAAGCCATACCTTGAAGAATTAGACGTACCTGCGGATTCTAAAAACAACACATTCATCGCAGGCGAATTACAATTTGATTTGCCACGTTGGGAAGGTGTCCCATTCTATGTCCGTTCAGGTAAGCGCTTAGCTGCTAAACAGACACGTGTCGACATCGTCTTTAAGGCTGGCACGTTTAACTTTGGTTCAGAACAGGAAGCACAAGAAGCTGTCTTGTCAATTATCATTGATCCAAAGGGTGCTATCGAATTGAAGTTGAATGCCAAGTCAGTTGAAGACGCCTTCAACACACGTACAATTGACTTAGGTTGGACTGTATCTGATGAAGATAAGAAGAATACACCAGAACCATACGAACGTATGATTCACGACACTATGAATGGTGATGGTTCTAACTTTGCTGACTGGAATGGCGTTTCAATCGCTTGGAAGTTTGTTGATGCTATTTCAGCCGTTTATACCGCAGATAAAGCACCACTTGAAACTTACAAGTCAGGCTCAATGGGTCCTGAAGCATCCGACAAATTATTGGCTGCCAATGGTGATGCTTGGGTATTTAAAGGTTAATTAAAGCAAAAAACGATCGATTGTGATCGTTTTTTATTGCCCGATTTACACAGTTTCATCAAGAATCCGTTTTGTTTCACGAAAAACAGCCGATAAGTTTTTGTACTGATCCGCATGCAGCACAACAGTCACATAATGATGTTTTTTGTACGTAAAGAATCCAACAAATGACACACCAGATTTGACAGAAACACCTAGTTTACCACCAGTGACCTGATATTTTGTCTGACTAAAATAGTTATTCATTAGTGAAAAATTTGACGCTTGAGTGGTGCCATTGAAAGTGTTAGTTGTTTGACTCAATATTGCTATTATTTTTGGCTGATGCTTCAAAATTTGCTCACTCATTTTGGCAACATCAATTGCTGACATCATGTTTTCAGCACTGTTGGGTGCGTTGACTTTGTCATCTTCCATTTCATCATTACGTATGCCCGCTGCATTGTACCATTTTGCTGTTTTGATGTTCCACTGCTTGGCGGTTGCTGCCATTAACTTTGTAAAGCGTAATTGCGACCCACTTATTTCATCCCCTAAGGCAATCGCGGCATCATTAGCAGATAATTGTAACGCCGCGTTGAGCAAATCATCAGTCCGATAGGTAGTTGCAGCGTTTAGCGGAACAGCTGCTAACTCAGATTCTTCACCAATTTTAACTGTATTAGCAGATGGTTCAATCATGTCTGTCATTGCTAATTTCTCCAACGTTAAATACCCAGTCATTAACTTACTAATCGAGGCAATCGCTAATGGTTGCGTTCCATTTTTTGTCCCTAATATTTTCCCAGTTTCACGATTCATGACAACTGCTGCTGAAGCTGTTGTCGTTAGTTTTTTGACTGTTAGTTGTTTAATTTTTTTAGTTTTTGCTATTCTTTTTGCCCCATCATGATGTGCCTGATTAAATGAACTAGCAAACCACAAAACACTCATTACGCCCACCATAACTGCGATTGTTAAGCCGATTTTTTTCATAAGTCTAATTGTACTCAAAAACTGATGATTGACAATATTCAGTCTGACAAGATATACTTAACTAGTTAATTAACCGGTTAAGTATTGGAGAATATATGTCTGAAACAAATGAAATCATGGCCGCACTGAATCATTTCGTGCAAGAGTATGCTAGTCATTCAGAAGTCATCACAAGTACAGCGGGGCAAAATATCAACGCGACACAAGCTCATTTACTCATGCTATTACGCACACAATCGCTGACTAACACGCAACTCGCCACATCCGTTGGCCTGTCACGTCCAGCTATCACAAAAGCCATCAAAAATCTCATCACTCACAACTATGTCATCGCAACCATCGACGACACAGATAAACGCAGCACTTTTTATTCATTAACACCAGCGGGTGATCAGTTGGCAGTACGCCATGAAGCTGCCCATCAATCCATGCTAAATCATCTCAATACAATTATGACCAATTTTACCCCTAAACAACAAAAAACAATTACCAAATTTTTAGAACAGCTCAACCAGATTGGAGACAACTAATGAAAAAAGTTATCACCTTATTAGCTATTATCATGATTATTGTAATGGGGTTTGCTCTCATTAAAGGACAACACACTTCTTCAAAAAATAACCAGCATCGCCAAATTACAATTGTCGCATCCACTGATTTCTATGCCGAATTGGCACAAACAGTTGTCGGATCACATGGTAAAGCGACCGCTATCATCAAAAATCAAAATATTTCGCCCGAGGATTATGAGCCCACAACAGCAGTTGCCAAAGAAGTTAGTCAAGCTGATATCGTTTTGGCAAACGGACTTGGTTATGACACGTGGCTTAATAAATTAGCTAAGGCTTCTGACCAAGCAAAGCTCATTCGCGTTGGTGAAACTGTTTTAAAGCAAAAAACTGGCAGTAATCCTCACCTTTGGAATAACCCCGAAACCATGATTAAAACAGCACACTACCTCGCTAAACAACTCGGCCAGCAAGATCCCACACATAAAGCCGATTTTCAAAAGAATGCCAACAAATATATTGCAAGCTTAAAGCCTATTCAATCACTAATCACCCAAATTTCAAAAAAATCTAACGGACATGCCGTTGCGCAAACCGAACCCGTGTTTGAATATATGCTAAAAGCAATGGGCTATCACGTCATGGATTCAGATTTTTCTGAGGCAATTGAGGCGGGTAATGATCCTTCACCCACAACATTGGCGACGCTCAAGTCAGCTATCGAGAACCACAAAATCACTTTTATTGTCAACAACAAGCAAACATCAAGCACAACTGTCAGTAACATCATTAACCTCGCTAAAACACACCACATACCCGTCGTAAACGTCACTGAAACAATCCCTAATGGCGAAAACTATGTGTCATGGAAATTATCTGAACTCCAACAAATTGCCAAAATTACGCAGTAAAAAACCAGCAATGCTAATAAGCAATTGCTTTTTTTATAGCCATTGATTAATTGGTCTTCCCGTCAAGCATCTCATACGATTCTGAAATGCTGCCAATGGCTCTGGATTGGGTTGACTGAGCCAAACAGATATAAAGGCTGTCAAAACTTCAATCAAATACTCTAATGCCAACCCTTCCTGCTCGTCAACTTGATGATGTGCCAACAAAATGCGCTTATACTTTGATTTAATGAATGCCAACCAAATCCCTTTAATATAAGGCCGGGTATATAAAACATGAAGCTGGACTCGTTTGTCATAGAGCAAAGGTGCCATATTATTGATAAAAATAGTAATCAAATCATGGTGCGAAACGATTTGTGCTTCAATTTCAATTTTGATATTGCGATCAACTTCATTGAAAAATTCATAGATTAATTCATCCGAATTAGCAAAGTATAGTGCGACATGTTCAGGTTCAAGCGACGCAACTTGTGCTACCTTTTTGATTGTTGGCCGCTTATCATACGAAGCAATCATACTTTCTAAAAAAGCATTCAAAATGACCTCTTTAGCTGTATATTGCGTTTGCTGTGTGACTGGATCCAAAAAAAAATCGAACGGCAGTTGATATTTATCAATAATCGTAAACATCATTTCCGCCGTCGGTTCACTTAAATTTCTTTCCCACTTTGACACCAGTTGATAAGAAACAAATATTGCCTTTGCTAGTTCAGTTTGAGTCAATTTTTTTGCTTTTCTCAATAACTTGATGCGTTCTCCAATAATCAACGTTTTTCTCCCAATAATGTAACTACCCTCATACCATATACTGACAATCTGCTCCTCGACATAGATGGCATCGATTTTATTCTTTCAATGATATCATTTTATTAATACAAATTCTTGCAGAAAAAGTACCTATTTATCGGACAAAACTCATACCATGGCTTACTTGGCGGCCCCAATCCCCAAAATCTGGCTTTGTCGTAACAGTAACATATTTATCAAAAATGTTATTTTAAATCTTTATTTATCACATTGAGACATATATAGTTGAATTATGATATTTTTGGGTATAAAATTAATTTGTAAGCGCTTCCTAAACTTTGGAATTCGCGAAAAATGATCACATAACAAAAAATCTGGCAGGATAATTATGAAAACTAAAAAAATTAACTATGTTAGCATCATTTTCTTTATAGTGACAGCAATAATACCGTTTGTTTTCCTATTAGGTAGTCTGAAATAATTAAATTCACGACTAACTTATAACAGATCATGTCAGCATCAACTCACTGGCCTTTACCAAACCAGCTTAAATATCCAAATGACCATTTCATTTTGTTGTCGGCGATACAATTGGGCAGCCAATCATATCCTAATAATGGCACGTTTGCAAAATTGATTAACTACCGAATGATTGCAATGATTTCAGACAATCAACAAGGCTTCAATCAGTTTGTCACCAACACAAAATATGAATTTTTAGATGCAGATCGACTGGCAATCTAAAAAGACATTTTCATTTTAATCAGAGAGGAGGTGTTATGATGTGGCAATTGCTTATCGGTTTACTACTAATTTTGGCTGCCATTTGGCAAGGTTTTGCTTCACACAAAGCATTTAGAACCTATCGCACAAACGCCACAAAAACAGATAGCCCTTTTAGAGTATTTGGTTACTTGTACGGTTTCTTTTTTACAGCATTGTTAGCTATGATGGGTATTGTAGAACTGCTAATTTTTTTGGGATAAAAAACAACTTAACTTCACCAAAAAAGGTCAAAACCATTAAATTAGTTTTGACCCTTTTTTATTGTCATGTGGTGACCCAAGCAAACAAAAAACAACCCACCCAGAAATAATACTTCTCAAGTATAAAACCTAAGCAAATATCATTAATTATCAAACTAGCTACAATGTACAGCTATTCTCATAGCCGTACCCAGCAGTTTTCACTGAGCAAGTCGTTCTTAGATTGAAAGAAACCCATTCCTGCCATCGTCACTGACGGCGTCAACAAATTTGAATGTTATTAGGATCTCCTCCTAATCTCTACCTAAATTATAGCATGTCTTTTTTGCTTTTGCAAGCGCTTACATATATTTATTTTAAAAAGGTTACAGTATCTTCCTACTGTAACCCGTTAAAGTTTAGTTCAGTCACCTTATTGGTCAACCAAAGAGAGGTCTCCATCTTGATCAGCATAATACCAAGTTTTACCTTGATCAACTGTGACAAAATTATTTTTCACCAAATTGCCTGAATCTGCGTCGTAATAATTCTGTTTATCACCATCAGCAATAATTTGGCCCTTTACTTGACGACCATCTGTCCTAAAGTATTGCGTTTCGCCGTTGATAATTTGTTGACCTGTTACAAGAACACCTGTTGCGTCGGCGTAATACCAACTATCATTGTAACTGATATATCGATTTGTGACTAAATCACCATTACCACCTTGATAATAATATTGTTGCCCATCATTTGATATGATTTGGTCTTTGATTTGTATCCCATTATCATCAAAATATTGATTGTGTCCATTAATATTCTGTACACCTGTCACGAGATTACCGTCTTGATCGGCATAATACCAAGTTTTACCTTGATCCGGTGTCAAAAAATCATTTTTGATAAGATTTCCAGTGTTTGCATCGTAATAACTTTTCTGATTACCAGTCACGACAATTTGACCTTTAATTTGTTGCCCATTGCTGGCAAAATATTGAACGTTACCATTAATACTCTGAGCGCCGGTCACTAACTCGCCCTTGGCGTTGGCATAGTACCAGCCGTTGTTGTAGCTGACATATTGGTTGGTTGCCAAATTACCGTTCCCAGCTTGATAATAGCGTTGCACGCCGTCAAGTGTAATGATGGCACCTTTTGTTTGAACACCATTCACATCAAAATATTGCGCATGTCCATCGACTGTATAAGCACCAGTTACCATTTCTCCATCACCATCAAAGTAATAACTATTGCCTTCTGTGTCAGTCACATAGGCGTCCTTAACCTGTTCCCCATTAGTCGCATAGTAATTGACGGTCCCATCCGCTGTTTGTAAAAAGGATCCTCGTAACTCTACGCCATTTGGCAAGAACATATAGTTTTTACCATTGATCGTCTTACTGCCAATTGTCATCAGACCATTCTTATTGAAATAGTAGTAATTGCCAGAAACATCATCTTTGACAAATTGATTTTTAGCCTGAATACCGCTCTTAGAGTAATATACAATGCCCTTACTCGTTTGTTCAAATCCCGTCGTTGTGGGTTGCCCAGTCAGTTGATTAGGCAAAAAATCATCATCTGTACTGTTCGAAATCACTTTAAAGTAGTTCTGTGTGCCACCATCAGATAGCACATATCCAAAACCACGTCCTTGAATATTTGAACCATTAAAGTATTTTGCTGACCACTCTTTAATCTTAGTTGAATCATCAATTGGTAGTCCTGTCGAAACCTGAATTGTTTTAAACAAGCTTGGATATTTAGACTTAATAAACGCTAAAAATTCACCCCCATACTTGCTTTGATATTCACCACCACCAACTGTATGAGATACATACAATACATTGGCTGCATTTGAATTGGCTGACTGATTACCAAGACTATCGGTGCGTGATACAGAAACCAGTTCTGTTTGAGGCAAATTATAAATCTGGTCTGGCACAAAGTCAGCCATTGCTTGTATACCATTAGCATGCAATGCTTTAATTGCATCACGCAATTGCTGGTCCGTCCCATACTTCGTTGGCGTTTCAAATCCCAAATCGTAACGGTCAGTGAAGGCATAACCATTTTGAATAATGGAATCCAAAAAGCTTGTATCGGTGCTCGAACGATATTGAGGTGCCATTTGAAAACTGGTGACACCCCAAGATTTGAACAGATTAACATTAGCAGCTATTTTGACATTTGCAAATTCACTTTCTGACTGAGGTGTGGATTGAAAGTTTGAAAAGCCTTCATAAATTATGTTGGAATCTAAGGCAGCATTTGAATGAAGCGTATTGCCATCATTAGAAGTCGATTCACTAGCAGCAGTACGTACATCTTGATCATCCGCAGCATCTTTGGGTGCCCAAACTGATAAAAAGCCTGATACTTGAACATTACTATACCCATGAATTTCAGAAGCTGTGAAAATCAAGTCACCATTGCTATCTGTTGTTTTAAAAATATCGGTATTATTTGCAATACCGTTGTCGGTTGTCTCAAGTATCTCACGATACACTTGATTTGCGTGTGCAATGCCCATATGGAGCACGACGGTTTCACCAGACGCCAACGAAAGATTGGGATTATTAGAAACAATGACACCTATGCCTGAGTTAATACTGGTTAAATCATCTGATGTCACATTAGCGTCAGCCAAATTTTTGCCATAACGCACACTTGTTAAAATATCATGTTGATCAACCGCCATTGACTGTCCACCTGCAACATATTTAACGCGAGACTGCAATAGATTAACGATAGCATCATAATAGGGTGTTTGCGTACCCATATACTCACCATCATCTGTGTATAAATCACCGTAATACACACGTGGAATCGTATCTTTATTGGTCAAAAGCATGGCATAAGCACTTGGCATATTATATTGGGTATATTGTTTATCCACCCGATTCATATCAGCGTTATACACGGCAAATGCCTCTTCTAATTGTGCTTGAGTTGGCGCAAGACTATTCACAACATCAGGATGTAAATCTTTAATTATCGTAGCAATGACCGTTTGAACTTCACTATCATGCGCACGAACAAATGAGTAATTTGGTGTTGCCACATTTTCAGTGGCATCGTTAGCACGATTAATCATAAAGTATTCTAGGAAACGTCGCATGTCAGCACGATTACCAACTGTTTTTGTCAATGAAAAGAGTAATTGTTGCTGCGTATACGTGTCCATTGTCAATTGATTACTACCCGTTTTTGACATGTATTCCGCATCATTAGCAGACCAATCTTCCAAAATCGATAAATGTTGATTAGCATTTGTGTCAGATAAACTAGTGCCATACGCTAATTTAAAGTAATCCGATGCGATTTGCAACAAGTCAGCGTCTACGTTATCAACAGCATCAACTCTAATACCATCAAAATTAGCCGTTGGATCATTAGCTGTAATTGAGCCAAAATTCATTAAATAGTACAACCAGTTAAGTTGCTCAGCTTGAACTACTGGGTTTGAATTATCAACATCATTGGCTAATAATAATTCAAAACCACCTTCAGATTTGTCAGTATCATAACGCGTTGTGCCAGATTGATTAGTCGGGGTCCGATTAAGCAAACGAAAATTAGAATTGGCATCTGGCGTCAATGGACTATTGACATACGTTAATGCACCGCCTTGCAGGTGATCATTGCTTGGTGATTCACTCACCTCATTCCACTGTGGTTGTGTATTAATAAACTGAGTCATCAGTGTTTTTAACCAATCAGTTGATTTTTCTTGGCTAATCCGTATTTCAATATTCTTTTGAACAGCTCTGACAGCATCATTCATAATGGCAAGGTCACTAGCAGTTATAAATGGTGCGTTAATCGAGAGCAAACCATTTGCAGCCATCATGTTGAGATAATTGACCTCGGTCACAATATCCGGTTGCCAAGTAATTAAAATGGGACGTTTATCTTCAGTAGTAGACGGCCGCCATGACTCACCATTTTCCAGTATTTCTTTAGGTCTATACCAGCTTTCTGCCGTCAAATAGCCATTGATATTATCAAAACTGGCGGCTGTATTATCATAGGCGGCATTATGCGTTGTGTAATCTGAGTTGTCAATTGTAACACCAGTTTTAATGGTTGAGGCGTCAGTATTATCTGCTTCACCCGTTGTGCTGTTGAAGAAAGTTACAACACCACTCAAGACTGCTGTGTAGCCCTTCATTAATTTACCAGTACTGTCAAAATAATAGGTTTTACCATTAATTTGTTGCACGCCAGACACCGTATTACCGTCAGAATCAAAGTAATATTTGTCACCGTTGACTGCCGTTAAGTAATCTCCTTTGATTTGGACACCAGTAAGACCAAATCCCTTAATTGATTCTCCAATTTTATGTATTCCTATCAGTGCGTCACCACTATTATCATCAAAATAATAAGTGTTACCATTGATTGTTTTGTATGCGCCTTTCAACACTGTGCCGTCAGGATTAACGTATCTGACTTGATTATTAACTGTCACTAATCCTGTTTCAGTTGTCGCATCACTATTTTGTATTGTTTCTGTTTGATTCGTTTGAGCTGTCACTGCTGTTGTATCTGTTGATTGACTATTCGTTGTAACGTCCGTTTCAACTGTTTGCGTGGTGCCTTTTGAATCATCTTTTTGATCTGTTGATGCCTGAATATTGATGTTATCAACTTGAGTATCATCCAAATTTGGACTAACTGTCGTCGTTACAGATGCGTCAATACCAGTGTCCTGATCTGTTGTGACATCCTGCGTTGTTGTTGTGACCGATGTATCATTTACATTTTGATCAGCGCTTACACTGGCTTGATTCACCATCAAAAAGGCAGTAGTCAAACCAGCTACCACCCAACTTTTTTTCGCCTTATAAAGCTTCTTTCTCGCCACGACTTTCTCTCTCATAACATTCGTTCTCCATAATTTTTTAACCACGTTTTAATTTAACGCGACTTGTAAATTGTATCACAATTTTTGCTAAACGTTTGTCAAAAATTCGTAAAAATACTGTGCTATTAATTGCTCATTTGAAAATATAGCATGGCCGAAATCATTGACAAACCCTTATTTAGAAGCTTTTTAGATTTTATTCTGATAATGTTGCCAGAAGTGTTCACAATATAGTATGAAAAAAATAACTATATCTTTTATTAATGCTGTTGTTGTATTCACAAATTTTAAAGTTAATCTCAGGATTTTTCATGAGATATTCTACGCTAAAAATGAGTAACATTAAAAAACGCTGATGATATTAGTCATCTAGCGCTTTCTGTACACTCTTATTGAAATTTTTATTGTTCAGTCAAATAGCCATCAGTCACGATACAATTCTAACAATCGTTGACGCAAAGCATCATCATAAGCCGTTAAATATAAACCATATTTGCCACGTTTCATCAAAACATTTAAAACGTTGGCAATGAAAGCTTTAAATTCGGCCTTTGTAAACTGTTTATCCTGACGTTTTTTGAATATTTCCTTGTGTGAATATTTCTCTGGCAAAATAGTCATGCTGTCTGTTTTTGCATCATAGCCAAACGATGGCCCAATAATCATTCCCACAAAGTTCAAATCAAAGCCCTGCAAAGTATATATTGTCCCAACTTGCTTGATAGAGTATTCACGTTTGGCCCAGTGCGTGCGTTGTGGATCCCATTCATCCCAAGGCAGTGAGAATGTATCCATTTCAACGTTATGACGGCCATCATTCCTTGGAAATCCTGACGTTGCAACAACTCGGCTTAACCCGACTGACTTATTTTTTTGGACAATATTGTCGTAGAGTTCCCCAGCTTTATCAAAGACTTTGAATTCGAAGTCACTATCATTTGGAAATGGATATAATGGTTTTTCAGCTGTTAGATCATCCATCCATTTTACTTGTGACTCACTGGCAATCATGCGGTACTGAAAATTCATATCAAATAACTTATGTGGCCGATTCCCGATTGTTTTGTATAAGAAGTCTTTTGACCAATACATTTTTGATTGAAAAACTTGTGCAAAGTCATAAACAACGACCACAATTTTAGCTAAATCCATTAAATCAGTTAGTTGATTGTTGCCATTATAATGCATATAAGGTTCGGGCTTGGATAATAATAAATGCGCTTCATCAACAAAAATGACATCATATCGCCAATGATTTTTTTGAGCGTGATTAATCAGCGGCGTTGGTCGCGTAATATCGCGTTCACGCATACCAGGAATACTTTCCGCAATGTCCTTATAAGCCTTGAAGAGTTCAGGGTGGTTAACCACCAAGGCTGTTTTATAACGTTTATCAGTCATGTATTTAGTGACAAGATCCATCAGTACAACAGATTTACCAGTACCAGCTGCCCCCTGAATAATCGCAACAGCATGGTTGTTATGTGCTACGCTAGTGCCAATATAATCATTGATATCACCAATGACACGTTCTTGATCTTGTGACAATTGATCGACAAAAAATTGTTTTTTGAGTTGTTCATTCATTTCAGCCATGGTTTATTTCTCGCTTTCCACACCATCGTTGTTAAATCATTATCCACCACAAATGAGGTTATTTTGTAGCATAATGTACGGCCGCAGCTCCCAAATTAAATCTAGAGATAACAACTTTTTGAAACTTTAATCGCAGCATTACTTGACCCAATGTCATATAATCCATAAAGTTTTCAGTCGTTTCATCTAAGTATTTATAAGCCGAGTATTTACCATTTGCAAAATATTTCCCTAATAAAGGCATCACTTGCCCAAAATATAAGCGCCAAAAAGGCTTAACAATAGGATTATCCGGTT
Organism: Leuconostoc falkenbergense; assembly: GCF_045801155.1. Classification (NCBI taxonomy): domain Bacteria; kingdom Bacillati; phylum Bacillota; class Bacilli; order Lactobacillales; family Lactobacillaceae; genus Leuconostoc; species Leuconostoc falkenbergense. The sequence goes on along the minus strand of NZ_CP174386.1, from coordinate 49,929 downwards.
GAGATGTTTCAAGAACCACGAGTTGTCCACCCGGCTTAAGCACTCTATACATTTCACGTAGACCTTGAATTGGATCAGGCAAGTTTCTAAGACCAAAACCAATGGTCACAATATCAAAGTGATTATCTTCAAATGGCAGTGACATAGCATCGCCTTGTACTAGCGTTATTTTATCCGCATAATCACTCAAATCGACTTTGTGTTGCCCAACTGTGAGCATTTCCCGACTGAAATCCAACCCTGTTATTTTTGCCGTGGGGTCGCTCTTTTCTGCCAAGGCAATTGCCCAATCAGCCGTTCCCGTTGCTAAATCAATAATTTCAGCACCTTTTGGAAAAACCATTTTTTTCATAACTTTTTGTCGCCAATTTTTGTGCGTTCCCAAGCTAATAATATTATTCATCTTGTCATATTCTGGCGCAATGGTATTAAACAGTGATTGTACATCAGTATTTTTAGGTGATAGGGTCATTTTAACTCCTTCAATCGTGTGATTTCAGCTATGAATTTGATTCGTTCCGTCTTACCACTGGCATTCCGATGCCAGTCATTTGCAAAATAAAAACGTTTTGGCACTTTATAATGTGCTAATTTTTCACGCCCGTAAGCTTTTAAATCAGTAGCAGAGAGCTTGCTATCTATTACAATAGCCACTGGTACTTGCCCCCATTGCTCATCAGGAACACCGACTACCACAATGTTGTCAATCTCTGGCAACTTTAGATAAACTGATTCGACTTCATCTGGAAAAATGTTTTCTCCGCCAGAACTGATCATATCACCTTCACGACCTTGTACGAATAAGAAACCATCATCATCGAGATAGCCAAGATCTTCAGTATTAAACCAGCCATCACGGCATTTTTCTGCCAATTTATTCGGCTGATTAAGATAACCAACTGTCAACGTCGGTGACTTAATCCAAATGTTACCTGTTTTAACTGGTACGCCATAATGATCAGCAATTTTCAAGCTCACTGGAAATAGTGGTTTACCAACCGATCCTAATTTTTCATCAGCGTACTCGGCGTCTAAAGCAATCACTTGAGAGGCGGTTTCAGTCATGCCATAAGACTGAATGATCGGAATGTGGTGGGCCTGTGCTCGCTTTAAAGTTGCGCGATCTGTGGGACCACCACCTAATAGCATCGTACGAAATCCGCTATTATAAGAGACATCTTCTGGCAAGTCCTTTAACAGTTGCTTAAGCATCACAGGCACTACTGACATAGTCGTAATATGATGATTAACCAATAGCTCATTGGCTTGGTGTGCATCAAATTTTGGTAAAAGGACAACACGCATACCATAAATCAGGCCTCGCATTAAAATTGAAAAACCACTAATATGAAAAATAGGCACCGCTGTTAACCAAGCATCATCAGCCGTTAGCCCCAAATTCAGAGCACTCCCCATAGCTGAAAAAAAGTGATTATTGAAAGTTTGCATGACACCTTTCGGCTTACCTGTGGTGCCAGAAGTATACATAATACTGGTAACAGCATCATCAGGAAAATTTTCAACCAAATCCAGTCGTGCTGATTTTTCAGTGGATAACGCACTAACAGTTAACTGTTTATCCACTTTTAGCTGCTGATGATAGTCTTCATCTGTGATTAAAACTGAAATATCAGCATCAGCCAACTGATAGTTAATTTCGTCAAATGACAAGCGTCGATTAATAAAGACCATCGTTTTGCCAAGTTGTTGGACTGCCATAATCACTAAATAACTTGCAATTGTATTCGTAGCAATTAAGGCTATCCGTTGTTCTGTTTCAATCACCACATTCAATTGTGCAGCAATTTTTTTTGTCTGATCAGCAACTTCTTGAAAGGTCAGTTGCTGTCCTTTTTCCTGCACGGCAACGCGATTGGGCGTGAGTCGTGCACGTTTTATCAACCAGTTTTCCATTTTTCTATCATACCGCAGAATGCATTAAAAAAAAATAGACGTCATCGTCTATTGCATTGTAGTCGTTAGCCCTAAGATATCAATAGCTTTTAAGTAATCTGCCACTGTAATTTGAGCACTTGTTCTAAGCAAATGAAAAGTCCCACCCATATTTTGAGCGACAAATCCTGAATCTAGAACGCCATTTCTTTGATAAAACTGATAACGTTGTAAACGCTGTTGCTCATTATCCGCATTAGTACCAACGATTTCAGATTCCAAAACAATGCCACCAGTGTAGCGTTGCTTTAAGCATGATAACATTTGGCTTCCAATACCTTTCCCGCGAATAGTTGCATCGACGGCAAAATATAGAATAAATGCTTTATCATCTGCCAATGTCACCAAAAATAGGATCCCAGCAACATGATCATTGCTTTTAAACGTTAACATTTTAATCTGGTCATTGTCACTCACCTTTTGCTGTAAAGTCTCGAATGGCAACCGCTCATGTGCCGGAAAGGCATTTAAATAAATTTTTTGCCAATTTGTTTCATCATTAGTATTGAAGTTTGTTAATATCATATCGTTATCCTTTTGATAAAATTCAAGCATTACTTACATTTTATCATAGCTACAATAACCAGTTGTTTAAGCGAACGTTTGTTCCGTGTTCATGTTATAATGAATGTACTGGGCGAATAATCTAATTTTTCGTTCGCCAAATAAAAAAATAGAGGTACTCATATGACTTCTCAAAATGATACATACACACTGGCAAATGGTACTAAAATTCCCGTTATTGGCTTTGGTACATGGCAAAGTGCTGACGGAGATGTTGCTTATCAAGCCGTTCGTTGGGCATTAGAAGCTGGTTATCGCCATATTGATACGGCAGCTGCTTATGGTAATGAAGAATCAGTTGGTCGCGCTATCAAAGATTCTGGCATTAATCGTGAAGACCTATTTGTCACAACTAAGCTTTGGAATGATGCACATTCATTTGAAGCCGCTCAAAAGGCTTTAGATCTTTCCTTGCAAAAGTTAGGGCTAGACTACGTTGATCTCTACCTGATTCACTGGCCAAACCCCGCAGCAATAAAGGCACAGGGTCAAAATGCTTGGGAAACGGCCAACGCTGAGACATGGCGCGCCTTTGAAGCTGCTTATGAAGCTGGAAAAGCCAAAGCAATCGGTGTTTCCAATTTTCAAATTCATCATCTCGAAAGTTTGGCAAAAACACAAAAAATTGCACCAATGGTTAATCAAAACTTTTTGAACCCTTCTGACACACAGGACGAACTTGTTGCTTATGACAAAGCACATGACATTGTCAGTGAAGCCTATTCGCCACTGGGCACTGGACGTTTAGTAGATTTACCACAGGTTACGACAATTGCAGAAAAGTATCACAAATCCGTCCCACAAGTGCTCATTCGTTGGTCTTTGGAAAAGGGATTTCTGCCACTGCCAAAATCAACGCATGAAGACTATATTAAGGCTAATTTAGACGTTTTTGACTTTGCCTTAACCAATGATGAAGTGTCCGAACTTGATTCACTTACTGGAATCGGTGGCACGCATACCAATGCCGATACGGCTGACTTTTAAAGTTAACTATCAACACCCCTTTTAATCATAATTTGATTGTCCGCTGTCTGGTCAGCGGATTTTTTTGTCATTAAATTTGAGATTTGGAATGCTTGACTACTTTAATTGTGTAAGATAATCATTAATCACTTCTTTTATGCACGATGTGACTGACAACATAAAATGACACCAAAGCAATTATGATAATAATCGCGTAACTATTTTTACCAAACTGGCTCCTAAAAACCGTGCCTTGCACATTTGGTATTCTAATAATCAATGACAGTATGCCAAATACCAAGGCTGCGAACAACATTGGAAAGTTAAATCTGCGATTATTTGAATGTAACCACCAAACGATGAAGCCCGCCATAATCAACACAGATACCATAACACCAGCAAAACCATTTAGCGAAAAGGTCAAAGGTGTTTTAACAAATAACAGAATCAAATACACAGGTGCCAATAAGGCGCTCGCTAAAACAAAATAAGTCACATATCTGACCACTTTGTTCGACATAAAACGGTTAATCACATAGATTGACCGCGCTATTTGCTTCAAAATTAACATGCTTGCTAGACAAGTATAAATGCCTGCCAAAATCATATTACCCAAATCAATCTTCGCGTTAGGATTTGCCAGCACTGGCAATAAAGTCATAATTGCAAAGCTAAACAGCACCGTCATGGCTAGCTTAACTGTATCAGTAATACTATTAGGAATCGATTTTAAAATATCATCCGCTACCATTTTCGGTGACTTACCAAAATACTTGTTCGCATCAATATTTTCTCGTTGTGCATCAAGAATATCTTCTAAGATTTCAAGTAATATATTTTCAACAATAGTTTCTTTTTTTGTAATACTGCCAAGTCTCATGTATATCAAAAAATCACTATAAAACACCTCATTTTTTAGATTGAGTTCTTTTCGCAAACTATTGTTCTTTTCAATCAATTTTTGACTACTATTCATTTTCTTCCCCCAAAATGCTATTCATACTGTGACTAATCCCCAGCCATTCGCGACTAAAAACTTGTTTTTCTGCTTTGCCGGCTTCGGTTATGTAATAATATTTTCTCGTTCTCAAACCATCAGAAGCTTGAATTTGGTATTTAATCAATCCTTTTGTTGTCATATTGGTGAGCAAGGGATAAATCGTACCTTTCGGAACATCCCCCAAACCATATTCCGACATTTTTTTCATGATGCCATAACCATAATTTGGTTCTTTATCAAGTAGAATGAGCAAAAAGCCTTGTAAAATACCTTTTCTAAGTTGACTGGCTATATTTTCTGACAAGTCATTATTTCTCCATTCTATTTATGGTTTGTTAAGCATACCGTATAATAATTGACAATTCAAATAATAAAATAACAACTATGTCGCTTTTATACTTGATATTATGAATTTTCAATGATAAAATTAAAATAATTTATGAAACATGAGGGACTTACTGTTGAACAAATAAACTAATGAACGAAAATGACACAGACACTTGCCATGCGTGTGAGCAAGTACGTTGATTTTCGAGATTTGGTTTAACCGTTCATAGGGTGGGTCTTTTTAGTTACCCTCAAATTTACCATCTCGACGATCAATGACTATATTTTTGATGAGGTAATTTTATGGTCGATATTGAGATAAAACATTTGTATTTTGGATTTGATCAACAGGGTACGCAACTTTTTTCAGATATCAATTTGAGTTTATCTGCCCAATGGAAGTTGGCTTTGATTGGTCGTAATGGCCGTGGTAAAACAACACTGTTACGACTACTGATGGGCGATTATCATTATACTGGCGACATTAGTCAAAACATCAAATTTGCGTATTTTCCCCAGACAATTCAAGATCCACAGCAGTTAACTTATAATATTTTGCAGACGCTATCAAACTTCGATTTTTGGAAAATATCACGTGAACTCTCCTTGTTAGGATTAACAGATGATATTCTCTGGCGCAAATTTTCGAGCTTATCTGGTGGTGAACAAACCAAAGTTTTACTATCACTTTTATTTGTCGACGATATCAGTTTTCCATTAATTGACGAACCGACTAATCATTTAGACCAAGCATCACGCCAGCAAGTTGCCAATTATTTAAGGGAAAAGAAACAAGGTTTCATTGTAGTCAGCCATGACCGCAACTTCATTGACGAAATTGTTGACCATACGTTATCCATTGAGAAACACAACGTTTTGTTGCAACGTGGTAACTTTCAAGTATATGATGACCAAAAAAAGCAAACAGACGCATACGAAAAAGAACAAAATACTCAGTTAAAAAAAGAAATTAAACATATCAAACAAGCATCAAAAAATGTTGCCACATGGGCCCTTGAATGTGAGAATGAAACAAATGATTCTGCTTCACGTCGAATTGCCAAGAAGCAGGCAAAACGTTCCAAAGCGATAGCCAAACGATCTGAAAGTAAAGTCGAAGCAAAAGCGGCGCTTTTAAAAAATATTGAATCAGTATCACCACTAACGTTAAATTTCACCCCAACAACCCACCAACAGTTGCTCAAAGTAAAAAATCTACAATTAAACTATGACAAACCACTATTTGAACCAATTTCGTTTGATCTTAATCTCGGTGAACGGTTAGCAATTGAAGGTAACAATGGTTCAGGCAAATCCTCTCTTGTACGCTATTTGCAAAATAATTTTGCTGGTACCGCAACCGGGAAAATGTATCGCCCCCAAAACCTAGCTATCAGCTATGTCAGACAAAATTATAACGATAATCATGGCACACTAGCTGAATTTGCCTTGGCGAGTCATTTATCCTATGAAGATTTACTCAATAACCTTTTCAAACTTGGCCTTGAACGTCACGTTTTTCAAAATAGAATCGAGCAAATGAGTATGGGCCAACAAAAACGCGTGGCATTGGCTAAGTCACTTATGACACCAGCTGAATTGTATATTTGGGATGAACCATTAAATTATCTTGATGTTTTCAATCAAGAGCAAATCACTAACATTATCAATCAAATACAGCCAACGATGATAATTATCGAACATGATGCTAATTTTTTGGCAACAACGTCAACCAAAACCGTTCATTTAACGACACCATCATCAAAAAAACCTGATAGTTTAGACAAATAATATTGTCTAAACTATCAGGTTTTTTAAATAATTAATATATGTTTCACGTGAAACATTATACACTACGCTTTTTGAAAATTAGATATGCAATGCCATACATCAAAATAATATAAATGAAGTACACAATAATCAAATCATTTTGTGATATATTCATCGCTTGCTTCACAAGACTTGGTGACAACATACCTAAGTTAGACATGCCTAAATAAATATTAAATGGGTTCCACTTTAAAAACGGTGCTAAACCAATTAATTTCAATGAAATAGCGCTCAATAATGGTGTCGCCACAATCATCACAACACCCAATCCAATTGCTGCCCCAGAACTTTTAACTAGATTCGTAATCATCAAAACTAGTGCAGCCACGAATACCATTTGAATAGCAGTATCAAGCATGCTGATGCCCATAGTTTGCCAACTATTCCCTGTATACCCAAGGGACTGACTGAAATCATACTTTGGTATAAACAAAGCAACCGCTAGAACAGTACCAATAAATGCCGTGACAAACAGACCAATATAAACACTGAGATTTAGCAACAATTTACTAACAAACACGCTACCACGACTAAAACGACGTGATAACAATGGGCGAATGGTTCCAAAACCAAATTCTTGCGATACCGACAAAGCAGTTATAATGATGCCGGCCATTTGTACATACAGCAATGCTTGTCCCAAATTAATCACGGCTGATGGGGTTCTTTGTGATTTAAAAATACCAATAATAGCTATCGGAAAAATCAAACTTAAAATTAACCAAACATATAATTTGTTTTGCTTAAAAGCTTTATAATACTCTTGTTTCATCAATGTTAACACGACTTATTCCCCCTTATCGTCTGCTGCCAGCATATCCAACAACGACTTTTCTAGATTCCCTGTGACTGTATTAAGTGCAATAATTTCAAGACTAGCTTGGTTAATCACTGTGATAACTTCTTGCAAACTTTCCGCCCCAGTAATTTGCAAGTGCCCATCATCAATATTTGCCTGCCAATGATGTTCTTGAACAACCATCAACGCTGCCTCATTGTCATTAGTATCAACTGTCCAACGCACTTTATCGTGACTAAAGAAATTAGACATTGTATCTTTTTCAATAATTTTGCCATGATTAATAATCACAACATCGTCAACCAATTTTTGCAGTTCATCTAACAAATGACTTGATATCAAAAATGCTGTTCCTTCGTCTGCCAAAGCGCGAATTAATTCACGCAAATCATGAACTGATTGTGGATCTAATCCGTTCATTGGCTCATCTAAAATGACCAGCTTTGGGTTTCTAATCAATGCAATCGCAATACCAAGACGTTGTTTCATCCCCAATGAAAAATTTTTGGCCTTACGTTTTCCAAAGTTATCGCCATCAATTTGTGTTTTATGCATGAGCATTTTAAAGTCTGCAGGTGATTTTGTATCCATTGCATACAACTTCAAATGTTCTAAGGCGGTCAAATTGGGATAGATTGACGGATACTCAATCAAATTACCAATTTTATCCAGTGCTTGATGATTACTAAACGTTACAGGTTTGCCATCAAACGAGATTGTACCTGATGAATAACTCATTAATCCAGTGATAGCACGCATCGTCGTTGACTTTCCGGCACCGTTGGGCCCAATTAATCCAACGATATGTCCGGCCTCAACCTCAAAACTAACTTGATCCATTGCAGCGCGTGCCCCATATTTTTTACTAACGTTTTTTACTTCTAATAATGCCATTATTTCCCCTCTATATTATGAAACTAGTTTGAATGTATTATCTTTCCCAAGATAATTTAGGTTTAAAAACAAAAACAAATGTGGTGATGCTTAAAATTACTGGCAACAACAGTTTATCTAGCAACCCACCAGCGGCATTAAGCTGTAATATTAACATTGATACAAAAACAAATATCACAACCGGCCATTTAAGATAACTTAATCGTACCGGTTCATCTTCAGTATCAACACCAACATGCTCAACCAAGTAATAACTAATCGCCAATGCCACTAATGAAATACCGATAATAGCCAGCACTGATGTCATCAAATCATTAATAAAATACTGTTTTGACAGCATTTGATCCGCAGACGTGTGGGTAATAGTCTCAAACACAATAATGAGATACATACTCCCTGCAACTTTTTGCCAGATAGGACCTATGACTAAACTGACACCAAGAACTAGGCTAGCAAACAGTAAACTAAAAGCTCCATTGATAATGTTACTCCGTACTGCATGTGCCCACTCACTAGGCTGTATGGTAATTATTGAAAACAAATCAAGGAACACTGCAAATGCAATCGGTGCGATTATCAGCCAAAACATTTTACTCAACAATAATTGTCTACGCGACATACTTTGTGTTACTAACCATGCATCAAGATGACGTGTTTTATCGTTATAAAAGGAAAGCAATGCCGCAAATTGCAAAATAATCATCAATTGACTGCTAAGCTCACTTGCATCATCCCCACCAGCAGCTGTGCCAGAATCAATAAAGTTTGTACCAATAATAATAGCCGACGCTGCGACACCCAAAAAAGCAATTAATATCAACTGAGGTGCTTTCATTTTGCCATAAATTTTTATCGCGCGTAACATTATTCGCCCTCCAATTCTTTTTGCCAAGCATAGGCTTCACTTGCAAAACTAGCACGGAAAATGTCTTCACTACCAATGGGTAATTCTTCAATAAACTTAAAATCTGAGCCTGCTAGTTTAATCCCAATGCTCTCATCAAAGTCACTGAAGACGACGGTTACGATATGCCCAACATGGGCGATAATTGTGCCATTTTCACGCAAAAAAGCTAACATCTCGTCATTATCGTAAGCCACTTGATACTTTTTGATATTGTTATTATTTTCAATAGCAAATGTCATATGAATGCTACCGTCTTTTAACAGCAAAATGCGATCAACTAATGTGTCGAGCTCTACTAAATTATGTGAGGCAATCAAAACCGTCGTGTTATTTTTGTTCACACGATCAATAATTAATTGCTTAACTTGATCCCTTATTAAAACATCTAATCCATCCAACGGCTCATCTAACAAAACATAGCGAGCGCGACTAGCGAAACCTACAATTATCGTAAACAGTGCACGCATACCTTTAGAATAAGTTTGCACGCGTTTTTTACTATTCAGATTAAATTGCTGAATGCGATCGTCATACCAATCAGAATCAAAATCTTTGTAAGATAGCGACAAAATAGATTTAATTTTGTTTGGTGTATAATATGCTAACCAATTTTCAGGCATATCAACATAGAATAACTGATCATGCGTACTAGTTGTCCGAACATAATCTTGATCATCAAGCCCTATCCGTCCAAAATCAGCTTTCATTTCACCGACAATGGTTCGAAAGAGTGTCGTCTTTCCTGCACCATTATGACCAACAAGACCAACAATTTCGCCTTCATTTAATTCAAAGCTAACATTTTTTAGGACTTGCTGATGTTGTATTTTTTTTGAAATATTTTCCAAAATCAATGTCATTGTTTCTCTCCGTACAATTCATCAATCCAGCTGTGAAGCTGATTCGGGCTAATTGAAACACGTTTGGCTTCAATTGTTACTTCTGTTAGCTTGTTTTTGAGCTGCTCAACAAGTTCATCATCCGCATTTTCCCCATTTCTGCGAATAAAAGTCCCTTTTCCAGTTACAGTCTCGATAACGTTTTGCGCTTCAAGTGCTTTGTATGCCTTGGCTACCGTGTTTGGATTTAATCCCTCAATTAATGCCATTTCACGGACCGATGGTAATTTTTCACCAATGACTAACACGCCGGCAGCAACTTGCGCTTTAATTCGCCACATTAGCTGCTCGTATAGTGGTTGGTTTCTTTGTATTTGCGCCATTTGTGAGCTCCCGATTAAGATTTGGTGTTTTAAGTAACCACACCACTATCATATTTGACTGAGTTTCATTCCCCACATCCCCAAATGTACTACGTGTACTATGTTACACGGTACACCGTAATCTGTCAATCCTCTTTTATCATCATAATGCCTTGTATTTTTAAGTTTACAGTTGTAGACTATATGTATGAACACAACAATATCAACAAGTGAATGGCAAATAATGCGTGTCATTTGGACTCTAGGAGAGGCAACTAGCAACCAAATCATTCGTATTCTGTGCGCGGAAACAGATTGGCAACCGTCCACTGTTAAAACTTTGATTACACGTCTAATCAAAAAGGGCATTATTAGCCACAATGACGCTGCCAGAGACCGTATATATACTGCAACCATTACTGAAAAAGTAGCAATGGTTGACACCTTATCTACGACATTACACGACATGTGTGCCATGTGTGTTGGTGATGCGTTAGTCAACGCCTTAGCGGAGACCCCGCTATCTCAAACAGACATTAGCCACTTGCAAGCTTTATTGGTACAAAAATCAAAAACAGCTCCGGCAACAATAGCTTGTAACTGTATTCCAAAAGATTGGGAGGCCTGCCAATATGACAGAGAAAAAAAATAATCACACCATGTCACAAATGACACATGAACACCACATGGATCATGACCACAATATGTCAATGATGACCAATTCTGAGATGGATATGTCAGCCATGCCAATGCATCACCACGGTGCTGATATGGGCATGGCGGGCATGGACATGAATGATATGAAAAGACGCTTTTGGATATCATTCATCTTAATGATTCCGATTCTCTTTATCTCGCCATTTATGGGTGTCAATCTACCTTTTACCATCATTTTCCCAGGCAACAGTTGGGTCTCTGCCTTATTGGCCGCCATGTTGTACGTTATTGGCTCACAGCCGTTCTGGGTAGGTGCGCGTCACGAGTTGCATGCCAAAAAACCAGCAATGATGAGTCTTATCACAATGGGATTAAATGTCACATTTTGGTATTCTATCTATGCCTTAATTGCCACACAAGTCTTCCATCATCACGTAATGGATTTCTTTTGGGAATTTGCAACGCTTACCGTAATCATGCTGCTTGGTCATCGAATTGAGATGTCAGCAACAATGAGAGCCGGTGATGCCACCGCCAAACTTCGTGAACTTTTACCCCAAGTTGCCCACGTTAAACACGGTGATCATATAATGGATATGCCAATTACCACACTCAAAACAGATATGGTGGTTCGCGTTTTGGCAGGTGAATCTTTTCCAGCCGACGGTATCGTGACAAATGGTAACAGTCAAGTAGATGAATCTCTGATGACCGGTGAAAGTCAACTGATTGATAAATCAGCCGATGCTATTGTCTATGGTGGTACCATAAATGGTAACGGCACATTAGACATTAAACTCACCACAGTAGGTGCACAATCATTTATTGGTCAATTACAACAAACTTTACTCACATCACAAGATAAAAAATCACAAGTCGAAACACTAGCTGACCGTGTCGCCTCTTGGCTATTCTGGATAGCACTCGTTTTCGCAATTGGTGCATTGATCATTTGGACGCCATTACGGGGATTTAGTTTTGCGACAAATATTGCTGTGACTGTTCTCGTAATTGCTTGCCCACACGCGCTTGGCCTCGCAGTACCCTTGGTAATTAGCCGTACGAAAGCGATTGCTGCTGCGCAAGGCATCCTGATCAAAAATCGCAAAGCATTGTCGGCAGCTAATCAACTCCAATATGCCTTGATGGACAAAACCGGTACATTAACAACCGGACAGTTCACTGTGCAACAGTTCGTAACCTATCAAGAAGATAAATCTCACGTTTTAGCAATTATGAGTGCACTCGATCAACAATCAACACATCCGCTGGCACAATCAATTATTAGTTATGCGCAATCTCAAGGCGCACCAACACTGTCAGCACAACATGTTGAGAATATAGCCGGTTATGGTGTTTCAGGTATGGTCGAAGGCCATCACTACCTATTGGTGTCCGCACGATACTTAACTGAACATCATATTGCCTTTGAACCGCTAAACGCAGACGGTTCTGTTTCATATTTGCTTAACCATGATAAGGTGATAGCAGCCATTGCACAAGGTGACAGCGTTAAAGAATCAGCGCGTCAGTTTATTGACGATTTGCATGCGCAACACATTATTCCGGTTCTTGTAACAGGTGATAATGAAAAATCGGCAAAACGTGTTGCCCATGAATTAGGTATCGAAGCCATTCATGCTGGCGTGTCTCCCCAAGAAAAGATTGCCTTAGTGGCTGAATACCAAAAGCGTGGCGCTGTCATGATGATTGGGGATGGTATTAATGATGCACCAGCACTAGCGCACGCTGACTTAAGTGTCGCCATTGGCGCTGGTACCCAAGTTGCCCAAGCCTCAGCCGATACAGTTCTCATAACTAATCATTTGCCAAAAATCATCGAATTCATTCGTTTAGCAAAACATGGCAATACAAAGCAAGTTCAAAACTTGTGGTGGGGCGCAGGATACAATATTATTACCATTCCGTTAGCTGCGGGTGCTTTATCTTTCATTGGCCTCATGCTCAATCCCATGATTGGTGCCATTGTTATGTCTTTTTCAACCATTGTCGTAGCCTTAAATGCGTTGACACTTAAAGGGTAAATAATTAAATATTTAATCAATTATTAAAAATTACTATTTCTTTAATAACCAATTAATATAAACGTGTAAAATGGTAAGTGTTGATAATTTTTATACCGATAAGGAGAATCTTACATGCGTAAGTATATCGCGGAATTTCTAGGCACCTTTATGTTGGTTGGGATTGGAACAGGAAGTATTGTTTACTCTGCTGCTTCTACACAATCACCATTAACGGTAGCACTAGCCTTTGGTCTTGCTTTAGCAATTGCCATTTACACATTTGGCCCAATTTCTGGCGGCCACTTTAATCCAGCTGTTTCGTTGTCAATGGCCATCCAAAAAAGACTCACGTGGGTTGATTTTGGTGGTTATATTGTAGCACAATTCCTTGGTGCAATTGTCGCTTCAGCAGCAGTTTACGGTGGTGTTGCCGCTTACTTGAAGTCTTCAACTGTTTCCACAGCATTATCTGGACAAACAATGACCGTCAGCCAATTTGTTTCCTATGTTGGTTTGGGTCAAGCAAACTATGCCACTGGTGAACGTCTGAACGCTTTTGCGTTTGAATTTGTCTTGACATTCTTGTTCGTACTTGTGATTTCAATTGTCACAAAGTTGACTAATGTCCCTGCTCCCTTGGTCATTGGCCTTTTCTTAGCCGTTTTGATCATTGTGGCCTTGCCAATTACAGGCGGATCATTCAACCCAGCACGTTCATTGTCACCAGCAATTTTTGTCGGTGGTAAGGCACTGAAACATCTGCTAGTCTATATTCCAGCACAGCTAATCGCTGGTGCATTGGCAGCATTTGCCGCTAATTACTTCAATAAAACCAGTAAAGAAAAAGCCGTAAAAGCCTAAAGTTTATAAAGATTGACTAACATTGTCAATCTTTTTTTGTTTCTAGAAATAAACGTGTATAATGGGATTTATTGGTAATATTACACACAAGGAGAATTTTTCATGCGTAAGTATATCGCAGAATTTCTAGGAACATTTATGTTAGTGTTCTTTGGAACTGGTAGTGTTGTTTATTCAGCTATTACGACACAATCACCTATCACAATTGGTTTTTCATTTGGTTTGGCATTGGCCGTTGCCATTTATGCTTTTGGTCAAATTTCTGGTGGGCACTTTAACCCAGCCGTATCACTTTCAATGGCTATTCAAAAGCGTTTGTCATGGGTCGAATTTGTCGGCTATGTATTAGCACAATTGATTGGTGCTATTGTCGCTTCTGGTGCTGTCTATCTTGGCGTTACAGCTTATCTAAAGTCAACATCCGTTACAACCGCTTTGTCAGGTCAATCAATGACAGTCAAACAATTCGTTACTTTGGCTGGTCTTGGTCAAACTAACTTTGCTGACGGGCAAGGCTGGTACGCTTTTGCCTTTGAATTGATTTTGACTTTCTTGTTTGTTTTGGTCATTTCAATTGTCACTAAATTGGCTAATGTCCCTGCCCCATTGATTATCGGTTTGTGGTTAGCAGTCCTAATCATTGTTGCGTTACCTATTACCGGTGGCGCTTTCAACCCTGCTCGTGCCTTAGGTCCTGCAATCTTTGTTCAAGGTAAAGCACTTGGTCACGTTTGGGTTTACCTAGTGGCTGATCTACTAGGTGGTGCTTTGGCAGCATTTGCCGCTAACTTCTTCAACAAGGGCGTTACAAAAGAAGCCTAATCTTAATAAAAAAGAAGCTCGTCGCGAGCTTCTTTTTTTATTAACGCAATTGTCGTGGAAAATCATCAGGCAATGGACCTGTAATCGTTTTAATGCCACCATCAAAGGGCAAAGGGAGTTCAATGGTAGCTGAATGCAGCATCAATCTTGGCATATGACACCCACCATATAGGTCATCCCCAACTATTGGATGGCCTATACTAGCTAAATGAACCCTAATTTGGTGCATTCGGCCAGTATCTAAACGAATTCGTAATAAAGAATTTTGATAAACCGTATGTATATTAGTCCAATGTGTCACAGCAAATTGTGCGTTGGTTCCATTGACAGCACGTTTCCTGTCGTCTTGTGCATCAATGCCAATTGGTGTTTCAATTATTCCCTGTTTTGTCGGCATCACGCCACTCACCCATGCCAAATAAGTCCGTGTAATTGCCTTAGCAGATAGTAATTGGTCAAGTATTGGGACTACCAAAGGCGTTTTTGCAATAATAACGGCCCCCGATGTGGCCCGATCAATTCGATGTACCATATAAGGGGCCACTTCCAAATGGCGCCTTTGAAAATCACCGGCAACGTAATTCAGCAAAGTATCATCTTCTGTTGGTGAATGCGGATGCATTTTCATACCCGCTGGTTTATCGACAACCACAAGATAATCGTTTTCAAATAAAGTTACTACTTTCTGACTATGATTCGGTCCATAATTAGAGTTACTCGTCCTAAAATCATCCTGATCAAAGGTCATCACTAATACATCATTTGTTGCCAAAAAATAACTAGTCGGGACCACTTTACCATTCACGGTAAAATGTCGCTTAATCCTGAGAGCCCCACGAATACGCTTTGGAATAAGCCATTTTATCCACAATGCTTTAACTGATTGACCGGCATTGTGCGGTGCTATTTTAAATTGATATTGCCATGTTGTCATATGATAAATGCCCACACCTTTAGGGTTAGCTCCCTTAATTTGACTTTATTGTCATTTTCGTTATACTTAGATTATCTGGGGTGCCCTATGGCTGAGATATACCCACCGAACCTGCTCATGATAATGCATGCGAAGGGAGATATAACATTGTTTAGCTCATTAATGGCGCAACCTGTGAACTCTCTTGACGGTTGCGCTTTTATTTTTTGGAGATATGAAATCTATGCAAAATTCTCGTTCCCGCGTCATCGCTGAAGTGGCTATATTTGCCGCCTTGGCTGTTGTTTTCGATTGGCTGACCCTTTTTAAAATGCCACAAGGTGGCGCCGTGACCTTGTCATTGGTCCCAATATTATTTGTTGCCTACCGACATGGTGTAAAAGCCGGTATGGTGACTGGATTAATTGTTGGTGTGGTGACTTTTATTTTAAATCCATATTATTTAAATCCACTACAAGTATTTTTCGACTACTTCTTTGCCTATACGTTGGTTGGTCTCGGCGGATTGTTCACGAGCCAATTAAAATATGCACTCCGTCGAAATACAACAAAACAAGCAATGGTACTAGTATCACTTGGCGCCGTACTTGGTGGTTTTGGTCGCTTTTTTGGTTCCTTTTTGGCTGGTGGTTTCTTTTACGGCGCTTTTGCTCCTAAAGGGCAAAATCCTTGGCTCTATTCACTGATTTACAACGCAGCTTACGTTGTCCCACAAATCCTTTTGACTGTCATTGTACTGATTGTTTTACTTCGCGTTCAACCAAAAATGTTCAAATAAAAAGCCAATTATTATAACAATTCTAAATGGAACCTGTTATAGTAACTGGCTTTTTTTCGTAATTGGAAACTCACGTTTATCAACAACCCGATACTTTACTTTTCCAGACTCAAGATAAACATACAGCAATTGCGTTTCAGCGTCATCAAAATAGCCCAAGTTGACCACAACACGTCCTTCATATTCTTCAATACCTTGGAAGGCTTTCTTCATAATATGATGGATAATCATAGCACTTTCAAGCTGTTCATTAGCCTTATCAACGGCTTCATGTAAACTATC
This sequence comes from Leuconostoc falkenbergense, assembly GCF_045801155.1. Taxonomy (NCBI): domain Bacteria; kingdom Bacillati; phylum Bacillota; class Bacilli; order Lactobacillales; family Lactobacillaceae; genus Leuconostoc; species Leuconostoc falkenbergense. Next base: position 33,127 of record NZ_CP174386.1, on the reverse strand, counting down.
ACCATCATCTAAGTTTTGTTTGATAATCGCAACTTTAACAAACGCACGAAACCCATATAATCGAGATTCTTGTTCATCTTCTCGATCTATCGCTTGAACATATCCTTGCTTTTCCCAATAGCGAAGTTGCCGTGTCGATATATTCGTCATACGTGCTAGTTCACCAATGCGAAATTGTAGATGATCAAGAGACGGTTTTTTAAAATTTTCTTTGTCAAAATTCATATTTGTGCCTCTAAAAATAGTGTTCTTTGTCAACTAAGTTGCTAAAAACACGCCTAATATCTATTTAAATATAGCACATTAATTAATTAAAACAAAGCCTGCCACTGTTCTAAAATTGGGCCTATCTCAAAATCTTCAACTCGTCGTAGTGAGATATCAGCATAATGTTGGCGCTCTTTTTGAGTGTTTAATAGTGGCTGAATAGCTGCTAACAAACCATCGACATCACCATTCTCAACTAAAATGCCGTATTGACCGCCATCTAGCACTTCTGCAGAACCCGTATTTTTCATTGCGACAATCGGTAAACCAAAGCTCATAGCTTCAGCCAAAACCAACGGCAATCCTTCCCAACGAGAAGTCTGTAAGAAAATACTAGCATCACGGTAATGTTGTCGCAAAGCTTCGTCTTTTAGTCCACCACGATAAATAATTTTATCTTGAGCCGCATATTTTTCAATCAATTCTTGAAACGTTACCATATCTTCTGGTAGCCCACTACCAGCAATTGCCAAACGCCAATCATTAGGTAGTTTAGATGCTAGTTGCACAGCGAAATCAATGCCTTTATGCTGAATCGCAATCCGAGCTGTAAAGGCAATGATATGTTGTGTCAAATCAGCGCGTCCATTTGGTGTTATGGTCAACGGATTCCATATTTTGACAGCGTATTGATTATAGGGCTTAAAGCCCGCCAAATCATAGTCTGTCAGTACAACGACAGTATCAAGTGCCCGCAAACCTGCCTCAAATTCAGTCTGCATATCAGCATAGTACTGACTTTTGTAAGTCGTCACATTATTATGCATCCAACCAATTAACTGTGTGTCAGGTAATTGTGGCTTCATCACAGCAGCAAAACTAGACAACAAACCACCTGCTAAAATTACCACATCGAATTCCCGTGCAATGTTAATAAAATCTTGAATTTGTTCAGCATATTTGACATAAGGCTTTGCATCGTTGGCTAGTGTTAAGGGCCTCTTTGCAACCAATAAATCCGCTGATAGTGTATAAAAAGGTGGTAAATCAGAAAAACTATAATATACTACGTTGTGCTGTTGCGCCAACGCATTACCAACAACAGTCGTGGCACGCTTCATGCCCCCAAGACCAATGTTTTCAAGGGCAATAAGAATCTTAGTCATATTTTTGCTCCCAGTTTCATTAATTTCCACTCCAATCATCTGCATTTCGTGGCAACAATCTTGTTGTATCTGTCGCTTTATCACGTGACTCTGGTGCATCAGTGATGTAATCACTCAGAGTCGAGCGGTTACCATTTTTAGACAACAAACTTGTGGATTTTGTCCCTAATTTTTGGTTAATCTTTTTCAACCGTTTGACTGTACTGTCTTTACTGTAATCATATTTCGACGGGTCAACAGCCTTAAAATCTTTTGGTGTGTAGAAACGCAATAAATTCTTTTGATTCAAATTATCTGACATATTCAATTTTTTATTCACATAACTTTGAATCTTATTAAGTTTTGTCTGCAATTTTTTGTCAGGATATTCAATTAATTGATTCGTTTTTGTATTCCAAATTCGCCCAGACAAACTAGCATATTCTGGTGTTATCCAGTCTTTATTACGGAATGCAACTATTTGTACGTGCTGCTTGCTTAACAAGTCTTGTCCAAACTGAATATACCGCTTTGTACTGATGCCAAGCAAATGCTCTAATGTAGGCGCAACATCAATTTCACCACCATAAGTATGATCAATATAGCCATTTGTCATGCCCGGTATATGAACAATCAATGGCACCCGTTGCAAATTAGCATTGTCTAAATCGTTCCAGTTACTCTCATTTTTGCCAAGCACCGATGCCAAATAAGGCGCGTCAGTATTAGAAATACCGTAGTGATCACCATACAAGACAACAGCAGTATTATCGTACAACCCTGATTTTTTGAGATAGTTAAAGAATTCTTTCACGGATTGATCAAGGTAGTGATTGGTGATGAAATAGTTGTCCACTAATGTTGAACCTGTATTCGACGTCTGGAAATTAGGATCTTGGTCCTGTGCATCTAGCGTATAAGGTGTGTGGTTCGTCACTGTCAAATATTTAGCATAAAACGGCTGCTGCAAACGTTCTAGATAAGGAACAGAGTTCTGGAATAATAGTTTATCCTTCAGTCCCCACGATGTCGCTTTTTTACCAGTTAAATCAAAATAATCACCGGAAATCCAATTTTGGTATCCCATATGTTTATAAACTGTGCTACGATTCCAAAAGCTACCAATGTTACCATGAAATACTGCGCTTGAATAACCAGCACGCTGATTCAAAATAGCAGGCATTGCCTGAAAAGTCTGATCATCTCCTAATTTAGAAAACAGAGAGCCTTGTGGTAATCCAAAAGTAGAGGTCTCTAGCATATTTTCTGCATCTGATGTCTTACCTTGTCCAACTTCATTAAAGAAATTATCAAATGAAACACTCGACTTACTATGATATAAGCTGTTCAAAAAAGGTGTTACTTCTTGACCATTAATTTTCAAATCAAGTGACATTTGTTGGAAACTTTCCAAATGAATCACAATGACATTCTTGCCTTTAGCTTTGCCATAAAATTCTGGATTAATCGCCGCGTAATTCTTCTTAATATATTTTTGAACAGCTGTCAATTCAGATGGCGTTGCACTTTTACGAACCTGACTAGTCTGGTATGTGTTAATCGCATCATAAATCGTGAATGGCCCAATACCCAAATATTTCACCATATATTCACGATCAAATTGACGTGTTAATAACTGTGGCCGATCGACATCTGCCAAAAACATATTTGCCACCAATACAAAAACACCAATGGTAAAAAGTTTAAATGGTTGCAAACGTTTTAATGGCCGCTGGTCAAACTTAATTTTCCGGAAGACCATCAGGCCAATTAAAATCACTAAATCAATCCAAAATAAAAAATCATGTATCCCGAAAGAAATGGCCCCGGCTGCTTTACCACCTTGGTTAACGGTATTGTACCCCAACATGGTATTAATGGACATGAAATCTGAAAATTCTCGAAAATAAATGACGTTTAAATACAACAACGTTGTCATCGCTGTATCAATTAGTAATAATGCCCCATAGTAAATCTGTTTGGGCTTGATAAATAAGGCCAAACTAAACAAAATCATGGTAAACCCGATTGGATTCAATAACATGAGAACGACTTGCAATGGATCAGAAACGTGTAGCCAATCAAAATCAGCACCGTACGCCAAAATAGCTTTCAATGTGAATAAGACGACCAACCATGTGAAAAATCCAAGTCGTGTATTCAATTGTGCTAGCCAATTTTTTGGCGCCAGCGTCTGGTGCCAAAATTTTTTAAAAAAATTTTTCATAAGTTTCATTATACCAATTTATATGGTCACTCGCTCTAAATATTGCTATACTTGTATCATGACAATAGAAATTAAACATCAAAAAGGGCTCGGTCCAATTCAAGCTGACGCCCTCATAATTAGAAAAACCGTTTTTGTTATCGAACAAGGCGTTGCTATTTCTGACGAGATGGATGATACGTCAGCCGAAGAAGAAGCGATTCATATCGTAGCATATGTTGATGGCAAACTAGCAGCAACTGCTCGTGTTTTACCAGAGTCCGCAACAACTTGGCATGTTCAACGTGTAGCCACACTCTATCCTGCGCGTGGCAAGGGTCTCGGTAGCAAATTATTTGCCTATATTGAACAACTTGCCCCTGAATACGGTATAAAAACATTAGTATTAGGCGCACAAGTTCAGGCACGCGGTTTCTACGATCGCTTAGGATTTTCAGCTTTTGACGAAGAGTTCATCGAGGCTGGTATTCAACATATTCACATGAAAAAAGCGCTGTCATAGGCGCTTTTTTTGTGCTAAGAACGCCTCATGTAAGCAATTTCAACTCTAATTTGATAAGGTTGTTGATCATCGATGAGTTCACTTCTCGTAGCAACATGACTTGGCCCACCAGTCAGAACTACGGAAGCAACGGCCAAACGATAATGTGACAATGCTTGATCCGTTGGTGTCAGACCCACGCGAGATACATTCCCAAGTTCGCGAGCCTGCAACTGATTGATACCACCAAATATTGTCAATGTGCCATCAGCTTCTTGCATATCAAAATAAGGTAATATTGTCCCTGGATGATTGGCATTAATCACACCTTTTTGTGCAATAATTTGTCGTTGGGCCTGTTCACCTAAGTGACCATAGTCTTGTGCGATTAAATTCAAATCGGTCATTTCACGAGCAATCGCTTCAATGTTGGTTCTTTGCTGTAAATTACTATCAATTACGCCGTTCATAACATCTTGTCGCTCGTACAGTCCATTTGCTGGAATAATCACACTCGTTGCTGCTTGTGCACTTTCTTCATGCGGTTGTCCCACAATTTGTTCTATTTTAGGCGAAATATCCCATTTCGTTGTTTTTTTGGTAAAAAAATACAACACATTTAAAATAACAAAATACAATAAGACTAGGAAAATAGCTACTAATAAACTACCTCTTAGAATACGACCGTTCACAAAAAACCGATATGCTAGGTAGAGTAGATACCATACGCCAACGGCACCTACTGCTGTATAAATACGGCCTTTTACTTTAGAATTGGTAGTAAAATAGCCAAGATAATGATTGACTAAGTCAAGCAATGTAAACATTATTGGCTGTCCTCCGAAGTACTTGTAGAAGTTGCATTAGAACTCGAACTTTGACTCGACGACGAACTTGACGACGATGAAGAGATTGTTGTGCTAGAAGTTTCCGATGAAGTTGCGCTTGAAGTTGAAGACGAAGATGGCGTAACTGATGATGAGGTGTCACTACTCTCAGATGATGAGTCATCACTAGATGACTTATCGCTACTTGTTGTCGATGTATTTTTACTTGTAGTTGTCGAGGACGAATTGGTACTAACTGACCGTGATGATGTCCGTCCACCTTCTGTTGTACCTGTTGCAACGTTAACAGCCAAATTTGCCGCACTAATTGCAACAATTAATGACACAATTGCTGATGGTGTCAAAAAAGGTGGTGTTCTATATTTTTTTGCCATAAGCCCCCCTCTGTGCTGATATGATTAGTGTCTACTATAAGCATTGAAAATTAACAGTATAATTATATTTTACCCGCTTTCCATCAAATAAACATAAAATAAATCCATAACTAAAACGAAAACCCGCAATCTCTTGCGGGCGGACGATATTTAGGAGATTTTATTTTAGGGAGATTGAGATTTGGAGAGAAGTCCGTTGATTCGTTGTTTGATATCAACTACTGTTGATGTGTATAATATAGTCATTCAATGTTAAATGGAGATTAAACATGTCAAAATACAAAGCCTATTTTATCGATCTTGATGGCACTATCTACCAAGGATCTAAAAAATTTGCATCAGGCAAACGATTTATTGATCGTTTAAAAGCAGCCAATATTCCTTATTTATTTGTTACGAATAATTCAACCAAAAGTCCGGCTGACGTTGCTGCTAACTTAACGATTAATCATCAAATTGACACCACCATTGATCAAATTTACACCAGCGCCATGGCAACGGCCGATTACTTGAAACAATTGGCAACCCCGCAGCAAACACGGGTTTTGGTTGTTGGCGAGACTGGACTTGAAGAAGCACTTTTAGACGCCGGATTTGATTTGGTACAAGACGAACATGCTGATTTTGTTGTGGCAGCATTAGATCGTGCATTTACATATGATAAATTGATGTATGCAACTTTAGCGATCCAGCATGGTGCTAAATTTATTGCCACCAATCGTGATACTAATTTACCTAATGAACGCGGTATGATTCCTGGAGCAGGTGCCATTGTCGCCGCCATTGAAACAGCTACTCAGATCACCCCAACTGTTATTGCGAAGCCTCAGACACCAATTATGACTGGCGCTTTGCAAAAACTAAAAATTGCCAAAGAAGACGTTATTATGGTTGGTGACAACTATAATACCGATATTTTAGCTGGTATCAATGCCGGCATTGATACACTATTAGTTTATTCAGGTTTATCAACTCACGATCAAATTGACCAAGTAGCAATCAAACCAACCCACGAAATCGAAAGTTTAGATGATTGGCTTGTCTAATTGAAGATAGTAAAAAACGCATCAAAATATGATGCGTTTTTTTTTAAGCTAATTCACGTTTAGTTACTTTTTGAGTTACTTTTTTTGCTTTATTTGGGCGGTAGAATAGCAAGTAAAGAATTGCCGAAACAATCGGAATAACTGCTGATACCAAATACAACTCGCGGAATGAAAGCGAATTGTGCAACGCGCCTAACACGTATGGGCCAACGCCTAATCCCAAATCCAAACCAATGAAATAAGTCGAAAGAGCAATACCAATTCGGTGGCTAGTGACAAGTTTAAGTGTGACAGCCTGTCCATTTGACATAAATGTACCATATCCCAAGCCAATAAACGCACCAGATAGTAACAATACAAAACCATTATGCGCAAACGCTAAAATTACTAATCCAAATGCCAAGAACAAATAGCTAGGATACATCACGTAATTTTCACCAAAGCGATCAAAGATTCTACCAGACATAGGACGTGTCAAGGTTACAATACCAGCATATACCACAAAGAAAAATGAACTAATAGCAACTAAATGCAATGTCTCTGCGTAAGAAGCCAAGAATGCCAAAACTGATGAATAAGAAAGGCCCATTAGAAATCCGATGCCGGCAATCAGTAACACTTTAAATTCAATAAAACTAGAAACTTTCCATGACTTTAATTCAGCCAGATGTGCTGCGGACAAAGTAACATTATTAATTTTAACCGCGAACAAAGCAACCATTGATATGCCAATTAATATGGCTGACAGAATAACGATAAACTGAAAGCTTGTTGCATTCAATAACAACAAACCGATGAATGGTCCAATAGCCGCTGCCAAACTTGTACTCAAACCATAGTAATTGATTCCTTCGCCTTTACGCTTCTCTGGTATAAATTCAGTGACAATTGCGTTAAGAGCAGTTGAAGTCATACCGTATGCAAAACCATTAAGCAAACGAACACCATCGAGAACAGCAATCGTAGGAACAGCTAAATAGGCTATTGTCGTTATTAAGTAAAGAATTGCGCCCCATCGCGCAACTCGCTTGCGTCCAATCAATTCAAGTTCCTTACCCATGACTAAACGCGCAATCAACGTACCAATAATATAAATTCCTGATGCAAGACCAGCCTGCCCAAATGACGCATGTAGTTGATCATGCGCAACTACAGCAATGATTACCATCATGAGATAATACACCAAGTAAACAATAAAGTTGATGATCGTAATCGTTAAAAAGCCTTTGTTAAATAATTTTTCTTCCATTTTTCCAATCTCATTATACCTTAACTACTAACAACAAAAAATGTCGCTAGGTGGGCACAAAAATCGGACCGGATATTGTATCATACATGTCGCGCGAAACCTCATCATTTTAACACCGCGCGCGTTTGCATGAAAACAATGTAAGCGTTGAGCCGTTGATTTAAGATTACCACGATTTCACAAAGTATGCAAAGTTTTTTTTATTTTCTTATTATATTGTCAAATAAGTTGACAATATAGTCTTTAATAATAAGAAATTTTAAAATTTGCTTGTGAAAATAATATTTTATAACACATTTTCTGAAAATAAATGAAACAATTTTACTGAAAACAAAAAGAGGAAACAAACGTTATGTTACCATAACACTTGCTTCCCCCTGAATCATGGGCCATCCAGGACTCGAACCTGGGACCTCTGCGTTATCAACACAGCGCTCTAACCAACTGAGCTAATGGCCCATATTTTGATGCCGCTTCTAACATCAAGCGAATGACGGGAATCGAACCCGCATAGCCAGCTTGGAAGGCTGGAATTCTACCATTGAACTAC
>NZ_CP174386.1:0-20000 GCF_045801155.1 Leuconostoc falkenbergense | reverse complement strand
CGATTCCGACTTCATGTAGTCGAGTTGCAGACTACAATCCGAACTGAGACGTACTTTAAGAGATTAGCTCACCCTCGCGGGTTGGCAACTCGTTGTATACGCCATTGTAGCACGTGTGTAGCCCAGGTCATAAGGGGCATGATGATCTGACGTCGTCCCCGCCTTCCTCCGGTTTGTCACCGGCAGTCTCGCTAGAGTGCCCATCTGAATGCTGGCAACTAACAATAAGGGTTGCGCTCGTTGCGGGACTTAACCCAACATCTCACGACACGAGCTGACGACGACCATGCACCACCTGTCACTTTGTCTCCGAAGAGAACACTTCTATCTCTAAAAGCTTCAAAGGATGTCAAGACCTGGTAAGGTTCTTCGCGTTGCTTCGAATTAAACCACATGCTCCACCGCTTGTGCGGGTCCCCGTCAATTCCTTTGAGTTTCAACCTTGCGGTCGTACTCCCCAGGCGGAACACTTAATGCGTTAGCTTCGGCACTAAGAGGCGGAAACCTCCTAACACCTAGTGTTCATCGTTTACGGTGTGGACTACCAGGGTATCTAATCCTGTTTGCTACCCACACTTTCGAGCCTCAACGTCAGTTACAGTCCAGTAAGCCGCCTTCGCCACTGGTGTTCTTCCATATATCTACGCATTCCACCGCTACACATGGAGTTCCACTTACCTCTACTGCACTCAAGTTAACCAGTTTCCAATGCCATTCCGGAGTTGAGCTCCGGGCTTTCACATCAGACTTAATCAACCGTCTGCGCTCGCTTTACGCCCAATAAATCCGGATAACGCTCGGGACATACGTATTACCGCGGCTGCTGGCACGTATTTAGCCGTCCCTTTCTGGTATGGTACCGTCAAACTAAAATCATTCCCTATTCTAGCTGTTCTTCCCATACAACAGTGCTTTACGACCCGAAAGCCTTCATCACACACGCGGCGTTGCTCCATCAGGCTTTCGCCCATTGTGGAAGATTCCCTACTGCAGCCTCCCGTAGGAGTTTGGGCCGTGTCTCAGTCCCAATGTGGCCGATCAGTCTCTCAACTCGGCTATGCATCATTGTCTTGGTAGGCCTTTACCCCACCAACTAACTAATGCACCGCGGATCCATCTCTAGGTGACGCCAAAGCGCCTTTTAACTTCGTATCATGCGACACTAAGTTTCATTCGGTATTAGCATCTGTTTCCAAATGTTATCCCCAGCCTTGAGGCAGGTTGTCCACGTGTTACTCACCCGTTCGCCACTCACTTGAAAGGTGCAAGCACCTTTCGCTGTGCGTTCGACTTGCATGTATTAGGCACGCCGCCAGCGTTCATCCTGAGCCAGGATCAAACTCTCAATTTGAAAATTTGAAGATTGCTCTTCGATTAAACTGACGATTATTTCGCTATATTCTCTATAACGCTAATCCGTTTATTGTTTGTTACGAATTGACTTCGCAAATTTGTTTTTGTTACCTAAGTAACAGCCACAGATTCGTTTGTTCAAAGTTTTGTTCAGTTTTCAATGTGCTACTTATTGCCCCTTGAGACAACTATATTATCTTATCACCTTGTTCTTGTCTTGTCAACTACTTTCTTCGTTGACTTGCTCAAACTCTCGGCTCGTTGCCTCTTGGACAACTATTAAAACTATACGCTCTTTTTTTCCTTTGTCAATACCTTTTTTCTGTTTTATTCAATTATTTTTTCAACAGGCTTATTACTGCCTAAAAATAGGCAATTGACTAATTCGCTCAGCAGCTGCTATCAAACGTTCCGCTTCAACCGTCAGGCCCACGCGAATGTACCCTTCGCCACCATCACCAAATCCAGATGCATCTGCAACAGCGACATTAGCCTCTTCCAGTAGCAGATCTGCAAACGTGCTTGACGTATAACCCTCAGGTACTGGCATTAATACATAAAAAGCGCCTTTAGGTACATAGGGTGTCCAACCAAATTTGGTCACTGCCGTAACAAATGCATCCCGTCGCTTCTCATATAAAGCAACTAAGTTCGAGACCGATTCTTGACGGGCTGTTTGATTTGCCAATGCTTCAATCGCTGCATCTTGTACCGCTGGAAACAGTGATACAAATAAATGGTCTTGAATCAGATTAAGCGCTTCAATCATCTCAGCATTACCAACCGCAAACCCAACACGCCAACCAGCCATATTAAAGGTTTTTGAAAATGTATATGTTTCAATTCCCACTGATTTAGCGCCTTTTGTTTGTAAAAATGACAGTGGTTTTTGACCGTCAAATCCAATAGCGCCATAGGCAAAGTCTGATACAATGCCAACTTGCTTTTCTTCAGCAAAAGCGACCGTATCAGTATAAAACTTGGCAGTTGCAACCGCCCCTGTCGGATTGTTTGGATAGTTTAAATAAAGAAACTTCGCCTTTTCAGCTGTTTTGTCATCAATATCATGATAGTCAATCAAAAAATCATTCTCTCGCTTAAGCGTAACTGATTCATATTTAACCCGTCCCAACGCTGCCCCTGACAAATAATCTGGGTATCCTGGATTAGGTAACAAGAGCAACTCTCCCGGATTCATTAACGCCCAAGGTAATTCAACTAAACCAATTTTTGATCCAGCTAAAATGGCCACTTCCGTGTACGGATCAATGGTTACACCATATTCATCATGATAAAACTGGGCAATCGCTTCCTTAAAACGCATTTCGCCACGAAAAAGCGAATACTTATGATCAGCTGGTTTTGCTGTTGAATCCTGCATCGCTTTGACAATATAATCCGGCGTGGGTTGATCTGGGTTACCTTGTCCCAAATTGATGACATCATACCCTGCCGCAATTTTTGCGTTTACTTTTGCCACTAATGAGGCAAAAAATTGTTTTGGAAGTGTTTTTAGTAAGTCAGATTCTTCAAAATGCATTTTCTTTACCTCGCTTAACGGTATAATTCAGGACGGCGGTCGCTAAAAACCGGTATCTGGCCACGGATTGCTGTTTCATCGGCAATATCTATGTCAGCTGTGACTAACATCTCATCAGCATCCGTGCCTTGTGCTACAATGTTGCCCAATGGGTCAATTACTAGTGAACGACCACCAAAGGTGTTGTCTCGGTCACTACCAACACGATTTGCAGCAACGACAAACGCTTGATTTTCAATTGCGCGTGCTTGTAATAAAATTTGCCACTGCGCAATACGTTGTATCGGCCATTCTGCTGACACATACAAAATTGCTTGTGGGCCACTTGACATCATGGTCCGTAACCATTCTGGAAAACGAATATCGTAACAAATCACACCAGCTGACAGGACACCTGCCAATTCGAATGTATTCGGTTGGCTACCTGCAGCAATATATTTTTCTTCGTTCATTAAGCCAAATAAATGCGCCTTATCATAACGTGCAACCTGTTGACCTAACTGATTAAAAACAAACATTGTATTAAAAAATTGCCCATCACGCATTGTTGCAACCGAACCACCAACAATATTGAGTTGATATGTTTTGGCTAATCTGGCTAATAACTGACGACTCCGTTCGCCATCATTGTCTGCTAATTGCGGCAAATCAGTCAGTGCATAACCAGTGTTCCACATTTCAGGGTAAATTAAAATATCTGCCCCTGCCTCAGAAGCTTTTTGAGCGTATTGTGCCACGGTTTGTTTATTTACCTCAGGTTGTCCTAAAGCAATATTCATTTGTGCAATAGCAACTTTTAATGTCATAACAGCTCATTTCTCAGTGATAGTTAGATTAAGGAAACTTAGGATATTGATCAAAATCTGGATCGCGCTTTTCTTTAAATGAATCACGACCCTCTTTTGCTTCATCTGTGGTGTAGTACAACATTGTTGCATCCCCAGCAAATTGTTGCAAGCCAGCTAAACCATCCGTATCTGCGTTCATAGCCGCTTTAATAAAGCGTAGGGCAGTTGGTGATTTTGTCAACATTTCATCAGCCCATTCAATTGTCGCTGTTTCAACTTCTGCCAAAGGGACAACACGATTAATCCAGTTCATTTGATAGGCTTCTTGCGCAGAATAAAAATGGTTCAAAAACCATACTTCCTTTGCACGCTTATGACCAATAACACGTGCCAAATAACCCGAACCATAGCCAGCATCAAATGAGCCAACCATCGGCCCAGTTTGTCCAAATTTCGCATTGTCAGCGGCAATTGTAAGATCCGCAACTAACTGCAAAATATTACCGCCACCAACAGACCACCCTTTGACCATAGCAATAATTGGTTTTGGAATAATTCGCATGAGACGTTGCAAATCAAGCACGTTAAGACGTGGAATACCATCAGCTCCAACATAACCACCATTGCCACGCACTTTTTGATTACCACCAGAAGAAAACGCCTGATCGCCAGCTCCTGTCAAGATTATAACGCCTATTTCAGCGTTGTCACGAGCTAATGTAAAGGCATCAATCATATCTGAAACCATGCCAGGTGTAAACGCATTATGGGTTGACACATCATTCATTGTGATTTTGGCAATTTTACCAGGGTTCTTACCATCTGTGTTTTTTTCAAACAAGATTTCGTCGTATGTTTTGATAGCTTTCCAAGTTGTCATTTGTTATACTCCATTCAGAAGGGAAATTAGTTATATGAATATTATAGAACTTTTAGGCCTAAAAACCACATTATTAGCTGCAGAAAAAACAATTGTTGAAGTTGATGTTACTGATAAGCTGATGCAACCCTTTGGCATTGTTCATGGCGGTATCAACGCCCTATTAGCCGAAACAGCCGCCTCATTAGGCGCTAATGAAGCTAATGACGACAGTCAGATACCTGTTGGTGTTGATATCCAAGTTGCGCATTTAAAGGCCGTCTCGCAAGGTCATTTAATTGCAACAGCCACGCCACTATCAGTTGGTCGTACGTTGCAAGTATGGGATGTTAAGATTCGTGAAAGTATCAAAAATGAGCTAACCAGTACAGCCACTGTAACACTGATCAATAAATCCCGACCTGTTTAAAAAGTCAGTTGTATTTGACCTATGCTAGAAATTTTCCAGTCCAGGTCAAAAACAACTGACTTTTTATTTAGTGAACCATTGCGCTAATTTATTGACTTTAGGTTGGCGAGCAGCAATTTCAGCCTCACGGGCCAGTTCTTCATCAGTCAATGTTTCATAAGGTAACATCTCTAAGCGCTCATATTTTGGCCGATTCACAACCAGACGGGCAATATAGTTTGGGGCAATTGGATTGCCTAACGAGCGTACACCATCAATCGTTCGTGTAATGGCCCAATCAGCAATACCGGGATCAAGTTGCACATCATCAGTGATAATTGCTGTACTACCTTTAATCATTTGCTGGTAATACAAGGCCGCATAGCTGGAAATTGGGCCGTACCCGACAAATTCAATATTACGAGCATGTACGTCACGGCGTGCATTTTTAAAGGCAGTTAGTAGGCTTTCTTGCCGATAAAAGCCAGCTTGCAAATGGTCGCTTGTGACAAATAAAACCCCTTGCTGTGTCACTTTGATTTTGTCTGTCATATAATCAGTTACTGCCGCTTCCGGCTCTGAAAAAATAACACGCAATGTTTTACTGACAATCTTGGCCGGCTTTTGTAAGTTTGTATACACACCGGGCGCAATTTCTTGATCATTTTCACTTAGAATTCCCGTCATCTTTTCTCTAAGTAAGAAATCGTGAAAAACAAAATTGCCTGTACCTGCAGATACCAAATCAACGGTATAAAAATGATACTGATCTGGTACTTCAATCGTCAACTGTTCCGCATTTTTACTAAATGTCTTAATGACCTGAAATTGTTCATCAAAAAAAGTGATGCTTAGATAGGCAAACATGCGCTCACTCATGTCAATATGGCGGATTACTTCATAAGTTTTTCCTTGCTGTAATCGTGGTAAATCCGCAATCGGTTTGTCATTTAAATCATGACGTTGTGACTGCCAGCGAGCGATAACATGGCCACTTGGCAAAAAATAGTGTTCATAGAACACATCATTCAATGCTCGAAAATCAACTGTTGCCCCTTGTAGTGCCAGTAATTGTGTTTGCGGTTGCCAATAAATTTGATATTGCATTATTCGTCCTCCGCTAGCCGATTGTCTCGCAATTGCGTCAACTGTGTCATCATAAAGTCAACCATTTCATCAATCTTTTCATTATGATAACCCGCTTCAACCTGATGCGTTAATAAGGCATGGTGTGTGTCAAGATAATCAAGTAATTCAGGTAAACTGTCGCCATCATAATTATCCTGTGCCATCGTCAGTAACGCTACTGTTGTAGTTGACCAGTCCACAGTGCTAATATGTCGCCAAAGCTTCTGATTCAGAGATTCAGTATCATTTGGTCGCACATATCCTGTCAAGTGACGTCGAACATCTAATGTCCAGTCTTGATTGTATTGATGAGCAAATTCTGCATCAGCAGTTAATGTGCCTAAATTGATAATTGGTTTAGCTAATACTAGTGCACCGGGTTTAATGTCCCCAGCATAATACATCGCTGGGTAACTTCCCATTGAATATCCTGTCAAAATGACATCTTGTGATGTTAAATTAAGTTCCGCCATCGCGCGTTTAATGATGTCAATCACTGTTTGTTCATAGGCTGGCGACCCGACATCAAATGCACCACCTTGCATACGAGCATCTGTAAACAACAAATACGGAACACCTAATTGATTAAAAGCTGATGCCATCTCAAAACCATCGACATGTAATCGTGCCCCTGAAAAGTTGACCACTAATGGTTTAGGCAACGTCCCTGGATTGAAATAAGATAATACTTCCTCATCCTCAGATGTTAATTGCCACTGACCACCTGGCAATAAATGTCCCAAACCGTGACGAGAACGACGCTGGTGAACAACATGAAGCGTTAACTGTCCTTTGCCACTGCCTAAAACAATTATTTGATAACTGTCATAATCAGCAGGCGCTTGGACCTGCGTCATCCGCCGCAGAGCATCCCCTTTAATCATGTCTTGCGTTAAAATGTCACCATCGCGATAAAAGATGAATAGCAAAGCAGCAGCAGCTGTATCCGTTTGACGATAATCTAGCCAAATTTCGTTCGTTTGATTAGCAATGAAATCTGTTTTAAGTGTCTGTAATGTTCCAATTTGTTGCCATTCTGAGCCAAAATCACCTTCGAAGCGCGCCAAAAAACGACCCATACGACTAAAATGAATGCCACTTGGTACTGTTGGTAAAAACTGTGTTTCACTAAAACGCGTTGCAAATCCTTGCTGCCCAAGATAAAGGTCAGTCAAAATGCGTTTTGACACACGCTCTGGTGTTGTTTCACTAATCGCAAAGGCGCGTCGCTCGCTTAATATTGTTTGAAATTCAGGGGCAATCTGCGTTGCAAAATAAATCACCCGAAACGCTGGCCACTCCTGAATTTGACTAGATAATAAAGAACTTTCTAACACATCATCGGTCAACACAACATAAGTTTGTTCTAGGATATAAGGGTCCTTTTGTGTCGCTAAAAAAGTAGGCAAATCAAAAATAGACGTGTAGTGCCAGTCTAATGGTGCAGTAATTTCTGGCGTCCAATCAATGGCGCCAATTTGTAAAATAGATGTTGTCATATATGCCCCGTTATGATTTCACTTTATTAAAAATCTGTTGCCACTTTATCCAAAGCATTTCACTATTTGTCTCTTTAGCCAGTTCACGCGCTGCACGTTGTGTTTGATTAAACTTATCTTGATCATTCAAATACATGGGTAACACGTCCTGTAAGTCAGTTATGGCTGCCAACTGTTGCCCGTTTTCTTGTGGTAGTAAATAAGCTGTTGCCACTAAATTAATTTGTGGTACTGAAAATGTCAGTGCCAAAGACTGTAAAAATTGGTCCGGCTGTTCATCAAGGTCAACTAATACACGTGCCTGTGCCATTAACTGTTGTCGCTTTGTTTCATTTTGACGTGTCACGATTTGGAAGCGTACTTTGAAAGCTGCTTGGCTGTCATCATCAATCAAACCATGTTCATTCTTAGCAGACAGGCTAGCCTGCTCCAGCATAGCTTGAATTTCTGGATATGGCATCGTTGATTCAAAAATAATCACTGTATTAAGATCATTTTGTAATATGTTAATGAGTTCTGACACAACCACTTTTTGGTCTGCCAACGCCATTGATTTAGTGGCCCAATAAATGGTTTTAATGGGATGTGTCATATCATTGGACACTACCTCAACCTTGTTATCAGTTGGAAACGCAGGAATAGTGCTAATATTGGCATGATTTGGCAACTGTTGTGACAAATGTTCTTGATCAGCAAGTGTTTGAACAACATTGAAGCTGACTTTATCGTTTTCTCCAGATTCAATGGCTTGCCAATCATTAGCCGGCCAACTCATGATGACCGACTGGTCAAGCGACCAATCTTGGATGATTTCACGATTCAACTCACCACTAGCCATAATCACATTGCCCAAATCTGGTATCGTGCTTAGATGTGATTTCAAAACAGCTTTAACCAAACTGTTTATATTATCAAATTGGGTTTGTGTCGTCCAATTTTGTTGCGTTGTGACTTGCCCTGTTAAGCAATCTTCTTGAATGGCAACCTGCCCGCTGGGTGTCAAATAATCTCGACGTACTAGATCATCTTGCTCAAATGTCAGTACTTGTGACACAAAACCACGATCGTCAAGAACCAAGCGTTGTATGAGATGATCAGCTTCATACAAATCAATATGATCAAGCGCTGCATCCGTTTTGGGCGTCAAATAAATGGTCGCATAATGTTGCTGATTGACAGTCACTAATATTTGCCCTTTCAGTCTGACAAATAAGGCCCCTGTCGGCCAGCTTAAATCTGCTAATACTAAAGGTAATTGTGCTTTTAAATCAATATGTTGTAATTGATCAAAAGCTGACCAAACATTGGCTGATTCCAGTTGTGCGTCGGCCAACAATAGTCGTAACTGTGGTAAAAAATCAAGTACAACTAATTCAACTGTCTGTCCTTGTGACAAAAATAATTGTGCTTGATAGCGACTGTCATTAAATTGTGGCACGACAGCATTTGCATGATGCCAGTCCGGAATAATATGAATTTTCAATCTTTTTACCTACCCATCAACCATGTACTTAAAAACTGCGGCAACTTCTACCGCTACACTCTTTCCATTATATCAGGTTTCTAAAATGAACTTCATTGCGCCTTTTTAACAAATTATAAGCAATTATGACCGATATGACGTATTATTTTTTAAGTGATTATTATTGATATTTTGTTCATTTTTAATTCATTAATTTTATTGTTATGATTATATATGTGCAATTTTATGAATAGAGGTGTCGTTTTAATGGCTCAAGCACTGATTGCCTTGCTGTTCCAACCAACTTTTTCACCATGCCATGTCATTGATATTTTATTAATTTTGATGGGGCTTATTTGGCTCTCTAGTGAAGTAAAATTTTTATTAGTTTTTCTACTTATTTTTCTTGTAGTTGCATTTTTTCGTCACCGTCAATTACTATCGCAACAGCAGCACGAAATATCAATTACATACGATTATACACAATCCTTAGAAAAGGCAAATGAGGATTTCCGTTACTTCAAGCACGACTATCAAAATGTATTAGCAAGTTTAGCTTTCGCTATTCAAAATGGTAATTTACAAGAAGTTTCATGTGCCTATGAAACATTAGTATCAAGTAGCTTAACGACATTACCTAATCAAAAATCTCTCAACATTCATTTAATCGGCGACCCAAATCTACGCAGTTTATTACTAGTTAAACATCGACTAGCTACTGATACTGGTGTCACATTTTCAATAGATCTGCTAACGAGTTGTGATAGTCAAATCAGCCTAAACCTGTATCGCACAATTGCCATTCTGCTCGATAATGCTATTGAAGCGGCCGAGAAAACACAAGAAAAATTAGTTTGCTTAACCTTGCAACCATTAAATAACTTACACGTCATTCAAATTACCAACAGCATTGACCAACCATTCGCAACCAATCATCTGACCAAATCAGGATTTTCCAGCAAACAAGGCCACAGTGGGATTGGCTTAACATTTGTAAAACATTATGTTAATCATCAACCTGATGTTTCATTGCGAACAACGCTCAGCCACGACACTTTTACACAAACACTCACTTTTGGAGCAACCAATGAATTTTTACGTACTTGAAGATGACCCAATTGGTCAGCAACGAATTCAGCATTATTTGCCAACCAGTTTTATAACTGATTCACCAACAAAACTACTTGCGGCTCTAGCAGCTGACACTCATCCAAAAATTGTTTTACTTGATTTAGAAATTAAAGGGCTCCTACACGCTGGTATTAATACAGCGAAAATGATTCGACAAACCGATTGTGTTTCTCCCATCATCATTATTACGACTCATGATGAATTATCATTACAAACTTTCCAATCACATATTAGTGCACTCGATTTCATTCAAAAAGCACAACCTGAAGCACAATTTGGTAAAAAGTTACAACATGCTGTCCAAATGGCCTATCAACGATTAAATCAATTTGACCTTAAAATGCCAGTCTGGCTGACAATTCACAATGGCGCACACACTGAAACTTTTGATTTGAATACAATTTCTCATGTGAGTAGTAACAATGGACGTCATTATATCAATGTTCATCAATCAAACACGACGACTCAAATACGCAATACAATCAAACAAATCAGCCAATCTCACGATAAATTTCTTCAAATTCACGCTTCATTTTGTGTCAATCACGATTTTATTCAACAATATCGCCTAAAAGACAAAACGCTATTGTTAACCACAGGTGATTTATTACCTGTTTCACGACGTTTCAAGCATAATTTGTCGTATCTTCAATCATGATAAAAAAGAGTATCTCAATTAATATTGAGATACTCTTTTTAAATATTATTCTGAATCATCTTGTGCACGATCTAATAATTGTGAGACTTGGTCAATTTGTTGATTATCAAGTGGTGCATTGTCAGATGTTTCACGTGAAACATCTTCATCTGCTACTTCTTCTTGCTGATCAACTTTTGCCAAAGTTGCAACTTGTGCCTCATCTTCAAGCCTTATCAAACGAACACCAAGTGTTGCACGACCAGTTTGACTAACTGAATCTACGCTAAATCGTATCATCACCCCTTGGGTAGTCGTCACCATAATGTCTTCTTGCCCATTGACAATTATCATACCTGCCAATGGCCCATTTTTCTCTGTAATATTAGCCGTTTTGATACCTTTACCACCACGACCTTTAATTGGATACTCACTGACCGGCGTTTGTTTACCATAACCTTTTTCAGTAATAACCAACACGTTGTCATTGTCGTGTAAGACATCAGAGCCAATTACCCAGTCACCTTCACGCAAACGAATACCACGAACACCAGCAGCGGAACGACCCATAACGCGAACATCCGCCTCCGCAAAACTAACTGAATAGCCATTGTGCGTTGCAATGATAATATTTTGTGTCCCATCAGTAATTTCAACGGATAGCACTTCATCATCATCATGTAACGTAACAGCTTTTAGACCATTAGTACGAATATTTGAAAATTCGCTCACTGCCGTACGCTTGACAACACCTAAGCGTGTAACGAAGAATAGATAGTCTTTACTTTCACTGGCCTCACCACGAACGTTGACCACTGTTTGAATTTTTTCATCTTTTTCAAAATTCAAAAGATTCACAACGGGAATTCCTTTGGCTTGGCGCCCATACTCAGGCACTTCATAGCCCTTCATACGATAGACTTTCCCTTTGTTGGTAAAGAACAACAGTGTATCATGTGTTGATGTTGCAACCATTTGATCGACGAAATCTTCATCATGGACGTTCATGCCTTGCACGCCACGACCACCACGATTTTGTGCCTTAAATTCAGCAGTTGGTACACGCTTGATATAGCCACTATCCGTCAATGTTACAATGACATCTTCTTCTTCAATGAGATCCTCATCTTCAATGCTCATCACATCGCCGACTTGTAGTTCGGTACGTCGCGCATCACCAAATTTAGTCTGAATTTCTAATAACTCATCATAAATGATTTGATCCACACGCTCTTCGTGTGCCAAAATATCCTTCAAATCAGCAATTAATGCGACAAGTTTTTGATATTCATCCTCAATTTTGTCGCGTTCCAAACCAGTCAGACGAACCAAACGCATATCCAAAATGGCCTGTGCTTGTTTGTCAGATAATGAATAATCAGCAATTAACCGTGTTTTCGCGATTTCAGAAGTAGCTGACGCACGGATAATACTGATAATGGCATCAATATGATCCAAAGCAATGCGCAAACCTTCTAAAATATGAGCACGTGCTTGCGCTTTTTGCAAATCAAAGGCAGTACGGCGACGAATAACTTCACGCTGATGCGCTAAATAAGCAACAAGAATTTCCTTCAAACTCATTGTTTTTGGTGCGCCATGATCAATCGCTAGCATATTAAAACTAAAGCTAGTCTGCAATAATGTTTGCTTGTACAAATTATTTAAAATAACGCTGGCTGAGGCATCGCGACGGACGTCAATAGAAATTCTCAGTCCTTCACGGTCTGATTCATCTCGAATGCCGGTGATGCCATCAATTTTCTTCTCACGGGCTAGTTCAGAAATGCGCTCAATCAAACGTGCTTTGTTGACTGCGTACGGCAATTCAGTCACAATAATTTGTTCTTTACCGTTTTTTGTTGGCTCAATGTCGACTTTAGCACGAACAGTTACAGTACCGCGGCCTGTTTCATAGGCACGACGAATACCAGACTTTCCCATAACAATGCCGCCTGTTGGAAAATCAGGTCCGGGCAATGCCTCCATCAAATCTGCAGTCGTTGCTTCAGGCTTTTTCATCAAAATATGAAGTGCCGAAATAACTTCCCCAAGATTATGAGTCGGAATATTGGTGGTCATACCGACCGCGATACCAGTAGCGCCGTTAACCAATAAATTAGGGAAACGTGCCGGCAAGACTTCAGGCTCACGCTCTTCACCATCATAGTTAGGCACAAAGTCAACCGTATCTTTATTCAGATCTCGGACCATTTCCATGGCAACTTTACTTAAGCGTGCTTCGGTATAACGCATAGCAGCAGCGCCATCCCCATCAACAGAGCCGAAGTTACCATGCCCATCAATCAACATGTGTCGATATGAGAATGGTTGTGCCATACGAACCATTGATTCATAAATAGCTGAATCACCGTGCGGATGGTACTTACCCATGACATCACCGACGATACGCGCTGATTTTTTGTGTGGTTTATCTGGCGTGTTACCTTGTTCAATCATCGAATATAAAATACGACGGTGAACCGGCTTCATGCCATCACGAACATCTGGTAAAGCACGCGCCACGATAACTGACATGGCGTATGACAAGAATGATGTTTTCATTTGTTCTGACAAATTCGCGTTTTTAATGCGACTATCATTTGATTCAGACATGCTGCTTAACTCCTTGTAAGTATTTTGAATGATTTTACATTACGTAAATCATCTGGATGGCAATTATTAAATATCCAAGTTCTCAACAAAGACCGCATTGTCTTCAATAAACTTACGACGTGGCGGTACATCCCCACCCATTAACATATCAATAACTGCTTCGGCTTCCTCAGCATCAGTTGGGTCAACTCGTAACAAACGACGGTTCTGCGGATCCATGGTTGTATCTGCTAGTTGATCATAATCCATTTCCCCAAGTCCCTTATAACGTTGAACTTTTGGTTTAATATTGGATGGTAATTGTGACAAATAGTCTTCAAGTTCTTCATCAGAATCAATGTACGTCATTGATTTATTATTACCTAAGGCAACACCATAAAGCGGTGGCTGCGCAATATAAATATAGCCTGCGTCAACAAGTGGTCGCATATAGCGATAAAATAGCGTTAACAATAGTGTTCGAATATGGGCACCATCGACATCGGCATCTGTCATAATAATGACTTTGTGGTAATTGGCTTTTTCAACATTAAAGTCATCACCAAATCCAGTCCCCATTGCTGTAAACAATGAGCGAATTTCTTCGTTGGCCAACACACGATCCAATGAGGCTTTCCCAACATTTAAAATTTTGCCTCGAATTGGCAAAATAGCTTGCGTCAAACGGTTACGTCCTTGCTTAGCCGAACCACCGGCTGAATCACCCTCAACAATAAATAATTCTGAAATTTCAGGATCATTTGAGGTATTATCAGCTAGTTTACCTGGCAAATTACCAATTTCCAAACCAGATTGTTTGCGTGTCATTTCGCGTGCACGCTTGGCAGCTAATCTTGCTTTTTGGGCTAAGACACCTTTTTCGACAATTTGCTTGGCAACTGCTGGATTTTCCATCATGAAACGGCTAAACGTTTCTGAGAACATCCGGTCCGTTGCTTGACGTGCATCGGAGTTACCTAATTTAGTTTTGGTTTGTCCTTCAAATTGTGGATCTGGATGCTTGATTGACACGATAGCAGTCATGCCTTCGCGCACATCTTCCCCTGTCAAACTTTCTGCATTATCTTTGAGCTGACCATTTTTGCGAGCGTAATCATTGATCACACGTGTTAAGGCTGTCTTAAAACCAGTCTCGTGCGTCCCACCTTCATAGGTATTGATATTGTTAGTAAACGTCCGCAGATTGTCTTTAATATCGGTAGTGTACTGTAAGGCAGCTTCCACCACAATGCCATTTTCTTCACCCTCAACATAGACAGGTTCAGGGAAAATAGCAGTCTTGTCCTTATTCAAATAACTGACGTATTCTTTGATACCGCCTTCAAAATGGAAGCTTTCAGAAACGGCTTCTTCAGGTCGATTATCTGTGATTGAAATGCGCAAACCTTTATTCAAAAACGCCAATTCCCGCACACGTGTTAGTAATGTGTTGTAGTTATAAACTGTTGTTTCACGGAAAATATCTGCATCTGGCTTAAAATGAACAATTGTGCCACGCTCAATAGTGGGCTTTTCAGTCAATTGCTTCATCGGTGTGTTGACGCGTCCCACTTTGAAGTCCATGTAATAAACAGTATTATCACGAACAACTCTAACGTCCAAATCCGTTGACAAAGCATTGACAACAGAAGCTCCAACACCGTGTAAACCACCAGATACTTTATAACCGCCACCGCCAAATTTACCACCGGCGTGTAATACCGTAAAGACAGTTTCAAGGGCTGGCTTACCCGTTTTAGTTTGAATGTCGACAGGAATACCACGGCCATCATCGGTTACCGTGATTGAATTATCTTTTTCGATTGTGACGGTAATGTGTGAGGCAAAACCTGCTAATGCTTCATCAATCCCGTTATCAACAATTTCCCATACCAAATGGTGCAAGCCTTGCGCTGTGGTCGTACCAATGTACATGCCAGGGCGTTTGCGGACAGCTTCCAGTCCTTCCAAAACTTGAATTTGATCAGCATTGTAAGCACCTGCTGCAGCATGAACAGTACTTGCTTGACGAATCTCGGCATCATCTGTCACGATGCCATCAATGTTCTCCAATGCTTCATTTTCGATATTCTCTGCCATATTATTAGCGTGTGAACAGATATAATCTGCGAACACATTCTCCTTTTCAATTTTCCGTTTCTAAGGTTATTTCACCATGTTTCACGTGAAACACTTTAGGCGTGTGAATCAGTTGTCGTGCCACATCAGTTAACGATGGCGCCGTGATAAAAGTTTGCACTTTATCTTGGATTGCCAACAAAAGATGGGTTTGCCGATTCGCATCAAGTTCACTGAGTACGTCATCAAGCAATAATACGGGGTATTCCCCAGTTTCTTGTTGCATTAAATCAATTTCAGCTAACTTGACTGCCAATGCCGTGGTTCGTTGTTGCCCCTGCGAGCCAAAGACAGCAACATCATTGTCATTGACAATAAATTGTAAATCATCGCGATGTGGTCCTAAGAGTGTTGACCCCATCATAATTTCACGAGCCCGTTGTTTCAGTAGCGCCGCTTCAAAGGCCGCTGTAACACCAGCCAAATCATCCTTTTCATCAAAATTAACTGAACTATTATAAACAAGATGCAACGTTTCTCTTTGATCTGATATTTCAGCATGAATTGGTTGCGCAGCTTGTTCTAATTTCTTTAAAAATGACTCACGTGCTAGTAAAATTTGCGCCCCAACATTGACAAGTTGTTCTGACAAAACATCTAAAAAGACGGTGTCTGTTGTTTGTTTCAGTTGCAAACGTTTTAAATAAGCATTTCGCTCTTTTAAAATGCGCTTAT
Source organism: Leuconostoc falkenbergense (assembly GCF_045801155.1). Taxonomy (NCBI): domain Bacteria; kingdom Bacillati; phylum Bacillota; class Bacilli; order Lactobacillales; family Lactobacillaceae; genus Leuconostoc; species Leuconostoc falkenbergense. The sequence goes on along the minus strand of NZ_CP174386.1, from coordinate 3,785 downwards.
ACTGTGTCGTATTATACAGATAAAGCGGGTTCATCTGACCAAATTCCATGTCAATAAATCGGCGACGAACACTTGGCGCGCCCTTTACTAACTCCAAATCTTCAGGTGCAAACAAAATCACATTGAGTTGCCCAATGTATTGTGAAAGCTTGCTTTGTTCTAAATGATTAACGCGCGCTTTTTTACCTTTATTTGAAAAGTTTAATGAGAGTGGCGTGTCACTAATGGCGCGCTTCACGCGACCACTAATGGTTGCTTCCTTTTCAGACCACTGAATCAAGTCTTTGTCACTACTGGTTCGATGCGATCGTGCCAAAGCCAGAACATAGATACTTTCTAGTAAATTTGTTTTGCCTTGCGCATTTTCACCTAAAAACACATTGACACCATCACTAAATTCAAGTGTCAAATCACCGTAATTACGATAGTTTTTAAGCGTTAGCGACTCGAGTTCCATGAAGATGGTCCCTTTGGATTATTGCGTTTTGGTCGACCAAATCCGCCCGAACGTGTTTGATTTTTTCGGCGCATATCTGCAAAGCGAGCTTCCTTACGTGCCTTGGCTGCAGCCGCTTTCTGCGCTTTGATACGATCATCTCGAATGGTTTTTTTAGCATTGACTGCACGCGCTGCTTTTTGTGCGTCAGCCTCAGCGATTAGTTCGTCGACATTTTCAGCCAACTCAATGAAATAACGCTCACCTTCAATCTCGATTTCATCATGATCGTAGAGCTTTTTACCACGTCGATTTTCTGGTTCTCCGTTAAGCAAAACCGGATGATCCATCAAGTAGTATTTGGCTTGACCACCCGAAGAAATGATATTTTCTTCTTTTAGGAGTTGCGTCAACGTGATAAATTCAGTTGTTATATGTACGGTTGTTGTCAAAGTGGCGCACGCTTTCTTCACAGTAGTTACATCTAGTATTATACCATTTCTTAAGGTCAAAGTCTTAAAAAAACGGTCTAAAATTGCATATAAGCGATTTTAGACCGTTTGTGGGTAGTTGGTTTATTCTGAGTTAAACGGTTAATTTTAAGTTTTTAAGGGTTATTTGACTATATCCGATTAAAATGTTCGGACAGGTGTAATTAGTTGCAGTTGTTTGTTGTCAGTTTCACCAGCAGGTGTCAAAGTAAAGGGACGCAAATTACTTGTAAACTTCACATCAACACTTTTACCATTGAAAACACGTAACGCGTCACGGACATAATCAGGGTTAAATGAAATATCTAAATCATCCCCATCAATTGTCTGTGCGCCTAACTCTTCTTTGACTTGCCCTACTTCTTGAGAATTGCCAGTCAAAACAGCTGCACCATTTTTCAGCGATAGTTGGACAACGTTGTTACGACTTTCGTGACTCAGCAAACTAGCACGATCAATAGCGCCTAATAATGCACTGGCTTCAATCGTAATAGCTGTTGTACTTTCTGTTGGAATCAAACGGTCTGTTTCCGGATAATTCCCCTCTAGTAAGCGCGTGTAGAATGTTGTGTGTCCCAAGTCAAATACAGCCTGATTTGCCGCTAATTTAATATCGACACGATCTTGACCTTCTAATAGTGATTGTAGCTCATTAAAAGCCTTAGCCGGAATAATCACATCGGCATCAACATCAGCATCAGCATCTGTACCTGTTAATGTCACGATTCGTTGTGACAAACGGTGAGAGTCGGTTGTCACTGCTTTTACACTATTCCCAGTCAGTTGTAAATGAATACCTGTTAAAATTGGTCGACTTTCTTGTGTTGAAGCTGATATTTTTGTTTGGGAAATAATATCGACTAATTGCGCTGCTGAAACACTCAAACTTTGAACGTCTTCCATTTCAGGTAATTGTGGATAGTTTTGAACATCTTGACCATTAATTGTAAAGGCTGAAGCACCTGATGTGATAGCTGCTCGAAGGCCATCAATGGCTAGTGTCATATTGTCAGCAGGCAACCGTTTAACGATATTTGTGAAAAAAGTTGCTGGCAATGTAATGCCACCGGGTTGTGTAATGACGAGTTGTGCACTTGTATCTGATTGTGGAATCGTTGTTTCAATTGAAATATCTGCATTAGATCCAGTGAGAATCAGTTCCTCATCATTTAAAACTAATTTGATATTTGTCAAAATAGGAATCGTTGTCCGTGATGAAATAGCACGAGACACATCATTTAAGGCTTTAATAAATGCTTGTCGATTAATTGTAAATTGCATAAATAGGCTCCTTTTTACTTAACACCAATATACCAGCAATATGTTCTTAATAAAGATAAAAGATCTAGTAGTAATAATAAGGGGTGTGGAAGTTGTGGAAAACTGGGATGTGAATAAAGACATGTAAGCAATTAGTTGTTCACAAACCTGTTGGAAAACTTTGTCACTTATTACCAGTTATACACACGGCCTCTCGCCTCTCCTATTGCCACTATATCACGATAAGTGTGCTATTTGCCGTTTTTAATTTCGTCTGTTAGCGCATCAAGCATTTCTTTTGTGCGTGGATCACTTTCTGACTTTTCGGTAATTTTTGTGGTGGCATGTAACACACTAGAATGATCGCGGCCACCAAACGCGCGGCCAATATCTGGCAAACTTTCGTTAGTTAATGTTCGCGTGAGATACATGGCAACGTGTCGGGCTGTGACCAAATCCTTCTTGCGACTTGAACTTTTGAGGTCATCAATCGTTTGCATGTAGTAATCGGCTACCACTTGCTGTATTCTTTCGACTGTAATTTTGAACCCTTGATTAATGTTCAGGTCCCCTAAGATTTGTTGTGCCGTTTCCTTGGTTGCTGGCTTGTTCATATAGCGTAGACTGGCTTCAAATTTATGAAAGGCCCCTTCCAAACTTCGAACGTTGGAGTCAATCTTTTCAGCAATTAATTCCAATACATCATTTGGAATTGTCAGGCCATCTGATTCAGACAAATTTTGCAAAATGGCAACACGCGTTGGTAAATCAGGCTTTTGAATGTCCATCATAATACCCGCTTCAAATCGTGATGTTAATCGCGTTTGCAAATCGACTATTTCCGTTGGTAACTTATCGGAAGTCATAACGATTTGTTTACCATTTTTGGTGAGGACATTGAAAGTATTGAAGAATTCTTCTTGAACCTTCTCTTTTCCTGACCAGAATTGAATATCATCGACTAATAATAAATCAACAGAACGATATTCTTGTTTAAAAGCGGCAGTTGCCCCATCACCAGCTCGCAAAGATTCGGTGAAATCATTCAAGAAATCTTCAGCCGTGGCATATTTGATGTGTGCTGACGGCGTGGAAGTGGCATAAGCGTTACCAATGGCTTGCATCAAGTGAGTCTTCCCTAGTCCAACACCACCGTAAATCAAATAAGGATTGTAGACTTGTCCCGGTTCATCAGCTACTGCGCGCGCCACAGCGTAGGCATTTTCATTACCTGAACCAATGACGAATTTTTCAAATGTAAAGTCGGGATTTAAATCGGATTCCCGTGTAAACGGCAAGTTGTCAAGCGTTGGTGCAGCAGCTGTCGTTTTTGGTTGGGCAATTTGAAGGTCTGGCTTGATAAAGCCATCAGCAATGGTCATGGCAAATTGCACAAAATCCATTGAGTACTCGCGGTCCCACTGATCAATGATATCTTGCGCCATGTCGCTTGGGACAGATAGCGTCAAACTAGTATCTTCTAGCGTTATGGGTTTGAGTGGTTCTATATAGGTAGAAAAAGTCACACGACCGAGTTTTGTGAAAAATTCAGCTTGGACTTTAGACCACAATTCTTCTTTTGTGATTGGTTTAGTCAC